>NZ_JBITLP010000006.1:0-392751 GCF_044465265.1 Actinoplanes sp. NPDC049681
GGGACCCCCACCCCGCGGACACCAAAAGCGCGGCCCACCACCCAGCACGGACCCCACCCGCGGACACCGAAAGCGCGGCCCACCACCCAGCACGGGACCCCCACCCCGCGGACACCAAAAGCGCGGCCCACCACCCAGCACGGACCCCACCCGCGGACACCAAAAGCGCGGCCCACCACCCAGCACGGGACCCCCACCCCGCGGACACCAAAAGCGCGGCCCACCACCCAGCACGGACCCCACCCGCGGACACCAAAAGCGCGGCCCACCACCCAGCACGGACCCCGACGCCGCGGGCGCCGGAGCGCGGCCCATCACCCAGCACAGGCAACCGAGCCGCCCGCCGCCCCTGCGGGCGCGGGAGCGCGGCCGTCAGCGGGTGCGGGCGGTGGCGAGTGTCAGCGCGCGATGCAGCACCCGCGAATCCCCGAGCATCCCCCGCAACCGCCGCTCCAGCCCGGCGATCGGCACCAGGTTCTGCGGCGCCCGGGGATCCTTGTACGCCGACGACGCGAACCGTGGCAGCGTCGCCCCCGACAGCTCGGCGAGCTCGATCGCCTGATCCGGGGTCAGATCGGGCGAGCACTCCACCCGGACGATCCCCGACCACGGCGCTCCCGAGGCTCCCGGCAGGCGCAGGTACCAGGACCAGCCGCCCCAGACCGTGCCGAGGGCGAAGACCGGCGTTCGCTGGCCCGGCCGCAGCGCGGTCACCACCTGGGTGAGCTGGGCCGGCAGGTACTGCTTCTGCTGGGTCTTCACGTAGCCGATCGTGCGCGGCAGCTGGCGGCGGTTCCGCAGCGGGCCGTCGACGACGAGCAGGTCGGCGCCGTCCGTGCCGTGGGTGCGGGCCTCGCCGGAGATCTCGATCTCGAGGGCGGTCAGCGGACCCTGGACTGCGGCCGGGAGCTTGCTGGCCTCGCCGGTGCCGCTGACCCGGTGGACCTCGTAGCGCACCGAGCCGGCCTGCACGTCCCCGGCCGACGGGCTGGCGGTGAACAGGCCCCGGCCGACGCGCGCGCCGGCCAGCTCGGCCACTCCCCGGCGCAGGTCGCACCGGACGACTCCGGCCGCGTACGAGGCGGCGAGCCCCGCGTACGACTGGCCGTCCTCCTCCGCGGTCCACAGGCCGGCGTCGTTGCGGCGTACGCCGTCGACCAGGTAGACCACGTCGGGGCAGCGCACCCGGGCCGACACGTCGATCGGCGCCCACTGCGCCGCGGGCACCTCGACGTCCGTGTCCACCTGGGCGCTGCTCGGTGAGGCCGGGCCGTCCGAGTCGCCGCCTTCGAACGACGCCCCGTACGCCGGGTCCCACGCGTCGACGTACATCCGCGTCACAGGCCGACCCTCTCCACGTGCGCCGTACGCGCGTCCTTGTGCACCTCGAACCGCACCGGCACCCGCTCGGCCAGGGCGTGCACGTGCGTGACGACGCCGACCATCCGGTCGCCCCGGGCCGCGAGGTTCTCGAGGGTCGCGGCGACCACGTCCAGCGTTGCCGCGTCGAGCGTGCCGAAGCCCTCGTCCAGCACGATCGACTCCAGGCTCGCGGCGGTGGTCGACATCCCGGCCAGCTGCTCCGACAGCGCCAGCGCCAGGGCCAGTGAGGCCTGGAACGTCTCGCCGCCCGACAGCGTGCGGACGGCCCGGCGCAGGCCGGCGTCGTGGTGGTCGATGACGAAGAACTCGCCCTTGTCGTGGATCAGGTCGTACTGGCCACCGGTGAGCTCGCGCAGGATCCGGGAGGCGCCGTCGACCAGCAGGTCCAGCGCCTCCTCGAGCAGCCAGCGCTCGAAGTTGTTGGCGCGCAGGTGGCCGGCGAGGGACTTGGCCACCCGGCCGTCGCGCACCAGGGCGGCTCGTTGCTCGGCGTAGGCGCGGGCTTCCTCTCGGCGGTCGGAGAGGCGCTGCCATGCCGCCTGGGCCCGCTCGGCCGCGACGGCCGCCGCGCGGATCAGGTCGGCGTCGGCGGCTCCCGCCGGGGCGGGCAGACCACGGTCGGTGAAGAGGCCGGCGACGGCGGCGCGGGTGCGCTGGGTCTCCGCGTGGGCGGCCTCGACCGCGACCGTTGCCTCGTCGCGGTCGGCCTGGCGGCGGCGCGCCGACTGCTGGGCCCACTCCACCAGGGCGGACCAGGCGCCGGCGAGGTCGTCCCGGTCGGCCGGCGGGGGCGCGAACCGGGCGACGGCGTCACGGACGGCGTCGAACGCCCGCCACGCCGCGCGCTGTTGCTCCTCGGCCGCGGCGACCGCGCCCTGAGCCTTGCGCTGCGCCTCGCGGGCGGTGCGCACCGCGGCACCGGCCTCGTCGAGCTTGCGCTGCAGCCGGGTCAGCTCGGCCAGCCGGGTGCGCAGCGCCTCGACGCCGGGCGAGTCGGCGAGGCCCGCCTTGACCTCGGCGAGCCGGGCCTTGTGCTGCTCGAACTGCGCACGCTTGCGGTCCAGGCCGCGTTCCAGCTCCCGGGCGACGGCGTCGCGCTGCTTCCACGCCGTCGTTGCCACATCGGCAGCGGCCCGGGCTGCCTTGCCCTGGCGTTCGGCGGCCTGCACCGCCGAGCCCTCTGGCATGGGCGGCACCGTGGTCACCTTCTGCTCGCAGACCGGGCACTCGTGCCCGGCGGTCAGGTGCGCGCGCAGCGCCGCGGCCCGATCGAGGGTCTGCGCCTCCGCGTAGTCGAGCCGGGCCTGCTCGAGGAGCTGTTCGGCGCCGAGCTGCGCGGACCGGGCCAGCTCCGCGGCGGTGACGGCGTCCTTGTACTCCACCTCGGCGACCGATACCTCGCCCGCGAACCACTCCGCCTGGCTGGTCAGCCGGTCGCACTCGACGTGCCGGTCCAGCAGCAGCCCGAGCGAGCCCGCGTCACCGGCGGCGGCCAGCTCACCGCGTACCTTTTCTTCGTGCTCCTCGGCGGCGCGCACGCCGGCGGCCGCCTCGGTGAGCGCGGCCTGCGCGGTGGCCGCGGCCTCGGCCACCCGCACGCTGCCGGCCGGTGCCTCGACCCGGGCCAGTGCCGCGAGCTCCCCGGCGATGGCGTCGCGCGCGGCTGCCAGCTCGGTCTCCCTTTCGCGTACGGCGCGCAGCCGCGGCATGGCCTCCTCGACCGCGGTCGTCAGGTCGCGCATCGCGGCGAGCCTGGCGGCGGCCGCGTCGACCGCCTCGTCGTCGGCGTCGGCGAGCCCGGCCAGCGCCTGGTCGACGACCGCCAGCTGGGCCTCGGCCTTGGTCGCCCGGTTGGCGGCGCGGGTCTGCACCTCCTCGTACACGTGCAGGCCGAGCAGGTTCACCAGGATCTGCTGGCGGGTCGCGGGCTTGGCGTGCAGGAAGTCGGCGAACTGGCCCTGCGGGAGCACGACACAGCTGGTGAACTGCTCGTACGGGAGCCCGACCGCCTCCACGATCGCGCGGTCCATCTCGGCCGGGGTGCCCGCGAGCACATCGCCCAGGTCGTCCAGGCTCATCCCGGTGTCGAGCCGGGTGACGTCGAAGCCCGGTGGCATGAGCTGCAGCCCCGCGCCGGCGGTCTTGACGTTGCCCCGGCCGTCGCGGCGCACCACCCGGGTCGCGACGTAGCGCGAGCCGGCCGACTCGAAGACCAGCCGCACCCGGGCCTCGGTCGCCGACGGGGCCAGCGCGTTGCCGATACCCCGGGTGCCGCCCCACCGGGGCACGGTGCCGTACAGGGCGAAGCAGATGCCGTCGAGCACGGTGGACTTGCCGGAGCCGGTCGGGCCGACCAGGGCGAAGTAGTCGGCGTCGGTGAAGTCCACGGTGGTCTCGTCGCGGAACACCGTGAACCCGGCCATGTCGAGCCGCAAAGGCCTCATTGCGGGGTGCTCACCTCGTCATACAGCTCGTCGAAGAGTTCGCGGACGCCTTCCTCGGCGTTGCCGCGGCTGTCCAGGTAGTCGCCGAAGAGCTCGCGCGGCGAACGGCCCGCGCGCTGCGCCATGCGTTCGCCCGCCTTGTCGGGCACCATGTCGGGGTCGATGCGCACCTCGAGCGCGTTGGGCAGCAGGTCCTGCACGTCCTCGCGCAGCCCCACCCGCGGCGTCTCACGGACGTAAACACGCAGCCACGCGTCCGGAAGGTTCACCGTGGCGAGCTGATCGAGGCTGCCCCGGACCGTACGCAGCGTGCGCGCCGAGGCCAGCGGCACGTCGCGCACCTGAGCCGCCTTGTCGGTGGAGACGTCGACGATGGCGACCGAGCAGACGTTTTCCTCCTCGCCGAAGTCCACCGCGAGGGGGCTCCCGCTGTAACGCACCGGGCACGGACCGATGACCCGCTGTGCCCGGTGCAGGTGGCCCAGGGCGACGTAGTGCGCATTCGGCGGGAAGACGGTGGCCGGCACCGCGTATCCCATCACCGTGTGCGCCTCGCGCTCGCCGCCGCCCGTGCTGGCGCCGACCACGGTCAGGTGGGCGGTGAGCAGGTTGACCACGCCCGGCTCGTCGAAGCCCTCGGCGAGGCGGGCGATCAGGCGGGCGACATGGTCGGCGTACGTCTGGGTGGCCTCGGCGGCGGTCAGCTCGTACATCTCCACGGCCCGGATCGCGTAGCGCTGGGACAGGAACGGCAGCGCCGCCAGCTGCCAGCGCTCCCCGTTCGCCGTCTCGCCCCGGAGGATGAGGTCGTCCGGTTTGTCGCGGACCGAGCCGCGCAGCTCGATGCCGGCCGCGTCGGCCCAGGGCCGCAGCGCATCCAGCGCCTGCCCGTTGTCGTGGTTGCCGCCGATGGCCACCACCCGGGCACCGGTCTGGCGCAGCGCCGACAGCGCCCGGGTCACCACCCGGGTGGAGTCCGGCGAGGGCGCAGCCGTGTCGTAGAGGTCGCCGGCCACGATCACCAGGTCCGGCCGCTCCTCACGCGCGACCTCGACGACGTCGGAGAGCACGCGGATGTGCTCCTCGTGCCGGTTGCGTCCCTTGAGGACTTTTCCGACATGCCAGTCGGAGGTGTGCAGGATGCGCATCGGATGACCCTAGAACGGAATGTCGTCGTCCGGCGAACCGCCGCGTCCGCCGACTACCGCGAACGGGTCGGCGCCCTGCACGATCGAGCGCTGGGTGCCGATCGGCGGCGGCCCGGACTCCGACTTGCGGGTGGCCCAGGCCGGGAACGGGAACTCCACGCAGAGCGGCACCGGGATGTCGGGCTGGTTGACGAACATCGTGCCCGGCCGGGCCAGCAGGGCGCGCTGGCGCATGGCCGGGGGCAGGAAGCCGTACTCCGGGCGGGAGGCCTCGGCCGGGTCGAGGCGGCCGACGACCCGGATCGCCGAGTTGGTCACGATGCGGCGCTCGACCTCGCTGGCCGTCTGCTGCGCGCCGATGAGGATCACGCCGAGGGAGCGGCCGCGCTCGGCGATGTCGAGCAGCACCTCCTTGATCGGCGACGAGCCCTCGCGCGGGGCGTACTTGTTGAGCTCGTCGAGGACCACGAAGAGCAGCGGCCGGCCGGTGCCGGACTTCTCCTTGTCGTCGAACTCGGTCTTGAGCGTCACGCCGACCACGAAGCGCTGCGCCCGGTCGGGCAGGTTGTGCAGGTCGACGACCGTGACCTGGGCGCTCTCCGCGGTCTTGATCTGGTGCGGGCGGCGGGCCGCGAGGTCGCCGCGGATCAGCCGGGACAGGTCGCGCTTGCTGCCGATGAGGCGCCGGGCGAAGGCGTTGACCGTGCCCATGTTGACCGCGCTGCCCGCCCAGGTGGATCGGGTCTCGTCGTCGGTGAGCTGGTCGACGATGTGGTCGACGAGGTCGCCGTACGACCCCAGGCGGCGCCCGTCGATGCTGATGCCCCCCTCGGCCGCGACGGCGTGCCGGTGCAGGTGCGCGGTGACCGAGTGCACGACCATCGTGTATTGCTGGCGCTCGTCGTCGGCGTCGGCGAACACGTACGGCAGGAGGCGGCCGGCGCAGAACTCCTCGAGCGTCCAGTAGAAGCTGTCCACCCCGGTGAGCCGGCTGTTCACGTCCGGAGCACCGGAGGAGTCGCCGGCGCGGGGTGGCGCGTAGACCCGCACGTCCGGGAACGCCGACGCCGGCAGCCCGAGCAGCTTGTAGCCGGCCATGGTCGAGTCGTCGAGCTTGGTGTTCTCGTGGTCGAGGAAGAGCAGGTCCTCGCCCTTGACGTTGAAGATCAGCGCTCGCGCGTTGGTGCCGTCGGCGCCCAGCGCGCCCGAGCGGAACACCGAGAAGAGCAGGAACGTCGCGAAGCTCGTCTTGGTCGCCACGCCCGAGATCCCGGAGATCGACACGTGGGCGCCGCGGGTGCCGTCGAGGAAGTCGGCGTTGAGGAAGACCGGGACGCCGTCGCGGCCGGTGCCCATGGGGACCCGGCGCTCCATCCGGTCGAAGTGCAGCGCCGCGTCGCGGGCCGAGCCGGAGGCCCGGTGCACGACCGCGCCGGGGGCCGGCGGCACGTAGAGCTCGGGGTCGACCCGGGTGGTGGTGACCTCGGCCGCCTCCTGCACCAGCGCGGGCAGGGTGCCCTCGGCGATGGCGAACACGTCGGAGTCGAACTGCGCGCCCTCGTGCCGCGCACGGACCTGGGTGACCACCCCGGCGATCTTCACCGGCTCGCGGTCGGGCAGGTCCCGGCTGGTCACGACCACGTCGTCGAGCTGCAGGTAGCTGCCCGGCGTCACCGCCGTCCAGAACTGCAACGGGGTGGCATCGGCGGTGCCGAGAACGCGCCCGACCGGTTCGCTTGCTTCGACTGCTTCTTCTGACACGCCGATCATGTTGCACCAGAGGTACGACAGTTGTCGGACGCCGCGTCGGTTGGCACGCGTTGTCCACAACTTCTAGGGGTCGTCCACAGGCTTGTCCACAACTTCTAGCTTCTGCGTGCGTACCGGAGGAAGAGCATGTCGTCCTCGGCCAGGATGCTGCGCAGTGCCATGCGCCGGGGCGGACCCGGCGGGCCGGCGGCGATCCGGCCCGCGCTGCCGCCCGCGAGCAGCGGCGAGACGGTCAGGCAGACCTCGTCGACCAGGTCGGCGGCGATCAGGGCGCCGAAGAGACGCGGGCCGCCCTCGCACAGCACCTGCGTCGCGCCGCGCCGGTGCAGCTCGTCGACCATCGCGGCCAGATCCACCTCGTCGTCACCCAGGCGGAGGATTTCCGCGACGTCCGCCAGGCCGGGCGGTGGCGTCGGCCCGGCGTGCGTCACGACGAGCGGACGGACGGGCGCGTCGGAGAAGACCAACTGTGCCGGGTCGAGGTCGAGCGAGCTCGAGACGATCACCATGAGCGGGAACTCGGGGAGCCCCTGGTCCCGGCGCCACACGCGGCCCGTCCGGTCGAGGCGCAGCGCGTCGTACTGCTCGGTGCGTACCGTGCCCGCAGCGACCACCAGGGCGTCGCAGGTCATCCGGAGCAGGTCGAAGATCTGTTTGTCGCCCGGGCCGCCCAGCGGGCCGGACTTGCCGTCGAGCGTCACCGCCCCGTCCACGCTGGCGATGAAGTTGACCCGCAGTGCCGGTTCCACTCCTCGCGGGTAGCGCTCGAGCAGCTCATCGAGGATCATGGCGAGGCCGGGCCGGTCACGGGCGGCGTGGGCTCGACGGGCCGGTGCTGGCAGTCACACCAGGACCCGCCCCTGCAGTCCTCGTGCCGTCGCTCGCGGCAGGCGCGGCAGATCATGCCGCAACCCTAAACCGTACGGCAGGAGAAAATGCGCCCATGACCAGGCAGCCCGTCCGATCCCCGGGTCGCCCCACGCTCGACGCCGTCGCGGCGCGCGCCGGGGTGGGCCGGGGCACGGCATCCCGCGTCCTCAACGGGTCCTCCCAGGTCAGCCCGCAGGCGAAGGCGGCCGTGGAGGCGGCGATCCTCGAGCTCGGCTACGTTCCCAACCGCGCCGCCCGCTCCCTGGTCACGCAGCGCACGGACTCGGTCGCGCTGGTCGTCTCCGAATCGCAGGAGCGGATCTTCGGCGAGCCGTTCTTCGCCGGGGTGCTGCGCGGGATCAACGCCGCCCTGCTGGAGACGCCGCTGCAGCTGTGGCTCGCCATGGCCGCCTCCGCCCAGCAGCGGGAACGCGTCGAGACCCACCTGACCGACCAGCACGTCGACGGCGTCCTGCTGCTCTCCCTGCACGACGAGGACCCGTTGCCCGGGATGCTGCGCCAGCGGGGGATGCCGTTCGTGCTCGGCGGCCGGCCCTCCCATCCGCATCCCGAGGACTTCTTCGTCGACGTCGACAACGCGTCCGGCGCCCGCCAGGCGGTGGAGTATCTGATCGCCAACGGCGCCCGCCGCGTCGCGACGGTCGCCGGGCCGCAGGACATGGAGGTGGGGCGCGCCCGGCTGGCCGGTTACCGTGCCGCGGTGCGCGGTGCCGAGGTGGTCGCGTACGGCGACTTCAGCGAGGAGGGCGGGGCGGCCGCCATGCGCGCCGTGCTGGCCCGCGACCCCGACGTCGATGCGGTGTTCGCCGCGTCCGACCTGATGGCGAGCGGGGCGCTGCGCGCGCTGCGCGACGCCGGCCTGCGGGTGCCGCAGGACGTGGCCCTGATCGGCTTCGAGGACGCACCCGTCGCCCGGCAATGCGAGCCACCGCTGACCACGGTCCACCAGCCGGTCGAGGAGATGGGCCGGCGCATGGCCGAACTCCTGGTCAGCCTCATCCGGCGGGAGCCGGTCGGGAATTCCCACGTTCTGCTCGACACCCATCTGGTCCGTCGCGCGTCCGCGTGACCCGTCCTACCCTGAGAGTGATTCAGGGCATTTCGGCGCGCCTTGACGACCGGGACACGGCGGCGCAACGGGTGTGAAACGCCGCTCCGGCAGGCTGGCGCCAGCGGGACGGCACCGCCGTGCCGTCCCATCCGACGGGAGGAGTTGCATGTTGCTGCGGGTACGGGTCACCCTGCCGGACCGCCCGGGCGCCCTGGGCCAGGTGGCGCGCACACTCGGCGTCGCCGGTGCCGACATCGTCCAGGTCGTGGTGCTGGAGCGGCTCAGTGGCCGGGCCGTGGACGACTTCACCGTCGTGTGGCCGGGCGCGTCCCGCGTCGAGCGGCTCCTCGCCGGCCTCGCCGCTATCCCTGGCGTCCAGGTCGACGGCGTGTGGAAGGCGATCGGGGCGCCGGTGTCGGGCGGTCACGACGCCGAGCTGCTGGCGCAGGTCGCCGCCAATCCGGCGGACGGGCTCGCGACGCTCGTCGACGCCGTGCCGGGGCTGCTCGCCGCCGACTGGGCCGCCGCCGCGGTGGTGCCGCCCGACTGGGCCGCCCGCTCCGCCGCGCCCCGCCCGCTGCCGGCCGACGAGCCGTCGCTGCGCCTGACCGCCGGTGGCGAGCCGTCGGTGGCGTACGCGAGCTGGCGCGCCCCCGACCCGCTGCGCCTGCCGGAGGTCACCCCGCTGCGCGCGCGCCCGATGACCGGCCCCGACGGCACCCGCTACGCCGTGGCACCCTTCGGCCGCGCCGGGCTGGTGCTGGTCGTGGCCCGCGCGGACGACGACGAGCTGCCCGCCGCCGCGTTCCACGTGACCGAGGTCGACCGGATCGCCCAGCTCGTCCGGGCCGCCGCGGTGATCCTCGGCGACCGGCTCGACCGCGCCGGTGTGCCGCCGGTGGCCTCGGGTGTGATCGAACCCTCATAGTTTTCCCAGCTCAGGCAATGTCCGGGTAACACCTGCGAGAGACGCTTAGGTTCGGTACAGACGACTCCACTCTGCAAGGGAGTGCCGGCCCATGGCGCTGTGGCGGATCCGGGCGACGGTCGACGACCGCCCGGGCTACCTGTCGGTGCTCACCGCGAGCCTCGCCCTGCGCTCGGTCAACATCCTGGCCGTCCAGGTGCACACGACCGAGGGCGGCGCCGTCGACGACTTCCTCGTCGACGCCCCGGACACCATGTCGGAGTTCGAGCTCCTGACGGCGATCGCACGCGGTCGCGGCCGGGAGGCGTTCGTCACCCGTGCCGAGGCGCAGGGACTGGCCGATCAACCCACCCGGGCGCTGGCGCTGGCCGGCCGGTTGGTGCACGACCCCGACGCGCTGGGCGAGGCGTTGGTCGCCCTGCTGGACGCCGCCGAGGTGCGCTGGCGCCCGGCCGGCACGGTGGTCCTGCACGGCTACGACGAGCAGCACATGACGCTGATCGACCCGGCCGGCGGCACGTACGAGGTGATGCGCCCGGCGCCCGCGTTCACCCCGGCGGAATACGCGCGGGCGCAGGCGCTGGTCGAGGTGAGCAGCGCGGCCCTGCGACGGGGCGCCGATCAGGTCACCCTGCTCCTGCCGGACGGCTCGGAGCTGCTCGTCCGGGAGGCGGCCGGAGACGACCTCGAGGGTGTGCGCCGCCTGCACGCCGACAGCCCCTCGGAGTCCCGGCTGCGCCGCCTGGTCGAGCCGGGGACCGGGGTGACCCTGCTCGCCACGGCCGGGGAGCGGGTCGTGGCCATGGCCTCCTTGCGCACCGAAGGTGACCTCGGCGAGGCATCACTGCTGGTCGACCACGAGTGGCAGCGCCGGGGCATCGGCACCGCCCTGCTGCGGCGGCTGAGCGCGTGGGCGGATCGCGCCGACCTCGAGGCCGTCGTGGCGCACGTCGGCGCCGACAACGTCGCGATGTTGCGGACGCTCCGCCGCCTCGGGGTGACCGGGCCGGGTGAGCGCGACGGCGGGCTGCTGAGCCTGACCCTGCCGATCCGCAGCCGGCAGGTCGCGACGACGGAGACTCCTGCCACCTCCGGGTGACGGGTGAGAGCGGCGGCGGTGGGTCCTGGCGGGCCCACCGTCGCCGATGGGTCAGCGCGCGAGTTCCGCGGCCAGCAGGTCCATCAGCAGGCCGTCGTGCCAGGTTCCGTCGGCGCCGCGCTCGTACTGGCGCATGATCCCGACGGGTTTGAAGCCGACCTTCGCGTAGCAGCGGATCGCCGGCTCGTTGTCGGCCGCCGGATCGATCACCAACCGGTGAAATCCCTCGTCGTCGACGAGATGTGCGGCCAGGGTGCGGACCGCGTCCGTGCCGACGCCGCGGCCGTGCACCGACGGGTCGACGAAGATGTCGATGCTGGCATGCCGGTAGTCCGGCTCCTCCTCCGCCGCCCACTGGATCGCGCCGACGATCCGGTCCCCCCGGAGGATCGCGTAGTAGTGCAGCTCCGGATCGGCGATCGACTCGCGGACCTCGGCAGCCAGGTCGTCACCGCGCCAGCGGGCCATGACCTCCGGCGTCCCGCGCACGGCGACCAGCGCGTCGACGTCGTCCTCCACCGCCGTCCGCAGCGTCACGAGGGCGCCGCGGAGCGGTTCACGAGTGGCGGACACCGTGTTCCACGCAGCTGGCGGTCCAGCCCGTGGGGACCACCTGCACCTTCATCCGGCGGCGGCAGTCCGGGCAGTAGCGCGGCGGCTCGAGCTGCCGCGCGGCCACGCACGCCTGGTGTCCGCCCTCCGCGGCCAGCTCGCCGCACCGGTCGCAGTACATCGTCACAGGGTCGCCGAGAGCGCCTTCACCGGCATCTTGAGCTCCTGGAGCAGCTCGAGGTCGGCCGTGGCGGGGCGGCCGAGGGTGGTCAGGTAGTTGCCCACGATCACCGCGTTGATGCCGCCGAGCAGGCCTTCCTTCGTACCCAGGTCGCCCAGGGTGATCTCGCGGCCGCCCGCGTACCGAAGAATGGTCCTCGGCATCGCCAGGCGGAACGCCGCGATCGCGCGCAGCGCGTCCTTGCCCTCGACGACCGGGCGGTCGCCCAGCGGCGTGCCCGGACGAGGGTTGAGGAAGTTGAGCGGCACCTCGTGCGGGTCGAGCTCGGCCAGTTGCGCGGCGAACTCGGCGCGCTGCTCGATCGTCTCGCCCAGGCCGAGGATGCCGCCGCAGCAGACCTCCATGCCGGAGTCGCGGACCATCTTCAGCGTGCCCCAGCGCTCCTCCCACGAGTGGGTGGTCACCACGTTGGGGAAGTAGGAGCGGCAGGTCTCGAGGTTGTGGTTGTAGCGGTGCACGCCCATCTCGACCAGCTCGTCGACCTGCTCCTGGGTGAGCATGCCGAGGCTGGCCGCGACCTGGATGTCGACCGCCGCCTTGATCGCCGCGACGCCCTCGCGCATCTGCGCCATCAGCCGCTGGTCGGGCCCGCGCACCGCCGCCACGATGCAGAACTCGGTGGCGCCCGTCGCGGCGGTCTGCTTGGCGGCCTCGACCAGGGAGGGGATGTCGAGCCAGACGGACCGCACGGGCGAGGTGAACAGGCCCGACTGCGAGCAGAAGTGGCAGTCCTCCGGGCAGCCGCCGGTCTTCAGCGACACGATGCCCTCGACCTCGACCTCCGGGCCGCACCACGCCATCCGCACGTCGTGGGCGAGCTGCAACAGCTCCGGCAGGTCCTCGTCGGGCAGGCGAAGGACGTCGAGGATCCCCGCCTCGTCGAGCCCGACACCGTCAGTCAGCACCCGGGCGCGCGCCCGGTCGAGGATCTCTGGCATGCCCGTACCCTACAAGGCCGTTCCGGGCCGCGGGACCGTCGGTGGTGAGTGATAGTTTGCCCGGCGGACGGTAGGAACTGCGGGGGTATCGGATCTTCGGGGGTATCGGATCTTCGGGGGTATCGGATCTTCGGGGGTATCGGATCTTCGGGGGTATCGGATCTTCGGGGGAAGAGCGAGGTGCGGGTGACGGGCTGGCAGGAGGCGCTGGAGCGCCAGGCCCGCGCGCGGGCGAAGGCCGGGCTGACCCGCACGCTGCGACCCCGCGCGGCCGGCGACGCCGTGGTGGACCTGGCCGGCAACGACTATCTGGGCCTGGCCGTCCACCCCGAGGTCGTGCGTGCCGCGGTCGGGGCACTGCGGGAGTACGGGCTGGGCGCCACCGGTTCGCGGCTCGTCCGCGGCTCGACGGAGGCACACGCCGCGCTGGAGGCGGACCTGGCGGAGTGGCTCGGCTTCCCGCAGGCGCTGGTCTACTCCTCGGGCTTCCTGGCCAACCTCGGTGCCGTGCGCGCCCTCGCCGGCCCCGGCACGCTGCTGGTCTCGGATCGCTACAACCACGCCTCATTGATCGACGGCTGCCGGTCCTCGGGAGCGGACGTGGTGGTCGCCCCGCACGCCGACCCGGCGGCGCTCGCGGAGATCCTCGCCGCCCACCCCGGCCGCGACGTGGTGTACATCACCGAATCCGTCTTCTCGGTCGACGGCGATCTCGCTCCCCTGGCCGCGCTGCACGCGGTGACCTCCGCCCACGGCGCCCTGATGCTCGTCGACGACGCGCACGCGCTCGGCCTGCTCGGCCCGGCGGGCGCGGGCGGCGTGGCGGCAGCGGGCCTCGCCGGCGCCCCGGACGTCGTGGTGACGGCGACATTGTCGAAGTCCCTGGGCGGCGCGGGCGGCGTCGTCGCGGGCCCCGAGCCCCTGATCCGGCACCTGATCGACACCGGGCGCACGTTCATCTACGACACGGCCCTGCCGCCGGCCGTCGTGGCGGGGGTGCACGCCGCGCTGCGGATCACCCGGCGGGCGGACGACCGCCGCGCCCTGCTGAAGCGGCGCGCCGCCCGGACGGTGGACCGGCTCCGCGCGGCCGGCTTCGAGATGTCCGCACCGGCGGCCGGGGTGCTGTCCGTGTTCGCCCCGGGCCCGGAGGCGGCGCTGGCGTGGGCGTCGGACTGCCGCGACCGGGACATCGCCGTGGGGTGTTTCCGGCCACCGTCCACCCCGGACGGCTCGTCCCGGCTTCGCCTGACACTGAACGCCGGCATCTCGGCGGAGGAGTTCGACCGCGCTTTGGATGTGATCGTGGAGTGCGCACCTTGACGACCGGCGACCGGATCGACCCGCCCCCGCCCCCCGGGACGCCGGCCCAGCCGCACGGGGCAGCCGGGTCGGTGTCGCCGGTCCCGGAGGCCCCGGTCTCACCGGCGCCCGGCGTTCCGCTGTCGCCGGCGCCGCTCGGCCCGCCGGGGCTGATTCCCGAGGCGCCGGTGTCGCCCGGCGTCGGGCCCGCCGACCCCGCCGACGCCGACATCCCCCCGCTCACCGTGCCGGTGCCCGGCACGGAGCCGCCTGCCCCGGCGGCTCGCACCGCGGCCCGACCGGCCGAGTCCGGCGAGTGGCGTGGCATCGTGCTGATCACCGGCACGGACACCGACGTCGGCAAGACGATCGTCACCTCGGCGGTCGCCGCCGCCGCGCAGGCCGCCGGGCTCCGGGTGGCGGTGATCAAGCCGGGGCAGACCGGCACCGCCGACGGCAGCCCGACCGACATCGACCGGATCACCCACCTCGCCGCGCCGCACACGTGCCGCACGCTGGCGTCGTATCCGGAGCCGCTCGCGCCCCTGGCCGCCGCCCGGGTCGCCGGGATGGCACCGCTCGAGCTCTACGAGGTGGTCGACGCCGTCCGCGCCGAGGCGGAACGGCACGACCTCGTGCTGGTCGAGGGCGCGGGCGGGCTGCTCGTGCCGATGGGGGTCCGGCCGTCCGGCGAGCCGTGGACCGTGGCCGACCTGGCGACCACGCTGGGCGGGCAGACGATCGTCGTGGCGCGGGCCGGGCTCGGCACCCTCAACCACACCGCGCTGACCCTCGAGGCGCTCGACCGCCGTGGCGTACCGGCCAAGGTGGTGCTCGGTGCGTGGCCGGCCGAGCCCGAGCTGGTCCACTGGGCGAACCTCACGGAGTTGGTGCCGCACCTGGTCGGCGCGCTCCCGGACGGCGCGGGCCAGATGGATCCGGGCGTCTTCCGGCGTTCGGCCCCGGGCTGGTTGACCCCGGCTCTCTACGGCGTGCTCGACGACTGGCGTGTCTGGGCCGAAGAAGTGAGCTGAGTTCCGCGTACCCGAAAAAACCGACTTTCCCGCCCGGCGCCGCACGACGGTGACGGTCTGTCGCTAGCGTGTGGGTCTCGTGATCCCTACGCCGAGGAGCTGGATGGCATGGGCGGGCAGATCGTGCTCGTGCTGGTGCTCGTACTGGTGAATGCGGCCTTCTCCGGCAGTGAGATGGCGTTGGTCTCGTTGCGCGACAGCCAGGTGCACAAGCTGGAGCGCACTTCGCGCGCCGGGCGGGTGCTGGGCCGGCTGACCCGGGATCCGAATCGGTTCCTGGCCACCATCCAGATCGGCATCACGCTGGCCGGCTTCCTCGCGTCCGCCGCCGCAGCCGTGTCGCTGTCGGAACCGCTCATCGAGCCGCTGGGATTCCTCGGCGCCGCCGCCCGGCCGACCGCCATCGTGCTCGTCACCATCGTGCTGACCTTCGTCACGCTGGTCATCGGAGAGCTCGCGCCGAAGCGGATCGCGATGCAGCGTACGGAAGGGTGGGCGCTGCTGGTGGCCCGCCCGCTGGACCTGCTCTCGACGATCTCCCGCCCGGCGGTCTGGCTGCTCTCCGCCGCGACCGACCTGGTGGTACGCCTGGCCGGCGGTGACCCGCGGGCGCAGCGCGAGGAGGTGAGCACCGAGGAGATCCGCGACATGGTCGCCGCGCAGCAGGACTTCTCCGCCGAGCAGCGCACGATCATCTCCGGGGCGTTCGAGATCGCCGACCGGATCCTGCGGGAGATCCTCGTGCCCCGCCGCGACGTCCTCTCCCTGACCACGGGGCTGCGCAGCCGCGACGCCCTCGCGCAGCTGATCGCCGGCGGCCACTCGCGGGCGCCGGTGGTGGGGCCGGCCGGGCTCGACGACGTCATCGGGGTGGTCCACCTGCGCGACCTCATCGGCGCCGACGGGCCGGTCGATGCGGTGGCGCGGCCCGGGCTCTTCCTGCCCGAGACGCTGCGGGTCTCCGACGCGCTGCGGCAGATGCGCCTCGAGCGGCAGCAGCTCGCCATGGTCGTGGACGAGCGCGGGGCGATCGACGGGATCATCACGATGGAGGACCTGGTCGAGGAGATCGTCGGCGAGATCTACGACGAGACCGACCGGGACGTGCAGTCGGTCGTGAAGGAGCCGGACGGCGCCCTGCTCATGCCGGGCTCCTTCCCCATCCACGACCTGCCCGACATCGGCTTCGACGGCGACGTACCGGACGAGGGCGACTACACCACGGTCGCCGGCATGGTGCTGGCCGCGCTCGGCCACATCCCGACCGGGCCGGGCGAGATCGTCACGCTACCCGAGTTCACCGCCGAGGTGGTCGAGGTGACCGGCCGGGCGATCACCCGGGTCCGGCTTCGGGCGTTGCAGCGCAAGGACGCCGGAACCCCCGATTAGGTACGGCGTTCCGGCGCCCGCGGAGACGGCGGCGCGGGCCGGCTCTCGACCGGCTCCAGCGCGATCGTGGTCCGCTCGCCGGCCGCCACGGTCAGTTCCGATCCGTGGTGCTCGAACGTCAGGTCGGCGCCCGTGACCGCGTACGTGACGTCGGCCCGCGTGACCGTCACCCGTACGCTGCTCTCCCGCCACCGCAGGCAGAAGCTCAACCGGGGCACGCGCTCGGGCAGGCGCGGCGCGAACGACAGGCGGCCGCCGTGATCGCGCAGCCCCCCGAAGCCCTTCACCAGCGCGATCCAGGCGCCCGCGCACGCCGCGATGTGCAGGCCGTCGCCGCTGGCCTCGCCGCCGGAGCGCAGGTCCAGCAGGGCGGCCTCCGCGGCGTAGTCGTACGCCAGGTCGAGGTGGCCGGTCTCCGCGGCCAGCACGGCCTGCGCCGGCGCCGACAGCGACGAGTCCCGCACGGTACGGGCCTCGTAGTACACGAAATTGCGCCGCTTCTCCTCCAGGCTGAAGGCGTCGCCGCGCAGCATCATGGCCAGCACCAGGTCCGCCTGCTTCACCACCTGGCGGCGGTACAGCTCGAGGTACGGGAAGTTGAGCATCAGCGGGTAGTCGTCGTCCTTGGTCTCGTCGAAGTCCCACTCCTGCAACCGGGTGAAGTCGCGGTGCTGCTCGTGGACCTCGCGGCGGGACGCGTACGGGACGAAGAGCCGCCGCGCCGCCGACCGCCACGCGCCGATCTCCTCGGCGGTCACGCCGGGAGCACCCAGCCGCTCGGCGGCGTCCGCGGCGCCGAGCAGGTTCTGCTGGGCCATCAGGTTGGTGAAGACGTTGTCGTCGACCAGCGCGGAATACTCGTCCGGCCCGGTGACCCCGGCGATGTGGACGACGCCCTCGTCGTCGGCGTGGGTGACCCGGCACCACAACCGCGCGGTCTCCACCAGGATCTCCAGGCCCGCCTCGCGGAGGAACTCCTCGTCACCGCTGGCGGCGACGTAGCGCAGCACCGCCGCCGCGATGTCCGCGTTGACGTGCAGCGCCGCCGTCCCGGCCGGCCAGTATCCCGAGCACTCGCTGCCGCCGATGGTCCGCCACGGGTACGCCGCGCCGGCCAACCGCAGCTTCCGGGCGCGTTCCCGGGCCAAGCCCAGCGTCGCATGCCGCCAGCGCAGAGCCAGGCCCACACAGGCCGGATGCGTGTACGTCAGCACGGGCAGCACGAAGGTTTCCGTGTCCCAGAGCACGTGGCCGTCGTACCCGTTGCCGGTCAGCCCCTTCGCGGCGATGGGGTGCGGCCCGGCCTGGGCGCCGGCCTGCAGCACGTGGAAGAGCCCGAAGCGGACGCCCTGCTGCACCTCCGGATCGCCGTCCAGCTCGACGTCCGCGGTCTCCCAGAACTCGTCGAGGTATTCGCGCTGCCGCGCCAGCAGCTCGTCGAACCCCAACCGTACGGCCTCGTCGCGGTCGCCGAGGGCCTTGTCCACAAAGGCCGAAACCCCGGGCGCGTTGTCCACAGGCCCCGGCACGCCCCATGCATAGGCGAGAAACTTGTCGAGCCGCAGCGGCGTGCCCGGTTCGAGGGTCGTGCTGACCACGGCACGGATCCGGTTCGGTTCCGAAGATGTGGTGAGAGACGACGCGGTGAGGGGAGGACCGACGTGGGCCACGGCGGACGCCACTGTGATACCGCTGCGGCGCGTGCAATGCAGCAGCACGTCCGGCGAGTGCGAGAGCGACTCCAGCGGCGCGTGCAGCACTGCCGACGCCCGTGGGTCGTCGCGCTGATCCGGCTGGTCCTCGTTGGCGAGCAGGTCCGAGTCGATCCGGATCCGCACCGGGCGCTCCAGCGCCTCCACCTCGTATCGGACGGCCGCGACGGCGGGCTGCGGAAACGAGACGACCCGGACGCTGGTGATCCGCACCGCCGCCCCGGACGGGGAGACCCACTCGACGTCGCGGCGCAGGGTGCCGGCCCGCAGGTCCAGGCAGCGCTCGTGACGCCGCACCGTGCCGGAGCGGATGTCGAACCGCTCGTCGTCGACGGTCAGCGAGATCAGCTTGCCGTCGGGCGCGTCGACGATCGTCTCGGTGCGCTCCGGGAAGCCGTAGCCGGCCTCGGGATACTGGAGGTCGCGCTCCTCGAAGAGCGAGTTCAGGTAGGTGCCCGGCATTCCGCACGGGGTGCCCTCGTCGAGGTTGCCGCGCAGCCCGACGTGCCCGTTGGCGAGGGCGAACACCGACTCCCTCTGGCGCAGGGCGGAGGTCCTCAGCTCCTCGCCGGACAGACCGGTCTCGCGTACGGTCCACGGGTCCGCCGGTCCCAGGTCACTCACCGGCCAGCTCCCCCACCCGCTTCGCCAGATCCTCGGTGCGCAGGTCCGGCCGGCCGCTGGGATGCCCGACGGTCGCCCCGGACGCGGCCACCGCCCACCGGGCCGCCGTCGCCTCGTCCTCGCCGCGCAGCAGGGAGGCTGTCAGCGCCGCCGTGAAGGCGTCTCCTCCCCCGGTGGTGTCGACGACCTTCTCGTCGGTGAGCGGCAGCCGCAGGTCGCCCTCGCGCCACACGAAGAGGTTGCCGTCCTCGACGCCGAGCGCCAGCAGCCGCGGGCCCTGGTCCAGCAGGCGCCGCGCGTTGTCCACCGTCGGTTCGCCGTCGAACAGCAGTCGCGCCTCCTTCTCGTCGGCCCGCACCACGTCCGCCGCGGCGAGCAGCTCGTCCCGGCGCTGCTCCGGCACGCCGTCGAGAACCACGAGCCGGCCCGCGTCGTGCCCGATCCGCGCGGCGGCCAGGGCGGCCGCGGCCGGCTGCTGCAACTGCACGAGTACGGCGTCAGCATCGGCGATGACCGCACGCGCCGACTCGACGTCACGTTCGGTCAACAGCACGGCCTCGGGCAGGTGCTGGACGTACCGCCATTTCCCGTCGGTGTCGAGCAGCTCCACGATCAGCCCGGTGAGGGTGTCGCGGCGGCGTACCACGGCGGTCACGTCGATGCCGTCCCGGCGGGCCTGGTCGAGCAGCACGTCGCCGATCACGTCCTCGCCCGCCACGGCGACGAGCCGGGGGCGGACGCCGAGCTGGGCGAGCGCCACCGCCTGGTTGGCTCCCTTGCCGCCCAGCTGCTCCCGGCGGCCGGCGGCGTCGCCGGCTTCCCCGGCGCCGGGCACGGCATCGACGGTCAGGACGAGATCGCGGGCGAGTTGCCCCACTACGGCCGCTACGGGTGTTGTCACGATGATCTAGTACCCGACAGTTTGTGCGACATTCCCTCGCCTCCGCGTCTCCCGGGAGATTTGCCTGCGCTCAGCCATTGCGGGCGCCCCCGAGAGTTTCATTAGGCTCACAGTGACCGCGAGCGATCAATGCGTGAGGGGATTCCCGTGACGAACAGTAGCCCGGTGTCGGGCGGCGCCTATGAATACCTGGACAACGTCAGCCCCGACGAACAGCGCCGCCTCGACGCCGTACGCCGCTACCGCCTGGTGGATCAGCCGGCCGAGGACGCGTACGACCGCATCGCCTTCGTCGCGGGCGCGATCTTCGACACCCCGATCGCCACGGTCTCGCTGGTGGAGCAGGACCGGGTCTGGCTCGCCGCCTGTCAGGGGCTCACCGGCGTCCGCGAGGTCGGCAAGGAGCCGGGCCTGTGCGCCTCGGTCATCGCCCAGGACGACGTTTACGTGATCAACAACGCGGCGGTCGACCCGCGCACCCTCGAACATCCCCTGGTCCGCGGCGAGCTGGGACTCCGCTTCTACGCGGCCGCCCCCATCCGCACCCACGACGGCTACCGCCTCGGCACGGTCAACGTGATCGACAACCGGCCGCGGGAGGCGACCGCCCGCCAGCTGAAGGCGCTGGAGCACCTCGCCTCCATGGTGTCGGACGAGCTCGAGCTCCGGCTGATGGTGATCCGCAGCGCCGCCGCCGAACAGCGCATGCGCGAGTCGGTCTCCTGAGGCCGCCCCCGGCGCCGCTGCCCTGCTAGCGCGGTCGCCGGCGGGGCATGCGTAGTAATTCGGCGGTTGGGGTATCGGCTGCGGCATGCGGACTCCCCGGAAAGTCGCTGTGGTCGCCCATCAGCGCAAGACGCTCGACGGCGGGCTCGACGAGCTGCGCCGGCGGATCTCGGACGAGGGCGTGCAGGATCTGCTCTGGTACGAGGTGCCGAAGAGCAAGAAGGCCCCCAAGCAGGTCCGGCGCGCCCTGAAGGAGAAGCCCGATCTGCTGATCGTGTGGGGCGGTGACGGGATGGTGCAGCGGACCCTCGACACCGTCGCGGGGGCCGAGGGCGGGGCGAAGGTGCCGGTCGGGATCATTCCCGCCGGAACCGCGAACCTGCTCGCCACCAACCTCGGCGTCCCCCACGACCTCGAGAGGGCCGTGCAGATCGCCTTCCACGGGCGGCGGCACCGGCTCGACCTCGGGGTGCTCAACGGGGAGCATTTCGCCGTCATGGCGGGGATCGGCTTCGACGGGGCGATGATCCAGGACGCCGACGGGAAGCTGAAGGACCGGCTGGGAAAGCTGTCGTACGTCTGGACCGGGTTGCGCCACCTCGACGACGCCGCACCCGAGGCGAAGATCAAGGTGGACGGCACCGACTGGTTCAAGGACGACGCGACGTGCGTGCTCGTGGGTAACGTCGGCACGATCACCGGCGGGATCACGGCGTTCGACGACGCCAAGCCCGACGACGGGTGGCTGGACGTCGGGGTCGCCACGGCGCGGGGGGCCGCGCAGTGGGCGCGGACGATGGGGCGGATGGCGGTGGGCCGGTCGGAGGACTCGCCGTTCGTGCACATGACCCGGGCCCGGCGCATCGACGTGAAGCTGCGCAAGCCGCTGACGTACGAGCTGGACGGCGGCGCGCGCGATGCGGTGAAGAAGATCCGGATCGAGGTCGCGCCGGCCGCTGTCAAGGTCTGCGTGCCACGGCAACAATCGGATAGCTGACACTGCCGTCCGTACCCTGAATCGCTGTTTATGGGGTTTTAGCGCTCTCAATCCGCTGGAAACGGGCGGGTCGACGCCCTCACACTGGGTCCGTCCGACACCGCTACGGCTCCAGGGGGTTCGTGTGACGTACCACGCAGCGAGCGTTGCCACGGTGATGACCGCCACCACCGTGATCGTGATCGGCTACCGGGTCGGGCGGGCCCACGCGGCCTGGCGGGATGTGCGCGCAGCGAAGCGCGACCTCCCCGCCAAGCGGAAGACTGCCTGGAGCCACACCCGGCCACTGCTCCTGGGCGCCCTCTTCATGGTGGCCACCTTCGTCACCGCGGCATACGACGCCGCGCACTGAGCGACCGTCCCTCGAGGGGCGATCAGAGCTGCTGCCACCAACCGTCGACGGGCGGCGGGTTGTCCACGTCGACCCGCTCGCCCGGACGGGGCACCGCCAGCCGCACGTCCCGGGCCTTGGCCTCGCGCCAGGCCCGGTCGGCCGGCTCCGCCCAGTCGTGCAGCGCGAGGTTGAAGGTGGCCCAGTGCACCGGGATCATCAGGCCGCCCCGGACGTCGACGTGGGTCGCCACCCCGTCCTCGGGCACCATGTGGATGTCCGGCCACGCGTCGCCGTACGCCCCGATCTGCACCAGCGTCACGTCGAACGGCCCGTGTTCCTCCCCGATCCCGGCGAAGCCGGGGAAGTAGCCGGTGTCGCCGGAGTAGAACGCCTTGCGGTTCGGCCCGGCGATCACCCAGGAGGCCCACAGCGTCTCGTCGCGGGACAGGCCCCGCCCGGAGAAGTGCCGCGCGGCCGTGGCGACGAACTCGATGCCCGCCACCGTGGTGCGCTCGTCCCAGTCCAGCTCGACGATCCGGGTGGCCGGTACGCCCCAGCGCTCGAGGTGCGCCCCGATGCCCAGCGGCACCAGGAACGGCGCGGCCTGCAGGTCGACCAGGTTGCGGATCGTCTCCATGTCGAGGTGGTCGTAGTGGTCGTGGGAGATCAGCACCGCGTCGATCGGCGGCAGCGAGCGCAGCGGCACCGGCGGCTCGTGCAGGCGCTTGGGTCCCTGCAGGCGCGAGGGGGAACAGCGGTCGCTCCAGACCGGGTCGACGAGGATCTTCCGGCCCTCGATCTCGATCAGTGCGGAGGAGTGCCCGTACCAGGTCACGTAGAGCCCGTCACCGCCGGTCTCCGGGGTGACCACCGGGATGGGGCCGGCGGGATAGCGGTGCTCGCGCCCGGTCAGGGCTGCGGCGAGCAGGCGCGGCATGGACGCGACCGCCACCTCGCTGGCGGGCACCGTGTTGCGGAACTTGCCGTCGGAGAACTGCGGCGAGCGGGCGTAGCGGGCCCCGCGCTCACCCTCGGCGCGGCTGCCGATCTTGCGAGAGCCCATCTGCAGCGGGATGTCCCGTGCCGCCCACACCGCCGCCGCGCCCAGCGCGAGGGCGACCCAGGCTGCTCTTCTTGTCGGCTTCGCCATGCGCAGTTCCTCCGTGTCGATTCCGTCCCGACTGCCAAGTCTGACCGGCTGTGGCCGTCCGCCGCCACCGTGTGCTGTGGATCTCCTCAGGATGTGGTCCTGTGTCACACTGCCGCCGTGACAGTCGACACTCTTCAGGCCCAGCAGCAGCTCATCGTGCGGCAGCGCGTGCGTCTCATGGTCAATCAGTACGAGATCCACGCGGTCGGCCCGGACGGGTCGGAAGCGGGCATCCTCGCCTTCGCCCAGCAGAAGCGGATGGCGTTCAAGGAGCAGGTGACGCTCTACACCGACGACACCAAGTCCGTCCCGGTTCTCGGCTTCAGGGCGCGTCAGGTCATCGATCTCGGCGCCACGTACGACGTGACGGACGCCGCGGGCACCCCCATCGGCCTGTTCCGTAAGAACTGGAAGGAATCGCTGCTGCGCTCGACGTGGCACCTGGAGCAGCCCGGCCACGGCGAGATGATCGGCCGGGAGTCGAACATGCTCGTCGCGATCCTGCGCCGGTTCGTCGACTCGCTGTCCTGGCTGCCGTACCACTTCGAGTTCGTGCTGGGCGACCGCCCGGCGTTCTCGGTGGTCAAGAAGTGGGGCCTGCGCGACCGGTACGTGGTGACGATCCACGACCCGCAGCTCGACCGCCGCCTGGTCGCGGCCATGTCCGTGGCCCTCGACGCCCTGCAGGCGCGCTGACGGATCCCCGTAGCCGATGTAATAGCGTCGGGCCATGGAGGATCTCCGCGCCCGGCGCCTTTTCGGCGACGGCCTCGTCGCCCCCGGCGACCTGGCGACCAGCCCGTTCCGCGTGGACCGGGACCGGATCGTCAGCTCGCCGTTCTTCGCCCGGCTGGCCGGCGTCACCCAGGTGATCAGTCCCGGCGGGGGCGGCCTGCTGGTGCACAACCGGCTGACCCACAGCCTCAAGGTCGCCTCGGTCGGCCGGGCCATCGCCGAACGGCTGCTGCGCGGGTACGCCGACACGCTCGAGAAGCTCGGCGGCTGCGACCCGGACGTGGTGGAGGCGGCGGCGCTGGCGCACGACCTCGGCCACCCGCCGTTCGGGCACCTCGGCGAGCGCGTGCTCGACAACCTGGCCCGGCAGCGGCTGGGGCTGCGGGACGGCTTCGAGGGCAACGCGCAGTCGTACCGGATCGTGACGAGCACGGAGATCCGCGGCCAGGCGACGATCGGCCTCAACCTGACGGCGGCCACCCGGGCCGCGATCCTGAAGTACCCGTGGACCCGGCGCAGTCATCCGTCGCCGCACCCCCGGTTCCTGGACCCGCCGCCACGGGGTGCCGCCACTCCCCCGGACGACCCGGACGGTGGTTCGCTCAAGTTCGGCGCATATTCGACCGAGGTCGAGGACATGCTCCAGGCGCGCCAGCCCTTCGCCGGGCGGGTCGCCGACTGGCAGCAGACGCCGGAGGCCTCGGTCATGGACACGGCCGACGACATCGCGTACGCGATCCACGACCTGGAGGACGTGCACCGCGTCGGCGTCCTGCAGCAGGGCGCGGTGGCGGCCGAGCTGATGGCGTGGCAGCGTACGGACTTCAGCGACGTGCCGGACGCCGATCTGGTCGCGCGCCGCCCGGGCAGCTCGATCGAGGCGCTGCGCCGGCAGTTGCACCGCAAGGACGGCTGGGTGGCCGACGACGACGCCTTCGACGCGGCGGTCGAACTGGTCCGTGCCGAGCTGGTCGACGGCCTGCTCAGCGTTCCCTTCGACGGTTCGCTCGAGGCCGAGGCGCAGGTGGCCGCGTTCTCGGCGGCGTGGACCCGGCGGCTGGTCGAGTCCATCGAGGTGACCGAGACGCCCGCCGTCCGCTCGGGGCACGTGCTGCTGGCCCCGGCGCAGTGGCACGAGGTGCAGGTCCTCAAGTTCGTGCAGAACCGGTTCGTGCTGGCCCGCCCGGATCTGGCGCTGCACCAGCGCGGCCAGGCCAGGCTGCTGAGCTCGTTGGTGGAGGCGCTGCTGGGATGGCTCGCCGACCCGGACGAGGCCGAGCGGCTCCCGCGCCGGCTGCGGGACCTGGTCGAGCTGGCGGAGCTCGAGCTGGCCGAGGGCACGCCGGACGCGCTGACGCGGGCCCGGGGCCGCGCGGTGATCGACTTCGTGGCGGCGCTCACGGACAGCCAGGCCGTGGCCCTGATGGAGGCGCTGTCCGGCCGTACCCGCCAGCTCTGGACCGATGCCTTTGTGCTCTGACCTTGGCGCAACACCTGCAACGGTGTAAGCATATAATCATGCGCTATCGTCCATCGTCCGGAAACCGGACAGAGCCGCCACCCGCGGACGACGCCGCCGCCTGGATCACCGGCGCCGCACCCGACGGATGGTTCGCCGAGCCGCCCCACGTCGTGATCGACCGCGACGAGATCATCATCTGGGGCCGCGTCCCCGCGCCCGAGCTGGGCGCCGACGCCACCGACGCCGACCGCACGGCCGCCGAGGCCGGTCGGATCCATCAGTTCCGAGAAGACACCCGCGACGACCGGATCAAGGTCGCCCGCCAGGTCGAGCACCGCTACCAGCGCAAGGTGAGCTGGGGCGTGCGCTGTGGCGACACCAACGAACTGTTCACCCATCTGTCGGCGCCGGTGATGACCCGCCTGCGCCAGCCCGAGCGGCAGGTGCTCGACACGCTCGTCGACGCCGGCGTGGCCCGCAGCCGCTCCGAGGCACTCGCCTGGTGCGTCCGTCTGGTCGGCGAGCACACCGACGAGTGGCTCACCGAGCTGCGCAATGCCATGACCCGGGTCGAGGACCTGCGCCGGCGAGGTCCCGACACCCCCTAAAGTAGGCGCGTGCTGCCCGAGGTCACCGCCGTCCGATACGTCACCCCCCTCCGGGAGGGCGGCTCGCTGCCCGGCATCGTCGAGGCGCACAACCTCGGCACGTACGTGGTGAAGTTCCGCGGCGCGGGTCAAGGCCCCAAGGCGCTGGTCGCCGAGGTCGTCTCCGGCGAGCTGGCCCGGCGCCTGGGGCTGCCCGTGCCGGAGCTCGTCGTCGTGGGGCTCGACCCGGTCGTCGCCCGGGCCGAGCCCGACGAGGAGGTGCAGGAGCTGATCAAGGCCAGCGCCGGCGCGAACCTCGGGATGGACTACCTGCCGGGAGCGCTGGGTTACGACCCGGTCGCCCACCCGGTCGAGGCGGACCTGGCCTCGCGAGTGCTGGTCTTCGACGCGTACGTGGAGAACGTGGACCGCAGCTGGCGCAACCCCAACCTGCTCGTCTGGCACGGCGACCTGTGGCTCATCGACCACGGCGCGACCCTGTACTTCCACCACAACTGGCCGCGGGCCGAAGCGGTGGTGCACCGCCCGTACAAGTGGGACGACCACGTGCTGAAGCCGTACGCGACCGGCCTCGCCGCCGCGGCGGCCGAGCTCGTGCCGCAGCTCACCGGCGAGCTGCTCGACGAGGTGCTGGCCCTCGTGCCCGACGAGTGGCTGGCCGAGTTCGACTTCGAGACCGCGGACGAGGCCCGCGCGGCGTACCGGGACCATCTGCTCGCCCGCGCGGCGCGGCCGGAAGCCTGGGTGCCGGCATGAGCAGGGTCGCCTACGAGTACGCGGTCATCCAGGCCGTTCCCCGGGTCGAGCGCGGCGAGCTCATCAACGTCGGGGTGGTGCTCTACTGCCAGCGGCTCGACTTCCTCCGCGCCCGTACGCACCTGCACGAGCAGCGCCTGCTCGCCCTGGACCCGAACGCGGACCTGGACGACATCCGGGCCGCGCTCAAGTCGTGGGAGATCACCTGCGCGGGCGGCGCGGACGGGGGCGCGGCCCGCGAGATGAAGCAGGGCGAGCGTTTCCGCTGGATGGTGGCCCCCCGCAGCACCATCCTGCGCGCCGGGCCGGTGCACATGGGACTCGCCGACGACCCCGACGCCGAGCTCGACCGGCTCGTCGCCCTGCTCGTGCACTAGCAGCGGGCGGCCAGATCCACCTTCGTCACCGGTCCGCGCGGCGAGAAGCTCTCGATCGTCGTGGCGGGGTGCAGGCGGTCGTCGGCGGCGTACCAGGCGGCCAGCTTGCGCTCGGCGGCGTCGTCACCGGCGTCGGCGGCGATGAGCAGGGCCGCCACCTCGTCGATCAGGCCGAGGTCGCCGTCGAGCTCCTGCGACATGACGCCGAAGCCGTCCCACAGCAGCAGCTCGTCGCCGTAGCGGTGGGCGGTCTCGTTCAGAACGTAGTTGCGGATGAACCAGCCGCCGCGGATCGGGCTCGCGGGGTGAACGCCGTAGCCGGTGGGGTCCAGCTCCCCGCGCCGGAACGCGGTCCACACCTGCGATGCCGGCTCCAGCCCGCCGGCTGACAGCGGCACGTCGAGCGTGTCCACCGGCATTCCCCACTCCGGGTCCAGCTGGGTGTCCGCGGCCCGCCAGCGGGAGCCGTCCCACCACTCGGTGATCACGTGATCGAAGTGGAAGTCCGCGTCCAGGTACGCGGCGAACCCCACCCGGCTGCGCGCCGGGACACCGTGCGACCGCAGCGCCGCCACGGTCAGCAAGGTGTAGTCGCGGCAACAGCCGACGATGCGGTCCTCCGGCGCGCGCTCCGGGGTGAGCAGCGATCCGGGGAAGCGCCGCTGATCGTGGGCGATCATGCGGTCCACCCAGCGGCTCTCGATCTCCTCGAGCCGGTCCGGGGCGAAGTCGATGCCGGAACCGCGGTAGTGCACGACCAGGTTCCGGACGGCGGCACCGAGCGCCGGCACGTCGGCGGGCAGCTCGGCGAGCAGGCCGGCGAACTCCCGCGGGTCCGAGTACGCGCTCTGGCGGGTGTAGTCCATCTAGGGCTCCTCGATCGGTTGGGCGACGTGGACGAAGGGGTCCGTGCCGGAGATGTCGTCCCACCGGGCGATGTAGACCTCGCGGGCGGGAGCGGTGGTGAGCAGCGGGCCGGCGGCGACGTGGGCCTCGAGCGCCGCGTACGCCTGCATGATCCGCGGGTAGTAGCAGTCGTCCCGGATCACCGTCGCGTACGCCTCGGTGTGCGCCGGCTCGACCCGGATGACCATCTCGCCGACCGGCTCGGCGGGGCCGGCGAACGGCACGCACACCTCGATCGGCGCCTCGTTGTCCGGCGTGACGAACCCGTGGTAGATCACCCAGTGCTCGGCGGTCTGCCGCGCGCCGCACGCGTCCAGGATGCCGCGCAGTTCCCACTCGCCCCGGCGGATCGCGTCGAGCAGGCCGCGCTGGTCCGTCTCGTAGCGGATCGCGGCGACCTTGGTGGCGGGCACCGCGCGGTGGCGGACCTCGTACCCGGGCTCGGGCCGGCCGGCGGCGAGCAGGTGGGCGCGGAACCACACCATGCTGCTGCGCCGGGCCTGCATGTCCTGCTCCTGCCCGGCCCACCAGCGGTCGAGGCGGGCGACGGCCTCCTCGTCGGTGCCGGACAGCACCTCGGCCACCACGGCCAGGGGCATGTCGAGCTGGCGGAGCAGGCTGATGCGCCGGGCCCGGTCGAGCTGGCTCACGGCGTACCGTCGATATCCGCTGACCGGATCCACCTCGGTGGGCGGCAGCAGGCCGGAGACGTCGTAGAGACGCAGCGCCTTGATGGAGAGGCCGGCCCGCCGGCCGAACTCGCCGATGGTCAGGCCGCGGAGGTCGTGCGCGTTCATGGCAGGGAGTCTGCACCCTGCCCCAGGGGACGAGTGAAGACCTCAGTGCCGCCGCATGCCGCGCCGCAGGGCCAGCGCGGCGGCGGCGCTCAGAGCGATCGCGCCCGCGGCCGCGGCGCCCACCGCGAACCGGCCGAGCCGCCCGGGTCCACCCTCGGTGCGCGGCCGGCTGGCGAAGACGTTGCCGTCGTCGGGCGGGGCCGGCTGCGACCGGGACAGGCCGAGCCGGCCCATCAGCGGCCCGACCAGGGCGTCGTAGACCGGCGGCAGGGCGGTGAAGCCGAACTCGATGAAGCGGTTCGTCGCTCCGACGGACAGCTCCCGCCGCGGCCGGTCGGCGAGCCGCACCACGGCCGCGCCCATCCGCTCGGCGCTGTCGACCGGGGGCGGCGGACGGCCGACGAACCCGGCGTAGTTCGCCGCGCTGGTGTAGATGGGCGTGTCCACGCTGCCCGGCACGAGCTGGCACACGTGGATGTCGGGGACGTCGCGGGTCTCCTGCCGCAGCGTCCGGGCCAGTGCGCGCAGACCCCACTTGGCCGTCGAGTACGCCGCCATGTTCGGCGCCGTGATGTGCCCGACGAGCGAGCTGCACAGGATGAGCGTCCCGTGCCCCTGGGCCCGGAACACGCGCAGCGCGGCCCGCGCCACGTTGGCCGGCCCGAGCAGGTCCGTGGTGATCACCCGGTCGAAGACGTGCGGCGGCAGATCCTCGAAGCGGCCGTACGCCATGACCGCCGCCGTGTCGGCCCAGACGTCGATGCGCCCGAAGCGCTCGACCGCCGCCTGGGCCAGCTCGTCGACCTCGGTACGGACGGTCACGTCGACCGGCATGACGAGCGCGTCGCCGTCGCAGTCCACGGCCACCTTCTCCAGGTCGGCAAGGCCGCGCGCGGCAAGGACGAGCTTGTCACCGCGGGCCGCGAAGGCCAGCGCGGCGGCCCTGCCGATACCGCTCGACGCACCGGTCAGGACGACCACCCGAGAGCTCATGGCACAGCGATACCCCGCGCCGGAGCCGGCTATCAGCCCGTGATGCTTTCTTTTCCGCCGCGAGCGGGGAGACTGACGGCATGGACCTGCCGATCAACCCGCCCGTGAAGCCGATGCTCGCGAAGCCGGTCGCCGAGATCCCGCCGGGGCAGCTCTACGAACCCAAGTGGGACGGCTTCCGCTCGATCATCTTCCGGGACGGCGACGAGGTCGAGATCGGCAGCCGCAACGAGAAGCCGATGACCCGATACTTCCCCGAGGTGGTCGAGGCGGTCCTGGCCACCTTCCCGGAGCGGTCCGTGATCGACGGCGAGATCATCGTCGCCGACACCGCCCGCAACACCCTCGACTTCGAGGCCCTGCAGCAGCGCATCCACCCCGCGGCGAGCCGGGTGAAGCTGCTCTCCGAGCAGACGCCGGCCGGCTTCGTCGCCTTCGACCTGCTGGCGCTCGGCGACGAGGACCTGTCCACGCGGCCGTTCGCGGAGCGGCGCGCCCGGCTCGAGGAATGCCTGGCCGCGGCGAAACCGCCGATCTACGTCACCCCGGCCACCGACGACCTGGAGACCGCGCGGCGCTGGTTCGCCGAGTTCGAGGGCGCCGGGCTCGACGGGCTCATCGCCAAGGGCAAGGACCTCGGCTACGAGCCGGACAAACGGGTCATGACCAAGATCAAGCACAAGCGTACGGCGGACTGCGTCGTCGCCGGATACCGGCTGCACAAGTCCGGCGACAACCGGATCGGTTCCCTGCTTCTCGGCCTGTACGACGAGCGGGACGTGCTGGTGTCGGTCGGCGTCATCGGCTCGTTCCCGATGGCCGTCCGCGAGGAACTGTTCCAGGAGCTGCAGCACCTGGTCACCACGTTCGACGGCCACCCGTGGAACTGGGCGGCGCACGAGTCGGGTGAGCGTACGCCCCGCAAGAACGAGGTGAGCCGCTGGAACAACGGCAAGGACCTGTCGTTCGTGCCGCTGCGCCCGGAACGGGTGGTCGAGGTGCGCTACGACTACATGGAGGGGATCCGGTTCCGGCACACCGCCCAGTTCGAGCGGTGGCGGCCCGACCGGGAGCCGCGCTCGTGCACGTACGAGCAGCTCGAGCGCCCGGTGCGATTCAACCTGGCGGACGTGCTGACGAGCCGCTGAACGAATACGCCGGGGGCAGCGCGTAGCCTCGTGCGGGAAACCGCCGCTGTGAGAAAGGCCGCGCATCGTGCCGCGTACCCCTCGTCTGGTCCTGGCCGCCCTGGCCGCCGCGGTCGTCGCGACCGCGGGCTGCACACTGCCGGTCTTCGCCCCCGAGGATTCCGACGGCGCCGCGCCGACGACGAACCACGCGGGCAAGGCCCCGCCCGCGGTCCCCGGCACGCTGGCGCAGTGGACCCCATGTCCCGAGGTGCCGCAGGAGCTGGTCGGCCGCGGGGCGCGGAACATGACGTACGACTGCGCCTCCGTCGCCATGCCGCGCGACTGGAACGCGCCGCAGAGCGGTGAGACCTACGACGTGGCGATGATCCGCATCCGCTCGAATACCCAGAAGGACCGGATCGGCTCGCTGCTCGTCAACCCGGGCGGTCCCGGCGCCTCCGGCATCGACTTCGCCGTCTACCTCTCGTTCGGCCAGGCGCTGGGCGGCCTGCCCACCGAGGTCACCGACAAGTTCGACCTCGTCGGCTTCGACCCGCGCGGCATCGGCCGGTCCAGCCCGGTCAAGTGCATCAGCGACGCCGACCAGGACGCGACGTTCGCCGCGCAGCCGGATCCGCGCTCCGACGCCGAGTTCCAGGAGGTGGCCGAGCTGAGCAAGCGGGTCGCCGAGGGCTGCGGCCAGAAGTACGGCGACCGGCTCGGCACCTTCAGCACCGAGCAGGCGGCGAAGGACATGGACGCGCTGCGCGCCGCGGTCGGGGACACGAAGACGACGTACCTCGGCTTCTCGTACGGCACGCTGCTCGGCGCCACGTACGCGCAGCTCTTTCCCGACAAGATCCGGGCCCTGGTGCTCGACGGCGCGATCGACCCGAAGCAGGACTTCGTCGCCGGCTCGGAGTCGCAGGCCAAGGGCTTCGAACGGGCCTTCACCAACTTCGCGAACTGGTGCAAAGCCACCCCGGCGAAGTGCCCGATCGCCCCGGACGCCCGCAAGGCGGTGACCGACGCGCTCGCCAAGGCCGACGCCTCCCCGGTCCGGGGCGACGACGGACGTGACGCCACCGCCGGATGGATCATGCTCGGCGTCATCTCGTCGCTCTACACCGAGACCGGGTGGCAGCAGCTCGCCAAGGCCGTCGACAAGCTGCAGGCGGGCGACGCGGAAGGCATCTTCGACCTGGCGGACCAGTACGCGGACCGCAAGAAGGACGGCAGCTACTCCAACCTCTTCGACGCCAACCTGGCCGTGAACTGCGCCGACTCCGGCCAGACCCCGACCGCCGAACGGATCCGCCAGCTGCAGGGCGAGTGGCGGGCCAAGTACCCGCTGTTCGGTCCGACGCTGGCGATGGGCATGCTGCCGTGCGCGTTCTGGCCCGGGAAGAGGGATCCGTACCCGGCCGGACCGGCGACGGGCGCCCCGCCGATCGTGGTGGTGGGCACGACCGGCGACCCCGCGACGCCGTACGAGAACACCGCCGAGCTGGCCGGCATGCTCGGCACCGGGCAGGTGCTCACCTGGGAGGGCGAGGGCCACACCGCCTACCCGAGCACCACCTGCATCGTCAGCGCGGTGGACCAGTACCTGATCAATCTGACGGTGCCGCAGAAGGGGCTGCGCTGTCCGGCACGTTGACGCCCTCGCGCTCCGCCAGCTCCTCGAGGAGCCGGCGGACCTGCCGCAGGTTGTTCTTCAGCTCCTCCTGCTCGTCGTGTTTGAAGGCGTCCTGGTCGACGATGAGCTTGCTGGCGAAGTGCGCGGTGATCAGCGGAACGACGATCAGCACCATCACCGACATGAGCAGGGCCGCCATCAGCCGGCCCTCCCACGTCTCCGGGGAGATGTCGCCGTACCCGACGGTGGATGCGGTCACCACGGCCCACCACAGCGCCTCGCCGAACGACACATCCTGCTCGAAGAAGTCGAAGAGCACCGAGCAGACGAGGATCAGCAGCAGGTACGACAGGAGCAGCGCCCGCGGCGAGTTGGCCAGCCAGACCAGCCCCCGGTAGATCTGCCGCAACGGCAGGAGCAGTAACCGCATGGCGACATCGTGCCCCGGACCCGCCACGCCGAGGCTCAGCCCGACGGGCGTGTCACGATGACCACGTGGCCGACTTGAACTTCCGTACCGCGACCCGTGCCGACGTCCCCGCGATCCTGGAACTGCTCGCCGACGACGAGATCTCCCGCTCCCGGGAGACGGCACCGACGCCCGAGTCGGTGGACGCCGCGTACTGGTCGGCGTTCGAGGCCATCGACGCGGACCCCCGCAACGAGCTGATCGTCGCCGATGCCGGCGGCGAGGTCGTGGGCACCTGCCAGCTGACCTTCACCCCGTCGCTGAGCCGCCGCGGCACCGAACGCATGACGATCGAGGCCGTCCGCATCCGCCGCGACCAGCGCGGCCGCGGCCTGGGCCGGCAGCTGATGGCGTGGTCCCTCGACCGCGCCCGGGCGCGCGGCTGCCGCCTGGCCCAGCTGACGACGGACAAGCGCCGCACGGACGCGCACCGCTTCTATGCGTCGCTCGGCTTCGAGGCCAGTCACCAAGGCTTCAAGATCGCTCTCTGACGAGGAACACGTCGCCCGAGAGGACGGGCACGCTCGGGCAGCGGTCGATCTCGGCGGCGATCTCGACGTCCTCCGGGAAGCCCTTCTCGATGAGTTCCCTGCCGCTCGCGCACGCTCGGAGCCGGGGCGGCAGCTCGTTCGCCACCGCCGTGAAGGCGGCCGCCGCGGCTTCCGCCTCGGGCGAGACGTCACGCAGTCCGGCGGTCCACAGGGCGTGGATGACGGCGCCCGCGCCCCACAGGTCCTCGACCGCCGCTCGCAGGCTGCCGTCGCCCCATTGCTCTCCGGCGGCGACGACCGCCACGGTCGCTCCCGGCGCACGCAGGATCCACTGCGCGACCGCGGAGAAGTTGCGCAAGGCCGCGCCCACGACCGTCGCCCCCCGCTCGCCGAGCAGCAGGGAGATAGTGGACCCGTTCGGCGAGGGCAGCAGGATGCGGGGCACAGGGTTCGCGCGGATGGTCGCCGGCGACAGGCTGATGTCTCCGGGCCGGGCCTCCGAGCGGCCCACCGCGAGGACCGCCTTCCGCTCGGCGGCACGGCGCGCGGCGGTCGCGTCGTTCCATCGGTACGGCAGCACCTCCGCGCCGGCCTCCACGGCGACGCTGAGCGTGGTCGTGAACGACAACACGTCCACGACGACCACCACGTCGGCGTCCTGCCCGACCGCCTGGGCGCCGGAGAGTCCCCAGTCGAACCGGAGCCGGTACGCACGTTGCACGACTATGTGCTTTTCAGGTCCCGGTCCTTCGAGGGCTGCACCCGCTTCGGCTCGCCCGGCATCTTGGGATGGTCAGGCGGATACGGCAGATCCCCGGAGCCCGCCTTCTCGTCGCGTTCCGACCACTCCAGCAGCGGCGTGATGTCGTGGGCCACGTCGTCGATGCCCACGTGCGCGTCACCGACCTCGGCGATCCGCGCCGGGACCGTCCGCAGGTCGAAGTCGTCCGGCTCGACGTCGGTCAGCTCGGCCCAGGTGACCGGGGTGGAGACGGTCGCCCGGGCGTTGGCCCGCAGCGAGTACGCGCAGGCGATCGTCCGGTCCCGGGCCATCTGGTTGTAGTCGATGAACACCTTGTCGCCGCGCTGCTCCTTCCACCAGGAGGTGGTGATGCGGTCGGGGCTGCGCCGCTCGATCTCCCGGGCGAGGGCGATCGCCGCCCGGCGTACCTGGACGAACGACCACTTCGGCTGGATGCGGACGTAGACGTGCACGCCCCGGCCGCCGGAGGTCTTCGGGTACGCCGCCCAGCCGAGCTCGTCGAGCACCTCGTGGGCCACCCCGGCCGCCGCCACCACGTCACCGAAGGCGAGCCCCGGCTGCGGGTCGAAGTCGATACGCAGCTCGTCGGGGTTGTCGGGGGCGTCGCCGCGGACCGGCCACGGGTGGAAGACGATCGTGCCCATCTGCGCGGCCCAGGCCACGTGGGCGAGGTCGGCGGGGCAGAGCTCCTCGGCCGTACGGCCGCTGGGGAAGCTGATCGTCGCGGTCTGCACCCACGACGGGACACCGCGGGTGGAGATGCGCTTCTGATAGAAGGCCTCCCCCTCGATGCCGTCGGGGAAGCGCTGCAGTGTGGTCGGCCGGTTGCGCAGGGCCCGCATGATGCCGTCGCCGACCGCGAGGTAATACTCGAAGACGTCCCGCTTGGTGTAGCCGGGGCCGGGGAAGCAGACCTTGTCCGGGCTGCTCAGCCGCACGGTATGACCCGCGACCTCGATCTCCTCGGCGGGCGTCCTGGAAGCTGCCATGGGAAGACTCTATGACCTTCGCACGACGACGGCCGTCACCTCGTGCGGAGGTGACGGCCGTCGTGGCGATGCGGACCGTCAGGCGTTGCGGCGGCGCCGGGTGTAGAAGACGGCACCGGCGCCGGCGGCGACCAGCAGGGCGCCGACGCCCATGGTCAGGCCCATCGGTGCGCCGGTCACGGGCAGGGTGCCGCCCGCGCTGACGCCGCCGCCCGGGGTGCTCTTGCTGGGCGAGGGGGTCGGCGAGGTCGCCGGCAGCTCGCCGCCCGGCGGGACGGTGTCGACGCTGGCGCTCGGGGTCGGCGACGTGGTGGTCCGCGAGGGGCTCGGCGACACGGTCGGGCTCTCCCCGCCGTAACCGCCGTGGCCCCGGGTCGGGGCGGTGGTGGTGGCGGCCGCACCCGGCGTGTCGTCGCCGGCGTACCCGTCGGTGCAGTCCCCGTCGCGCTGCCCCTCCGAGCACGGCGTGGTCATGACGGCGGGGTACTTGGCCGCAGCCTCGTCACCCGTCGCCGCGGCGGGCGCCCCGCTCAGGGCCAGGGCGGCGAGGACGGTGACGCCGGCCGCGGGCAGGACGGCGGCCAGTCGGCGCGTCAAACTCATGAGGAGCATCCGTTCTGTTGCTGTAGGTCCGTCTTTGGTCCGCTGGGAGTTTAGCGTCTTCTGCCCTATTTGCACGTAACGCCCCCCTTAGGACGGCACTCCCCCGAACCGGTGGCTCCGCCAGAGATGCGACAGCGCGGACACCTTCATCTCGAACCGCGGGTCGGCGGCGAACAACTCCCCGCTGTACGGCGCCTGCAGCTGCACACTCCCCCCGGACTCGAGGTACACCGAGACCACCGTGCGGGCACCCCGCCGCTCGGCCCGCAGGTCCACGACCCGGCTCCAAGGCTGCACACCGGCCCCGAAAGGGGTGACCGTACGGATACCGTCAGCGCCGATCTCGGTCCCGACGCGCGGCCGCAGCAGCACCCCGGCCAGCGCCCCCACCACCGGCGGCCCGAACGCCAGCACCAACCACACCCACGGCGGCGGCGCCGTGGCCTCCGTCAGGGTCAGGGAGACGACGGTGGCGAACAGTCCGGCGGTGAGCCCCACCACGGCGGCCAGCACGCCGAGATACAGACCACGGCCGAGAACCTGCTGCCAGGTGGGCCGGAATCGCGCAGCTTCCATGGGAAGCTCAACGGCCGGGGGTACGCCCGTACGCCGCACTACCGGTGCGCCGCGACGTACGGTGGAAGGCATGGCAGCTGACGAGACCACCCTTCCCACCACCGAGGACGAGTGGCGGGTCCGCCTCAGCCCCGACGAGTTCCGGGTCCTGCGCCAGGCCGGCACCGAGGCACCCTGGTCGGGCGAGTACGTGAACACCAAGACCGAGGGCATGTACCAGTGCCGCGCCTGCGGTGCCGAGCTCTACCCGAGCGACACCAAGTTCGACTCCCACTGCGGCTGGCCGTCCTTCGACGACGCCGTCCCGGGAGCCATCAAGGAGATCGAGGACCGCTCCCACGGCATGGTCCGCACGGAGATCCGCTGCGCCCGCTGCGACAGCCACCTGGGCCACGTCTTCCGCGGCGAGATGATGACCGCGAAGGACACCCGGCACTGCGTGAACAGCCTGTCGATCCGCCTCGACCCCAAGCCCTGACGCCGGGCGGCCGCCGGACGGTCAGCCGCGGGCCGCCGGGCGCCGGCCGTGGGGGTGGAGCAGGGCGTCGGTCACCGCGGCCACGATCACCGTGCCGACGGCCATGCCGATCGCCACCATCATCGCGCCGACCATGAAGAGGCCGGTCTCGTCGGCGGAGGCGGCCTGCGCCGTCCACGCGACGGTGAAGGAGACGCTCATGGCCGCCGCCGCCAACCACCGCGGCACGCCGGTCGCTACGGCGAGCACCAGCAGCACGATCAGGGTGATCACACAGCCGGCCACCTGCGGCACCGTGTACGGTCCCGACGCGACCTGGGTGACCGGGTCGATCTGGTAGCGGGTGTCGTGCCCGAGCCAGGCGAACCAGGTCAGCGCGGTCACACCGGCCAGCGCGACAGCGCCGAGCAGGGGGCGCTTGCGGAAGATCGATCTCATGCGGTCGAACCTATTCGCGCGCCGGCACCCGGGGATGAGTGCGAATACCTAACTCGGCTGCAGGTCCTCCACCATGTACCGCACGCCGTTGTCCGCGGTCTGCCAGTCGCCGGCCGCGGTGACCTGCCACTGCGAGCCCAGCGGCGGTGCGTAGGTGTCGCCCTCGACCTCCAGGTCGATCCGGGTCCGGACGATGTGGTCGGCGTGGGGCAGCAGGGCGGTGTAGACCGACTGGCCGCCGATCACCCAGAAGTCCTCGTGGCCGGCGAGCAGCTCGTCGACCGATGTGACGACGGTCGCGCCGGGCGCGGACCAGTCGGGGCGGCGCGTCAGCACGACGTTGCGCCGCCCGGGCAGGGGGCGTACCCGATCGGGCAGGGAGTCCCAGGTGGCCCGGCCCATCACGACGGTCGCGCCCATCGTCCGGTCCTTGAAGATCTTCTGCTCTCCCGGCACCCGCCAGGGAATGCCGCCGTCCGCGCCGATCACCCCGCCGCGGGCCTCGGCCCAGATCATGTGGATCACACTGTGCTCCCCGGGTATGCCCTCCTGGCCCTCACCGTCACGGCCGTCGCCACCGCACGGAGGCGCGGTCCGGTGCAGTCGGTCATACCGCTACCGGCGCCTTCAGGGCGGGGTGGTGCTGGTAGTCGACCAGGGTGAAGTCCTCGTAGCGGTAGTCGAAGAGCGACGGTGCCGGGGCGAGCTCGAGCGTCGGGAAGTCGAAGGCTTCGCGGGACAGCTGTTCGCGCACCTGGTCCACGTGGTTGGAGTAGACGTGGCAGTCGCCGCCGACCCAGATGAAGTCGCCGGGCCGGAGGCCGACCTGCGCCGCGATCATGTGCGTCAGCAGGGCGTAGCTGGCGATGTTGAACGGTACGCCGAGGAACATGTCGGCGCTGCGCTGGTAGAGCTGGCAGGAGAGCCGGCCGTCGGCGACGTAGAACTGGAACATCGCGTGGCACGGGGCGAGAGCCATCTCGGGCAGCTGGCCGACGTTCCAGGCGGAGACGATCATCCGGCGCGAGTCGGGGTCGCGGCGCAGCGTGGCCAGGAGGTCGGCGATCTGGTCGGCGTGGCCGCCGTCCGGGGTGGGCCAGGAGCGCCACTGCTTGCCGTAGACGGGACCCAGCTCGCCGTTCTCGTCGGCCCACTCGTCCCAGATGGTGACGCCGTGCTCGCGCAGCCAGCCGGTGTTGCTGTCGCCGCGCAGGAACCAGAGGAGCTCGACCGCGACCGACTTGAAGTGCACCCGCTTGGTCGTGATCAGCGGGAAGCCGCGCGACAGGTCGTAGCGCAGCCGCTCACCGAAGAGGCTGACCGTGCCGGTGCCGGTGCGGTCAGCCTTGGGTACGCCGGACTCGAGGACCCGGCGCAGCAGTTCTTCGTACTGGGTGTCGGCCATGGCCGCCACCGTAACGCGTGCCGCCGCCCGGGACGGCGACCGCCCCGGGCGAGGTGGAACACGTCGCGCCCGTCAATGGGACCAGGACTCGCTCATCGCGGAGATCTGCTGGTTCAGCTGCGCGAGATCGCGGTTCGGCTCGTCTTCCTTCGGCTTCTGGGCCTTGAAACCCAGCTGGGTGCCGAGCTGCTGCCAGCGGTCGAACAGGATGGTCTCGATGAGGACGTCCTTGACGTCTTCGTGCGCGGCCTTGAGCTCCGTGAAGGCATTCTCGTACCGCTCCACCTTTTTCAGCAGTTCAGAGCGCTCTTGATTGGTCATGTCCGCACAGTAGCGAGAAATGAACGTTCTTCGGGTTGATATCCGCAAAAGCGGGCGATGCCCGGCTTGACCCGCTACAGGTCGAACTCCCCGTCCTTGGCACCGCCGACGAAGGCGTCCCATTCCGCCGGAGTGAAGAAGAGGACGTCACCGTCCGGGCGGCGCGAGTCGCGGACCGCCACCCCGTTCGCCAGGAGCGCGACCTCGACCGCCGCGTCGTCGGACGTTGCACTGCGGCGCCACTGCGCGGCGCTCAGATCCAGCTGAAACTTCTCGGCCACGGCGGACAGTGTGCCACGCGGCCGGGAGAGATCAGGCCTTGAGCTTCTCGGCGATCCGGATGATGCGCTGCGCCATGTGGTCCAGGGCGGCGTTCTGCACGTCGGTCAGCGGCGCGTCGTTCGATCCGCCGGTGACGTGCGAGACGCCGTACGGGTTGCCGTCGGCGAACTTCAGCGGGTCCGTGTAGCCGGGCGCCACCACCACGCCGCCGAAGTGATAGATCGTGTTGTAGAGCGCCAGCAGCGTCGACTCCTGGCCGCCGTGCGAGGTCATGGACGCGGTGAAGCCGGCGTACGCCTTGTCGGCGAGCAGGCCCTGCTGCCACTGCGGGCCGAGCGTGTCGATGAACTGCTTGAGCTGGCTCGCGATGTTGCCGTAGCGGGTGGGACTGCCGAACAGCACCGCGTCGGCCCACACCACGTCGTCCGCGGTGGCCTTCGGCTCGTCCTTCGTCCGGTCGAAGTGCTGGCTCCACGCCGCGTTCGAGGCGATCGCCTCCTGGGGCGCCAGCTCCGGCACCTGGCGCAGGCGCACCTCGGCGCCCGCCTTCTCACCCGCCTGCTCGAGCCGCTCCGCCATGCCGTGAATCGTGCCGGTGGCCGAGTAGTAGATGACGGCCAGTTTCACGTTAGCCACGAGGGCCCCCTCCGTAGTTGTTTGCAACGTCAACTAACGTAGGAGGGTTCCCCGGGGCCGGAGGGCGAAACGTCAGAGAACGAGCTCGCTGCCCTGCGGGCCGACCGCGTCGGCGTGCTCGTCGTCGAGCCAGACGCCGTCGCTGGCGAGGTAGCGGAAGCGGTAGTGACCCGGACCGAGGCTCAGCGTCACGGTGCGCGTGCCGTCGCGGCGCACCTTCAGCTCGTGCTCGCCCGGCGTCCAGTCGTTGAACGTGCCGACCACGCTGACGGCGCCCTGCGGGGCGTCCTTGGGCAGGCAGAACGTCACCCGGGTCTTGTTGCCGAACAGCTTGCTCCGCTTGATCATCAGTACTCCCCCACTACCGGCCTCCGTTACCACCAACGACCGAGGACGCGACGGGTCACGCATAAGATCTGCCGATGCATCCGGAACCCCGCGACGAGATCCGGGTGGCGTCGTTCCGCGACCTCGACGTCACCACCCTGTACGCGATCCTCAAGCTGCGCGTGGACGTGTTCGTGGTCGAGCAGGAGTGCCCGTACCCGGAGATCGACGGCCGCGACGAGGAGCCCGGCACCCGGCACGTCTGGCTGGCCCGCGGCGACGAGATCCTCGCGTACCTGCGGATCCTCGACGAGGGCGGCACCGAGCGGATCGGCCGGGTGGTGACCGCGCCGCACGCGCGCAAGGGCGGCCACGCGAGCCGGCTCATCGAGCACGCGCTCACCGTCGTCGGCAACCGGCCCGCCGTGCTCGGCGCCCAGGCGCATCTGGCCGGCTTCTACGGCCGCTTCGGCTTCGTGGTGGCGGGCGACGGGTACGTGGAGGACGGCATCCCCCACGTACCGATGAAGCGTCCCTAAGGCAGCGCCGCGACGATCTCGGTGACCGAGCGACGGCGGCCGGTGTAGAACGGCACCTCCTCGCGCACGTGCCGGCGGGCGCCCGAGGCCCGCAGGTCACGCATGAGGTCGACGATGCGGTGCAGCTCGTCCGCCTCGAAGGCGAGCATCCACTCGTAGTCGCCGAGGGCGAACGCCGCGACCGTGTTCGCCCGCACGTCGGGGTAGCCGCGGGCCAGCCGGCCGTGCTCGGCGAGCATGGCGCGGCGCTCCTCGTCCGGCAGCAGGTACCACTCGTACGAGCGCACGAACGGGTACACGCAGATGTACGGCCGCGGCTGCTCGTCGGCGAGGAACGCGGGCAGGTGGCTCTTGTTGAACTCGGCCGGGCGGTGCAGCGCCATCTGCGACCACACCGGGGTCAGATGCCGTCCCAGGGCCGTACGCCGGAACAGCCCGTACGCCTCCTGCAAGGCGTCCGACGATCCCGAGTGCCACCAGATCATCACGTCGGCGTCGGCGCGCAGCCCGGCCACGTCGTACGCGCCACGGACCGTGACGTCCTTGCCCGCGAGCTGCTCGAACAGCGCGTCCACCTCGCCGGACAGCTCGTCGCGCAGCGCCGGCAACGGCGCGGTGGCCCGGAAGACGGACCACATCGTGTAGCGGATCGTCGCGTTCAGCTCGTTGATCCGGGCGGCGTTGCTCTGCCCCTCGCTCATTGCCGGCCTCCGCTCCGCGGATCGGCGCTCGTCCGCCGTCGTGGTCCGGGTCGTAGCCTCACCGCTGCACTCATTGCTCCTCCAGGTGTTTCAAAACCTCATCGGCGGCGCTTTCCCCGCTGGCGACACAGGCCGGGATGCCCACGCCGTCGTACGCGGCGCCGGCCAGCGCGAGGCCGGGGTGATCGAGAGCCGCCCGGGCCAGGGCGACGCGGTCGAGATGCCCGGGGGCGTACTGGGGCAGCCCGCCACCCCAGCGCTGCACCCACGAGGCGACCGCCGGCGGCAGCTCCGCGCCCAGCAGGCGGCCCAGCTCGGCGTGCGCGGTCGCGGCCAGCACGGCGTCGTCGTGCTGCAGCAGCTGCTCCTCGCCGGCCCGGCCGAGGGACGCGCGCACGATCACCGGGCCGCCGTCGCGGTCGACGTGGGCCCACTTGCGGGTGAAGAACGTCGCGGCCTTGACCAGCGTGCCCTCGGTGGGCGGCACCAGGAAGCCGGACAGCTCCGGCAGCGGCGTGCCGGGCGGCAGGGCGAACGCGACGAGGGCGACGCTCGCGTAGTCCAGCGTCTCGATCTCGGCGGCGGCACCAGCGTCCACACCCGCGAGCAGCCGCGCGGCGGGCCGGGCGGGCACGGCCAGCACGACCGCGTCGACGTCGTCGGTCTGCGGCGCCGGCACCGGCCCGAGCAGCAGCCGCCATCCGTGCGCCGTGCGGGTCAGCTCCCGGACCGGCAGGCCGAGGCTGATCCGGGCACCGCTCGCGGCGGCCGCGGAGCCGATCAGCTTGTTCATGCCGCCGTCCACCGCGGCGAAGATCGCCCGGCCCGGCACCCGCACGGAGGCGGCCTGAGCGGCGCGTACGGCCCCGGACAGGGTGTGCTCGGTGCGGGCGGTGCGGGCGAGCGCGGGCATGGTGGTGGCCAGCGACAGGCGGTCGGCCCGGCCCGCGTACACGCCGCCGAGCATCGGGTCGACCAGCCGGTCGGCGATCTCGTCGCCGTACCGGGCGCGGACCAGCGTGCCGACCGCCACGTCCTCACCCTCGGCGAGCAGGGGACGGCCCTCGTCGGCGTCGGCGCCGGGTGCCGGTCGCGCGACCGTGCCGAGCAGGCTGAGATCCCCGGGTACGCCGACCAGCGTCCCGCCGGGCACCTTTTCCAGCCGTCCGCCGATGGCCAGCGCTGCCGGAATGGGCGAGGGGTGCACGAGGGAATCGCCGAGTCCCAGGCGCCGGGCGAACCGCACGGCCGCCGACTCGCCGCCGTCGGGGGCGCCCATCAGGAACGACTCGGCGCCGCGCTCCACGGTCGTGCCGGCGAGCTCACCGGTGCGCAGCTTGCCACCGAGCCGGCCGGACTGCTCGTACACGATGATCTCGGTGCCGGCGGGCGCGCGGTCCCGGATGCGCACGGCGGCGGCCAGCCCGGCTATCCCGCCGCCGACGATCGCCACCCGCTTCCGCACGCTTCCCACAGTGTCAGGTCGCCCCGGCCACCGGCCACCGGGGTCCTTCGATGTGATCCCGTTCGGGTAACGCCGCCGGCGGCCCCCCGAACGGTCCTAGCCTGGGGTCATGGACTATCAGGTGGCAGTGACCGTGGAACAGCTCGCCGAGTGGTACGTGCGGCTCAAGGGACTCGCCGACGCGCACCACGGGCAGCCGACGGGCGACCGGCTCAAGGACCTCGCCCAGGAGGTCTACCAGGCGATCCCGTCCGAGTGGTGGGCGAACCAGCCGGAGCCGCTCAAGGGCTGACCGAGTGGATCAGCTCGACCAGGCGGGTCAGCACGTCCGGGTCCGTCTCGGGCAGCACGCCGTGGCCCAGGTTGAAGACGTGGCCCCGGGCCGCCCGGCCCTCGGCGATCACCCGGCGGGCCTCGCGCTCGACGACCTCCCAGGGCGCGAAGAGCACCGCCGGGTCGAGGTTGCCCTGAAGCGCTCGGTCCGGGCCGACGACAGCCGCGGCCCGGTCCAGCGGCGTACGCCAGTCCACCCCGACCACGTCCGCACCGGCGTCCCCCATCGCCCGCAGCAACACCGCCGTTCCCACCCCGAAGTGGATGCGCGGCACGCCGGCGTCGGCCAGACCGGCCAGCACGCGCGCGGAATGCGGCATGACGAACTCGCGGTAATCGGCCTCGGAGAGCGCACCGGCCCAGGAGTCGAAGAGCTGCACCGCACTGACCCCGGCGTCGATCTGCACGCGTAGGAAGGCGAGGGTGATGTCGGCCAGGCGCGAACAGAGCTCGTGCCAGAGCTGCGGGTCGCCGTACATCATGGCCTTGGTCTTCAGGTACGTCCGTGACGGCCCGCCCTCCACCAGGTAGCTGGCCAGCGTGAACGGCGCACCGGCGAAGCCGATCAGCGGGGTCGCGCCGAGCTCCGGCACGAGCAGGCGGATCGCCTCGGAGACGTACGGGACGTCGCCGGGCTCGAGCGGCCGCAGCCGCTGCACGTCCGCGGCGGTGCGGATGGGCTCGGCCACCACCGGGCCGGTGCCCGCGACGATGTCGAGGTCGATCCCCGCGGCGGCGAGCGGCACCACGATGTCGCTGAAGAAGATGGCCGCGTCGACGCCGTGCCGGCGCACCGGCTGCAGCGTGATCTCGGTGACCAGATCCGGCCGCCGGCATGACTCCAGCATGCCGACACCCTCACGGATCTTGCGGTATTCCGGCAGGGAACGCCCCGCCTGACGCATGAACCAGACGGGTGTATGCGGCACGTCCAGGCCGCGGCAGGCGCGCAGGAAGGCGGAATCGTTGGTCACCCGCGCCATCGTGCCACGTGAGTGAACCGGTACCTGCGGCGCGCCGCGCGCGGACGGAAGGCAGTGATCGGCATAGGCTTCGTCCCATGGCGCCCACGTCCGCTGCACCCGAGGCGTTCACCCGTGCGGTGGCCGGTTTGCGGGCGTCCACGCCACGCGAGGAGATCCTGCTCGAGGAGATCGCCGCGCCGCAGCGGCTGGCGCCGTACGGGTTCGCCCTGGCCGCCACGGTGCTGCGCGACGGCGAGGAGGTGGCCAGCGGGCGGCTGATCCTGCTGCACGACCCGGCAGGCCACGACGCGTGGCGCGGCAATCTGCGCCTGGTCACACTGATCACCGCCGAGCTGGAGTCGGACATGGCCGGCGACCCGCTGCTGCCGGCCGTGGCGTGGACCTGGCTCTCCGACGGCCTCGATCAGCAGGGTGCGGCGTACACGGCGATCGGCGGCACGATCACCCAGACCACCTCGACCCGCTTCGGCGAGCTGGCCGGCCCGGCCCCGACCGCCGACCTGGAGATCCGCGCCTCCTGGACGCCGACCTCCGACGATCTCGGCGCCCACCTGCAAGGGTGGTGCGCCATGCTGGCCTCCACCGCCGGCCTTCCCCCGCCGGGAGTGACGGCCTTCAACCGTCACCGCGCCACGACCCCTTAACAGATCTTGAAGGTGTCGCAAGCTGTCTTGATCGGTACGGCGAGACCGATGCCCTCCGCGTCGCGGGCCTTGGCCGTGGCGATCCCGATCACCTCGTCGCTCGAGTTGACCACGGGTCCGCCGGAGTTGCCGGGGTTGATCGGCGCGTCGAACTGGATCGACGGGCCGTCGGCGTCGTCCGGCCGGTAGGCGCTCACCACTCCGGTGGTCACCGTGTCCTCCAGCCCGAGCGGCGCGCCCACGACCACGACCTGCTGGCCCGGCTTCACCGTCTTCGGCGCCGTGTCCAGCCCGGCGATCTCCCGGTCGGTCCGCAGCACCGCCAGGTCCTTGCCCGAGCTGACCTTGACGATGGTCGCCGTCATCTCGTCCTTGCCGCGCTCCAGGAAAACCTTCTTGCCGCCGGACTCCCACACCGACTCGATGACGTGGTAATTCGTGAGCAGGTTCGCCTTGCCCTTGCCGGCCTCGTCGCCGACCGAGAACGCCGTACCCGTGAAGTTGCCGGCCCGGACCCGGAAGACGCTCGGCAGCACCGACGACGAGATCGCCTCGGGGTCGAAGACCCCGGCGAGCTGCTTCTCGAGCCGGTCGGCGCGCTCGGCGAGCTGAGACTCCCGCTGCTGCGAGGCGGCGAGCCGCTCGTCGAACCTGCTGTCGGCCCGGTCCAGCCGCCATGCCATGAACCCGCCGCCGGCGAGCAGGACCAGCGCGAGCAGGGCCGGGGCCAGCCGGCCGCGGCGGCGCACCTCGGCGGGCTCGGCCACCACCGGGAACGGCGCTCCCCCGGTCGGCGAGGCGAGGTATGGCCCGTTGTCGCGGCGCGCCGGCCGCGGATGCCCCACCTGCGGCGCGGGCCGCCGGGCGGCGGTCGCCCACTCGCCGGACGGGTGGTCGGGCAGGCTCAGCAGCGGGTCCTGCGGCGGCCGGCGCTGGCCCGGCACCCCGAAGGGGTCGTAGGCGGTGGTCATGAAGCTCCCGGGTCTTCGACAGCGGGTGTTCCGGCGGGTAGTACGGACGGAACCCGCCCCGCGGACGGGTCGGCGGCGAACCCTTTTCGGCCGGGGGAGCCGGCGGGGGAACGGATCGAGGTTCGACGCGCCGGTACCCGGCTGCACACGCGAGGGGAGTGACACCCGTACGGTTACGGAGTGACCGACGAAGCATCCTTGCGCCGTCGGGACACGCCGGACCACGCAACCGACGGACCGCACGCCGTGCCGCCCGACCCGATGTCTGGCGGTCCCGAGCCTGCCCGCGACTCCGTTCCGCTGACCGCACCGCGCGACGGCACGCCGCGCCCGGTGGAGACCGCCGAGGAGCTGGCCGAGGTCGTCGCCCGGATGGCCGCCGGTTCCGGACCGGTCGCCGTCGACGCCGAGCGCGCGTCGGGCTACCGCTACACCCAGCGCGCCTACCTGGTGCAGCTGCGCCGCGAGGGCGCCGGCACGGTGCTGATCGACCCGATGCCGCTGGACGACCTCGGCACGCTGGACGCCGCGCTGGCCGACAGCGAGTGGGTGCTGCACGCCGCCAGCCAGGACCTCGCCTGCCTCGCCGAGATCGGCATGAAGCCGCGGCGGCTGTTCGACACCGAGCTCGCCGCACGGCTGGCCGGCTTCGAGCGGGTGGGCCTGGCCGCCCTCACCGAGCAGCTGCTCGGCTACTCGCTCGAGAAGCATCACTCGGCCGCCGACTGGTCGACCCGGCCGCTGCCGGAGTCCTGGCTGACGTACGCGGCCCTGGACGTCGAGCTCCTCATCGACCTGCGCGACCACCTGGCCGACGAGCTGGAGCGCCAGGGCAAGGCCGAGTGGGCGGCCGAGGAGTTCGCCGCGCTGGTGGCCAGCGCGGACCGCCCGCCGCGCACCCGCCCCGACCCGTGGCGGCGCACCTCGGGCATCCACCGGGTCCGCGGCGCCCGTGCTCAGTCACGCGTCCGCGCCCTCTGGTACGCCCGCGACGGCGTCGCCGCCCGCCGCGACTCGGCCCCGGGCCGGGTGCTGCCCGACTCAGCGATCATCGCGGCCGCCGAGCTCGACCCGAAGGACGAGCGCACCCTGCTGAGCCTGCCCGGCTTCGGCGGCCGCTCGGTGCGCCGGCTGGCCCGCGTCTGGCTGGACGCGCTGGACACCGCCCGTGCGCTGGCCGACGACGAGCTGCCGGTGAACCAGCCGGTCGAGGGCCCGCCGCCGCCGCACCGCTGGGCGGAACGCGACCCGGTCGCCGCGGCCCGCCTGCAGCGCTGCCGGCAGGTCGTGATCGCCACGGCCGAGGCACACACCCTCCCGCCGGAGAACCTGATCAGCCCGGACTTCATCCGCCGCCTCGCCTGGTCCCCGCCGGCCGAGGTGACCCCGCAGACGGTCGCCGAGACGCTCCGCGGCCTCGGCGCCCGCTCCTGGCAGGTCGGCCTGATCGCCGAAGACCTCGCCAAGGTCCTCCCGGAAGCCCCGCCGGCGATCGACTGACCGGCCTCCAGCAGCCAAAATCCGAGGTTTGCCACAGTCGCTGGCCCCGCAATTTACTGGCGAGTAACATTGCCGGGGTCAAAGCCCTGGGTTCACGCCTGCAAGGAGGCTTGTTGTGCCCCGAGTAAGTCGCGAGGTCGTCTTCGTCGACGGCGTCCGCACCCCATTCGGCAAGGCCGGCGGCATGTACGCCGAGACCCGTGCCGACGATCTGGTGATCCGGTGCATCCGTGAGTTGATGCGCCGCAACCCGCAGCTCCCGCCCGAGCGGGTCGACGAGGTGGCCATCGCCGCCACCACCCAGATCGGCGACCAGGGCCTGACCATCGGCCGCACCGCCGCGCTGCTGTCCGGCCTGCCCAAGACCGTCCCCGGCTACGCCATCGACCGGATGTGCGCCGGCGCCATGACCGCGGTGACCAACGTCGCCGGCGGCATCGCCATGGGGGCGTACGACGTCGCCATCGCCGGCGGTGTCGAGCACATGGGCCGCCACCCGATGGGCGAGGGCGTCGACCCCAACCCGCGGATCCTGGCCGAGAAGCTGGTCGACCCGTCCGCGCTGGTCATGGGCGCCACGGCGGAGAACCTGCACGACCGCCTGCCGCAGATCACCAAGGAGCGGGCGGACGCGTTCGGCCTCGCCTCCCAGGAGAAGACGGCCAAGGCGTACGCGAACGGCAAGCTGCAGCCCGACATGGTTCCCGTCGCGGTCCGCAGCGTCGAGGAGGGCTGGGGCCTGGCCACGGCCGACGAGGCGCCCCGCGAGACCTCGATGGAGAAGCTCGCCACCCTCAAGACCCCGTTCCGCCCGCACGGCCGGGTGACCGCGGGCAACGCGGCCGGCCTCAACGACGGCGCCACCGCTGCCCTGCTGGCCAGCGAGGACACCGCCCGAGAGCTGGGCCTGCCGATCGCGATGCGGCTCGTCTCGTACGGCTTCGTCGGCGTCGAGCCCGAGGTCATGGGCTACGGCCCGATCCCGTCGACGGAGAAGGCGCTGCGCCTCGCCGGCCTGACCATCGACGACATCGGCCTCTTCGAGCTCAACGAGGCGTTCGCCATCCAGGTGCTCGCCTTCCTCGACCACTTCGGCATCGCCGACGACGACCCGCGGGTCAACCCGTGGGGCGGTGCGATCGCCATCGGGCACCCGCTCGCCTCCTCGGGTGTCCGGCTGATGACGCAGCTCGCGCGCCACTTCGCCGAGCACCCCGAGGTCCGCTACGGCCTCACCGCGATGTGCATCGGCATCGGCATGGGCGGCACGGTCATCTGGGAGAATCCGAACTGGGAAGGTGCGGACAAGTGACGGCTCTGCCTGAGTACCCGAACGAGGTCGTGACCAAGGCGATCGTCCGCCTGGTCAAGGTGCCGGGCCTGGACAAGCAGGCCGCGCTGATCACGCTCGACAACGGGTTCGACTACAAGAAGCCCAACAGCTTCGGCCCGGGCGGCCTGCGCTCGCTCGACGAGGCGATCACCAAGGCCACCGAGGCGGACCCGGCGTTCATCGCGATCACCGGCAAGCCGTACATCTTCTGCGTCGGCGCCGACATCACCGGCATGCCGTTCATCACCGAACGGGACCAGGCCGTGGCCCTGGGCGAGCTGGGCCACCGGGTCTTCGCCCGGCTGAAGAACTCCACCATCCCGACGTTCGCCTTCATCAACGGCGCGGCGCTCGGCGGTGGCCTCGAGGTCTCCCTGCACTGCCACTACCGCACGGTCTCCACCGGCGCGGCGGCCCTGGGTCTGCCCGAGGTCGCGATCGGCCTCGTCCCCGGCTGGGGCGGCAGCCAGCTGCTCCCCAACCTGATCGGCGCGCCGGGCGCGGCGCAGGTCATCCTGCAGAACCCGCTCACCCAGAAGGTCCTGCGGCCGAAGCAGGCCGCCGAGATGGGCGTCGCGGACGCGATCTTCGAGGCCGCCGACTTCCTGGAGAGCTCGCTCGCGTGGGCCGCCGGCGTCGTCAAGGGCGAGGTCGAGGTGCAGCGTCCCGAGGTCGACAAGGACATGTGGGACGGCGTGCTGTTCTTCGCCAAGCAGCAGCTCGACGAGCGGCTGCACGGCGCGGTGCCGTCGGCCAACAAGGCGCTCGAGCTGCTCGCGCTGGCCAAGGAGGCGTCGTTCGAGGACGGCACCGCGGCCGAGACCGAGGCGCTCGCCGACCTCATCATGGGCGACGAGGCGCGGGCCAGCCTGTACGCGTTCGACCTGGTCCAGCGCCGCGCCAAGCGGCCGGTGGGCGTACCCGACAAGAGCCTGGCCCGGAAGGTCACCAAGGTCGGCATCGTCGGTGCCGGTCTCATGGCCTCCCAGCTCGCGCTGCTCTTCGCCCGCCGCCTGCAGGTGCCGGTGATCCTCACCGACCTCGACCAGACCCGGGTGGACAAGGGCGTCCAGTACGTCCGCGACCAGATCGACAAGATGGTCGGCAAGCGCCGGATGGACGAGGGTACGGCCGCCAAGCTCCGCGGCCTGGTCAGCGGCTCGGTCGACAAGTCCGTGTTCGCCGACGCCGACTTCGTCATCGAGGCCGTCTTCGAGAACCTGGACCTGAAGAAGCAGATCTGGGCCGAGATCGAGAAGATCGTCGGACCGGAGACCATCCTCGCCACCAACACGTCCTCGCTGTCGGTGTCCGAGATGGCCGCCGACCTCGAGCACCCCGAGCGGGTCGTCGGCTTCCACTTCTTCAACCCGGTCGCGGTCCTGCCGCTGCTCGAGATCATCAAGGGCGAGCGGACCGACGACGCCTCGCTGGCCACGGCGTTCGCGGTCGGCAAGGAGCTGAAGAAGTCCTGCGTGCTGGTCAAGGACGCCCCGGCGTTCGTGGTCAACCGCCTGCTGACCCGCTTCACCAGCGAGGTCTTCCAGGCCATCGACGCCGGCACTCCGCTGGAGACCGTGGACTCGGCGCTGGACCCGCTGGGCCTGCCGATGCGCCCGATCGCGCTGCTCCAGCTCGTCGGCCCGGCGGTCGCCTACCACGTGGGCGAGACGCTGCACCGGGCGTACCCGGACCGCTTCGGCGACAGCCCCAACCTCAAGAAGATCGTCGACGCCGGCCTGCCGCTCATGGTCGACGACGAGATCAACCCCGAGGTGGTCAAGCTGGTCGAGGGCGGTTCCGCCCCGCTCACGGCCGATGAGGTACGCCAGAAGGCGCTGGACGCGCTCGCCCAGGAGATCCGGCTGATGCTGGACGAGGGCGTGGTGGCCGAGGCGCAGGACATCGACCTGTGCATGATCCTCGGCGCCGGCTGGCCGTTCCACCTGGGCGGCGTCACGCCGTACCTGGACCGCAGCGGCACCTCCGAGCGGGTGACCGGCAAGCGGTTCCTGCCCCAGGGCGTCGGAAGCCTGCCCGCCTGACGCACGAGATCGACGCCCCCGCACCCGCCCGGGTGCGGGGGCGTCTTTCGTGACAGCACTGTGTTCCCACAATGACGGGTTGACGACGCGCCGGGCCGCCGCAGGTGGGTACGCTCCGGCGGCTGACTTCTTCACTCCTGGAGCTCCCATGTCTCAGCCGCCGTACCAGCCCTATCCCGGCCAGCCCGGTCCCGAGCAGCCGGGCGGTGGCTACCAACCGCCGGCGGCTCCGGGCGGATACCCGCCGCCCACCCCCGGCGACGGCTCCTACCCGCCGCCCGCCTCCTATCCACCCCCGCCCGGCGGTGGTTCGTACCCGCCGCCCGCCTCGTACCCGCCCCCGCCAGGCGGTGGTTCGTACCCGCCGCCGGGCGGTGCGGTGCCCCCGTACGGGATGGCACCCGCGCCCAAGAAGAAGAACTCGGCGCTCAAGATCGTGCTGCTGGTTCTCGGCGTCGTGGTCCTGCTCTGCGTCGCCGGCATCGGTGTGGCCGTCTACAAGGGCAAGGACAAGGTCAAGCAGGTCGTCGACGCCTCGAAGATCTCGGTGGTGGAGCCGGAGACCCTCGGCGGTCGCGCCAAGGCCACCGACCCGGCCCTGCAGAGCAGCGTCGAGGGTCTGGACAGCGAGATGTCCAAGATCCCCGGAGCGACCGGCTCCGTCGGCGCCATCTACGGCGACGCCAAGGAACAGGACATCGTCATGGTGGCGGCGACGTCGTCCATCAACGGCTCGGCGCAGAGCCGCTACGACGAGTTCACCCAGGGCCTCGGCCAGGGCGGCATCAAGCTCGACAACCTCGCCGACACCGACCCGGGCCCGCTGGGCGGCATCGCGAAGTGCGGCGACAGCGACACGAGCGGCGTACCGATGGCCGTCTGCGTGTGGTCCGACAACGGCAGCGTCGGCATGATCGCGATGCTCTTCAAGGGCAAGGCCGACCTCGAGAAGGAATTCATCGACATGCGCGGCCAGATCGAGAAGAAGGCCTGAGACCCGCGAGCCCCGGCCCGTTCGGCGTGCCGGGGCTCACGGAACAGGGGACGCAGCGCCTGGACCGGTACGGCTAAGCTCGGCGCAGCCCGAACCATGGAGCGTCGATGTCGCAGCCCCCGTACCCCGGCCCGCAGTATCCGCAGCAGCCGTCGGGACAGCCGTACCAGCAGCCCGGCCCCGGATACGGCCAGCCGATCCCCGGGCAGCCCCAGCCGGGGTCGCCCTTCCCGGGGCAGCCCAACCCGGACGTCCCGCCGTCGGTGCCGCCCGGCTATCCGCCGCAGCCGGCGTACGGCCCGGCCTCCGGACAGCCGGCGTACGGTCCGACCTCCGGACAGCCGGCGTACGGTCCGACCTCCGGACAGCCGGCGTACGGTCAGGTGCCCGGGCAGCCGGAGTACACGCAGGTGGATTACGGCCAGCCCGGATACCCGCAGACGGGATATCCGCAGGCGGACTACGGCCAGCCGGGATATCCGCAGTCCGGGCCGCCGATGGCCGCCGGATATCCGCCCGCTCCGAAGCCGAAGAGCCGGGCCCTGCCCATCACGCTCGTGTCGATCGCCGTCTTCCTCGTGCTCTGCGTGGGTGGCGGCACCGCCGTCTACCTGGTGGGCCGCAACGCCGTCGACGACAGCAAGACGGTCAGCCCGACCCTGGCGCCCACGGTGACGGCCGAGCCGACCGACGCCACCGACGAGCCGACGGCCGAGCCCGCCGCGGAGATCACCGTCGTCGAGCCGGCCACGCTGGGCGGCCGCCGCAAGCTCACCGACCCGCAGTTCGCCGGCGCGGTCAAGCAGCTGGAGGAGGGCCTCGACAAGGTGCCCGGTGCCACCGGCACGGTCGGCAGCCTCTACGGCAGCCCGTCCCAGCAGAACATCGTCATCGTCGCGGCCGCGGCGGCCGAGGTGGACGACCCGGTACGCGAACTGGACGGCACCTTCCTCGGCGCCGGCGTCGGCGGACTGAAGATCACCGGAATCACCAGCACCGCGCCCGGCGCCCTCGGCGGCGTCGCCAAGTGCGGCCGGGGCGAGGCCGGCGGGGCGCCCCTCATCATGTGCGGCTGGGCCGACGAGGGCAGCGTCGGCTGGATGATCTTCTACTACAAGTCGATGAGCGGCGCCAAGGCCGAGTTCCCCAAGCTCCGGGGGCAGGTCGAGAAGAAGTCAAACTGACACGCCAGGAGGCCGCGTCTCACGTTCGTCTCGACTAGGACACGAACGCGACGCGGTCCTGCGGGATTAAGGCTCGATGCCGTACCGAAACATCGAGCGGCCAGGATGGTTCGCCGGGCCCGCCGGGTCCGCCGCCACCATCTCGACTGGCAGAGGAGCGCACGGTGATACTCCCGCAACTTCGGCGCGTCCGCTGGGCCGTACGAGCGACCCTCGTCCTGGGCGTCGCGGCCTCCGTGGTCGCCAACGTCCTGCACGCCCTGGACAACCCGATCAGCCAGGCCATCGCCGCCTGGCCGCCGCTCGCCCTGCTGCTGACGGTCGAGCTGATCTCGCGGGTCCCGGTCCACCGCCGCTCCCTGGCCTTCGCCCGGCTCGTCGCGACCGCCACGATCGCGGGCATCGCGGCCTGGGTGTCCTACTGGCACATGGCGGGCGTGGCGGCCCGGTACGGCGAGACCGGCGCATCGCCGTACCTGCTGCCGCTGTCGGTGGACGGTCTCATCGTGGTGGCGAGCATCTGCCTGGTCGAGCTGGGCGGCCGCATCTCGGCCCTGGAACGGGAGACGAAGCAGGCAGCCGACGTTCCCGGTCTGATCCCGGTCCCCACCGCGGCCCAGCCGTCACCCGTGGCACCGGCACCGCGCCGATCGACCGCCGAGGCGCTCGCGGAGGTCGCGGCCGCGCTGCCGAAGAACAGCCCGGCCAGGACCCGGGACGCGGAGGTCTCGTCGTTCACACCGACCGTCACCCGCCGTCCCCGACCGGTCGCCGCAGCCAAGTCGGGCCCGGCCCGCACCGCAACGACCGCCACCGTCGGCCCCACGACCTCCGCCACGGCCCGGCCGGCGACCTCGGCCTCGACCCGCCCGGCGACCTCGGCCCGGCCGGCCGGCTCCGGGCCCGCGAAGAGCTCCGGCTCGACGAAGCCAGCCGCCAAGTCGTCCACCGCTCCGAGAGTGCGTCGGACCCCGGCCGAGACGATCGCCGCGGCCGAGAAGATCAGGACGATCCGGCCGGACGTGACCGACACCGAGCTCGCCGCCGAGCTGGGCATCAGCGCCTCCCGCTGGCGCACGATCCGCCGCGAGGCCGAGGCCAGCGCGGAGCTGCGCCTGGCCGCCTGACTCTCCGCCGGTCAGCCCGGAACGTCCAGGAGCTGGGTGCCGACGACCGAGAGCAGCCGCAGCGCCTCCTCGGACGGTGAGCCGGGCGTCGCCGTGTAGATCACGACCCGCTGGTCGCGGTCGGCGATGTCCAGCGCGTCGCAGTTGACGGTGACGGGTCCGACCAGCGGATGGTCGAAGGTCTTGATCAGGGCCGGCGTGACCGCCACCTCGTGCGCCGACCACAGCCGGGTGAACTCCGCGCTGCCGGCGAGCAGCTCTCGGATCAGCTCGGCGGTCTCCGGGTCGCCCGGGTAGCGGGCCGCGGTGGCGCGCAGGTTGTGCGCGACGCTGCGCGCGAAGTGGTCGGTGTCCGAGACACCCCACAGCCGGCGGCCGGCCCGGTGCGGATCCAGGAAGACGCGACGCGCCAGGTTGCGGTCGCGCCGCGGCAGAGCGGAGAAGTCCTCCATCAGGGCGGTCGCGAGGGTGTTCCAGGCGATGACCTCGTAGCTGGCGGAGGTGACGAACGCGGCGGCCTGCGGCAGGCGTTCCAGCAGGTCCAGGATGCTCCGGCGGACCTCGCGGGAGGGCCCCGGCGGCGGTCCGGGCGTCACCCCGGCCAGGTGGTGCAGATGGTCACGCTCGGCGTCGGTCAGCCGCAGCGCCCGGGAGAGCCCGGACAGCACCTCCCGCGACGGGTGCGGCCCGCGGGCCTGCTCCAGCCGCGTGTAGTACTCCGTCGAGATGTACGCCAGCTGAGCCACCTCCTCGCGCCGCAGCCCCGGGGTACGCCGCCGCACGCCGGCCGGCAGACCCACCTCGGCCGGGCGGAGTCGTTCGCGTCTGCTGCGCAGGAAGGCGGCCAGTTCCGCTCGGTTCACGCCCCCAGTCTCCGCACGATCCGGCCGCCCGGCCAGGTACAACCGGTCCCTGGATAAGGTCCCGGACCGCGAACAGGCTCGTCGGCATGACACATTCGACGACTTTTCCGAGCCTGCTCGGCGGCAAGGTGGCGTTCATCTCCGGCGCGGGGCGAGGCATCGGTGCCGCCGCCGCCCGGCTGTTCGCCCGCGAGGGGGCACGGGTCGTGCTGGCTGCCCGTACGGAGGCCCAGCTGCGCGCGGTGACCGAGGACGTCCGCGCCGCCGGCGGCACCGCCGACTATGTGCTCTGCGACCTGGCCGACGCGGACAGCGTGCGTGCCGCCGTGGATCGCGTCGTCGAGCTGCACGGCCGGCTCGACGTGGCCTTCAACAACGCCGGGACGTTCGTGCCGCCCGGGCCGCTGGACCAGGTCGCCCTGGGGGACTTCGACCACGTGTACGCGGTCAACCTCCGCGGACCGTGGCTCTCCATGGTGGCCGAGGTGGCCGCCATCCGGGCCACCGCCGGAACGGGCGCCATCGTGAACAACTCCAGCATCGGCAGCCTGCGGGGCAATCCGGCGCTGCCCGCGTACGCGGCGATGAAGCGTGCGGTCAACAGCCTCACGGAGTCGGCAGCTGTCACGTACGGGCCGGAGGGCATCCGGGTCAACGCGATCGCCCCGGGCCACACCCGGACGGAGATGATCGACGTCTGGCAGGCGGCCTCGCCCGGCGTGGTGGAACGGCTGAAGGCTCTGACCCCGCTGCGCCGCGGCGCCGACCCGGACGAGATCGCCCAGGCCGCGGCGTGGCTCCTCAGCGACCGGGCATCGTTCGTCACCGGCGCGGTGCTCCCCGTCGACGGCGGTGCCCGTGCCTGACCCGGCTCAGCTCGGGGCTATGCCGAGGCCCTTGGTGCGGCGGACGGTGGCCGACGCCGCCACCACCGGCGTCGTGTCGGCGGCCGGCAGACTCACCGTGACCTCCAGGCCGCCTCCGGGCTGCGCGACCGCGGACACCGTGCCGCCGTGCGCGTCGCAGACCGCCCGGACGATGGAGAGTCCCAGGCCGGAGCCGCGGGAGCCGGTACGCTCCCACCCGCCGCGCCGGAACGGCTCGAACAGCCCCGGCACGTCCGCCGGATCCACCTCGTAGCCGGTGTTCCCGACCACCAGCCGGGCCTGCCCGTCCACGTTGTCGGTACGCAGCCAGAGCTTGCCCATCAGGTGGTTGTAGCGGATCGCGTTCTCGATCAGGTTGCCCGCCAGCCGGTCCAGCAGGCTCGGGTCGCCCACCACGTTCGCCGCCTGCAGGTCCGTCGTCACGTCGAGCTTCATCCGCTCGGCCTCGGCCTTCACCGCCGACAGCGCGTTGTAGACGCTCGTGGCGAGGTCGGCGGGGACCTTACGGACCAGCCGGCGGCCGGACTGGGCCTCGCTGCGTGCCAGCACGAGCAGCGCGTCGACCAGGCCGTTGGCGCGTTCGGAGGCGTTGCGGACGACCTTGGCCATGCGGCGGTACTCGGCGACGTCGGCCTCGTCGTCGCTGAGGGTCACGTCGATCTCCGTACGCATCACCGCCAGCGGCGTCCGCAGCTCGTGGGAAGCGTTCGCCACGAACCGTTTCTGCGACTCGAAGGCGCCGGCCAGGCGGTCCAGCATGGCGTCGAACGTCCGGGCGAGCTCGGCCACCTCGTCGTCCGCGCCGGAGTAGCGGATGCGCTGGTCGAGCGTCTCCTCGCCGAGCCGGCGTGCGGTCGCCGTGACGTGGTGCAGCGGGCGCAGGGCCCGGCCGGCCACCGCGTACGCCCCCGCGATGCCGATGATGCCGATGGCGAAGAGGGCCACCAGGCCCTTGACCAGGAGCTCCCGCGAGGCGTTCCGGACCAGGGCGGTCTGCCAGGTGAGGGCGTCGAGGCGGCTGCCGTCGTCCAGCACCACCTGGGTGCCGGGCTGCAGTTTGTCCGAGGGGTGCAGCGCGTCACCGACCAGCAGCCAGGCGAGCAGCACGAGGATCGCGCCGGCGCCGACGAGCAGGATGCCGTTGAGAAGCGTGAGCCGCAGCCGGAGGGTGGGCCGCAGCCGCATCTGCTCCCGGCGGCTGGCGTAGACGGTCACGCGGGGCCGCCGGGTGTGACGACGACGGGTTCGGGAACCCGGTAGCCGGCGCCCACCACCGTCTCGATCAGCGGCGGGTCGCCGACCTTCTTCCGCAAGGTCATGACGGTGACCCGCACGGTCGTGGTGAACGGGTCGGTGTTGGCGTCCCAGACGCGCTCGAGCAGTTCCTCGCTGGAGACGACGCCGCCGCGGGCCTTGAGCAGCTCCTCGAGGACCCCGAACTCCTTGTTGGTGAGGTCGATCGGCGCACCGCCGCGGGTCACGACCCGGCGCGTCTGGTCGAGCACGAGGTTGCCGACGGTGAGCACCGGTGGCGCGGCCGGGGTCGCCCGCCGGCCGAGGGCCTGCACCCGGGCCACCAGCTCGTCGAAGGCGAACGGCTTGGGCAGGTAGTCGTCGGCGCCGAGCTGGAGCCCCTCGACGCGGTCGGCGACCGTGCCGCTGGCGGTGAGCATCAGGACCCGGGTCAGCGCGCCGGACTCGACCAGCGCCGCGCAGATCTCGTCGCCGTGCATGCCGGGCAGGTCCCGGTCCAGCACGACGACGTCGTAGCGGGTCACGTACGCCATCTCGTGGCCGGTCAGGCCGTCGTACGCGACGTCGACCGCCATCCCCTTGCGCCGCAGTCCCCGCGCGATCGCATCGCAGAGGTTCCGCTCGTCTTCCACCACCAGCACGCGCACCCGCGGGTCCTCCGGAATCGTTTCTGTCCGCCGCCCAGCTTCGACGCTGCCACGTTAAGCGGCTGTGAGTGCAGGCTACCTCTATGTCACGACTCGGTAAGAGGCCAGATCGCGACGGACGCGTCGATGCCCCGGCAGACCAGAACCCCCGTCGCGGCCTGGCAGTCCCCCGAGACTCGGGAGGCCCGGCCCAGCACCCGTACGGCCAGCGTGCGCGGGTCGAGCAAGGCGTACCAGACCACGTCGTCGCCGATCCGCTGGCGCAGGCCGACGACCGTACCGTCGGCGCGGACCTGGCCGACCGACCGCCACATCCCGAAGTCGCCGTGCAGCTCGCCGGTCCGCGGGTCGACCACGGCGAGCGGATATCGGGCTTCCAGGCCTTCCCGGCCGGTGACCAGCAGCAGGCCGCCGACGTCGACGGCGGAGGTCCAGCGCGTGCTGGACCAGCGGAAGGCGCCGGTGAGCGGGTCGATGACCTGGACGCCGCCGCGGTAGCCGAAGAGACAGACGGCGCCCGCGCACCCCGGTTGGACCCAGCGCCCGGAGAGGTCGAGCGAGCTGGTCCAGCGCTTGCCGAGGTCGGTGAGGGCGTACGCGGTCACCCCGCCGAACCCGCCGAGCAGGACGATGTCCCCGGCCGCCCAGACGGTGATCCCGCGCCGCGACCAGCTCGGCGGCGCGGGTACGTCGGCCGTGGCCGTGATCCGTCCGCTCACCGTGTCGCGAACCTCGAGGTGCCCGTCGACGGTGGCGGTGACGAGCCGGGACGGGAAGCCGTCCGCGTCGTTCCCGGCCTCGGTCGTGTAGCCGAGCACCGGCTGGCGGAGGATCCACCGGTTGCGCCCGGTGGCGAGGTCGACGCCGTACCAGTTGAGCTTGCCGAACTGGGGGCTGTTCTCGCGCAGCAGCACGACGCCGTCGGCCGGGGACACGCTGAGCAGCCGGGCGGGCACCCGCCACAGCGCGTGATCGGTGCCGGCCGCCACGGCGACGGTGGCCTCGGCGCCCACGGTGTCGACCTGGTACGACACCAGCACAGTGTTCCCGGCGGAGGTCACGTCGAAGACCGCACCGGTGACCGCGGCCGTCGTCCGCGAGAGCAGCGCACCCCCGGGAAGCGCGTACGTGCTGATGACCCGGCTCTGCACGGACGTCGTCGGCTGGGTGGGCGGGGCGTCCACCACGTACAGGCGGTCCCGCTCGACGAACATGGAGTCGCCCAGCCGGGCCGGCACGACCATCGGCCGCACCGGTTCCGCCCGCGGGACCGAGCCGGTCACCAGCGCGAGCAGCACCACCGCGGCGACGCAGAGGGCAGCCCGGTACGGGTGCGGTGACGCCCGGGCGGGCACGGGCGCCGGCTGCTCCTCGTGGCGCAGCTCGCCCAGGTCGATGACCACGTCACCCACGTGGTCATTGTCCGCCGGGAACCATTTTGCGGCGACCGCACACCACGCTCACCCCAGGTGGCGATAGATCCCGACACCGCCGGGTACGCGACAGGCCACGGCCGCGGTGTCAGCCCGGCATTCCCCGGTCGTCTGCGGGATCCGGCCGAGCGGCTGGACCGCCGTCGCCCCGGGCCGCAGGATTCCCGTCACCGTGCTGCTCGTGGCGGCCTCGAACCGCGTCAGCAGATACGCGTCCGCGCGCGGCGAGCTCGTATACGTCATCCAGTACCGCAGGTCGGTGATCGTGCGCCCGGTGCCCCGGTCGGCGATCCGCAGCGGGCGGCTCGAGTTCCGGCTTTCCAGCACCGCGCCCGCGCCGAGCGCGGCCAGGTCGTTGCCCGGCGCCGCCCGCCACAGCGGTGCACCGGTCCGCGGGTCCAGCAGGGCGAGGTCCGTGCGGCTGTTGGCGCAGGGCAGCCCGGCACAGGTGACCGAGCTGCCCTGCGTGTCCGGCTCGTCCCGCTGCCAGAGCAGGTCGAGCGTGTCCTGCGCGTACGCGGCGACCCGGCCGCCCTCGGCGAAATCGCCGTAGTGGACCAGCAACACGTCGCCGATGGGCTCGAACCATGCCGGTGCGCGCCCGCCGATCCGCGGAACCGTTTGCTCGCGGACGACCGCGCCGGTCGAGCCGGACCGCAAGGTGAGGTGGTCGGCGGACAGCACCGCCACCATCTCGTGTTCCGGTCCGAGCCACTGCGCCGAGACCGAGCCGGGCATCACCGCCGACCACAGCCGGCGTCCGGTGGTCATGTCGACGGCGGACAGGGACGTGCTGAGCGCCGGCTCGGTGTGCAGGATGTCGCTGGTGGAGCCGTACAGCCGGCCGGGTTCGCCGGATTCGGGGTCGTACTCGGTGCCGGGCCGGAACCGTTCCTCCTGGACCAGCCCGGTGTCGCCGCCGAGGCGCTGCACGAGGTGGGGCGTCCGCCAGCGCTGCTGCCCGGTGCCCGCGTCGAGGACGGTCGTCGCCCGCCCGGTCCGGACCATCACCAGGCCGGCCGAGGCGTCTGTGATGAAGTAGGGCTGCTCCTGGTTGCCCGGCGGCCCGGGGACACTCCACAGCTCGCGGACCGGGTCCGTCGTCAGCGCCCGGATCCGGGGCGGGGCGCTGCCGTAGTCGACGGTGTAGAGGCGGCCGCCGAAGAGCTGGAAGTCGCCGGACTCGGGCAGCGGCACGACGCCGGTGCGCCGCCAGATCAGCGACGAGGCGGGCGCCGATCCACCGAGGGCCAGCAGGAGGAGCACGGCGAGCAGGAGACCGGCGCGGCGGTAGACGTACGCGGGTGGCGGGGTGGCCGCTGCGGGCGGAGCCGGGGTCTCGGGGCTCAGCTCGATCAGCGCCACGTCTATCCCTTCCGCTCGTACGCCCGGACCACGAGTTCGCCCGCCGTCGAGCGGCAGACCAGCCGGCCCGGTGCCGCCTGGCAGTCGCCGGTGCCGGCGGGCAGGTCGGACAGCAGCTCCGGTCGCGCATCGCCGGGGGCGGCGACGGCGACCATGGTACGGCCACCCACGCCGACGGGCCGCGTCACGAGCAGGTGGTCCCCGCCCGAACCGGGCACCAGCCGCCAGCCGTGGAGGTCGGCGAGGACCCGGCCGGTGCCGGGGTCGATGATGCCGACCGGGTCGTTGTCGCCGGCGGGCGTACCGAAGGCGACGACCAGGCCGCCGCGCTGTTCGACGCTGCGCCAGGCGGGCCGGAACCAGGCGGGGCTGCCGTCGGCGGGGTCTACGGCCCGGACCCCGTCGGGGCCGGCGAGGCACGCGAACCGCCCGCAGGTGGTGATGCCGAAGGCGAACCCGGCCGCCCGGGTCCAGCGGTGCTTCAGGGTCACCGGGTCGAAGGCGGACACCACGCGGCCGGTCAGCGTGGGGTGCCGCAGCAGCAGGAGACCGCCGGATACGACGGGGTTGTCCGGCCCGTAGTCGGCGGCCGGCAGCTTCCCGGTGGCCAGGAGGGCACCGGTGGCCAGGTCGTGCACCGCCGCGGTGCGGTTGTCGTGCACGAGCAGCATCCGCGGCGCGACGTCGCCGGACCTGGGCACTCCGAGCAGCACCGCGGTCGACGGTACGGGCACCTGCCACCCGGTCCGTCCGGTCGCCGGGTCGACCGCCGCCACCGTCCCCTGCACCCGGCGGCCCGGGCCGGCGAAGCTGCGCACGCCGGAGACGGCGAGCAGGGTGGACGAGCCGGCCACGGTGACGACGCTGCCGGCGCGCCGCCACAGGACGGAACCGTTGGTCAGCGAGACGGCGGTGGTGCCGGGATCGATCCGGACCGTTCCCGAGTACGGCCGCAGCAGCACGAGCCCGCCCCCGGTGCGCAGCCGGTACGTGGGCGCCTCCGAGCCGGCCTGCCACCGCATCCGACCGTCGCGGAGGTCGTACGAGAGGAGCGTGCCGAGGCTCTGCACCAGCAGGTCGCCGGCGTCGGTCAGCGCGTACGGGTCCGCCGGCCCGACCCGCACGGTGATCAGCGACGACAGGGCCGGCCGGGGTGGGGCGGCGGACGCGGCGGAGCCGAGCAGCACGAGCAGCGCGACGAGCACGGGCGGGAACCAGCGCGGCACGGTGGAGTGGGCCGGCGAGGCGTACTCGTCGGGTTCACCCCGGTCCAGGCCGAGGTCGATGACTACCGTCGCGCCGCCGAACGTCTCCGCCGCCATACCCCCAAAGGTAACGGCTTAATAACGAAAACGCGCGGCGAGCGTCAGGAGGCGGATTCGCGGACGGCCGCCGGATCCTCCAGCTGCGACACCCACTCGGTGACGTCACGCGCGATGTCCTGGGCGGTCAGGCCCAGGGAGGCGAGGATCTCGGCCCGGGTGCCGTGCGGGTGGAAGCCGACCGGCACGCCGAGGTCCCGCAGCGGCACGTCGACGCCGGCGTCCCGCAGCGTGCTCGCCACGGCCTCGCCGACCCCGCCGGCCCGCACGCCGTCCTCCAGCGTCACCACGAGGCGGTGGCCGCCGGCCAGGCCCACGAGCTCGATCGGCACCGGGCGCACCCAGCGCGGGTCGACGACCGTCACGCCGTACCCCTGCTCCGCGATCCGTTCGGCGACCTCCATGCCGAGCTTGGCGAAGGCACCCACGGCGACCAGGAGCACGTCCTTGCGGTCCTGCTCGCGGAGCACGTCGACCGGGCCGACCCGGCGCAGCGCCGGGAGGTCCGCGGCGACCGAGCCGGTCGGGAAACGCACGATGGTCGGGCCGTCGTCCACCGCGACCGCCTCGCGCAGCTCCTCGCGCAGCGTCGCGGCGTCCCGGGGCGCGGCGATGCGCAGACCCGGCACGACGCCGAAGACGCTCATGTCCCAGATGCCGTAGTGGCTGGGACCGTCCGGGCCGGTGATGCCCGCCCGGTCGAGCACGAAGGTGACCGGCAGCTCGTGCATCGCCACGTCCAGCAGGACCTGGTCGAAGGCGCGGTTGAGGAAGGTCGCGTACACCGCCACCACGGGGTGCAGGCCGCCCATGGCGAGGCCGGCCGCGGAGGTGGCCGCGTGCTGCTCGGCGATACCGACGTCGTACGCCCGCTCCGGGTACTTCCTCGCCAGCGCGGCGATGCCGGTGGGCTCGGCCATCGCGGCGGTGATGCCGACGATGTCGGGCCGCTCGTCGGCGATGGCCACCAGCTCCTCGGCGAAGACGTTCGTCCACTTCACCGACGGCTTGGCGGTCAGCGCACCGGTCTGCGGGTCGAAGGCGCCCGGGCCGTGCAGGCAGTCGGCCTCGTCGTCCTCGGCGGGCCGGTAGCCGTAGCCCTTGCGGGTCACCGCGTGCACGATGACCGGCGCGTTGAAGCCCTTCGCGCGGCGCAGCGCTGACTCCATGGCCTGGGTGTCGTGCCCGTCGACGGGGCCGATGTACTTGATGCCGAGGTCCTCGAACATCGGCTGCGGGCTGACCGCGTCCTTGATGCCCTTCTTGACCGCGTGCAGCACCTCGTACGCCGGCTTGCCCACCACCGGCGTCGACCCGAGGGCGTTCTTGACCAGGTCGAGCACCCGCTCGTAGCCGGGGTTGAGGCGCAGCGTGGAGAGGTGGTCCGCGAGCCCGCCGATCGTCGGCGCGTACGACCGGCCGTTGTCGTTGACGACGATGACCAGCTTGTTCCTGGCGGCGGCGATGTTGTTGAGCGCCTCCCAGCACATGCCGCCGGTCAGCGCGCCGTCGCCCACGACCGCCACCACGTGCCGGTCCTCGCCGCGCAGCGTGAACGCCTTGGAGATGCCGTCCGCGTACGACAGGGCGGTGGAGGCGTGCGAGTTCTCGATGAGGTCGTGCTCGCTCTCGGCGCGGCTGGGGTAGCCGGTGAGGCCACCGCGCTGCCGGAGCAGGTCGAACCCGTCCTGGCGGCCGGTCACGATCTTGTGCACGTACGCCTGGTGCCCGGTGTCGAACAGGATCTTGTCGCGTGGCGAGTCGAACACCCGGTGCAGCGCCAGGGTGGTCTCCACCACGCCGAGGTTGGGTCCGAGGTGGCCGCCCGTGCGGGACACCTTGGCGACCAGGAAGTCGCGGATCTCGGCGGCGAGCAGGGTGAGCTGCTCGGCGCTCAACCGCTTGAGGTCGCCGGGCGTCTCGATGGTGCCGAGGATGCCGGCCTGATCACTGCGCTCGCTCATGAGGCGTCAGTCTATCGGCGTACGGCACGCACGCACGCGGCGCGATCGATTACTGCGACGTCCTGCACAGAACCTGCACAATCGCCTGGTCGTGACTCAGATCACAAGGTGCGGTAGGAAGGACGCATGACCGTCGATGCGCCCCCGGCCCGCCGCGACCGCAGTCACCTGCTCTACATCGCCGTGCTCGTGGCGATGGCCCTCGGCATCGCCGTCGGCTTCCTCTTCCCCGACGTCGGCAAGGAGCTGCGCCCGCTCGGGACCGGCTTCGTCGCGCTGATCAAGATGATGATCTCGCCGATCATCTTCTGCACGATCGTGCTGGGTGTGGGCTCGGTCCGCCGCGCCGCCCAGGTCGGCCGGGTCGGCGGCCTGGCGCTGCTCTACTTCCTCGTCATGTCGACCGTCGCGCTGACGATCGGCCTGGTGGTCGGCAACATCCTGCATCCCGGCTCCGGGCTGCACCTGAGCGCCGAGCTGGCCCGGACCGGCCAGGCGCAGGTGAGCGGAGAGGCGGAATCGGGCGTCGACTTCGTGCTCGGCATCATCCCGGACAGCCTGCTGAGCGCCCTGACCAGCGGCGAGGTGCTGCAGGCCCTGCTGGTCGCGCTGCTCGTCGGCTTCGCCGTGCAGGCGATGGGCGACCGCGGCGAGCCGGTGATCCGGGCGATCGGCGTCATCCAACGACTGGTGTTCAAGATCCTCGCCATGATCATGTGGCTGGCGCCGATCGGCGCGTTCGGCGCCATGGCGGCGGTGGTCGGCGCGACCGGGTTCGACGCCCTCAAGAGCCTCGCCGGCATCATGATGGGCTTCTACACCACCTGCGTACTGTTCGTCTTCGTCGTGCTCGGCCTGCTGCTGCGCCTCGTCGCCCAGATATCGATCTTCAAGCTGCTGCGCTACCTGGCCCGCGAGTTCCTGCTCATCCTGTCCACCTCGTCGTCCGAGTCGGCGCTGCCGCGGCTGATCGCCAAGATGGGGCACCTCGGGGTGAGCCGCCCGGTGGTCGGCATCGTCGTGCCGACCGGCTACTCGTTCAACCTCGACGGCACGGCGATCTACCTCACGATGGCATCGCTGTTCATCGCCGACGCGCTCGACAAGCCGCTCTCCGTGGGCCAGCAGATCGGGCTGCTGGCGTTCATGATCATCGCCTCCAAGGGCGCGGCCGGCGTGACCGGGGCGGGGCTCGCGACGCTCGCCGGCGGCCTGCAAAGCCACCGCCCCGACCTGGTGCCCGGCGTGGGCCTGATCGTCGGCATCGACCGCCTGATGTCCGAGGCGCGGGCGCTGACCAACTTCGCCGGCAACGCCGTCGCCACCGTGCTGATCGGCACCTGGACCGGCGAGTTCGACCGCGAACAGGCTCGCGCCGTGCTCTCCGGCGAGGCCCCGTTCGACGAGACCAGCTACGACGACGAGCCGCACGACGCCACCAAGGTGCCGGAGGCGCCTCTCAGCGATCGGGAACCAGCAGAGCCACGCACTCCACGTGCTGAGTCATCGGAAAGCAGTCGTACGCCCTGAGCGCCGCCACCCGCCAGCCGAGCCCGGTGAACGTCTTGACGTCCCGGGCCAGGGCCGCGGGATCGCACGCCACGTAGGCCACCGCCCGGGGTGCCGCCGCGGCGACCGCCCGGACCACCTTCGCCCCGGCGCCGGCACGCGGCGGATCGAGCACCACGAGGTCGACCGGACCGGCGATCCGGCGGCGGGCCAGCGCGACGTCGACCTTCGCCGCGACCACCTCGGCTTTCACGTCGGCCAGGTTGCGCCGGGCCGCCGCCACTCCCGCCGGGGACGACTCGACCACCGTGGTGCGCCCCCCGGTCCGCTCCGCGAGGGCGGCGGCGAACAGGCCGGCGCCGCCGTAGAGGTCCCACGACGACTCGCCCGGACGGGGGTCGAGCAGCTCCAGCACCGCCGCGACGAGGGTGTCCGCGGCGGCCGGGTGGATCTGCCAGAAGCCCTCGGCCGGCACGTCCCACTCCCGGCCGGCGGCCCGCTCCCGTACGTGCGCCGAGCCCTCGAGCAGGGCGCGGTCACCGCCGTGCGCCTCGTCCAGCAGATCCGCGGGCGCCGAGGCCTCGCGGGCGAACACCGTCACGTCGCCGCCGGTCGACGCGACCGCCTCGATCGCCGAGACGTCCGGCCAGCTGCGCGCGGTCACGTCGAGCTCCTGCAACGCCGGGTGGGCGATGCGGCAGCGGTCGATCGGCACCACCTCGTGCGAGCGGTGCTTGAGCAGGCCGGGACGGTCGGCGGCGTCCACCGCGTACCGGATCCGGGTGCGCCAGCCGAGGAGGCCACCGGGCAGGGGTTCCACCCGTACGCCGAGGGTGTCCGTCAGCCCGCCCATGCGCATCAGCAGCTCGCGCACGACGGCCGTCTTCCACTCCAGCTGTGCTGCCGGCGCCACATGCTGGAGGTCGCAACCCCCACACGCGTCGGGCCGGGCGTACGGGCACGGCGGCGTGACCCGATCCGGCGAGGCCTCCTGCACGCTCACCGCGTCCGCGCGCAGGTATCCCTTGTGCAGTTCGGTGATCTCGGCCGTCACCCGCTCCCCCGGCAGCGCGTGCCGGACGAAGACGACATGGCCGTGCTCGCCGCCGATCCGCGCCACGCAGTGGCCGCCGTGCGCGGGCGCGCCCACGGTGACCTCGACCCGGTCCCCTTCGACGAGATCGTGCTCCGCGAGGCTCACCGGGACTCGTCCGGCCCGGCCGCCGAAGCCGCCGTCCGGTCGTCCGCCCCGGACGCCGGCACCGCGGCGGCCATGTCGGTGCGGCGCGTGCGGGGGCCGCGGGCCGGCGCGCGGCTCAGGTTCTCGTCGAGCCGGTCCAGGTCCCGGTCCTGGCTGGAGCGCAGCTGCCACGGCACGCTGGTCACCATCACGCCCGGCTCGAAGAGCAGCCGGCCCTTGATCCGCAGCGCGCTCTGGTTGTGCAGCAGGTTCTCCCACCAGCGGCCCACGACGTACTCCGGCACGAAGACCGTGACCACGTCGCGCGGCGAGCCCCGGCGGACGCTCTTCACGAAGTCGATGATCGGCCGGGTGATCTCCCGGTACGGCGATTCCACCACGGTCAGCGACACCGGGATCTGCCGCCGCTCCCACTCCGCCTGGATCTTGCGGGTGTCCTTGTCGTCCACGTTGACCGTCACCGCCGTCAGCGTGTCCGGCCGGGTCGCCTGCGCGTACGCCACCGCCCGCAGCGTCGGCAGGTGCACCTTGCTGACCAGCACCACGGCGTGGTTGCGCGACGGCAGCACCGGGCGTTCCTCGGTGGGCTGCAGCTCCGCCGCCACCCGGTCGTAGTGCTTGCGGATGCTCAGCATGAGCACGTAGATCACCACCATCCCGGCGATCGCGATCCACGCGCCCAGCAGGAACTTGGTGACCAGTACGACGATCAGCACCGCACCGGTCATCGCCATGCCGACGGTGTTGATCCCCCGGGAGCGGTACATCTGCCGGCGCTTCGTGGGATCTCGCTGCGTCCCCAGCATCCGGTTCCAGTGCCTGATCATCCCGGCCTGGGAGAGCGTGAACGACACGAAGACGCCCACGATGTAGAGCTGGATCAGCCGGGTGACCTCGGCGTCGAACGCCATGATCAGGACCATCGCGGCGACGGCCAGGAAGATGATGCCGTTGCTGAAGGCCAGCCGGTCGCCGCGGGTGTGCAGCTGACGCGGCAGGTAGCGGTCCTGCGCCAGGATCGAGCCGAGCACCGGGAAGCCGTTGAAGGCGGTGTTCGCGGCCAGGAAGAGGATGAGGGCGGTGACCGCGCCGACCAGGTACAGCAGGATCGAGCCGCTGCCGAACACCGTCTCGCCCAGCTGGGTGGTGACCGTCTTCTGGACGTAGTTCACCGGCCCGCCGACGATCTGCGAGGGGTCCTCGACGTACTGCAGGTGGGTCGCGCGGGCCAGCAGCACGATGCCGACCAGCATCATGATCGCGATGCCGCCGAGCATCAGCAGGGTGGTGGCGGCGTTCTTGCTCTTCGGCGGCTTGAAGGCGGGCACGCCGTTGGAGATGGCCTCCACACCGGTCAGCGCCGCGCAGCCGGACGAGAAGGTCCGCAGCAGCAGGAAGACGAACGCGAAGCTGGTCAGGTGGCTCTCCTCGGCCTTGATGACCAGGTCGGCGCTGGGCGCGTGCAGGTCCTGGCCGAGGACGAAGACCCGGACCATGCCGGTGATGATCATGCCGAGGATGACGACGATGAACGCGTACGTCGGGATGGCGAACGCCGTGCCGGACTCCCGCAGCCCCCGCAGGTTGAGGGAGGTGAGCAGGGCCACGGCCGCCAGCGCGATGCCGATCTTGTGCTCGGCGACGAACGGCACGACCGAACCGAGGTTGTTCACGCCGGCGCTGACCGACACCGCCACCGTGAGGATGTAGTCGACCAGCAGGGCGCTGGCCACGGCCACGCCGAAGCGCGGGCCCAGGTTGACCGTCGCCACCTCGTAGTCGCCGCCGCCCGACGGGTAGGCGTGCACGTTCTGCCGGTAGCTCGCCACCACGGTGATCATCACCACCGCCACGGCGAGCGTGATCCAGGGCGAGTAGACGAACGCACTCGCTCCGGCGATGGAGAGGGTCAGCAGGACTTCATCGGGCGCATAGGCGACGCTGGACAGCGCGTCGGAGGCGAACACGGGCAGCGCGATCCGCTTCGGCAGCAGCGTGTGCTGCAGCTTGTCGGAGCGGAAGGGCCGGCCGAGCAGCAGGCGCTTGGCTAAGGACGTCGAACTCGCCACAAGGGCCAAGCGTACGGCTGTCCGCGCCACGCCGTCTTCCGCCCCGGCCAGCGCCCGCCGCGCGGGCATGGCACGCTCTGCTGAGTACGCAACCAGTGGGAAGGCGCAAAACGGTGCACGTGGTGATCATGGGCTGCGGGCGGCTCGGCTCGACGCTGGCCCACAAGCTCGATGCCCGCGGCCACTCGGTCGCGATCATCGACCAGAATTCGGACGCCTTCCGCCGGCTCGGTGCCGAGTTCAGCGGCCTCACGGTCACCGGCATCGGCTTCGACCGGGACGTGCTGCGCCAGGCCGGCATCGAGCGGGCGGACGCCTTCGCGGCGGTCTCCAGCGGCGACAACTCCAACATCATCTCGGCGCGCCTGGCGCGGGAGACGTACGGCGTCTCCCGGGTGGTCGCCCGCATCTACGACGCCCGCCGCGCGCTGGTGTACGAGCGCCTCGGCATCCCGACCGTGGCGACGATCCGCTGGGCGGCCGACCGGATGGTCCGCCACCTGGTGCCCGAGGGAACGATCGAGGTGTTCCGCGACCCGACGAGCGCCGTGTCGATCGTCGAGGCGCCGCTGCACCGCGAGTGGGTGGGCCGCACGATCAAGGCGCTGGAGGAGGCCACCGGCGCCCGCGTCGCCTACCTGATGCGCTTCGGCATCGGCTCGCTGGCCACGCCGTCGACCGTCCTGCAGGACGGCGACCAGGTCTTCATGCTGGTCACCGACGACATCGTCGATCAGGTGCTCGCGGCGGCCGCGACCACCGAGGTGGGGGGTCACTGATGAGGATCGCCATCGCGGGCGCCGGCAACGTCGGCCGCTCCATCGCGCAGGAGCTCATCGGCAACGGTCACCAGGTCATGCTGATCGAGCGTCAGCCCCGCCAGCTGCGTCCCGAGCGGGTGCCGGAGGCCGAGTGGGTGCTGGCGGACGCGTGCGAGGTCAGCAGCCTCGAGGAGGCCGACGTGGCGGGCTGCGACGTCGTCGTGGCGGCCACCGGTGACGACAAGGCCAACCTGGTCGTCTCCTTGCTCGCCAAGACCGAGTTCGCGGTCGGCCGGGTGGTCGCCCGGGTCAACCGCGCCGAGAACGAGTGGCTGTTCACCGAACAGTGGGGCGTCGACGTCGCGGTGAGCAAGCCGCGCCTCATGGCCGCCCTGGTCGAGGAGGCGGTCACCGTCGGCGACCTGGTCCGGATCATGACCTTCCGGCAGGGCGAGGCCAACCTGGTCGAGATCACGCTGCCCGGCACGGCCCCGTACGTGGGTCAGCCGGTGCGCTCGGTCCCGCTGCCCCGGGACGCGGCGCTGGTGGCCGTCCTGCGGGGCAAGCGCGTGCTGGTGCCGACCCCGGACGACCCGCTGGAGGCCGGGGACGAGCTGATCTTCGTCTGCACGACGGAGGTGGAGGACGCGGTCCGGGCCGTGGTGCTCGGCAAGACCGGCGAGCTCGGCTGACGGCTCTCAGGCCGCCTCTGCCGCTTCGGCGGCCTGGGCCGCCGTCACCCGGTGCACGGCCCAGGCGGTGTACGCGAACGTCGCGGCGTAGATGGGCCAGCTGATGAGGACGCGCACGATGCCGATCGCGTTGGCCTCGTCGGCGAGGTAGAGCCAGCCCTGCACGCCCGCGCGGACGAAGAGGGAGGCGGCCCAGACCAGGGTCAGCCACTGGAACGTACGGAACAGCCGCTGGTTGCTGAACCAGTCGTGCTTCCCGCCGTTGGCCAGCACGCCCCACACGTACCCGATGATCGGCCTGCGGACGGCGACCGACGCGATGAGCAGGACCACCTGTCCCAGCGTCAGCAGGATGCCGGGCAGGTAGAAATTCTTGGCGTCGCCGGTACGCCACGCCAGGAAGGCGCCGACCGCGATGCCGAAGATGCCGTTGACCGCGTGCCGGACCGGCTGCTTGCGGCTCAGCCTGTACGCGCCGATCGCCAGCGCCGAGCCCACGCTGCCGCCGATCGCCCAGTAGAGCGCGGTCTTCTTGGGCAGGTCCAGGACGGCGTCCCCGAGCAGCACGTTGAGCACCACGAACACGAGCACCGGCAGGCTGGACTCGATGAGCCCGCGGACCCCGCCCAGCTGCTCGGCGATCTGCTCGCTCATCGAGGGCAGCGGCTCCTCGACCGGATGCAGGTCGAGTTCCTCGACAACCTCCTCGGCGACCCGCTCCTCCACCGTTTCGTGCGCGGCGTGACGGGGCTCGCTGCCGGGTGTCACCGGGGCGCCTCCAGCTCGTAGTACGGGTTGTAGATGACCTTGCGATCGTCCCGGATCGCGATCCGGCCGCGCGCGGTGAGCTGACGCCCCGGTTCGATGCCGACGATCGAGCGGCGGCCCAGGAAGACGAGCGTGACCACGTCGCTGCCGTCGTAGAGGTCGGCCTCCAGCGTCGGCAGGTTGGTGCGGGGAGTGTACGCCACCGTCCGCAGCCGCCCCGACACGGAGACGACCTGGCCCCGGCGGCACTGTCCCGCCGGCATCGCGCCGCACTTGGCGCTGTCGCGCTGCAGCTCCTGGGCGTCGAGTTCCGCCTCGGAGGCGGTCAGCCGTTCGAAGAACCGGCGCAGGCCGGTGCGCTCATCGGTCGTCATGACCCTCGTGCCACCTCTGTCGGCAAGCCACGGATTCCCACCGGCGGGGGTACCGGCGGACGGCCCCAGTGTGGGCAGGGGCCGTTTCTCCACGGTACGCCGGAAGTGCCTCCGGTGACCTAGGTCACCGGAGGCGAATTCGATCACGTGCCGGCGTGACGCCCGTTGACGCCCGGCATCTGCTGGTTCGGGGCGACGTCCGGCGGCGTGGGGTCCTCGTGGTGGTGGGCGTGCTCCTCGGCCACCTCGGCCATCTCACGCGGCAGCCGCAACGGCAACGCCTCGCGCACCGGCCGCGCCTCGTTGTCCCGCACGACCACCAGGCCGCGCAGGCACTCCCCGAGCACCCCCTCCTGCGCCGGGTCGGCCGCGGCCAGCCCCTGGAACAGGGCGCGGACCATCCAGCGCGGCCCGTCCACGCCGACGAAGCGCACGTCGGCCGGGCCGTCGGGGGTGTTCACCCGGGCCGCCAGCTCCACGCCGTACGGGCCGTCCAGCTCGCGAGGCGCGGCGCCGTCGGCCTTCATGGCGCCGGCGATCTCCTCGCGCACCTCGTCCCAGATGCCCTCGGAGCGCGGCGCGGCGAAGACGCCCAGCTGCAGGGCGCTGTTGCCGTGCACCAGGACGATCTGCTCGACACCGCCGTCCGGGTTCGCCTGCACCCGCACCTCGACCCCCTCGACCGCGGGGATCAGCAGGCTGCCGAGGTCGAGGCGCTGGACTCCCTCCGGCGCCTGCGCGCTGTCCCAGGGACCGAACTCGGGCGCCGGCGGCAGGTCACCCATGCTCTGGGCGAGGGCCGCCGTCTGGGGCGCGTCGTCCGGGCGTACGTGCCGCGGGCCTCCGCGCTTGCGGGAGAACATCTGCTTGCCACCTTCCCGATCTAGAGCTTCTGCTGCGCCAGGGCGCCGTGGCCGCCGGTCGAACCGTGGCCGCCGGTGCCGCGCGCGCTGTCGTCGAGCTCGTCGACGACGTGGAACACGGCCCGTTCGACCCGCTGGACGACGAGCTGGGCGATGCGGTCCCCCCGGGAGATCTTGACGGTGTTCTCCCGGTCGTGGTTGATGAGATTCACCAGGATCTCGCCGCGGTAACCAGCGTCGACCGTACCGGGGGCGTTGAGGACCGTCACACCCAGGCGAGCGGCCAGCCCCGAGCGCGGGTGCACCAGCCCCACGTAGCCCTCCGGCAGGGCGACGGCGACACCGGTCGGCACGCACTTCCACGCCCCGGGGGCGAGCTCCACGGTCTCGGCCGCGTACAGGTCGGCACCGGCGTCGCCGGGGTGCGCGTACGACGGCAGCGGCAGGCCGGGATCGAGGAGACGGACCTGGATGTCCACGGGCGGAAAGTCCTCACGTCGAAGCGGATCGGGCGGCACCCACCCTGCCATCCTGCCGTCGCCGGGGACGGAGGCGCGCCGTACCCTCACCAGCGTGACATCCGAGCCCTCCGCACGCACGGCCCGGCCCGCCGCGTACGCCGAGCGGCTGCGCGCCCCGTGGTGGATGTGGCCCGCCACGGTGGCCGTCGCCGCCCTGCTCGCGGCCGAGATCTGGATGGGCAGCGGCGGGCTGCGCGCATGGATGCCCTTCGCCGTCCTGCTGCCGTTGTCGGCGCTGGTGCCGTGGCGGCTGGGCCGCCTCCGGGTGGCCGTCACGGCGACGGAGTTCCAGGTCGACGACGCCCGGCTGCCGGTCGCGGTGATCTCGGACGTGGTGGCGCTGGACGCCGACGGCAAGCGCGAGGTGCTGGGCGTCGGCTCGCACCCGCTGGCCTTCGTGGTGCAGCGGCCGTGGATCAAGGGTGCGGTGCAGGTGGTCCTGGACGACCCGGCGGACCCGACCCCGTTCTGGGTGGTCAGCACCCGGCACCCGGTCGAGCTGGCGACCGCGCTGCTGGCGGCTAAGCAGGATTGATCGGGCGCCGCTTGCGCAGGTCCTTGACGAGCTTCTCGCCGAGCGAGCGGGTGGCCCGGCGGTTCAGGTAGCTGGCCACGGCCGCGCCGGTCAGCAGCGGTCCCATCGTGGTCAGGTTGCGCCCGAAGCGGCGCAGCAGCGTCTTCTGCAGCTCCTGGCGCGCCGCCGTGCCCAGCACGGTGGCGACCCCGACGCCGGGGACCAGGGGGTTCACGCCGCGCTGGCCGGACCAGGCCTGCACCAGCGCCACTGCCTTCTGCCCGGTGGAACCGGCCACGGGCTGGGCGTACACCTCGTGCAGCTCGCCGATCAGCTTGAGCTCGACGGCGACCACGGCGACCGTCTCGGCGGCCAGCAGCACCGGCGCGGAGAGCAGGGTCGGAGCGGCGACCCACTCGAGCGAGGCCACACCGCCGCCGGCCGCGCCGACCCCGGCGGTGGTCCGGGCGGCGTTGCGGATGAGACGCTCGGCGAGCTCGTCGCCGTCGAGACCGTCGAAGTGGCGGCGCAGCGTGGCCAGATCACGGACCGGTACGTGCGGAGCGACGTCGGCGACCACGTCGGCCATCCAGCGCATCGCCGCGCGCGGGCGGAACAGCTGGCCGAGGCCCCGCCGGCGCACCTCGCCGACCAGCCGGCCGAGCAGATGACGGCGCTTGTCCGGGGCCAGGTCGTCGGCGGTCAGCGCGGCCACGGTGGCACCGATCTCGGCGTCCTCCGCGACCTGCTCCGGCGTCCCTGCCGGGTCGACCTTCATGAGCTCACGCCCCGGCTCTGCGGTCGGTGCCGAGTTCTCTTCTGGGCGGCTCATGGTGGTCGACCTCCCCGTCACGTCTGCCGTCGAAGACCCTTTACCCAGTGAAACAGGCGGGCACACGGGTCACACGGCGCCCGGCCGTCGACGACGGCCGGGTGGTCCTGCTGCGGGGGCGCCGTCAGGCGCACTCGCGGCAGATCAGTTCCCCGTTGCGCTCGACCGCCAGCTGGCTGCGGTGATGCACGAGGAAACAGCGGGCGCAGCGGAACTCGTCGGTCTGCATGGGCAGCACCTTGACGGTCAGTTCCTCGTCGGCCAGGTCCGCACCGGGGAGCTCGAAGCTCTCCGCCACCTCGACCTCGTCGACGTCCACTGCGCCCGACTGCGAGTCGGCGCGGCGGGCCTTGAGCTCCTCGAGGCTGTCCTCGCCGAGGTCGACCTCATCGCGACGCGGAGCGTCGTAGTCGGTGGCCATCGGTTTTCACTCTCCTGTATCGATGTGTCACTTGGCGTAAGTAACGCCGGCGACGACGTTTCGGTTCCCGTTGCGACGGACTTTTCTCCCCGGCCCGAACAGCAGGGAACGACCATCCGCCGAGGCGCCCCCATCCCCTCGTGAAACTGCCCCGGCAGACGCGGCACCTTACCGCCCTGGTGCGACGCTTGTACGTCCATGGGCGGCCAATTGTTCCCGATGTGACTGAGGCGACATCAAGGTAGGGGCCCGACGGCGTGGATCATCGTCGGCGCGCCGGAAACATTCCCTCTTTCCGCGCGCCCGACGGCCAGACGCTAACCTCACCGGCAGACCCTTACGCCACGCGGCCACCGGCCTGCCCGCCTGACCCGGGAGTACCCCACCCATGAGCTTTGCGCGCGTCCGAGCGCTCGTCGTGGTCGGCGTACTCGCCGTCGCCGCCGTGGTCTTCGTCGTCGTGGCGCTGGTGCGCGACACCCAGGGCGGCGCGGTGGCCGGCGGCGGGTGCCCCGACGGCTCGGTCATGGCGAACGTGACGCTGCCCGACGACCCGCAGCAGGTGACCGTCAAGGTCTACAACGGCACCGACCAGCCCGGCCTCGCCGACAACGTCACCAACGAGTTCAAGAACCGGCGCTTCCAGACCCAGAAGCCGGCCGAGAACAACAAGAAGGTCGACGGCGTCGCGGTCATGCGGTACGGCCCCGACGCGGTCGGCGCGGCGTGGCTGCTGCGGGCGTACTTCCTGAACCAGGCCGACCCGCAGTACAACCCCAAGCGCAAGGGCGCCGTGGTCGACGTCGTCATCGGCAGCCAGTTCCAGCAGCTCGCCACCACGACCGAGGTCAACCAGTCGCTCGTGGAGCTGGGCGAGCCGCAGGTCCCGCCGGGCGCCTGCCCCGCACCGGACAAGAAGGACTCCTGACAGTGCCCCGGGGCCGTCAGGGTCCGCCGGCTGCGTCGAGCTCGACGAGGACGTCATGAAGCGCGGGGAAGATCGCCGGTGGCGCGGCCACGAGCATGTCCTTGCCGGCCGCGCGACCGTCGAGTCCGGACACCCGCAGACCGGCCTCGGCGGCGACGAGGCCGCCCGCCGCGTGGTCCCAGGCGTTGAGCCCCTTCTCGAAGTAGGCGTCCAGGCTGCCCTCCGCCGCCATGCACAGGTCCAGGGCGGCGGAGCCGAAGCGGCGGATGTCGCGTACCCGGGTGATCAGGCCGGCCAGCACGGCACCCTGGTGGGCCCGGCGCTCCGGGTCGTAACCGAACCCGGTGCCGACGAGCGCCTGGTCCAGCGTCGTCCGCGCCGACCCGCCGAGCCGCCGGCTGCCGCGCCACGCGCCACCGCCGCGGGTCGCCGTCCACTCGTCTCCGGTCGCCGCGTTGCGGACCACGCCGGCGACCACGGTGCCGTTCACCTCGGCCGCGAGGGACACCGCGTACTGCGGGAGGCCGTAGAGGTAGTTCACCGTGCCGTCGATCGGGTCGAGGATCCAGCGGACCCCGCCGGTGGTCGCGGTGCTGTCGCCGTACTCCTCGCCGAGCACGCCGTCGCCCGGCCGCTCGCGCCGCAGCGCCTCGACCACCTGCCGTTCGACGGCCTTGTCGGCCGCCGTGACCACATCGGTGTCGGTGCTCTTCGTCTGCACGTCCGTGATCGCCTCGGTGCGCATGCGGCGAGCCGTGTCAGCGGCCTCCCGCGCGATCCGTACGGCGATCGCCAGCAACTCGTCCGGCGTCGGCTCCCCGGCGTTCTCAGCCACTCCACACGCCCCTTTCAGCCGCTACTATTCTCCCGCCCGGCAGCTGACAGTAGGTCGGCGACCCCCCGCGGCGTGCTGCGGCGGGAGGATCTCGCTGGACGGCGCTACAATTCACCCCTGCCCACGCTTCACGGACACCGCCTGCAAGCCCCGTCCGGGTCACGAGGGCTCCCACACCACACCGGCCAGCCTCGTTTCGCCGCGTGCTGCGCTGGGCCCATGGCCGTGTTTCATCGCCCTCCGGAAGGTCATTCGTGACAGAAGCCCACCAGACCGGTGCCGACGTTCGCTCTCTCACCGAGGCCCTGATCGCCCACGCGCAGGGTGCGGGTGGGCAGATCACGTCGGCCGAGGTCGTGCAGACGGTCGAGTCCGCCGAGGTGACACCGGCCCAGGCCAAGAAGATCCTCCGCGCCCTCGTGGACGCGGGCGTCACGGTCGTCGTGGACGGCTCGGCGAGCACCCGCCGCCGGGTGGCCGCCGCCCGGGCCGCTACCCCGGCCTCGAAGGCCACCACCGCCAAGGCGACCCGCGCCCCGGCCAAGAAGGCCGCCCCGGCGCCCAAGCAGGCGACCGACGGCGAGGCCGGTGACCCCGCCGAGGCTCCCGCCAAGAAGGCGGCGGCGGCCAAGAAGGCCGCCCCGGCGAAGAAGGCCGCGGCCGGCCCGGCCAAGGCCGCCAAGGCCACGAAGGCGGCGGCCCCCGGCGAGGGTGAGCCCGAGGTCGCCGAGGACATCGACCCCGAGGAGCTCGCCGCCGACCTCGAGGACGTCGTCGTGGAGGAGCCGGCCGCCATGGTGCAGGCCGCCGCCAGCGACGCCGCCAGCTCGGCCACCGACGGCGACTTCGAGTGGGACGACGAGGAGTCGGAGGCGCTCAAGCAGGCCCGCCGCGACGCGGAGCTGACCGCGTCCGCCGACTCCGTCCGTGCCTACCTGAAGCAGATCGGCAAGGTCCCCCTGCTGAACGCGGAGCAGGAGGTCGAGCTCGCCAAGCGCATCGAGGCGGGGCTGTACGCGGCCGAGCGCCTGCGCGCCTGCGAGGAGGGCGAGGAGAAGCTCGACCGCAACTTCGAGCGCGACCTGCGCTGGATCGGCCGTGACGGCGAGCGCGCCAAGAACCACCTCCTCGAGGCCAACCTGCGCCTCGTGGTGTCGCTCGCGAAGCGCTACACCGGCCGCGGCATGGCGTTCCTCGACCTCATCCAGGAAGGCAACCTCGGCCTGATCCGCGCGGTCGAGAAGTTCGACTACACCAAGGGCTACAAGTTCTCCACGTACGCCACCTGGTGGATCCGCCAGGCCATCACCCGCGCCATGGCCGACCAGGCCCGCACCATCCGCATCCCGGTGCACATGGTCGAGGTCATCAACAAGCTGGGCCGCATCCAGCGCGAACTCCTCCAGGACCTGGGCCGCGAGCCCACCCCGGAGGAGCTGGCCAAGGAAATGGACATCACCCCGGAGAAGGTGCTGGAGATCCAGCAGTACGCCCGGGAGCCCATCTCGCTGGACCAGACCATCGGCGACGAGGGCGACAGCCAGCTGGGTGACTTCATCGAGGACTCCGAGGCCGTCGTCGCGGTCGACGCGGTGTCGTTCTCGCTGCTGCAGGACCAGCTCCAGCAGGTGCTGCAGACCCTCTCCGAGCGCGAGGCGGGCGTCGTCCGGCTCCGTTTCGGCCTGACCGACGGCCAGCCGCGCACGCTGGACGAGATCGGCCAGGTGTACGGGGTGACCCGCGAGCGCATCCGGCAGATCGAGTCGAAGACGATGTCGAAGCTGCGCCACCCGTCGCGGTCCCAGGTGCTCCGCGACTACCTCGACTGAGGCGTTCCCCGCTCCGCCGGGCTCACGGCCGCCGCTACCCGTACGGGTTGGCGACTCTGCGTGCGGGAGCCTGGCGGGCGGGGTCTACTCTGCCCGTGGGCGAGCGGTACGACGGCCGGGCGCTCCTCGCGCTTGCGCGTCCAAGATCAGTTGTCCGGAACTGGACACGGACAGTGTGATCAATACGGGACGACCGGCCATTCCGTCAACACTGCGTGCCCTTTTGGTCACCACCCGTACATCATCGGGTGGTGATCAGACCGTTGTGCAGAAGTGATCGTTGACGTGGCACCCTTGGGACACGGCACACTAGCCGGACCACGTGTGACTTGGGTCCCCCCAGGGCACTGTGGGAAGGCTGCAACGGCCGAGGGTGTTGCACGATGGGTGAGCAGTAGCCGAGGAACATGTTCATCGGTGACGACCAGAGGAGGAAGGCGATGACCCCGACTCTCACGCCGCCGGCGGGAAGCGTGGCCGGACCAGCAGCCGATGAACGGTGCGACCGCTGCAATGCAGCCGGGAAGCTCCGTTTGACCCTGGCTGGTGGCAGCGAGCTGGTGTTCTGCGGACACCACGCCAACCGGTACGCCGAGGACCTGGTGAAGATCGCGGTGCAGTACGCGGCCGACCCCGAGTTCACGTGGCGCGGCGCGGAAATGATGTCTAACTCCAACTAACCCCCAGATAGACAGCGAAGGGCGCCCCCGGTGTGTGGGGCGCCCTTTTTCCTGCCCGTCCGACGCTCAGAAGGTCTGGATGGTGGCGATCCGCTCCTCGAGCTGCTCGATCGTCGCCTGGGCGCTCGGCGGGCCGCCGCACAGCCGCCGCAACTCGGCGTGGATCTTGCCGTGCGGCAGGTTGGTGCGGTGGTGGTGGGCGGCCACCAGGGTGTTCAGCTGGCGGCGCAGCGCGACCCGGCGCTCCGCCGCGCTCATCGTTGCCACCGGCTCCCGGGGGGCCGGCACGGCATCCTTGGGCGCCGCCGCGGCCGCTCGCTTCTGGGCGGCGATCTGGTCCGCCTGGCGCTTGTTCAGCAGCACCGCCACCTGGTCCGGGCTCAGCAGCCCCGGCAGGCCCAGGTATTCCTCCTCCTCGGGCGTGCCCGTGCGGGCTCCCGTGCCGAACGAGGCGCCGTCGTAGATGACCTGGTCGAGCTCCGCCGTGGCGGACAGGGCCTCGAAGCGCTTCTCGAGCTCGCCCTCGGCGTCCTCGGCTCGCTGGGCCCGTTCGAGGAGGGCGTCGTCGAGGCCGTCCGGGTCCTTGGGGGCGCCGAGGATGTGGTCGCGTTGCGCCTCCATCTCGCTGGCCAGGCCGAGCAGGTGGGGGACGCTGGGCAGGAAGACCGTCGCCGTCTCGCCCTGGACGCGGGCGCGGACGAAGCGGCCGATCGCCTGGGCGAAGTAGAGCGGCGTGGAGGCGCTGGTGGCGTACACGCCGACGGCGAGGCGGGGGATGTCGACGCCTTCGGAGACCATGCGGACGGCCACGAGCCAGCGGTGTTCCGAGGCCGCGAACTGGGCGATGCGGGCCGAGGCGCCCTGGTCGTCGGAGAGCACCACGACCGCCTTCTCGCCGGTGATCTCGTCGAGGAGCTTCGCGTACGCCCGGGCGGTCTGCTGGTCGCTGGCGATGACCAGGCCGCCCGCGTCCGTCATGCCGTGCTCGCGCAGCTTGGACAGGCGGGCGTCGGCGGCGCGGAGGACCTGGGGCATCCAGTCGCCCCGGTGGTCCAGGGCCGTACGCCAGGCCTGGGCGATCAGGTCCTTGGTCATCGGCTCGCCGAGGCGGGCGGCCAGCTCGTCGCCCGCGCTGGTGCGCCAGCGGGTCTCGCCGGAGTACGCGAGGAAGATCACCGGGCGGACGACGCCGTCGCGCAAAGCGTCGCTGTAGCCGTACACCGAGTCGGAGCGGGAGCGTTGCAGGCCATCCTGGCCGCGCTCGTATTCGACGAACGGGATCGGGTTCTCGTCGGAGCGGAACGGGGTGCCCGTCAGCATCAGGCGGCGCTCGGCCTCGTCGAAGGCCTGCTTGACGCCGTCGCCCCAGGTGCGGGAGTCGCCGGCGTGGTGGATCTCGTCGAGGATGACCATCGTGGGGCGGGTCATGGTGCGCCGCCGGTGCACCGCCGGGGCCATGCCGACCTGGGCGTACGTGAGGACGGCCCCGTGGAAGTCGCGCGAGCTGTGCACGTCGGCGTTGCGGAACGCCGAGTCGAGCTGGATGCCCACCCGGGCCGCCGCCTGCGCCCACTGGGTCTTCAGGTGCTCGGTGGGGCAGACCACGGTGACCGCCTCGACGGTGCCGTCGCAGAGCAGCTCCGCCGCGATGCGCAGGGCGAAGGTGGTCTTGCCGGCGCCCGGGGTCGCGACCGCCATGAAGTCCGGGGACCGTTTGCGCAGGTATCGCACCAGCGCCTTGCGCTGCCAGTCGCGCAGCGGGGGGAAGGTCTCCAGGTTCGGCAACGGCGGGCTCAAGCTGCGACGATCCCTTCCACTCACACAAACGCCCCCGCGGACTGCCGCGGAGGCTGACCCCAGCATAGCGGCGGGGACCGACGGGAACGGCTACGGCACGGCCACGGGGGCGGACCACCGGCGGTACAGGGCGAGCATGCGTACCGCCGTCATGCCGGCGGCCGCGGCGGCCAGGTTCACCGGATCGGCGACATCGAGCCAGCTCAGCACGGTGACCGAGACGGCGCCGCCGAGGGCGACCACCGCGTAGATGTCGCGCTGGAGCACCGCCGGGATCTCACCGGTGAGCAGATCGCGGGCCAGGCCACCGCCGATCCCCGTGAGCATGCCCACCAGGCAGGCCCCCACCGGCGGTACGCCGGCGTCGAGTGCCTTCAAGGTGCCGGTGACCGTGAACAGGCCGAGACCGGCGGCGTCGAGGAGCAGCACGCTGCGGCGCAACCGGTTGAGCTGCGGGTGCAGCCAGAAGACGGCGAGCGAGGCCGCGACGGCGGTGACCGCGTACCGCCAGTCGCCGAAGGCGAGCGGCGGCACCGCGTCGATGACCAGGTCCCGCAGGATTCCGCCGCCGAGGGCCGCGACGAAGCCCACGAAGGCCACGCCGAAGAGGTCGAGGCGCTTCGCGACCGCGGCGCTCGCGCCGGAGGCCGCGAACACCGCCACGCCGATCAGGTCCGCGACGAGGAGGCTGTAGCTTCCCGTCAACGGACGAACCCCCTGATCAACCCTGCATCGACTCGTAGATCTCCTTGCACTGCGGGCACACCGGCGAGCCCGGCTTCGGTGACTTCGTCACCGGGAACTTCTCCCCGCAGAGCGCCACCACGAAGGTGCCCATGACGGCGCTCTCGGCGATCTTCTCCTTGCGCACGTAGTGGAACATCTCCGGCCCGGTGTCGGCGTCTTTCGTCTCCGGGCGCTCGAGGATCTGCGTGCTCACGGCATCTGCCTCTCGTCGGTAACAAAGTTCTGCCCGCCACGTGCCCCCCGGTCTCCGCGGCAGAAGCTCCAACCCGCAAGTCTGACACCTCACGCCTGGTCGGTCCAACGACGGTCGCCCGGCTCGGCGCCGTACCGTTGCCATCGTGACCGATTCCACGCGGCCGGTGGGCCGCTTCACCATCCGTTACGGCGACCACGTGACCCGGGCCCGCCGCGACGGCCGCCCGGTGGTGGCGCTGGAGAGCACGATCGTCTCGCACGGCCTGCCCCGCCCCGACAATCTGCGGGTCGCCCGCGAGATCGAGCAGACCGTACGGGACAACGGCGCCGTACCCGCCACGATCGGGATGATCGGGGGCGAACTGTTCGTCGGCCTGGAGGATCACCAGATCGAGCACCTGGCCGGCGCGGACGGCGTCGCCAAGCTCTCCGTGCGGGACCTCGCCGTCGCGGCCGCGTCCGGGGCGGACGGCGCCACGACCGTCGCCGCCACCAGCGCGGTGGCCGCGGCGGCCGGCATCGGCGTGTTCGCCACCGGGGGCCTCGGCGGCGTGCACCGCGAGGCCGGCACGACGTTCGACGAGTCGGCCGACCTGACCACGCTCGCGCGGACCCCGATCGTCGTGGTGTGCGCGGGCGTCAAGTCGATCCTCGACGTCGGGGCCACCCTGGAACGCCTCGAGACGCTGGGCGTGTCGGTCGCCGGGTACGGCACCCGCCGCTTCCCCGGCTTCTTCGTCACCGACGGCGGCTTCGAGGTGGACTGGCAACTCGACTCCCCCGCCCAGGTGGCGGACGTGATCGCCGCCCGGGAGGAGCAGGGCGTGGGCGCCGGCGCGCTGGTGCTCGGCAACCCGCTGCCGGTGGACGAGCAGCTCGACCCGGAGCTGCACGACCGCACGCTGACCGAGGGCCTGGAGCTGCTCGCGCGCGACGGCATCACGGGCAAGGCGGTGACGCCGTTCCTGCTCTCGCACTTCCACAGCAGCACCGAGGGCAAGAGCCTGGAGGTCAACGTCCGGATCATCCTGCGCAACGCCGCTCTGGCCGCGCAGATCGCCGCGGCGGCCACCCCGGCGCACTCGGCGCTCGGCTTCGCACTCCCCGGATGATCATCGTCGTCGGGGACCTGGTCACCGACGTGCTGATCGCGCAGGCCGGGCCGCTCGCCGCCGGGTCGGACACGGATGCGCGGATCCGCGTCGGCGGGGGCGGGCAGGCGGCGAACACCGCCGCCTGGCTGGCCCACGCCGGCGCGGCGGTGACCCTGATCGCCGCCGTCGGCGACGACACCGCCGGCCGGGAGCGGGTCGCCGAGCTGACCGCCGGCGGGGTGCGCTGCGCGGTGCGGCACCACGCGGGCGCGGCGACCGGCAGTGTCGTGGTGCTCAGCTCCCCGGACGAGCGCACGATGATCACCGACCGGGGTGCGGCGCTGCTGCTGGATCCGGCGGACGTCACGGCGGCGGTCAAGGAGGTCCCGGGCGCGGTGCATCTGCACCTGTCCGGCTATCCGCTGCTGCACGCGGGCTCCCGGCCGGGCGGCCTCGCCGCGCTCGCGGCGGCCCGCGAGCGGGGGCTCACCACCAGCGTCGACGCGGCCTCGGCGGCGCCCTTGCGGCAGTCGGGTGACTTCCTGGATTTGGTACGCGGGACCGACCTGCTGCTGTGCAACGCCGACGAGGCGGACGTGCTGGCCGGACCGGGCCGGCCGGAGGACCAGGCGGGGTTGCTCACCGCTTACGCCCGGAACGTGATCGTCAAGCGTGGCGGCGACGGCGCCGTCTGGAGAATCCGGGACGGGGTGTTGCGGTCGGTCACGGGTGTCCGCGTACCGTCGATCGATCCGACCGGGGCGGGTGACGCCTTCGCGGCCGGCCTGCTCCGGGCATGGTGTTCCGGCGCGGAGCCGCAGGCCGCGCTGGAAGCCGGCGCGGCACTCGGCGCCGCGGCCGTGCAGAAGGTCGGCGCGCGGCCCTAGGGCTCGAGGTCGATGGTGCGGGGCGCGGGATCGTCCGGCTGCTGTTCCAGGGCGCGCGGGAGAGGCTCCGAGCGGGGAGCCGGCGGCTGGGCCCGGCGCTTCGGCGGGCGGTCGTTGGCGATCAGGACGGCCGCCCACGGCAGGAAGACCATCCCGGCGGCGCAGAGGATCAGCCAGACCGGCAGCAGGGGCGGCTTGACGCTGATGAGAATCGCGCCGGCGATCAGGCAGGCGGCGCGCACCGCCATCATCGAGACGTAGCGGATCTCGCGGCTGCGGAGCTGGTCGCTCTGGCTACGGGCGGCGTCGGTGATCAGCACCGGCCGCTCCGGCGGCTTCTTCACCGGCCCATCCTTGCACCGCGACGACCCCGGCGACCAGAATCGACGCAGCGGAAGCGGGCGGTTCGGCCGGTTCCTTCATTCTGTCGCCCGGCGACCGATCTAGAGTTTCGTGCGGCTGACCACACCGGTCTTGCAGCGACGCCGATGGGCCGGCGTCGCGCTCGTCGTCGTGGTTGCGCTCATCGGCGCTGCGGCGTCGTGGGGTGCCGCGCGCGACGCCCGCGCCGCCGAGCAGCGCTATGCCGCCCAGCTCATGGACCGCTACACCAGCGATCTCACCCGGGCGATCAACACCGAGATCCAACGGTACGGCGACACGCTCACCGACGTGGCGATCGCCCTCGGGGCGCAGACGGACCTCACCGCCGACGACTTCAACTGGATCACGTCCAAGGTCAGCAACCGGCGCCTGCCGGGCGCGACGGCGCTCGGCTTCGTCGTCTCGGCGCGGGACACGGGCGTCAAGACACTCGAGAGCTTCTGGCGCGGCCAGGGCGCGCACCACCTTCGGCTCCAGCCTGTCGGCAGCGGCATGGAGCACTCCTTCATGGTGTTCACGCGCTCGTTCGACGGCAGCCCGGTCACGGCGGGCTGGGACCTGAACTCCGCCCCCGAGGTGGACAAGACCCTGGATGAGGCGCGGATCATCGGCGGGATGGCGGTGAGCCGGGCGTACATCTTTCCCGCCGACCGGAGCCTGCCCGCGGCGGAACAGCAGCAGTCGGTCACCCTCGCCGTGCCGGTATACCTCCTGGGCGGCACCTTCCGCGGCTGGCTGACACTGGGCGTGCACGGGGGCGATCTGCTCAACGAGACCTTGCGTACGCAGTCGCACGGCGCCGTGAGCGCCGAGCTGATCGATCCGAACGGGGGCGGCGACGGTGTCATCGCCCGGTCCGCCGCGGGCCAGGCCCAGCCCTCCCGGACGTTGAACCGGGTGTCCTACATCGGCGCCGGACTGCGCACCTGGACGCTGCGGGTGCACCCGACCAGCCGGCTGCTGCAGGAGTCCGACCGCGGCATCGTGAGCTCCACCTGGGCCGTCGCCCTCACCATCACCCTGCTGCTGACCGCCCTCGTCGGCCTGCTCGCCGGCGCCCGGAACCGCGCCATGAGCAAAGTGGACGCGGCGACGGCAGCGCTGCGCCTCGACATCGAGCGCCGCCAGGAGGTCGAGACCAAGCTGCGGCAGCGCGAGAACGAGCTGCGGCAGATGGCGCTGCACGACCCACTCACCGGGCTCGCCAACCGGGCCGGTCTGGACGCCCAGCTGGCGCGGACGGTCGGGCGCCGGGAGGACGTGGCGCTGCTGCTCATCGACCTGGACGACTTCAAACTGGTCAACGACGCGTACGGGCACGCCGCCGGCGACACGATGCTGACCGAGTTCGCGCACATCCTGCGCTCGTCCGTACGGACCGAGGACCTGGCGGCGCGCATCGGCGGCGACGAGTTCGTCGTGCTGCTCACCGACATGCCGGACGACGACGGGGCGGTCAACGCCGCCCAGCGCATCCTGGCGTCCGCCGCGGCATCGCCGGTCCGCCTGGGCGAGGACCTGGTGCCCGTACGCGCGAGCGTCGGCGTGGCCACCACCCGCGTCGGCGACACCCCGAAGGAACTACTGCGCCGCGCCGACATCGCGATGTACCAGGCGAAACACCTGGGTACGCACGGCGCCCAGCTGCACGACCCCTCGATGACCGACCGCCGCGCCGCCGACGCCCAGCTCGGCGAGGACCTGGCCGGTGCCGTGGAACGCGGCGAACTGACGCTGCTCTACCAGCCCCTGGTCGACCTCTCCGACAGCCGCCCGATCGGCGTGGAGGCCCTGGTCCGATGGCAGCACCCGACGCTCGGCGTGGTGTCACCGGCCCGCTTCATCCCGATCGCCGAACGCAACGGCACCATCAGCGGCCTCGGCCTGTGGGTGCTCGAGGAGGCGTGCACCCAGGTCGCGGGGTGGGACGCCGACACGTACGTGAGCGTGAACCTGTCGCCGCGGCAGCTGCAGGAGCCGACGCTCGTGCAGGACGTGCTCGGCGTCCTGCACCGGACCGGCCTCGAGCCCGCCCGCCTGGTCCTCGAGATCACCGAATCGGCGCTGGTCGACGACGCCGCGGGCATCACGATGCTGGCGGCGTTCCGGGAGCACGGCATCCGCGTGGCCATCGACGACTTCGGCACGGGCTATTCGTCGCTGCACTACCTGACCCGGCTGCCCGTCGACATCCTGAAGATCGACCGCAGCTTCGTGGCGGAGCTGAACGGCACCCCGGAGGGCGCCGGCATCACCGAGGCCATCCTGCGCCTCAGCCACGCCCTGCACCTCACGACGGTCGCGGAAGGCATCGAGACCATCGAGCAGGCCGCCGAGCTGCAGCTGCTGGGCTGCGGCGTCGGCCAGGGCTACCTCTTCGCCCCGCCGCTGCCGGCGGAGGAGATGCTCAGCCTGCTGGCGCAGCCTTCGCCGCCGCCTTCATCTCTTTCTTGAACGCCCGCACCTTCGCCAGCGACTCCCCGTCGACGATGTCGGCCACCGACCGGTGGGCGCCCTCCTCGCCGTACGCGCCCGCGGCCTCCCGCCAGCCCGGCGGCTGGACGCCGTACTGCTTGCCCAGCAGCGCCGCGAAGATCTGCGACTTCTGCTTCCCGAAGCCGGGCAGGGCGGCGATCCGCTTGACCAGCTCCTTGCCGTCCGCGGCATCGCGCCACAGGTTCGCGGCGTCGCCGTCGTAACTGCCGACGAGCGCCCGGCACACCTCCTGCACCCGCGCGGCCATCGCCTTGGGGAAGCGGTGCAGGGCGGGCGGCTTCGCGAAGATCTCGATGAGCGCGTCCGGGTCGAAGCCGGCGAGCTCCTCGGCGGTGGGCGCGTGACCGAGCCGCTGCGCAAGCACGTACGGCGAGCTGAACGCCTTCTCCAGCGGGATCTGCTGGTCCAGCACCATGCCGATGAGCAGGGCCAGCGGGTCGGTGGACAGCAGCTTGTTGGCCTCGGCGTCGATGGGCAGGGAGAGCGTCATGGCGCACATCCTATGGACTTCCGGGTGCCGGCCGTGCAACATCTAGGTTGTCTAGACGACCTGGAGGAGTCATGGCGAAGACGCCGCTCTATGTGCGGATCGAGCGGGCCCTGCGCGCCCGCCTCGCGCGCGCCGAGCCCGGTGACATGGTGCCGGCCGAGTCCGCGCTCGCGGAGGAGTTCGGCGTCGCCCGGATGACCGTGCGTGCCGCCCTCAACGCGCTCGAGGCCGACGGGCTGATCGAGCGGGTGCAGGGCCGGGGCACGTTCGTGCGGCAGCGGCCCGCGCCGCGCGCCGCCGGCACGCTGATGAGCTTTCACGATCAGGTGCTCAGCTGGGGAAGGACACCGTCGTCGCGCCTGGTGGAGGCCGAGGTGCGGCCCGCGACGGCCGAGGAGGCCGCCGCGCTGCAACTGACGGCTGCCGCTCCGCAGGTGGTGTCGATCGTCCGGGTACGGCTCGCCGACGACGTCCCGTGGGCGATCGAGTACGCCTGCTTCCCGCCTCACCTCACCGCCCTGCTCGACGTCGATCTGGAGGCGGGTTCGCTGCACCGCGCCCTGCACGACATGGGGCTGCGGCCCACCCTGGGCTCCGCCACGCTCAGCGCCCAGCTCGCCGGCGCCGACGCCGGGCACCTGCAGATCTCCGCCGCCGAGCCGCTGCTGGTGGAGAGCCGGATCATCGTCGACCAGCATTCGCAACCCCTCGAACACTCGGTCAGCCGCTACGTCGGCGACCGCTACTCACTGCAGGTCACCTTCGACGTGCAGCCGCCCCGGACAGGAGACACCCGATGAACGTGGCCAAGATGATCGACCACGCGCTGCTGCGCCCCGAGCTCACCACCGACGACGTGCGGCGGGGCTGCGAGGTGGCCGCCCGGCGCGGGACGGCCTCCGTCTGCGTACGGCCGGCGGACGTGGAACTAGCCGCGGCCGAGCTCGCCGGCACCGGTGTGCTGGTCGGGACGGTGGCCGGCTTCCCGCACGGCAGCGTCCCGACGGCGGTCAAGGTCGCGGAGACGCTGGTCCTGGCCGAGGCCGGCGCCGACGAGATCGACGTGGTGCTGGCCGTCGGGCGGCTGCGGGGCGGCGAGACCGCTTACGTGTACGACGACCTGGCCGCGGTGGTGGCCGCCGCTCAGGGCCGGGTCGTCAAGGTGATCCTGGAGAACGCGTACCTCACCGACGACCAGAAGGTGGCGGGGTGCCGGATCGCCGAACGGGCCGGGGCCCACTTCGTGAAGACCAGCACCGGCTTCGCGCCGGGCGGCGCGACGCTCGAGGACATCCGGCTCATGCGGGCGGCCGTGTCGCCGTCCGTCGAGGTCAAGGCCGCCGGCGGGATCCGTACGCTGGACGACCTGCTGGCCCTGCACGAGGCCGGAGCGACCCGCTTCGGATCGACCGCCACCGAGTTCATCCTCGACGACCTCGCGGCCCGGGAGAGTGGCGAGCGCCCCGCGGTCGCCACGGTGGGCGCCGACGGCGACTACTGATCCAGCGCCCGCTCGACGCGCGCCGCGAGCAAGCGGTCCGCTGCCAGCACGTCACGGGCCTCGGGGTCGGCCATCGCCGCTGCCGCGTCGGGCGCGAGGTGTTCGCGCAGGCTTCGCAGGTGCGCGTGCAGCAGGCTGCCCTCCAGTTCGTGGAGGGCGGCGAGGGCACGCAGCTGGTCCACGGGCGCCAGGCGGAGCCGGCGGAGGTCCATCTCGCCGAGGAGTTCGGCCAGGCCGTGGCCGCCCGGCGCCCGCACCGCGACGAGGCACTCCAGCACCTCCGGAACCGCGCGCCGGAGGTAGCCGCTGCCCGCCACGAGCCGCAGCCAGGCGAGCACGTCCCCGACCGGCAGCCGGCCCGCGTCCCGGGACAGCATGCCGAGCAGCAGCCGGGCCGCCCGCCCGAAGTGCAGCTGCGAGGCCGCCTGTTCCGGGCCGCCGCCGAACAGCGTCGCGATCGCACGGTCGTAGTCGGCGGCGAGGCCTGCGGAGCGGCGGGCCGAGCTGACCCAGACCCGGACCAGGCAGTGCGCGACCGTGTCGGCGTCCTCCTCGCCCACCGCGACGATGGTGGTGAGGGCGTCCGGCATCCAGCCGGCAAGGGGCTCGACGGCCATCCGGAGCAGGTCCGCACCGGTGCCCGCGGTCAGCTGAAGGCGGTTGGCGACCCGGTCGTAGGGCACCGTCCCGCCGGCGGCGATCCAGTCCAGGTCGACGGCCGGGAAGCGGCGCTCGGATGTGGGATCCAGCACCAGGTCACGGCGGTCGCCGTCCCGCGTACGGATCACCGTCAGCGTGGCCACGAGCTCGTTCCAGATCCCGGAAGGCACCGCCGCCTCCCACTGCAACGCCGCGCCGCGCAGCCACGATGCCGGGTCTCCCGCGTGGACGAAGAGCTCGGAAGCGCGCAGCGGCTCACCGCAGGCGAGGGCGAGCAGGGTCAGATTCAGCGAGTACGTCGCCATCAGGTGATCCACCCGCTTGTCGACCGGCCGGTACTCGTGCGCCGGGTACGCCGGCCGGATCAGGGCGGCACGCAACGCGTCCACCAGCCACTCGCGGATCGCGGTGCGGTCCTCCCCGGCCAGCAGTGACGAGACGAAGGGCAGGACGGTCGCGCGCGCCGCCAGCGGAGAATAGCCGAGCAGCGTCTGCACCAGCCCGTCGTCGCGGCGCCCGCCGCCCAGGGGTAGCCGCGCCAATGCCGCCCGGGCAGCCGTCTCCCGCAGGGCGCGCACCACCAGCCGGGCCACCAGGAACTCGCCGAAGGTGGCGTGCAGGAACTCGTACGTCTGCAGGACCCGGTCGTCCTGAGTGGCCCGCGACCGCTGGATGAAGAAGAAGCGCCCGATCAGCTCCTCCCCCGCGGTCAGCGGCCGGTGGAACGCCTCGGTACGCCCCGGCGCCACCCCGGTGATGCCGAGCGCGGCCAGATCGGCGTCGAGTTCCCGCTCGGTCACCGACTGACGCAGCCGGTTGAACATCGCGAACGCCACCACCGACAGCCGGACCAGCTCCTCCTCGACAAGTGGAGGCACCGCCGCCTCCGGCTCCCGCGGGTGCAGGCGCCGTACCTCGCGCTCGGCGAAGCTGGTGAGCAGTCGTTCGTAGAGCTCGGCGGTCTCGAGCGTGTCGTCGCCCTGCAACGCGTGCGTGGCGGCGTCGTAGAGCGCGAGCATGAGCAGCAGCAGCGGCTGCTCGCAGAAGTCGGGAAACCGGGTGAACACCCCGGACGGCAGCGGCCGATAACCCGGGCGGCCGGCGTTCACCCGGTCCCACGTCGCGAGCCAGGCCGCGACCTGGGCCTCGTCGAAGCCCTCCAGCCGGACGGCGAGCGCGCCGCCGGGGAGCCGGGCGCGGTCGGCCACGGCGAGGCGGCTCGTGACCACGACGGCCACCGGGCGCCCGAGCACGGATTCGCGCTGCTGGAACGCCGCCACCCGCTGCAGATAGTCGGACTGGTGGATGCCGGTCGCCTGGATGAGCTCGTCGAACCCGTCGAGCAGGATGACCGGCAGGGCGCCCGCCGCCGCGCGGGTGAGCTCCGGCCAGGCGACGGTCTCCCCGATCGCCGTACGGACGGCCAGCTCCACCTGGTCCTGCACGTCCGCCTCGGCCGGCACCTCCCGCAGCACGACCCGGACCACCAGGAAATCCGCCGCCGGCAGCCGGGCGGCGAGCACCCGGGTCAGCGCCGACTTGCCCGCGCCCGGCTGCCCGAGCAGCACCAGCGGCGCCTCGGCGGCCTGCGGCGTGGTGAGGTAGCCGGCGAGGAAGGCCGCGAGGTCGGCGCGTACCTCCCCGGCCCACCAGGACTCCTCGGCCGGATTCGACCCGGGCACCGCCGCCCTGGCCCGGAACCGCGGATCGAGGTACGCCTCCCCCAGCGTCGGGACCCGTACGTTCCCGGCGTCCCCGTGCACGACCGGCTGCTCCAGGTCGGCCCGGTACGCGGCCGCGAGCGCCGCCCGCCAGCCCTCGGCGCGCCGCTCGGACCCCATCCGCTCGAGCAGCTCCCGCAAGCCGCTCAGGCTGTGGCCGATGGCGCGCGACTCGGCCCGCTGCACCCACACACCGAACTCCGGTACGTCCAGCGCCAGCCGGCAGCTCATCTCCTCGTACCGCCGCAGCGCCAGGCCGGGAAGGCGGTACTGCAGGAGCTCGCTGGCGGCCCGGCGCTCACGGTGGCTCGCGGCCTCCCACACGGCGAGGCCCGCGACGAAGTCGTTCAGGCGCAGGCTCGCCGCCAGGAAGTAGTCGGTCAGACTCGCCGAGAGTTCCTCGTACGGCAGCTCGGGTGCGGGGACGGGGATGGTGGCGGTGAACAAGTGCTCGAGCCAGGCGCCGTCGACACGGGTGCCGATGGCCAGCCTGAGCTGCTCGTCGCGGGTCAGCTGCGGCGATGCCACCCCGCTCGCGGTCACCACCTCGTCGAAGGCCTCGAAGAAGGCGGCTACCACCAGGACCGCGTGGGAGGCCTGGAGCCGGCTGCTGCGGTCGTGGCGCGCCAACCCCCGTACCGTTTCATGGATCCTGCCGGCCACCGCGTGGCCGAGCCGGACCATCTCGGTCTTGGCGTCGAAGAGCGAGAGCGCGACCTCGGAGCCGCCGGCGGTGGCGACCGACAGCACCCCGCCGATGAGATCGTCCACCGCTCTGGCCGCGGGGCCGGCTCCGTCCAGGAGCTTGACGGCATCGACGTAGCGCAATCCCCGTGGCATTCGACCATGATGTCGGCGCGGAGCCCGGTTTGTCACCGCGCACTTCGGGCAACCACTGCCACCATGAGCGACTACAACGACGACGACCCGGGCCTGTCCAGCACCATTCCCGCGGGAACGGACCCGGAGCAGCTGAAGGACGGCGGCCCGCCGCCCGAGGGCGGCGGCATCATGACCACCACCGGCGGTACGGCCGGCCCCAACAGCTTCAAGCCGCAGGCCCGGCACGGCCAGGGTGTCGCCAACACGACCACGGGCGACGCGACCACCGGCGCCATGGACCCGGACCCGGCGGTCGACTGACCCGCTATCGTCTGCGGCGATGAAGGCCCTGATCCAGACCGTCAGCCGGGCGAGCGTGACCGTGGACGAGCAGGTCGTCGGTAAGATCGAGGACGGCCTGCTCGTGCTGCTCGGCGTCACCCACACCGACACCGCGGCGCTCGCCGGGACCATGGCGCGCAAGGTGCACGAGCTGCGCATCCTTGACGACGAGCGCTCCGCTCTCGAGGCGGGCGCGCCGCTGCTGGTGGTCAGCCAGTTCACCCTCTACGGCGATGCGCGCAAGGGCCGGCGGCCCACCTGGTCCGCGGCCGCCCCCGCCGAGGTCGCCGAGCCGCTGGTCACGGCGTTCGTCGAGGCATTGCGGGCTCGCGGCGCGACCGTGGAAACCGGGCGGTTCCGGGCCCACATGCTCGTCGAGAGCGTGAACGTGGGCCCGCGAACCGTCCTGCTGGAGCTCTAGAAGAAGCCGCGGCGCTGCGCGGACTGCTGCAGCCAGCCGTTGAGCTGCGACGTCCAGTCGACCTGGTCGACGGTGTGGTAGTCGACGTCGAACCGGCCGAACGCGTCGTGGCCCTCGGTGAAGAGGCCGCCGCGCTTGTCGATCTCGAGCACCACCTGCAGCTGATGCGGCGTCGGGATGAAGGTCACCTCGAGCTGGTTGATGCCGTGCGCGAACTGGGCCGGCGGGTAGAACTCGATCTCCTGGTAGAACGGCAGCGTCTGCTGCACGCCGTACACGCGGCCGCGCTCCACGTCGGCGCGGCTGAAGCGGAAGCCCAGCCGCAGGAAGGCGTCGAGGATGCGCTCCTGGGCCGGCAGCGGGTGCACGGCCACGGCGTCCAGGTCACCCTTGTCGACCGCCCGGGCCACTTCGAGTTCGGTACGCAGCCCCATGGTCATGCCGTGCAGGTGCTGGCCGTACACCTCGGTGATCGGGGTCTCCCACGGCACGTCGAAGCGGAACGGGATGTCGTGGCGCGCGCCCGCGTCGAGCTTGAACGAGCCGGTGAGGCGCTGGCGGTGGAACTCCTGGTCGGTGTTGTACTCGCTGTCGCCGCTCTCCACCTCGACCCGGGTGGTCAGCCCGACCGCCACGTACTCGATGTCGACGGCGTGGTCGCCGCCCACGACGTGCACCTGACCCTCGAGGTATCCGCCGGGCCGGCAGTTGGGATTGGCGAGCACCGTCTCGACGGACGGGCCGCCCACGCCCATCGCCTGCATGAACCGCTTGAAGACCACCGAACCTCCTTGTCGACCCCGTTCCTCCTCGCAGATTACCGGTCCTGGACAAGACATTCGGAATTGCGCCGCGGTCGGTAAATGTCCCCTCAATACGGACGCACTGTCGGGTCTCCGACCTCAGGGTTCTCCCTGATTCATGCCACCCGTACGCCTGCCTCACCTCGGCTTAACGCCCCCCGGTCCAAACTTTTGATCACCGGCACGAATGCGGCTGGGTAGCACGACATCGTTTAGCGGGGATCGGTTGAGCGGGGAGGGGACTGAAAGGTGGTCCTGCAGATGAAGGCGACGGAGTCCACGGTGGTTACCGCCGAGAACATCATTTCAGACGGTGTCGAGGCCCTGGCCGATCTGGACGCCACCGACGAGCGCGGAGTGTCCGCGGACCTCGTCCGGGCGTACCTCAACGGCATCGGCCGCACCCGCCTCCTCACCGCCGTCGAGGAGGTGACCCTCTCGAAGCGCATCGAGGCCGGCCTGTACGCCGAGGAGAAGCTCCCCGACGCCGCCGAGGACCTCGCCCCGCTGCTCGAGATCATCGTCGCCGAGGGCCGCGCCGCGAAGAACCACCTGCTGGAGGCGAACCTCCGCCTCGTGGTCAGCATCGCGAAGCGCTACACCGGCCGCGGCATGGCGTTCCTCGACCTCATCCAGGAAGGCAACCTCGGCCTGATCCGCGCGGTCGAGAAGTTCGACTACACCAAGGGCTACAAGTTCTCCACGTACGCCACCTGGTGGATCCGCCAGGCCATCACCCGCGCCATGGCCGACCAGGCCCGCACCATCCGCATCCCGGTGCACATGGTCGAGCAGGTCAACCGCATGGTCCGGGCCCGCCGCGACCTCGCCACCCAGCTGGGCCGCGAGCCCGCCGTGGCCGAGATCGCCAAGGCCATGGGCGTGCCCGAGTTCCAGATCATCGAGCTCATCTCGTACGACCGCGAGCCGGTCAGCCTGGACCAGGCGGTCGGTGAGGACGGCGAGAGCGCCCTCGGCGACTTCGTCGCGGCGGTGGACCCGAACGCCGAGCCGGGCGGTGCCGTCGCCCAGGGCGAGCTGCGCAACGAGGTCGAGATCGTGCTGGCGACCCTGTCCGAGCGCGAGTCCGCGGTGATCCGCCTCCGCTTCGGCCTCGACGACGGCCGCCAGCGCACCCTCGACGAGGTGGGCCGCGAGTTCGGCCTGAGCCGCGAGCGCATCCGCCAGATCGAGAAGGTCACCATGTCGAAGCTGCGCGACCCGGAGCGGGCGTCGCGGCTGGAGGCCTACGCCAGCTGATCATCCGAAAGGCCGGTCGCATCCCGCGGCCGGCCTTCGTCGTGCCCGTGGCATCATCCGCGGCATGAAGGCGCTCAATCTGGCCCTGCGCTTCGGCCTGGAGGTCGCGGCGCTGGCTGCTCTCGCGTACGGCGGCTGGCACGTGCCGGGCCCCGTGTGGCTGCGCATCCTCGCGGCGGTGGCGTTGCCGCTGGCCGCGGCGGTGGTGTGGGGACAATGGGTGGCCCCCAAGGCTCGCCGTCCCCTTGCCGATCCCCTGCGCCTGCTGCCGGAGTGGGTGGTCTTCGGCGGGGCGACGACCACGCTGGCGGCGACCGGCCACATTGTTCTCGCGGCGCTGCTCGCCGGTCTGGCCGCGGCGAACCGCCTGGCCCTGCACCTGCTGGCCACCACGACCGGCGGCGAACCAGCCTGACCGGCCGGGGACTCCCCCGACCGGTCGTCGCTGTGGTTCGCCCTACGGCAGCGTCACGTACTGCCCGAGGAACGTACGGGCCGTGTCCGTGTCCATCCGGTACACCACGTTCGTGGCGTAGCAGGGCCCGTCGCCGGTGATCGTCGTGGCGGCGAGCATCCGCTTGCCGCCGACGGTCAGGAAGTTCGGGCCGCCGGAGTCGCCGTAGCAGGCGCCGCCGAAGCCCCGGCTCTCGTTCATCGCCAGACGCACCCAGGTCGGGTTCAGCGCATTGAAGCCCAGGGACGCCTTCATCCGTACGCCGCCGCCGGGGTGGGTCTGACCGCCGGGGCCACGCTGGGCCTCCTGCGTGCCGTACCCCGCGGCCAGCCACTCGGACGCCGCCAAGGTACGGCTGCCCAGCGAGGCCAGCTGGTTGCGGGCCGGCAGCGTGGCCGGGGTGAACGACCAGCGGCTCGCGAGCGCGGCGGCCTGCTTATCGGTGAACGTGATCACCGCGATGTCGTGGGAGTCGGCGGAGTTGCCCGGGTAGGCGGGGCTGGTGTGCTCGGTGCCCGCGACGCCGACGGCCGCGGCGACCTGCGCGGGGGTACGGCCCGGCACCGCCTTCGCCGCGTCCAGCGCACCCTGCACGTCCTGGGCCAGCGAGACGTAGAACCGGGCACCGGGGGCCCAGTCGGTCGTGCAGTGGGCGGCGGTCAGGAAGACGTCGGTGTCGATCATCGTGCCGGAGCAGTACCAGTCGACGACGTCCGGCGTGGCGGGGTCACCGTCCTCGTCCCACTGCACGATCAGGGCGCCGACCTCGGTGCGCTCGGGGGCCGGCTGCGAGTTGTAGGTATTGATCGCCGATGCGGGCGACGCGACGGTCAGCACGACCGCCGCGGCCGCTGCGGACAGCGACGCCACGAAAGCGGAACGACGCAAGGCTTCCTCCACTGGGGTGATCCAGGCGTTGAGATTCCGGCAGCCAACCTCAACCGCCGCAGATCCGGAAGGGTTCCGGGTGAAGATCAGCAGCTCAGGGGGGCTGTGCTCACCTGCATCGGCAATGTCGGCAACCCCCGTTCTGTGGTATGCGCCGCCCGCTCAGCTCAGCGTCATACCGGTGATCATCGGTGTCCAGGGGCGGACGTGGACCTCGAGCAGGCCGGTGGCGACGCTGCGATCGTCCTCGTTCGCCGCGCGGACCACGTCCGGCACTTGCGAGGCGTCGCTCAGCCGCAGGATGGTCATGCCCTCACCGCTGAGCGGGAACGGACCGGCTGCGACGAGGATCTCGCGCTCCCGCAGCCGCGCCAGAAAGGCCGGATGACCGGCGAAGCGAGGATCGGCGAACACGTCGTCGACGCCGGGCGCGGCCGTATGGTGCAGCACGAGCCACACCGGTTCACCGCCGTCGGCGTTTCCGGGGATCTGCTCCGCGAACGCGCCGACGACAGCCGGCCATCCGTTGCGGTACTCCTGCCGGCCGGCGACCGGGTCCGGGTAGTTCTCCCAGCCCGAGTGTTCGATCGTCACCAGGGTCTGCGCCGCGGTGACCGGCACGAAGAGCACTGCGACCTCGCCGGCCCGGTCCGCACCGCGCCCCGGGTGCCACGTCATCCGCAGCTCGTGCGGCGGCCGCCACTGCAGCACGGTGCCCCACTCGGCGACCTCGCCGTCCGGGCCGGTCTCGATCAGACGGCCGTCACGGAACTCGACAGTCGCCTTCTCGCCGTGGACGCTGAACCGGGCCAGGGGCCACCAGGCGCCGATTCGTTCGACGAAGACCCGGAATGCGACGTCGGCCGCGGCCGGCACGGCGACCTGGCGGCGAATCGGCGGCAGGGCCTTCATGCGTCCTCCTGTTGGGCGGTGACGTCGTCCGCGTACGCGGACAGGGCTGCGTCCCAGGTCTGCACCAGCCATTGCTGGAGGGCGACGAAACCCGGCGGCGCCAGCAGGTACAGGTTCCGGGTGCCGACGCTGCGATGCTCGACCAGGCCGGCACCCTCGAGGACTTTGAGGTGCTTGCTGACGGCCGGTCTGCCGACCGGCAAGGTGGCGGCGAGCTCACCGACCGGCAGGGGTCCGGTGTGCAGCCGCTCGACGATCCGTCGCCGCATCGGGTCACCGAGGGCGTCGAAAACCGGGTCCGCAGTCATTGGTTCCTCTCTGGTAACGGTTACCGTAGAGGAACCAAGGCTTCCGGGCAAGCGGGCGGCCCGGCTCGACTCAAGCGGTGTGGAGCCGGCGGGGGCCGGTGTCCTGCCGGGTGCCGGTCTCGCCGATCTCCACCGAGGCGTGCAGGACCGCGTACCCGTCCGGGCGGGCCAGGACCGGGTTCAGCGAGAGGGCGCGCAGGCGGGGATGCTCGTCCGCCAGGCGGCCGACGCGGAGCAGCAGGTCGATCAGCGCGTCCCGGTCGACCGGCTCGGAGCCCCGGTAGCCGTGCAGCAACGGCGCCGCACGCGGCTCATCGACCAGGGCCTCGGCGGCGCGGTCGGTCAGGGGTGCCGCCCGCCAGGCGAGGTCGCCGAGGAGTTCGCTGGCCACGCCGCCGAGACCGAAGCCGACCACCGGCCCGAACGCCGGATCCTCCACCACCTCGACCGTGCAGGCCACCCCCGGCGCGACCATCGACTGGACCAGCACGTGCGGCCCGAACGCCGCCGCCAGCTCCCGGTAGGCCGCGCGGACGTCGTCCTCGTCGGCCAGCGCGAGGCGGACCGCGCCGAGGTCGATGCGGTGACGCAGCGCCCGCCCCGCCGCCTTCAGCGCCACCGGATACCCGAGGGCGGCGGCGGCCGCGGTGGCCTCGTCGATCGTCGACGCGTACGTGGAGGGCTCGAGCGGGATCCCGTACGCGGCCAGCAGCTCGGCCGGCGACCCCTCGACCTCGGCCGCGGCGGCGTCCACACCGGACAGCACCGGCAGCACGCCCGGCGGCCGGCGCAGCCAGTCGGCGTAACCGGCGACCCGGCCCAGCGCGCGTACCGCCTCCTCCACCGACGGGTACGACGGCACCTTCGCCGGCAGCCGCCCGAGCAGGAACGTCGCGACCGTCGGCTTCTCCCCCGCCAAGGCCACGCTGCCCAGAGCCGCGGCGAAGTCGGCGTCCTCGTCCGGCAACTGGCCGGGCAGGGGCGGAGCGAACACCACGACGAGGGCGTCGACCCGGTCGTCCACCGCCGCGTCGGCCAGCGCATCGGCGAAATCGTGGGCGCTCGCCTGCGGGCTGATGTCGTGCGGATATCCGTCGGCGACGACGAGCCCCTCGGCCCGGCAGGCGGCCACCGCGAGCCCGGACAACGCCGAGGAATTGCCCACCACGGCGACCCGGCGGCCGGACGGCAGCGGCTGGTTGGCGAGAAGGACACCGACGTCGAACAGCTCGGCGACGGTATCGACACGGATGACGCCGGACCTGGCGAAGAGCGCGGTCACCGCCTTCGTGTCCGGCCCGGGCAGGTCGCCGGCGAGCCCCGGCGGGCGCGTCGCCGACGCCACCGCGACGACGGGCTTGACCCGGCTCATCCGCCGCGCCAGCCGGGCGAACTTGCGCGGGTTGCCGAACGTCTCCAGGTAGAGCAGGACCACGTCGGTGCCCGGATCGTCCTGCCAGTACTGCAGGAGGTCGTTGCCGGAGACGTCGACGCGGTTGCCCGCCGACACGAAACTGGACAGGCCCAGCCCCCGGCGGTCGGCCTCGGCCAGCAACGCCACGCCGAGCGCGCCGGACTGGCTGAAGAAGCCCACCCGGCCCGCCGCCGGCAGCAGCGGCGCCAACGTGGCGTTGAGGCGTACGGAAGGATCGGTGTTCGCGATTCCCAGGCAGTTGGGGCCGACCACGCGCAAGCCGGCAGCGTGCGCCGCGTCGACCAGGGCCCGCTGGGCGATCGCGCCCTCCGGACCGGCCTCGGCGAAGCCGGCCGAGACGACCACCAGTCCCCCCGCGCCCGCGGCGGCGGCGTCGGCCACGGCGTCCGCGACCCCGTCCGGGGGTACGGCGATGAGCGCCAGATCAACCGCAACACCGGCCGCGGCCGCCGACCGGTACGCCGGCAGCCCCGCCACCCGCTCGGCACTGCGGTGCACGGGCACGATGCTTCCGGTGTAACCGCCGTCCCGGATGTGCGCCAGCACGGCCGCGCCGACACCCTGGCCACTGGCGCTCGCGCCGTACACGGCGACACCGCGCGGGTGCAGCAGCCGCGCGATGGACTTCGCCTCCGTACGCTGCTCGCGGCTCTCCTGCACCTCCCGGGACTTCTCGGTCGGGGCGATGGGAAAGCCGAGGTGCACGACGCCGTCGGCGTACTTCCGCTGAACCTGGTAGCCGAAGTCGCTGAACACCCGCAGCATCCCGCCGTTCTGCGGAAGCACCTCCGCGACGAACCGCGAGATGCCGTTCTCCCGGGCGGCGTCGGCGAGGTGCTCGAGCAGCACCGATCCGATGCCCCGCCCCTGATGCGCGTCCTCGACGACGAACGCCACCTCGGCCTCCGGCGACCCGGGCCCGAGCCGCTCGTACCGTCCGACAGCCATGATCCGCGCGCCGGAGACGATGACGAACGCCTCCCGATCGCGGTGGTCGACGTTGACGAACCGCTCGAGGTCACGTTCGGGGATGCGCGGGTACGGGGAGAAGTAGCGGAGGTAGCGGGTGCGGTCGCTCATCCGTGAGTGGAAGTCCACGATCGCGGACGCGTCGTCGGGGCGGATGGGACGCAGGTGCACGGCGCTGCCGTCGGAGAGCAGCACGTCGGCTTCTCTGGTCACCGGTGTCACCTCCCAAGTCTGGCGCCGGACGAGCGGCGCCGCCGCACGCATCGCCCAGCTTGCCGCGCCGCGGTCCGGGCCGAAGAGCCGCGGGAATCAAAGCCGTCGGACGCGGGCCGGCTCCCTCGGGCCTTCGGCGACGTCCGGGTCCGGCCTGGACCGGCCGTCGGCCGCCCGGCGGGTGGGACCGCCCGGCCGCAGCCGACCACGCCGCACAGCTCCGTGCGGGTCACTCCTGCCCGCACCCGGCACCGCACGGCCCACGCGCTCCCGGCCCACGCGCTCCCGGCCCGCGCGCTCCAGGCCCACGCGCTCCAGGCCCACGCGCTCCAGGCCCACGCGCTCCCGGCCCACGCGCTCCCGGCCCACGCGCTCCCGGCCCACGCGCTCCGGGCCGTCGCCGCCGCCCAGCGCGCACCCGCCCGACCGCAGCCATCCCGGCCGCCCAGCACGACCCTTCCCACTCGCGCCCATGCCCGACGACACAGGGCCCGGTGGGTCACCGCCCGCCCGGTCGCGCGCGGCGCCGCCGCGCCGGGCGATCCCGATGGGCGGGTTGGCGGGGATGTGGGGCTGGGGGCGTTCCGCACGGTCGGGGCCGGTCAGTCGCGGGGGTCGTGGGGGTCGAGGCCGTGGAGCGGGAAGACCGCCATCCGTGTTGCCATGACGGCCTTGTCGACCGGGTCGTTGGCCGTGCCCGGTTCCCATCGTTCGACGGGTGGCGTGACGCCGTCGGTGAGGTCGGCCGGGACCGTGCGGCCCGGGCAGCGGGTTGCCGCGAGCTTGCGCCAGGCAGGGGGCGTCGCCGTGGTGGGGTCCAGCGGCTCGCCGGTTGCCACCGCCAGCAGGTGGGTCCAGGCTCGGGGGACCACCTCCACGAGGGCGTATCCGCCGCCGCCCGTGGCGACCCAGCGCCCGTCGCACACCTCGTCGGCCAGGGCTCGCAGCGCTATGTATGCGGCTCGCTGGCCGTCCACCGTCAGGCGCAGGTCGGCGAGGGGGTCGAGGCGGTGCGCGTCGGCCCCGCACTGGGTGAACAGGAGTTGGGGCTCGAACGCGCGCACCACCGAGGGCACGATCGCGTGGAAGGCGCGCAGCCAGCCGGTGTCCGTCGTGCCGGGCGGGAGGGCGATGTTCACCGCCGTACCCTCGGCCTGGGGTCCTCCGGTTTCGTCGGGGAAGCCCGTGCCGGGGAACAGCGCCAGGGGCGACTCGTGGAGGCTGACGGTCAGGACGCGGGGGTCGTCGTAGAAGGCGGCCTGCACGCCGTCGCCGTGGTGGACGTCGATGTCCACATAGGCGATGCGTTCCGCGCCCAGGTCGAGGAGGCGGGCGATGGCGACCGCGGGGTCGTTGTAGACGCAGAAGCCCGACGCGCGCGCGGCCATGGCGTGATGAAGGCCACCCGAGACGTTGACGGCGCGGGTGGCAGCGCCGGACCAGACCGCCTCGACCGCCGCGATCGTGGCGCCGCAGATGCGGGCGGACGCCTCGTGCATGCCGTCGAAGACCGGGTTGTCGGGGGTGTTGAGGCCCCAGCCGCGGAAGAACGGGTCGATCGGCGCCATCCGCACGGCGTCGAGGTAGTCGGGGCGGTGCACCCGGGTCAGCGCCTCGTCGTCGGCCGGGGCGGGCACGATCGTACGGACCCCGGGCCGGTCGAGAATGCCCAGCTCACGGGCGAGGGCCATGGTCAGCTCGACCCGGACCGGGTTGAGCGCGTGATCACCCATGTCGTACGCGAGCAGCGCCTCGTCCCAGATCACTGCCGTCGTGCCGTCCGCCATGCCGGTCACTCTGCCACGCCGGTCCGACAGAAACGGCGTGGCGGCCGGGCCGGATTGCGCGACTGCCGGTCGGCGCCGGCCGAGAGCGATCGGGTCGGGTGATTTGTCCCTTCCGGGCATCGTCCCGACCGGTCCGGTAAGGTCTGCTCACCCACCTCGTCGGCGCGAAAGTCAACCCCCGGCTACGAGGTAATATCGCTGCTGGGAGGGCCGCACCGTGAATGATCTCGTCGATACCACCGAGATGTACCTGCGCACGATTCTGGAGCTCGAGGAGGAGGGCGTGCCGCCGCTGCGCGCACGCATCGCCGAGCGCCTGCACCAGAGCGGCCCCACGGTCAGCCAGACGGTCGCGCGCATGGAGCGCGACGGCCTTCTGACCGTCGAGAACGACCGCCACCTGCTTCTCACCGAGCAGGGCCGGGTCGCGGCGGTCGCGGTGATGCGCAAGCACCGCCTCGCGGAACTGCTGCTGGTGAACGTCATCGGCATGCCGTACGAGGAGGCGCACGAAGAGGCCTGCCGCTGGGAGCACGTGATGAGCGACTCCGTGGAGCGCAAGGTCTACGAGCTGCTCAACCGGCCGACCCGCTCGCCGTACGGCAACCCGATCCCGGGCCTCGAGGTGCTGGGCCTCCCGCCGGAGGAGCCGCTGGACAGCAGCGCCACGGTCGTCAACGCCGGCGAGCGCAACCTGGCATTCCCCGGGCTGAGCGGCAGCGTCGTGGTGCGGCGGATCTGTGAGAGCGTGCAGACCAACGCCGGTGTGCTGCGGCAGCTGCACGCGGCCGGCATCGACCCGGGTGCGACGGTGACGGTGAATCAGGAGCGGGACGGCGTCACGATCGACCGGTCCGGCGACAAGATCCGGCTGCCGCGCGAGGTCGCCTCGCGGGTCTTCGTCGACGCACACTGATCGGCGGCGATCCGCCGCCCGCTCCGGCCGGGCCGCTGCTCAACCGTTGGTCGTGTTCATGGCCTTCGCCAGGGAGAGCAGGCTCGTCTGCATCCGCTTGACGTCCCCGCTCGCCGCACCCTTCGCGAAGGTGAAGCGCAGCGTCTGCAACTGCTTCGCCTCACTCAGCCAGCCGATCTCGACCGTCGGTCCGTGCCCGCCGGACGGCTTCGTCACGAGGCGGTAGCCGGCCTCGCCCAGACCCTTCAACTTGGTCGCCTTGGCCGGCGTGAGCGCCTGGGTGAACAGCTTGGCGTCGGCCTTGGTGCTTTCGACCACGGAGAGTGCCAGGTACGGCCATTCCGCCGTGGTCGTCTGCACCACGCAGGTCGACGTGTCGTCCACCTGGTCCGAAGCCGCGATCGTGAACTCGACGCCGATCTTCTCCTTGATGAACGCGTAGTCCCAGAGGATGCACGCCCCGCCGGCGGATGCCGCCGGCTGCTGGACTATTCGTACGGGAGGCAGGCTCGCGGCGTCGGCCTTCTTGTCCGAGCAGCCGGCGAGTGCGAGCAGCGCCGCGGCGGCGCCGAGGGCGATGAGACGCTTGCGCACCTGTGTCCTCCCGAATAATTCGGGCACACCGTACTCGGCCGGGGGCGCCGGCGAAAGTCCGGGTCAGACACCATCGACGTACGGACAGTGACGGCAGCCCCGGCTACAGCAGGTGCCGCGCTTGGCGAGGAAGGCTGCCGTGAGCACGAAGAGTCCGGTGTCGGGGTCGAGGTAGCCGGCCTGGCCCCCGGTGAGCGCCTCGGCGTGGGCCGCGAGGATCTCCGCCCGGCGCGGATGGTCAGCGGCGAGGCGGGACGGGTGCGGCTCGGTGAGGGGTCGCGGTGCCGGCGTGTCCACCCCTCCGACCCTAGCGGGCGCTACTTGACACTTCTCGTCAAGTAGCGGAAGGATGGCGGGGTGCCGACGCGAGCCGAACTGGTCGAGCACATCGTGCGACTGCTCGACGTGCGGCTGCTGGATCCGCTAGAGATCCTCCTGGAGGGCGACGACGCGGTGGACCCGCTGCGCCGGCTGATGCGGATCCGGGCGGGCCGGTGGGCCGATCTGATGCGCGGCGACGACGACCGGGCGGCTGCCGGCGCAGTGCTGCGGCTGATCGCCACGCTCTACCCGTCGGACCGGGCCTTCGATCCCCCGCTGGACTGGTGGCGTACGCCGCTCGGACGGGTGGTGGCGCGGCGGGTCGGGCACCCCTCGGCCGAGGCGGTCTCGCTGGCCACCGCCGGAGCGATGCTGGGGATCACCCGGCAGGGCGTGCACGACCTGGTACGCCGCGGCAAGCTGCCCCGCCACCCGGACGGCGGGGTGCCCTCGGCGGCGATCCGGGACCGGTTGAGACTCAGTGACGAACGCGAGCAGGGAGACAGCAATGATCAATGACCGGTTGGTCGACGCCGGGGAGCTGCCCATCGCCGTACGCGACTTCGGCGGCGATCGTCCCCCGCTGCTGCTCCTGCACGGGGCCGGCGGAAACCTGGCGATGCTCACGACGCTGGCCCGGGCCCTGCGGCCGCGGCACCGGGTGATCACGATGGACCTTCGCGGGCACGGCCGGTCCGGCGACGGCCCGTGGTCCTGGGATGCCGCGCTCGGTGACATCGCGGCGGTGACCGTACAGATGGAATTGGATCGTCCGGCCGTGGCCGGGCACTCGCTCGGCGGAATGCTGGCGGTGTTGTGGGGGCAGCGGCACCCGGAGGCTCCCGGAGTGGTCAGTCTCGACGGCAACCCGCCGCCGGCACGCACCGAGCAGCTGCCGGGGCTCGATCCGGAGAAGGCGGCCGGCGAGCTCGCGCGGTTGCATTCGGTCTTCGACGCCGCGCAAGCCCAGGCGGGGCGGACGATCCCGGCCACGGATCTGCCCGACCTGGTCGAGCGCCAGCAGATGGCAGCCCGGGACATGGGCGCGAACGAGAAGGTGTGGATCGAGGGGTTCCGGCGCAACCTCGTGCATCGCGACGGCGAGACGTCGATGCGGCCGACCGCGGAGACGGCCGGCTCTTTGCGTACGCTGATGAAAGATCTTGATCTGGGTACGGTGTACGCCTCGACGCCCGCCCCGACCCTGGCCGTGCTCGCCACACGGGACCTGCCGGACCAGGAACCGTTCGCGGAGCTCTACGCGGCGCACCGCCGCTATCTGGTGGAGCAAGCGGCGGAGGGCGCCAAGGTCAATCCGAGGATGAACTACCTGCAGCTGGCGGACACCTCGCACGCGATGGTGGTCGAACAGCCGGAGCTGCTGGCCCAGATCATCGGCGACTTCCTGGAGCGATGAGGTCCCCGAGCGGGCGGGCCGCCCCCGAGCCGAGCAGGCCCAGCCCGATCGCCGCGACCACCACGCAGAGGGCGCGGAGCACGCCGAAGTGCTGGGCGAGCAGGCCGATGAGCGGCGGGCCGGCCAGGAACGCCCCGTAGCCGACGGACCCCGCCACCGAGACCCGGATCGCCGCGCGCAGCGGATCGTCGGCGGCCGCGCTCATGCCGATCGGGAAGCCGAGCGACGCACCCGCACCCCACAGCAACGCGCCGACGAGCACGGCCGGGACGCCGATCCCGGAAACGACGAGAAGCAGCCCGGCGAACGCCGACGCCGCGGTCAGGCGGAGCGTGACGACGCGGCCCCAGCGTTCGATCGCCGTACCGCCGAAGAGCCGGCCGAGGGTCATCGCCGTGACGAAGAAGCCGAAGCCGATCGCACCGACGGCTTCCGTCGCGTGGTAGCCGTCGACGAGGCCGATCGCGAGCCAGTCGTTGGCCGCGCCCTCGGTGAAGCCGAAGCCCAGCATGATGACGCCGATCAGCAGCGTGCGGGGTTCGCGCCAAGCGTCCCGTACACGCCCTCGCGGGCCCTCGGCCTCGTGCGACGGGGGCACGGGCAGGAAGCTGCGCACGGTTCGCACCATGATCACGCCGGCCAGGGCCGCGGTCGCCAGCACCTGCGCGGTGACGGAGACACCCGCCGCGGCCGCCGCCGCACTCACGCCCGCGCCGGCCACTGTGCCGAGGCTGAAACCGGCATGAAAGCGGGGCATCAAGGTACGGCCGAGCCGCCGTTCGACGTCCGCACCCTCGACGTTCATCGCCACGTCCCAGGTGCTGTTTCCCATGCCGATGAGCACGAGCCCTACCGCGGCGACCGGCACCGCCCCGGCGGCCGCGCCGATGCCGAGCCCGACGAGACCGAGGACGACGGACATGCTGCCGGCCAGGACCGAGCGGGCCGGGCCGTACCGCTGCACGATCGGCCCGGCGAGCGGGATCGCGGCCACGGCAGCCCCGGAGAGGCAGAGCAGAAGGAGGCCGAAGCCCGCCGGGGACAGGCTCAGATCGTCGCGGATGGCGGGAGCGCGTGCGAGCCACCCGCCGAAAGCCAGCCCGTTGGTGGCGAAGGTGACACCGACGGCGACCTTGGCGTTCTCATCGGTCATCACCCTTCGAACTTAACCGTTAAAGTGGCGGTCAGCCACTCGGATAGCGCCGGGCGTAGACGGAGGGTGATTCGCCGACCATGGCGGTGAAGTCGCGGACGAAGTGGGCCTGGTCGGCGTAGCCGAGCTTCGCGGCGAGGGCGGCCCAGTCCGGCAGAGCGATCCCGCCGCCCAGCCTCTCGGTCACCTCTTGGAGGCGGTAGCGGCGGATGACCCACTTCGGGCCGAGCCCGACGTACTCCTGGAACAGGCGCTGCAGCCGCCGCACGCCGATCCCCTCGGCCGCGGCCAGGGCGTCGACCCGGGTGAGCCGCCGGTCCAGCCGGATCCGATCGACCATCGCGGCGACCGCGTCGGCGGTGGGGTCCGGCCGCAGCCGATCGCGGAGGAACTGCTCGACGGTGGCACACCCGGGCGCGACGCCGAATATCTCCGCGGCCGGGAGGGAGCGGCCGACCAGCGTTGCCACCGCGCGGCCGAGAAAGGGCCGGAAGCAACCGGGCCGGAAGGCAATGCCGAACACCGAGCCGCGGCCCTCGAGGTTGCGCACGACGTGTCGGCGGGCCGGGCCGGTGACGAACGGTACGCCGTCACGAAAGGCGAGATGGACGGTCGGGGTAGGGATGATCTTCTGCCGGTACGGGGCCTGACCCCGGAGATCCCAGTCGGCGGTCCAGCAGTGGTCGATGACCGAGGACAAGCCGGGCGGTGCGGCGGCGTGCGTGATGGTCTGGAAAGAGGCCCAGGCGCCGCCCAGCTCGCGCGCGTCCCGGGACATGACCGCAGCCTAACGTCGCTCCTTCCGTCGTCGCGTTTGTTCAAGACGGCGCCCGGGGGCCGGTCGTATCGTCGTCGGCCATGCGGGCATACGACCTTCTCACCCCGGCCCTCGAGCCGACCCTGGCAGTGGTCCGGCACATCCGGCCCGAGCAGGTCGAGGCACCCACCCCGTGCGCCGACTTCACCGTACGAACACTGCTCGCCCACCTGCGGGAGTGGGCGCCGATCCTCGCCGCCGCCTCGCCGGCACCCCCACCGTCCAGTCCGGAGCCCGGCCGTGAAACCGGACTGGAGGCCGGCCTGACCCGGCTCGCCGCGGCATGGTCGTCGCCGGCCGCCTGGCAGGGCACGGCCACCATGAGCGGCGGCCCCGAGATGCCGGCGGCGATGGTCGGCGGGATGGTGCTCGGCGAGATCGTCATCCACGGCTGGGACCTGGCCCGGGCGACCGGCCAGGAGCCACGCTGGGAAGACGAGGTGCTGTCCTTCCTGCACGACGAGGTGGCGCGGACGGCGGATCTCGGTCGCGAGGTGAAGGCGTACGGCCCCGAGGTTCCGGTGCCGCCGACCGCTTCGCCGCTCGACCGCATCCTCGGCCTCACCGGCCGCGACCCCGGCTGGTCCGTTCCCGGTAACGCCGAACGATAGAGCGAAAGAAGGAACCGGGCGCCTCCGCATGCAGCGGAAGCGCCCGGTTCGCGGATCTTCTGACTCAGCTGCAGCCGGACGTCGAGCCGCAGCCCTCACACACGTAGCAGCTGCCCGCCGGGCGCATCTTCGTGCCGCAGGTGAAGCACAGCGGTGCGTCGGCCGAGGTGCCGAGGACGATCTCCAGCAGCTCCGTCGAGGAGTGCGCCTCCTTCTCCGTGTCGGCCTGGGCCTTGGCCCCGGCCGGAGCCTCGACCTGGGCCGCCGGGGCCGCCGGGGCGGTGGCGGCGCCCACCGGGGCGGACACCGGCGCGGACGCGGCCATGCCGGCCAGGTCCACGTTGGCCGCTTCGGCCGCCGCCTCGGCCGCGACCTGGGCCGCGCGCTCCTTGGCGGTGAAGATGCCCAGTTCGGCGCGGGTGTCGTACGGCAGGAAGTCCAGTGCCAGGCGGCGGAAGATGTAGTCCATCACCGACGCGGCCATGCGGACGTCCGGGTCGTCGGTCATGCCGGCCGGCTCGAAGCGCATGTTGGTGAACTTGCTGACGTACGTCTCCAGCGGCACGCCGTACTGGAGCCCTATCGAGATCGCCACGGAGAAGGCGTCCATGACGCCCGCGAGGGTCGAGCCCTGCTTCGACATCTTGAGGAAGACCTCGCCGAGGCCGTCGTCCGGGTAGGACGACGCGGTGAGGTAGCCCTCGGCGCCGCCGACCGAGAACGACACCGTCTCCGACGGGCGCTTCTTCGGCAGGCGCTTGCGGACCGGGCGGTATTCGACGACCCGCTCGACGACCTTCTCGACCTGGGCGGCCGGGGTCTCCTCGGTCGAAGCAGCGGCCTTGTTGGGCTTCGCCGCCGACAGCGGCTGGCCGACCTTGCAGTTGTCGCGGTAGATCGCGAGCGCCTTGAGGCCCAGCTTCCAGCCCTGGAAGTGGATGTGCTCGATGTCCTCGACGGTCGCCGACTCGGGCATGTTGACCGTCTTGGAGATCGCGCCGGAGATGAACGGCTGCACGGCGGCCATCATCCGGACGTGACCCATCGGCGCGATGGACCGCTCGCCCATGGCGCAGTCGAAGACCGGGTAGTGCTCCGGCTTGAGGCCGGGGGCGTCCACGACGTTGCCGTGGTCGGCGATGTGCTCGACGATCGCCTCGACCTGCTCCTCGGGGTAGCCGAGGCTGCGCAGGGCACGCGGCACCGTCTGGTTGACGATCTGCATCGAGCCGCCGCCGACGAGCTTCTTGAACTTGACCAGGGCCAGGTCGGGCTCGATGCCGGTGGTGTCGCAGTCCATCATCAGGCCGATGGTGCCGGTCGGCGCGAGCACGGACGCCTGGGCGTTGCGCCAGCCGTTCTTCTCGCCGATCTTGATGCCGTCCTGCCACTGCTTGGTGGCTTCCTTGACCAGCGCCGTGGCGACGGCGCCGCTCGGGCGGATCTCGTCGTTCGCCGCCGCGTGCTTGCGCATGACGCGCTTGTGCGCCTCGGCGTTGCGGGCGTACCCGTCGTACGGGCCGACGACCCCGGCGAGCTCCGCGGAGCGGCGGTACGCCGTACCCGTCATGAGCGAGGTGATGCCGGCGGCGACCGAGCGACCACCCTCCGAGTCGTACGGCAGGCCGGACGCCATCAGCAGGGCGCCCAGGTTCGCGTACCCGATGCCCAGCTGGCGGTAGGCCCGCGTGGTCTCGCCGATCTTCGGGGTCGGGAAGTCCGCGAACGCGATGGAGATCTCCATCGCGGTGATGACGAACTCGACGCTCTTGACGAACTTCTGGACCTCGAAGCCGCCGTCGGCGTTCAGGAACTTCATCAGGTTGAGCGAGGCGAGGTTGCAGGACGAGTCGTCCAGCGACATGTACTCCGAGCAGGGGTTGGACGCGGTGATGCGGCCGGTCTCGGGGTTGGTGTGCCAGTCGTTGATGGTGTCGTCGTACTGCAGGCCCGGGTCGGCGCACTCCCACGCCGCCTTGGCGATGTCGGTGAACAGCTTCTTGGCGTCGATCGACTCGATGACCTCGCCGTGCAGCCGGCCACGCAGGTCGAACGTGCCGCCCTCCTCGACCGCCCGCATGAACTCGTCGCTGACCCGCACCGAGTTGTTGGCGTTCTGGTACTGCACGCTGACGATGTCGCTGCCACCGAGGTCCATGTCGAACCCGGCGTCCCGCAGCGCGCGGATCTTGTTCTCCTCGCGCGCCTTGGTGAAGACGAACTCCTCGATGTCGGGGTGGTCGACGTCGAGGATGACCATCTTGGCCGCGCGCCGGGTGGCACCGCCGGACTTGATCGTCCCGGCGCTGGCGTCGGCACCGCGCATGAAGCTGACCGGGCCGCTGGCCGTGCCGCCCGAGGAGAGCAGCTCGCGGGAGGAGCGGATCCGGGACAGGTTGACGCCGGATCCGGAGCCGCCCTTGAAGATCAGGCCCTCTTCCTTGTACCAGTCCAGGATCGAGTCCATCGAGTCGTCCACGGACAGGATGAAGCAGGCGCTGACCTGCTGCGGCGACGACGTGCCGACGTTGAACCAGACCGGCGAGTTGAAGCTGAACACCTGGTGCAGCAGCATCCACGTCAGCTCGTGCTCGAACACCTCGGCGTCGGCCGGGGAGGCGAAGTAGCGGTGGTCCTCGCCCGCCTTGCGGTAGGTCTTCACGACCCGGTCGATGAGCTGCTTGAGCGACCATTCCCGCTCGGGCGTGCCGACGGCACCCCGGAAGTACTTGGTGGTGACGATGTTGGCGGCGTTGACGCTCCAGAACGCCGGGTACTCGACCCCGCGCTGCTCGAAGTTGATCGAGCCGTCCCGCCAGTTCGTCATCACGACGTCGCGGCGTTCCCACTCGACCTCGTCATACGGGTGAACACCCTCGGTCGTCCAGACCCGCTCGACGCGCAGCCCCCCGACCGCGGCGCCCCCGTTGCCAGCGCGACTGCGCTGCCTACCTGCTGTCATGCCGTCACCGGCCATGTGTGTGCTCCCCCTCGAACGATCGCGGCTTCCCCACCGCGATCCGCTTTCCGACATCGGCGCGGCTGTCGAGCCGCACCATCTTTCAAGCTTTTTCCGTACGGGCCCAGCGATGCCCAGTGCTCAGGAGACGCCGATCGCGTTGCCCGAGCGCGACCACCGTCACGCCGCTAGGGCGACCGATCCCCGAACTTCGGCGCCCGGCCGCCGGACCGCGGCGCGACGACATGGCGCGGCGCCGCCTCCTTGGCGGCCGTGGCCTCGCGCGCCGCGTCCTTGTCGCGGCCCTCCTTGCCGTCGCGGTCGGCCAGCGGATCCTTCCCGCCGTCGCGGCCGGCCGCACGCAGCTCGGAGATCTCCCTTTCGAACTCGTCGAGCGAGTCGAACGACTTGTAGACGCTCGCGAAGCGCAGGTAGGCCACCTGGTCGAGCTCCCGCAACGGGGTGAGGATCGCCAGCCCGACGTCATGGCTCGGCACCTCGGCCGCGCCCTTGGCCCGGACGGTCTCCTCGACCCGCTGCGCGAGCAGGGCGATCGAGTCCTCGGCGACGGGCCGGCCCTGGCAGGCCTTGCGCACGCCGCTCATGATCTTGGTCCGGCTGAAGGGCTCGGTGACGCCGCTACGCTTGACGACGGCAAGCACGGCCTCCTCCACGGTGGTGAACCGCTTGCCGCACTCCGGGCAGGCCCGACGGCGACGGATCAACTGACCGTCGTCGGCCTCACGCGAGTCGACCACGCGCGAATCGGCGTGTCGGCAGTACGGGCACCGCACCGCGATCCTCCTGTCGCCGGGCTGCCGTTCCCAGGGAGTTGACTGCGGTGTTCCCGTGATCCGGGCACGCCGAACACCAGCCCCAAGGTGATCATTTTCCGCCTCGGACTGTGGACGAGCCTGTGGATTACGGAGGGACCTGACCCCAACCTGTGGACGACTTACACCCTTGTAACTACTAGATGTTGGGGTCGACGTTAGGCCGCTGCCGACCCCGGCGCAAGTTCACCGGCGCGTCGGCGCGCCGCATTTTCTACCTCAACACGACGGGTGCCACGCCGGTCACGGGCAGCACCGGATCACCTTGATCAAGAAGCCGAACGAGCGCGACCCGCCAAGATCGGAACGTCACCGGCGTGGATGAGGCGAACCCCACCACGAGGCGCGCCTCGCCGTCCGAATGCCCCCGGGACAGCCGGGCGGGCCGACAGCGGGTGCGACCAGTCGCCGCCGCCGACACGCGTCGCGCTTCGCGGCCTCAATCCCCTCGGCACAGCCGGGCGGCCCGACAGCGGGTGCGACCAGTCGCCGCCGCCGACACGAGTCGCGCTTCGCGGCCTGAATCCCCTCGGCACAGCCGGGCGGGCCGGCAGCGGGTGACCAGCCGCCACCGCCGACGCGACGCCCGGCGCCGCGCAATGACGCCGGCGCCCGGAAGACAGCACTCACCGACCATCACGAGGCGACGCGATGAACCGACACCCCGCTGGAACTCACCGAGGATCACGAGGCAACCGCACGTGACCTGACCACATGCTTGATGGGCGCGGGGCGCAATGCCGGAGCCCCGGTGCAGCGATCGCCCGCATCCCACCGCGCCGCCGTATGGGAACCGCAGGCCACCAGGGCCGCCGGCGCATGATGGCCGGTTCGGACGACCGCACCGACCTGCCGGGTCTCCGTCGGCACGCGCGGCCGCCAGGTCCCACGACTCCGCACCGCGGGCCACGCGGCCGAGTAGCAGCGTCACCGCCTCAGCGGACGAAGACCCGTTCAGTCCTCGCGGGGGACGAGAAGCGTGTCCCCGGCGTACACGTAAGAGCCTTTGATGTTGTTGAGGTCACGGATCTCGTCGATCACTTCCCGGGGCGCCCGGCCCGGGGCCACGCGCTCGGCGATCGACCAGAGCGTGTCGTCCGGCTGCACGACGACCGTGGGGACGGGACCTCGCTGCGGATCGTCGGCGCGCGAAGCAGTGGTCCACAACACTGCGCTGGCGAGCGAGGCCAGGAGGAAGAAGAAGGTCAGCACGACGATCCGCCCTCGCCGCGTCAGCCGCAACGGGGCCGGCCGCCCCTGACGCATACCGGTGGCTACCACGGCATATTCCTTTCCTCGCATACGTCCCTCGTACGCGCGTTCGATCGAACGCCCGTACGACGGTCTATCAGAACAGGCGTACGGAAGTCGAGCACTTCCGGGCGACACGCCGAGAGAAAGTCGTACAGATGTTTGAATCTGTCGTACCGCGCCGATACGGTTCTCCATCAAGAGGGGTCAGCCGGGCCGACGTCCATCCCCACGGCGAATGCCCGGCTCCGCGAGCACCACGTGCCCTGAAGGGCAGTGGCCGATAGGGAGGGCGGACGTGTCGACCGACGACCGGACGAGCCGGCAAGACCAGAAGGACCTGAAGCCCGAGGCCACGAGCACCAGAGCTGCCATGCGACGCCGGACGCCGGCCCGGGCCCGCAGCGCCGACGCCCCGCAGCTGCGCTCGGTCACCCCGGTGGTCAGCCAGTTTCCGGACCTGGTCACCGCCGATTTGACCGCCCGTCAGCGGCGCATCCTGGAATTCATCAAGGACTGGGTCGAACGGTACGGATACCCGCCGAGCGTCCGCGAGATCGGCGAGGCGGTGGGCCTCGTGTCCCCGTCCAGCGTCGCGTACCAGCTGAAGGAGCTCGAGAAGAAGGGCTTCCTCCGCCGCGACCCCAACCGCCCCCGCGCGGTGGACGTGCGGTCGCCCAGCGACATGGTCGACGACGAGACGCTGCGGTCGGCCCGGCCCACCCCGGCCTACGTGCCGCTGGTCGGTCGGATCGCGGCCGGCGGCCCCATCCTCGCCGAGCAGGCGGTGGAGGACTTCTTCCCCCTCCCGCGCGAGCTGGTCGGCGAGGGCGAGGTCTTCATGCTCGAGGTCAAGGGCGACTCGATGATCGACGCCGCCATCTGCAACGGCGACTGGGTCGTGGTACGTCAGCAGCCCACGGCCACCCCCGGCGACATCGTGGCGGCCATGATCGACGGTGAGGCGACGGTCAAGAGCTACCGGCAGCGGGACGGGCACGTCTGGCTGATGCCGGCCAACCCGGCCTTCGACCCGATCCCGGGCGACGACGCGACGGTGATGGGCAGGGTCGTGGCGGTGCTGCGCCGCGTCTGACACGGCTGGGCTCCGGCGGCATGGAGCGCGACGACAGAGACGGGCCGGTCGGCATGGGCGTGGTGACCGGCCCCCTCGAGTCCGGAGGCTCGCACCAGCGCCCGGATCACCAGCGCGCCGCCGGACGTGCGCCCGCGGTCACGGCGCGGCGCTGGCATGTCGGCCGGGGTGCGGGTAATCGTGGCGCAGTCGGCGGGCCGGCGTCCCACTCTCCGCCGCGGCCTCGGGGCACGATCAGCGGTGCACCTCCGTCGCAGCGTGTCTCCAGCCGACCGTCTCGGGGACGGTGCCAACGGACGAAGGCCGCCGCGGCGAGCGAGCCGGGGCCAGCGGAGGGCCGCCGCGGCGAGCGGCCCGGGGCCAGCGGAGGGCCGCCGCGGCGAGCGGCCCGGGGCCAGCGGAGGAAAGCCGCGGCGAGCGACCCGGGGCCAGCGGAGGAAAGCCGCGGCGAGCGACCCGGGGCCAGCGGAGGAAAGCCGCGGCGAGCGACCCGACAGTCCCAGCGACGGGCGCCAACGGAAGAAGCGTCACGGCACAAGCCAACCGACAGCCCCGCCGACCGAGACCAATGGAGGAACGCGGCGCGGCGCTTGCCAAGGGAACAGGCTTCCGCGGCTCCGGCCGGAGTCCGGCGCCGCGCGAGCCGGCCCGGACATGCGCGAGCCGTGCCGAGACAGGGCTGTGTCTGTCACTCACAGTGGATGGCATGCGACGAGGCCTCGCCCGGAGTCGAACCGGAAGATCACCCGCTTTGCAGGCGGGGCGCTCCACCCGGAACGCCACGAGGCCATCCGCCGGGTCCGCGCCGTGCGGTCCCGGACGGTAGTTGCGTGCCCTCGGCTGGATTCGAACCAGCGGCCCCCAGGTTCGGAACCTGGTGCTCTTTCCGCTGAGCTACGGGGGCGGGGTGCGGGCGGGGGGATTCGAACCCCCTGAGCAGCAAGCACCTGGGTTACAGCCAGGCCCGACTCTCCGGCGTCGGCGCGCCCGCGCGAGGGTGACCGACCGGACTCGAACCGGTTGCCTCCAGGGTCACGACCTGGCGCTCTGACCTGATGAGCTACGGACACCATGTGCCCCGCGAACCGCGGGGACGATACGTACCTGCGGAGGGATTCGAACCCCCAACATCCGTCTTGTAAGGACGGCGCTCTCCCTGATTGAGCTACACAGGCGGGGCCGCGGACCGGTGGCCGTGGCAGGTATGACGTGGTGCAGGGCGAGCGGAGGAGGGCGGGGTCGAACCGCCACGGGCGTGTGCCCCAACCGTTTTCGAGACGGCGGCCGGCGCCAACTGTCGGCTGGCTCCTCCCCTGTGTCGCGTCGGGTCGGCCGGATTCGAACCGGCGTCCTCTCGGTCCCGAACCGAGCGCGCTGACCAAGCTGCGCCACAACCCGTGGAGACCTGATGGGTCCGTCAGGTCCCGGCTTGCACCCCGAGCAGGATTCGAACCTGCGACCTTCCGGTTCGTAGCCGGACGCTCTCTCCCCTGAGCTACCGAGGCATGGTCTCGCCGGATGGATTCGAACCACCGACCTCCTCGTTATCAGCGAGGCGCCCCTACCAGCTGGGCCACGGCGAGACGGTGCGGAGAGTGCAGGGATCGAACCTGCGCAGGACTACGCCCTGTCGACGGCTTAGCAAGCCGCAGCCTTCCCACTCGGCCAACCCTCCCTGCGCGCCGACGACGGGATCGAACCCGCGGCCTACCGGCCTGTGTCGACGTGGTGGACCCGGTCGGATTCGAACCGACAACCCTCGCTGTGCAAGAGCGGCGCTCTACCGATTGGAGCTACGAGCCCTGGAAATGTGCTGCGTACCCGGGACGCGATTCGAACGCGCACTGTGCTGGTTCTAAGCCAGCCGCCTCCTGCCAGTTGGGCTACCCGGGCGTGTGGTCGCGCCGCTGGTGGGGCGGGCGATCCGATGAGCCGGCGGCCGGACTCGAACCGGCTGCCTCCGCTTTACGAGAGCGGTGCACCACCTGTCGTGCTGCGCCGGCGTCGAGGCCGCCGAAGCGGCCGGTCGTGCCCTCGGCGCGAGTCGAACGCGCACTGTACGGCCCCTCAGACCGTCGCCTCTGCCGGTTGGGCTACGAGGGCGGGAAGCTGCGAGCGGAGGATTCGAACCTCCATCGCCCGGGTCAGAGCCGGGTGTGCTGCCGGTTGCACCAGCTCGCATCGCCGGCCGGCGGGGGTAGCGGTCCCGCCGGCCGGATCCAGCGCCGGCGACCTCGGCGAAGCTGCGGACTTGATGAAGGTCCTCAGCGCCGTCCCGGACGCGGCCGGGTTCCGGTCGTCCCTGCGCTGGTCGCAGCCACCACAGGCGGCCGCAGTGTGCAGTCGGAAGTCACCCCGCCGCGCGGCGGGTCCGAGCCCCGCGGCGCGGCGGGGTCCGAGCCCCGCGGCGCGGCGGGGTCCGAGCGGCTACGGGGAGTCGAACCCCGGTCTCCGCCATGGCAAGGCGGCGCACTGACCGTTGTGCTACAGCCACGTGTCACGCCTCGAGGGGCGTGCGGAGCCTTCGGCGGGGCTCGAACCCGCAACGTCCGCCGTACCGGGGCGGAGCCCGACCCGTCGGGCGAAGGCAAGGGGTACCGCATGGTGGTGCGTCGCCCGTCCGGGGGTCGAACCCGGTCTTCCGGATCGAGAGTCCAGTGGTCTACCTGCCTCAACCTCACGGGCGTGTCACCGGCCGCTACCGGTGGTGCCTTCCCTGAGCCGAGCGGTGATCCCTACGGGTGCCACCCGGGCCGGGAAGGCATGGTCAGGCCCGCCCGTCACGGGTGGTGCCTGCCTGTGGACCCGGGCGGATTCGAACCGCCGACCCCCGGTCTGCCGAACCGGTGCGCTACCACTGCGCCACAAGCCCTCTGCGGCGCGTGGCACGGAAAGCTCCGCACCACGCGCCGACATATACATGCCATCCACTGTTGAGTTGACAATGAGCAATTCCCTGAAACGTATTCAGGGCACGCACGGGCGGCAGGATTCGAACCTGCAACCTTCGGTTTTGGAGACCGGTGCTCTATACCGTTGAGCTACACCCGTAAGACAATTCCGGGTACGAAAAAGCCGCCCGGGCCTCGATGGCGAGGTGGGCGGCGCGGGCGCAGATGCTCCTGCCTACCCGCTCCACCGCTCCAGGCCACGACTCGGCTCGCCACCTCGGAGGTGCGGCATCGCCGTCACGCCGGAAATGACAGCTCCATACGCCGCCCACGACGGGGCGATCGTGCAGTTCGGCTGCCACGACATGACGGTTCAACTCCCCTCGAAGCTCTGGTGCGGTGTCGGCATCCAGGATGACCGAGCCCCGCTGTTTTCGTCAACGCTTTTCCGGAGCCATTTTCTGGCTCCGTCGGCGTCGGTACACATTCTGCAATCGAGTGCGGGGTGTGCGCCAGCGATTTAAATGGCTAGGCGCCGAAGAAGCCACTGGGACGGGACGAGCCCGCCTGCCGGCCCTCTCCCGGCGGCGGAGGCGGGGCCCCGTAGACGCCGCCCCCGGGCCGCGCACCGGGCTGACCGCCCTGCGCCGGGCGACCCGGCTGACCACCGCTCGGCCGCCCGGGCTGCCCGCCCGCAGGACGAGCTGGCTGACCCGCAGGACGAGCGGGCTGACCACCCGCGGGGCGAGCAGGCTGACCCGCAGGACGAGCGGGCTGACCACCGGCAGGACGAGCAGGCTGACCCGCGGGACGAGGGGGCTGACCACCCGGGACCGGCGCGGCGCCACCCGCGCGGCCGGGCTGACCACCCGGGCGGCCCTGCTGGCCACCACCGGGCTGCGGCTGACCCGAAACCGGCCGGCCCTGCGGCCCACCGGCGGGACGACCTCCCTGCCCACCCCCGGGGCGACCCGGCTCAGCCACACCCGGACGACCCGGCTGAACGGCACCGGGACGCCCCTGCGGGCCACTGCCCGGACGTACTGGCGGGGCGCTGCCCGGACGCACGGGCGGGGTGTTTCCGGGGCGCACCGGCGGAGTAGTGCCGGGACGGCCTCCCGGAGCAGCGGCCGGCCGGCCGGCCGCGCCTCCGTAGACGCCGCTGCCCTTCGCCGGCGGTTTGGCGCCGCCGTACACGCCGGGTGCGGAGCCCGCGCCGTACACGCCCGAGCGTGGGGCCGGGCCGCCGACGGACAGGAGCTCGGTCTCGGCGTCGGTCGGCTTGGGGCCGCCGGCCGGGTCGGCGCTCTTCGCGGACGCCTCGGGTTGGGGCTTCTTGCGGGCCCGGACGATGCCGAAGATGCCGGCGCCGACGAGCAGAGCGCCCAGGACGCCGATGCCGCCCACCAGGTACGTGATGTCGGAGAGGCTCAGGTCGGAGTACCAGCTCGGGCCGCTGCTGGTGGAGCTCTTCTTGGCCGCGTCCGTGTTCGCCTCGACCACCTGGGTGGCCGGGGTGTAGCGGAGGATGTAGTTGGCCGCTCCCTCGTCGTTGACGTCGCCGAAGTCGGAGACCGTCGCGAACGTCTTGCCGTCCGGGCTGTAGGTGATCGCTTCGCCGAACGGCTCGTCGGGCAGGCCGGTGCCGCGCGGCTTGTTCTTCAGCGCGGCGAGGACGTTGCCGTTGGTCACGTCCCATTCGAAGGCGTCGAGGTACGTACGGATGACGATCTTGTCGCCGCCGGGAGCGATCGCGGCGCCCGTGACCACACCCTGGGCGAGGCGGGCGAAGGCGGTGCCCTGGGTGTCCGTACGCGGAAGCTCGAGCTGCCCGACCTTCTTGAGCGGTACGCCCTCGGTGTTGTTCGTCTTGAGCGGGGCCGCCGGGGTGTAGAGCATCGCCGGCCCGGTGACCTCCTTGGTCACGATGATCGGCTTGCCCTCGGCATCGAGCAGGAGGGCCTCGGCGTCGTGGTAGTCGCCGGACGGGTACGCCAGCCGGTGGATCTTGGGCTCCTTGGAGCCGTCCACGGGCATGGTCCAGACGCTGACCGTCTCGCGGTGTTCCGGTGGCCTCTTGCGGACGCCGTTGTCGCCGGTGTCGGCGATCCAGAGGGTCTTGCCGTCCGGCGACAGGACCATGTCCTCGGTGTCGCGGGGGCCGTTGCCGCTGAACGAGACCCGCTTGGTGATGTCGCAGTTCTCGTCGAGGTAGAAGATCTTCTGGCGCTGCGCGTCGGAACCGTCGTTGATCACGACGTAGCCGTTGTCGGTCGCCACGATGCCCGAGAGCTCGTTCAGGAGCGGATCGGTGACCTTGCACACCTTCTTGCCGGCCGCGGCCTTCCCCGAGGTGGCCGCGGGGGCCGGCTCGGCGGAGGCGGGCACGGCACCCATCATCACCAGCCCGGAGGCGAGCATGACCGGGAACACGAGACGCCGCATCCGATCAGTGTCGCATGCGGCGTCTCGTACTGGCGTTACGCGTGGATCAACGCAGGTCGGACAGGGCGCGCCGGGGAATCAAACGGGCGAATCGCCCGCGTGTCCCCGGTCACAAAGTCCCGGTTCCACAAGGGAGCGGAGTCAGGCCTTGAAGGCCGCCAGCTCGGCCGCGAGCTGCTCGTCGACCCGTACGCGAAGCTCGGTGCCCTCGTCCGTGTGGCGGGTGTCGAGAACCTGACCGCGCCGGTGGATCCGGGCCACCAGGTCGCCCCGGTCGTACGGGAGGAGCACCCGCAGGTCGACGGCCGGCCGCGGCAACCGCTGCGCGATGGCCGCGTGCAGGTCGGCGATGCCCTGCCCGGAGCGGGCCGAGACGAACACCGCGTCGGGCCAGGTGCGCTTGAGCCGCAGCATCGTCTCCTCGTCCGCGGCGTCGATCTTGTTGACGACCAGCAGCTCCGGGATGCGGTCGGCGCCGACCTCGCCGAGGACCTCGCGGACCGCCGACACCTGTCCCTCAGGGTCCGGGTGGGCGCCGTCGACCACGTGCACGACCAGGTCCGCGTACGAGACCTCCTCCAGCGTCGAGCGGAACGCCTCGACGATCTGGTGCGGCAGGTGGCGGACGAAGCCGACCGTGTCGGAGAGGGTGAAGACGCGCCCGTCCTCCGCGGCCGTACGCCGGGTCGTCGGGTCGAGGGTGGCGAACAGCGCGTCCTCGACCAGCACGCCCGCCGACGTCAGCCGGTTGAGCAGGCTGGACTTGCCCGCGTTGGTGTAGCCCGCGATCGCCACGGCCGGCACGCCGCTGCTCGAGCGGCGGGACCGCTTCGTCTGCCGTACCGTCCGCATGGCCTTGATCTCACGCCGCAGCTTCGCGATGCGGTGGTTGATCCGGCGCCGGTCGGTCTCCAGCTTCGTCTCACCGGGACCACGCGTGCCCACGCCGCCACCGCCGGAGCCGCCACCGGCACCACCACCCTGCCGGGAGAGCGACTCACCCCAGCCTCGCAGCCGCGGGAGCAGGTACTGCAGCTGGGCCAGCTCGACCTGCGCCTTACCTTCCTTGCTCTTCGCGTGCTGGGCGAAGATGTCGAGGATCAGGGCGGTCCGGTCGACGACCTTGACCTTCGTCTGCTGTTCCAGGTTGCGCAGCTGCGACGGCGACAGCTCGCCGTCGCAGATGACGGTGTCGGCGCCGGTGGCGACGACCACGTCGCGCAGCTCCTCCACCTTGCCGCGGCCGATGAAGGTGGCCGAGTCGGGGCGGGAGCGCCGCTGGATGAGGCCCTCGAGCACCTGGGAACCGGCGGTCTCGGCCAGCGCGGCAAGCTCGGTGAGCGAGTTCTCCGCGTCCGAGACCGTGCCCTCGGTCCAGACACCGACCAGGACTACTCGCTCGAGCCGCAGCTGCCTGTACTCGACCTCGGTGATGTCCGTGAGCTCCGTGGAGAGCCCGGCTACCCGCCGTAGCGAGTGCCGCTCCTCCAGTTCCAGCTCACCCGTGGTGACGTCGGGTTCGAAAAGCTCGGTTCGCAAAAGGTGACCTCCTCAGCCCGATCGTGGCACGCCCGGGTTGCCGGCGCATCCAGATAACGGGGCTGAACGTTGTCGCAGAGTGTCTGACTCATCAGTAACCACCGCGGTGGGCGCCGTCATTCCCGAAGCGCAAGAATGCGAATACTCACCCGCCAACGACGGAGGGACTCCCGTGGTGACCACCCGCCTGCCCAGTGCAGGATTCTCGATCACGATCCGGATCGCCGTGACCGCCGATGCCTCGTCGATCGGCCGGCTCACCACGTGTGTGGGTGAGGCGGGCGCCATCGTGACGGCGCTCGACGTGGTGGACTCCGACCCCACCCGGGTCCTCGTCGACCTCACCTGCGACACCGCCGACTCCACCCACGCCGACCAGGTCGTCAAGAACCTCGAGGAGCAGGAGGGCGTCGACGTCCGTAAGGTTTCCGACCGTACGTTCCTGCTGCACCTGGGCGGCAAGATCGAAGTGTCGTCGAAGGTCGCGCTGCGCAACCGGGACGAGTTGTCTCGGGCGTACACGCCGGGCGTGGCGCGGGTCTGCATGGCGATCGCGGAGAACCCGGCGGACGCGCGCCGGCTGACCATCAAGCGCAACACGGTCGCCGTCGTCAGCGACGGCTCGGCGGTGCTCGGCCTGGGCAACATCGGCCCGGCGGCCGCGATGCCGGTGATGGAGGGCAAGGCGGCGCTCTTCAAGCGCTTCGGCGGGGTCGACGCGTGGCCGGTGGTGCTCGACACCCAGGACACCGACGAGATCGTCCGTATCGTGAAGGCGATCGCGCCCGCGTACGGCGGCATCAACCTGGAGGACATCGCCGCGCCGCGCTGCTTCGAGATCGAGATGCGGCTGCGCGAGCTGCTGGACATCCCGGTCTTCCACGACGACCAGCACGGGACCGCGATCTGCGTGCTGGCCGCGCTGACGAACGCGCTGCGGGTGGTCGGCAAGAACCTCGCGGACGTCAAGGTGGTCGTCTCCGGCGCGGGTGCCGCGGGTACGGCGATCATGAAGCTCCTGCTGCGTCAGGGCGTGGGCGACATCATCGCGTACGACCGCAGGGGCGCTCTGCACCGCGGCATGGACGACCTGACCCCGACGTGGCAGTGGCTCGCCGAGCACACCAACCGCGACAACTACTCCGGTGACCTGCCCGGCGCGATCGTCGGCGCGGACGTCTTCATCGGGGTCAGCGCGCCGAACCTGCTCACCGGCGCCGACATCGCGAAGATGGCCGACAAGTCGATCGTGTTCGCGCTGGCCAACCCGGACCCGGAGGTGGACCCGCGGGAGGCGCGGCAGCACGCCGCCGTCGTGGCGACCGGCCGCTCGGACCAGCCGAACCAGATCAACAACGTGCTGGCCTTCCCGGGCGTGTTCCGCGGCATGCTCGACGTGAGCGCCGAGGAGTTCACCGAGGAGATGGCGCTGGCCGCGGCGATGGCGATCGCGAACGTGGTCGGCGAGGACAAGATCAACCCGACGGTGATCATTCCCAGCGTCTTCGACGCCCGGGTGACTCCGGCGGTGGCGGCCGCCATCCGCGCGACGGTCAAGGGCGCGCAGGCCCCGCACAACGCGGCCGCGGCGGCTCAGGCCGAGCTCGACGAGGCCCCCGAGGAGACGTTCTGAGCCCAGCCGGTCAGCTCCCCGGTGTGGTCGGTGATCAGGCCGGCCACACCGGCGCCGACCAGATCCGGCCAGAGCGCCGTGTCGTTGGCGGTCCACGGCATGACCGCCACCCCGGCGCCGGCCAGCGCGGCGACCGTCTCCGGCGAGCCGAGCACGGCGTTCATGGAGGGGTTGCAGAAGCTGACGCCCAGCTCCTGCGCGACCTCCACCTGCGAGGTGTCGAAGGCGTCGCGCAGCAGGCCCCGGCGCACGTCGGGGGCGACCTCACCGGCGAGGCGGACGATCGCGGGATCAAAACTCTGCACCACGGTACGGGTGAGCAGGCCCGCATCGCCGACCTGCCCCAGGATGAACTTCACCTGTTCGAGGTTGGCCGGCGGCTTGATCTCCAGCAGCAGTTCGACGCCCGCGTGGGGGCGCAACAGCTCGAGCACCTCGGCCAGCTTGGGGACGCAGATTCCCGCGTAGGCGGATGAGAACCAGGATCCCGCGTCCAGCCGGGCGATCTCGTCCAGGGTCAGCTCCCAGACCTTGCCCGCGCCGTCCGTGGTCCTGTCGACCGTACGGTCGTGGATGACCACCGGCACGCCGTCGGCCGTGGTGCGGACGTCGAACTCGATGAACGTGGCCCCGGCCAGCACCCCGGCGGCAAAGGCGGGCAGCGTGTTCTCCGGCGCGACGGCGGAATAGCCGCGGTGCGCCACGCGGTGCAGCGACCCCATCAGACGAGGGCCGCCGGGTCGACCTCGCCGGTGGCGACGAGCACAGCGGGACCCGCGAGCCACCACCGTCCCTCGCCGTCGGCGGTGACGGTGAGCCGTCCGCCCGGCACGTCCACCGCGACCACGCCGGTCTCGAGGCCCGCGTCGCGCAGCGCCACCGCGGCCACCGCCAGGACGCCGGAGCCGCAGGACAGCGTCTCGGCGGAGCCCCGCTCGTAGACACGCATGTGGACGTGCAGGTCGGCGCCGTCGACGGGCGCGCCGGGGGTGGTGAACTCGACGTTGACGCCCTCCGGGAACAGCGCCGGGTCGTGGCCCGGTGCCACGTGCAGGTCCAGCGCCGCGAGGTCGACCCCGTCGTGCAGGGCGCTCACCAGGTGGGGGTTCCCGCAGTCCACGGCCAGACCCGGCACGGTCAGCGGGCCCACGGTCGCGGTGCTGGCCGCGTACACCCGGGGGGAGCGCATGTGGACCGAAATCAGGTCCTCACCGACCACCGCTCGCACGACGCCGGCCCGGGTGGCGACCGGCAGGCCCTCGGGGCCGGCCGTCGCGAGCCCCTGGCTGACCAGGTAGCGGGTGAAGACCCGCACGCCGTTGCCGCACATCTCCGCGGACGAGCCGTCGGCGTTCCAGTAGTCCATGAACCACTCGGCCTCGGCCGCGAATCCCGCGCTGTCCGGGTGCTTGGCGCTGCGCACGACGCGCAGCACGCCGTCCGCGCCGATGCCGCGGTGACGGTCGCAGAGCGCCGCGACGAGCGACGGCGTCAGATCGAGCGCCCCGTCCGGGTCGGGCAGGATGACGAAGTCGTTGCCGGTGCCGTGGCCCTTGGTGAACAACACGCGCTCCATCATTGCGCAGCCGCGCCGCACGCTGCCAAGGCGTCCTCCGTACACGTCTCGGAGGCGCCGTCGAGCCAGGTCACGCGCTCGTCGCGGCGGAACCAGGAGCGCTGGCGGCGGACGAAGCGGCGGGTTCCGCGTACGGTGTCCGCCTTCGCCTCCTCCTCGCTCAGCACGCCGTCGATCTGGGCGAGCGCCTGCTGGTAGCCGAGGGCACGGCCGGCCGTGCGGCCCTCCCGGAGACCGGCGCGGTCGAGCTCGCGTACCTCTTCGATCAGGCCGGTCGCCCACATCAGGTCGACGCGCTCCGCGATCCGCCGGTCCAGCTCCTCGGTGTCGCGGTCGACGCCGATCTGCACGGAGTCGTAGAAGGGCTTCGGCTCGGGCAGGGCCGCGGTGAAGGGCGCGCCGGTCATCTCGATCACCTCCAGGGCCCGGACGATGCGCCGCCCGTTGGACGCGAGGATCCGGGCGGCGGCATCCGGATCGGCCTCGCGCAGCCGGGCATGCAGCGGCGCCGGGCCGGTCTCGGCCAGCTCCGCCTCCAGCCGTTCCCGAATGGCGGGATCCGTGCCGGGAAATTCGAACTCCTCCAGCACGGCCCGCACGTACAACCCCGAACCCCCGACCAAGATGGGTACGCGGCCCCGCGCGGCGATGTCCTCGACGGCCGCCCGCGCCGCCTCCTGGTATTCCGCCACGCTCGCGGGGAACGTGACGTCCCAGATGTCCAGGACGTGGTGCGGAACGCCTTCGCGCTCGTCGGGCGGCAGTTTCGCGGTGCCGACGTCCATACCGCGATAGAGCTGCATCGAGTCCGCGTTGACCACCTCGCCGCCGAGGGCGTGGGCGAGCGCGAGGCTGAGCGCGGTCTTCCCGGCGGCGGTGGGCCCGACGACGGCGACCACTCCGGGGGGTGGGAGCAATGGCACGGAGTCACCGTAACGGGCTGGTCACGGTCATCCTCGGGCGCTTCCCCGGAACCGGGTTGGACCTGTGACAATGCGCGGGAAAGAATGCCGGTGGAATGATGGCATTCGACTGCGCTATGGCGGCCGTCGGCGGGCAGCGAGGCCCGCGACGCCGGGAGAACGAGGATGGCTCATGAACGACTGGACGACCTTCGGGCGCGTGGATGCCGACGGCACCGTGTACGTGAAGACTGCCGAGGGCGACCGGGTGGTCGGCTCATGGCAGGCGGGCACCCCTGAGGAAGGCCTGGCCCACTTCGCCCGGCGGTTCGCGGACCTGGTCACCGAGGTCGACCTCGTCGAGGCCCGGCTCAAGTCCGGCGCCGCCGACGCGTCGCACTCGCTGACCAGCATCAAGCGGCTGCGGACCACCCTCGACGAGGCGCACGTGGTCGGCGACATCGACGGCCTCGCCGCCCGGCTGGACCGGCTGACCGCCATCGCCGAGGAGAAGGCCGGCGAGGCCAAGGCCGCCCGCGAGGTCGCCCGCACCGAGGCGCTGGCCCGCAAGACGGCGCTGGTCGAGGAGGCGGAGACGATCGCCGCCGAGGCCACCGGTTGGAAGAGCGCGGGCGACCGGCTCAAGGAGATCCTCGACGAGTGGAAGACCATCCGCGGCGTCGACAAGAAGACCGACGGCGAGCTGTGGAAGCGCTTCGCCGCCGCCCGGGACGGCTTCACCCGCCGCCGCGGCGCCCACTTCGCCACTCTCGACGGCCAGCGCAAGCAGGCGCAGTCCGCCAAGGAGGAGCTGGTCAAGGAGGCGGAGGCACTCGCCGAGTCCAGCGAGTGGGGGCCGACCGCGGCCCGGCTCAAGGAGCTGATGAGCGAGTGGAAGGCGGCGCCGCGCGCCGCCAAGGAGGCCGAGCAGCGCCTCTGGGAACGGTTCCGCGCCGCTCAGGACGCGTTCTTCACCCGGCGCAGCGAGGTCTTCTCGGCGCGTGACGCCGAATACAAGGGCAACCTCGAGAAGAAGCAGGCGATCCTCGCCGAGCTCGAGGCGATCGACGTCGACGCGGACCCGCGTGGCGCTCAGAACAAGCTGCGGGACGCCCAGGCCGCCTGGCACGACGCCGGCCGCGTGCCGCGCGAGTCGGCCGCCTCGCTGGACCGCCGCTGGCGGGCCGCGGAGGAGCGGATCCGGATCGCGATGGACTCGGCGTGGCGCAAGACCACGCCGCAGGACAACCCGCTGCTGCGCCAGATGCGCGAGCAGGTCGCGGAGGCCGAGCAGCGGCTCGCCCGGGCGCAGGCCGCCGGCGACAGCCGCCGCATCAAGGAGGCCGAGCAGGCCCTCGCCTCGAAGAAGCAGTTCCTGGCGCTGGCTGAGCAAGCCAACTGAGCGGTACGGGCGCCCGGGGCTCAGGCCACGGTCAGGCTGAGGGCGCCCAAGGACTTGGACCGCTTCGCCTCGTACATGGCGAGGTCGGCGCGGTTGATCAGATCGTCCGTGGTCGCGGCGGGGCACGCGAGGGCCGCGCCCGCGCTGACCCCGATGCGGACCCGCTCGCCGGCGGCTCTGAAGGGTTCGCGGACCATCGCGCCGACGCGGTCGCAGATCAGCTCGACCGCCCGGCGCGGGTCGTGGTCGCGGCAAACGATGACGAACTCGTCGCCGCCGAAGCGGCTGACCAGGTCGTTCTCCCGGACGCAGCCGCGCAGCCGGTCCGCGACCGCGATCAGCAGCTCGTCACCGGCGGCATGACCCAGGCGGTCGTTGACCGGCTTGAACCCGTCGAGGTCGCAGAAGATCACCGCGAGCCCGGTCCGGCCCGCCCCGGCGGCCAGCTCGTCGGTCAGCCGCTGCAGGCACGCGGCCCGGTTCGGCAGGCCGGTCAGCGGGTCCGCGGTCGCCAGGCGCCGGAGCTCCCGCTCGGCCTGCCGGCGTTGGGTGGCCAGCCGGGCGACGCGCAGCATGACCAGCGGGATCAGCACGGCGGAGCCGACCGCGATCAGGACGCCGTCGGCCGGTAGCCCCAGGATCACCCGGCCGCCGCCGACGACCGGGACCAGCGCCATCATCAGGCCGAGGAACATCAGCCGGCCGGTCGTCAGGTCGTCCTCGGGCGCCGGGCCGGGCTCGGTGATCGCCGTGGCGGACGGGTGCAGGACGGCGCAACCTATGCACACGTACGCGAGCAGGAACGGCACGTTGGCCCAGTCCGGGAACACGCCGGTCACCGGGTCGGCGGTGGCGACGAGGACAGCGTTCGCGACCATGCAGGTGGCGAGGCCGGCCGCGAACAGCCACACCGCGACGAGACGCTGCGGCGAAACCAGGGCCACCCGTACCAGGGCGCCGAGAATGCCCATCATGACGAAGACGTCGAGGAACATGATCGCTTGATCGCCCGCGGTGGCGTCGGCGGCCGCGCGGAACGGCAGGAACACGACCTCCCACAGCACGCCGCCCAGGGCCAGGGAGGTGATCGCCGCGTCGATCACGCCGCCGATGTCGCCCCGGCCCCGCCGTACGACGATCGCCACCGCGGCGACGAGCAGGATCAGATACCCCAGGGCGTAGAGGACGGCGGAGACCGGGTCGTCGGCGCTGACGCCGCCGGAGAGGTAGGTCGACCAGACGTAGGCCACGTTGCCCGCATTGAGCACGCCGAGGGCCGTCATCAGCAGCCACCAGGGCAGCCGGGCACCGCGCTCGCTGCGGAACAGGATCCGGCCGACCGCCGGCACCGCGGCGAAGGTCACCAGCAGGAACGGGATCGGCCGCAGCAGCGCCGGAAGCGCCAGGTATGCACCGATGAGCGCCAGCGAGGCGACGGCATACCCACGGGACGACACCGCTGACCTATCGGTCAGGAAGCGGGCTACTTGAGCTGTCCTACAGCGCGCAACCGCCGGTGGTCGCCGGCAGCGGCGCCGGTACGCCGACGGTCGGCAGGCCCAGCGACACACCCGGCATCTTCGGCAGGCGCCCGGCCTCGTACGCGTCACCGGCCCGGGTGCGGCGATGGCTCAGCGGCTCGCCGTCGGCGTTGAGATGGTGCGGGGCCGCGTACGTGACCACGGTCTCGACGATGTCGCCGGGCCGAGGGGCGGTGCCGCCGGTGGCGAAGTGCACCAGGCGGCCGTCGCGGGCGCGGCCGCTCATCCGGCCCGTACGCTCGTCCTTGCGTCCCTCGCCGACCGCGACCAGAACCTCCACCTTCTCCCCCACCAGGCGCTTGTTCTCGGCCCAGGTGATGTCCTCGAGGGTCGCGACGAGCCGCTCGTAGCGCTCCTGCACGACCTGCTTCGGCAGCTGCTCGTCCATCGTCGCGGCGGGCGTGCCGGGCCGCTTCGAATACTGGAACGTGAAGGCGCTCGAGAAGCGGGCCTGCCGGACCACGTCAAGGGTGCGCTCGAAGTCGTCCTCGGTCTCGCCCGGGAAGCCGACGATGATGTCCGTGGTGATCGCGGCGTCGGGCATCGCGGCCCGGACCTTCTCGATGATGCCGAGGTACTTCTCCGAGCGGTAGCTGCGGCGCATCTCCTTGAGCACCCGGTCGGAGCCGGACTGCAGGGGCATGTGCAGCGAGTGGCAGACGTTCGGGGTCTCGGCCATGGCGGCGATCACGTCGTCGGTGAAGTCCTTGGGGTGCGGGCTGGTGAAGCGGACCCGTTCCAGCCCGTCGATCTCGCCGCAGGCGCGCAGCAGCTTGCCGAACGCCAGGCGGTCGCCGAACTCCACGCCGTACGAGTTGACGTTCTGCCCGAGCAGCGTGACCTCGAGGACGCCTTCGCGGGCCAGCGCCTCCACCTCGGCCAGGATCTCCCCCGGGCGGCGGTCCTTCTCCTTGCCGCGCAGCGAGGGGACGATGCAGAAGGTGCAGGTGTTGTTGCACCCGACGGAGATCGACACCCAGCCCGCGTACGTCGACTCGCGCTTGGTGGGCAGGGTCGACGGGAACACCTCGAGCGCCTCGAGGATCTCGACCTCGGCCTCCTGGTTGTGCCGGGCGCGTTCCAGCAGCGCGGGCAGGGAGCCGATGTTGTGCGTACCGAAAACGACGTCGACCCAGGGCGCGCGCTTGACGATGTCGCCGCGGTCCTTCTGCGCCAGGCAGCCACCGACAGCGATCTGCATGCCGGGGTTCTTGAGCTTGGTGGGGCGCAGGTGACCGAGGTTGCCGTAGAGCCGATTGTCCGCATTCTCCCGGACCGCGCAGGTGTTGAAGACCACGACGTCGGCAACGTCCGCGTCGACGGCGCGGACATAACCCGCGTCCTCCATCAGGCCGGAGATTCGCTCGCTGTCGTGCACGTTCATCTGGCAGCCGTACGTACGCACGTCATAGGTGCGGGGCGCGGCGCTCTGCGGGGTCTCAGTCATGGCAATTGACCAGGGTAGTCCCCCGCCGGGCCGAACCCCTAAGCGGCCGCGGGTCGCTCCGGGGTGGCCGCCGGCTTCCAGCGGGAGCGGGTGCAGCCGGGGCCGGCCGCGCACGCCGGGTCGGAGCCGGTGCACGGGCGTACGTGGCGGCGCTCCGTACCGTCGTCGGTCTCGGTCTCGTCCACGTGCACGGCCCGCAGCGTCCCGTCGGGCTCGGCCAGGACGTACCTCGTGGGGTTGAGCGTGTCGTCGGGAAGCAGAAGGTCGGCGCCGAGCCGGACCGCGACGGCGCTGGCGATCGTCGCCTCGCAGAGATCGCCGGGCGTCAGATAGCAATCGATCAATGTCGGGAAGTCGCCGCCGACGTGCCAGACGTCGCACAGCACCGCATCCCCGGCCGGCGAGTCCAACGTGGTCACCGGTCGCTGCAGGGCACCGGAGACGGCCGCACGGACCGCCGTGGCATCCACGGTGCCGGCGGCGCACCAGTTCCAGAGGCCATCTGTCGGATCGGCGTCAGCCATACCGCTCATCGTGGACATCCCTTTCCCCGCACACCTGCGGTGTTACTGCTCCGTGACCATTCTCGGCGCGAACCGATACACCCGTCCCCCTAGAGTGACCCCCATCCGAGTGAACCCAACGACGGGACGGTGGTCAGACGGTGACGACGAGCGAGCCTCTCATCGTCCTCGAGCACGTCGACAAGTACTTCGGCCCGTTGCACGTCCTGCAGGATGTCAGCCTCTCCGTAGCCCGCGGCGAGGTGGTCGTCGTGATCGGACCGTCCGGTTCGGGCAAGTCGACGCTGTGCCGGGCGATCAACCGGCTGGAACCGATCAACTCCGGAACCATCACCTTCGACGGCCGTCCACTGCCGGCGGAGGGCAAGGCGCTGGCGCGGCTGCGCAGCGAGGTCGGGATGGTCTTCCAGTCGTTCAACCTCTTCGCGCACAAGACCATCCTGCAGAACGTCATGCTCGGCCCGGTGAAGGTGCGCCGGGAACAGCCGGCAACGGTACGGGAGCGGGCGATGGGCCTTCTCGATCGGGTCGGCATCGCGAACCAGGCGGACAAGTACCCGGCACAGCTCTCCGGCGGCCAGCAGCAGCGCGTGGCGATCGCCCGCGCCCTGGCGATGCAGCCCAAGGCGTTGCTCTTCGACGAGCCGACCAGCGCCCTCGACCCGGAGATGGTGGGCGAGGTGCTCGACGTCATGACGTCGCTCGCCAAGGAGGGGATGACCATGGTCGTGGTGACCCACGAGATGGGCTTCGCCCGGCACGCCGCGGATCGCGTCGTGTTCATGGCCGACGGCCAGCTCGTCGAGGAGTCCACCCCGGCGGACTTCTTCGAGAACCCCAAGAGCGAGCGCGCCCGCGACTTCCTGTCCAAGATCCTCACGCACTGATCCGTCCATTCCGGACACCTTTGTCAGTATTCAATAGGAGGAGTGGCACGATGCGCATCACCCGACTGACCGCGGCGGCCGGGGCCCTGGTCCTGGCCATGACCGCGGCCGCGTGCGGCGGGGACGATTCCGGTTCCGGCGGCGAGAAGAAGAACTTCCCCGCGGGTTCGACGATGCAGAAGCTCAACGATGCGAAGAAGCTGCGCGTCGGCACCAAGTTCGACCAGCCCGGCTTCGGCCTCAAGGGCCTCAGCGGCAAGCCCGAGGGCTTCGACGTCGAGATCGCCAAGATGATCGCCAAGCAGCTCGGCATCGCCGAGGGCAACATCGAGTACACCGAGACGCCGTCGACCGTCCGCGAGCAGGTGCTCCAGCAGGACAAGGTCGACATCGTGGTGGCGACGTACACGATCAACGACAAGCGCAAGGAAGTCATCGACTTCGCCGGGCCGTACTACATCGCCGGACAGGCGATCATGGTGAAGAAGGACGACACCTCCATCACCGGACCCGATTCCTTCAAGGACGGCACCAAGAAGGTCTGCTCCGTCACCAACTCGACGCCGGCGACCAACATCGAGAAGTACCTGAAGGACAAGGCGAAGCAGCTGGTGCTCTTCGACATCTACCAGAAGTGCGTGGATGCCCTGAAGGGCGGCCAGGTCGACGCGGTCACCACCGACAACGTCATCCTCACCGGCTTCATCGCGACCAACAAGGACCAGTTCAAGCTGGCCGGCAGCACCTTCACCGAGGAGCCGTACGGCATCGGCGTGAAGAAGGGCGACAAGGACTTCCGGAACTTCATCAACGACACCCTGGAGGCGTCGTTCAAGGACGGCTCGTACACGAAGGCGTGGAAGGACACCGCCGGCAAGTACGACCCGAACGACCCGAAGATCCCCACGGTCGACCGGTACTGAGAAGGGATGAGCTGGAGGGTGTCTGACATTCGGAGGACGGATCCGTGAGCACGATCGCCGACCATCTCGACGTCTTCGCGAGCGGTTTCTGGCTCACCCTCCAGCTCTGCCTGCTGTCGGCCGTCGGCGCGCTGATCATCGGCACGCTGATGGCCGTCATGCGGATCTCCCCCGTGCCACCCCTGCGCGCGGTCGGCACGGCGTACGTGACGGTGTTCCGCAACATCCCGCTGACCATCGTCTTCTTCTTCTCGGCGTTCGGCCTGCCGGCGCTCGGCTCGAACGCCGACTTCCTGCGCATCCCCGGGCTGACGTCGCTGTTCGACCGGCTCGGGATCGACCTGCCGTACTTCCGCTTCGCGATCATCGCGCTCAGCCTCTACACCGGCGCGTTCATCTGCGAGGCCCTGCGGGCGGGCATCAACGCGGTTCCCACGGGGCAGGCCGAGGCGGCTCGCGCCATCGGGCTCACCTTCGGGCAGAACCTGCGCTTCGTGGTTCTCCCCCAGGCCTGGAAGGCGGCCGTCGTGCCCCTCGGCAGCGTGATCATCGCGATGATCAAGAATTCCGCGCTCGCGGGCTTCTTCGGCGTCGTCGGCGACCTCTCCAACAGCGGCTACTCGCTCATCACCGTCCAGGGCGAACCCGCCATCCCGGTGATGATCGGCATCTCGATCTTCTATCTGATCCTGACCGTGCCGCTGGGCGTGCTCCTGGACCAGATCGAGAAGCGCCGGGCGGTGGCCCGATGAGCGCCCTCTACGACGCGCCGGGGCCGCGCGCCAAGCGCGTCACCCTGATCAGCAGCATCGTCGTCGCGGCGCTGCTCATGGCCGGCGCCTACTACCTCGTCTACCGTCCCCTGGACGCGCGGGGCGAGTTCACGATGGAGAAGTGGGGTCCGCTGTTCGACCCCTCCAACGAATACTTCAGCCAGGTCTGGAAGCGCATCGGCGAAGGCTTCCGGGCCACCCTGATCGCGGCCGTCCTGGCGGTGGTCGGCTCGGTCCTCTTCGGCACCCTGCTCGCCATCGCCCGTATCCAGCTCAAGGCGGTCAGCAAGCGGCGCTTCACCGGCTTCGCCAAGCCGCTCGCCATCGGGTTGCGCGTGCTGACCGTCGCGCTGGACTGGCTCAGCCGCATCGTCGTCGAGGTGTTCCGCGGTCTGCCGGTGGTCATCACCATCGTCTTCGTCTGGCTGGGCCTGCCCTCGGTGGGCGTAGAGCTCGGTGACCTGCTCTGGTACTTGGTCATCGGCCTGATCCTCTACAACACCGTGGTGATCGCCGAGATCCTGCGCTCCGGCATGGAGGGCCTCCCGGGCGGCCAGCGCGAGGCGGCGGAGGCCATCGGGCTGAGCACCTTCGACACCACGATCCAGATCCTGCTCCCCCAGGCCTTCCGGATCATGCTGCCGGCGCTGATCAGCCAGCTCGTCGTCGTCCTCAAGGACACGTCGCTGGGCTTCATCATCGGCTACGAGGAGATCCTCCGGGTCACCAGCCAGATCGTCCAGTTCCTCAACAACCAGATCCAGATGTACGTCGTGGTCGGGGTGATCTACATCCTGGTCAACTACGGGCTCTCGAAGCTGGCCGGCTACGTCCAGCGACGGCTGGCACGGGGGCGCAAGACGCGCGCCCTGCCCACGGACGTCGCGCAGGAAGCCGGGCTGACCGAGGCATCGCAGGTGGGCGTCTCCCGCTGAGGCGAGACAGAGCCGCCTGGACTCCTCCGGATGATCGTGCGACTGGGCGGCGCGGCCGGACGTGGGGGCACTGGCTGAGCTGCAGTGCATCGCACCCGACAAGATCGCGGCATACGCCGACTGGGTGGCCGCGCACGCGGAGACGCATCTGCCGTTCGTCGCCGAGATCGACGGGTACGTGGTCGGCGCTGCCTGGCTGCTCGTCGCCGAACGGGTGCCTCGCAACGAGTCGCGGCATCGGTGGTACGGCGACGTCCAGTCGGTCATGGTTCGCGAGGACGTTCAGCCACCTTCGCCAGCTCCTGCTCTGGGAGCCGGCAGATCCCTGATCCGGTCGCTCTACAACAGTTTCTCCATCACGAAGGTGGGGCGGCCCTTCGCTCGGTCCGGGCGCAGGTCGATCTCGCGGTATCCCAGCCTGGCCCAGAACTGCTGAGCCTCCGTGTTGACGACCAGGACGCCGAGGCGGACCGCGGTCGCGCCCTCGGACCGGAACCGGTCCTCGACCGCCGTGACGATCTCGCGGCCGTACCCTCGACGACCTTGCCGCCCGTCGACCATCAACAGCCCGATCCACGGGTGGCCGTCGACCGGATGGCGCAGCAGCAGCTGGGCGAAGCCCACCACCCGGCCGGCGCTGTCGCGGCCGACCACCGTCTCGCATCCGTCCGCCTCGGCGTCCTCGCGGAGCATCGCCTCGATCTCGGCCCGGGTCATCGAGTCGGGATCCTGGTCGCCGCTGGCCCGCCAGTAGGCCGGCTGCGATCGGCAGATCTCGTCAAGGCTGCCCAGCTCCGCGGCGGTGAGGGTCGCGCGATGAAGAGTGATCACCGTCAGGAGGCTAGTACCGGCCGCCCTCAGCGGCGCAACCACTTACGCAGAATGAAGGGTGCGGGTGGCTGTTCTGGAGCGTCAGCTCCTCGGCCGCCCGTGCCCGGCCTCGGCGGGAGCGACGGTCTGCACCCCCCACTTCGCTACGACAGCCAGCTCTTGACCTTTCAGCGGGCGAGCTCGGTGACGCGCGACTCGCGGACGACCGTCACCCGGATCTGACCGGGATAGGTCAGCTCCTCCTCGATCTGCTTGGCGACGTCGCGGGCCAGGACCGCGGCGCCGATGTCGTCGACGTCCTCCGGGCGGACCATCACCCGGATCTCGCGGCCGGCCTGCATGGCGAAGACCTTGTCGACGCCGGCCTTGCCACCGGCGATCTCCTCGATGCGCTCGAGACGCTTCACGTACGCCTCCAGACTCTCGCGGCGCGCGCCCGGGCGACCGCCCGAGCAGGCGTCGGCGGCCTGGGTGAGGACGGCCTCGATGGTCTGCGGCTGCACCTCGTTGTGGTGGGCCTCGATCGCGTGGACGACGTCCTCGGACTCGCCGTACTTGCGGGCCAGGTCGGCGCCGATCAGGGCGTGACTGCCCTCGACCTCGTGCGTCAGCGCCTTGCCGATGTCGTGCAGGAAGGCCGAGCGCTTCATGGTGGGAACGTCGAGGCCGAGCTCGGCGGCCATGATGCCGGCGATGTGGGCGGTCTCGACCAGGTGCTTGAGGACGTTCTGGCCGTAGCTGGTGCGGTAGCGCAGCCGGCCCAGCAGCGTGGCGAGCTCCGGGTGGATGTCGGTGATGCCAACATCGACGAGCGCTTCCTCGGCGGCCCGCTCGCAGAGGCGGTCGACCTCGCTCTTGGCGCTCTCGAACACCTCTTCGATGCGGTGCGGATGGATGCGGCCGTCGAGAACGAGCTTCTCGAGCGTCAGCCGGCCGACCTCCCGGCGAACCGGATCGAAGCAGGAGAGCAGCACCGCCTCGGGGGTGTCGTCGATGATCAGGTTGACGCCGGTGGTCGACTCGAACGCCCGGATGTTGCGGCCCTCGCGGCCGATGATCCGGCCCTTCATCTCGTCGCTGGGCAGGTGCAGCACGCTGACGACGCTCTCGGCCGTCTGCTCGCTGGCGATGCGCTGGATGGCGTCCACGACGATGTGCCGGGCCCGGGTGTCGGCGGTGCGCTTCGCCTCGGTCTCGATGTCGCGTACCAGGATCGCGGCCTCCCGCTTGACCTGGCCCTCGATGTTCTCGATCAGCTCGGCGCGCGCCTGATCGGCGGTGAGGTTCGCGATCCGCTCCAGCTCCCGGCGGCGCCGCTCCTCAGCCTCGGTGAGCTCGGTCTCCCGGGTGCTCAGGGCGGCCTCGCGGGCGGTCAGATCGGCGTCCATGGCAGCGAGGCGGCGCTCGCGCTCGACGAGACGCTCCACCTCCTCGGCGTGCAGGCGCTCCCGCTCGTCGATCCGGGCTTCCCGCCGCTCGACCTCCGCGGCCTGCTCCTTCACCGTGGTGTTGAGGAGCGCGACCTCGCGTTCACCGCTGCGGCGGGCGGCTGCCCGAACCTGCTCGGCGTCGGACTCCGCCTGGCGGTGGGCGTGCTCGAGGATCGTGTCGGCTTCCTCGTGCGCGGATTCCAGAACCCGCCGCGCCTCGGCCCGGGCGGCGGTCGCTTCCGCTTTGGCGGCGGCTACTTCCGCGCGTACGGAGGCAGCTTTCGCGTTCGCGTCGTCGACCTTGGCCTTGGCGGTCTGCAAGGTGCGCTCACGGTTCTCCTGATCGGCGGACCGGGCCTCCTGGAGCTGGCGCAAAGCCCGCGCGCCGAGTATCAGGCCGGCCACGACGGCGGCGGCGAGAACGACGACCGCCACCACGAGCACCCAGTCCAGGGGCGTCATCTCGCCGCTTCTCCCTTCGCCGCGCCGCAGGCTCTGCGGGCCGGTCTGTTTCCTGCGCGGAGCGCGGGCTGGTCCTGCGCGGAGCGCGGGCTGGTCCTGCGCGGAGCGCGGGTAAGGGATGCCCGACCAAAGGCTGATGATCGCAGGTGCTGTCGGCCGCGTGGCTTCAGGCGCCGCACGGTGGGGTTGTGCGGGCGTCGGGGCCGACGACCGACCGCGGGTGGTGGCTCGGCGCTGCCCGTGCGGTCTTTCGGGCGGCGCCGGTGGCTTCCGGCTGGTGGGCAGCCTTGCCTGGTGGTGCGGCTCGGCCGGCTCGCGCCTGCCGTGCTCGGCTTTCGCCTGCCGTGGCTGGGCATGCGCCTGCCGTGGCCGGGCTTTGTCCGGGGTGGCCGGTCGCTTTCCGTGGCGGGTTGCCCCGGATGTGGCCGGCTGCCGCGGTCGCTTGCCCCGGGCCGTGGCCGGATTCCGGCTGGTCCAATTGTCCCGCCGTGTGCTTCCGGCCCTGGCCGGGCTCCCGGTCATGGGCGCGTCTCGCCGACTCCTGCCGGTTCGATGGGCCCCCGACCCGAAGCCGCCGATCCTGCCCCTTCCCGCACAGCACCGGCCAGGCCGGGCCGACGGGGTTACCGGCCCAGGTCGTGCCGATGCCCCGGCGTTCCGGTCGGCGATGCGCGGCCTGAACCGAGTCACCGCCTCGGGTACCGGGCAGCCGATAGTGCTCATGCCCCCACCGGTAGGGCGGTCGGCTGGCGGCGATGGCGTCGCCGGGCGTCCCGTCCAAGACCAGAAGTGATGCCGAAAAGTAATGCGATCTATGTTGTGCGCTTAGCCTTCGATGGTCGAACAAACCTTGTGTAACGCGAGGCTAGGTCGCGGAAGCCGGTTCGGTCAAGGACTCATGATTCGGCAGCGGATGGGACGTACGGCACAGACTCACTCAGGCCCAGCTCACGCTGGGTGAGGGGCATTTCAGGCGTAGCGGGACCAGATGTCGCGCAGAGGATCCCACTTCTCACCCGCCCCCTCCTTCCAGTACGCGAGCAGGTACGCCGCGACGGGCGTACCACTGTCGTCCCACCAGATGCCGGCCACCGTGCGACCGGAGACCTGGTAGGCGTACTCGACGTAGTTACCGCTCGTACGCCCCGAGGGAGTAGCCCGCTCGGCCGTCGGACCGACGCCCGGAGTGAGCGTACGCGCGTCGACGTTCTGGCCCAACGTGGTGACCCGAGCCTTGTCGCGGTCGGCGGTGGTGCCGTACTCGACGAAGATCACACTCATGGCGTCCATCTCGCAACGGACGCGAGCCTTCTCACCCTGGGCCAGCTTCGGGCCGTCCTTCTCACCGCTGCGAGAACAACCCGAAAGGTACGGGAGCCAGCCGCGCGCGACGGGTTCCAGCGAACCGGCGAACTTCGGCTGGTTGATCGCGATCTGGCGCTGCTCGTAAACGCCTGGGGTCGGGGCGGCGCTGGGGGCCGCGACTGTCGGGGCGGCCTTGGGGTTCGGGGCGGTGGAGCGGCCGAGGAACCAGCCGCCCGTACCGAAGATCAGCAAGCCGGTGACGAGGCCGGCGAGGGCCGGGACGAGGAGGCGGCCGCGGGGTTGCTTCGGGGTGGGCTCGATACGCGGGCCGGAGCTGTAGCTCGGGGCGACCTCGAAGCCGAAGCGGTCCTGTGCACCTGCGCCGCTCGCCATGGCGTACGGATCGGTTGCGCCTGCGCCGCTGGCGGGTTTGCCTGCGCCGCTTGTCGGCGCGAAGGGACCCGGGCCGCCGGCGCCGCTGGTGGGAATCCGTGCGCCGCTTGTCGGCGCGAAGGCGTCCGGCACCCCGGCGCCGCTCAAGGGGTTCCCTGCGCCGCTTGTCGGAGCAAAGGGATCCGGCACCCCGGCGCCGCTTAAGGGGTTCCCTGCGCCGCTTGTCGGAGCAAAGGGATCCGGCACCCCGGCGCCGCTCGCGGGGCTCCCTGCGCCGCTTGTCGGAGCAAAGGGATCCGGCGACCCGGCGCCCCTGGTGGGACCGAAGTGGTGAGGGCCGCCGAGGTCGAGGCCGTATTCGTCGACCCCTGCGCCGGAGGTCGGGGTGGACCAGTCCGGGGGCGCGGAGGTGGAACCCGTTCCTGAGGTTGGCACCGGGCCGGCGAACGGTGGCACTCCGGGGGTGGGGGTCCGCATCTCGGCCGTGTTGTGGAACGGGCCGTAGGACGGGGTCGCTGCCGGGGCCGGGCTTCCCGGCACCGCGTCGTAGTGGGACGCGGCTGGCTGGGGCGGAGGGGCGGGTGCTGCTACTGAGCCGGGGCTCGCCCCCTCAGGACTTCCGATACTGCTCTCGCGGTCGCCATGCGGAGACGTTCCGTATGGGTGGTCCGTTCGACTCACCGAGCCCGTCTCCTCGGGTGTGCTGTCTTGGCGCTCCTCACCCGAGCCTGCCGAACCGCCGGACTGCGAGGAAATGACCGACTCGGGGTGCTCGACAACTCCGCCCGGTCGCGCGGCCACGGACGTCGCCTCGGTGTCCCCCGGAAGGGGAACGCCGGCATGGTGGGCGCCCTGGACGTCGTCTGTCACGACGATGCAGGTTACCAGTCGGCTGCGATCGAGGACGTCCCGTGAAGATCGACCGAAGAGAATGGACCCGCAGCCCAGAGGGGCTGCGGGTCCGCCTTCATCCGCTCGCCACCAGCCTTCCGAGGAGGGCCGGTCAGGCGTCCGCGTCCTCCGGACGGCGACGCCGTGTCACGAGGATGAGACCAACGCCACCCGCGGCGATCGCCGCGCCGACGCCGGCGATGCTCACGACGTTGACGCCGGTGACCGGAAGGCCACCGCTCGCGTCGGAGCTCCCACCGGTGCCACCGTTAGTGCCACCGTTGCCGCTGCCGCCGTTGGTGCCGCCACCGGTGGTGCCGGCGTTGTCGCCGGTGCCGCCCCCTTCGCCGGATTCGGACGGGAGCGTCGGGTCGGACGGGTTGTTACTGCCACCGCCGTCGTTCGGATCATCCGGAGTGTTCGGGTCGTTCGGAGTGTCCGGGTCGTTCGGAGTGTCCGGGTCGTTCGGAGTGTCCGGGTCAGTCGGAGTATCCGGATCGGTCGGAGTATCCGGATCGGTCGGAGTATCCGGGTCAGTCGGAGTATCCGGGTCGGTCGGAGTATCCGGGTCGGTCGGAGTATCCGGGTCAGTCGGAGTATCCGGGTCAGTTGGAGTGTCCGGATCGTCGGGAGTGTTCGGGTCGTCGGCACCGGCGTCGTCGCCGCCTCCGGCGCCGCCCTGGTTGGTCGGTGCATCCGAGTCGTTCGGAGTGCTCGGATCATCGGGGGCGCCCGGTTCACTGGTTGCCGGGTCGTCGCCCTCCTCGGCCGCCTTGGTGGCCGAGTTGTCTCCGGACGTGGCGGCAGGCTCGTCGAGTACCACGACACCACGAGCGTGGATCTGCGTCGTGGAAGCGGCCGCGCCAGAGGCACCCGCGAGGGCCGCCACACCGACCGCACCGACGATGAAGCCGAGCCGCGCTACGGCACGCACGCCGCGCTGGCGTGCGAGCTGATTGGTTCGCATGTTCCTCCCCGTACTTCAGACCGTTCGGTCTTCAGTGGACAATCATTTACGTGAGTCCGGAGAGGCAGATTACCCGGAAGACGTGGATCACTTCCATCCACCATTGACAATGTGGGTGAAGCCGGGCGTTGTTCAGGGCGGAGCATCGACGCACCGTAGGCGCCTGATCGCTCCCTTGCACCATGGTTCGGCCGGTGCGAGGGCCTATCCGGCCGTCCGATCGGGTGCGGCGGCGAGGTGGATGTCAGCTTCCACGTCGCACTCTGCCTGCGCTTTGACGGCCAGACCCGCTCCCCTTGCCGTGCGCAAGATCACGGCGATGCGTACTCGGGCCGGTTATGCCACCCCCCTAGCGGCATGCTGTGCGGGGGCCCCAGCGGCGGACGTCGCCCGTGGCGGATTCCATTTCGGAATCCGTCCTGGATAAACCGGCTCTCGGCGAGGCGAGCAGGAGCGACGACTAAGGCGTGTTTGGTTATTTGCTGGGGTGTCAGCTGTTCATTGGCGTGGCGGTGACCGGTACGAGACGAGGTCTCCGGTAAGTCGATTAGCGCCCAAACCAGCGCAGCGGTGACAAGGCGGCACGATCTCACCGACGCTTAGTGAGCGGCCTGGTCGCGGTCCTACCTGCTGTACGGGTGCGTAGGCGGCCGCCGAAGTGGAGCGGCCGACAGTTCATCGACGGGATCCGTGGCGGATCCGGGTCGGGGCGCCGTGGCGGGAAGTGCCCGCGGAGTGTGCGCCCGTGCAGACGTTGTACTGACTGTTTCGCGAGTGGCAGCGGCTGCTGACCGCGTTGCACCGGCGCAAGCTCGGGTCGGAGGGCGGCCGACCGCCGACCTTCGACCCGGAGCTCTGCGAACAGCGTCACGCCGTCGAGTGCGGCATGGCGACCTGCTGCGACCACCTTGCCGTTCCTACGAAGCCCCCGTGACTATCACCGCGATCAACGAATGGCTCTGACCCGATTACCAAGCACACCCTCAGGCGAGCGTCTCGCAGAGGTTCTCCATCGTCCCGAGCCGCACCGGTACCTCGCGGCTGCCGTCCGGGTGCCGGATCACGACGAAGTCGCCGTGGGTGATGTAGTCACCGCCGGGGAAGCCCACGTTGGACGCCTTGATCGGCAGGGCGTTGTGGCCGCGTAGCTGCGAGATCCGGGTGCCGTCCTCCAGGTAGTACACCCGGATGGAACCGGTCGCGTCGCGGACGACCGACTTCTGGTTGCCGGTGTTGGTGTACCGGATCACCAGCACGCCCTCGAAGTCCTGCACCTTCGGCGAACCGTCCGGGTAGGTCGCCGGCGTCCGCATCCGCTCGCGGTCACGGACGATGTCGCCCTTTACCTCGAAGGAGCACACGTCCCCGGCCGGGATGACGAACGGTGGTGTGCTCGTCGGCTCCCACCCGCCGCCGGTGCCGGAGCCGGACGCGGCAGCCGGCACCGCGGAAACCGCCACCATCGCCGTCGCCGCCGCCGTCAGTACAAATACCTTTGCCACGCGCATGTGTGGCCTCCCTCATGTCCGTTGCGCTGTCCCGGACATGGTGTGCTGAGGCGCCGCGGCGGCTCCACGATTCGGCGCTCACCGAATGCTCGCCCCCGCACCGGCCCCCAGGAGGTCGGTACCGAGTGCCGTGCGCTGGTAGAGCACCTGGCGGCCGGCCCGGCGCGACCAGACCAGCCCCGACCGGCGCAGCACCGACAGGTGCTCACTGACCGCCGCCACGCTCAGCCCGAGGTCCCGCGCGACCTGGGTGGTGGACAGGGGCAGATCGAGCCGCGCCAGCAGCGCCGCCCGGCTGCGGCCGAGCAGATCGGCGACCGGCGGCGTCGCCGACCGGGCCGAGCCGTCCCAGACCTGGCCGACACCGCGTGGGCTGTAGACGAGCGTCGGGCACTGTGGATCGGTGTCGACCAGCAGTGAGGGCCAGGCGAACACGCACGGCACCAGCAGCACCCCGGCGCCGTCGAGCCTGCTCTGCGACTGCCAGGCCGGCCAGAGGATCCGCAACGCGTCGTCGGCGTATTCCAGCTCCGGGTGCAGGTTGCCCAGCAGCCGCACGATGCCGCCGGAGGTCAGCTGGTCGGCGCGGTGGCCGATCTCGGCATCGAGCAGGCCGGCCAGCCGGGACCAGACCGGATCGATCGCCACCCGCCAGTACGCCTGCATCTCGGCGGCCAGCCGGCCCAGGTGCCGCTCCGGATCCTCGTACAGCGGCAGCAACGCCTCCGGCAGCGCGCCGTCCCCGGCGAGCAACTCCAGCTGCGCACGGACGGTCGCCTCCGGCGTACTGCGCACCCGGGCCAGCTCGTCGGCGAACCTGGTGTCCATCCGATCCGGCGGCGGCGTCAGGAAATCTGGCACGTATCGCCGGGCGGCGAGCAGCGGCCGCAGCAGGTCGAGCCGCAGGGCGGACACGGCCCCGCGCACCGATTGCACCCACGGCTGGTGCATCCGGGTCCGATCGGCGTGACCGGCGATCCGCATGCTGCTCATGAGCTCTTGCACGGGTGAGCGCGCGAAGCGAATCCGAGCCAGGTCACCCGGCTCGAACAACAGCTCGATCACCCAAACCACGATACCGATGTCCTGCCGGGACGGCGGCTAGGCCTCTCGGGTGCGGATGACCACGACGGGCACCTGGCTTGGGATCCGGGCGAGCATTCCGATCAAGGCTGACCATGCCGCGCACCGGAGCAAGCTGGGGTCGAAGGGCGGCCGGCCATCGGCCTTCCGGGACCTACAAGCAGCCCCAGGCGGTGGAGTGCGAGAGCAACCAGCTCAACGCAACCGCGGGAGGCCACTCGCTTCGACAAGCTTGCCGTGCGCTGCCAGGCCGCCGGTGGGGGCACGGGCTGACCGAGCGGTTCCGCGACGCGGAACGATCACCGGGATCAACAAGTGGCACTGACCGGACACACCATCACGCCCTGATTCGGAAGATCCAATCTTGGCAAGTGGTCACGACGAGCTGTCGTTTTCGTTGTCGGCCATGGCGTCGGCGTCGATCTGGTCGGCGAACTCGGCCGCCTCCGCGTCGCGGGCCGCCAGCGCGTCCTTGACGGCGCGAATGGCCACGCCGGCCGGGTAGCCCTTCCGGGCCAGCATGCCGACCAGGCGACGGAAGATCTGGTCGGGCGTACCGGTGGCCGTACGGAGCTTGCGGTCCACCATCGCCCGGGCGGTCGCGGCCTCTTCGTCCTCGTCGAGGCTCTCGAGCGCCTCGGTCGCCACCTCGGCGTCGACCCCGCGCTGCCGGAGCTCGTTGGCCAGGGCGCGGCGGGCCAGACCGCGACCGTGGTGACGGCTGGACACCCAGGCCCGGGCGAAGGCGGCGTCATCGATGATGCCGACCTCGTCGTAGCGGTCGAGAACCTCGGCGATGACCTCCTCGGAGATCTCCTTGCGGGTCAGTGCCTTGGCCAGCTCGGCGCGGGTGCGGGGGCGTACGGCGAGTTGCCGGAGACAGATCTCTCTGGCCAGCTCCGCCTCGGACTTCGGCGGTTCGGCCGGGCGGTCCGCGGCCTCGGCAGATCGGGCGCGCCGCCGTCCGCCGGCGAAGGCGTCGCGGTCAGGAGAGTTGCCCCGGGCGGCGCGGGGCGGGAGCGCATCCCAGCCCCGTCCGGACCGCGCACCGCGTCGTCCTGCCACAGCTCAACGTCCCCTCGTTTCCAGCTGGCCCGGGTGGGTCAGATCGACGGCCATCCGGTCGCCGGCCGGGCCGATTGATGACGAGACCGGCCCGACGGGCCGGGTGGATCGGCCCAGCGAGACCAGCCCAGGCCGTCAGGACCAGCCCGGGCCCGCCTCCCGAGATCCAGCCAGTCGGGACCAGCCCGGCGGGGCACCCGGCGTGGCCAGCGCACCGAGACGAACCCAGCCGGACCGCCCAGCCGGACCGCCCAGCCGGACCGCCCAGCCGGACCGCCCAGCCGGACCGCCCAGGCCGTCAGGACCAGCCCGGGTCCGCCCCACGAGATCCAGCCAGTCGGGACCAGCCCGGCGGGGCACCCGGCGTGACCGGCGCACCGAGACGAGCCCAGCCAGACCAGCCCAGCCCTCTGGGACCAACGCAAGGACTGCCCGGCGGACCGGGCCGGCAGGCGTTCGCCGCGGAGGCCGCCGACGTCCCCGCCCGGCGGACCGATCCGACGAGATCGAGCCCGGCGCGGGCGGGCGGGCGTTGGATCAGAAGTCGACCGGCGGGAGCTCCGGACCACCCGCGGCGTCGCCGGTGGTCTGGCCCACGCCGAGCTTCTCGAGGATCTTCTTCTCGATCTCGGCCGCGACGTCGGGGTTCTCCTTCAGGAACTCGCGCGCCTTCTCCTTGCCCTGGCCGAGCTGGTCACCGTCGTACGTGTACCAGGCGCCGGACTTGCGGATGATGCTCTGCTCGACGCCGACGTCGATCAGGGAGCCTTCGCGGGAGATGCCCTTGCCGTACATGATGTCGAACTCGGCCTGCTTGAACGGCGCGGCGACCTTGTTCTTCACGACCTTGACGCGGGTGCGGTTGCCGACCACGTCGGTGCCGTCCTTGAGGCTCTCGATGCGGCGCACGTCGAGGCGCACCGACGAGTAGAACTTCAGGGCGCGGCCACCGGTCGTCGTCTCCGGCGAGCCGAACATGACGCCGATCTTCTCGCGGAGCTGGTTGATGAAGATGGCGGTCGTGCCGGAGTTGTTCAGGACACCGGTGATCTTCCGCAGCGCCTGGCTCATCAGGCGGGCCTGCAGACCGACGTGGCTGTCTCCCATCTCGCCCTCGATCTCGGCACGCGGCACGAGGGCGGCCACCGAGTCGATGACGATGATGTCGAGCGCGCCGGAGCGGATCAGCATGTCCGCGATCTCGAGCGCCTGCTCACCGGTGTCGGGCTGCGACACGAGCAGGGCGTCCGTGTCGACGCCGAGCGCCCGGGCATACTCCGGGTCGAGCGCGTGCTCGGCATCGATGAAGGCCGCGATGCCGCCGGCCCGCTGGGCGTTGGCCACCGCGTGCAGGGCGACCGTCGTCTTACCGCTGGACTCGGGTCCGTAGACCTCGATGACCCGGCCGCGCGGCAGACCGCCGACGCCGAGCGCCACGTCGAGGGCGATCGAGCCGGTCGGGATGACGGCGGTCTGCACGACCGGCCGCTCACCCAGCCGCATCACCGAGCCCTTGCCGAACTGCTTGTCGATCTGTGCCAACGCCAGATCGAGAGCCTTGTCCCGGTCAGGTCCTGCCACCATGTCCGCCACCCCTGTATTCGACTTCGCAGGCGTCTTCGCCGATGAGCTTCTGTTCACCACGCCGGTCACGCTAGACGCTGGGTCTGACAGAAAACCGCCGCCCGGTCGTCAGCTGTGGATGAGTACGCCGTTGGCGACAATAGCCGAACAGGTGTACGACGATCGAGCGACACGCCAGAACAAACGTACGAAAAATCAGTCAGTAGAGCTGGAGGGGCACCCGATCGGGGTACGCCGCCACCACGGCTCGCCAGATCGTGGCCGTATCAACACCCTGAGCGATGGCCTCGTCGATCGTCCGTCCACCGAGGTCCGAGAAGGTGTGATCGGCGGCGATGCTGCGCGCGTACGTGGCCCCGAAGGCCTGCTCGAGGCGCTGCCAGAAGTCCGTCAATCGCACTCGGGAAGCCTACTCGCGGAGCCTCGGCGACCGAGCGCACCCGTAGCGCCCCGAGCAGGTCGGTGAGACCCGAATCACGGGTGCCGATGCGCGCTCCGACAGCGGGCGTGCAGCGACGCGACGCTCCCAGCACGAGCCGTCAGGGCGCACCGATCAAGCCAGTGCCGTGGCGGCGACCTTGAGATCGTCGACCAGGCCCTGATACGCGACGTCACGGTCGTCTGCCCGCAGCACAGCGGACGGGTGGATGGTGGCGAGCGCCTGGATCTCCGCCACCGGGAAGTCCTCAGGATGCTGGGCGGACGCCGGCCAAGGCATGAGCTGACCGCGCGACCGCGTGACCCGGAACGACGGGCCGAGCAGCGCCTTGGCTGCGGTGGCGCCGAGCACCACCACCAGCTCGGGCTTGAGCAGCGCGAACTCGGCCACGAGCCAGGGGCGGCAGGCCGTGATGTGGGCCGGGCCCGGGCTCTGGTGGATGCGGCGCTTGCCGCGCAGCTCGAAGCGGAAGTGCTTGACCGCGTTGGTGATGTAGACGTTCCCGGGGTCGATACCGGCATCGTCCACAGCTTCGCGCAGGAGCCGCCCGGCGGGGCCGACGAAGGGCAGACCCTGCTGGTCCTCGACGTCGCCCGGCTGCTCACCGACGAAGACGACACGCGCGTGGGCGGCACCGCGGCCGAACACCGTCTGCGTGGCGTTCTGGTAGAGCTCGCAGCCCTCGCAGTGGGCTGCGGCGGATTTGAGCTCCTCGAGCTCGTGCGCGTTCGGCGGAACGAAATGCTGCGCCCCGATGGGAGCCTCGGTCCTCGGCATGTCACCGTTCTACCCCTTCCCGCGCGCTCCACGCCCGGCGGTATCACCTGAAGGGGGTTGACCAGGACCGCCTTCCGGCACGCGGTGGGCGCACGAGCCGACGACCTCATCGGCCCGGGATGCTCACGCCGGGCGGGTAGGCGGCCGCGGCCACACTTTCGGCGAGAGGCTCGATCGCGGCGTCGTCGAGCGGGCTGACGGTGATCCGTACGCCCGGCGGCGCGTCGATACGGAACAGGGACCCGGGCGCCACCGCGTACCCCGCATCTCGTAGGGCCGTCACGAGGCGGGTTTCGTCGGGTGTGCGTACCCATAGATTGATGCCTGTCTGACCGTAGGCCTTGACCCCCCGGGACGTCAGGGCTTCACGCAGCGCGTGGCGCCGACGGTCGTAGCTTCTGCCGGCCTCGGCGATCTGCGCCGTCACGTCCCCGTCCTGCCAGAGCCGGAGCAGCAGGCGCTGCAGCACTGTGGACACCCAACCGGCGCCGACGCGCATGCGGCCCGCCACGCGGGCGATGGTCGCCTCGTCCCCAGCCACGACGGCGATGCGCAGGTCGGGGCCGAAAGGTTTGGACGCCGATCGGATGAAAGCCCAAGATCTGGTGGCACCGATCAGGCAATGCACCGGTACGCCGGAGAGCTCCGCAGCGTGATCGTCCTCGATGAGCAGGACGTCAGCGCGAGAGGACAGGACCTCACGAAGCGCGGCGGCGCGCTCGCCTGTGACCGCGGCTCCGGTCGGATTCTGGGCGCGTGTCGTGATGACGGCTGCGCGCACCCCGGCCGTGAGGGCCGCCATAAGACTGTCCGGAAGCGGACCCTCGTCGTCCACCGAGACCGGCACGGCCGTCAGACCGAGCGCCGCGAGCAGATCAAGGAGATTGGCCCAGCCCGGATCCTCGACGGCCACGGGGTCTCCGGGCCGGAGATGGGTCGTGAGCAGGCGTTCGATGGCGTCGAGCGTGCCGTTCGTGACAGTGATGGCCGCGTCGGCGACCGGGACGCCATCGGCCTCGAGGCGCGGGCGCGCCGCGTCGATGAGCTCGGGCATGGCGCCTGCTGCGTACCCATAAGGAGGGTCGACCACATCGGACAGCGCGCGGAGGTGCGGACCCAGGGCGGGCAGCAAGCGGACATCGGGGTCTCCGGACGACAGGTCCACCGCGCCGGCGGGCACGGGCAGGCGCAGCTCGGCCCGCGGGCCGGCGACCGGAGGGCGAGGTCTGATCCGCGTGCCGCGCCTCCCCGAGGTCTCCACGATGCCGCGTTGGCGCAGGTCCTGATACGCCTTCGAGACCGTGGCGGGGCTGACGTGCAGCTGGTCGGCGAGCATCCGGATCGGCGGCAGTGCGGCACCCCAGACCCAGTCACCGCGCCGGACACCCGCCTCGATGCTCTCGGAAATCGATGCGGCGGTCGAGCCGCTGACCTGATATTGTTCTGCCACAGCGATGATTCTGTACTAGTACAAAGGCTTTGGCAAGGAGGATCTTGTGACCGACCTCTACCAGCCGACCGCACGCACGACGGCGACCCGGTACCGCGATCGCATGCACTACGAGCGCGACACTGCGCACGCGATCTTGGACGAGGCGTATGACTGCACGGTGGCCTTCGTGGTCGACGACGAGCCTCGTGCTCTGCCCACGCTGCACGTTCGCGTCGGTGACACGCTCTATCTCCATGCCTCGACGGGGGGCCGGCTCGGCCTGACGGCACGGCCCGACGGCGTGCGCGTCTGCGTCTCGGTGACCCTGCTGGACGGGCTCGTCTACGCGCGTTCGCAGTTCCATCACAGCGCCAACTATCGGTCTCTGATCGCGCACGGCACGGCGCGACCGGTCACGGATGCTGCCGAGAAGCGCGCCGCGATGACAGCTCTGGTCGAGAAGCTGGGAGCCGGCCGGGCGGCCGACAGCCGCCCACCCACAAACCGGGAGTTGACGACCACGGCGGTTCTGGCGCTGCCGTTGACGGAGGTTTCGGTACGGGCACGCGCAGGCGGAGTGGCCGACGATGCCGACGACCTCCCTCTCCCGCACTGGGCCGGAGTGGTACCCCTGCAACGCGTGGCCGGCCCGCCACAGCCGGATGCCGGAGTGGCACCGCCCCCGCCGGCCTACCTGCCCAAGAAGGCCTCACCGTGGACCACGGCCGCGCCCATGCGAGGACGGCACGTGTCGCTGGAGCCACTCGCGCCGGCGCACGTCGACGGCCTGCTGGCCGCGCTGGCGGACGACGAGGTGTGGCAGTTCCTTCCCACGCCGCGCCCGAAGACCCGCGAGGAGATGGCGGAGCACGTCGCGATAGCAGCCCGCCAGCAGTGGGCGGGCGACCGTGTCTCGTGGGCGCAGTGCGACCCGAACACGGGCGAGGTCATGGGGATGACCAGCTACCACGACGTGGACGAGGAACGAGGCTCGCTCGGCATCGGCCACACGATCCTGGGACGCCGCTGGTGGCGCAGCGGGGTCAACACGGAGGCCAAGCTGCTGCTGTTGGAGCGAGCTTTCGAGGTGCTCGGCGCGGAACGCGTGTTCTGGTACACGGACATCCGCAACGAGCGGTCACAGCGAGCCATCGCGCGGCTGGGCGCCAGCCGGGACGGTGTGATCAGGCGGCATCGGTTGCGGCCGGATGGGACGTGGCGGGATTCCGTGTTCTTCGCGATGACGGTGGACGAGTGGCCCGCGGCCCGGGATCGGCTACGGACCCGGTTGGAGGCCGCCTGAGCGGTGCGTCTTTGGTCTGCTGATCGACATGACGATGGACGGGTGGCCCGCGGCCCAGGATCGGTTGCGGACACGGTCGGAGGCCGCCTGAGCGGTGCGCCTCTGGCCTGTTGATCGACTACCGCGGGGAGCGTCTCCGCGGGGAGGCCGGGCGCGCGGGCGGCGGGGCCCGCCGGCGGCGCGGCGGCACTCCAAGGACGGCCAGGCGGCGGCTTCCGGGCGGGCGCCAAGCGGCGGCTTCCGCACGGGCGCCCGGCGGCGGCTTCCGCACGGGCGCCAAGCGACGGCTTCCGGGCGGGCGCCCGGCCGCGGCTTCCGGGCGGGCTGCGGTATCGCTTCGGAGGTCGGCTGGCCATCGGAGAAGACGTGTCCCGCCAGGCGCACCAGCGGCCAAGCTCCGAAGCGATGCTCACGTCGTGGGCAAAGCCACAGCGTCCTGGCCGTCCGGACCAGTGCCGTGACGCCACCGCGATGCCGAGTATAGGAACGTGCTGGGTATCACCGAGTTCTGGACGTACGTGCTGGGCACCGTGGCTATCGTTCTCCTGCCCGGCCCCAACTCGATCTTCGTGATCTCCGTTGCCGCGCAGCGGGGCGTACGGGCCGGGTACCGCGCCGCCTTCGGGGTGTTTCTGGGCGACACCGTTCTGATGGTGCTCGCCGCCGCTGGGGTGGCGTCCCTGCTCCAGGCGTACCCGCCGATCTTCATGGTGGTGAAGTACGCCGGCGGTGCCTACCTCGCCTGGCTGGGCGTGGGGATCTTGCTGAGCGCCTGGCGGAAATGGCGGGCCAGGGGTCCGGCGGACGGCAGGTTCGCGGCAGCGGCGGGCTCAGCGGGTCCTGGGACCAAGCGCGCAGCTGGTCATGAGACCCAGCGCGCAGCCCGTTATGAGACCAAGCGCGTAACCGGTCATGAGACCAAGGGCGCAGCGGGTCCTGAGACCAAGGGCGTGCAGCGACCCTTCCGACGGGCCCTGCTCGTCAGTGTGCTCAATCCCAAGGCGATTCTCTTCGTCGTCTCGTTCTTCATCCAGTTCGTCGATCCGGGCTACGCGCACCCGGCCCTGTCGTTCCTGGTGCTCGGCGCGATCCTGCAGTTCTTCAGCGTCCTCTACCTGAGCGGACTCATCTTCGGGGGACAGTTCCTGGCAGGGCAGTTCCGGCGACGGCGCCGGTTGTCCGCTGCGGCTTCCACCGGGATCGGCATGGTTTTCGTCGGATTCGGCATCAAGCTCGCCACCGCCACCGCCGGCTGATCAGCTCACCGCCCTCGCCGTGGGGGCCGCCGGGGCACGCGGACGAGGAGCCGTCCGCAGCCGAAGGGGATGCAGGCGTCGAACGGCGAGGGCCAGGGAGACGGAAAGGTCAGGAAGACGGAAGGGCGGGGAGACTGAAAGGGCCGGGGACGGGAAGCGCCGGGGCAGAGGCGGGGGCAAGGCCGAGATCGACCAGCCCCAGGGGACCGCCCTCAGAGCGCGTGCATCCCGCCGTCCCGCGGCAGCCCCGGAGCCCCCGCCGGCAACGCCTCCCGGATCGCCCGCTCCACCTCCACCGCCCAGTCCCTCGACGCCGGCTCCAGGTGCGATATCCGGAGCCGGGCATACCTGTCCTCGGCCTGGCGCCACAGACCCCCGTGCTTCTCCAGTTCGAGGATCACCTCAACCCCTTCCGGGTCCGCCACGAAGGTCAGTTCCATCTCGTCCATCTCCGCCGCGAGCACCTCCGGCGGCGTGAATTCGATCTCCTGGTAGAACGGCAGCTCCTGGCGTACCCCGTAGATCGCTCCTCGTTCCACGTCGGCGTGCCGGAAGCCGAAGCCGAGGCGGTCCACCGCGGCGAGCACCGCCTCCTGGGCGGGCAGTGGATGCACGGCCACGAGGTCCACGTCCCCCTTGTCGACCGCTTTCTCCACCGTCAGCTCGGTGCGCAGGCCGAGGGACATTCCGCTGAGCTTTTTCCCGTACGCGTGGGTCAGCGGCGTCTCCCACGGCAGCGTGATGCTGAACGGGATGTCCTGATGCTCCCCCGCCGCCAGGGTGAAGCCGGCGGCTACCCACGCGCGGTGGAATTCGACGAGGGCGTCGCCGTCCTCGGCCTCCACCCGGGTCACCAGGCCTACGGCCAGCGTTTCGATCGCGACGTCGTAGTCGCCGCCGGTGATCCGGACCGCGCCGAGGAGTTCGCCGCCGGGGTAGGCGTCGGGGGTGGCCAGGACGGTGTCGACGGTCGGGCCGCCTACGCCGAATGCGCGTAACACCTTCTCGAAGACCATCGGCGTTTTCCTCTCAGCGCATGCGCCTGCCCACCGGTACGGGATCAGTCTCGTCGTCGAACTCGCCGATGACCTGCTCCAACAGGTCTTCCAGGGCGACGAAACCGGCTCTTTCCCCACGTCGGGTGACGATCGCGAGCTGTGCCCGGGCGCCGCGCATCGCGGTCACCGCGTCCGTGACCGTCGTGCCCGCGTCCAGGACGAACGGCGGGTCCATCAGGTCCCGAGCGGTTGCGGGCCTGCCGGCCGTGGTGGCTCGTACGGCGTCGCGGACGTGCACCACGCCGACGACCACGTCCGCGGGGGAGATCACGGCGAGGCGGGATCGACCGCTGCGCAGCGATGCCTGCTCCACGTCTCCCGCTGACGAGCCCGGCCGTACCGTGACCAGCTGGTCGTCCGGGATCAGCAGATCCGCGACCTTCATCTCCTGCAGCTTGAGCATGCTGGTCAGCAGCTCGGTCTGCTCCGCCCCGATCAGCCCTTCCGCCCGCGAGCGCTCCAGGAGGATGTTCATCTCCTCCGGCCCGTGGGCCTGCGCCAGCTGGTTCTGCGGGTGCACACCGAAGGGTTTGAGGGCCGCGTTCGCCAGCCAGTTGAGGGCTACCAGCGCCGGGCGGGCGAGCCGGACGAAGCCGCGGAACGGGAGGGCCAGCAGGGTGGCCGAGCGTTCCGGGTCGGTGATCGACCAGGACTTGGGCATCATCTCGCCCAGGACCAGGTGCAGGAACGTGACCACCATCAGCGCCACCAGGAGGGCGATCGCCGCGCTGGGGACGTCGGGAAGGCCGGCGGCGTGCAGCAGCGGGTGGAGCAGGTGTTCGATGGCCGGTTCGGCGAGCGCGCCGAGGCCGAGCGAGCACAGGGTGATGCCGAGCTGGGCGCCGGCCAGCATCAGGGAGAGTTCCCGGCTGCCGTCGAGGGCGGCGCGGGCGGCTCGGCTGCCGTCCGCCGCGGCGTGTTCCAGGCGGTAGCGCTTGCTCGCCACCAGGGCGAACTCCGCCGCCACGAAGAAGCCGTTGCCGGCCAGCAGCAGCAGTGAACAGATGGCGGCCCAGGTGGTGCTCACGGGGCCACGATCCGTACCGACTCGGGGACGTGCCGGTCGACCGACAGCACGGCGAGGTCCGCTCCGGAGTCCAGGGACACCGAGTCGCCCACTTCGGGCACCCGGCCCAGGTGGGACATCACGAGGCCGGAGATGGTGTCGTAGTCGGTGCCCTCGGGCAGGTCGACGCCGGTCGCGTCGGTGACCTCGTCGATGCGCCAGCGGGCCGGGACGATCCACGAGCCGTCGTCCTGGCGGGCCGGGGCCGGCTCGGGCAGGTCGTCCTCGTCGCGGATCGGGCCGACCAGTTCCTCCGCGATGTCCTCGAGGGTGATGATGCCGGCGAAGCCGCCGTACTCGTCGACGACGCAGGCCAGCTGGCGGTGGCCGGCGCGGAGGCGGTCGAGGACCGTGGGCAGGCGCAGCGACGCGGGGACGAGCAGCGGCGGGACCGAGATCTCCGAGATCGCGGTGGTGGCACGGTCGGCCGGGGGTACGGCGAGCAGGTCCGCTATGCCGACGACGCCGACGATCTCGTCCACGCCCGTACCGGAGCGGACCGGGAAGCGGGACCGGCCCGTGCGGAGCAGGTCGACGATCTGCGATGCCGGGGCCGAGGCCTGGACGGTGTGGACGTCCACGCGCGGCACCATCACCTCGGAGGCCGTGCGCCGGCGGAAGTCGAGGCCGCGGTCGAGCAGCTCGGAGAGCTCCGGGCCGAGGTGTCCCTCGGCGCGCGACTCGGCGATGATCTGCTCGAGGTCTTCCTCGGTCGCGCCCTCCGGCAGCTCCTCGATCGGCTCGATGCCGACGCGGCGCAGCAGCTTGGCCGCCGCGGCGTCGAAGAGCTTGATGACCGGGCCGAAGACGGTGAGGTAGAGCAGCGTCGAACGGCCGAGGGCCTTGGCGACGGTCTCCGCGCGGGCGATCGCCAGGTTCTTGGGGGCGAGCTCGCCGAGGACCATCTGCACGACGGTGGCGACGATCAGGGCCAGCACGATGGAGACCGGCATGCCGACGGCCGGTGGGATGCCGGCCACGCCGAGCAGGCCGGCCAGGCCCTCGCCCAGGAACGGCTCGGCCACGTAGCCGACGATCAGGGCGGTGACGGTGATGCCGAGCTGCGCGCCGGACAGCACGAACGAGAGACGTTCGGTGACGGTCAGGGCGCGGGCGGCGGCTTTGTCGCCCTGCTCCGCCTGCTGGCGGAGGCGGTTGCGGTCGACCGCGACGTAACCGAACTCCTGGGCGACGAAGTAGCCCGTGACGGCGGTCACCACGATGACGAGCAGGAGGCCCACCAGGATCAGCATGGCGGGGCCAGGGACCGGGAAGGCCGGGCAGGGCCCGGCCTCATACTGCCACTCATCGGAAAAAGGGTAACAGCCCGGTGAAAGGTCAGGCCTGGGTGATCACGATGTCGTCCACCGCCGCCTCGACCAGGCTGGCGGTGCCGGTGTCGGCCGCCTCGACCTGCAGGCGGATGGTCTGGCCGGCGTACGCGGCGAGGCTCACGGTCGCCTTCTGCCATGCGGCGGCCCGGTCGGTCGCCGCCCCGGCCTGACTGAACACCGTGGTCGCCGTGGTTCCCGAGATCACCTGGACGCGGAAGTAGTCGCCGCTGGTGGCGTTACTCAGGTGCGCCAGGTACCACGAGAAGGACAGCGTGGACGCGCCCGCGGGCAGGGTGATCGCGGGTGAGCGGACCGTCGTGGTGCCGCCGTCGACGTCGTTCGCGCCGGCGCTGGAACCCGCCGAAGCCCCGGTCACCAGGTCGTTGCTGCCGTTGACGGTGGTGCCGAGCTGGGTGGCGACGCCGGACGAGGTCGCCGCGGGGTCACCGCGCTCCCAGGCTCCGGTGGTGGCCGTGTCGGTGCCCGCGGCGTTGGTGGTCCAGCCCTTGGCCGCCTCGAAGTCGTCGGAGAAGACCGCGGGGCCGGGCGGGGTGGTGGTGCCCGCGGCCAGGGTCCAGACCGCGTACGCGATGGCGTCCGAGTCGCGGTCCAGCGCGGTGTCGTTGATGTTCGCCGTCGTGTCGCAGGAACGGTGGTAGCAGGCGTCGAACGCGGCCTGCGTACCGCCCCAGAGCTGGACCTGCGCCGCGGTCTTGCGGCCCTCGGCGCCGGTGAAGATGCCGCCCGCCGGGATGCCCGCCGCGATGAACGGGCCGTAGTCGCTGCGGCCGTCGAAGTCGGTGCCGCGGGTCGGTACGCCGATCGACGTGAAGTACGCCTCCAACGTGTCCTCGATCTCGGCGGAGCCCGCGGGGCCGGGGCCGGAGCCGGTGCCGTCGGAGTTGTCGCCGTCGTAGAGGAAGTAGCCGGGGTTCGGCGAGGCGACCATGTCGAAGTTGAGGTAGCCGGTGATGGCGGCCTTCTGCGCCGAGCTGAGCGAGTTGACGTACGCCGTGGAGCCGCGCAGCCCCAGCTCCTCGGCGCCCCACCAGCCGAAGCGCAGGTGCCGGTCGGGATGGAACCCGGTCCGCGCCACGGCGAGCGCGACCTCGAGGTTCGCCGCCGAGCCGGAGCCGTTGTCGTTGATGCCCGGGCCGGCCGTGACGCTGTCGAGGTGAGCGCCGACCATCAGCGTGTCGGCCGTGTCGCCGCCCGGCCAGTCGGCGATGAGGTTGTAGCCGGTGGCTCCGCCGTACGTGAAGGACTGCTGCTGGGTCTGGAAGCCGGCGGCGTCGAGCAGGCCCTTCACGTAGGTGACCGAGGCGAGGAAGCCGGGGCGGCCGTGGGCGCGGTTGCCGCCGTTGGCCGTGGCGATGGACTGCAGTTGCGAGAGGTGGTTCTTGACGTTGGCGAGCGGGATGTCCGGGGGCGCCACGGCAGCGGCGTGCGCCGGTGCCGCCGCCGCGACGGTGGCCAGCAGGGCCGTCGCGCCGATCAGGGATAGTGCTCTCACGGGGGTCCTCCGCGGGCTCGGGTCGCCGGCGCCGTGGGTGTGGCGCGCGGCCAAGCCGAGCATTTCAGAGACGGCCCTCTATGGATTCATACCGACTGAGCCATACCGTCAGGGGTCCGTGTAGAAGGTGCTGACGATCATTCCCCAGGTGGCGAAGTTGGCCGGCCAGTCGAGGTCGCGGGTCATCAGTCCGAACGCGTAGCCGTTGCCGTCGGAGGCGATCCAGCGGGTCATCGCGTGCATGCGGACGCCGTTCGGGCCGTCGTACGCGTACTCCCAGTCGGCGGCGCGGGTGAGCGACGGCACCTTCCTGAGCGCGTACTGCTGGTAGCCGGGCAGGTCGCCCGCGACCCGCAGCCGGGCCGCCTCGTCCCGGCAGGCCTTGACCGGATCACCCTTTGCCTTGCGCTCGGGGTCGACGCTGAGCACCCGCAGGTTGCTGGGATCGCGGAAGCAGAGCGTGGTGCCGATGCGCTCGACCGTCCAGCCGTCGGGCACCGCGATGTGGAAGTCGCCCTGGGTGAAGTAGGACCAGCCCTGGTAGAGCGCCCAGCCGTCGCGCAGCTTCTCCGCGCCGGACTGCGGGGTCCGGGGCAGCCCCGGTCCGGCCGGGCTCAGGCAGCCGACCGGGCTGAAGCCGCCGGCGCCGCCGCCGACGCCGGACGAGGACGCCACCGGCGGGGAGCCGATGGCGCTGGGTGGCGTGGGCGCGGAGTCGTCACGGATCGTCAGGCCCACGGCGATCGCGCCGGCGCCCAGGACGGCAGCCGTCGCCACTCCCGCGACGAGCAGCCGGGACCTCGGGCGCAGCGGAACGTACGAGGAATGATCGCGCTGGTGCGGGATCGGCGGTGCGTCGAGTCGCGTCCGGACCCGCGTCGCGGCGGCCAGGGTCGAGCCCCGCGCCGGATCGGCGGCGTGCCGCGGCCCGGTGCGCGGAGACGCTCCGGGCGCCGGCACGGCCTCGGCGGCGAGAATGGCGCGCAGCCGCTCCCGCACCTCCTTGCCGGTCAGGCGTTCGACCGGCTCCCGCCGCAGCAGGCCGGTCAGCACCGGGGCCAGCGGACCGGCCCGGGCGGGCGGATCGGGCTCATCGGTCGCGAGCGCCATCAGGGTCGCCATCGCGCTCTCCCGCGCGAACGGCGAACGGCCCTCGACCGCGGCGTACAGGGTCGCGCCGAACGACCACAAGTCCGATTCCACCGTGGACGCGCCGTCGCGGGCCCGCTCGGGCGAGACGTATTGCGGGGAGCCGACCACCAGGCCGGGGCCGGTCACCGAGCCGTCGTCGACGAACGTGGCGAGCCCGAAGTCGGTGAGGACCACCCGGCCGTCGGTGCCGATCAGGACGTTGTGCGGCTTGACGTCACGGTGCAGCACGCCGGCGCGGTGGGCGGCGGTGATGGCCTCCAGCACGTCCAGGCCGATGCGGGCGGCCTCCAGCGGCGGATAGGGGCCGTCCTCGCCGATGACCTGGTGCAGCGAGCGCGACGGCACGTACTCCATCACGATCCACGGCAGATCCTCGGCGTGCACGACGTCGTAGATCTTGACCACGTGCGGATGGTTGAGCCGCGCCGCGCTGCGAGCCTCGCGCAGCGTCCGGGTGCGCAGCCGGGCCTTCTCGTTGTCCGTCATCCAGTCCGGCGGCACGAACTCCTTGACCGCCACGTCCCGGTCGAGCATCTCGTCGCGGGCCAGCCACACCCGGCCCATGCCTCCGGCACCGACCGGCTCGTGGAGACGATACCGACCGGCGATGAGCATCCGCCTGACCGCCATCGGCTCCCACCCGTCGCTTCGTTGTGAAGGATAGTCGTGCTGCCCCGTCCTCGGATACCACGATCACCCGGCCACCGCGTACACCACCAGGTTGTCCCGGTATGACCGGAGACTCCGATCGAACACGCCGCCGCACGTGATCAGCCGCAGCTGACGGTCCGGCGTCGGGCCGTAGACACGGTCGGTCGGGAACGCCTTCTTCGGATACCAGGCCGTCGCGGTGACGGTGAACCGGACCGTCCTGCCGCCGCGGACCACCTCGATGCGGTCGCCGACGGTGATCTCCCGCAGCCGGTAGAAGACCGCCGGGCCGCTCCGGGAGTCCACATGGCCCGCGAGCACCGCCGGACCGATGTCGCCGGGCGCGGTGCCGTCGGCGAACCACCCGGCCCGCTCGTCGCCCTTGGGCGGCACCAGTTCCCCGCCGGCCCCGAGATGCAGCGTCTCCAGCTCCGTGTCGATGCCCAGCGCCGCAACCCGCAGGCGGGTCGGCCGGCCGCTCAGCTCCGGCTTCGCGGTCCGGAACGGGTCCGGCACCCCGTCCGGGCGCGGCCAATCGGATGGTCCAGGCAAATTAGACGGTACGGACACAGCCGGCGCGACGCCATCAGGAGTAGCGCGGGGCTCATGGGTCACCAGATAGCCGACCGCGACGACCACCCCGGTGAGCAGGCCGACCGCCACGGGCAGGAGCGCCCGCCGCGCGGTGGTCCGTACGGTCATCAAGAGCGCCGGAGCGCGACCACGACGCACCCGGCGAGCGCGGCCGCAAGACCCGCCAGCAGCAGCGCCATCGGCAGTGGATCATCCGGGCGGCTGCCGCCGGCACCGGTGGCGACGCCGCCCTGCGGCACACCGCCCCGCCGGGCCGCGTCGATGTGCAGCTCCGGCTTGAGGCCGCCGTTCTTGTCGTCGAGCACCAGCAGCGAGTAGACGTTGCCCGCGCCCAGCGTGCACGGCAGATCGCTGGCCTTGCCGCCGCCGGACGGCTGCACCTGCACCGTCCACTTGCCCGGGTTCACCTCCCGGTAGGCGGTCGTGGTGGCGAACGCGACCCCGTCGGCGATGGTCCGGCCGTTGGCGCCGCCCACGTCGAGTACGGGTGCGCGTACCGAAGCCTGAATGATTCTGATCTTGGACTCGTCCCGGCCGGGCAGCCGCAGATCGTCCTTCAGCACCCGCAGGCCCAGGTCGGCGTAGCGGCCCACGCCGGCGACCGTGTACGCCGCGCCGTCGTCGACCGTGACCTGGGTGGTGAGCACCGGCGGCGTGCTCGCGGCGGCACCCGCCTTGCGCATCGCCACGGAGTAGGTGCCCGTCGGCAGGCGCAGGTAATCGGACATGGCCCCGTACGCGACACCGTCGAACCGCTGAGCCTTGCCTTTCGCGCCCTTGAGGTAGACGTCGACCGCCGGCGTGTCCGGCGACAGGTGCGCCAGCCGCACATAGCCCGCTCCGGCTGCCGCCGCCGGCGACGCGGGCAGGGCGATTGCGGCGAGCATGACCACCACGGCAGCGATGCGCTTCACCACGGAGCCTCCCGTTCGGTCTCAGCGTCAGGCATCAATGTGCTCTCCCTCACGGGACGAACACCATGGTCCGTCCGGTCCGGTATCGCCGCCTGTCCGGTGCCCGAACTGTGCTCCGGCGTCTGATTTCCTCGGCCCACGCATTTCTGTCGTACCCCCGGGGCACGATGGGAGGCGTGTCAGACGTGCTGGAGCGATTCGGCCTGGCCACCCGCGAGTGGTTCAAGGCCGCCTTTGCCGCGCCCACGGCCGCGCAGGCCGGAGCGTGGCAGGCCATCGGGGCCGGGCGCAACGCGCTGGTGGTGGCCCCCACCGGCTCCGGCAAGACCCTCGCGGCATTCCTGTGGTCGCTCGACCGGCTGGCCCACGAGCCGGTTCCCGAGGACCCGAAGCATCGCTGCCGGGTGCTCTACGTCAGCCCCCTCAAAGCGCTCGCCGTCGACGTCGAGCGCAACCTGCGGGCACCGCTCACCGGGATCCGGCAGGCGTCGGGACGGCTCGGCGTGCCGCCCCCGGACATCACCGTCGGCATGCGCACCGGCGACACCCCGGCCGACGAACGGCGCAGCTTCGCGCGTACGCCGCCGGACATCCTGATCACCACACCGGAGTCGTTGTTCCTCATCCTGACCTCGGCCGCCCGCGAGTCCCTGCGCGGCGTGGAGACCGTCATCATCGACGAGGTCCACGCCGTTGCCGCCACCAAGCGCGGCGCCCACCTCGCGCTCTCCCTCGAGCGCCTCGACGGCCTGCTCGGCCGGCCCGCCCAGCGCGTCGGCCTGTCCGCGACCGTGCGGCCCATCGAGGACACCGCCCGCTTCCTCGGCGGTGCCCAGGACGTCGAGATCGTCCAGCCGAAGAGTGCCAAGACCATCGAGGTGGAGGTCCAGGTCCCGGTCGAGGACATGACCCGCCTCGACGAGGTGCCCGACCCGGATGCCGACGACCCCGGCGCCGGCCGCCACTCGCCGTCGATCTGGCCGGCGGTCGAGGAGCGCGTGCTCGACCTGATCCAGGAGCACCGCTCGACGATCGTCTTCACCAACTCGCGGCGGGGCGCCGAGCGGCTCTGCGCCCGGATCAACGAGCTCGCCCTCGAGCGGGCCGGCGGGGAGCTCACCCCTGCACCGCGGCCTCCGGCGCAGGTGATGGCCCAGTCCGGGGAGGCGGGCGGGGCGCCGCCGGTCGTCGCGCGGGCGCACCACGGGAGCGTGTCGCGCGAGGAGCGCAAGCAGATCGAGGAGGCGCTGAAGTCCGGGCAGCTGCCCGCCGTGGTGGCCACCTCCAGCCTCGAGCTGGGCATCGACATGGGTGCGGTCGACCTGGTGGTCCAGATCGAGGCGCCGCCGTCGGTCTCCGCCGGCCTCCAGCGCATCGGCCGGGCCGGGCACCAGGTCGGCGCGATCTCCCGGGGCGTGGTCTTCCCGAAGCACCGCGGCGACCTCGTCTCGTGCGCCGTCGTCGCCGAGCGCATGGGCGAGGGAGCCATCGAGGAGCTGCGCTATCCGCGCAACCCGCTCGACGTCCTCGCCCAGCAGATCGTCGCCATGGTCGCGCTGGACGAATGGCACGTCGACGAGCTCGCCGCCCTGGTCCGCCGCGCCGCACCGTATGCCGAGCTGCCCGACTCGGCCCTGCACGCGGTGCTGGACATGCTTTCCGGGCGCTACCCCTCCACCGCGTTCGCCGAGCTGCGTCCCCGGCTGGTCTGGGACCGTACGACCGACCGGCTCACCGGCCGCCCGGGCGCCCAGCGGCTGGCCGTCACCAGCGGGGGCACGATCCCCGACCGCGGCATGTTCGGCGTCTTCCTCGCCGGTTCCGAGCGCGCGTCCCGCGTCGGCGAGCTCGACGAGGAGATGGTCTACGAGTCCCGCGTCGGCGACGTGTTCCTGCTCGGCTCCACCTCCTGGCGCATCGAGGACATCACGCCCGACCGCGTGCTCGTCTCCCCCGCGCCGGGGGCGCCCGCGCGCATGCCGTTCTGGAAGGGCGACGCCCTGGGTCGCCCGGTGGAGCTGGGCCGGGCCATCGGGGCGCGGCTGCGCGGCCTCACCCGCGCCGGCGACGACACCGCCACCGCCTCGCTGCGCGACTCCGGCCTGGACGAGTGGGCCGCCAACAACCTGGTGGCATACCTCCGCGAGCAACGCGAATCCACCCGCAACCTGCCTGACGACCGCACGATCGTGGTCGAGCGCTTCCGTGACGAGCTGGGCGACTGGCGGATGACGGTGCACTGCGTCCTGGGCGCGCGGGTCAACGCGCCGTGGGCCCTGGCCATCGGCCGCCGCCTCGGCGAGCGGTACGGCGTGGACGGTCAGGTCATGCCGTCCGACGACGGCATCGTGGTGCGCCTGCCCGACACCGCGGAGGAGCCGCCCGGCGCCGACCTGGTGGCCTTCGACCCCGAGGAGATCGCCCAGCTCGTCGAGGAGTCCGTCGGCACGTCGGCGCTGTTCGCCTCCCGGTTCCGCGAGTGCGCCGCCCGGTCCCTGCTGCTGCCGCGCCGCGATCCCCGCCGCCGTCAGCCGCTCTGGCAGCAGCGGCAGCGCTCGGCCCAGCTCCTCGACGTGGCGCGCGAGTTCGCCGACTTCCCGGTGACGCTCGAGGCGGCCCGCGAATGCCTCCAGGACGTCTTCGACGTCCCCGGCCTCGTCGGGCTGATGCGCGAGATCGCGGGCCGCAAGGTGCGCCTGGTGGAGGCCGAGACCCCGCGTCCGTCGCCGTTCGCCCGCTCGCTGCTCTTCGGGTACGTCGGCGCGTTCCTCTACGAGGGCGACGCCCCGCTGGCCGAGCGCCGCGCCGCCGCCCTCGCCCTCGACTCGACGCTGCTCGGCGAGCTGCTCGGCCGCGTGGACCTGCGCGAGCTGCTCGACCCGGCGGTGGTGACCGAGAGCGAGAGCCAGCTGCAGTGGCTGACCACCCAGCGCACGCCGCGCGACGCCGAGGACGCCGCCGAGCTGCTCCGATTGCTCGGCGACCTGTCCCCCGAGGAGCTGACCGCCCGCTCGGTGGACCTGAGCTGGATGGACGAGCTGGCAGCAGCCCGCCGCGCCATCCGGGTGCGCATCGCCGGCGAGGACCGCTGGATCGGCGTGGAGGACGCGGGCCGCTACCGCGACGCCCTCGGTGTCGCCCTGCCGGTCGGCGTCGCGGAGGCCTACCTCGAACCCGTCGCCGACCCCCTCGGTGACCTCGTCGCCCGGTGGGCCCGCACCCACGGCCCGTTCGCGGCGGCCACCTGCGCCGCCCGGTTCGGCCTCGGCGTCTTCGTCGTCGAACAGGCCCTCAAGCGGCTCAGCGCGACCGGGCGGGTGGTCTCCGGCGAGTTCTCCCCCGGCGGCGCCGGCACGGAGTGGTGCGACGCCGAGGTGCTGCGGCTGCTGCGCCGGCGATCCCTGGCCGCCCTGCGCCGCGAGATCGAGCCGGTGCCGCCGCGCGTGCTGGCCGCGTTCCTGCCCCGCTGGCACCAGATCGGCGGCAACGCCCGCGGCGTCGACGCGGTAGCCGCCGCCGTCGAGCAGCTCCAGGGCGTGGCGGCGCCGGCGTCGGCCTGGGAACGGCTGATCCTGCCGGCCCGCGTCGCCGACTACGCAGCCCCGCAGCTCGACGAGCTCTGCGCCGGCGGCGAGGTGCTCTGGGCCGGCTCGGGCAGCATCGCCGGCGGCGACGGCTGGGTCACCCTGGCCTACGCGGACAGCGCCCCGCTGCTGCTCCCGCCCCCGGACGACGAGCTGGCGCTGACGCCCCTGCACCAGGCGATTCTCGACACCCTCGGCGACGGCCAGGCACTGTTCTTCCGCAACCTCTCCGACCGCGTGGGGTCCACCGACGACACCGCCCTCGCCGCGGCCGTGTGGGATCTCGTGTGGGCGGGTCACCTCACCAACGACACCCTCGCACCGCTGCGGGCCCTGCTCGGCGGCAGCGGCGCCCACCGCGCGAAGGCGGCCCCGGCTCGCACCCGCTACCGCCGCCCGGGCCGCCCCACCATGCCGTCGCGCAGCGGTCCACCCGCCATGGCAGGCCGCTGGTCCCGCCTCCCCGATCGCGACCTGGACCCGACCCGCCGCGCGGCAGCCCTCGCCGACCTCCTCCTCGAACGCCACGGCGTCGTCACCCGTGGCGCCGTCATGGCCGAGGGCGTCACCGGCGGCTTCGCGGCGGTCTACCCGGTCCTCGGCGCCCTCGAAGAACGCGGAGCAGCCCGCCGTGGCTACTTCGTCGAAGGACTGGGAGCGGCCCAGTTCGCGGTCCCCGGCGCGGTCGACCGGCTCCGAGCCCTGTCCGAGCCCGCCGAGCTGGCCAAGCGCGCCGGCGCCACGGCCGTGGTGCTGGCGGCCACCGACCCGGCCAACCCGTACGGCGCGGCGCTGCCCTGGCCGGACCGGGTCGTGGACAGCGGCAACGGCGAAACCGTCCCGGCGGCGGGCCACCGAGCAGGCCGCAAAGCAGGAGCCCTCGTCGTCCTGGTGACCGGCGACCTGACCCTGTACGTCGAACGCGGCGGCCGAACCCTCCTCTCGTTCACCGACGACAACGAGGCCTTGGTGGCAGCCGGCCAGGCGCTGGCAGCCTCGGTGCGCTCAGGCGCCCTGGGAGCGATGTCGGTGGAGCGGGCGGACGGCGAATCGGTGCATTCCTCGCCGCTGCGGGATGCGCTGACGGCGGCCGGCTTCCGGGCGACGCCCCGGGGTTTGCGTCTGCGGGGCTGAGTGCAGTGAGCCAGTACTTCCAGGTCGGTGACGTGGTCTTGTGGAATCCTGCGACCCGGGTGGCGCAGCTCTTCCTCCGCAGTAGCGAGGCAATCGCCCCGCTGGTGGACCTGCCGACCGGAATCAGCCTCGTCATGGGCGACGAGTACGACATCGACCTGGACACGTTCACCGTCTTCGTCGACGCGCTCGTGCACCGCTATCTGTCATCCAGCCATCCGATCCTCAGGTCGTTGCTGGAGGGCTTCACCGCCACCGCGATCGTCCTGGTGGAGCGTGCGGGTCGCAGCGTCCCCGCGTTGACGGAGACGCCCACCCGCGATCCGCGGGACGTCTCCGTCGGACCCAGCGGTATCGCAGCCCTGGGCGACATCGAGCACCTTCGGGTTCTCGCGGCCGACCACGCCGGGGCCATGCCTGTCTGACAGTGGACTCAGCGCCTGGCCCACTCCGCGGGCCGGGCCGAATCCGGTGATGCGGGGTTGCCGGGACGGCGGCTATCGTTGCGCCGATGAGCCCGGGCCAGGCCGAACTCCCGAAGTGGCAGAAGATCCGCATGCTCCGCGCCGAGGCCGAGTACGACGCCGTCAAGAAGGACGTCCGCGTGGCCTACGCCCTGTGGTGCGTCGTGGGCCTCCTCGGTGGCCACCGGTTCTACCTCGGTGACACCGCCCGCTCGATAGCGATGCTGTTCACCTTCGGTGGCCTCGGGGTGTGGACGCTGCTCGACGTGTTCTTCGTCGCCCGACGGGTCCGCGCCGTCAACCGGTCTCGCCGGGCCGCCGTCATGGCCCGCTACGGCATCATCGACGGCCCCGGCTACGCCTGAGCGGAGGCGCCCGGCCAGCGCAGGACGTACATCCAGTCGGGGCCGTCCTCGCCGGGCTCGTCGAGCTGGTCGGCGCGGGTCAGTCCCGCGCGCAGGGCGACCCGCTGGGACGCGATGTTGTCGGGGCGCACCCGGGCCAGGACCGGCCATTCCGGCAGGTGCTCGCCGGCCCATTCCACGACGGCGGTCGCCGCCTCGGTGCCCAGGCCGCTGCCCCACACCGCGGGGTCGAAGCGGTAGAAGAGGTTGAGCACCTCCCGGTCCCGGAAGCGTACGAACTTGAGACCGCAGAAGCCGATCGTGGTGCCGGCCTCGCGGGTGCACGCCACCCAGTAGCCGAAGCTGTGCCGGCGCCAGTGCTCGTCCCATTTCGCGAAGAGCTCTTCCGCGTCACCACGGGTGGCGAGCAGGTCGGACGGATTGTGGTGGCAGGCCTCCGGGTCGTGGTGGATCTCGTAGATCGCGTCGAGGTCGCAGGGGACCGGTCGGCGCAAAGTGAGCCGGGCGGTGACAATCTCCACGGTTTGCGACTTTACGATCTAGCACGGCATCACCACCAACGCGACACATACCGGCCCCGTCCGTTGAGTAGGCGGACGGGGCCGAATGAGCAGATGCCGTCAGCCGAGTTGAGGCGCGACCGCCGACGCGACCAGTTCGACGTGGTCGAGGTCGCTCAGGTCCAGCGTCTGCAGGTAGATCCGCGAGGCGCCGGCGCGGGCGTACCGGCCGAGGATGTCCACGACCTGGTCCGGGGTGCCGACGATGCCGCCGTTGCCGCGCATCTCGTCCACCTCGCGGCCGATCGCCGCGGCTCGCCGGGCGACCTCCGCGTCGTCGCGGCCGACGCACAGGACCGCGGCCGCCGAGAACGCCGGGGGTGTGTCGCGGCCGATGGCCCGGGATGCCTCGCGGACGCGGTCGTACATCGCGGGCAGGTCGTCGATCTTGGCGAACGGGGTGTTGAACTCGTCGGCGTAGCGGGCGGCGAGGGCCGGCGTGCGCTTCTTGCCGGCCCCGCCCACGATGATCGGCGGCCGCGGGGACTGGGCCGGCTTGGGCAGGGCCGGCGAGCCCAGGATCTGGTAGTGCTTGCCGTCGAAGCCGTACGTCTCACCCTGCGGTGTCGTCCACAGTCCCGTGACGATCTCGAGTTGTTCCTCGAGGCGGTCGAAGCGCTCGCCGAGCGGCGGGAACGGGATGCCGTAGCCGGTGTGCTCGGCCTGGAACCAGCCGCCGCCCAGGCCGAGCTCGACCCGGCCGCCGCTCATGGCGTCGACCTGGGCCACGCTGATCGCCAGGGGGCCGGGCAGGCGGAAGGTCGCCGAGGTGACCAGCGTGCCCAGCCGGATGCGGGAGGTCTGCACCGCCAGCCCGGCCAGCGTCACCCAGGCGTCGGTCGGGCCGGGCAGGCCGTCGCCGCCCATGGCGAGGTAGTGGTCGGAGCGGAAGAAGCCGTCGTACCCGGCCTCCTCGGCGAGCTGAGCCACCCGGCGCAGGTCCTCGTAGGAGGCGCCCTGCTGGGGTTCGGTGAAGATGACGAGACGCATGGTGCAACCCTGCCAGACCCGGCGACCCGCCCAGGGGACCTGCCGCACACAGAGCGTGCCGGGGCAGTAACGTAACTCCCCATGGGCTCCTATGGATGGATCAGCCTCACCACGGACTACGGCACGTTCGACGGCTTCGCCGCCGCCTGCCACGGGGTGATCGCGCGCCTGGCTCCCGCCGTTCGTGTCATCGACGTCACCCATCACGTGCCGCCGGCGGACGTCGCCCGGGGGGCCGCGGTGCTGGCGCAGACGGCGCCGCACCTGCCGCCGTCCGTCCATGTCGCCGTGGTCGACCCGGGGGTCGGCACCGAGCGGCGCGGCATCGCCGTCGGCACCCCGAACGGCATCCTGGTGGGACCCGACAACGGGCTGCTGGTGTGGGCGGCCGAGGCGCTGGGCGGCCTGGACACCGTGGTGGAGCTGACCAACCGCGAGTGGTTCCTCGGCGACGTCTCGCGCACCTTCCACGGGCGCGACGTCTTCTCCCCCGTCGCGGCGCGGCTGGCGCTCGGCCAGCCGCTCGCCGACGCCGGACGGTCGGTCGATCCGAAGTCCGTGGTACGCCTGCCCGACCCGGTCGTCGCCATCGGGGACGGCTGGATCGAGGCCGAGGTCGTCACGGTCGACCGGTTCGGCAACGTGCAGCTCGCGGCGGGCGGCAGCATGCTCGCCGGCCTCGGCCCCGAGCTGGTCGTCGGCGGCGTGAAGGCCCGCCGGGCGCAGACGTTCGGCGACGCCGGACAGGGCGAGATGATCGTGTACGAGGACTCCGCCGGCCGGCTCGCGATCGCGGTCAACGGCGGCCGGGCGGTCGTCGTGCTCTCGGTCCGCCCGGGCGATGTGGTGCGCGTTGCGGAACGCTAGAGCACATGCCCGAAGGTGACACCGTATGGAACACGGCCCGAGTCCTGGAACGCGCGCTGACCGGTGACGTCCTCACCGGCTCCGACTTCCGGGTGCCGCGGCTCGCGACCACCGATCTGACCGGCTGGACGGTGGCGGAGTCGGCCAGCCGCGGCAAGCACCTGCTGCTCCGGCTGACCCGCGAGGACCGGGCCATGACCCTGCACTCCCACCTGCGCATGGACGGCGCCTGGCGGGCGTACGCCCCGGGCGAGCGCTGGACCGGACGCCCGGCGCATCTGATCCGCGTGGTGCTGCGGACCAACCGGTCCGTGGCCGTCGGCTATCACCTGCACGAGGTGACGCTGGTGCCGACCGCGGAGGAGGACTCCCTCGTCGGCCACCTGGGCCCGGACCTGCTGGGTGACGACTGGGACCCGGAGGAGGCGGTGCGCCGCATCGCGGCCCGGCCCGAGGCCAGCATCGCCGAGGCCCTCCTCGATCAGCGCAACCTCGCCGGCGTGGGCAACCTCTACAAGGCGGAGACGCTGTTCCTGCGCGGCCTGTGGCCCTGGACACCGGTGGCGGACGTGCCGGACCTCCCGGGCACGGTGGTCCTGGCCCAGAAGCTTCTCGCCTCGAACCGCGGCCGCTGGACCCAGACGACCACGGGCTCACTACGCAAGGGCCAGACCAGCTATGTGTACGGCCGCAGAGCCCAGCCCTGCCGTCGCTGCGGCACCGCGATCGCGAAGGCGGAGCAGGACGAGCGCGTCACGTACTGGTGCCCGCACTGCCAGCCGGAACCTCGGTGAAGGGCGGGGGTGGATCCGAACGGGGGCCGGATCCACGCCCCCCGCCTTCGGCGAGGCGGCGGTCAGGGGGTGAAGGCCTGCGCCGCCGCGTAGCTGTTCTCGAACATCGTGTAGCGGGTGATCCGGCCCTGCTCCACGGTGATCCGCAGGGCGAACCGGCCCTCGAAGATCTTGCCCGTGGCGATGACCTCGTGGGCCAGCTCGCCGAGGACGATCCCGTCCGCGCCGTCCACGATGGTCTTCTCGATGACGAAGCGCTGGGTCCGGATGTCCTCCAGCCGGCGTCCCGCGGGCGCGGGCGGCTGAACCTCAGGACTCGCGGGTGGCGGGACGCGCCGACTCGGGCGCGTTCCACATCGCGATGAGGTCGAGGGCCGCCTGCGCCGGGCCGGCCGGATCGGCGGAGAAGGCGACCAGGCGCTGACCGGCCACGCCGGGCAGGTCGAAATTCTCGAAACGCAATGTCAGTTCGCCGACAAGCGGGTGCCGGAATCGTTTCTGGCCGTGCGTGCGTTCCCGGACATCGCGGCCGGCCCACAGATTCCGGAATGCCTCGCTGCGCATGGTGAGCTCGCCGAGAAGTGTAGCCAGGGCCTCATCGTCGGAATAGCGACCGGCGGCCAGCCGCAGGGCACCGACGGTCGCTTTCGCGACATCCGCCCAGTCGACCCATCGTTCGCCGCTCGCGGGGTCGAGAAAGGCGAACCGCGCGAGGTTGCGCTCCTTCGCCGAGACCGCGTCGAAGTCGAAGAACAACATGGCCGCCAGCCGGTTCCAGGCCAGCACGTCCATCCGATAGTTGATCAACAGCGCCGGCGTCTTCTCCATCAGCCCGAGCAGCTGCACCAGCTCCGGGCGGGCCCGCTCGGGCTGCGGCGAGCGGCGTGGTTTCACCGCGCCGGTCCGGGTGAGGTCCTGCAGGTGGGCGCGTTCGACGTCGTCGAGTTCGAGGGCACGGGCGAGAGCGTCGAGGACCTCCGGACTCGGGCGGGTGGCGCGGCCCTGCTCCAGCCGGACGTAGTACTCCACGCTGATGTCGGCCAGCTGCGCCACCTCCTCCCGGCGCAGTCCCTGCACCCGCCGGCGTGCGGAGACGTGCAGGCCGGCGCGTTCCGGGCTGATCCGGGCCCGGCGTGATTGCAGGAAACGGCCCAGTTCGGGGCGATCGTCCATGGTGGCCAGTATTCCCTGCGCGGGCGAGCTCAGGGTGGTCCTGTCGTTACCAGTAAGGCCGGTACCCGGGTCGGACAGGGGTCTGGCTGCCCCCGTCCGCGGTCACGACCATGGCATTCACCGCACCTCGAGACCGAAGGAGCTCCATCCATGTGTCACAGCACCGAGAGCAGGCCGCCGGCCGCGCCGGTCACCGGCAGCGTCAAGGAGGCCGGTCCGCTCACGCTGACCTCCGCGGACGATACGCGATTCGGCGCGTTCCAGGCGCTGCCCGGCGAGCCCAACGGCCGCAACGTGGTGATCCTGCCCGATGTCCGCGGCGTGCACGCGTACTACCAGGATCTCGCGCGGCGCTTCGCCGAGGCGGGCTTCGGCGCCGTCGTGGTCGACTACTACGGGCGTACCGCGGGGGTCGGCGAGCGCAACGACGACTTCGACTGGCAGCCGCTGCTCCCGCAGGTTCAGGCCGACGAGGTGGCCGCGGACGTACGCGCGGCGGCCGAGCACGTGACGGCGGCCAACCCGGGCGCGACGTTCTCCGTCGGCTTCTGCTTCGGCGGCGGCCAGTCGTGGCGGCTCGCCGCGGGCGACCTGCCGCTCGCGGGCTCGATCGGCTTCTACGGCAACCCGGCGCACGTCGAGGACGTCGTCGAGAAGGTGTCGTCGCCGGTGCTGATGCTCATCGCGGGCGACGACGTGGCGACCCCGCAGGAGAAGTTCCACGAGCTGGACGCCAAGCTCAAGGCGGCGGGCGCCACCCACGAGATGTACGTCTACGACAACGCCCCGCACTCCTTCTTCGACCGCTCCTTCGGCGAGTGGCGGGAGGCGTGTGACGACGCGTGGCGCCGCATTCTGGCCTTCACCAGCACGCACAGCGCCACGTCATGAGCGCGTGGGGTGAAGGCGAGCGCTACGACCGGGGCGCCGCCCGGATCGCCGAGATCGACGGCGACGCGCCGCAGCGCCGGCAGGAGGGGTACCGGGTGCTCGCGGAGGTCGCACCGGACCTGCCCCGGTTCGCGATCGAGTTCGCGTACGGCGACATCCATTCCCGCCCGGGCCTCGACGCCGCCCGGCGGGAGCTGGTCATCATCGGCGTGCTGATCGCGCTCGGTGACACCGAACGGCAGCTCACCTCGCATCTCGTCAGCGGCCTGAACATGGGGCTGAAGCCGCAAGAGGTCGTCGAGGCAGTGCTGCAGGCCCTTCCGTATGCCGGTTTTCCCCGCACCATCAACGCCATGAGCGTGGTGCGGCGGGTGCTCGAGGAACGCGGGGAGTTGCCGCTCCCCCCGTGCTGAGCGCCTGTTTCCCGGTCCCGGTCACCGCCGCCCCCGCGGTGACCGGGACCGGCGCGCCCGCCATTGCGGGGAACCGGCACCGATTCGGGCGTAGCGGGCCGTCTTCGGCTTCGAGACGGTCACCGACGTCGACAAGGCGATCGCCCTGGCCCAGGACGAGTACAAGGCCGTCGACATGACCATCGAGTCCGACCGGGCTTGGGCCACGAAGTGAGGCACGCCGTCCTCGCGGGGCTCGGTGCGGCCGTACCGGAGCAGCGCATCATCAACGCGATGCTGGCTGAGCGGATGGACACCAGCGACGAGTGGATTCGCAGCCGCACGGGAATCGCCGAGCGGCGACGGGTCGGCCCGGAGGAGTCCACCAGCGACCTGGCCGTGGCCGCGGGTCGCCGGGCGCTCGACTCGGCCGGCGGCGAACCGGTCGACGCCGTCGTGGTCGCGACCACCACCCCGGACCACACCTGCCCGGCCACCGCACCCACGGTGGCCAGCCGGCTCGGGCTCGGCACGGTGCCCGCGTTCGACGTGGCCGCGGTCTGCTCCGGCTTCATCTACGGGTTGTTCACCGCGGCGGGGCTGATCGCCCAGGGCGGCGCCCGCCGGGTGCTCGTCATCGGGGCGGAGGCCTTCAGCACGATCATCAATCCGGACGACCGCACCACGGCGCCGATCTTCGGGGACGGCGCCGGCGCGGTCGTGCTGCGGGCCGGCGACGAGAGGGAGCCCGGCGTCCTGCGCGAGTTCGCCCTGGGCAGCGACGGCAGCCTCGCCGACCTGATCATCGTGCCGGCCGGCGGGGCCCGCCAGCGCTCGTCCGGCAAGCCGGCGGCGCCCGACGACCACTACTTCCAGATGCAGGGCAAGAGGGTGTTCATGCACGCCGTCCTGCGGATGGAGGAGTCGTCGCGGGAGGTGCTGCGGCGTACGGGCTGGGACACTTCCAGTGTGGACCTGCTGGTGGGCCACCAGGCCAACGTCCGCATCCTGCACGCGGTCGCCGAACGGCTGGGCATTCCCGCCGGGCGCGCCTTCGTCAGCCTCGGCCACTACGGCAACACATCGGCCGCCTCGATCCCGCTGGCGCTCGACGAGGCGGCGTCCACCGGCGCGCTCAAGGCCGGCGACCGGGTGCTGCTGACCGCCTTCGGCGGCGCCGTCACCTGGGGCTCGGTCGCCCTGCAATGGCCCGACCTGGCCGCCTGATCGACACCGCCACACCACCACATCGCATCTGTGCCCGCCTGCGATACCCGGAGCTGCTCCGGTCCACCGCCGCGCTGCGCCGCGAGGAACCCCTGCTGCGGCTGCGTTGTGCGTACGGGTTCCTGTCCTTCGCGGGCTTCTCCGCCCTGTGGGCCTCGCTGGCGTTCCTGCTCGCCGGCGCGCCGTACCACTACGGCGAGGCGGCGATCGGGCTGGTGGGTCTGGCCGGTGCCGCGGGCGCGCTCGCGGCGCCGCTGGCCGGACGGCTCATCGACCGCGGCCACGAACGCCGGGCGACCGGGCTGCTGATGGTGTGCATCCTCGGCGGCTGGGGTCTCGCCGCGATCGCGGGTGGTCGCGTGGCGGCCACCTTGCTGCTCGGGATCATCCTGCTGGACCCTCGGCGTGCAGGGGCTGCAGACGACCAACCTGAGCGTGATCTACACCTTGCGGCCGGCGGCTCGCAACCGAGTGACCACCGCCTACACCGTCACGTACTTCCTGGGCGGCTTCGCCGGGGCCGCCGTGTCCGGCGTGGCCTACGACCGGGCCGGCTGGCCCGGGGTGTGCGTGGCGGGAGCCGTGTTCGCCGTGCTGGCGTTGCCGCTGCGCGTCGCGGCAGCGATCAAGGAGGGCAGGACCAGGCTCAGGCGGCCGGCGTCGGCGGGCGCTTGAGCTCGGAGAGGCCCTCGGCCAGGCCGCGCAGCCGGTCCGTCGCGTCGGTGAGGCTGCCGAGGGCCGGGTGCTGGCCGGTCACCGGGTGCCCGTCCTCGGCGACATAGCTCGCCGCCGCCGCGACCAGCCGCTCGTACGCGGACACTCCCTCGGTGAACTGCGTCGCCAGGCTCTCGTGGGACTCCTCCAGGACGGCGCGGCGGTCCGGCGGGGTCAGCGGGAGGGCCCGCTCGACGCTGGCCACCCGCTGCCCGAGGTCGCGGAGCCACTGCTCGGCGACGGCCGCCTCCAGGACCGCGCCCTCGCCGGGGCCCGTCAGCCTGCCGGCGAGCCCGGCGAGGGTGGTCGAGGCGCGGTCCAGCCGATCCCAGGCCTGCGCAACGGCGGAGCCGCGGACGGCGTAGCGGTTGCGCTGGCGGCGTACCTCCTGGACGACCTGGCGGCCGGCGGGGAACCGCTCGACCGCCGCCATCAGGCGCTGACCCGGCAGGGCCGGCGGAGGGGCCGGCGGGGGCGGGATCGCGGCGAGCTGCCGGTGGTCGCTCCACCGCCACCAGGCGAGCGCCACCGAGGCCCCGGCGGAGGCGGCCCAGGCGGCGTCGGCGATCCCGATTCCCGCGTACGGGGTGAGCACAGCGGTGGCCGCGGTCAGCCCACCTCCGATGACGCTCCACCGCCGCGCCGAGCCGCGCAGGCGCTTGAGCCGCCGGAAGTATCTGGTCCTGTCGTCCACCGTCCGCTCCCCTTCCGCTCCGGGCCGCTCGGCCCGATCAGCCCGCGGCGGTGGTGTCCCCGCGCTTGCTGTTCATGCTGGCCCGGATCTCGTCGAGGCGGGCGACACCGGCCGGGTCCGCCGCCGGGGCGGCCTGCTCGACCGCCGGCTGGGCCGGGGTGCCGCCGAGCTTCTCGCCGGCCATGCTGGCCCGGATCTGCTCCAGGCGGGACGAGCCGGCCAGGTCGAGGCTCGACTTCTGCACCTCGAGCATGCGGCCCTCGACCGAGTTGGAGGCGAGCTCCGCGCGGCCCATCGCGTTCGCGTACCGCTGCTCGATCTTGTCGCGGACCTCGTCCAGGGACGGGGTGTTGCCGGGCGCCGCCAGCGAGGACATGGACTCGAGCGACTTGGCGACCGTCTCCTGCATCTTGGCCTGCTCGAGCTGGCTGAGCAGGCGGGAGCGCTCGGCGATGCGCTGCTGGAGCACCATCGCGTTGTTCTCGACCGCCTTGCGGGCCTGCCCGGCGGCGGCCAGCGCCTGGTCGTGCAGGGTCTTCAGGTCCTCCATCGACTGCTCGCCCGACACCAGCTGGGTGGCGAGCGTCTGGGCGGTCGACTCGTACTTCTGGGCCTCGGCCTCGTCGCCCGCGGCGCGGGCGCGGTCGGCCAGGACCAGCGCCTGCCGGGCCATGCCCTGGAGCTTCTCGACCTCGGACATCTGCCGCGACAGCTTCATCTCGAGCTGACGCTGGTTGCCGATCACCGCCGCGGCCTGCTGCACGAGCGCCTGGTGCTGCCGCTGGGCATCCTCGATGGCCTGCTGGATCTGCACCTTCGGGTCGGCGTACTCGTCGATCTTCGCGCCGAAGAGCGCCATCACGTAACGCCAGCCCTTGACGAACGGGTTCGCCATATCCGCGGTATCCCCTCAATGTCGCTGCATCGGACGCGCCACCGACGCTTGGCCCGAGGGGTCTTCACGATGGCGCGGGCTCCATCGTGTCAGCTCCACGCCACCGGCGTCACGTGACCTCGGGGGGATCTCAGGGTGTTACCCGAGGACCCCCCCACCACGAGGCTACGCGCCGATCCGCGTTCCGGCGACGCCCCGGTGCAGGCCCGGTAAGGCGGCACCGGGAGCGGGCACACGAAGCCGGCCCCACCCCCGCCCCCGAGGGAAAGGCCGGCGCGAAACTCAGGCGGCGTAGATCACATCGCGCTCGCGCTTGCGACGCGTGCGCAGGGTGGCCTTGAGCGGCGTGTCCTGGCGGACCGAGACGGACACGGTGCCGTCGGTGGTCACCTGGCGGACCGGCGCCGCCTCCTTGGCCTGCTGGGCGGCCTTCGCTCCGGCAGCCGCGGCGCTCATCGCGGCCGAGGCGGCCTTGACCGGGGCTTCCGGCGCCGCGGCGGCGCCCGAGCCGGTCGACTGGGTCGGCGCGGTCCCCACGGGGACCAGCACACCCTCCATGCCCTCGGCGAGCGCGAGCGTGTCGCTCACCTCGCCGAGCACCTCGGACAGGCGTGCGCCCAGCGCCTCACAGATGGCGGCGAGCAGCTCGCTCGACGCCTCCTTCTGGCCACGTTCGATCTCGGAGAGATATCCCAGGCTGACGTTGGCGGCGGTCGACACCTCACGCAGCGTGCGGTGCTGTCCCTGCCGACGCGCCCGAAGTGCGTCACCGATAACCCGGCGTAGCAGGACCATGGCACCTCCTCCTGCGGCGGGGCCGCCGGCAGCCGCCGGAGGCTTCCCGCAACCGTACCCGCTGCGGGCCACGCCGACATCCCGCCCCGCCGAATTCCGGGACGGCCGGGAAGCGCCGGGTGTCCGCGGTGCTGCCGCGTCCATCGATACGCAGGATGCGGCGCGAAGGCTCAATCAGCCGGTCCCTCGCCGGATTCGCGCAGCTCATCGACGAGGAGGGAGAGGGCCGAGACCATCGTCTCGTGCCGGACGTCGGCCCTCGACCCGCTGAGCTTGAGCTCCTGGACGGTCGTGCGCCCGGGACCGGCCACGGCGACGAAAACCATCCCCACGGGTTTGCCGTCCTGCGGCTCCGGGCCGGCGACGCCGGTGGTGGCGAGGCCCCAGTCGGCCCCGCAGCGGGCGCGGGCGCCCTCGGCCAGGGCCTTGGCGACGTCCGCGTCGACCGGGCCCCGGTCGGCCAGCAGATCCTCGGGTACGCCGGCGAGCGAGTGCTTGAGGTCTGTCGCATACACGACCAGGCCGCCACGGAAGACGGAGCTGACGCCGGGAATCTCCACCACAGTGGCGGCCAGCAGCCCGCCGGTCAGCGACTCCGCCACCGCGAGGGTCTGCCGGCGTTCGACGAGTGCGTGCACGGCGGCTGCCGCGGCTACCCCGGTGTCCATGCCTGTCATATGCCCACATTCCACGCGAGTAGTCAGTCTCGCGCCTTCCGGCGGATGCGCACCGCCTGCAGGACGTAGTCCACGCCGGTGACGACGGTGACGATCAGCGCCGCCACCATGAGCCCGGTGCCGATCACGTCGAACGGCGCGGGCACGGGCCAGAGGAACCACGCGATCGCCGCGATCTGCAGAGCGGTCTTCAGCTTGCCGCCCCGGCTGGCCGGGATGATGCCGTAGCGGATCACCCAGAACCGCAGCGCGGTGACCCCCCACTCGCGGATCAAGATCAACCCCGTCACCCACCAGGACAGTTTCCCGTACGCCGAGAGCAGCACCAGCGCGCTGCCGGTCAGGGCCTTGTCGGCGATGGGATCCGCCACCTTGCCGAACGAGGTGACGAGCTCGTAGCGCCGGGCGATCCAGCCGTCCGCGAAATCGGTCGCGGAGGCGACGCAGAAGGTCAGGCAGGCCGCGATGCGCCAGGCCGACTCCGCCATGCCGGAGACGACGACCATCACCACGAAGACCGGGACGAGCACGATGCGGGCGGCCGTCAGCAGGTTGGCCGGGTTGTGCAGCGGGACCTGCCGGGTGGCGGCGACCGGCACCGGCTCGTCGGTCATGGCTGTGCGGTCCGGGCGACAGGTGCTGCCGAGATCATCTCGATCGGTACGGCGACCAGGTCGACGCCCTCCGTCGCGGTCACCCGGGCCCGCACGAGGTCGCCGGGGCGCAGCACCGCCAGGTCGACCTGCCCGTCGCCGGCCACCAGGGTGGTGGAGCCGTCGACCTCGGGCGCCTGGTGCTCGGCGCGGCCCTCGACCTCTCCCGCGTCCACCGCGTCGACCATGACCTCGACCAGGGAGCCGAGCCGGTCCTCGGCGCGCTGGGCGCAGAGCTCGTCGGCCAGGTCGCTGATCCGGGCGTACCGGCGCTTGATCGTGTCCTCGCGCACCTTGCCGGACAGGCCCGCGGCCTCGGTGCCGTCCTCGTCGCTGTAGTCGAAGACGCCGATGGCGTCGAGACGCGCCTCGGTCAGGAACCGGACCAGCTCCTCGACGTCCTGCTTCGTCTCGCCGGGGAAGCCGACGATGAAGTTGCTGCGCGCGCCGGCCTCGGGGGCGAGGGCCCGCGCCGAGGCCAGCAGGTCGAGGAAGCGGTCGGTGGAACCGAATCGGCGCATCCGGCGCAGCACCGGCTCGCTGGAGTGCTGGAACGACAGGTCGTAGTACGCGGCGACGCCCGGCGTGGTGGCGATGACCTCGACCAGGCCCGGCCGCGTCTCGGCGGGCTGCAGGTAGCTGGCGCGCACCCGCACGATCCCGTCGACGGCGGCAAGCTGCGGCAGGAGCTTCTCGAGGGCCCGCGGGTCGCCGAGATCCTTGCCGTACGAGGTGCTGTTCTCGCTGACCAGCACCAGCTCCCGCACCCCGGTCTTGGCCAGCCACTCCGCCTCGGCGAGCAGCTCCTGCGGGTCCCGGGAGACGAACGCGCCCCGGAAGGCCGGGATCGCGCAGAACGAGCAGCGGCGGTCGCAGCCGCTGGCGAGCTTCAGGCTGGCGACCGGCCCGGTGTCGAGCCGGCGGCGCAGCACCGTACGCAGGTGGGCGGGGGTGTGCTCGTCGACGGTGGCGTGCCCCGGGACGACGACCTTGGCCGCCTGGCGGTGCACCGGGGTCAGCGGCAGCAGCTCCCGCCGGTCGCGCGGGGTGTGCGAGTCGAACCGCTCCCCCGCCAGCACGCCGTCGAGCCGTGCGGCGATGTCGGTGTAGTCGTCGAAGCCCAGCACGGCCTGCGCCTCGGGGAGGCTGTCGGCCAGCTCACGCCCGTACCGTTCGGCCATGCAGCCGGCGGCGACCACCTTGGCGCCGGTGTCCGCGGCCGCGAGCAGCGTCTCGATCGAGTCCTGCTTCGCCTTCTCGACGAAGCCGCAGGTGTTGACGACCACCACGTCGGCGCCCTCGGCGTCGGTGCTCACCTGCCATCCGCCCGCATCGAGGCGCGCGGCGAGCTCCTCGGAGTCGACCTCGTTACGGGCACAACCGAGGGTGAGCAGAGCGACGCGGCGCGCAGGGGGAGTCACGGACACCCGACAAGGTTACCGGCAGTCCCCGCTCAGTCGTCGAGGCGGAGGGTAGCGAGGGTTGCTTCCAGTTCGTCCGGTTTGACGAGCACCTCGCGGGCCTTGGAGCCCTCCGACGGGCCGACGATGCCGCGGGTCTCCATGAGGTCCATCAGGCGGCCCGCCTTGGCGAACCCGACCCGCAGCTTGCGCTGGAGCATCGACGTGGAGCCGAACTGCGAGGTCACCACCAGCTCGATGGCCTGGAGCAGGACGTCCAGGTCCTCGCCGATCTCCTCGTCGATCTCCTTCTTCTTGTTCGCCACCGGCGTGGTGACGTCCTCGCGGAACTCCGGCTCGCGCTGGTCCTTGCAGAACTTGACGACCTGGGCGATCTCCTTCTCGTCCACCCAGGCGCCCTGGATGCGGATCGGCTTGGAGGCGCCCATCGGCAGGAACAGCCCGTCGCCGCGACCCAGCAGCTTCTCGGCGCCGGGCTGGTCGAGGATGACCCGGGAATCGGCCAGCGAGCTGGTGGCGAACGCCAGGCGGGACGGGACGTTGGCCTTGATCAGGCCGGTCACCACGTCGACGGAGGGCCGCTGGGTGGCCAGCACCAAATGGATGCCGGCCGCGCGGGCGAGCTGGGTGATGCGGACGACCGAGTCCTCCACGTCGCGCGGCGCGACCATCATCAGGTCGGCGAGCTCGTCGACGATGACCAGCAGATACGGGTACGGCTTCATGACCCGCTCGCTGCCCGGCGGCGCCGTGATCTCGCCGTTGCGCACCTTGCGGTTGAAGTCGTCGATGTGGCGTACGCCGTTGGCCGCGAGGTCGTCGTAGCGCATGTCCATCTCGCGGACCACCCATTCGAGGGCGTCGGCGGCCTTCTTGGGGTTGGTGACGATCGGCGTGACGAGGTGCGGGATGCCCTCGTACGCGGTCATCTCCACCCGCTTGGGGTCGACCAGCAGCAGGCGTACCTCGTCCGGGGTGGCCCGGGTCAGGATCGACACGAGCAGCGAGTTGAGGCACGACGACTTACCGGCACCGGTGGCGCCCGCGATCAGGATGTGCGGCATCTTGGCGAGGTTGGCGACGACGAAGCCGCCCTCGATGTCCTTGCCGAGCGCGACCAGCATCGGGTGGTGGTCGGCCGTCGCCGCGCGCGAGCGCAGGACGTCGCCGAGCGAGACGTTCTCCGGGTCGGTGTTCGGGATCTCCACGCCGACCGCGCTCTTGCCCGGGATCGGCGACAGGATGCGCACGTCGGGCGACTTCACCGCGTACGCGATGTTGCGCGACAGCTGGGTGATCCGCTCGACCTTGACGCCCGGGCCGACCTCGACCTCGTAGCGGGTCACCGTCGGGCCCCGGGTGAAGCCGGTGACCTGCGCGTCGATGTTGAACTGGTCGAAGACGCCGGTCAGCGCCGCCATGATCTCGTCGTTGGCGCGGCTGCGGGACTTGGGCGGCGTGCCCTTGCCCAGCAGGTTCGGCGGCGGCAGGCGGTAGTCGCCCGGCACCGAGTTGATGTCGAGCTGCTCGGCGCGGGTCGGCAGCGGCGAGTGCTCCGGCGGCTCCGGGGACTTCCGGCTGGCCGGCAGCTTGGCGCCGCGCGGCAGGGCGACCGTGTCGTGCAGGATCTCGTCCTCGGCCGGGCCCTCCTCGCCTTCGCCGGGGGCCAGGCCGATGTCCGCGAGCGAGCCCTGGCGACGGCGGGCCGGCCGGCGGCGCTTGGGTTCCTCCTCCGCGCCGTCCTCGTCCTCGTCGCCGAGATCGGGCAGGTCGGGGCCGGGCAGCGGCGCGCGGGCGGTCGACCGGCCCAGCAGCACGTCGGTCAGGAGCAGCAGCCGCTCGGGGATCTTGTTGATCGGCGTCGCGGTGATGACCAGCAGGCCGAAGACGAACAACAAGATGAGCAACGGTACGGCGACCCAGGCGGTGACCGCGCGCTCCAGCAGCGAGCCGACGCCGTACCCGAGCAGGCCGCCGGCGCCGGCGAGCTGGTCCTCGGCGGGGTGCCGGCTGATGTGCAGCAGGCTCGCCGTGGCGATGATCAGGGCGCTCCAGCCCACCACCGACCGGCCCCGGTGCTCGGGGTCAGCCGGCTTGCGCATGAAGCGGACGGCGCCGTACAGGAGAAGCAGCGGGAGCAGGACGCCCAGGCCGCCGAGGAAGAGCCGGACGGCATCGGCGAGCCACGTGCCGACCGGGCCGGCGGAGCCCGCCCAGACCGCGACGCCGACCAGGATCGCCAGGCCGAGCATCAGCAGCCCGGCACCGTCGCGGCGGTGCTCGGGATCGATCTCCTTGGCGGTGGCCGCCTGCCGGCCGACGCCGCGGGCGACCCAGCCGACGCTGTGCGCCACCCCCATCCAGAGGGCGCCGATGCCGCGGCCGACACCCCCGGCGACGGCCGAGCCGACGCTGGGACGCGCCCGCGTGGCACTGCGCGCCCTGGCGCGCGCCGGAGTGGACTTGCGAGCAGGGGCGGCAGCGGCGGCCTTGCGGGCTGGCTGGCGCGCCGGTTGCCGGGCACGCGCCGACGCGGAACCGCCCTTGGACGCGGCACGGCCCCGGCTCGCCGGAGGAGTACGGCCCGCCATGTCCCTTACCGTAACGGTGCGGCGCCCGCGAGCCCGCGCGCCGCACCGTGACCAGGATTCGCTTTTTCCCCGATTAGGATGATCACCATGTCCGCGCCCCTGCAGCCGCTCAGCCACGACATGATCGTCTCGGCGCTCTCCGCCCGCGAATTCGCGCACTTCGTCGACGAGGACGGCGACGTCGGCGGCAACTGGCAGGGCTGCCTGATCTACTTCTTCCGGCTCGGCAAGAACCACGAGATCTTCCAGGTCCGCGCGCTCACCCATTCCGCGTTCAGCACCGACGACGTGCCCCAGCTCTACGCGTTCTGCAACGCCTGGAACCACGACCGGCTCTGGCCCAAGGCGTACGTGCACACCGGCGACGACGGGGTGGTGCACGTGGTGGGCGAGGTGGGCGCCGACTTCGAACACGGCGTCACGCCCGAGCAGCTAGACCAGGTGATGGTCTGCGGCATCGCCACCGGCATCGAGCTGGCGGAGGCGGTGGCGGCGCTGAAGTAGCGCGAAGCCGATCCACGAGGTCAGGACCAGCACGGCCACCACGATCTGGGCGACCCATTCGTAGCCGTGCGGATAGAAGATGCCCGCGGCGTGGTTGTCCAGGAAGCCGCCCTCCAGCGCCGGCTTGCCCAGGCCTTCCCGGCCCCGGTCCTCGAGCCAGGTGAGCGGGCAGTAGAGCTTGGCGACGACGATCACCAGCAGCCAGAGCGCGGCGACGACCTGCAGCCAGATGAGCCGCGGCCAGCGCCAGGCCAGGAAACCGCCGAAGATGCCGAACGCCAGGAACGCGAAGTGCGCTCCGACGGCGGCCGCTATCAGCAGCGAGTAGCCCACCTGTACCACGGTATAGACAGAGCGCTGCCCGCGTAGGACGGAGGATGACCTACGCGGGCAGCACGTCTTGGGGAATTTCAGTTGCCGAGAAGCTGTCCCAGCCCGCGGTGCTTGTGGCCGCGGCCGCGGCCCTGGCCGTTCCCGTTGTTGCCCGGGGGCTGGGTCGCCTCGGCTGGCGGCTGCGTCGCGTCCGCCGGCGGGGCCGCCGCGCCGCCACCGTTGTCGCCGGCACCGGCGCCGCCGCCACCCGTGGTGAGCAGCGTCAGGTTGTTGCGCTCGAGGATCTCGTTGACCGGCTGGAAGAAGGTCTCGCCGCCCTGCTTGCAGTCGCCCGAGCCACCCGAGGTGACGCCCTGGGCCTGGTCACCCGAGAGCCACGGCCCGCCCGAGTCGCCACCCTCGGCGCAGACATCGGTACGGGTGAGGCCGGTGACCGTACCCTCCGGGTAGTTGACCGTCTGGTTCTTCGCCAGGATCGTCCCGCAGAAGGTGCCGGTGGTGGAGCCGGACCGGCAGACCGCCGCGCCGACCGGCGACTCGGTCGAACCGCCGACCGGCAGCGCGTTGCCGTCGAAGTCGTCGACGAACGGCTGCAGCTGCACGTCGGCGTTCGTCTGGACGAAGCCCATGTCGGCGTTGCCCGGGAAGACCGACGCCGCCACCTCGCCCTGCGGCTGGTTGTCGGCGTCGGTGGTCGGGGTGCCCGCCCCGCCGCAGTGACCGGCGGTGATGAAGCCGCCCTCGACCGCGAAGCCGATCGAGCAGCGGGCCTGGGCGTTGCCGAGGTTGATGAAGTACGGCTCGGCGCCGATCACGTCCGCCAGCGGCCGCGGCGCCGACTTCACCGTCACCACGCGGAACGCCGAGTCCGGCAGGCCCGCGTCGTCGGCGAGGTTCCGGGCGCGGGCGGCGTCGCCGGGCAGCGCCTGCAGCACGACCTGGTTCGAGGCCACGTCCACGTACCAGCCGGGCAGGTCGCGGTCGGCCTTCGTGGCGGCCGCGTCCAGCGCCTGCTTCGCCCGGTCCAGCTGGGCCACGCTGCGCTGCACCAGCTTGGGCTGGGCGCCGGCGGCGCGGACCTCGTCGGCCAGGGCGGCGTCGGTGATCGCGATGTTCAGCGTGGTGCCGTCCTTGCCCAGCCACGAGCCGCCGTACGAGTCACCCGAGGCACTGCGGAGCTTGGCGCTGACGCCGCTGGCCCACTTCGCCCGCTGCACGCGGGCGGTGGCCTCGTCGGCGCTGAGGCCGAGGTCGCGCTTCATCGCGGCGAGCAGCTGCGGGGCCACCCCGGCGGCCGGCTGCTGGGCGGCGGAGCGCCGGGACGGGGTGGTGCCCGCCATCGACGGCAGGGTGAAGGCCACCGCCGCGCCCGCCGCCGTCACCGTCGCCGCGATCGCGACGACCGTTCTGCGCTGCATTCGGTACTCCCCTCGCATCGCGGTGCCGTGGGGGCGGCACCGTGCCCATCGATACGAAGGCGAGCCCGGAACAGTTCAAAAAAAGGTCAAACCTCGACCACGGTGGGGACGATCATGGGCCGCCGGCGGTACGCGTCGTTGACCCAGCGGCCCACCGTACGGCGCACCACCTGCTGCAACTGGTGGGTGTCGGTGATGCCCTCCTCCGCCGAGCGGTGCAGCGCGGCGGTGAGCAGCGGGATCACCGGGCTGAACGCCTCGGGGTCCTCGGAGAAGCCCTTGGCCATGACGCTGGGCTCGCCGACGACCTTGCCGGTGACCGAGTCGATGACCACGGTCGCCGAGATGAAGCCGCCGTCGCCGAGGATGCGCCGCTCCGTCAGCAGGGACTCGCTCACGTCGCCGACCGCGAGGCCGTCCACGTACACGTAGCGGTTCTTGACCCGCCCGACGTGCCGGGCGTGCCCCTCCACCAGGTCCACCACGTCGCCGTCCTCGCAGAGCACCACCCGGTCGGGCGCGACGCCCGACTCGATGCCCAGCTGGGCGTGGGCGCGCAGGTGCCGCCACTCGCCGTGCACGGGCATCAGGTTGCTCGGGCGTACGACGTTGAGCAGGTAGAGCAGCTCCCCGGCCGGGGCGTGCCCGGAGACGTGCACCTTGGCGGTGTCCTTGTGCACCACCGTGGCACCGGCCCGCGCCAGCTGGTTGATGACCCGGTAGACCGACGTCTCGTTGCCCGGCACCAGCGAGCTCGCCAGCACCACGGTGTCGCCGGGGGCGATCGTGATGTGCCGGTGGTCGCCGGTCGACATCCGGCCGAGCGCGCTCATCGGCTCGCCCTGCGACCCGGTCGACATGAACACGATCTCGTCCGGTGGGAGGTTCGTCGCCTCGTCCAGGCTGACCAGCAGGCCGTCCGGGATCCGCAGCAGGCCGAGGTCGCGGGCGATGCCCATGTTGCGAACCATCGAGCGGCCGATCAGGGCCACCTTGCGCTCGTACTCGTACGCGGCGTCCATGACCTGCTGCACGCGGTGCACGTGGGAGGCGAAGCTCGCCACGATGACCCGGCCGCTCGCCTTGCCGAAGATGGCGTTGAGCACCGGGCCGATGTCGCGCTCCGGTGTGACGAACCCGGGGATCTCCGCGTTGGTGGAGTCCGACAGCAGCAGGTCCACGCCCTCGGCACCGAGGCGGGCGAACCCGGCCAGGTCGGTGATGCGCCCGTCGAGCGGCACCTGGTCCATCTTGAAGTCGCCGGTGTGCAGCACCAGGCCGGCCGGCGTACGCACGGCGACGGCCAGCGCGTCCGGGATGGAGTGGTTGACCGCGAAGAACTCGCACTCGAACGGGCCGAGCCGCTCGGTGCCGCCCTCCCGCACGGTCAGCGTGTACGGGTCCAGCCGCCGCTCCGCCAGCTTCGCCTCGGCGAGCGCGAGCGTGAACTCCGAGCCCACCAGCGGGATGTCCGGCTTGAGCGCGAGCAGGTAGGGCACGGCGCCGATGTGGTCCTCGTGCCCGTGGGTGAGGACGATCGCCTGCACGTCGTCGAGCCGGTCCCGGATCGGGTCGAAGTCCGGCAGGATCAGGTCGACGCCCGGCTGCTCCACGTCGGGGAACAGCACGCCGCAGTCGACGATCAGCAGCTTCCCGTCGTACTCGTAGACCGTCATGTTGCGGCCGATGGCGCCGAGTCCACCGAGCGGTATGACCCGGAGGGCGCCCTCGGGAAGCGGCGGAGGCGGATCCAGCTCGACGTGCGCTTGGCTCATGTGTTTCTTTCCGTTGTCAGAGGTCCACGCCGGCCGCTTGGGCGTCCTGGCGCAGCTGGTTCAGTTCCGCTTCGGTGGCGTCCACCAGCGGCGATCGCACCGGCCCGGCCGGGAGGCCCAGGGCGCGCAGGCCGGCCTTCACGAGAATCGTGCCCTGGGTGCGGAAGATGCCGGTGAACAACGGCAGCAGCTGCCGGTGCAGGGCGAGGGCGCCGGCGACGTCGCCGCGCTCGTACGCCTCGATCATCTCCTTGGTCCGCGCCCCGATGAAGTGCGTCGAGGTGCCGACCACCCCGACCGCGCCGACCGACAGCAACGGCAGGATGGCGGCGTCCTCGCCGGAGTAGTACGCCAGGTCGGTACGCCGCAGCACGTCGGAGCTCGCCGCGATGTCACCCTTCGCGTCCTTGACCCCGACGATGTTCGGGTGCTCGGCGAGGCGCACCAGCGTCTCGGTGGCGATCGGCACGCCGGAGCGGTGCGGGATGTCGTAGAGCAGCACGGGCAGCCCGGTCGCGTCGGCCACGGCCGTGAAGTGCCGGACCAGCCCCGCCTGCGGCGGCTTGTTGTAATACGGCGTCACGACCAGCAGACCGTGCGCGCCGGCCTTCTCCGCGGAGCGAGCCAGCTCGATCGTGTGCGCGGTGTTGTTGGTGCCCACCCCGGCGATGACCCGGGCCCGGTCCCCGACCGCCTCGGCGACGACCCGGACGAGGGTCTCCTTCTCGGCGTCGGTGGTGGTGGGCGACTCCCCGCCGGTGCCGCTGATGACGAGCGCGTCGTGACGCTGCTCGTCGACCAGGTGGGTGGCGAGTGCGGCGGCCCCGTCGGCGTCGAGCGAGCCGTCCGTGGCGAACGGGGTCACCATGGCCGTGATCAGCCGGCCGAAGGGCCGGGCGGGGTCGTGCGTCATACCGAACAACTTATCGGACGCCGCCCGGCGCCGCCGTGGGGCAGTCAGACGGCGAACGCGGTGAAGGGCGCCCAGGGAAGGTTTCGGAGCACGCTGAAGACACCCCAGACGGCGATGAACGCCCCGATAACACCGGGGGACAGGACGAGCTGCGGGATCCGCCAGCCGAAGAGGCGCTTCCCCGCCCAGGCCACGTACATGTAGAGCAGGAAGGGCACCGCGAACACGAAGAGCGCGTGGTGCCGAGCCGCCGCTGGAAGGTCGCCGTGCAGCAGGAACCACGCGGCGCGGGTGCCGCCGCATCCCGGGCAGGTGAAGCCGGTCGTGTACTTGAGCAGGCAGCTGGGCGCCGCGCCGGCGTTCGCCTCGGTGGGGTGCGTGGCCAGGGTGTAGCCGACCGCGCCGGCCATGCAGACGAGCATCGCCGTGGGCGCCGCCCAGAGCGGCGAGTTGCGCCATGTGCGCTGGATGAAGCGGGTGACCCGGTCCTGCTGAGGCTCCTGGTGGTACGGCGGCGGGTATCCGTCCCACGCCGGCACCTGGTGCGGCAGAGCCGGGTGTGACACCTCCGGCTGCGAAGTCGCACTGCTCATGGCCGCCACGGTACACCGGCCACCACACCACCCGGCGCCCCGAGAACGGCCGAAACCGTTCGCCATGCGGGCACGGCGGTGCCGGACGGCGAGCTCACCGGATGTCGCTGGCCCTCGGCTAGGAGCCCGCCTTGAGGGCCGACGTCAGCGGTCCCGCGAAATCGCCTCTCTCGGGCGCCGCGATCGCGCTCAGGCCCAGCCAGGCGGCCAGCCGCCGCAGCTCCGCCGCCAACGCCTCCGCGGTCTCGTCCTGGTCGGCGGCCGGTTCGAGCCACGCCGCCGGGATCTGCAGGACGCCCGCCTTGCGGTCGGCCTTGAGGTCGAGCCGGGCCGCGAACCGGTCGCCCAGCAGGAACGGCAGGACGTAGTAGCCGTACAGCCGCTGGGCGGCCGGGACGTAGATCTCGATGCGGTAGTTCATGTCGAAGAGCCGCTCGGTGCGCCCCCGTTCCCAGATCAGCGGGTCGAACGGGCTGACCAGCGTCGCCGCGCGCACCCAGCGCGGGAGACGGGCCTCGTGGTGCAGGTAGGCGGGGTTCTTCCAGCCCTTGACCGTCACGGGCACCAGGACCTTGTCCTCCGCCAGCTCGGCCAGCGCCTGCTTGAAGCCCGCCACCGGCAGCCGGAAATAGTCCCGCAGCTCGGGCTCGGCCGCCACGCCCAGCGCCCGGGCCGACATCTCCACCAGCGCGCGGAACGCGTCCTGCGGCGCCGGCGTGGGCGTCTCGAGGACGTGCCGGGGCAGGACCCGCTCGGTGAGGTCGTAGCGGCGGGCGAACGAGGTCGTGCGCTCGGCCGCGGTGACCTGGCCGGTGTAGAAGAGCCATTCGAGGGCCTGCTTGACCGCCGACCAGTTCCAGCCCCAATGGTCCTTGGTGCGGGGCACGTCGTGCTCGATCTGGGCGGCGGTGATCGGGCCGCGGTCGCGGACCTCGCTCAGCACGCGCTCGACCAGCTCAGGCTGCTGGGTGGCGATGCGGACCATGCCGCCCCACGCATACTCCCGCGCGCGCTCCATCCGCCAGCGGAACAGCGGCTGCAGGTCGGTGGTGATCAGCGAGGCCTCGTGGCCCCAGAACTCGAAGAGCTCGCGAGGGGCACGGTAGGCGGCCCGCTCCAGCAGCCCCGGATCGTACGGCCCCAGCCGGCTGTAGAGCGGCATGTAGTGCGCCCGCTGGAGCACGTTGACGGAGTCCATCTGGATCAGGTGCATGCGGCGCAGCACCCGGCGCAGGTGGCGCCGATCGGTGGCGCCGCCGGGTGCGGGGTCGGCGAACCCCTGCGCGGCCAGCGCGATCCTGCGGGCCTGCGCGACGGAGATAGATTCAGGAACGGCCATCGATCGCGACGCTAACGGATGGGTACGACAAAAATGCTCGAGATCCGTCCGCAGACCGACGCCGACATCGAGGAAGCCGCCGCCCTGCACCTGCGCACCTGGCAGATCGCGTACGCCGGCATCGTCCCGGCCGACTACCTCGCCGCCCTGAGGCACGAGGAGTTCGTGGCCCGTCGCAGGTCCGGCACGACGCTGCTGGCAGTGGACGACGGCGCCGTCGTCGGACTCGCGGGCTTCGGACCCGATCCTGAGGACGGGGCGCACGGCCAGCTCTACGCCCTCTACGTGGCCCCCGAACGGTGGAACACCGGTGCCGGGCGCGCGCTGCTCGAGGCCGCGGAGAAGGAGCTGGCGGGCGCGTACCCGGACATGCGCCTCTGGGTTCTGGAGGAGAACCACCGGGCCCGGCGGTTCTACGAGCGTGCGGGTCTGCGCACCGACGGCGCGCGGGAGCTGTGGCGGCCGCACGGCACGAGCGTGGATCTGCCCGAAGTCCGGTACGCCAAGCCTCTGTAGGCTGCCTCGCATGGCACTCGGCTTCGTCCGTCCGGCCCGTCCCGAGGACGCCGGTGAGATCGCGCGCATCCAGCTGTCGACGTGGCGTACGGCGTACCGGCGGATGTTCCCGGCGCACGTGCTCGCCAACCTGGACGAGGCATACCTGGCCCGCGGGTGGACCGAGGCGATCGAGTCCGCGCCCTCGCCACGGCACCGGGTGCTGATAGCCGTCGAGCAGAGCGAGTCGGCGCAGACGGTGGTCGGGTTCGCGGCCGCCGGCCCGGCCGACGAGCAGGCGCTGGCGCCCGAGGAGCCGCCGCTGGCCGACGGCGTCGCGGCGATCACCGATCTGCTGGTCGAGCCGCGCTGGGGCCGGCGGGGGCACGGCAGCCGGCTGCTGGCGGCGACCGTCGACCTGTGGCGCGAGGACGGCTTCACCGCCGCGGTGGCGTGGGCGTACGACGCCGACGACGTGATGAAGAAGTTCCTGACGTCGACCGGCTGGGAGCCCGACGGCGCCACCCGCGCCCTGGACGTGGACGACATGCTGGTCAACCAGCTCCGGCTGCACGTCGGGCTCGAGCAGGCCTGAGCCGATGCAGCCGCTGCTGCACGACCTCGTCGTCGCCGTCGCCGCGCCGACCTCGGTGCTCTGCGGCGCCGACGGACAGATCCGGGCGACCGGGGTGCAGGGCATGTTCCACGCCGATGCGCGCGTGCTGTCCGAGGCGGTGCTGCGGCTCGACGGCGAGGAACCCGAGCCGATCGGTGACGCTCCGGCCTCGGCGGGGACCATCCACTTCGTCGCTTTCGCGCGCCGGCCCGGCGGTCCGACGGTGCGGATCCGGCGGACGCGGGTCGTCTCCCCCGCGCGGATGGACGAGCGCATCACGCTCGAGGCGTCCGAGTCGGTGACCACCACCGTGACCCTCGACCTGGCCAGTGATCTCGCCCCGATGGCCCTGGTGCGCTCGGGCGGCACCGGCACGCCGCTCGCTCCGCATCCGGGCCCGGGCTCGCTGCGCTGGTCCCGCGAGGGCATCACCGTCACGGCCGGCCACGACGGCGCCGGGCCGGGCAGCCGGCTGAGCTGGGCGGTCACGCTCGAGCCGGGTGCGCCCCACGAGCTGACCTTCACGGTACGGGTGAACGACCCGTCCGCCGTGATCTCCCCACCGGTGCGCGACCACGACTGGAACCCGGCGCGCGTGACCTCGGGCGACCGACGGCTGGCCCGCCTCGTCGCCCGCTCCCTCGAGGACCTGCGCGGATTGCGGCTGGCCGACGGCGACGACACGTACCTGGGCGCCGGGGTGCCGTGGTACCTGACGCTCTTCGGGCGCGACAGCATCTGGGCCGCCCGCATGCTGCTGCCGCTCGGCACCGGCCTCGCGTTCGGCACGCTGCGGGTGCTGGCCCGCCGTCAGGGCACCCGGCTCGACCCGGTCTCCGGCGAGGCACCCGGCAAGATCATGCACGAGCTGCGGCGGGAGGATCTGCACCTGCCCGGCTCGGGCCTGGCGCTGCCCGCGGCGTACTACGGGACGATCGACGCCACGCCGCTCTGGATCAGCCTGCTGCACGACGCGTGGCGCTGGGGCCTGCCCGGCGATCGGGTCGCCGAGCTGCTGCCGCACCTCGACGCCGCGCTGGGGTGGCTCGCCGGACAGGGCGGCGGCTTCCTCGAATACGAGGACGTCAGCGGCCGTGGCCTGGTCCATCAGGGCTGGAAGGACTCCGGCGACGCGGTGCGGTTCCGCGACGGACGCCTGGCCCAGCCGCCGATCGCGCTGGCCGAGGTGCAGGGCTACGCCTGCCGGGCTGCCCTCGACGCGGCCGCGCTGCTGGACGCGTTCGGCCGGCCGGACGGCGACCGGTGGCGGGAGTACGCCGCCGCGCTCGCCATCGGGTTCCGGGACCGGTTCTGGGTGCCCGGCGGCTACCCGGCCCTCGCCCTGGACCGCGGCGGGCGGCCGGTGGACTCCCTGACCAGCAACATCGGGCATCTGCTCGGCACCGGGCTGCTCACTCGCGACGAGGAGCGGTCGGTGGTGGCGGCGCTCTCCTCGGACGCCATGTCCGGGAGCTACGGGCTCCGGACCATGTCCACCGACGACCGCGGCTTCGCGCCGCTGTCGTACCACTGCGGCTCGGTCTGGGCGCACGACACCGCGATCGTCGCCGCAGGGATGGCCCGCGCCGGGTTCGGCGCGGAGGCGGCGGCCTTGATCGACGGGCTGCTGACCGCCGCCGAGGCGTTCGACTACCGGCTGCCCGAGCTGCATTCCGGGGATTCGCGGGCGCTGCTGAGCCGGCCGATGCCGTACCCGGCGGCCTGCCGCCCGCAGGCCTGGTCCGCGGCGGCGTCCGTACTCATGCTTCAAGCCGTGCTGGGTCTGGAACCCGACGTTCCCGGCGGCCGGGTACGACTCGACCCGCTGCCAGGCCTGCCGTTCGGCGAGCTGGCGGCGACCGGGCTGGCGATCGGCGGAACGCCGGTGGACGTCACGGTCGGCGCGACCGGCGCGACGATCAGCGGGCTGCCGGCCGGGTTATCCGTCGAGTAGCGCGTCGAGGCCGATGGTGAGGCCCGGGCGGTTCCGGATCCGGCGCACCGCGAGCAGGACGCCGGGCATGAACGAGACCCGGTCCAGGCTGTCGTGACGGATGGTCAGCGTCTCTCCCGGCGTACCGAAGAGGACCTCCTGGTGGGCGACCAGGCCGGCCGCTCGCACCGCGTGGACCCGCACGCCGTCGATCTCCGTGCCGCGGGCGCCGGCCATCTCCTCTTTGGTGGCGTCGGGCATCGGCCCGAGGCCCGCCTCGGCGCGGGCGGCACCGATCAGCCGGGCGGTGTGGGTCGCCGTGCCGCTGGGGGCGTCGAGCTTGCGCGGGTGGTGCTGCTCGATGATCTCGACCGACTCGAAGTAGCGGGCCGCGCGGGCGGCGAACTGCATCATCAGCACCGCGCCGATGCCGAAGTTGGGCGCGATCAGCACACTCGCGCCGGGCTTCGCGGACAGCCAGGTGCGGACCTGTTCGAAACGCTCCTCGGTGAATCCGCTCGTGCCGACGACCACGTCGATGCCCTGCTCGACGGCCCACCGCAGGTTGTCCATCACCACGTCGGGGGTGGTGAAGTCGACGAGCACCTGGGCGCCGGCGTCGGCGGCCTCGGTCAGCCGGCCACCCTGTACGAGCTTCGCCACGAGTTCGAGGTCGTCGGCGGCGTCCACCGCCTTGCACACCTCGAGACCCATGCGGCCATGGGCGCCGAGGACGCCCACCCGGATCCGTTCACGCTCGTCAGTCACGCGGACAATTTACTGCCGGCCGGCGCAAGGGCGCCCTCCGGCCCCGGCTCCGCATCCGGGTCCGTCGGATGCCGGTTGCGCCACCACCGCTCGGCGGCCCCGACCAGCAGGAAGACCATTCCCACGTACGTCCAGCCGACCAGCACGTCGATGACGTAGTGCTCACCCGAGTAGACCAGCGTGAAGGTCATCGCCAGCGGGTACGCGAGCAGCAGCGGCCACCAGCGCCGCGCCACCATCGGCAGGAAGAACGCGACGGCCATCAGCGCGTACGCGGTGTGCAACGACGGCATAGCGGCGACCGGGTTGGACGCCTCGACCTGCAGTGCGTTGAGGGTGTTGCCGGCGCTGTGCAGACCGATCGCGCTCCACCCGTTGGTGGAGATCCGCTCGACGTGCTCCGGGAGCCGGCCGTGCAGCGACGCCCACCACGGCGGCGCGGCGGGGTAGAGGAAATACGTGATCAGACCGGCGACGCTCAGCGTGAACCAGCGGCGCATGAACCGCGCCCACTGCTCCCGCCGCCGCAGCCACAGGATCACGCCGATGGTCGGTACGGCCAGGAAGTGCGAGACGTAGACGAGGGAGACGACGACCTCCCACCACTGCACCACGTCCGGCCGGTAGAGGTGCTGCTGGAGCCAGATGGTCGGGACGTGCCCGCCGAAGAGGGTCCGGTCGGCATGGATCAGCTCGGTGACGTGCGGTGCGAACAGGTCGTCGGCGTACCCGCGGGAGACGTTGTAGACGACCAGCAGCAGCGAGATCGGCAGCCAGTCGCGCAGGAACAGCAGGTGCTGCTTCCAGGGCAGGTCGCTGCGCCAGGCGATGGTGGCGAGCCAGAGCCAGCCGAAGGCGATCAGCGGGTCGCTGGTCGGCACGCCGATGAAGTACGTGCCGACCGCGAACAGCGCCGCCCACACGAGCATGCCGATGATGCGGCGCTTCCGGCGGGCGGCCGGGAGCGGCTCGTCGACGGGGGGCGGGGGGCTGAGGATGGTCACGGCGTCCCAGGCTAGCTGGCGGGCGGAAATGCGCCGTCGTCGAACGGGCCGACCACGGCCAGCGACATCGGGCGGGTGAGCAGCTCGGCGGCGAGCGCGTTGACCTCGTCGAGGGTCACCGCGTCGACCCGGGCGAGGAGCTCGTCGACGCTCATCATGTCGCCGTAGAGCAGCTCGGACTTGGCCAGCCGGCTCATCCGCGAGCCGGTGTCCTCGAGGCCGAGCACGTACGTGCCCTTGGCCATGCCCTTGCCGCGGGCCAGCTCGGTCGCGGTGACGCCCTGAGCGGCGACCGCGGCCAGCTCGGCCCGGATCAGCTCGAGAACCTCCTCGGCCTTGCCCGGCGCGCAGCCGGCGTAGACCGCGAAGACGCCCGCGTCGGCGTACTGGCTGCCGTAGGAGTAGACCGAGTACGCGAGCCCGCGCTTCTCCCGGATCTCCTGGAACAGCCGGCTGGACATGCCGCCGCCGAGCACGTTGTTGAGCACGCCCTGGGCGAAGCGGCGCTCGTCGTCGCGGCCGAGGCCCTCGCAGCCGAGCACCAGGTGGGCCTGTTCGGTGTCCCGGTGGCGTACCACGGTGGCGGGCGGCTTGACCCGGTGCCGCTTCGAGCCGTCCCGGACGGCGGCCGGGGCGCCGGCGGTGTCCAGCGGAGTGCCCGCCAATGCCGCCCGGATCAGGCGGACGACGCTGCCGTGGTCCAGGTTGCCGGCCGCGGTGATGACGATCTGCGGCGCCTTGTAGCGGGCGCGGTAGAACCGGTTGATCTGTGCCCGGGTCATCGGCGAGATGGTCGCCTCGGTGCCGGAGATCAGCCGGCCGAGCGCGGTGCCGGGGCCGAAGATCGCCTCGGTGAAGACGTCGTGCACCTCGTCGCCGGGCTCGTCGTCGTGCATGGCGATCTCTTCGAGGATCACCCCGCGCTCGGTCTCCACGTCGGCCGGGTCGAGCACCGAGTTGGCGACCGCGTCGCAGAGCACGTCCACCGCCAGCGGCAGGTCGGCGTCGAGCACCCGCGCGTAGTAGCAGGTGTACTCCTTCGTGGTGAAGGCGTTCGTCTCGCCGCCGACGGCCTCGATCTCCGCGGAGATGTCGAGGGCCGAGCGCTTCTGCGTGCCCTTGAAGAGCAGGTGCTCGAGGAAGTGGGAGGCGCCCGACAGCGCGGGCGTCTCGTCGCGGGAGCCGACCCCCACCCACACGCCGAGCGAGGCGCTGCGGGTGGTCGGGATCGACTCGGTGATGATGCGCAGACCGCTGGGCAGGACGGTACGGCGTACGCCGTCCTGCAGGGTCTTGGTAATGGCGCGGGCCGGCCTCTCGGCCGGCCCGCGGTTGTTACTCGCTGTCATGTGGTGACTTAGCCGCGATCGCCGCCGCGGTCGCCGCCACGGTCGCCGCTGGGGCGCGACCGGCGGCGACGGGGCTGCTCGCCGCCCTCGCCACGGTCACCGCGGGGAGCACGCTCCTCGCGCGGCTTGTCGGACGCGGCCGCAGCGGCGCCCTCGGGAGCCGCCTCGCCCTCGGGGCGGACCTTGTCGAGGTAGATCTTGCCGCGGTTGTCGATGTCCGCGATCGAGACCTCGACCTTGTCGCCGACGTTGAGGAAGTCCTCGACCTTCTCGACGCGCTTGCCGTCGCCCACCTTGGAGATGTGCAGCAGGCCGTCGCGGCCGGGCAGCAGCGAGATGAACGCGCCGAACGCGGCCGTCTTCACCACCGTGCCGAGGAACTTGTCGCCGACCTTCGGCAGGGTCGGGTTGGCGATGGCGTTGATCCGCTCCACCGCCGCCTCGGCCGCCGGGCCGTTGGTCGCGCCGACGTAGATCGTGCCGTCGTCCTCGATGGAGATGTCGGCGCCGGTCTCGTCCTGGATCGCGTTGATCGTCTGGCCCTTGGGGCCGATGACCATGCCGATCTTGTCGACCGGGATCTTCACGCTGGTGACCCGCGGGGCGTACTCGCTCATCTCGGCCGGGCTGTTGATGGCCTGGTCCATGACCTCGAGGATGGTGGCCCGCGCGTCGTGCGCCTGCTGCAGGGCGGACGCCAGCACGTCGGACGGGATGCCGTCGAGCTTGGTGTCGAGCTGCAGCGCGGTGACGAACTCGCTGGTGCCGGCGACCTTGAAGTCCATGTCGCCGAACGCGTCCTCGGCACCGAGGATGTCGGTCAGCGCGACGTACTGCGTCTTGCCGTCGACCTCGTCGGAGATGAGGCCCATCGCGATGCCGGCGACCGGCGCCTTCAGCGGCACACCGGCGCTCAGCAGCGCCAGGGTCGAGGCGCAGACCGAGCCCATCGAGGTCGAGCCGTTGGAGCCCAGCGCCTCGGAGACCTGGCGGATCGCGTACGGGAACTCCTCGCGCGACGGCAGCACGGGCACCAGGGCCCGCTCGGCCAGCGCGCCGTGGCCGATCTCGCGGCGCTTCGGCGAACCCACCCGGCCGGTCTCACCGGTCGAGTACGGCGGGAAGTTGTAGTTGTGCATGTAGCGCTTGGACTTCTCGGGCGCGAGGGTGTCCAGCGCCTGCTCCATGCGCAGCATGTTCAGCGTGGTGACACCCATGATCTGGGTCTCGCCGCGCTCGAACAGCGCCGAGCCGTGCACCCGCGGGAGGATGCCCACCTCGGCGGTCAGCGGCCGGATGTCGCGCGGGCCGCGGCCGTCGATGCGGATCTGCTCGCGCAGCACGCGCTGGCGCACCTCGGACTTGGTGACCGAGCGGAACGCCGCGCTGATCTCCTTCTCCCGGCCCTCGAACCGCTCGTCGAGCAGCTCGTGCGCCTTGGCCTTGACCCGGTCGAGGGCCTCCTCACGCTCCTGCTTGGCAGCGATCTTGAGGGCCTCGGCGGTCTCCTCGCGGACGGCCTCCGTGACGGCGGCGTAGACGTCGTCCTGGTAGTCGAGGAAGACCGGGAACTCCTGGACCGGCTTCGCGGCGACCTCGGCCAGCTCGCTCTGCGCGCGGCAGAGCTCGCGGATGGCGGGCTTGGCGGCCTCGAGCCCGCTGGCGACGACCTCCTCGGTCGGCGCGATCGCGCCGGCCTGGATCAGCTTGATCGCGTGCGGGGTGGCCTCGGCCTCGACCATCATGATCGCGACATCGCCGTCGGCGGTGACCCGGCCGGCGACCACCATGTCGAAGGTGGCGCGCTCGAGCTCCTCGAGGGTCGGGAAGGCGACCCACTGGCCCTCGACGTGCGCGATGCGGGTCGAGCCGACCGGGCCGCTGAACGGCAGGCCGGAGAGCTTGGTCGACATCGAGGCGCCGTTCATGGCGACGACGTCGTACGGGTGCTGCGGGTCGAGCGCGAGGACGGTCTCGACGACCTGGACCTCGTTGCGCAGGCCCTTGGTGAACGACGGGCGCAGCGGCCGGTCGATCAGGCGGCAGGTGAGGATCGCGTCCTCGCTCGGGCGGCCCTCGCGGCGGAAGAACGAGCCGGGGATGCGGCCGGCCGCGTACATCCGCTCCTCGACGTCGACCGTGAGCGGGAAGAAGTCGAAGTGCTCCTTGGGAGCCTTGCTGGCCGTGGTGGCCGACAGCACGGTGGTCTCGCCGAGCTGGACGATGACCGAGCCGGCGGCCTGCTTGGCCAGGCGGCCGGTGGAGAAGACGACCTCGCGGGTGCCGAACGACCCGTTGTCGATGACGGCGGTGCGAGTTTCGGTGCCGAGAGCTTTCTGCTCTGTCATGTGGTGCGGTACTCCTTCGTCGAGGACCCGGCGGTCTCTACAGCGCGGTTACAGCGTGGCCGGTCTTCGATCGAAGTGCCCGGGATTCAGCCCGGGAACCACTACCGGAGACCGGTGCCGTCTTGACTGCGGCCGCGCGGGTCCGTGGGTGAAACTCGGGGGAGCGGCCACCTCGGCCACTCCCCCGTCAGGTCATCGGCGCAGGCCGAGACGCTCGATCAGCGTCCGGTAGCGCGCGATGTCCTTCTTCTGTACGTAGTTGAGCAGGCGGCGGCGACGACCCACCAGCAGCAGCAGACCACGACGGCTGTGGTGGTCGTGCTTGTGCACCTTCAGGTGCTCGGTGAGGTCGGCGATCCGCTTGGTGAGCATCGCGACCTGAACCTCGGGAGAGCCGGTGTCGCCCTCCTGGGTCGCGTACTCGCCCATGATCTTGTTCTTGGTCTCTTGATCGAGCGCCATGTTCTCCGTGATTCTGTGTTGCCGGTGAGTCGGTTTCCCCGCGGCCCGCGGCGTCGGGCAGGCAGGCGGGACCATGACATAGAAAACTGCGGCCCGGATAAGCCGGTCCGGGGTCAACCCTACCAGCAGCTCAGCGCAGCACTGCGCGGGTATCCTCCACGTCCTGCCGAATCTGCGCCACCAAAGGCTCGATGCCGGTGTATACGCGCTGCTCGCGCAGGTGGGCGACGAAGTCCAGGCTCACCCGCTCGCCGTACAGATCACCCTCGAAGTCGAGGACGTACGCCTCGACCCGGCGCTCCCGCCCGGAGAAGGTCGGGTTGGTGCCGATCGAGACCGATGCCGCGAGCGGGCCGCCGTGGTCGCCGCCGCGGATGAGCCGGGCCGCGTAGACGCCGTCGGCCGGGATCGCCGCGTACCGGTGACACATCAGGTTTGCCGTGGGGAAGCCGAGCTCGCGGCCGCGCTGGTCGCCGCGGACCACCACGCCGGAGAGCCGGTGCGGGCGACCGAGGGCGTCCGCCGCCGCCTTGACGTCACCGGCGTCGACGCAGCTGCGGATGTACGTGGACGAGAACACCAACCCGTCCTCGGTCACCAGCGGCGCCTCCTCGACGGAGAAGCCGAAGGCACGCCCCAGCCGGGCCAGCAGGGCGAGGTCGCCGGCCGCCTTGTGGCCGAAGCGGAAGTTGTCACCCTCGACCACCACCGCCGCGTGCAGCGCGTCCACCAGCACGTCGTGGACGAACTCCTCGGGGCCGAGGTGGGAGAACGCGGGTGTGAACGGCACCACACAGAGCGCGTCGACGCCGAGCTGCTCGATCAGCTCCGCCTTGCGCACCGGCTCGGTCAGCACGGCGGGATGCGAGCCGGGGCGGACCACCTCGGCCGGGTGCGGGTCGAAGGTCACCACCACCGACTGCAGGCCGAGGTCACGGGCCCGCTTCACGGCATACCCGATGATCGCCTGATGGCCGCGGTGCACCCCGTCGAAGACCCCGATGGTCACCACCGACCGGCCGAAGCCGCCGGGCACCGCCTCGTACCCGCGCCACCGCTGCATTCTGCGCGCCTCCCCTGTGCGTCCCGGGCGTAAGCGTATCGGTCTCGGCGACTGCCTGAAACGGTACAGTTGATGCCGATATGCGCATCGACTGGAGTGCCGTCATCCTCCTGGCGGCGGAGTTCACCTTCGCCGTCCTTTTCGCGCGGGCGCTGCTGGGTTACCTGCGCCGGCGCGACCCGCTGCAGCGCGACGTGACGCTCGTCTTCGCGCCCTGCACGATCCTGTTCGGCCTGGACATCGCCCGCCGGATCCTCGACGGGACGCCGCCGGTCTGGGTGAACTCGCTCTCGCTGGCCTGCTTTCTGGCCCAGCCCTACCTGACGGTGCGCCTTGTCGGCCGGGTCCGTTCGCTACCGCGCTGGTTGAACGTCGTCCTCCCGGTGGCCTACCTGGCCGTCACCGTGCCGGTGTTCTTCCTGGACCGGCCGCTGCCCAAGAGCTGGGTGCTTCCGGCGGTGGGCTACTTCCTGGTGACCGAGGTCATCGCGGCCACGCTGCTCTACGGCAAGGCCCGGTCCCGCACCGGGGCGAACCGCGCCCGGCTGACGATCGCCGCCTGCGCCACCTTCACCTTCGGCATCATGATCGTGTTGCTGGGCGTGAGCGGGCTGCCCGCCGTCGTGAACCGCATGCTGGCCCTCGTCTCCGGCATCGGCTACCTGATCGCCTTCGTGCCGCCCCGCTGGCTGCGCCGGGTCTTCGGCGCCACCGCCGCCCAGTCGGTCACCGAGCAGATGCTGCGTGCCGACGTCACCACGCCGGAACAGGTCTGGCAGACGTACGCCGAGATCATGCGGCAGCAGACCGGCGCGGACGCGGTGGCCGTCCTGATGCCGCGCAGCGACGGCCTGCTGGCACCCGCCGCGTACGCCGGACCCGCCGTGCGTACCCCCGAGGAGCTGCGAGCCGCCGACCTGACCGCGCTGATCCGCGCCGGGCGCCCGGCGCGGCTGCGCGAGGGGAGCCCGGCCCTGGTCCAGCACTTCGGCAACGACCTGGGCGACGACTTCGTGACCGTGCTGAGCATGCCCGTGCCGCCCGAGGCCGAGGGCGCGGTCCTGCTTTTCAACCGGCACCGCACCCTGTTCAGCGACGACGATCTGCGACTGCTCGCCCTGCTCGGCGGCCAGGCGGGCATCCTCGCCGAGCGGCAGGCCGTCATGGCCGCGCAGAGCCGGATGGCTCACGAGCTCAGCGCCTCGGTGGAGGCGCTCACCCGGGCCAGCCAGGCGAAGAGCGCATTCCTGGCCAATATGAGCCACGAGCTGCGTACGCCGCTGAACGCGATCATCGGGTTCAGCGACCTCATGCGCATGGAGGAGCCCGAGGGCGACCGGCGGCGGGTGCCCGCGGAGTGGGTCGAGCACATCCACACCAGCGGCCGGCACCTGCTCGGCCTGATCAACGACATCCTCGACCTGGCCAAGGTCGAGGCCGGCCGGCTGGAGCTCCGGCTCGCCCCGCTGCGCGTGGACACCGCCGTCGAGGAGCTGCTCACCGGCCTTGCCCCGCTGATCACGACGGGCGAGCTCACCGTGGTCACCGACCTGGCGCCGGCCACCGCGTCGGCCGACCGGCTGCGCTTCCGGCAGATCGTCGAGAACCTGCTCTCCAACGCCATCAAGTTCACCCCGGAGGGCGGCCGGATCACGGTCACGACGGCGACCGACGACAAGGTCGTGACCGTCACCGTGGCGGACACCGGGGTCGGCATCGCGCCGGAGGACCACCAGAAGGTCTTCGAGGAATTCCAGCAGGTCGGCGACCCCGACCGGCAGCGCGCCGGCACCGGGCTCGGGCTCGCCCTCACCAAGCGCCTGGTCGAGGCCCACGGAGGGGAGATCTCGCTGGTGTCGGCGCCGGGTGCGGGCAGCGCTTTCACCGTACGGTTGCCCGCCGCGCCCGTGATCAGCGCGTCCGCCCCGGACCAGTCGGCGGGAGGCGCCCGCGTTCTGCTGGTCGAGGACGACCCGCAGTCGGCCGAGCTCCTGCAGACCCAGCTCGAGAACGCGGGCTACCGCGTCGACGTGGCCGGAACCGGGGAGGCGGGGCTCACGGCGGCCGGGGCGCACCCGCCGGACGCGATCGTGCTGGACGTGGCGCTGCCCGGCATGGACGGCTTCGAGGTCATCCGGCGACTCAAGGCCGACGAGCGGCTCTCCGGCATCCCGGTGTTCTTCGCCACCATCATCGACGAGCGGCAGGCCGGGCTGGCGCTCGGCGCCGACGGCTACTTCATCAAGCCGGTCGATCAGGCGGCCCTGCTGGGGGCGCTGGCCCGTACGGTCGCCTGCCGCCCGGCTCCCCGCGTGCTCGTGGTCGACCACGACGACACCATCCGCCAGGCCATCGAGGACGGCCTGCGCGCCGGCGGGGCCGACGTGGTGGCGGTCGCTGACGGCCGCGACGGGCTCGCGATGAGCCGCGAGAGCCACTTCGACCTGATCGTCTGCGACATGCAGGCCCGCGAGGTCGACGGTTTCAGCATGCTGGCGGCGCTCGAGCAGGACCCGGCGACCCGGCAGACGCCGGTGCTGGGCGTCACCCCGGGGGCCGGGGACGCTTCCCTGGTGGCCACGGCGATGGCGGGCGGCGTGGTCGCCACCGCGATGGCCGGAGGGGCCGGTTCGGACAAGCTCGCGCCGTTGCTCGGCGTGCGTAATGACGTGGACAAGGAGAAGCCGTGACGGCCCACAACCCGCGCATCCTGCTGGTCGAGGACGAGGAACTGAACCGTACCCTGGTGAAGGCGGTCCTCGCGCGGGCCGACATCGAGGCCGTTCGCGACGCCGAGGTCATCGACGCGCCCAGCCTGGCGGCGGCGCGTACCCGCCTCGGCGAGCGCGAGATCGACCTCATCCTGCTGGACATGAACCTGCCGGACGGCAACGGGCTGACGCTGGCCGGGGAACTCGCGGCGGGCACGGTGCCCGTCGGCAACCACAAGCGGCCGGCCGTGGTGGCGGTGACGGCGAGCGTGCTGCCGCAGGACCGGGCGGCGGCCTTGGAAGCGGGCTGCGACGGCTTCCTGGACAAGCCGTACGCGGCGGCCGAGCTCGTCGCCGTCGTGGCCGAGCACCTCCCCCGGCGCGCCTAGGAAGCCGGCCGCAGCACGATCTCGGCGCGGGCCTTGCCGCCGCGTTCCGACACGACGGCCAGCACCTCGCCGTCCGGGGCGAAGACCGCGTACGGCCCCTCGATGCCCACCGGCTCCAACGGGCCGCCGTGACCGAGCACCCTCGCCTCCTCGGGCGTCGCCTCGCGCTGCGGGAACGCACGCCTGGCGGCCTCGGCCATCGGCAACGAGACGACGTCCGGGGCGCGTTCCTCCAGCTGGTCGAGGGTGGCCGCCTCGGCGAGCGTCATACCGCCCACGGCCGTACGCCGCAGCGCCGTCAGGTGGCCGCCGACGCCCAGCCCGTGGCCCAGGTCCCGGGCGATGGCCCGGATGTAGGTCCCGCTCGAACAGGTCACGTCCACGTCCACGTCGACCGCGTCGCCCGGCCGGCGGATGTCGAGGACGTCGAGGCGGTGCACGGTGACTCGGCGCGCGGCCAGCTCGACCGCCTCGCCGTCACGCACCCGCTTGTACGCCCGCTCCCCGTTCACCTTGATCGCGCTGACGGCGCTCGGCACCTGGTCGATCTCGCCCGTCTGCGCGGCCAGCCCGGCTCGGATCCCGTCGTCGGTGACCCCATCGGTGTCCGCGGTCGCGGTCACGTCGCCCTCGGCGTCGTCGGTGACGGTCGACTGGCCCAGCCGGATCGTGGCCCGGTAGCTCTTCTGCGAGCCGATCACGTACGTGAGCAGCCGCGTCGCCCGGTTGACGCCGATCACCAGCACCCCGGTGGCCATCGGGTCCAGGGTGCCGCCGTGCCCGACCCGCCGGGTCTTCGCCAGCCGCCTGATCCGGGCGACGACGTCATGGGAGGTCATCCCGGCCGGCTTGTCCACAACGATGAGCCCGTCCACGTTCACGGCCTCCACCCAACCAGACCCGCGTCAGCGGGTGACGCCCAGGACCGCCCATCGCGCGCTGCGCCAGCGGAGCACCAGGGCGACGAGGCGCACCAGCGTGAACATGGCAAGGCCGGCCCAGATGCCCGGCAGGCCCCAGCCGAACGCGTACGCCAGCCAGATCAGCGGGAGGAAGCCGCCCAGCGCGCCCACCAGGGTCATGGAACGCAGGTAGCCGACGTCACCGGCGCCGATCATCACCCCGTCGAGGGCGTAGACCACCCCGGCGAACGGCAGCATCGCCACGAACCACGGCCAGACCACCGCCGCCTGCTCGTGCACCGCCCGGTCGCCGGTGAAGAGCCCCGGGATCACCCCGGCACCCGCCGCGGTCAGCACCGCGAAGCCGAGGCCGGCGACCCCGCCGACGAGGGTCACCCGCCGCGCCACCTCGCGGGCCGCGCTCTCGTCACCCGCGCCCAGGGCCGCCCCCACGAGAGACTGAGCGGCGATCGCCACCGCGTCGAGGGCCAGCGCCGCGAAGAACCACAGCTGCAGCGCGATCTGGTGAGCGCCGAGCGCGGCCACCCCGAACCGGGCGGCGACCGCGGTGGCCGAGAGCCAGCACGCCTGGAAGGCGGCGCCGCGGATCAGCAGATCGCGCCCCAGAACGAGCTGGTTGCCGATGACCGAGGGCACCGGCCGCAGCGGTGCGCGTTCCCGCACCACGGCCCACAGGAAGAGGCCGCCGGAGACGGACTGGGCGACGACGTTGGCGACCGCGGACCCGGTGAGACCCCATCCCAGCGGATAGACCAGCAGCGGGCAGAGCGCGGCGGAGAGCACGTTCGCGCCGAGCACGAAGTAGAGCGGCCGGCGGGTGTCCTGCACCCCGCGCATCCAGCCGTTCCCGGCGGCGGCGAGCAGCAGCCCCGGAGCGCCGAGCACGGCAATCCGCAGCCACCCGGCGGCGGCGCCGGCGGCCTGCGGGTCGCTCGCGAGCGCACGGGCCAGCGGATCGGCGAAGATCTGGGCGAGCACGACCAGCAGGACGCCGGTCGTGAGCGCGAGCCACGACGCCTGCACACCCTCGGCCACGGCGGCGGTCCGGTCGCCCGCACCGAACCGGCGGGCGGCGCGCCCGGTCGTCCCGTACGCCATGAGCGTGCCGAACCAGACGGCCAGCGACATGACCGTGCCGCCGACGGCGACCGCGGCGAGCGGCACGCGGCCGAGATGGCCGACAACGGCGGTGTCGACGAGCACGTAGAGCGGCTCGGCAGCGAGCACGACGAGGGCGGGCAGCGCGAGCGCGGCGATGCGTCGCGACAGCGAGCTGTCAGCGATGACGGCGGACGGGCTCATGAATACCCATGATGCCCGCCCCGCCGTAAGGATCGCAATGCGGTGCGGCAGTTACCTACTGACGCGTGTCCATCGACGTTTGCAGGGCGCGGCGAGCCTGCTCGCGGGCATCTTCGGACGGCTGGGGCTTCGGCTTGGCAGCCATGATTCGGTCCTTCCACAGGTGGGGTCGAGCGGTGCGTCGCGAGGACCGGTCCGGGATCGCCGGACCTGAGGCGGGGCAACGCGGCCCGGATTGGTGCATCCGGGTGGCTCGAGGTCTTCGCGACGGGCCATGGTCGTGACCGTGCAAAAACCAAATCACCGTTCAACTCAAACTATCGTTCAGTCCCGCTGTGTGCCTGCGGATCCCGAACAGCGGGATACCGATCAACGACAGCGGGCCGGCTCCGACAACGGGGTGAAGCAACTTCGTCGTACATCGGTAGCGTCGGCGACGAGGTCCGTCCGCAACCGCGACCAAGGACGAATAAGTGGACCGATTCGCCGATGAGCTTCGCCGCCTTCGAGCACAGCGCGTCCTGTCCCTCCGTGAACTCGCGGCGGCCGTGCATTACGGCAAGTCCTACCTGCATGAGCTTGAAACCGGCCGAAAACCGGTCTCCGCGAGCGTGGCAAGCCGTCTCGACGATGCATTGGGTGCCGGCGGCCGCGATGTGATCGCCGAGTTGGAGAGGGAGAACGGCCGCCCGCGACGCGTCGCGTCCGCGAAGCTTGACCTGGGGCTGGCCCTACTGGCAACCGGCAAGGCCGATGAGGCTGCCGCCGCCGCGAGCGAAGCGATCACGTCCGGCCGCATCGTGCCGTCGAACTGGTGGCGAGTTTCAGAGGTAGTCGCCGGGGTGCGCAGTACAGGCGTCACCGAGGCGCGTGACCTGTACGAGCAGTACATGGCCTGCCGGCCGGCATAGCTGCCTGTCCGCGGACAGGTCGATGGCAGCGCGGACGCCTCGTATCTCCCCATCCGGTCACCGCGCGGCAACCATCGCGATCGGGACGGACGAAGCGGAGTCTCTTGACCAAGTGACGCGGAGGCGACCATGCCCTGGATCAACCGATGGCGCAGAGCTCGGACCCGACGCGCTCTCGAAGCAGCGCGTCGAGAGCAAGAGCAGGAACGCGCGGCAGCCTGTCGACGTTTGTCAGAGCTGGCCGCCTCCCCCGAGTGGAACGCGGCCACCTGTGCTCTTCCGACCGCTCCCCTTGTTCCCAGGGGACGGCTAGACGATGAGGTGCCGGTCGAGCTGCTCCCGCACGGCCACGACGACGTCGCCCGGGGTGCCGTGGCCGGTGAAGCCCGCCGCGAGCCGGTGGCCGCCGCCGCCCAGGGCGACCGCCACGGCGCTCACGTCCACCGCGCCCTTGCTGCGCAGGGACACCGCCCACTCGCCCTCGGCGGTCTGCTTGACCACGACCGAGACGTCCACCTCTGCCACGCAGCGCACCGGGTCGATGAGCGCGTCCAGCACGTACGGCCGCTGCTCGTGGCGCTCGAGGTCCTCCAGCGTCGCGTACGTCCACACCATGCCCTGCCCGCCGGCCGCCGTGGGGTCGAGCTGCGCGCGGCCCAGCACGTCGGCGAAGAGCTTCATGGCGCCGAACGGGCGGCTGTCGAAGATGCGCCGGGAGATGTCGCCGGGGCGCAGGCCGGTGGCGATGAGCCGGGCGGCCATCTCGTGCACCCGGGGCGTGGTCATGTCGAAGCGGAAGGAGCCGGTGTCGGTCGCCAGCGCCACGTACAGGCATTCGGCGATCTCCGCGTCGAGCGGCACGTCCAGCCGGTCGAGCAGCTCCTCGGCGACCACGGAGGTGGCGGCCGCGGTGGCGTCGATCAGGTTGACGCCGCCGAAGCGGGTGTTCGAGGCGTGATGGTCGAGCACGACCGTGGCGCCGGCGGTGTCCAGCCGGTCGACCAGAGCGCCCAGCCGCGATTCCGAGGCCACGTCGAAGACCAGGAGCAGATCCGGATCCGGGTACGCCCCGGACTCGGGCACCAGCAGGTCGAGGCCGGGCATCCCGGTGAACGGGTCGGGGATCTCGAACAGGCCGGGGAAGGTGGCCTGCAGGTCGCGCACGCCGAGCCGGCGCAGGCCCAGCGCGAAGCCGAGCATGCTGCCGAGCGCGTCGCCGTCGGGGTTGACGTGGCAGACCAGCAGCACGCGACCGCCCGGAGCGAGCCGCCGCACCGTGTGCACCGCGGCGATCCAGTCGGCCTCCGCGATGCTCACCGGCACGGTGAGGGCCTCGTCCCGGCTTCCCGCGTCGCCGCGGGACCGCGCGGTGGCAACCGCGTCCGTCACCGTTTGTCCTCGGCGCCCACGCGTTCGTCGGCCTCCGCCTCGTCGTCCTCGTCCTCGGTCGACTTGTACGGGTCCGGGTCCCCGGCGTACTGCTTGCCGGCGGCCAGCCGCTGCACCTCGGCGTCCTGGTGCCGCGCCGCGGCGAGCAGGTCGTCGATCTCCTTGGCGTGGTCGAGCACGTTGTCGAGCACGAACGTGAGGCTGGGCGAGTGCCGCAGCCCGAGCGCGTGCCCCACGCGGGTGCGCAACATGCCCTTGGCGCTCTCCAGGGCGGCGGCGGTCGAGGCCTGCTCGGTCTGGTCACCCAGCACGGTGTAGTAGACGTGGGCGTCCCGCAGGTCACCCGTGATCCGGGCGTCGGTGACCGTCACCATGCCGAGCCGGGGATCCTTGATCTCGCGCACCAGCGAGGCCACCAGCTCCCGCACCCGCTCCGCGTGCCGTCGCGTCTTGGCCGGGTCCGACATATCGCCCACCTCCGACAACCGTGCCTACGGGGTAAGACCAACCCCCGCCCAACGCAGAGAGCCTACCCATGACCGCCCCACCCCGAACGTCCCGCCGGTCCGTCGGAGGCCGGGCACTGCCTCAGTCGTCCTCGCCGTGGAGACGGCGGCGCACCGACAGCAGTTCGATCTCCGGCCGCCCGGCGACCTGGTTCTCGCACGTGTCGATCACGGCCCGGGCCTGAGCCGCCTCGGCCGCGACCACCGCGACCCCGATCTGTGCCCGCCCGTGCAGGTCGTGCATCCCCACCTCGGCGACGCTGACCTCGAACTTGCGCAGCATGGCGATGATCGGCCGGACGTAGGAGCGCTTCTGCTTGAGCGATCGTGAGTCACCGGGCAGGAGCAGGTCGAAGAGCGCAGTCTCGGTAAACATCAGCCAGCAGACTACGCCCCTCCCCCGACAAGATCATCCGGGTTTCCGGGCGACCAGGACGTCCCGCTCGATGCCCTGGTCGACGCGGTGGCTCAGCTCCTCGTGGGCGACGAGCTCCAGGCCGTTGGCGAGCAGGATGTCCTCGGCCAGCTCGCGCTTGGCCACCTTGGTGTTCCAGGACAGCCCTACGGCCCCGCCGGGCCGCAGCAGGGTCAGCCACACCGGTACGGCGCGTTCGAGCAGGTCCAGCGGCCGGCGCGACATGCCGCCCTCGTCGTCGTGGCTGCCGTGGGCGACGCCGTACGGAAGGTCGGCGACCACGACGTCGGCGCAGTTGGCCCGCAGGAGGCCGTCCAGCTGGGTCGTGTCGGTGTGCAGCACCGTGACCTTCTGCACCGCCCCGGCCTTGTGGTCCTCCTTGCTGGCCGCGAGCGTGACCTCCAGGCGGCGGGCGGCGCGGCGGCCCTGGCGGCGTACGGGAACCAGCTCCGCCGTGTGCTTGAGCCGTTTGCGCTTGAGCCACGTCTGGAGGAACAGCTTGTACGCCTCCACGTCCTTGCCGTCGATCTCGATGCCCAGCGCGTCGTAGCCGTACATGAGGGCCTGGTTGAGCGTGGTGCCGCGGCCCGCGAGCGGGTCGCAGACGGTGAGCCGGCCGTCGAGCATCCGGGGCGCCGACGCCGAGGCGAGCAGGGTCAGGTTGAGCAGCAGCTTGGTGAACTGCTCGTTGGTCTTGCCCGCGTACTTGGGGATGGTGATCAGGTCGCTGTCGAAGCGGGCCAGCGGGTGCAGCTCGACGGGTCGCAGCAGGTCGTCCTCGACCCGCTCGAAGAGCGCGTAGCCGGCCGACAGGTTGGACAGGTACGCGACGTCCCGCGCGCCGAGGTCACCCTCGAAGGTGACGTAGCCGACGCCGCCGATGGTGGTCTCCGTGATCGCCTCGAGCGGGCCGCTCAGGACCGGGCCGAAGGCGGCCAGTTCCGCGCGGGAGAGGCGGCCGGCCTGGTCGGCGTAGACGCGGTTGGCGGAGGGGGCGAGCAGCAGGGCGTAGCGGGACATCCCAGTAGTAAAGACAACGGCCCCCGGTGCCGGAGCACCGGGGGCCGACGTCATGCCGGGGGCATCAGGCCCGCGGCTTCTCGCGCATCTCGAAGGTCTCGATCACGTCGCCGATCTGCGGCGTGCCGAAGCCCTGGAGCGTCAGACCACACTCGAAGCCCTCGCGGACCTCGGTGGCGTCGTCCTTGAACCGCTTCAGCGAGCTGATCGTGACGTTCTCCGCCACCACGACACCCTCGCGCAGGATGCGCGCCTTGGCGTTGCGGCGGATGAGACCCGACCGGACCATACAACCCGCGATGAGACCGATCTTGGACGAGCGGAAGACCTCGCGGATCTCCGCCGTGCCCAGCTCGACCTCTTCGTACTCGGGCTTGAGCAGGCCCTTGAGCGCCGCCTCGATCTCCTCGATGGCCTGGTAGATCACGCTGTAGTAGCGGATCTCCACGCCGGCGCGGTCGGCCATCTCCTTGACCTTGTTGGAGGCCCGGACGTTGAAGCCGATGATCGTCGCGATCTGCTCCGACGAGGCCGACGCCAGGTTGACGTCGCTCTCGGTGATCGCACCGACGCCGCGGTGGATGACCTTGAGCTGGATCTCGTCCGGAATCTCGATCTTGAACAGCGCGTCCTCGAGGGCCTCCACCGAACCGGAGGAGTCACCCTTGATGAGCAGCGTGAGCGAGGTCTTCTCGCCCTCCTTGAGCTGCTCCATGAGCGTCTCGAGGGTGGCCCGGCCGCGCGAGTTGGCGAAGCTCGCCGCGCGGCGGCGTGCCTGCCGCTGCTCGGCGATCTGCCGCACCGTGCGGTCGTCCTCGGCGGCGAGGAAGGTGTCGCCCGCGCCCGGCACCGAGGTCAGACCCAGCACCAGGACCGGGCGAGCCGGCTCGGCCTCGGCCACGGTCTTGCCGTTCTCGTCGAGCATGGCGCGGACGCGGCCGTGCGCGCCGCCCGCCACGATCGAGTCGCCGGCCCGCAGCGTGCCCTTCTGCACCAGGACGGTGGCGACCGCACCGCGGCCCTTGTCCAGGTGCGACTCGACCACGACACCCTGGGCGGGGCCGTCGATCGGGGCGGTGAGCTCCAGCGACGCGTCGGCGGTCAGCAGGACGGCCTCGAGCAGGTCGTCGATGCCGATGCCGGGCTTCGCCGCGACGTTGACGAACATCGTGTCGCCGCCGTACTCCTCGGCGAGGAGCCCGTAGTCGGCCAGCTGCTGGCGGACCTTCTCCGGGTTGGCGTCCGGCTTGTCGACCTTGTTGACCGCGACGACGATCGGCACCTCGGCGGCCTTGGCGTGGTTCAGCGCCTCGACCGTCTGCGGCATCACGCCGTCGTCCGCCGCCACCACGAGGATGACGATGTCCGTCGCCTGGGCGCCACGGGCACGCATGGCGGTGAACGCCTCGTGACCCGGGGTGTCCAGGAAGGTGATCGCCCGGTCCTCGCCGTTGTGCTCGTACTGCACCTGGTAGGCGCCGATGTGCTGGGTGATGCCACCCGCCTCGCCGGCGACCACGTTGGTCTTGCGGATCGCGTCGAGCAGCTTCGTCTTACCGTGGTCGACGTGACCCATGACGGTCACGACCGGCGGACGGGTGACGAGGCGGTCCTCGGCGACGTCGGCGTCGAGGTCGATGTTGAACTGCGCGAGCAGCTCGCGGTCCTCGTCCTCGGGGCTGACGATCTGCACGTCGAAGCCCAGGTGCTCGCCGAGCAGCAGCAGCGTGTCGTCGGAGCACGACTGCGTCGCCGTCACCATCTCGCCCAGGTTGAACATCTCCTGGACCAGCGAACCCGGGTTGGCGTTGATCTTGTCGGCGAAGTCGGAGAGCGACGCGCCGCGCGACAGCCTGATCTCCTGGCCGTTACCGCGGGGCGCGCCCGACGACATGGCCGGAGCCGACAGGTTGTCGAACTCTTGACGCCGCTGCTTCTTCGACTTGCGGCCACGGGTCGGCCGGCCACCCGGACGCCCGAAGGCACCCGCGGCACCGCCGCCACGGCCACGGCCGCCGCCACCGGGACGACCCGGGGCACCGGCACCGACCGGTCCACCGCCGCCACCACCGGGGCCGCCGCGGTAGCCACCGCCACCGCCGCCACCGCCGGGGCCGCCACGGTAGCCACCGCCACCGCCGGCGCCGCCACCGGGACGGAAGCCGCCACCGGCACCGCCACCGCCGCCACCGGGACGGAAGCCGCCACCGGCACCGCCACGGCCGCCGCCACCGCCCGGACCACCGGGACGGCCCGCGCCGGGACCACCCGGACGGCCGGGACGCTGTGCGGGCATGGAAGCGGGGCTGGGCCGCGGCGGCATCGAGGCAGGGCTCGGCCGCGGCGGCATGCCCGCCTGGTTGGGACGCGGCATCGCCGAGGGGGTCGGCCGCGGTGCGCCGCCACCGGAGACGCCGAACGGGTTGTTACCGGGACCACGCGCCGGCGGGCGCGGGGCGCCGCCCGGACCGGGACGACCCGGCGTGGGCGTGCCCGGCGTGCCGGGACGAGCGGCCGCGGGGGAACCCGGACGCGGCGGAACCGAGCCCGGACCCGGCGGACGCGGACGCGAGGCGCCGTCGGCCGGGGGCTGCTGCGCCCGGCGCTCGGCGTCGCGGGTGCGCGCGGCCTGAGCCGCCTTGACGGCGGCCTCCTGCTCGGCCTTCAGCGCCGAGGCGCGCGCCTCGGCGGCCGCCACCTCGATGTCGTGGGCACTCGCCGGCTTGGCGACCGGGCCGGGCGTGGGGCCCGGACGGCCGGGTACCGGCGGCTTGGGCCGGACCGTCGGCCCCGGGCTCGGCGCCGGGGACGCGGGCGCGCTGGGCGCTCCCGCAGCCGGGGCGGCCGGCCGGCGCGGCGGCTGCGGCCGTGCGGTCGTGGGGGCGGGACGGGGCGCACTGGGCGCGGGGGCGCTCGGCGCAGCCGCGGCGGGGGCTGCCGGAGCAGCGCCGCCCTGGGCGTCGAGGGCACCACGCAGCCGCCGGGCCACTGGGGCCTCGACCGTGCTCGATGCGGACTTGACGAACTCGCCCATCTCCTTGAGCTTGGCGAGAACGGTCTTGCTGTCGACCCCGAGCTCCTTCGCGAGCTCGTGTACGCGGGCCTTACCTGGCACTGCACTCCTCACTTCGAGGTCGTGCGAGCCAAACCCGCAGCGACCTCACTCCTGCACTTGAAGCCTGGTCATTTCAGGGACTTCATCGTGTGCTCATGTCGGTCGTCCTACCTTGCTGGGTCGTGACGAAGCTCTGACGCGTCGTCATCGGTTGTTCCGCGCGGCACAGCCGTGCGGATGTGTTCGGCAAGCAAGCCGGTGTCAGCAACACCAGTGAGACGCAGCGCACGCCCGAAGGCGCGACGCCGCTCCGCCTGCGCGAAACAGGCCGGATCAGGATGCAGGTGCGCTCCCCGGCCCGGCAGCCGACGGCCCGGATCGGGCTGGAGGCGGAGGTCATCCCCGTCTCGCACCGCGACGAACCGCAGTAACTGGGAGGTCGGCACGCGTGAACGACAACCGATGCAGGTTCGCACCGGGCCGACCCCTGAAAAGTCTACCCCTCCGACGCGTGGTCCGCGTATCCGGTCAGCTTCCGGTCTCGGCGGCATCCCGCTCCGCGGCCGCGGCCGGCTCGTTGTCCGGACGGATGTCGATGCGCCACCCGGTCAGCCGGGCCGCGAGGCGGGCGTTCTGCCCCTCGCGACCGATGGCCAGGGAGAGCTGGAAGTCCGGCACGGTCACCCGCGCGGTCCGCGCAGCGGCGTCGACAACCTCCACACGCAGGGCCTTTGCCGGCGAGAGAGCGTTGCCGACGAACTGCGCGGGGTCGTCCGACCAGTCGATGATGTCGATCTTCTCGCCGTGCAGTTCGCTCATGACGGCGCGCACCCGCTGGCCCATCGGCCCGATGCACGCGCCCTTGGCGTTGACGCCCGCCACCGTCGAACGCACCGCGATCTTCGTACGGTGACCTGACTCACGTGCGATGGCGGCGATCTCCACGGTGCCGTCGGCGATCTCCGGCACCTCGAGCGCGAAGAGCTTCTTCACCAGCGCCGGGTGCGAACGCGACAGCGTGATCTGCGGCCCACGGAAGCCCTTGGCCACGTGCACCACGATCGCGCGGATCCGCGACCCGTGGTCGTACGTCTCCCCGGGCACCTGCTCGGCCTGCGGCAGCACCGCTTCGAGCTTGCCGAGGTCGACGATGACGATGCCCTTCTCGGCTCGGGCGGCGTCGGCCTGCACGATGCCGGTGACCAGGTCACCGTCGCGGCCGGCGTACTCACCGAAGTGCGCCTCGTCGGTGGCTTCGCGCAGCCGCTGGAGGATCACCTGCTTCGCCGTCATGGCGGCGATGCGGCCGAAGTCGTGCGGCGTGTCGTCCCACTCGCGGACGACCGTCCCATCGGCGTCCAGCTCCTGCGCGAACACGGAAGCCGCGCCGGTCTTGCGGTCGATCTCCACCCGGGCGTGCCCCTCGGCCCCGTCCGTGTGCCGGTACGCGGTCAGCAGCGCGGTCTCGATCGCCGCGAGGATCGTCTCGAACGGGATCTCCCGCTCGCGCTCCAGGGCGCGCAGCGCCGCGAGGTCGATGTTCACCTCTCCTCGCCCTCCCCATCCTCGTCGTCATCTTCATCGTCGTCGGGGTCGTCGCCCGCGTCGTCCTCGTCGTCCTCGTCCGGGAAGACGGCCTCGTCGAGCCGCTTGAACTCGATCTGGACCTTGCCCGGCCCGAGGTCGGCGTACGCGATCTCGTTCGCCGTGCCGTCGACGTCCAGCACGATCCCGGCGTCGTCGGCCGCCACGACGCGCCCGGTCAGCGACCGGCCGCCGGTGGTCACGGTGACCAGCCGGCCGACGTTGCGCCGCCAGTGCCGGGGCAGGGTCAGCGGCCGGTCGACCCCGGGCGAGCCGACCTCGAGCTGATACTCGCCGGCGAGCACCTCGCCCTCGGCCTCCTCGGCGGCGTCCAGCGCCGCGGAGATCTCCCGGGAGACCACGGCCACGTCGTCCAGGCTGATGCCGCCGTCGGCGTCGACCAGCACCCTGACGAGGTGGCGTCGCCCGGCACGGGACAGATTCACCTCTTCGAGGTCGTACCCGGCGGCCACGACGACCGGCTCGATCACCGCGCGGACCCGGGCCCGGGCGGCCACGAGGTCGATCCGCGGGGCGGCGGGGGCGCGCGTCTCGTCGGAGGCGTCCCGGCCCCTGTTCCCGGAGCGGCGGTTCGCCGGCCGGGCGCCGGTGCGACCACGCTGCGTCATCGGGCCCAACCCTTCTGCTCGAATACGGCGGGATGGCACGCCACCCGCCGGCGATCGCCGGGAACACCGGCATGCCACCGGGGCATTTTCCCCGGCGGCTGACGCAGAGCGTAACGCGCCGGGGGCACGGCCCCGCCGCCGCCGCACCGAATGCGCGCCATGCGCAGGTCAGCGACCACCGACCGGATCACGGGCGCCCATGGTGTTGACTTGCGGGCGTGAAAAGACGTCAGCTGCTGGGGACAGCTGTGAGTGTGTCCGCGCTCGCCGGGTGCGGGCTCTTCGACGACGGCCCCGAGCCACCGCCGCGCCCCGACGCCCTCCAGCCCGTGCTGGACGAGGCGCTGAAGCTGGCCGCTGCGTACGACCGCGCCGTCCTGGCCGAGCCCGGACTGGCGAAGCGGCTGACGCCCCTGGCCGAGGATCACCGGGCGCACGCCGCCGAGCTCGCGAAGGTCATCGACACTGCACTGCCGTCGGCCGCCGCCTCCAGCGCTCCCCCGTCCGGGGCAGGGCAGTCCGTGGCGGCGTTGCGCAAGGCCGAGCAGGCCGCGCAGAAGACCGCCGCCGCCGCATGCCGCGCCGCGCCGGCGAACCGGGCCGCGCTGGTGGGCTCGATCGCCGCCGCACGGGCCGCGCACGCCGAGGCACTGCGATGAACACGCAGCTGGCGGCCGCGCTCGCGGCGGAGGAGGCGGCGATCTACGCGTACGGGGCGCTGGGGGTGCGGCTCACCGGTGCGGGTGAGCGGACCGAGGCGCGGGCCGCGGAGGCGGCGCACCGGGACCGCCGCGACGTGCTGGTCAGCAGGCTGGCGTCGCTGCAGGCGAGCACCGCGCCCGCCCCGGCCGGCTACGAGCTGCCGTACGAGGTGACCGACCGCGAGAGCGCGCTGAAGCTGGCGATCCAGGTGGAGGACGGCGTGGCGCAGGCGTGGCGGGCCGCCCTGCCGGTCACCGAGGGCGGCGACCGGTCGGCAGCCCTGAGCGCATTGACGGATGCCGCTGTCCGGGCCACCCGGTGGCGGCGCCTCGGCTCGGTCACGCCGGCGACCATGGCCTGGCCGGGACGGCCCTGAGACCGGGACACCGCAAGACCTTTCGCGTGCGGGTCGCGTACCCGAGAATCAAGCGGTGTCGCTGGACGAGATCGACCTGGCCAACCCCCGGTGGTATCTGGCCACGCGGCTGCGCGACGTCATCCTGCGGCGGTGGTCGGCCGAGGTCCAGGCGATCGGCGTGCACGGGTCCATGGCGCACGGCGACGACACCGAGTCCAGCGACGTCAACCTGGTCGTCGTCACGTACCGGCAGGGCGCCGGACCCCGCGCGGCCCTGCGCCGCGTCGACGGCATCCTGGTGGATCTCAGGGTCGCCTCCGGCGAGGAGGGACTGCGCCGGGCGCGGGACCTGACCCCGCGGTGGCCGCTGGAGGCGGACCGTTGCCTGACCACCCGCGATCTGTTCGACCCGCGCGGCTGGTTCGGCACCCAGCGCGACGCGCACCTCGCCAAGCTCGCCGAGACCCGGCCCGGGGAGTTCAGCGGGCTGGCCCGCCGCAACTGGTGCGTGGCATCGGCGGCGCACGCCCGCGCGGTCCGGCTCGCCGAGTGGTACGACACCGACGCCGCCCTGGTGCTGATCGCCGAGGCCCGCCTGCACGCCGCGATGGTCGCCGGCCTGCTCTCCCGCACGTATTTCCGCAACCGCGCCGACGCGGTCAAGCGCACCGGGCTCGCCGGCGTGGACATGACCGAGCTGGGCGCCGTGCTCAAGGCGCAGGCCGAGGAGCTGACCGCGCGCGGCCGCCCGGTCGACGGCCCGCTCGGAGCGCTCTTCGAGAGCTAGGCGCTGCTAGATGCCCCGTACGGTCAGCACCACGCCGTCGGTCGCGGCGAGCCGGTCCTTGGAGATCTCCTGGTATTCCGGGGAGTTCGCCCACCGTTCGAACGCCGCCTGATCCTCGAACGCCACCAGCACGACCTTGTCGTGCGGCCAGACGCCTTCCACGGCCACCGGCGCCTCGTCGGCAGCAAGGAGCCGGCCCCCGTACCGGATCAGCACCGGCATGAAGCGCGCGGCGTATCGGTCATATCGTTCCCGGTCCTGGATGCTGACCTGGGCGAGCACGTAGACAGTCACACGCCGATGTTACTGGTGAGTAACCAGCTAGGCCACCCCGACGCCGATCAGCATGCCGACCACGTAGGTGGCGCCGGCCGCCGCGGCGCCCAGCAGCAGCTGGCGCAGACCGCTGACGAGCCAGCCCTGCCCGGTGAAGCGGGCGACGATCACCCCGGCCGCGAAGAGCCCCAGCCCGCCGACGGCCAGCGCGAGCGCGAGGCTGTCGAAGCCCATCAGGTACGTCAGCAGCGGCACGATCGCGCCGATCGAGAAGCACACGAACGAGGAGAACGCGGCCGTCCACGGGCTCGGCAGCTCGTCCGGCACGACGCCGAGCTCCTCCTGCGCGTGCACCCGCAGCGCCTGCTCCGGGTTGTGCTTGAGCACGTCGGCCACCTGCCGGGCCAGGTCCTCGGGCAGCCCCCGGGCGGTCCAGATGGCGACCAGCTCGGCGGCCTCGCCGTCCGGGTTCTCCCGCAGTTCGCGCAGCTCCTTGTCGAGCTCGGCGGCGACCTGGTCGTTCTGGGTCCGCACGCTGGTGTACTCGCCGAGGCCCATGGAGACGGCGCCGGCCACCAGGCCGGCCACCCCGGTGAGGATCAGCGTGTGCCGGCTCACGCCCCCGCCACCGACCCCGGCGATGAGGGCGATGTTGGTGACGAGGCCGTCCATCGCGCCGAAGGTGGCCGCGCGCAGCCAGCCACCCGACACGTCAGCGTGGTGATGCTCCACGATCGTCACGGGAGCGTCAGGATCTCGTACCCGTCCTCCGTCACCACCAAAGTGTGCTCGAACTGCGCCGTCCACTTCCGATCCTTCGTCACGACCGTCCAACCGTCGTTCCACATCTCGTATTCATGGGTGCCCAGGGTGATCATCGGCTCGATGGTGAAGGTCATGCCCGGCTCCATCACCGTGTTCAGCCGGGGGTTGTCGTAGTGCGGGATGTAGAGCCCGCTGTGGAAGGTCTCGCCGATGCCGTGGCCGGTGAAGTCGCGCACCACGCCGTAGCCGAAGCGGCGGGCGTACGCCTCGATGACCCGGCCGATGGCGTTGATCTGCCGGCCCGGGGCCACCGCGCGGATCCCCCGCATCATCGCCTCGTGGGTCCGCTCGACCAGCAGCCGGGCCTCCTCGCTCACCTCACCCACGCAGAACGTCGCGTCGGTGTCGCCGTGCACGCCCCCGATGTACGCGGTGACGTCGACGTTGACGATGTCGCCGTCCTCCAGCACCGTGCTGTCCGGGATGCCGTGGCAGATCACCTCGTTGAGCGACGTGCAGCACGACTTCGGGAAGCCCTTGTAACCCAGCGTCGACGGATACGCTCCGTGGTCGACGAGGAAGTCGTGCACCACGCGGTCGATCTCGTCCGTGGTGACGCCCGGCTTGCAGTGCTCGCCGGCGAGCTGAGTGGCCTGGGCGGCGAGGCGCCCCGCGATCCGCATCTTCTCGATCGTCTCGGGCGTCTGCACGTGCGAGCCGCGCCACTCTTTCGGGCGCTTCTTGCCGACGTACTCGGGACGGACGATCTGGGGCGGCACCGCCCGCCAGGGCGACTGCTTACCCGGGGTGAGCGGGGCACGAACGGTCATGGCGCCCAGCCTATCGCCGCCGATCCGGCCGCCTCCGGGAGCGTGCACCGGTTGTTGCCGCCCGTGGGCCCCTGTGTAATCGTGTCAGCGTGGATCAAGACGGCCCCGAGAACATCTTCTCGGCCACCACGTCGGTGGCAGACGACCGCGTCACCGTGATGGTGACCGGCGAGGTCGACATGTCGACGGCGGACGAGATGTTCCGCGCGGCGACGGACGAGAGCGCCCCCCGGGTCACCCTCGACCTGCGCGGCGTCACCTTCTTCGACTCGGCGGCCATCCATACCCTGATCCGGCTCGCCGAGCGCTATCCCGCGGCCCTCGAGGTCATCCCGTCGCCGCAGGTGCGGCGGGTGCTCGACATCTCCGGGCTCAGCGGCCAGCCCTGGCTGGTCACGAGCGACTGAGCAGCCGGCGCAGCGTCACCGACGTCCCGGTCTCCGAGCGCTCCACGGTCAGCTCCGACAGGGCGCCGATCAGGGCCAGCCCGCGCCCCCGGAACCCGGTCCCGGTGGCCGGGCGCCAGCTGCCCGTGTCACGCACGGTGGCGGTCACCGAGTCCTCGTCCAGCGTGACCTCGACGGTGATCACCGGCTCAGCCGGGGCGACCGGGTGCTCCACCGCGTTCGCCGCGGCCTCGGAGACCGCCACCATCAGGTCGAAGATGTCGTTCTCGGGCACACCGTTGGCCGTCAGGAAGTCCTCCAGCCGCCGGCGCAGCACGCTGAGCCGGGTCGGGTCGGCGGGCAACCGCAGGACGAACTCCCGCGGTTCGGTCGCCTGCAGCGCCAGCAGGGCGATGTCGTCGCGCCGGGTCTGCCGGGCGGCCTTCTCCAGCAGGTTGTCGAGCAGGTCCTCGACGTGGTCGGCCGGCTTGGCGAGGTCGGCGCGCACCTGGGCGAGGCCGATGTCGATGCCCTGCCGCCGGTCCTCGACCAGCCCGTCGGTGTAGAGCAGCAGCCGGTCGCCCGGCTGCAGCTCGGCCCGCAGCGTCGGATATTCGGAGCCCGGAACGGCGCCGATCGGGGGCCCCAGCGCCGAGGTGTAGAGGAACTCCCCCTCCTCCCCCGGCGTGGCGTGCACCGGCGACGGGTGCCCGGCTGCCGAGAAGTGCAGCTCCCGGGCGCGGGGATCGAAGCGTACGCACACCACGGTCGCGAACTGCCGCCGGCCGAGGTTGTCCACCAGCCGGTTCAGGCGGGTCAGGGCCTCCCCGCAGTCGAACCCCTCGAGGATGTACGCCCGCAGCGCGTTCCGCAGCTGTCCCATGCCCGCGGCGGCCTGCACACCCTTGCCGACCACGTCGCCGATGACCAGGAACAGCTGGTTGCCGGGGGCGGCGATGACGTCGTACCAGTCGCCGCCGACCTCGGCCTCGCTGCTGCCGGGCAGGTAGCGGCTCGCCACGATCGCGCCCGGCACCCGCGGCAGCGACTGCGGCAGCAGGCTGTGCTGCAGGGTGCTCGCGATGCGGTGCTCGGCCTCGTAGAGCCGCGCGTTCTCCAGGCGCAGGCCGATGAGGCGGGCGAGCTGGGTGAGCAGCACCGGCTCGACCGGGCCGTCCGGACCCGACCAGACCTTGAGCTCGCCGAGGCTCCCCCCGGAGGTGTCGGGCAGCGTCAGGACCTCGTCCGGCTCCGCGGTGGCCGACGCCCCGCCGTCCAGTTCCGCACGGGCGCCGGGTGCGGTCAGCACGACCCGGCCGGCCGAGGTCATCGCGAGCACGTGCCGCGCCGCGACGTTCAGCACCTCGGCGGTGGTCCGTACCGTATTCACCGCCGCCGCCGCGTCGACCAGGCCGCGCAGCCGGCTGATGATCTGCCGGCGCAGCTGCCCGAGCTCGAGGTTGGCGCGGACCCGGGCGGTGAGGTCGCGCGCCGAGAACGGTTTGACCAGATAGTCGTCGGCGCCGGCGGCGAGCCCCTCGACCGACGATTCCTCGCCGGCGCGGGCGGACAACACCACGATCGGGACGTCCCGGGTACGTTCATCGCCGCGTAACGCCTTGATCAGGCCGAACCCGTCCAGCCGCGGCATCATCACGTCGGTGAGCACGAGGTCGAACGGGTCGCGCCGGGCCCGTTCCAGGGCGTCGAGGCCGTCGACCGCGGTGGTCACCTCCCAGTACGGCCGCAGCAACCGCGCCACGTGGTCGCGCAGGTCGGCGTTGTCGTCGACGAGCAGCACCCGGCCCTGCCGCGCGTCCTCGACCTTGCCGGGAACCGCCGCGGACTCCGCCTCGCCGGTGTCGCCGATCCACCAGTGCGCCTCCTCGACATAGAGGCGGGCCTGGTCGTCGTCGGCGGCGGCGGTGCGCTCGTCGAGGATGCGGTCGGCGGGCAGGTGGCCGGTGCCCAGCGGTACGGTGACCGTGAACGTGCTCCCGGCGCCGGGTTCGCTGCGCGCGCTCGCCGTGCCGCCGTGCAGCTCGGCCAGCTCGCGCACCAGGGCCAGGCCGATGCCCGTACCCTCGTGGCTGCGGGACCAGGAACCGGTGACCCGGTGGAAACGGTCGAAGAGCAGGTGCTGATCGTCGGCGCTGACGCCGACGCCCGTGTCCTCGACCTCCATGACCGCGGAACCGTCCCGCTCGAAGAGGCGCACGGTGATGCCGCCCGACGGCGTGAACTTCACGGCGTTGGAGAGCAGGTTGAAAACGATCTTCTCCCACATCTCCCGGTCGACGTGGACGGGCGCGCTCAGCGGCGGGCAGTCGACGTCCAGGCGCAGCCCGGCCCGCTCGGCCGCGGAGCGGAAGGTGCTGGCCAGCCGGGCGGTGTAGTCCGCCAAGTCGGTCGGCCGGTAGGCGGCGCGCAGCCGCCCGGACTCCAGCCGGGAGAAGTCGAGCACGGTGTTGACCAGCTTCAGCAGCCGCAGGCCGTTGCGTTGCATCGGCATCAGCCGCTCGCGCTGCTCGTCGCTGAGCCCCTGGCTCGCGAGCAGGTCCTCGAGCGGGCCGAGGATCAACGTCAGCGGCGTGCGGAACTCGTGGCTGACGTTGGAGAAGAAGTTCGTCTTCGCCGCGTCCAGCGCGGCCAGCTCCGCGGCCCGCTTCCTTTCCTGCTCGTACGTCCGCAGGTTCGTGACCGCCCGCGAGATCTGCGACGTGGCCAGGTCGAGGAAGTCCCGGTAGCCGCCGTCCAGGGCCAGATTGCGGCTTACCCCCACGACAAGCGCGCCGACGTCGCTGCTCCCCACGCCCACGGGCAGCACAAGCGCCTCGTCGGCGGCGGGCTTCGGCGGCCGGGCCGTGACGGCGGCGATGGGCAAGGTCGCCGGCCGGTCGGTCCGCATGACCTCCTCGACGACCCGCAGCGCCTCGCCCGCCAGCGGCAGGCACCCGCTCTCCGGCACCCCCGCCACCGCGGCCAGGGACAACGCATCCCCACCGGCGGGATCGTCGAGGTACAACGCGGCGAACGGCACGTCGCCCGGGTTCTCGCCGAGGACCTGCGCGACCTGGACACCGAGCGCGGCCTGGTCCGGCGAATCGGCCAGCCGGGAGCCGAGCTGGCTGAGGGTACGGACCCGGCGATCGGCGAGGACCCGCCGGGTGGTGTCGCTGACGATGCAGAACACGCCGCCCACCGTGCCGTCGGCGAGCCGGATCGGGTCGTACGAGATGTCGAAGTACGTCTCCTCGAGGAACCCGTACCGCTCCAGCATGAAGGGGTGATCGGCGGCGTAGTACGACTCGTCGGCGGCGGCCACCCCGTCGAAGAGCTCCTGCAGCACCGACCAGGTCTCGGCCCACATCTCCCGCCCTGGACGCCCCAGGTGCCCGGGATGTTTGCTGCCCATCGTGGTGATGTACGCGTCGTTGTAGAGAGCGCAGTAATCAGGCCCCCAGAAGAGCACGATCTGCGCCTTCGATGCGAGCATGGTGGCAACGGCGTGCCCGAGCTCCGGCGGCCAGTCGGCGGGCGGCCCGAGCGGGGTCGTCGTCCCGTCGAGGGCGAGCATGCGCCCGCCCATCTCGCCACCACGCTCGAACGCCGTCCGGAGCCGCTCCGGCAAGGCGCCGCCCATGCATCCTCCGGTGGTTCCGATCGAACGAGACCTGCACCGTAACCGTAGCTAGCCTTGGCCGCGTGACAACCCCGGGCCTCGAACTGGCGCTGACCGCATCGCCCCTGCTCCCGCTGCCGCCGCCCGCAGACGAACTCCTGCGCGAGCTCGGCGCGCCTCCGCGGCTCGGCGCCCACCTGCGCGCGGTCCACGACGTGGCCTGGACGCTGACCGACCGGCTCGGCCGGCTCCGGCCGGACCTGGATTTCGACACCACGGCGATCCTCTTCGGCGCCGCGACCCACGACATCGGCAAGATCATCCACCTGGACGAGCTCGCGCGGCCCGGTCACCACCACGAGGCCGCGGGCCGCGACCTGCTTCTCCGGTACGGCGTGCCGAACGACCTGGCCCGGTTCGCGGCCACGCACGGCTCCTGGACCGCCCCGGAGTGCGGCCTCGACGACCTGCTGGTGAGCGTGGCGGATCAGGTGTGGAAGGGCGTGCGGATCGGTCCGCTGGAAAACCGGGTAGCGAGCTTCCTGGGCGACGCGTCGCTCCTGCTCGACGACATCCTCCGGGAACTGGCGGCCGGAGCGGACGAACGGCTCGCCTTCCAGTCCTCGTTCCCGGTCTGAGACCGCTCAGGCCGCCATCGTCGTCCGGGAGAGGTCGGAGCGGCCGGCGGCGGCTTCCACCAGGGCGGCGAAGACGCGCAGGTCACCCGTACGTTCCGGATGCCATTGCACCCCGAGAGCGAAATGCCGGTCGCGGTCCTCGAGGATCTCCACGATCCGGTCGTCGGGGCACCACCCGCTGACCGTGAACGTGCCGGGGTCGTCGACCGCCTGGTGGTGGAACGAGTTCACGGTGAGCCGTGCCCCGAGCAGCCCCATCGCACGGGAACCGCGCTGCAGGACGACCTCGTGCCGCCCGAACGACGAGGCGTCGGCGGCCAGCGGGTCGGTGCCGGCGGCCGCGCGGTGCCGGTCGTGGCCGACCAGGTCCGGCAGGTGCTGGTGCAGGGAACCCCCGGTCGCGACCGCCATGATCTGCATACCCCGGCACACCCCGAGGACCGGCAGGTCGGCGTCGAGCGCGGCCCGCATCAGCATCAGCTCGGACCGGTCCCGGACGGGATCGGTGTCGGTCGACGGATGCGGCTCGGCGCCCCAATGCGACGGATCGACGTCACCGCCGCCGGCGAAGACGAGGCCGTCGAGCGACTCGATGACGTCGGTGCCGGGATCGTCCGGCGTGATGAGGACCGCTCGCCCACCCGTGGCGTGCACAGCCCTGACGTAGGACATCGGCAGCATTCCGGCCTCGACGTCGTTGCCGTTGTACCGAACGTGCTGGGCGTACGAGGTCAGTCCGATCAAGGGCCTGCGCATGGGGTGCGATCCTCTCGGTCTCCAGGTCTCCGCTATCGGCGGGCCGAAGCGAAGCCTTAGCCGGATTCCCGGCCACGGGTGGGAAAGGGGGGATTACGACGTCGGCTCCGCGGCCCCTGCAACTTCCTTACCGCCGGGCGCCGCACGCCAATCTGTTGATCACCGACGTTTTCCGCCGGCGATTCCATTGCTGGGGAAACCGCGCGGCCGGCCCGGGCCCGGGCCGCCTGCCAGGCGGTTTGGTCGTGGCGCCGGACCTGGCTCGACATCGTCGTCAGCAAAGCCGCAACGGCGCCCACTCCATTTCCAACGTTAACTCCGCCCACCAATTCCGGCGAATGCGTCGTTCACCCCATCGGGTCACGAACTGCCGCAGCACCCACGAGAGCGCCGAACAACCGCTTGTCCCGTACGACTTCCGGATGCCATTGCACACCGAGCACGAACGCCCGCGCCGGATCCTCGATCGCCTCGACGGTCCCGTCATCGGTACGCCCACTGATCATCAGCGATCCCGCATCGGTGACGCCCTGGTGGTGGTAGCACTGCACGAACCGGTCGTCACCCATCAACGCGGCGATCCGGCTGCCCGGGGCGAAGGTGGCCTCCTGCCGCCCGTACACGGCGGGAGCGGGCCGATGCCCCTCGTGCCCGACCACATCGGGCAGATGCTGGTGCAAGGACCCCCCGGCAGCGACGGCCAGCAACTGCATCCCCCGGCACACGCCGAGGATCGGCAGGTCGGCCTCGAGAGCGGCGCGGGCGAGGAGCAGCTCGGCGGAGTCGCGGTCGGGCCGGGTGACGGTCAGCGGCCCGGGTTCGGAGCCGTACAGCTCGGGCCCGACATCGGCGCCCCCGCTCAGCACCAGCCCGTCGAGCACCCGGACGACATCGGCATCGAGATCGTCGGGCGGCAGCAACACGGCACGCCCCCCGGCCGCCTGCACTGCGGCGACGTAGTCGTGCGGGAGGAGGGCGGTGGGCAGGTCGTGCCAGACTCCCCAGGTCGCGGGCTCCACATAGGTGGTGATGCCGATGACGGGACGCATCACCCCAACCTAACCATCAGCCCGTACGGATCAAGTGGGTGCTTCCTGCCAGCAGCGGCTTTGTCCGGGCCGGCTCTCTCCGCGGCTGCGCGGAAGGCGGCATTCTCCGCGGCACCGGCTCTGTCCCGACCTCGCGGCAGCGGCTTTCCAGGGCCACGCGTTACCGGCTTTCTTCTTGGCTGCACGGAACCGGGCTGCGCCGGGGCTTGCACGAAACCGGCTTGGCCCCGTCGCTCCCGGCCACCCGGAGCAGCTCGACCCGCCGCCGCTCCCGGCCACCCGGACCAGCTCGACCCGCCGCCGCTCCCGACCGCCCGAGCCGGCTCGACCCGCCGCCGCTCCCGGCCGCCGGAGCCGGCTTGGCCTGGCCGCAGGTGAACCGGCGCCTTCACTGCCGGACCGGAGCCGCGGGCACGAGCGCGCGGCGCCCGCCTCGGTGGGCCGGCGCCGCGCTCGGGCCCGTGCGACCCACCGGCACAGCGATCGAAGCGTGCACCGGCGGGGACTCGACCCCTGCGACCTGCGTGAGCAGGTCGTGATCGATCGGTGCCCGCAGCCCGATCCCCCTAAACAAGTCGTTCGGGTGCGAATGTGCCAGGTTCACCGGCTCCGGGACTCCACACAGCACGATGTGCCGATCAACGAGCCAGATTCATCCGTCGCAAATCCGTCAGCGCCTCGGGCGCGCCAACTGGTCGACCGCCCGCCCGTCGCGGACCGACCCGGCCCGACCCGCAAGCCAAGAGCCACTACCCGTCGCGGACCGGCCCGGCCCGCAGGCCAAGAGCGACCACCCGTCGCGGACCGACCCGGCCCGCCCGGCCAAGAGCGACCACCCGTCGCGGACCGACCCGGCCCGCCCGGCCAAGAGCGACCACCCGTCGCGGACCGACCCGGCCCGCCCGGCCAGGAGCGACCACCCGTCGCGGACCGACCCGGCCCGCCCGGCCAGGAGCGACCACCCGCCTCGGGCCGGGTCGCGAACCGACCCCACGCCGCAGCCCGGGCCGCCGCCGGCCGGCCATCCGCCGACCGTGGTTCTACCAACCGGCCGCCATGCCCGCCGCAACTCAGCCCCGGCCCGACACCAGGATCGGACGGATCACGACGGCGCACGAACAGACCAACCGCCGCCGTCCCGAGGGGACCACGCACTCGGAGTCCCACCATCCGGACGCCAAGCGACCACCCCGCCCGCCGCCTCGGCCGCGATCCGCCCCCGCCGGCCAACCCTTGACCGCCTCCCGCCACCCAAGGCACGCCGCCCGCCGCACGACACCAGGGGGGCCGGGGCAGAGATCCGCCACCGCATCTGCCGCGATTTCAGGGCTCAGGGACACCCGTTCGCGGCCGACAAAAGTGATGAGGGGTTCACACGGACAGCAGAGGGAGCACCATGGGTCTGTTCCGGCGGCGGACGGGCACTTCCGGCCTGCACAAGGTCGTGGAGGAGATGGGGTTGGAGCAGGTGGTGGCGCAGTCGCCGGCCAGCCTGCTCATCACGGACCGGGAAGGCACCATCGTTTACCGCAACGCGGCCGCGCTGGCGGTCGCCGCGAAGGTCGCGGGCGACCTCAACGACTCGGTGCTCGACCAGCTGCGTAAGGCACTGCGGGACGCGATCTTCGAGGCGAAGTCGTTCCCGTACACCAAGTCTTTTCACGTGCAGGCGGACGGGCGCGACTCCTGGGCCCAGGCGACGATCAACAAGCTGGACGCCGGATACCTGGCGACCTGGTCCGAGATCACGGCGGAGCACCAGCGCCGGATGGTGCTCACCGAGACCGCGCATCAGCTGACGAGCGCCGTCGAGTCCTTCGAGCGGCTGATCGCCGGGCTGTCCCGGGACACCGACGAGGTGTCCGCCCGCGCCGAGGCGGTGGCCAGCGGCACCGAGCAGCTGACCGCGAGCATCCGTGACATCTCCTCGAGTACGTCCACGGCGGCGAACAACACCGGCACGGCTGTCCTGTCCGCCGGCACCGCCAACGAGCGCATCACCGAACTGGGCGAGTCCAGCACCCAGATCGGCGCGGTCGGTGAGCTGATCAAGTCGATCGCGGAGCAGACGAACCTCCTGGCGCTGAACGCCACGATCGAGGCGGCCCGCGCGGGCGAGGCGGGCAAGGGCTTCGCCGTCGTCGCGGGCGAGGTGAAGGACCTCGCCCAGCGCACCAGCGATGCCACCGGCCAGATCGCCCAGATGATCGACGCCATCCAGTCCGACAGCGTCGGCGCGGCCGGCTCGATCGAGGAGATCGTCCGGCTCATCGGCCAGATCGAGGGCGAACAGAGCAGCATCGCCAGCGCGGTCGAGGAGCAGAGCGCAACCGCATCGGAGATCAGCTCCAGCGTGTCGGCGGTGGCCCAGGCGGCCCACTCCTCGGCGAGCGCGGTGGAGGACCTCAAGACCGCGGTGTCGCTGCTCTCGGAGAAGGCCCAGCGCCTCCGCGAGCTGGTCTGACCACCGGGGTAGACGGCGGCGGCGAGGCGGCGGCAGCCGCCCCGCTCAGCAGGGCACCACACCGCGCCGAGCCGGGCCGCGCGGGCCCGAGCCGGTCAAGGCTGGCCGGGCCCAGCCCGGCGAAAGCCGCGGTCGAGCCGGAGTCGCGGCCGGGCCCAAACCCCTACAGCGGCGTCACATATGCCCCCGTGATGCCCCCATCCACGACGAACTGCGCGGCCGTCATGAACGACGCGTCATCGCTGGCCAGGAAGGCGACCGCAGCCGCGATCTCCTCCGGTTCCGCGAATCGGCCCATCGGTACGTGCACCAGCCGCCGCGCCGCCCGCTCCGGGTCCTTGGCGAACAGCTCCATCAGCAACGGCGTGGCGACCGGCCCGGGACAAAGGGCGTTGATGCGGATGCCCTCACGCGCGAACTGCACGCCGAGTTCCCGCGTCATCGCGAGCACCCCGCCCTTGCTCGCCGTGTACGCGATCTGCGACGTCGCCGCCCCCAACAGCGCGACGAACGACGCGGTGTTGATGATCGAGCCCTTGCCCTGGCGTTGCATGTGCGGGATCGCGTACTTGCAGCAGAAGAACACGCTGGTGGTGTTGACCTTGAGCACCCGTTCCCAGGCGTCGAGGCCGGTGACGAGGATGGAGTCGTCGTCCGGCGGGGAGATGCCCGCGTTGTTGAAGGCGATGTCCACCCGGCCGTGCCGCTCGGCCACCCCGTCGAAGAGGGCGCGTACGGACTCCTCGTCGCTGACGTCGCAGGCGACGAACTCGCCGCTCACCTCGTCCGCGGCGGCCTTGCCCGCATCCGACGAGATGTCGGCGCAGACGACCTTGGCTCCTTCGGCGGCGAACCGCCGGGCGGTCGCCAGCCCGATGCCGCTGCCGGCCCCGGTGATGACGGCGACCCGATCCTGCAAACGCTCCACTGCCGGCCCTCTCAGCTGTCCGTCGCGATGAACACGTTCTTGACGTCGGTGAAGCTGAGCAGCGCGTCGGGCCCCAGCTCGCGGCCCAGCCCGGACTGCTTCATCCCACCGAACGGCGTCCAGTAGCGCACCGAGGAGTGCGAGTTGACGCTCAGGTTGCCGGTCTCCACGGCCCGCGACATCCGCAACGCCCGGCCGAGGTCGCGGGTCCAGATCGAGCCGGAGAGGCCGTACTCGGTGTCGTTGGCAAGCTCGATCGCCTCGGCCTCGTCGTGGAACGGCATCACGGACAGCACCGGCCCGAAGACCTCCTCGCGCCAGTGCCGGTCGCTGGAGGAGCGGGCGAGCAGCACCGTCGGCGGGAACCACCAGCCGTCGCCCGCGGGCGCGTCGCCGGTGAACGCGACCTCGGCCTCGCCGGTGTAGGACGCGACCGTGTCCCGGTGCGCGGCGGAGATCAGCGGGCCCATCTGCGCGGTGTCCAGGCTCGGGTCCTGGACCCGGAACGCCTTGACGGCCGGTTCGAGCAGCGCCAGGAAGCGCTCGTACACCGACTCCTGCACGAGGAGCCGGGACCGCGCGCAGCAGTCCTGCCCGGCGTTGTCGAACACTCCGCCCGGTGCGGCCGCCGCGGCACGCTCCAGGTCGGCGTCGGCGAAGACGATGTTGGCGCTCTTGCCGCCCAGCTCGAGGGTCACCCGTTTCACCTGGTCGGCGCAGCCTGCCATGATCGACTTCCCGACCTCGGTGGAGCCGGTGAAGCACACCTTGCGGACCGCCGGGTGCGTCACGAACCGCTGCCCGACGACGCTCCCCTTGCCCGGCAGCACCGTGAACACGTGCTCGGGCAGGCCGGCCTCCAGCGCCAGCTCGCCGAGCCGGATCGCGGTCATGGGGGTCAGCTCGGCCGGCTTGAGCACCACGGTGTTGCCCGCTGCGAGCGCCGGCGCGAACCCCCATCCGGCGATCGGCATGGGGAAGTTCCACGGCACGATGATGCCGACCACCCCGAGCGGCTCGTGGAAGGTGAGGTCGATGCCGCCCGGCACCGGGATCTGCCGTCCGGCCAGCCGCTCCGGGGCACCCGCGTAGTAGTCGAGCACGTCCCGGACGTTGCCCGCCTCCCAGCGCGCGTTGCCGATGGTGTGCCCGGCGTTGCGGACCTCGAGCTCGGCGAGCTCCTCCAGATGGTCGTCGACCACGGCGGCGAAGCGTCGCAGCAACCGCGCCCGGTCCCCGGGCGCCACCTCACGCCACGACACGAATGCTCGCTGCGCCCGCTCGATCGCGGCATCGGTTTCGGCCAACCCCGATGACGGTACGGCGCCCAGCACACCCCCGGTCGCCGGATTGATCACCTCAGTGCTGTCCACGCCCCACCTCCCCCAGGATGATCACACGCCGTGCGCTCACATCCGCTCGAAGCCACGGCGTAGCTCCCAGTCGGTCACCGCGGCGTCGTATGCCGCCAGTTCCACCCGGGCCATGTTCGCGTAGTGCGCCACGACGTCCTCCCCGAACGCCGCCGCCCCGATCGGCCCGTGCTCCCACAGCTCCAGCGCGTCCCTCAGCGTCGACGGCACCCGGGGCGCGCTGCTGTCGTCGTACGCGTTGCCCTGAAACTCGTCCTCCAGCGTCAGCTCGTTCTCGATCCCGTGCAGCGCCCCGGCGATCAGCGCGGCGATCGCCAGGTACGGGTTGACGTCCCCGCCCGGCACCCGGTTCTCCACCCGCATGCCCTCGCCGTGGCCGGCTATCCGCAACGCGCACGTACGGTTGTCCACGCCCCAGCGCAGCGCCGTGGGCGCGAAGGAGCCGGGCTGATAGCGCTTGTACGAGTTGATGTTCGGCGCGAAGAGCAGGCTGAACTCGCGCATGGTGGCGAGCAGCCCGGCGAGCACCCGCTGTCCCGTGATCGACAGGTGGGCCGGCCCGTCGCCGAGCATCGCCGAGCGCCCGTCCTCGCCGCGCAGCGAGAAGTGGATGTGACAGGAGTTGCCCTCGCGCTCGTTGGGCTTCGCCATGAAGGTGAGCGCCATGCCCTGCTGCGACGCGATCTCCTTGGCGCCGTTCTTGTAGATCACGTGATGGTCGGCGCAGGTGAGCGCGTCGGCGTACCGGAATGCGATCTCGTGCTGGCCGAAGTTGCACTCGCCCTTGGCGCTTTCCGGCACCAGCCCGGCGCCGGCCATCTCGTTGCGGATGCGGCGCAGCAGCGGCTCGACGCGGGCGGTACCCAGCAGGGAGTAGTCCACGTTGTACTGGTTGGCGGGGATCAGGCCGCGGTAGTTCTTCGCGAAGGCCTGCTCGTAGGTGTCCTTGTAGAGGACGAACTCCAGTTCCGTTCCCGCGTACGCCTTCAGCCCGTGAGCGGCGAGCCGATCGAGCTGCCGGCGCAGGATCTGGCGCGGTGACGCGTACACGGGGTGGCCGTCGGTGGTCTCGAGGTCGGCGAGGACCATGGCGGTGCCGGGCTGCCACGGCACCGGCCGCAGGGTGGAGAAGTCGGGCTTCATCACGAAGTCGCCGTAGCCGCTGTTCCACGAGGACATCGCGTACCCGTCGACGGTGTTCATGTCCACGTCGACGGCGAGCAGGTAGTTGCAGCCCTCGCTGCCGCCGGCGACCACCTCGTCCATGAAGTAGCGGCCGTGGAGCCGTTTGCCCTGCAGGCGGCCCTGCATGTCGGTCAGGGCCAGCAGCACGGTGTCGATGCTGCCGTTGGTGACGGCGACGTCGAGGTCCTCGAGATCCATGAGTGCAGTCCTATCGCATGGGGCCGACAAAATCGCGGGGGCCGGGCGAAATGCCCGGCCCCCGGCTCACGATCATTCCGGTGGGGTGGGGATGGTCTGCTCGCCGTGCGCGGCCTTCTCGATGAGATTCTGCTTCGGTCCGGTGAACCAGTTCTTCGCGCTCACGATCCACCAGACGGCGGCCGCGCCGACGACGACCGCCACGGCGACGATCGTGTAGTTGAACGTCTTGGCCGTGATCGGGCTGGCCGTCGGCAGGATGAACAGCACGCAGATCACCGCGACCCAGATGATGGCGATCCAGCCGATCGGGGCGCTCCACCGGCCGAGGTTCCACGGCCCCGGCTCGAACTCGGGGCTCAGCCGGCGCAGCAGCACAGGACCCACGTACGCGATGTAGAGCCCGATGACCGCGATGGACGTCGCCGCGAGGTACGCGGTCGTGTTCCACAGCGACGGGAGCACCAGCAGCGTGCTGATCGCCACGCACAGCCAGATGGAGTTCGTGGGCGTACCCGTGCGGGGATTGACCTGTTTCCACAGCCGGGATCCGGGCAGCGCGCCGTCGCGGGCGAAGGCGAACGCCATCCGGGAGTTGGCGGTGACGGAGGCCATGCCGCAGAACCACTGCGCCACCATGCAGATGAACAGCAGGAACGTGCCGAGGTCGTGGCCGACGGCGTCGATGAAGATCTGCGCCGGCGGCAGCGCGAGCGGGGTCTTCAGCTCGGCGCCGTAGTCCTGGATCGACCACGTGATCGCGAAGAGCAGCACGAAGCCGGCGATCACCGAGACCACCACGGACATCACGATGCCGCGGGGAGCGGCGCGGGACGCGTCGTGGGTCTCCTCGGCCACGTGCGCCGAAGCGTCGTATCCCGTGTACGTGTACTGCGCCATCAACAGGCCGATCAGGACGGCGTAGGCGCCCGCGCCGGCGAACGTGAAGCCCGTCTCGTTGCGAACCTCGAAGAAGACCTCGGAGATCGGCTTGTGGTTGTCGGGGATGGCGGCCAGCAGCACCACGATGACCGCGACGCCGATCAGGTGCCACCATGCGCTGACGTCGGAGAGCAACCGTACGAGGTTCACGCCGAACGTGTTCAGCAGGCCGTGCACGACGATGATCACCAGGAAGATCAGGAACGTCCGCCCGGCGGTGACCTCCATGTCGAAGGCGAGGCCCAGGAACGCCGAGGTCGTGATCGCCGCACCGAAGTCGATCGCCGCGGTGACGGCGACCTCGCCGAGGAAGTTGAACCAGCCGACGAACCATGCCCACGCCGCCTTGTTGCGTCTGGCGAGGGCGGCGGCCCACCAGTACAGCGCGCCGGCGGTCGGATAGGCGGAGCAGACCTCCGCCATCGCCAGGGCCACGAAGGTGACCATGACGCCGACGAAGAGCCAGCCGAGGGTGATGGCGAGCGGTCCGCCGGCGGTCATGGCGATCCCGTACGAGGTGATCGCGCCGGCCAGGATCGAGATGATGGAGAAGGAGACCGCGAAGTTCGAGAAGCCGGACAGTCGGCGGTGCAGTTCCTGCTGGTAGCCGAGCTGGGCAAGCCGTTCTTCGTCGGTGCTGGGGACAGGGTCAGCGCTCATGCAGGCTCCCTAGACCGAGGGGCGGCTGTGACCTGGGCCACTGCCGTTCGGTGATGATCTACCCACGGCGTGACACCCGTCAATGAGCGGGGTTAATTGCGTTGCCGGGCGCGAATCGCAGGCCGCACACTCGTACGCATGTCAGGGCAAACGCACGCGTGGCGAACACGCGCGGCCCTGCCGGTGTTCTGACGCCGCATCCGGCGCGCGAGCCCTCGGCAGGCATCGCGAACACCTGGGAGCGCTCTGCGAAGCAGCTCCCCCACCCGCGGCGGCGCGGGGCGCGGTCACCTCTCTCTCGACACGGCTCCCGCTGTGCCACGCGCCCGCCCCGCGCCGCCGCCTCTACTTCGCCGACACACGAAAATCTACAGCGGCGAGTCTAGAAATTGACACGCGATCGGCCTAACATCGGTGGAGTCGGCGACGCACAGCCGGCACGCAACTGGCACAGAACCTGTTGGTTAAGGAGGACGAGATACCGCAGCAACGCGTAATCGCCACGTCCCCGAATCGACAAGAGGTGATCGCAGCCGATGCCCATCACTCAGGCGGCCCGCTAGCGGCACGCAAGCGGACCGGCCTAGCCGACGACGGTCGGCAGCAGAATTGAACATCCAGGGCCCCGGTAACCCGCCGGGGCCCTGGACTGTGCTCGCGAAGAAAGGAAGCATGAGCTCCGCGTTCGACGACGCCGACTTCCCGGCGTACACCATGGGCCGGGCCGCCGAGATGATCGGTGTGACCCCTGCCTTCCTGCGCAGCCTGGGAGCGGCCGGCCTGCTCGCGCCGGAACGCTCCCTGGGCGGCCACCGCCGCTACTCCCGGCACCAGCTCCAGCTGGCCGGGCGCGTTCGTCAGCTGCTCGACGAGGGCATCCTGCTGGCGGCCGCCTGCCGCATCGTCACCCTCGAGGACCGCCTCGCGGCCGCACACCGCCGCATCATCGAGCTCGGCGGCACCCTCACCGCGGAGGACGACGTGGATCTCCCCACCCAGACGCACCCCGACATCGCTACGACGAAGTACTACCCGACTCCCCGCACCGACCGCTCCCCCTCGGCGCCGTAGCGCACGGCGGCCAGACTCGATTCCCACAGCAACCGGGCCCGCTCCGCGCTGGTGGAGCGGCCCGTGGCCACGAACGGCCGCTGCCACGCGAAGTAGCCGCCGGGCACCAGCCCGCGCGGCTCTCGCGCGAGCCAGACCAGCGTGCCGGCGCCCTCCGCCGGAGTCCGGAACAGCACCGGCACCAGGCCGGCCAGGGAGAACACCGGACTGCGCCGGCCGAAGCGGCTCCGGATCAGGCCCGGGAAGAAACAGGTCGGCACTATTCGGTACGTCGACCAGCGCCGCGCCGCCTCCACCGTGAAGAGGAGGTTCGCCTGCTTGCTGGCACCGTACGCGAGCCATCTGCTGAATTGGCGCCGACCGGGACGCCGCACGTCCAGCGTGCCCCACGCCTCGGCCGCGGAGCCGGTCGTGATCACCCGGGCCGGCCCCTCGGCGCCGGCCGCCGCCCTCAGACGGTCCAACAGCAGGTGGGTCAGCAGAAAGCCGGCCAGGTGGTTGGTCTGCATGGTGGGATCGAACCCGTCGACGGTGAGCCGGCGTACGGATGCGAGCTGCCCCGCATTGTTGACGAGCACATGGATCCGCTCGCGATCCGCAGCGATCTTGGCGCCCACCTCGCGCACCTCGTCCAGCACGGCGAAATCGGCCCGGTAGGCCGCTGGCGAGGACCCACCGACCTCGCGCACCGCCTGCACGGCACGCTGCAGGCGTCCCGGATCCCGCCCCAGAAGCACCAGGTCGTCGCCGCGACGGGCCAGTTCCACCGCCGCGGCCAGGCCGATGCCCGAGCTGGCTCCCGTGATCACCACCGTGCGCGCCATCGGCCCATTCGATCACGACGGCTAGCTTGGGCTCATGAGACCCGACGCCGCCCGCGCCCGCGGAGCAGCCGCCGGCTTCGCCATCCCGGCGGGCGCGCTGATCATGCTGATCGCGCTGGTCGTCACCCCCGGTTCGTGGTTGCAGGGGTACGTGAGTGAGGCGGGCACCGCCGCGGCGCCGTGGGCGACCGCGTACCGATCGGGTCTGATCCTGCTCGCGGCCGGAGTGGCACTGCTCGGACTGGCGCTGCGTCCGGCCTCTCCCTTGCTCGCCGCGCTGCTCGGCAGCGCCGCCCTTCTCGCCGGCACCTCGGGAGCCGTGCCGTGCACCGATCGGTGTCCGCTGCCGCCCTTCGAGCCGACTACCTGGAGTGACCTCCTTCACACCACTGCCAGCATCCTCGGAATGGTCGCGCTGACCGCCGCCATGACACTTCTGGCCTGTTCATCGGGTTACCGACCAGCGATGCGACGGCTCGCGGCGGCTTCGGTGGCGCTGACGGTCCCCCTGGGCGGGGCGCTGGGCCTGACCATGCTCTTCGCAGGCCGGGGTCCGCTCGGTGCGATCTTGGAGCGCATCTTGCTGACGGTCGCGGTGAGCTGGCTGACGGGAACGGCCCTCTTGACGCTATTACGTAATTCCGTAAAAGTGGAGCCATGGAAGCCTCCCCTCCCGACCCGCTCGAGCACCGGGTCTCGGAGCTAGAACGTCGCTTCGCCGAGCTGATCAGCAGGTTCGCGGACGGCGAACCGGCGCCCGCCCGCCGGAAGCCCCCGGACGTCTTCTGGGCGCTGGAGGGGCTCCGCGAGCGGATCGGCGACGACAACGCCGGCGCGGTCCTCTTCACCGGCGCGGTCAACCTGCCGACCGGCGAACACTACGAGTGGCAATACGGCACCGCCGTCGACGACATGTTCGAGGCGGACTGGTCGGACTGGGCTGGAGCGCTGGGCGCCCTCGGCCATCCGGTCCGGCTGCTGCTGCTGCGCCGCGTGCTCGCCGGCACCCGTACGGCCACGGAGCTCGCCGCCGACGAAGCGCTCGGCACCACCGGCCAGCTCTATCACCATCTGCGCCAGCTCGTCGGCGCCGGCTGGCTCCACTCCTCGGCGCGCGGGCAGTACGCCGTGCCCGGAGACCGCGTGGTGCCGCTGCTGGTCGTCCTCTCCGGAGCCAAGCGATGACGTGCGGCCCCGGGCGGACGTCAGGCGACGCGCCGGACGATGGACAGCAGCGACTGCTCGACGTCCTCGATGGGGCGTTCCGGCTGGAAGACCAGCCAGTCCACCGCCACCACCAGCCCGATGCCGAACAGCGCCGACGCCGCGACCCGCACGTCCAGGTCCGCCGGCAGGTCCCCGGTGTCCACCCCGGCCTGCATCGTCTCGGCGATCACCCCGATCGCCTGCTCGCGCAGCAGCACGAGCGTCTGCTGCCACTCCCGGTTCGTCCGCCACATCTCGGAGAGCAGGAGCTGCGCGAAGGCCCGGTAACGCCGGATGTATTCCAGCTGCGCCCGCACCAGCGCCGCCACCGCGTCCCGGGGCGGCAGTCCCTCCACCGCCGCCCGGAACTCGTCGGTGAGCAGGCCGATGCCGTGCCGGAGCAGCTCCTCGAACAACGCCGTCTTGGAGGCGAAGTTGTAGTAGACCGTGCCCTTGGCGACCTTGGCCCGCAGCGCGATGTCGTCCACCGTCGTCGCGGAGAAGCCCTGCTCGGCGATCAGCTCCACCGCCGCCTCGTACAGGCGCTGACGGGTGTCCTCGCGCCTGCGGGTCCTACCGTCCACAGTTCTCAGATCACCAGCTCCGGGTGCAGGTCGGACGAGGTCAGGCGGCGCTTGCCGCGGGCCACGACCATGGTGAGCGCGAGGGCGCCGAGACCGTACGCGAGCAGCGCAAGCACGCCGGTGACCACCGTACCTCCCGACCCTCCGTTGATCGTGTGGCGCAACGCCTGCACGACGTACGTCATCGGAAGCCAGGGATGAATCGCCTGGAAGAACCCGGGCTCCGTCTGCACGGGATAGGTGCCGCCCGACGAGGTGAGCTGCAGCATCAGCAGGGCGAGCGACAGGATCCGGCCCGCCGGCCCGACCGCCGCGCCCAGCAGCTGCATGATCGCCGTGAAGCCGGCCGCGGTCAGCATCAGCACGCCCAGCGTCTGGCCCGGGTCCACCGGCCCGAGGTCGAGCGCGAAGACCACCACGAGGAAGAGCACGAGCGCCTGAACGAGTCCCACGGCCAGCGCGGGCAGGAAGCCGGCCAGCGCCACCCGGTAGGCCGGGGCGCCCGAGACCACGTACCGCCGGTTCAGCGGTCGCAGCACCATGTAGGTGATCATCGCGCCGACCCAGAGCGCAAGCGCCAGGAAGTACGGGGCGAACCCGACGCCGTAGGTGGCCGCCGCATGGCGTACGTCGCGGTTCAGGCCCACCGGATCGCCGAGCAGGTCGGCACGGTCGGAGGGGTCGTCGCCGAATCCGGGGATCTGGTCCGCACCGTCGCTCAGCCCGGACGCGAGCTTGGCGGCGCCGCCCTCGAGGTCCCCCAGGCCGTCGGCGAGCCGGCGCCCGCCGTCCGACAGCGTCCCCAGTCCACCGTTCAGCTGACGCGCACCCGAGGCGAGCTGGAAGATGCCGCCCCGCAACTGCGTCGCCCCGGCCGCCGCGTCGGAGGTGCCGCTGTTCAGCTGCTTGGCCCCAGTAGCAAGGTCGTTCAGCCCGGACGCCAGCTCGTCGACACGGGCCCGGGCCGCGGCCACGTCGTCCGCCAGGTGCGGAGCCGCGGCCGCGACCTTGCGCGCGGTGACCGCCACGTCGTGCAGGCGGTCGCTCAGCGCATCGAGATCGGCGTCGTGCACCACGGTCTGCACCCGCTGGGCGGCGGCCAGCAGCTGATCCGCCAGCGCCCGGGCCTCGTCACGGTGCGGCGTACCCTCCGGCAGTCCATAGACGAGCTCGCGCAACTGCTTCGCCTTGGTCACGGCATCGTCCGCCGCGTCGTCCAGCCGGTCGACGTTCCGGGACAACAGATCGGCACCGTTCGCCACCTGATTCGCCGCGTCCTCGATCAGCTCGGCGTTGTCCCGCAGCACCGGCTCGACCCGGTCGGCGGCGGCGTCGACGACGGTCGCGAGCTGACGGCCACCCGCGGCGGCTTGCTGCGTACCCGTGGCCAGCTGAGCCGCCCCCGCCTGCAGCGCCGCCAGCCCGTCGGCGAGGTCGTCCGCGCCCCGCGCGGCCGACCCGAGCCCTCCGGCAAGCTGACCGGCGCCCTTCTCCGCATCGGTGAGCCCACCCTCGAGCTGCCCGGCGCCCTTGTGCGCGCTGCCCAGCCCGTCATCGATCTGATGCGCGCCGTCCGCGGCCTCGGTGGTCTTCTCCTTGATGTCGGTGAACGCGATGAGCATCTTGTCGAAGTACCCGGCCTGAGCGCTCTGCGCGGCGGAAGCCCTGACCTCGGTGAAGACGGTCCGCGAGAAGACGCCGGAAAGGTAGTTGTTGGCATCGTCGTTGACGACGAGAAGCTGCGCCGCCTTGGGCGTGGCGTCGGCGTCCGGCCCGGTCGTCAGATTCGTCGAGAAGTCCCGCGGAATGCGCAGCGCCAACTGGTACCGCCCATCGGCAAGCCCGGCCTCAGCGCCACGCTCATCGGTGACGTGCCAGTCGAAGACCTCCCGATCCATGAGCTCCTTGGCGAGGTCCTGCCCCGCGTGCACCTTGGTCCCGTCGCTGGCCGTAGCGGCCCGGTCCTCCATCACGAGCGCGGCGGGAATGTGGTTGAGCTTCCCGTAGGGATTCCAGAACGCGGCCAGATAGAGAGCCCCGTAGAGCAACGGAATAACACAGAGAATGACGAGCGCGGCCACCGGAAGCGGGCCGCGCAGAAGCCGGCGCAGCTCGAAGCCGGCGAGGCGCAGACTGGGCAATCGCTTCACTTCTGCTCTCCAACGTGCGTCTCGTGCTGTCCCTGGGTGCCGGCCTTCTTGCCGTTCGCGTTGACCACGGGCGAGTCCACCTTCGTGCCGGGATCGCTCTCCGCCGCACCAGGCTCGGCCGTCCTGGGGCCATCCGCCTCGCGCGTAGCCGTCCTGCCGTCCTCCGCCTCAGGCCCAGCGGTTTTGCTGTCGTCCGCCTCGGACCTGGCCGCCAGGGCGACCTGCGTCTCGCGCCCGGCCGCCTCGGCGACCCCGGTCTTGGACCGATCTGCCGAAGGTTGCTCCGTCCGGGGCTTCACCGGCGCTGCCGCCTTGCGCTGCGCCGCCGTGGGCTCGTGGAGCTGCTCGACCTCCGCCCGCTCGTCCGTAGGCTCATCCACCGTGGATTCCTCGGCCAGGGGTTCCTTGGTTCCAGGCTCACCGGCCTTGAGTTCCTGGGTTTTCAGCCCACCGGCGTCCGGGCCGGGAACCGGAACGGCGTCCGCTCGCACCGCCAGCTCTGCACCACCGAGCCGCACCACCGTGGACACCTGCGCCTCGTCCACCTCGCGCGCCGTGACCAGCACCGCGACACCCTGCGCCGCGACGTCGCGGATCTGCCGCCAGAGCGCCTCCCGCTCCGCCGCGTCGAGCCCCTCGTCGACCCCGTCGAGCGCCACCACCTGAGGCGCCGCGATCCGGGCGAGGATCAGACCCAGAACCTGCTTCTCGTACGGGCTGAGCTGCCAACCCCGAGCCCGGGGGTCGAGCCCGTGCCACGCCACCTCCCCCGCCGGCCGCCCGGCGAGGAGAGACCTCTCGCGTACGTGCTCGGCCACCGTCAGGACGGATTCGGGTTCGGAGACACCGGGCACATAGCCGAGGGCCGCCGTACCCGTGAGGTCGACGCGGCCGGCGGACAGCTTGAAGCGCCGGGCCAACGCCAGCAGCACCGTGGTGCGCCCACTGCCGGGCGGCCCCACGATCGCGACGACATCGCCCGGCGAGGCCGCGACGTCCAGGTCACGGAAGAGCCACCGGCGGCGGCGTCGTACGCCCGCGGCCTGAGCACTGAGGACCGACATGAGGAGGCACCCAACTTTGAACTGACTGGTCAGTTCAAAAACATACCCGTAACGCCGATCGATGGGCGCCTCAGGTGGCAGACCTCACGCCCCGCCGCTTCGCACCATCCGGCAAACCTAGGACTCGCCTCAGCACCCGCTGCTGTCACCCGCGCAGAGTTCCGCCGAGCAGGCCGCTTTATTCCCGGGCAGGCCAGCCACGCAGGCGCATCATGCCTGCAAGCACCCGCCGACGGATCCGCCGCCATCGAAACTTGTGCCCGCCGCCACCACCGTCATGGCAGCCCGTACCCGAGCCACCACACACGGCGCACCAAGACACCACCTCGTGCGCAACCGACCACAGAGCGCACGCAATACCGGCAGCGTCTCCCGAAGCGCGGACGCCTCGACCGCCGACCGAGACGCCTCCCTCAAACGCCCGCCAGCCCCACCGGTACACCAGCCGCAGGGCCCCCACCGCCGCCAACCCGCCGGACACACCAGCCGCCGCGCTGACCACCATCCCCAGCCCGCCGGACACACCAGCCGCCGCGCTGACCACCATCCCCAGCCCGCCGGACACACCAGCCGCCGCGCCGACCACCATCCCCAGCCCGCCGGACACACCAGCCGCCGCGCTGACCACCATCCCCAGCCCGCCGGACACACCAGCCGCAGCGCCCACGCCACGAGCCCGATCGACACCCGCAGCAGCGTCCCCCCATCACTGCCAGCCCAAGCGATACGCCAGCCACCCACGAGCCGCGGCGTCTCGTCCAGCGCCAGCCACCCCGGCCGCTTGCGACCAGCCCCGCCTCCGCAGGCTCCAAGTTCTCGTCTTCCGACCAAGCCCCCAGCAGGCCGCAGCACTTCCTGAAGTCCGCCCAACCACCGGCAGCAGCTGAGGAAAACTCCACCCCACTCCCTGCGGCCAGCCCGGTAGACCGCCCACTCGCGACCGGGCAGGATCAAGCCATGGCGACGCGTTGGGGCATGACCGTTCCGCTGGCCGGCGTTCCTCTCGCCGAGCATGCATCGGTGTTCGCAGCGTTGAATGACGCCGGCTTCACCGACTTCTGGTCGAGCGAGGTGAACGGCACCGACGCGTTCACCCCCCTCACCCTCGCTTCGGTGTGGCAGCCCAGCGCCCGCCTCGGCACCGCCATCGCCCCCGTCTTCACCCGCGGCCCCGGCCTCCTGGCCATGACCGCAGCCTCACTGGCCGACGCCGCACCCGGCCGCTTCCAGCTCGGGATCGGCGCCTCGTCACCGGTGGTGGTCGGCGACTGGAACGCCGTCGATTTCACGCAGCCCTTCGCCCGCAGCCGTGACATGCTCCGCTTTCTCCGTGCCGCACTGGCCGGCGAGACAGTCGACCAGTCGTACGAGACCTTCCAGATCCGCCGCTTCCGCCTCGAGCGCCCACCGGCCGTTCCGCCGCGCCTGCTCCTGGCTGCCTTGCGCCCCGGCATGCTTCGCCTTGCCGCAGCCGAAGCCGACGGGGTGATCCTCAACTGGCTGGCCACCACCGACGTCCCCCGGGCACTGGCAGAGGCGAAGACCGACAACCCCGACTTCGACGTGGTGGCCCGCATCTTCGTCTGCCCGACCACCGACACCGCCTACGCCCGCACGATCGGCCGCCGCATGATCGCGGCATACCTGACCGTCCCGGCGTACCTGGAATTCCACCGCTGGCTGGGTCGCGAACCGGTCCTCGCTCCGATGTGGAAGGCCTGGGCAGCCGGCGACCGCAAGGCCGCGCTGGCCGCGATCCCGGACGACGTCGTGGACGAGCTGATCGTGCACGGCAGCCCCGAGGAATGCCGAGCCCACGTCGCCCGGTACGCCGAAGCAGGCGTCAAGGTCCCCGTGATGGCCCTCCTCCCCACCCCCGAACTCGAGAAGGGAGGTGCGGCAGCCTTAGCAGCCCTCATCCCGGCGCTCGGCAATCGCTGAATTCCTAGCCGCGGCGCGGACCGTGTCACTCGACGACGCCGCCCGCGGGGCCAGAGGGTTACGACCGCAAAGGCAGGAAGGGCCACCACCCCAGGCCCGCGCAACTCCCTGGTCCGCAGGAGGCGTCTCGAAGCCGGTGTTGGGTTGGGTCAGCGCCTCTACACCGCGAAGCCGCTGCTGCCGGTGCTGCCGGGGGGTGCCGGGGGTGCCGGGGGTGCCGGGGGGGGCCAACGCGCGCGACGCCCCCGAACCGGTGCTGCGCTTGGTCCGCGCCGTCCACACGGCCCAGCCGGGCGGTGGCCCCATCGATGTCGCCGCACAGCCGATGTCGCCGCACAGCCGGGCATCACGTGGTGATGGCCGATCCGGAGGGCAACGAGTTCTGCGTGGCGGCCCGACGGGGTCCGAGGGGTAGCTGCGCGGCGGTGTGCCAGGGGCCGCCGGGTTCGGGGGTGCCGTGGATGAGGTGGACGGTGTCGATGTCGGCGGTGATGGGCAGGTGGGTGGCGGCTTCGTCGGCGGCGCGCAGGGTGGAGGTCACCACGCAACCAACGTCACCTCACAGCCGACGCCACGGGCAACCAACGCCACCGGCAACCAACGCCGCCGCGCAACCAACGCCACCGCGCAACCAACGCCACCGCGCAACCAACATCACCACGCAACCAACATCACCACGCAACCGACGTTGCCGTTGGGCCGCTGACCGCGGCCGCACGTCCGCGCAGCCGCTGCTGCGGGTGGGTCGGCAAACGCGCCCGTGCGACCCACAGAACCCGCTGCTGCACTCGCGCCGACATCCCGCCCCGCGACGCCACACCACGCTTCGACCAGCGCACCGGTGACTTCGCCCTCCGGCACGGACACCGCGGCCCCAGCTCCCGCGTCAGCTGCCAGGCAGCCGTGACGCCGCCCGGCCGGTGCTGCGGTTGGGTCGCTGTGGCGCCGTACCGTCGAATGGGTTTGGGCATGCAGAAAGGGCGCACCTGAGCGGCGCGCCCTTTCGGTCGGGGGTTACTCGCCGTCGGCGAGGATGGCGTAGAGCTTGCGCTTGGTCTCGTTCAGGATCTCGAGGGCTCGCTGGCGCTGCTCCGGGGTGCCGCTGAAGCCGACCTGGCGCAGGGCGCTCATGATGCCGACCGCGGCGTCGCGAAAGTCCTGGACCTGCGACATCGTGTCGTCGCTGAATTGGGCCCACGGCGGGTTCTCCGCGGCGGTCTGCGCCTCGGCGCGGCCGGCTTCGGTGAGGGAGAAGCGCTTGCGGCCGCCGCTGGCCTCCGCTTCGATCAGGCCTTCGTCCTCGAGGAGCTGGAGGGTCGGGTAGACCGAGCCGGGGCTCGGGCGCCAGATGCCGCCGGTGCGGCTCTCCAGTTCCTGGATCATTTCGTAGCCGTGCATCGGGCGTTCCAGGAGGAGCGCCAGCAGGGCGGGCCGGACATTGGGGCGGCTGCCTCGACCGCCGCGGCGATGGCCGCGGCCGCCGGGGCCCTCATGTCCCCAGCCGGGGCCGCCGAAGCCCGGGCCGCCCTGGCCGAAGGGAAATCCGGGCGGGAACCCGAAGCCGCGCATACGAGCCTCGTGCAGACGACGCATGTGTTCGTGCCTCATGACTATCTCCGATCTGTTGGCGATAGTTAGACGATATATCGGCAACGTGTCGGCTGCAAGGGTTTCTTGGATACGGCGGGGAGCGTCGGGTGTGCGGGGGCCGCCATCTGGCAATCTGATACCTGTGCTGACGGTGCCCATTCGCCAACTCGGGGAGCCCGAGCGGGCGACGGTCGAGCGGATCCTCGACCAAGACCCGTACGCCGGCGCCCAGATCGCCGAGCGCGTAGCGGCCCACGGGCTCAATTGGTGGCGCTCGGACGGGCGCATCTACGGGTACGGCCAGGGTCGCGGCGTCGAATCCTTGTGCTGGTCGGGCGCACACCTGGTGCCGGTCTGCGCCTCTCCGCCCGCCGTCGCGGCGTTCGCCGATCTGCTCGGCGCCGACCCGCGGATCTGCTCCTCGATCATCGGCCGCGCCGACGCGGTGCTGGACCTGTGGGACCGCCTCGGCGGCCACTGGGGGCCGGCCCGGGACGTGCGCCCCCATCAGCCGCTGCTCGTCGCCGACCGGGAGGCGCCGATCGCCCCGGACCCCGCCGTGCGGCTGGTCACCGCCAGGGAGGTCGACCAGCTCTTCCCCGCCGCCGTGGCGATGTACACCGAAGAGGTCGGGGTGTCGCCGCTGATGGACGACGGCGGTCGCGGCTACAAGCGGCGGATCGCGGAATTGGTACGGGGCAGACGAGCGTACGCCCGCTTCGTCGGCGACCGGGTGATCTTCAAGGCCGAGCTGGCGATCATCACGCGGCGGACGACGCAGGTGCAGGGCGTGTGGGTCGACCCGGAGTACCGCGGGCGGGGAATCGCCGCGGGCGCCATGGCGGCCGTCTTGAACGATGCGCTCAGGCGGGTGGCGCCCACGGTGAGTCTCTACGTCAACGACTACAACACCGCTGCCCGGCGGGTCTACGCGCGATGCGGCTTCGTGCAGCAGGGCAGCTTCGCGACCGTCTTGTTCTGACCGCCGCCGACCCTCTTGTGCTGACCGCCGCCGACGCGGCTCAGTGCACCGTCACCTGCGGGCCGGGCATCAGCTCGCGGAGCTCCTCCGGCAGCTCGGCGCCCATCTCGTCGGCGAGGCGCAGCGCCTCCTCCACCAGCGTCTCCACGATCACCGCTTCCGGGACGGTCTTGATGACCTTGCCCTTGACGAAGATCTGGCCCTTGCCGTTGCCGGACGCCACCCCGAGGTCGGCCTCGCGCGCCTCGCCGGGCCCGTTCACGACGCAGCCCATGACGGCGACGCGCAGCGGGACCGGGAAGCCTTCCAGCGCCGCGGTGACCTGCTCGGCGAGGGTGTAGACGTCCACCTGGGCGCGGCCACACGACGGGCAGGAGACGATCTCGAGGCCGCGTTCGCGCAGGCCGAGTGATTCCAGGATCGCCTGACCGACCTTGATCTCCTCGACCGGCGGGGCCGAGAGCGAGACGCGGATCGTGTCGCCGATGCCCTCCGCGAGCAGCGCGCCGAACGCGACCGCGCTCTTGATCGTGCCCTGGAAGGCCGGGCCTGCCTCGGTGACGCCGAGGTGCAGCGGGTAGTCGCACTGCTCGGCGAGCTGACGGTACGCGCGGACCATGACGACCGGGTCGTTGTGCTTGACCGAGATCTTGATGTCGCGGAAGCCGTGCTCCTCGAAGAGCGAGCACTCCCAGAGCGCCGACTCGACGAGGGCCTCGGCCGTGGCCTTGCCGTACTTCTCCAGCAGGCGCTTGTCGAGCGAGCCCGCGTTGACGCCGATGCGGATCGGGACGCCGGCGTCGGAGGCCGCCTTGGCGATCTCCTTGACCTTGTCGTCGAACTGGCGGATGTTGCCCGGGTTGACCCGGACCGCCGCGCAACCGGCGTCGATGGCCGCGAAGACGTACTTGGGCTGGAAGTGGATGTCCGCGATCACCGGGATCTGCGACTTCTTGGCGATCGAGGGGAGCGCCTCGACGTCGTCCTGGGACGGGACCGCGACCCGGACGATCTGGCAGCCGGAGGCGGTGAGCTCGGCGATCTGCTGCAGGGTCGCGTTGACGTCGGCGGTGAGGGTGGTGGTCATCGACTGGACGCTGACCGGGGCGCCGCCGCCGACCAGGACGCCGCCGACGTTGATCTGCCGGCTCTGGCGCCGGGGGGCCAGCGGCGGCGGGGGCACGGCGGGCATGCCGAGACTGACTGCGGTCATTTCACACTCACCTGGAGAAGATCGAGATCGGGTTGATGACGTCGGCGGTGATCGTCAGCAGCGTGAAGGCGCCACCGATCAGGATGACGGCGTACGTCAACGGCATGAGCTTGTAGTAGTCGACGCGCCCGGGATCGGGCTTCTTCAACCGAGCGTAGATCCACGACCGGATGCGCTCGTACCAGGCGATCGCGATGTGACCGCCGTCCACCGGCAGCAGCGGGAGCAGGTTGAAGAGGCCGATGAAGACGTTCAGCGAGATGAAGATCATGAGGAAGATCTCGGGTACGCCGCGCTCGATCGCCTCGCCGCCGAGCCGGCTGGCGCCCACCACGCTGATCGGCGTGTCCGGGTCGCGCTTGTCGCCCGTGATGGAGTTCCACAACGCGGGGACCTTCTCCGGGATGCGCTTCATCGCGGCGAACGACGCCTTCACCAGGCTCCAGCCGTAGTCGACGCTCGCGCCGACGCCGTCGACCGGCCCGTACGTGACCAGCCCCGGCATGTCGAGCTGCGGTCCGACACCGGCGACGGCAACCTGCTTGACCGCCCCGTCGGGGTTGTCGAGCGGCGCGCGCTGGGCGGCGATGAGCTTGACGGTCGCGGTGCCGGCCACCCCGTCGCGGGTGTAGCCGAACGGCACGTCGCCCGGCGGAAGCGACCGGATCACGTCGGTGAGCTGCCCGTAGTTGGCGATCGGCTTGCCGCCGACGCTGGTGATGAGGTCACCGGACCTGAGGCCCGCCACGGCCGCGGGCGCCTTGGGGTCGTTCGGCGCGCAGCCCTGCTGGTCGGTGATGACGACCTGCACGCACTCGCCGACGGAGATCTTCGCCGGGATGGCGCGCTCCTCGGCGGCGTTCTTCGGCAGGTCGGGGTTGGGCAGGCCGACGAAGACCGCGGCGAACCAGGTCGCGACGATCGCCAGCAGGAAGTGGGTGATCGAGCCGGCCGACATGACGATGGTGCGCTTCCAGACGGGGAAGCGCCACATCGCGCGGGGCTGGTCCTGCGGCTCGACGTCGTCGTCCTGCGGCGTCATCCCCACGATCTTGCAGAAGCCGCCGAGCGGGATGGCCTTGAGGCCGTACTCGGTCTCGCCCCGCTTGAACGAGAAGATCGTCGGGCCGAAGCCGACGAAGTACTTGGTGACCTTCATGCCGAACCGCTTGGCCGTGATCATGTGGCCCAGCTCGTGCAGGCTCACCGAGATCAGGATCGCGAGCGCGAACGCCGCCGTCCCCAACCAGTACAGCATCAGGCTCCTTCTGCCGCAGTCGCGATGATCCGCTGTGCCTGGGCCCGCGCCCAGGACTCCGCGGCAAGCACGTCATCGACGGTACCCGGTTCGTCGAGGTCCGGGGCCGCCGCGAGCACCGCCGCCAGGGTGTCGACGATGCCCAGAAAAGGTAGCCGACCGGACACGAAGGCGGCCACACACTCCTCGTTGGCGGCGTTGTAGATCGCCGGACGGCAGCGGCCCGCCCGGCCGGCCGCCTTGGCCAGCTCGACGGCGGGGAACGCCTCCTCGTCCAGCGGCCGCAGCTCCCAGTTGTGCGCGAGGGTCCAGTCGACCGCGGCGGCGGCCTCCGGCACACGGTCCGGCCAGGCCAGCGCCAGCGCGATCGGCAGGCGCATGTCCGGCGGGCTGGCCTGGGCGAGCGTGGAGCCGTCGGTGAACTCGACCAGCGAGTGCAGCACCGACTGGGGGTGCACCATCACCTCGATGTGGTCGTAGGGCACACCGAACAACTCGTGCGCCTCGATCACCTCGAGCCCCTTGTTCACCATCGTCGCGGAGTTGATGGTGACGACCGGGCCCATGTCCCAGGTAGGGTGCTTCAGCGCTTCCTCCGGCGTGACGTTCGTCAACTCGGTGCGCCGCCGGTCCCGGAAAGCCCCGCCGCTGGCGGTCAGCACCAGCCGGCGCACCTCCCGCTCGGCGCCGCCCCGCAGGCACTGGGCGAGCGCCGAATGCTCCGAGTCGACCGGAACGATCTGCCCCGGCCGCGTCACCGCGGCCTTGACGAGAGGGCCGCCGGCAACGAGCGACTCCTTGTTGGCGAGCGCGAGGGTACGCCCGGAGCCGAGCGCCGCCAGCGTCGGAGCGAGCCCGAGGCTGCCGACCACGCCGTTGAGCACCACGTCACACGGCCACTGCGCGAGCTCGGTCATCGCATCCGGCCCGGCCACGATCTTGGGCAGCTTGAAGTCCCCGGTGGCCCAGCCCCGCTTCTGCGCCTCGGCGTAGAACGCCAGCTGCAGATCCTGCACGACACTCGAGCGAGCGACCCCGACGACGTCGACCCCGAGCTCGAGCGCCTGCGCGGCGAGCAGCTCGACGTTGCCACCACCGGCCCCGAGCGCGACCACGCGGAACTTGTCCGGGTTTCGCCGGACGATGTCGATGGCCTGGGTACCGATGGACCCGGTGGAACCGAGCAGCACGAGCTCACGCATGCCAGCCATCTTCCCGGACGCCCGCACGCCGGTGCCGCTCAGCCTTCCTCGTCGAGCAGATCGGCCGGATCGATCGAGAACTCGAATGGCTGCCGCATCGCGAACGTCCCCCCGGCGGCCGCCGCGACGACAGGAAGGTACTCGCCGTCCACGAGTTCATGAAGGACCAGTGAGGGGATGCGGTTGCGGAAGTCGACGCGGAGAAAGAACGGAACGCCCGCCGCGGCATACTCCCGCGGGCGATCGATGATGTCCTTGCGGCGGTTCGACCCCGAAACGATCTCCCCCATCAGCACAGCCTCGGCGATGGGCATGACGGTTTTGCCGCCGCCGGACCTGCGCAGGACGACGAAGTCCGGGATGAACAGATCGTCTCCCGAGACGATGGTGACCCCGGGATAGGCCCACATACCGGCTTCCCGAGCCGACCGGTGCAGCAGGAACGCCAGCTGCCTCTCGGCTGCGCCGAAGTCAGCGTACCGCCGTGTGCCTTCCTCGCCCGCCTGTGGACAACCGGCCTGTGGACAACTGGTGGCTGTGGGTATGTGGGGGGCATGGGAGACCTGCGCCGGCGGCTGGCCGTGCCTTTCCGTCCGCTGCGGGGGCGGGATCTCGCCCTGCACGCCGCCGCGGTCACCTTCTACGCCGGGATCGCCGTCGTGCCCGTCGCCCTGCTCGCCGTGTGGATCACCGGGTTGGTCGCCGGGCCCGGCCGGGTACGCCGCCTCACCGGCCAGGCCATCGCGGCCCTGCCGGACGCGATCGGTGCCCCGCACGCCCTCTCCCGGCTGATCGAGGCCGGCCTGCACCTCACCCCGGTTCTGGCCCTGGCCAGCCTCCTGCCCGCCACCCTCTACGGCGAGGGCCTGCGCCGCGCGTTCGTGAGCCTGCGGGAGCCGGGTGAGTCGCTGGTGGGCTGGCGCGGCCGCCTGCTCTGGCTGCCCCTGCTCGCCGCGTCGCCCGCCCTGCTGCTGGCGCTCTTCCTGGCCCTGCCGGTCACGAGCGGGCTCTGGGTCCGCGGCGGCTGGTACGCGGTGGCCGGCGTGATCCTGTCCTTCCTGGCCGCCTGGCTGCTGCTCACCCCGGTGGTGGTCTGGGTGTACCGAGGCGTGGCGCCCGGCCGGCCGGAATGGCTCGCGACGGTGCTGGTCGGCTCGTTCACCGCCGCGAACCTCTCCGGCTTCCTGCACGGGTTCGTGCTCTTCTGCTCCCTGCCGCTGGACCTGGGCGTACCGTTCGGCGGCTTCACCGAGATCGGCGGTGTGGTGGCGGTGGGCCTGTGGCTGTACCTGTTCCACGTGATCCTGCTCGCCGGCTTCGCCGCCACCCAGAGTGCGAGCACCTATCAGCGAGCTAGAGGCCGACGGATTCCGGCGAAGGTGAAGGGGCGGGAGCCGGCGCCGAAGGGGTCTCGTGGATGCCGAAGCGGGAGTAGACGCGGCCCAGGACGCCCGGCGCCCACCAGTTCCACCGGCCCAGCAGCCGCATCGTCGCCGGGACCAGCAGCGCCCTGACCAGCGTCGCGTCCACCACGATCGCCACGATCATGCCGATGCCGATGGTCTTGATGACGGTCACGCCGCCGGTGGCGAAGCCCGCCACCACGGTGATCAGCAGCAGCGCGGCGGCCGTGATGATGCCGCCGGTGTGCTGCAGGCCGGTGGCGACCGCGGCGGTGTTGTCGCCGCGGGCGTCCCATTCCTCGCGGACCCGGGACAGCAGGAACACCTCGTAGTCGGTCGCCAGCCCGAAGAGCACCGCCAGCACCAGGATCATGTTGCTGGGTTCGATGAAGCCGGTGGACTCGAAGCGCAGCACGTTCTCGAGGTGGCCTTCCTGGAAGATCCATACGACCACGCCGAAGGACGCGCCGATCGAGACCAGGTTCATGAGTACGGCCTTGAGCGGCAGCAGCACCGAACCGAATGCCAGGAACAGCAGCACCATCGTGGCCACCATCATGATCAATGCCATCCACGGCAGCCGGTCGGCCAGGCTTTCCAGCAGGTCACGGTCGATGGCCGGGCGACCGCCGACGAGCATCTCGGCGCCGGCGGGCGGGGTCAGGTCGCGGATGTGCGCGACGATCTGCCGCGCGTCCGCACCGGAGAGCGTGGGCGGGTACGTCACCGTGATGAGCGAGGAGCCGCCCTTCGACGCGGTCACGGTGGCCGCGGTGACGTCGGGCAGGGCGGCGATGCGTTCGGGCAGCCCGGTGGCGGGACCGGTGACGAGCACCGAGATCGGGTCCTCCCCGCCGCCCGGGAACTCGCCGCCCAGCCGCTCGCCGACCACGCGCGCCTCGGAGCCCGGTGGCAGCACGCGCTCGTCGAAGCCGCCGAACTCCACGCGCAGGAAGGGCGCCGCGAAGGCGACGAGGACCACGAGCACGCCCACGACGTACAGGACGGGGCGCTTCATGACGCTGTGCGCGACCTTGGCCCATCCCCCGCGCTCACCGGCGCGCTTGCGCGACGGGAACGGGACGCGCAGCTTGTCGATGCGGTGGCCGAGCAGGGACAGGGCCGCGGGGAGCACGGTGAGGGCGGCCAGCATGGCGACCAGCACGGCGGCCATGCCGCCGATCGCCAGGCCGCCGAGGAACGGCTGCGGGAAGATCAGCAGGCTGGAGAGCGCCAGGACGATGGTCAGGCCCGAGACCATGACGGTACGCCCGGCAGTCGCGACCGTGGTCCGGATGGCGGTGGGCACGTCATGGCCGTGGGCCAGCTCCTCGCGGAAGCGGCTGACCACGAAGAGCGAGTAGTCGACGGCCATGCCGAGGCCCAGCAGCGTGATGACGTTGATCGCGAAGACCGAGATGTCGGTGACGTAGGTCAGCGCCCGGACGGCGAGGAACGCCCCGAGGATCGCGATGCCGCCGACGAGCAGCGGGGACAGCGCGGCGATCAGGCCCCGGAAGATCAGCACGAGGAGCACGAAGAGCACCGGCAGCGAGAAGATCTCCGCGCGGGTGATGTCCTTCTTCGTCTGGGTGTTGGCCTGGTCGGTGAAGGCCACCAGGCCGCCGACCTGGGTACGCAGCCCCGGCGCGGCGAAGTCGGGCTCGATGCGGTGGTACGCCGCGAGCTTCCCGTCCTCATCGTCCGCCTTCAGGTACACGGCCGCGTACGTGGCGTGCTTGTCGGTGCTGACCAGGGCCGGCGGTGCCTGCGGATCGACGTAGCCGGCGACCTGCTCGACGTCGGCCTCCGCGCGGATACGCCCCACGGCGGCGGACACGGCCTGCCGGAAGGCGTCGTCGTCGACCTTCGCGGTGCTGCTGGACCAGAGCACCACCAGGTCCGGGTCGCGCGTGCCGAGCTGCTGCGCGATGCCCGCGGCTGCGCGGTTCGACTCGCTGTCCGGGTCGTCGTAGCCACCGCCGGTCAGCGCGCCGAAGACGCCGGCGCCCCACGTGGCACCCGCCACGACCAGGGCCAGCGCGGCGGCGACCACCCACCAGCGCAGCCGTACGACCGCACTGCCCCACCACCGGAACATTCGTGTGCCTCCCGGGTCACCAGTTAAAGTCGCCACAGATCGCCAGCAGATCAGTGAACACCGTTTACTCTGGCAAACAGCGTTCGCTCACGTCAATTTCCGCGCCCGTCGATGGAGCCCACTGTGACGACCACCACGCCCAGCCGCCGGGAACGGCTGCGCGCGGAGACCGCCACCGAGATCAAGGACGCCGCCCGGCGCCTGCTGGTCGCCGGTGGCCCCACGGCCGTCTCGCTGCGAGCCATCGCCCGCGACGTGGGCATGACCGCACCGGCGCTGTACCGCTACTTTCCCGGCCTCGACGCCCTGGTCCTCGCGATCGTCACCGACCTGTTCGAGGACCTGCGCATGACCGTCGAGGACGTCGCCGCGGCACACGCCGACGACGAACCTCTTACCCGCGTCGGGCACATGGCACGCGGATTCCGCCGATGGGCGCTCGACCACCCCGCCGAGTTCGCCCTGATGTTCGGCAGCCCGGTTCCCGGGGTCACGCAATTCGGGGAGCACTGTGTGCCGGGGCCGGTCAACGACGCCGGGGCGCGGTTCGGCGAGACGTTCTTCGCCGTCCTGGGCGAGCACTTCCAGCGGCACCCGTTCGGCGACGAACCCGACGACCTGCCCGACCCGGCCCTTCGCGAGCTTCTCGGGCCGTACCTGGAGACCTTCGGCGAGCGCTTCCCCCTGCCGGTCGTCGCGCTCTTCCTGGCAGCCTGGACCCGCCTGTACGGGCTCGTGGCCATGGAGGTCTTCGGCCACCTGGCCTGGGCGGTGACGGACGTCGAGCCGCTCTTCGAAGCCGAATTGGCGCGAACCGTCCGCCAGTTGGCACGCTAAGCTCGGCGGCCATGAGCGCTCTGCCGGATCGTGCCGACGTCGTGATCATCGGATCGGGCCACAACGGCCTGGTCTCCGCCGTGCTGCTGGCCCGCGCCGGCCTCGACGTCGTCGTGCTCGAGGCCGCCGACGTGCTGGGCGGCGCCACCCGCACCGAGCACCCGTTCGGCAAGGTGCCCGGCCTCGGCCAGTCCACCGGGTCGTACCTGCTGGGTCTCATGCCGCCGGAGCTGCTGGCGACGCTGGACGTCGACATCCCGGTGCTGCGCCGCGACCCGCACTACTTCCTGCCCACGCCGGGCGGGCCCGGCTCGCCGTACCTGCTCTTCGGCAGCGACCGCGACGCCACCCGGGCCCAGATGGAGCGGTTCTTCTCCCCGCGCGACATCGCCGCGGACGAGGCCATGCAGGTCGAGATCGCCGCGCTGCGCGCCGACCTCGCCCCCGCGTGGCTCCAGGAGCCGGCCTCCGTCGAGGAGATCGCCGACCGCCACATCCGGCCGCAGCTCCAGAGCACCTTCATCGATCTGGTACGCGGCTCCGTCGCCGACTACCTCCAGCGCTTCGGATTCAAGAGCGAACTGCTCACGAGCATGTACGCGGTGACCGACGGCCTCTCCGGGCTCAACGCGGGCCCCGACGACCCGGGCACCGGCCACAACTTCCTGGTCCACAACATGTGCCGCCTGCCCGGCGCGGACGGCACGTGGATGGTCGCGGCGGGCGGCATGGGCACGGTCTCCCGCACCTTCGCGTCCGCTGCGAGGTCCGCAGGAGCCCAGATCTTCACGGGTACGCCGGTGAGCGCCGTAACCGTGTCCCAGGCAACGGCGACCGGCGTGGCCCTCGCCGACGGCCGGACCATCACGTCCCGGGTCGTGCTCGGCTCGTGCGACCCGTACCAGCTGATGTCCCTGGTGCCTTCCGGAGCGCTGCCGGAGGCCCTCACCACGCGGATGGCGGCGGTCAAGCGCACCGGCACGACGATGAAGGTGAACCTCGCGCTGGCGGGTCTGCCGCGCTTCTCGTGCCTGCCGGAGGACGCCGCGTCGCCGTTCGGCTCGACGATCCACCTGCTGCCCGGCTCGGCGGGCCTGGCCGGGCTCGCCGACTACGACTCCCCCATGGCCGCCCTCCGCGCCATGTGGGCGGACGTGCAGGCCGGCCGCCTGCCCGCGGAGCCGACCATCGAGTGGTACCTGCACACCACGGTCGACCGCTCGCTGCAGGACGAGGCCGGCCACCACTCGTCGGCGCTGTTCGTGCAGTCGGTGCCGTACGAGCTCGAGGGCACCACCTGGGACGAGGCGCTGCCCGGCTACGTCACCCGGCTGCTGGAGATCTGCGACCGCTACGCGCCCGGCACGTCGTCGCTGGTGGCGGACATGATGCCGCTCACCCCGCAGGGCATCGAGCGGCACTTCGGCATCACCGGCGGGCACATCCACCACGTCGACAACACGGTCGCCTTCGACGAGCGCATGCCGTACTTCACCGGCCTGGACGGGCTCTACGCCGGCTCGGCGGGCGCCCACCCGGCCGGCAGCGTCATCGGCGCCGCCGGCCACAACGCCGCCAAGCGCATCCTGGCCGACCTGGGCCGCTAAGGCCACGACAAGGTCCCGCCGCCGGGCGTCAAGAACGCGCCAAGGCCCTCGCCGGTGCGACTCCGGCGTGGCTTGACCGGCCCGCTGTCGTCCGTGGCGTACGCGACCCAGGAGATCCTGCATGTGCTGACGCTGGGCGGGTTGGCGCACCTTGTTCCTGGCCCCCTGGGTCGCGCTGGCCGTCGTGGTGCTGCTGGCGGTGGTCGTGGCCTCGTACCGGCACGTGGTGCGCGCCTATCCGAGCGGCGACGGATCCTACGAGGTCGCCGCGCTGGACGCCGGCGCGGACGACTACGTCACCAAGCCGTTCGGCATGGACGAGTTGCTCGCCCGCATCCGGGCCGCCCTGCGCCGGGCGGCGCCCGCGCCGGAGAGCGGCAACGCCACCATCACCACCGCGGCGTTCACGATCGATCTGGCCGCCAAGAGGCTGACCACGGCGGCGGGCGAGGTGCGCCTCACCCCGACCGAGTGGCATCTGTTGGAGATCCTCGCCCGCAGCCCGGGCAAGGTGATCGACCACCGTCGGCTCCTCCGCGAGGTGTGGGGGCCGGCCTACGGCAACGAGACCAACTACCTGCGCGTGCACTTCGCGAACCTGCGCCGCAAGATCGAGCCGGATCCGGCCCGGCCGCGCTACGTCGTGACGGAGCCGGGACTCGGTTACCGGTTCGCGCCCTGATCTTCCGGGTTTTTCGGGGCGCGACCACTCACGCACGTCGCCGGGGTGGGCCGAGCGTTCCGGGCGCCCCGCGCCCGTGCTCGGCTCGCCCCGGCCCTCGGCGGGAGCAGCGGTCCGCACCCACCACCCCGCTACGACGTCCTGCTCTTACGAACCTGTCTTCTCTGCCCGGATCTTGTGGCCCACGCTGGTGAGGCAGCGCCCGCTCGGGAGGTCGAACTTCCAGCCGTGCAGCTGGCAGGTCAGAACGTTGCCCTCGACGATGCCGAAACGGCTCAGGTCGGCCTTGAGGTGCGGGCAGCGGCGCTGGACCGTCCACTCGCCGAAGTGGGTGTCCTCGGCCTCCACGGCCTTCTCGTGCTCGTCGTACCAGCCCTCGGCGTATTGCAGGCGCTCCTCGCTGAGGCACTTGAAGAACGCGTAGACGAACTCGTTGTACTGGCCGATGCGGGCCGCGGAGAAGCGGCAGGAGAGGAACAGCGAATTCACCCAGTCGCCCTCGTCGATGAAGATGAGGTGCTCGACGAGCTCGCGCTGGGTGCGGAAGCGGTAGCGGACCTTCTCGTCGGCGTACGGGCGGACCTGCTTGCCGGGGAAGTCCACCACGATCGACTCGATCGCGTCGCCGTCGTAGCTCACCAGGTCGAAGCGGACCGGGCCGCCGACGCCCTTGGCCAGGTAGATCGACTCCTCGAGCAGGGGTTCGATGCGCTTCTTGAGCTCGCCCAGTACGTCGATCTCGGGGTGCCGCCACGACGCCTTCTCCGCGGCGATGATCGGCGCCTTGCGTTCGCGCATCTCCTCGAGGTGGGCCTTCTTGTTGGCGAAGAACTCGTCGACGTCCGTGGGGTGGGTGGTCTCGATGCTCTCCGTGGTGAGCTCGGACACGCTGCCCGGGAGCAGGACGACGCCGTTCGTGCCGCCGACCTTCGCGTATTCGGCCATGAAGACCGACTGGTCGGGGAAGATGTTGCCCTCGTCGCCGAAGATGTCGTTGAACTGCCACAGCTCGTCGTCGAGGAAGCACGGCGGGCCGGCGATCGGGAAGACGTGATCGGCCTTCAGGTCGTCGATGTAGCGCCAGGTGCGGTCGAACTGCCGGTCACGCTTCTGCTTGCCGAAGGCGGTCTTGGCGGACGTGGGCAGCTCGTAGACCATCGGATACCAGATCGCGCCGGAGAACTGCAGCATGTGCGCGTGCACGTGGCCGAGCTCGGCGAAGGTCGACAGGTCCGTGGGGCGGGCGTCGTTCTGGTTGAGGACGCGGACGCCGTCGTGCTCGACCCAGAGCGAGGAGTCGCCGATCGGCCCGTCGGTGGGGCTGATCAGCGCCTGGATCATGATCTTCAGGCCGCCGTCGAGCTCGTGCACCTCGTTGCTCTTCGTCTTGAAGAAGCTCGTGAAGCCCAGCTCGCGCAGCTCGTCCTCGAGCTGGCTGGTCGGATACTCCGGCAGCAGCACCGTGGCCTTCTTGCTGATGAAACGCTTGAGGTGCGCGGCGTCGAAGTGGTCGCGGTGCAGGTGCGAGACGTAGAGGTAGTCGACGTCGCCCAGCGTCTCCCAGTCGAGCTGCGAGTTGTCCGGGAACGGGAACCACGACGCGAAGTACGCCGGGTTGACCCACGGATCGCACAGGATGCTGCCCGCGCCCGTGTCGATCCGCATGCTGGCATGCCCAGTGCCCGTGATCCGCACCGTGTCACTCCCTCGGCTCCTACACAATCCGACGGCATCGAAGGTACCGGGTACGGGTTGGTGAGCCGCGCGCGGAGGCGCCGTGCGAGACTGACCGTGACGTTGGCACCGCTTCCTCGAGGAGGACCGAGTCGTGGCAGATCAGCCGGTTGTGGCAAACGAGCCGGTTTACGCGCCTGACCAGCTCAAGCCGGGCAACCGCAAGTGGGCCCGGATCGGCGCGCTGGGGTCGGCCGCGATCATGCTGCTCTACCTGTGGGGCAACCACGAGGGCAACACCGAGAACATCTGGCTCATCGGCATGGCGCTGCTGCTCGTCGGCATCGTGCTGGCCGACGTGGTGCTGCGCCGCAACGGCCTGAAGGCCAACGACCAGTAGGACGACGACGGCCCGCCTTCCCCGTGGGGAGGCGGGCCGTTCCGTGCGTCAGCGACGCCGCAGCAGGATGTCCTTGACCTCGCGCAGCGCGGCGTCGACCTCGGCCTCGAAGTAGCCACCCGGAACCAGCCCGAACTGCAGCGTGTCGAGCTCGTTCTCGGGCACCGGCATCGGGCCCCGGCCGGTCATGGCCTGCAGGATGCTCTCGAAGAGGCGGTCGACCTGGACCGGGTCGTAGCCGCTGCCGAAACGCCGCGGCTGGAAGGTGCGGCGCAGCTGGTCCACCCGGTAGAGCTCGGGGTTGCCGCCGCCGCCGGGACCGCCGCCCATCGGCGGGCCGCTCATCGGGGGACCGCTCATCGGCGGGCCACTCATGGGCGGGCCGCTCATCGGGGCCGGGCCGCCGAAGCCGCCCCGCTCCCGCTCCGGCATGCGGATCTCGGCGGTCATGTCGGCCTTGCCGTGCCGGCCCGGCTCGAACTGCTCGTACGAGCCGGTGTCGTAGCCCTGCGGGCCCGGGGCACGCTGCGGCATCTGCTGGCCGCCGTAGCCGGGTTCCTCGTAGCGACCGTACGGGTCCGGGCCGGGCATCTGCCGCTGGGGCATCTGCTGCGGCTGCATGCGGTCCTCCGCGTACGGGTCGCGGGCGTACTGGTCGTCGCGGGCGTACTGCTCGTCGCGGGCGTACTCGTCGCGGGCGAACTGGCGGTCGTCGCGCACCGGGGCCTGCAGCCGCTCGGTCGGCGGGGCCGTGCGGCCCATCGCCGGGCTCATCCGGTCGGGGGGCATGGCGCCGCCCCGCATCGGCTCGGGCTGCATCCGCACCTCGGGACCCCGGCCGCCGCGGTCCTCGAACTCGGCCAGCTGCCGCTCCACCCGGTCGAGGTGCAGGTCGACCTGCCACTCGTCATAGCCGCCGAAACGCACCCGGAAGACGACGTCGTGCACCTCCTGGGCGCCCACGGGCGCTCCGACCGGCTCGCCGGCCAGGGTGGCCTCCACCCGGTCCAGGAAGGCGTCGACCTCGTCGACCTTGTAGCCGCGGCGCAGTGCGCGACGGCGGAAACGCTGCCCCTGACTCGTCACAACGTCTCCCAAATTCGCGTCTGCTGGGAACCAGGCCCAGTCATCGTGCCACCTCCGCGTCGGCGGCGGCGCCCCCAGCGTCCACCACCGTCAGCTCACTTGCGGCCAGCTGGCCGCATGCACCGTCGATCTCCCGGCCCCGGGTGTCGCGGACCGTGGTCGCGACGCCGGCCTCCCGCAGTCGGCGGACGAACTCGCGCTCGACCGGCTTGGGGCTGGCGTCCCACTTGCTGCCCGGCGTGGGGTTGAGCGGGATCAGGTTCACATGCGCCAGCTTGCCGTGCAGCAGCCTGCCAAGCAGGTCGGCACGCCAGGGCTGATCGTTTACGTCCCTGATCAGGGCGTATTCGATGGAGATCCGACGACCGGTCTGCGCCGCGTAGTCGAACGCGGCATCGAGCACCTCGGCCACCTTCCAGCGCTGGTTGACGGGCACTAGCTCATCGCGCAGATCATCATCGGGGGCGTGCAGGGACAACGCAAGGGTCACGGACAGCTCTTCGGCGATCAACCGACGCATTGCGGGCACCAGCCCCACGGTGGAGACCGTGATGTGCCGTTGTGACAGCCCCAGGCCCTCAGGCGCCGGGGCGGTGAGGCGCCGGACGGCCTCGATCACCCGGGGGTAGTTGGCCAGCGGCTCGCCCATGCCCATGAACACCACCCGGGACAGCCGCGGCGGTGAGCCGGTGACCGCGCCGGAGGCCGCGACGCCCGCCAGGTACACGACCTGGTCGACGATCTCGGCCACCGAGAGGTTGCGGGTGAGCCCCGCCTGGCCGGTGGCGCAGAACGGGCACGCCATGCCGCAGCCCGCCTGGCTGGACACGCAGGCGGTGACCCGGTCGGGGTAGCCCATGAGCACGCTCTCGACCATCGCGCCGTCGTGCAGCTTCCACAGCGTCTTGCGGGTGGCGCCGTCGTCGCAGGCCAGCTCCCGTTGCGGGGTCAGCAGGGTGGGCAGCAGGTCCTCGGCGAGGCGGCTGCGGGCGGCGGCCGGCAGGTCGGTCATCGCCTCGGGATCGCGCACGAGCCGGCCGAAGTAGTGCGTGGAGAGCTGCTTGGCGCGGAAGGCGGGCTCGCCCAGGTCGGCCACGGCGGCCCGGCGGCCGGCCAGGTCGAGGTCGGCGAGGTGGCGCGGGGGCATGGCGGGGCGGCGGCGCGTCGGAACCGCGTCCGGGGTGTCGGGGCTGGTCGGGATGACCGGAAGAATCGTCATGGCGTATCCAGTCTCCCACGTCGCATGCGCATGCCTACCCCGGCGGCGCGATGAGGGAGAGCAGCAGATACGCCGCGGGTACGGCGAAGAGGATGGAGTCGAGCCGGTCCATGAGGCCGCCGTGGCCGGGCAGCAGGTTGCTCATGTCCTTGATCCCGATGTCGCGCTTGAGCATCGACTCGGCCAGGTCGCCGACGACCGCGGCGACCGAGATCACCGCACCGAAGAGCAGCCCCCAGCCGAACGAGATGTCGAGCAGGAAGTAGAGCAGCAGCGAGCTGCCCACGGCGGCCGCGGTGAGCGACCCGGCGAAGCCCTCCCAGGACTTCTTGGGGCTGATGGTCGGGGCCATCGGGTGCTTGCCGAAGAAGACGCCGGCCGCGTACCCGCCCGTGTCGGAGAGCACCACCGCGAGCAGCGCGCACAGCACCCGCATCGCGCCGTCGTCCGGCTTGACGAGCAGCACGCCGAAGCTGAGCAGGAAGGGCACGTACACCGTGATCAGCGCGGCTGCGGCGAGATCCCGCCGGAAACCGGCCTTGTGCTCACTGAAGCGCCAGACGAGTGCGGCGAGCAGGGTGGCGGCCAGGCCGAGCTGGAGCGCGTCGGGGCCCTCGTACCAGGCCAGGCCGGTCATCAGCAGGCCGCCGCCGAGCAACGGGACCAGCGGGGGCCGGGCCCCGGTCACCTTGAGCGCGCGCACCATCTCCCAGATGCCGACGCCCGCGGCGAGCGCGATGACGCCGAGGAAGGCGGGCTTCCAGAAGATCATGGAGAGCAGCACGGCGAGCACCAGACCGGTGCCGACCCCGATCGCCGCCGGCAGATTGCGCCCGGCACGGCCGTTCTGCTTCGCCGGCACCGGCTTCCCGTCCCGTCCCGCGCGGCGCTTGCCCGGGCCGCGCCGGGTCGCTTCCGCTGTGGTCAACTCCCACTCCGCCTGTGAGGTCGAGGTCGCCGCGGTCGGCGCCGCCCAGGACGGTTCCGGCGGCTGCGCCGCCCAGGCGGACCCCGTTCCGGCCCGCGGTGCCGGAGCACCGGCATACGGCGCCGGGACGTCGGAGGAATCTGACGCCCGGCTGCCGGAGTGCCCGCCGCGGGGCTCGGGGTACGACATCAGACCTCGAGCAGCTCGGTTTCCTTGTGCTTGACCAGCTCGTCCACGACCGCGACGTAGCGGTGCGTGAGGTCGTCGAGCTCCTTCTCGGCGCGCCGGACCTCGTCCTCGCCGGCGTCGCCGTCCTTGACCAGGCGGTCCAGCTGCTCCTTGGCCTTGCGGCGCACGTTGCGGATGGCCACGCGGCCTTCCTCGGCCTTGTGCCGCGCCACCTTGGTCATCTCCCGGCGCCGCTCCTCGGTCATCTGCGGCAGGTGGATGCGCAGCTGGGTGCCCTCGTTGTTCGGGTTCACCCCGAGGTCCGAGTCGCGGATCGCCCGCTCGATCGGGCCGAGCTGGGACTGGTCGTACGGCTTGACGATCACCATGCGCGGCTCGGGCACCCCGACGGACGCCATCTGGGTCACGGGGGTGGGCGCGCCGTAGTAGTCGACAACGATCTTGGAGAACATCGCCGGCGTGGCACGGCCCGTACGGATCGCGGCGAACTCCTCCTTGGCGTGCTCGACCGCGCTCTCCATCTTCTCTTCGGCCTCGAAGAGGATCTCGTCGATCACCGCTCCGTCGCCTCCTTGCTTCTACTGGACTTCCGATGGTGGTCGTGGCGCGGGATCACGTGGTGATCAAAGTACCGATCTTCTCGCCGCTCACGGCTCGGACGATGGTGTCGTCACCCTGAGCCCCGAAGACGAGCATGGGCAGGCCGTTCTCCTCGCAGAGGCTGAAAGCGGCCTGGTCGGCCACCCGAAGGCCCTGCTGGAGCACGCCCGCGAAGGTGATGTGGTCGATCTTCCGGGCGCCCGGGTCGGTACGGGGGTCCGCGGTGTAGACGCCGTCGACACCGTTCTTGCTCATCAGCACCAGATCGGCGTGGATCTCCAGGGCGCGCTGCGCCGTGACCGTGTCCGTGGAGAAGTACGGCATGCCGGCGCCGGCACCGAAGATGACGACGCGCCCCTTCTCGAGGTGCCGGATCGCCCGCAGCGGGATGTACGGCTCGGCGACCTGGGCCATCGTGATCGCGGTCTGCACCCGCGTCTCGATGCCCTCCTTCTCGAGGAAGTCCTGCAGCGCCAGGCAGTTCATGACCGTGCCGAGCATGCCCATGTAGTCGGCGCGGTTGCGGTCCATGCCGCGCTTCTGCAGCTCGGCACCGCGGAAGAAGTTGCCGCCGCCGACGACGACGGCGATCTGCACGCCGCGGCGGGTCACCGAGGCGATCTGGCGGGCGATGCCCTGCACCACGTCGGGGTCGACGCCCACCGCGCCGCCGCCGAAGACCTCGCCGGAGAGCTTGAGGACGACCCGCCGGGGCCGTTCGGGCCGCGGCACCGGGACCTCGCCCACCGCGACAGTCTGCTCGGTAGTCTGCTCGGTCACCATCGTCATGCCGACCCTGCCCTTCCTTCGCTAACCCGAGACCTTATGTGACGGGGAGGCCGGGCGCTTGCTTCGCGTCCCGACCTCCCCCTCGGCTTGGATTACTCCTGGCCGACCTCGAACCGGACGAAGCGCGTGACCTCGATGCCGGCCTCGGTGGCGACCTGCTTGACCGTCTTCTTGTTGTCGGTGACCGACGGCTGCTCGAGCAGGACGAAGTCCTTGAAGAAGGAGTTCACCCGGCCCTCGACGATCTTGGGCAGGGCCTGCTCGGGCTTGCCCTCCTCGCGCGCGGTCTCCTCGGCGATGCGGCGCTCGTTCTCGACCGTCTCGGCCGGGACCTCGTCGCGGGTGAGGAACTTCGGCCGCATGGCGGCGATCTGCATGCCGACGGCGCGGGCGTCGTCGGCGCCGGCCTCGTCGTCCTTGCCGGTGTACTGCACCAGGACGCCCACCTGTGGCGGCAGGTCCTGCGCCTTGCGGTGCAGGTAGACCGCGACGTTGCCGTCGAGCTCGGCGAAGCGGTTGACCACGATCTTCTCGCCGATCTTGGCCGAGAAGTCCTGGATCACGTCGGCGACGGCGCGGCCGTCCTCGAGCTTCGAGCCGAGCAGCGCGGCGGCGTCGGCCGCCTTGGTCTTCGAGCCGTGCTCGACCAGCGTCTGACCCAGCGCGACGAAGTCGGGGGTCTTGGCGACGAAGTCGGTCTCGCAGTTGAGCTCGAGCAGCGCGGTGCCGAAGTGGCTGACGATGCCGTTCGCGGCGGTCCGGCCGGCGCGCTTGCCGACGTCCTTGGCACCCTTGATGCGCAGGAACTCGACGGCCTTGTCGAAGTCACCGTCCGACTCGTCGAGCGCCTTCTTGCAGTCCATCATGCCGGCGCCGGTGAGGTCGCGGAGCTTCTTCACGTCCGCGGCGGTGTAGTTGGCCATGACTCTCTCTTCGATCCTCGGGAAGGTCTCGGGACTGCAGGTGCCGGCCGCCGTCTCGCGGCGACCGGCTGCCTGAGGGATTACTCCGCGGCGGTCGCGACCGGCTCGGCGGCGGCCGGCTCGGTGTCCGCGGCCTTCTTCTCGGCACCCTCGTAGAGGTCGCGCTCCCACTCGGGCAGCGGCTCGCCGGCGGCGACGGTGGCCTCGGGCTTCTCGTCGGCGCCACCCCGGCCCCGGCCGGAGCGGGCGATCAGGCCGTCGGCGACGGCGGCCGCGACGACCTTGGTCAGCAGCTCGGCGGAGCGGATCGCGTCGTCGTTGCCCGGGATCGGGAAGTCGACCTCGTCCGGGTCGCAGTTGGTGTCGAGTACGGCGATGACCGGGATGCCCAGCTTGCGAGCCTCGTCGACCGCGATGTGCTCCTTCTTGGTGTCGACGACCCAGATCGCCGACGGCACCTTGGTCATGTCGCGCAGACCACCGAGGGTCTTGGTGAGCTTGGTCTTCTCCCGGTAGAGCTGGAGGGTCTCCTTCTTGGTGTACCCGGCGGCGGTGCCGGTCAGGTCACCCAGAGCCTCGAGCTCCTTCATGCGCTGCAGACGCTTGTACACCGTCTGGAAGTTGGTGAGCATGCCGCCCAGCCAGCGGTGGTTGACGTACGGCTGGCCCACGCGGGTCGCCTGCTCGGCGATCGCCTCCTGAGCCTGCTTCTTGGTGCCGACGAAGAGGATGTGGCCACCCTCGGCGACGGTGTCCCGCACGTAGGCGTAGGCCTTCTCGATGTAGTCGAGCGTCTGGCGCAGGTCGATGATGTAGATACCGTTGCGCTCGGTGAAGATGAAGCGCTTCATCTTCGGGTTCCAGCGCCGGGTCTGGTGCCCGAAGTGGACACCGCTCTCCAGCAGCTGACGCATGGTCACGACGGCCATGGTGAATTGCTCCCTGTTTTCCCTGGTTGTCACGCTCACCGGCGGTGGGCGTCCTGGCGCCCGGTCGCCGGCCCGGGATGGACCCGAAGGAGATCGGGACCAGGGAGGGCCGTCGCTGACGGCTCATCATCGACCACGGCGCGGTCGATGAGCACGTTGCAGAGGGCGCGCGAGGTCGACCGCGCGAGGCGGTCGCCGCCGACAAGCATACGCCGTGCGTCCGGGGGCTCGCTCCCGGGCGGCTCCCGGTCCCCCGGCCCGCGTCAGCCCACGCCCAGGCCGGCCGCCAGGAGCAAGATCAAACCCACTGGAAGGTACGCCAGGGGCGGGCGCAACCAGGCCTCGAGGCGGGCGGCGCGCCCTTCCCCGGAGAGCGTGTAGAGCCCCATGCCGGTGAGCGGGAGCCCGAGCATCAGCAGAACGGCCGGCACGACGCCCCGCGCGGCCGGATCGTCGATGAAGGCAGCCTGGATCAGCAACAGGACGGCCGGGACGAGCAGGACAGCAGTGCCGACCGCGAAGAGCACGGCGGAAACCGGGCGCCGGGCCGCCCCGGCGTACGTGGAGGTCGTCACGGGCTCGGGCTTACCGGTCGGCCGGACCGTCGGATATTCCGGTCCGCGCACCGGGATGCGTAGCGAGCCGGACTCGGTAGGTGACACCGAGTAGCCACCCGAGGTCGCCATCGGATCGGGCGACGAATAACCCGGAGGAGCCGCGTACGGGTCGGCGGGGCGCTGCTCCGGAAGCCGGAACGCGCCGCTGGGGCGCTCGTGCACCCCCGAGTCGTAAGAGTTCACGGCCGGGCTCTCGGCCGAGGCGCGCTGCCCCGTGTACCAGCTCGGCTCCGGATCTTCGGCGTACCGGCGATGTCCGTCCACGATTTCGCACCGTAGGTGACGCGGACGCGGGATGCCACCGCTGAGCCCTTATCACCCCTCCGTGATCACCGTACGGTTATCCACAGTTGCCCTGCGTCCACAACCGCCCACCCGCCCCGCCCACATCCGGGCCAGGGTGACGCCCATGACGAACCAGAGACGCGCGGTCGGCCAGTACGGCGAACGCCTCGCCGAACGCCACCTGAGCGACCAAGGCCTCATAACCCTGGCCCGCAACTGGCGCTGCACCGACGGCGAGATCGACCTGATCCTCCGCGACGGCGACGACGTGGTCTTCTGCGAGGTCAAAACCCGGCGCAGCGCGACATTCGGGACGCCGGCGGAGGCGATAAGCCGCACCAAGGTGCAGCGACTGCGCAGACTGGCGGCCCGCTGGCTGGCGGAGAGCACGCTGCGGCCACGGGAGGTCCGCTTCGACGTGGTGGCGGTGACACCCCAGCCGAAGGGGCCGGCCCGGATCGAACACCTCCGCGCGGCGTTCTGAAATGAGCTACGCCCGAGTCCTTTGCGTCGGCCTGGTCGGCATGTCCGGCCACGTGGTGGAGGTGGAGGCCGACCTCTCCGTCGGGTTGCCCGCGGTCGTCCTCACCGGCCTACCCGACGCGGCCCTCAACGAGGCCCGGGATCGCGTCCGGGCGGCCGTCGTCAATTCCGGCCAACATTGGCCCAACCGCCGCATCACGGTGAACCTGCTGCCCGCCACCTTGCCGAAACAGGGCAGCACCTTCGATGTCGCCATCGCCTGCGCCCTGCTCGCCGGGGCAGGTGAGCTACCACTGCAGCCCCTGGAAGGAGTGGTGGTCCTCGGCGAGCTCGGCCTGGACGGAACGGTCCGCCCGGTGCGGGGCATCCTGCCGATGGTCGCGGCAGCCGCAGCCGCCGGCCTGCAGCGAGTCATCGTGCCGTTGGAGAACGCCCGCGAGGCCACCATGGTGCCGGGAATGGCGGTCGGGGCGGTCGACTCCCTACGCCGGCTCGTCTCCTTCATATGCGGAGGCCACGACCTCCTTCCCCCGCCTCCACCGATCGTCGCCCCGGAGCCTCGTGGCCCGGACCTGGCCGACATCGCGGGACAGGAGTTCGGCCGGTACGCGATCGAGGTCGCCGCAGCAGGCGGACACCACCTGTCCATGCTCGGCCCTCCGGGCGCAGGCAAGACGATGCTCGCCGAGCGCCTGCCCTCGATCCTCCCCGAGCTGGACGACACCTCCGCCCTCGAAGTGACGGCGCTCCAGTCGATAGCCGGAGTGCTCCCCGCCGACGGCCGGCTGGTCCGGCGTCCTCCCTTCCAGGCGCCGCATCACAGCGCCAGCCTCGCCGCACTCGTCGGCGGCGGCACCGGCCTGGCGCGGCCCGGCGCGATCTCCCTCGCCCACCGCGGCGTCCTCTTCCTCGACGAGGCGCCGGAATTCGCCAACGGCACCCTGCAGGCCCTCCGGCAACCGCTGGAGAGCGGTCGCGTCGTGCTGGCGCGAGCCCGCGGCAACACCGAATACCCGGCCCGCGTCCAGCTCGTGCTCGCCGCTAATCCGTGCCCCTGCGCCAACCCCGGCGGAGAGCAATTCTGCCAATGCACCGCACTGGTGCGGCGCCGCTACTTGAGCAGGATCTCGGGTCCGCTGCTCGACCGGATCGACATCCAGATCACCCTGCCCCCGATCCGCGCCGCCCAGCTGATGACCACCGCGGCAACGACCGAACCCTCCGCTGCCGTCGCCCGGCGCGTCGCCCAAGCCAGGGCCGCAGCCGCGGCCCGGTGGGCGGCCGACGGGTGGCTGGTCAACGCGGAGGTCCCGGGCCCGCACCTACGGCGGCAGCCCTGGCGCCTGCCACCCAAAGCGACCGCGGCGCTGCGTGCCGGCCTCGACCGGGGTTCGCTCTCCGCTCGTGGCTTCGACCGCATCCTCCGGCTGGCCTGGACCATCGCCGACCTCGACGGACGGCAAAGACCGAGCGGCTCCGACGTGGACGAGGCCGCACAACTGAGGTTGGGAGACGCACATGCTCGACAAGCCGAACACTGAACCGAAACCGCACCACCGGGTCCTCACGGGAACAACCGACCGGCCCGTCGGCATCATGCGCGACGGCCGACCGTCGAAGAGACCGCCCTCCCCCGCCGAGACCGACGACAGGACGGCGAAGTGACCAGCCGGCCGGGAAGCGACACCGATCGCCTGGCCCGGGTCGCCCTCACCTGGCTCGCCGAGCCCGGCAACCGCATCATCTGGCACCTGGTGCAGACCCAGGGCGCCGAGGAGACCCTGGCCCGTCTCATCGCCGGCGACATTCCCGAGGCTGCCTTGCGTACGGCGGTCGCATCGCGCTCCGACTCCGCAGACCCGCGCCGCATCGCAGAGATGGCCCTGCGCCGCGCCCAGCGCCTCGGTGCGCGGGTGGTCGTACCGGCCGACGGCGAGTGGCCCATCGGCGTCGAGGCGCTGGCCACGCTGGAACTCGACGTCGCCGGCCGCGTCAACCGGGACGTACGCCCGCCGCTCTGCTTGTGGGTGCGCGGCTCCCGTCCCCTGAGCGACGCCTTCGAGCGCTCAGTGGCCATCGTGGGAGCACGCGCCGCGACACCGTACGGGCAGCACGTCACCGCCGACCTCGGGTACGGGCTCGCGGAGCAGGAGTGGACGGTCGTTTCCGGCGGAGCGTTCGGTATCGACGCGGCGGCGCACCGGGCGGCCTTGGCAGCGGGCGGCTTCACGGTCGCGGTGCTGGCGTGCGGGCTCGACCGGCCCTATCCGGTGGGCAACGCCGCCCTGTTCGAACAGATCGCGGACAGCGGCGTACTGATGAGCGAATGGCCGCCGGGCGCGGAGCCGCTTCGTCACCGCTTCCTCATCCGCAACCGTGTCATCGCCGCAGCGACATCGGGAACGGTGGTGGTGGAGGCAGCGGCCCGCAGCGGCGCGTTCCAGACGATGAGTCGCGTGGTCGCCCTGAACAGGCACGCGATGGTCGTGCCGGGACCGGTGACCTCGGCGATGTCGGTGGGCTGCCACGAACTGCTCCGGCGATATCCGCAGACCCGGCTGGTGACGAATGTGGCGCACGTACTCGACGAAGTCGGCAGGATCGGCGAATACCTGGCCGAGCCTGCCCGCGCCCGCAACCACGTCCGCGACGACCTCGACGAGGAATCGGCCCTGGTCCTGGAGGCGGTCCCCCATCGCGGCAGCGCCGGCCCGGAACAACTCGCGGCACGAGCCGGATTGGGGATACGTACGGTGCTCCGCCGCCTGTCCTTACTGGAGATGAAAGGCCTGGTGGTCCGCCGCAACGACGGGATAGCACTGGCGGCGCTGGCCCGAAGCTCGGTGGCTCGTACGGGATTCCCACCCCAGGATCCGGCATGACCGGCTGTCCCGGCTTGCGGATCTCACCTCCGGGGACGCGTCGCGAGTCTCTATTCGGCGTCGTCGACGTCGCGGCGGTGCGCCTTCATCCAGACTTCGACGTCCTCCGCGAGCCAGACCTTGCCCTGCGCCAGGTCGGCGATCGGCGCAGGGAAATCCGCGCGGCTGGTGATCTGATACGCCCGTTGCCGGCTCACCATGCCCAGACGGACGCGGATCTCGTGCGCACCCATGAGTCGGATTGCCTTAGCCACATGATCGACCGTAGACTTATGACTATTAGTCATGGGTCAACTTGCTGAGAGACGTCTAGTCGTACGTCAAGTAGGGTAGCTTCATGACCAGCCCACTCAGGCGAAGTTCAGCCCAGGTCACGCACGTGCACCCCCGGGCCCCGACGGCCCACCCAGCGGCCCACCCAGCGGCATTGCCTCACCTGCGGTCGTCGGCAACCTCTCCTCCCACCGGTCCGAGAACCGCACGGTTCGGTTCCTGCTCAGCCTGCACCTGCATCATCCCGACATCGACCATCACCGCCTCCCCGCCACAAAATGATCGTCTTGCTCAGGCCACGAGCACCGCCGTGGCCGAGGATGACCTTCCCACCGTCTCGCACAACAGCCTCGCAGCGCTCGACATCGTGGATGTGGACAAAAGACAGACGCCACTCACCGGGAAGAACGGGCTGGCTACTCGCCCGTCCCCGGCCGGCAGTCACCACACGCCACACCCCAGACCTACAGCGCTCGGCATCACACATGTGGACCAGAAACAGACGCCACTCACCGGGAAGAACAGGCTGACTACTCGCCCGTCCCCGGCCGGCGGTCACCACGAGCCACATTCCGTCCGGCGACCCTTCGTCAACATCGTTGCCCCGGCTGCGGCCCGATGCTTCGCGTGGTCCTGACCGCACTGGACCAGACGGTTCCCCCACCCGCGTGCGGCCTCTAGGTCGACGCGGGACAGGCGCTGTTCCGGCTCTGTACGTGCCCGCACGAGCTCAGGCGATCCGTGGATTTCCCTCAGCGAATCAGTGGCGTGGTTTTGCTTTCGCCACGCGCACCGAATCGCTGTTGCTGTGTGGCTTCAGGCGCACAAGGGGCGAGGACTCCTCATCGGCAGATCCGTCACCGCAGCTCCAGTTGGACTACTACGTCCGGACAAAGGTCCACTCGCGGCCATGCCTGCGCTAGACGACCGCTCTGTCCCCGGCTGAACAGGCCGAGATGCGCATCGTCCGGCCGAGCAGCCAGAGGGCCGCACGGCCTGGGCCAAGCGGACCGGCGGAGCAGGCCGGAACCCGCTCGGTCCCGGCCAAGCAAGCCGAGAGCGGCACCGGGCGGGCCAGCAGGCGGAGAGCGGCACGGCCCCGGCCGAGCAAGCGGAGAGCGGCACGGCCCCGGCCGACCAAGCGCAGTGCCGCACGGTCCCGCCCGGGCAGGGCCGAGCACCGCACGGTTCCGGCCCAGCACGGTCAACGACCGCCGCGCGCCGGCCACACCGACAACGCCGAGGGCAGGAAGCCGATGGTCACCGAACCGGGTCGAAGGGCTGGCGGCCTCACCACACCCCCTCGGACAGAAAGGCACCCCGCCGAATGGCTGCACATAATCCCGATACCCCCACCCTGGAACGCTTCGGCTACCGACAGGAGCTCCGGCGTACCCTCAGCTTCGCCGACCTGGTCGTCTACGGCCTGATCTACATGGTCGTGATCGCCCCGATGGGCATCTTCGGCTCGGTCTTCCAGGCCTCCGGCGGCATGGTCGCCCTGGCCTACGCCATCGGCATGGTCGCCATGATGGTCACGGCCTCGTCCTACGGCGTGATGGCGCAGGCCTATCCGATGGCCGGATCCGTCTATACGTACGCCGGACGGGCGCTGGCCCCGTGGGTCGGCTTTCTGGCCGGCTGGACCATTCTGCTCGACTACGTTCTCGTCCCCGGTCTGTTGTCGTTGATAGCCGCGGCGTCGATGACTTCGGTGGCTCCGGCTGTGCCCGTGTGGGCGTGGATCGTCGTCTTCGTCGTCGTCAATGCGGCGCTGAATCTGTTCGGCATCAAGACCACCCGGTTGCTCAACAAGGTGTTCCTCGTCGGGCAGCTGGCAATCCTCGCGATCTACATGGCCGCCGCGACCATGGCGTTGGCCATCGGGCGCGGGCGGGGATTCTCCTGGGAGCCCTTCTACACCAGTAGCCAGTTTCACCTCGGCGTGCTGGCCACGGCGGCTTCCGTGGCGACCCTTTCCTTCCTGGGTTTCGACGCGTTGTCCACTTTGGCCGAAGATTCCCGGGGCGGGGCCAAGCAGGTGAGCCGCGCCATGGTTGCCGCGCTCGGGATCACGGGGTTGGTGTTCATTGCCCAGACCTTTCTTGCGGCCTTGCTGGTCGAGGATCCCGCGACGCTGATCGCCGACGGGGATGCGGCGGGGACGGCCTTCTTCGAGACCGCCCGCGTTGCGGCCGGGTCGTGGTTGGCCACTCTCACCGCGCTCGCGACCGCCTTGGCGTGGGGGCTGGCCAACAACATGGTCGCCCAGGTCGGCACGTCGCGGCTGCTCTATGCGATGGCTCGCGACCGGCAGCTGCCGGCATTTCTGGCCAGAGTTTCGGTACGGCGTTCCGTGCCGGCCAACGGCATTCTGCTCACCGCCGTCGTCTCCCTGGTTCTCGGCCTGTACATGGCTTCGCGGGACGACGGGATCTCGCTGATGGCAAGCCTGGTGAACTTCGGGGCGATCCTGTCGTTCATCGTGGTGCACCTGTCGGTCGTCGCCCGCCGCGTACGGGTGGGCCGGGCCGCGGGCGGGGTCGTACGCACACTGCTCCTGCCGACCGCGGGCGTGCTGATCCTCAGCGGAATCGTCGTCAACGCGAACATCCTGGCGCAGCGCACCGGGCTGGCGTGGCTCGGTCTGGGTGTGCTGGTGCTGCTGGCGCTGACGGCGACCGGACGCCGTCCGTACCTGGCGGGTCTTGACTCCGAGGCGGGCGACCGTGACTGAGGACATGTCGTTCATCCCCGCCATCGACACGACCATCGGGTACACCTTCGGCGGCAAGGATCCGGTCGCCCGCATCCTGCCTCGGCGGCCGGTTCGGCTGCGCACCCTCGACTGCTTCGCGGGCAATGTCCGCTCGGCCGATGATCTGCCCAGCAGGGTATGCACGATGCCGTACCTGAACCCGGTGACCGGCCCGTTGGAGGTGGTGGGGGCGCAGCCGGGCGACACCCTGGCCGTACATGTGATGTCTTTGACTCCGGTGGGTGGAGTCGGCTTCTCGTCGACGTTTCCGCATTTCGGCGCCCTCACCGGAACCCACACGACGGCCATGTTGCATCCCCCGCTGACCGAACGCGTGTGGGAGTACACGATCGATCACCGGCGGGCGACGGTCCGCTACGCCGCCCGGGGCAGCAGCTATCACGTCGACCTCCCGCTCGTACCGATGCTGGGCACCATCGGTGTGGCACCTGCCGCCGGCGAGGTGCGGGCCTCGATCCTTCCCGGAACCCACGGCGGCAATCTCGACAGCCCGCTGATCCGGGCCGGCACCACCGTCTACCTGCCGGTCAACGTGTCGGGCGCGCTGCTTGCGGTGGGCGACGGCCACGCTCGCCAGGGCGACGGCGAGCTGTGCGGGGTGGCCGTCGAGGTGCCGATGGACGTCGTGCTGATCGTCGACGTGGTTCCCGGCGTACCGTCCGCACTGCCCCGGCTGGAGACCGACGTTGCCGTCATGTCCGTCGGTGTCGCGCGGCCGCTGGAAGACGCGTATCGGATGGCCCATGCCGATCTCGTGCACCATGTCAGCGCGCTGACCGGGCTCGACCTGCTCGACGCGTATCAGCTCATCTCCCAGGCGGGCCGCGCTCACGTCGGCAACGTGGTCGACGCCGAATACACGATCGTCGCGGCCGTCGACAAACGCTTGGTGCGAGGCGATCCGCCATACCGGGGTACGCACCAACGGCTCCGCACCATCGCAGCCGCAGGAGGCAACCACTCGTCGCTCGGGGCCGTGGTGTGATGACCCGCGACGTCGCCTCGATCCGCGACCAACTGTGGCTGCTCGCGCACGATGAGACCCGCGACCTGCGTCCACGCCTCGACGTCCGCGCCCTGAACGTCGGCCTGGCCGGCGCGGCCATCGTCGACCTGCTCCTGCAGGACCGTGTTCACCTGCGCGACGGCCGAGTCCGCCTCCACGGCTACCAGACCGGCCCCACGGGCGACCCGATCGCCGCGGCCGTCCTGATCACCATCCGCGACCGGCACGAACCCCGGCTCGCCGATCTGCTGCGAGATCCCACCCTCCATCTGTACGACCGCACGGTAGCGGCAATGATCGCCGCCGGAACCCTGGTCGAGCACCGCCGCCTGCTCCGGGGCAGCCGCTACCGGCTGGCCGACGACGCCATCACGTCGTGGATCAGGTCGCAGTTCATCCGGCGGCTCTACAAGACCGACGTACGCGACAACGCCCTCGACGGCTTGTGCGCACTGGTCTGGGCGCTGAACCTGCACAGCACGCTGCTGCTGCCGTACAGCACCGCGGAAGCCGAGGCGATCCTGCGCACCATCACCGACCAGATCCCGGCCCGCGCCGGCACCCTCTCCCGGCTCGCCGTGATCCCGCACATCGCCGGACTCGTCCGCTACGCCATCGGCGACCTGGCGACCGCGCCCTTCTGACCGCCGTTCCTCCACGTCCGTCTACAGCAAGGACTGCGACCGCATGACATCCGACGAGAACCGGCCGAGCATCGACACCTCCGTGGCCCATCCCGCCCGCCGCTACAACTACTGGCTGGGCGGCAAGGACAACTTCAAAGCCGATCGCGAGTCGGCCGATGCCGTCGAGGCCCTCTATCCGTACGTCAGAATCACCGCCCAGCAGAACCGGCTGTTCCTGCAACGCATCGTGCGCTACCTCGTGAAGGAGGCCGGGATACGCCAACTGCTCGACATCGGCACCGGCCTCCCCACCGCCGACAACACCCACGAGGTCGCCCAGGGCATCGACCCCACAACCCGCATCGTGTACGTGGACAACGACCCCCTCGTCCTCGTACACGCCCGCGCCCTGCTCGTCAGTGATCCCCGCGGAAGAACCGCCTACCTACAGGCCGACCTGCGCGAACCCGAGCGAATCCTGGCCCATGCGGAACTGACCGGCACGCTGAATCTCGACGAGCCCGTCGGGCTGCTCCTCATCGCGGTCCTGCACTTCATCCCGGACGCGGAGCAGGCCTACGGCATCGTGAGAACGCTGATGGACGGGCTGGCACCGGGCAGCTACCTCGCGCTGTCGCACGGCACCGGCGATTTCCTGCCGCCGGGGACTGCGGACGCATTGCGCATGAAGAACTTCGACTTCAGCTTGCGCAGCCGTGGGCAGATCGAGCGCTTCTTCGACGGGTACGAGTTGGTGCCGCCGGGTGTGGCGGTCATCAGCAGGTGGCGGAATACCGCTGAGGATGCGCCTCCGCCGGAACAGGTGGGGGGTTATGGCGGTCTTGCTCGCAAGCCTGCTCCTTGAGCGGTTGGGGTATCCGTCGGTGCCTCCGTCCGGCGGACGGTGCGCCGAGGGTGTGGAAGTCGCCGATGTCGTTCCAGCCGAACTCGCCGGGGACCGCGCCGACCAGGGTCAACATTGTGGCCGCTATTACCGCCGCCGATGCGGCTGGCATTATCGCGGCGGGATGGCGCCGGGCACGATGAACCGTGGACGGCGGTCGGGACCTCATAGGAGCGCCGACCGCCGCTCGCCACCCGATCAAGCTCGGCCTTCTCAGCGTGGCTCACCTATTATAGCTACGTTCCTTCGTACGTACAATGCTATGGAGCATCGTGACCACGTACGGTGTGAGCCATGATCGATCCCTCGGCCGACCGCGCGGTCTTCCGCCAGCTCGCCGATCTGCTGCGCAACCAGATCGAGTCCGGCGACCTCGCGCCGGGCGAGCCGCTGCCGAGCGAACTGCGCCTGGCCCAGGAATACGGCATCAGCCGCACCACCGTCCGGCAGGCCATCGGCCAGCTCCGCACCGAGGGCCTCGTAACCGTCGACCGGCCACGAGGGACGTTCGTCCGCGTCCCCGAGCCGACGGAGATCGTGACCCTGGGCCGCGGCGAGAAAGCCGGCGCCCGCATGCCCACCGACGCGGAACGCCGCACGTACCGCCTCGGCGAAGGCGTTCCCGTCCTCGTCGTGACGGCGACCGACGGCACCGTGACGGTGTATCCCGCGGACCGCGTGCAGCTGACCCGCCCCTGATTCCCTGGCCTCGGGAGCTCGCTCGAGCCCCTTCGCCGGCCGGAAAGCCGGGCAGGCACCGGCGTCGGCCGGCCACCGACAGGCGTCGACGCCTCGCGACTCCAGCCGACATCCGCGGGCGTCAAGCGGAAGCGTGTCCACCGCCCGCGGCAGCAGCCGTGCGTCTTCCGTCAAACCGGACCACAGTCTCGCCGTCCGACCAGCAGCCCGGTCGGACTCCGGCGGCAGCCCCAAATTGCCGGCGGCAGCCCCAAATTGCGGACGGCAGCCCCGACCCCAACCCGCCAGCCGCGACCCAGCCCGACAGCGCGACCCCCAGCCCGCATGGCACGACGACTACGCGCCGGCGCGGCAGCGACGGGCCCGGAACCGTCATTCCGCACGCCGAACGACGACGGCTACTTGCGGGTGCGCCGACGATAACCGTGCTTCGTGTCCCAAGACTCGATCACCAGGTGATCCGCCGGATCGCCCACGTACGTCATCGACACCTCCCTCACGTCAACGCGGAAGAACCCGGCCCCTTCATGGGGACTCCCCTCCGGCGACGGCGTCTCCACCGCATTGCCGGCAAGCTTCGCGTCGCCCGGCCACTGTTCCGGGTGGTCGGCGGGCGGCTCCAGGGTGGGGCTGTGGATCGCGATGCGCGGGTCTCTGCGGATGTCGAGCAACTTCATCGAGCCGCCCATCGAGCCGAAGGTGACCTCGCCGGCGTCGAATTTCAGCTCGGTGCCGCTGATGCGCGGCGACCCGTCCCGGCGGAGGGTTGCGATCGTCTTGTTGGTGCCCGCCTCGAACAGGGCCTTGACCCTGGCGGCGAACTCCGGCTTGTCGTTCTCGATCTCCTGCCAACTCGCCATGGCTCGACCCTAGAGCGGGGGTCCGACAGGAATCGGCTTCAGAAGAGGTCGTACTTCTCCTTGGCCACGGTGAACCCGTGTCCCGAGTCCTCGTTCTCGCATCGCATGCCGATGCTCTCGCTGTCGCACCGGAACTTGCCGGCCTTCAGCGCCTGCCCGTACGCGAGCATCTCCTTCGCCCCCAGCACGGTGTCCCCGGCGCAGGTGAAGGTGCCTTTTCCGCTGGTGCCGACGGCGACGCCGAAGCCCCAGTCGAGCTCGCAGTCGGCCGGCGCCGGCCCGGGCGACCAGGCCTTCTTGGCGATGTCGCACCGTGCACCGTCCCCGCTCAGGTAGCAGCCGATGTTGCCCGACGGCGACGAGAACGCGGCCTCCGCGACCACCCTCGCGGAGGCGCTCGGCGACGGGGCGTTCCCCAGTCCGGCGTTCGCGGCGGCCGTCGGGGTGGCCCGAGTGTCGCCGCGCGTGCCGGACGGGCTGGAGCACGCGGCAACGGCCGCACCTACCGCCACGAAGACAACGACGGCCCACAGCCGCGCAGCGACGGCCCGCGACCGCACAGCGGGAACGGCGGCGGGACGGATGAGATCGTGTGCAGCAGGCATGCCACCTCCAAAGGCGGAATGATAGGTCCGTGGAGCAAGACCGAATCGTCACCCGCGCGGCCCACGAAGCACTGCCGCCCGCCATGCGCCAGGCCGTGGACGACTTCGGCCTGCACCTCGCCCGGATCGAGAATCGCTCGGCCCACACCGTACGGGCATATGTCGGTGATGTGGTGTCTTTGCTCGATCATGCCGCCGAGGCCGGCTGCGCCTCGCCCGCCGAGCTGGACATCGTCGTCCTCCGCGGCTGGCTGGCGCGGCGGATGACCGAGGGCGCCGCTCGCAGCTCCCAGGCCCGGCGGGCGGCGGCCGCGCGGACGTTCACCGCCTGGGCTCACCGCAACGGTCTCTGCCCGGCCGACGTGGGCGCGCAGCTCGCCAGCCCGAAGGCACACCGCGACCTTCCGTCGGTGTTGCGCGCCGACCAGGCGGCGGAGCTGGTCGTCAGCACGCCCAACCCTCATTCGGTACGCGACAGAGCCGTCCTGGAACTCCTCTACGCGACCGGCGTACGGGTCAGCGAGCTCTGCGGCCTGGACATCACCGACGTCGACGAGCCACGGAGAGTGATCCGCGTCTTCGGCAAGGGCGCGAAGGAACGCGCGGTCCCGTACGGCGTCCCGGCACAGCGAGCCCTGGACGACTGGTTACGGCACGAGCGCCCGAAGGTGGCTCATGCCGGCAGTGGCAACGCCCTGTTCCTCGGGGCGCGCGGTGGACGGTTGCAGCAGACGGTCGTACGCCGGATCGTGGACGCCGCCGCGCAGGCCGCGGGCCTTCCGCACACCAGTCCGCACGACCTGCGTCACTCGGCGGCGACCCACCTCCTGGACGGGGGCGCGGACCTGCGGGCGGTGCAGGACCTGCTCGGCCACTCGTCGCTGTCGAGTACGCAGATCTACACGCACGTATCGACCGAGCGACTCCGCGCGGCGTTCAAGCAGGCTCACCCGAGGGCTTGAGCGGTCTGAGCAGGCGGCGGCTCGCGGGCTTGAGCAGCCCCACCAGGCGGCCTGGCTCGCAGGCTTGAGCAGCCGGAACAGGCGGCCTGGCTCGAGGGCTTGAGCAGCCGGAGCAGGCGGCCTGGCTCGAGGGCTTGAGTGCCGGACGCGCATATCCCGGAGATCGACGCACCCGAAGGTCTCAATGCGTCGACAAGTGCGAGGACCCCCGAGCGCGGACGGCCCGGCGAGGGCGACAGGCCCGGCCGGGGTCAGGGACCCGGCCGGGGTCATGGCCCGGGCAGCGTGACGGACCGGCCAGGGCCCCGGACCCGACCAGGACCACGACCCGACCAGGACCACGGATCCGACCACGGCCACAGACCCGACCACGGCCACAGACCCGACCACGGCCACAGACCCGACCACGGCCACAGACCCGACCACGGCCACAGACCCGACCAGGGCGACAGACCCAACGGTTGCGAAGGGCCGTAGCCGCATGCCCTGAACAGCTCGACCAGGCGCGGAGCGGGAGTCACCGCAGAGCTCGAGCGCATCAACCACTGAACGGGCGTGCGGGAGTTCGAGTGTGACCGGGCGGCTTCGACGTCTCGGCCATGCAGTCAAGATCGGCGGGCCGCGGATCGCGGCACGGTGCTGCGTGTGGTGACGTACGATCGCTGCGTGAGCGTCGGAGATCCGCCCCCGCCCATTCCGGGAGCGCGGCTCCTCTTTTCGCTCGATGCTGCCACCGCCTACCTCAATCATGGGTCTTTCGGCGCGGTGCCGATCAGCGTCCAGCGGGCCCAGCAGCGGCTGCGGGATGAGACCGAGCGCAATCCGATGTCGTTCTTCCTGCCGCCCGGGCTCACCGATCGCATCGTCCATACCCGACGGCATCTGGCGCAGTTCCTGGGCGCCGATCCGGACGGCAGCGCGCTGGTGCCCAACACCACCGCCGGCGTGTCGCTGGTGCTGCAGTCGGTGCGGCTTCAGTCCGGTGACGAGGTTCTGCTCACCGATCATGGGTACGGCTCGAACGCGCTGGCCACGCGCCGGCAGTGTCGGCGGGCCGGGGCTACCGCGCGGACCGTTGCGGTGCCTGTGGATGCGGGTGAGGCGGAGGTCGTGGCTCGGATCCGGGGGGCGTTGCGGCCCGGGCGGACCAAGTTGCTCATCGTCGACCAGTTGACCTCGCCCACCGCCAAGGTGCTGCCCGTACGCGAGATCGCCGCGGCGGCGCGGGAGCATGAGATTCCGGTTCTGGTGGATGCCGCTCATGTGCCGGGGATGCTGCCGGTCGAGGTCGATCGGATCGGCGCCGACTTCTGGGTGGGCAACCTGCACAAGTGGGCGTACGCGCCGCGCGGGACGGCTCTGCTCGTCGTCGCGCCCGCTTGGCGGCGCCGGATGGAGCCGCTGGTCGTTTCGTGGGAGCAGGACTCCGGCTTTCCGCTGTCCGTCGAGTTCCAGGGCACGTTGGACTACACCTCGTGGCTGGCGGCTCCCACGGGACTGTTCACGCTGCGTACGCTCGGCGTGGATACCGTGCGGCAGCACAATGCGGCGCTCGCTGCGTACGGTCAGCGGGTTGTGGGTGAGGCTCTCGGCCTCGTGCCCTCCGACCTGCCGGACCCGGGTGCTGCCGAGGCCTCCATGCGGATCCTGCCGCTGCCCTCCGGTATCGCCACCACGCTGCCGGAGGCGCGCGCTCTTCGCCAGAGCATCGCGGAGAAGTTGGCGACCGAGGTCGCGGTGAACGCCTGGGGTGGGCGCGGCTGGCTGCGGTTGAGCGCCCAGGTCTACAACCGCGCGGAGGAATACGACCGCTTGGCGCAACATCTGCCGGAGCTGCTCGCTAACGCGCGCTGACGGTGTCATAGGGGTAGGAGCCGGACCCGGCCGAGTCCCAGCAGGGTCAGCGGATCGAGATAGACGTCGCCGCGGCGCAGGCCCCAGTGCAGGCATGCCGTTGCCGGGCAGCCCGGGTGTCCGGGGGCCAGTCGGCCGATCTCTTGGCCGGCCCTGACCGCCTCCCCCACCCGCAGCGGCGCCGGGACGAGGGGCTCGTAGGTGGTGCGGAGGCCGTCGGGGTGGGCGATGCTCACGACGCCACGGCCCGCGACGGTGCCGGAGAAGACGACGCTGCCGGAGCCGGCCGAGCGGACCGGAGTGCCCGGGGCGGCGGCCAGGTCGACGCCGCGGTGGCCGGCCAGCCAGGGCCGGGGCGGCGGGTCGAAGCGGCGGGTCACCTGGTGGTCGGGCACCGGCCAGGCGAAGGACAGGGACAGCAGGAGCGCCAGGAGCAGGGGCATGCCGGCATCGTGCCGGAATTGGCCCGGGCCCGGGGAAGGCCTGTGGACAACGACCGGGTACCGATCCACAGAACTTGCGGCTGTGGACAAAGGCCGGCCACGATCAGGCAAGACCGGCGAACAATCGGCAGCCGTGGGCGACGTCCAGCCGCGATCAAGCGAATCCGGCGACTCAGCGGCGGCGGTGCGCAACGGCCGGCCCGATCGAGCGAAAGCAGCGGAGAGCCGGGGGGCCCGATCAAGGCCAGGCTGTGGGACCCAGCGAAAGCAGCCCAAGCATGGTGTGAACCCCACCGACCCCGGTCACGCGTCGGCGGAACCGCCGGGTCAGCCGCCGAAGTTGGCGTCGTCCGGCAGGGAGATGTCCGGCTTCTCCAGCTCCTCGACGTTGACGTCCTTGAACGTCATCACGCGGACGTTCTTGACGAAGCGCGCCGGCCTGTACATGTCCCAGACCCACGCGTCGTGCATCTCTACCTCGAAGTAGACCTCGCCGTCGGAGTTGCGCACGTGGAGGTCCACCTGGTTCGCCAGGTAGAAGCGGCGTTCCGTCTCCACCACGTACGAGAATTGTCGGACGATGTCGCGGTACTCCCGGTAGAGCTGCAGCTCCATCTCGGTCTCGTACTTCTCGAGATCCTCTGCGCTCATCGCTTCTCGCCCTCCATGGCCTCATCTTCCCCCACCGGCACCGGCGGCCGAGGCTGCTCGCCCGACGCCACGCCGACGGTACCCTCCAGCGTCGGCCAGAGCATCAGCGGCTCGGCGGTAGGCTGCATCGAAAGCGAAGCCGAACCGGACGCCGAACCCGCGGCCGGGTCCGAAGCCGAAGCCGGCCGCCGGGCGCGCGGGGGCCGGTTGCCCCGCCCGGAGGCCGCCGCCACGTTCACGTACGAGAACCGGTGCTCGGCGCAGGGCCCATGAGCAGTCAACGCAGCGCTGTGCTCGTCGGTGATGTACCCCTTGTGCACCGCGAACCCGTAGTCGGGGAAGCGTCCGTCCAGCTCCACCATCAGCCGGTCCCGCGTCACCTTGGCGAGCACGCTCGCGGCCGCCACGCAGGCTGCCACCCGGTCGCCCTTCCAGACCGCCAGCCCCGGCGCTCCGAGGCCGTCGACCGGGAAGCCGTCGGTCAGGACGTAGTCCGGTCCGGTGGTCAGCAGCGCGAGGGCGCGCCGCATCGCGGCGAGGTTGCAGACGTGCAGGCCGCGGGCATCCACCTCGGCCGGCGGGATGATCACCACCGACCAGGCGAGGGCGCGCTTGACCACCTCGTCGTAGACCCGCTCGCGGGCGGCCGGAGTGAGCAGCTTGGAGTCGGCCAGCTCCTCGATCTCGCCGCGCTTGCCCTCCGGCAGGATCGCCGCGCCGGCCACCAGGGGGCCGGCGCACGCTCCGCGTCCGGCCTCGTCGGCGCCGGCGACGTTGCGGAAGCCGCGGCGCTGCAGTGCGCGTTCCAAGGCGTAGAGGCCGCCTTCGCGCCGGACCACCGTGCGAGGGGGTGCCAGCATCAGAGCCGCCGGAGCAGGTCGGCGAGGTCGCGAGGGTAGATCTCCTCGTCCGACGCGTCGATCTCGGCCAGGGACCACCAGCGGTGATCGGTGATGGACTGCCGTTCGCCCTCGTCGAAGCCGTCGAAGCTCACGTCCCAGTGCGGCACCCGGTGCAGGAAGAAGTGCTGGGCCTGCCGGTAGTGCCGGGCGTCGTAGCTGAACTCGGTCACCTCGTGGTGCACGGGTTCGCCCAGGTCGGCGGGGTCCACACGCAGGCCGGTCTCCTCGTCCAGCTCCCGCGCCGCACCCTCGGCGGGCGTCTCGCCCTCGTCGAGGCCCCCGCCGGGCGTGAACCACCACCGCTTGCCCGCTTGCGCAGGGTCGCCGCCGTGCAGCAGCAACACGCGCTCAGCGGCGTCGATGAGCAGCACCCGCGCGGCGCGCCGGTCGATGTACGTCACGCCTCAAGCCTATTGCGCCAGACATCGATCTTGAGCCGGGGTCCGCTCTACTTCGCGGTGGCCGGGTCCGGGATGGCGTCGAACTGCTCGGGCACCGGCAGCCAGGTGGCGCGGTCGACCGGCCAGAAGATGGTGAAGGCACGGCCCACGATCGAGTCCGCCTTGATCGTGGCCTCGTCGATGTTCTCGGTCTGCTCCCAGTGCTCCAGGGAGTCGCCGGAGGCGGAGCGGTGGTCGCCCATCACCCAGAGGCGGTCGGCGGGCACGGTGATGTCGAAGGGCTCGTCGGCGGCCGGGTCCTGGTTGCCGTCGGCGTCCTTGTAGATGTACGGCTCGTCCAGCGAGTGACCGTTGATGATCAGGCGCTGCTGGGCGTCGCAGCAGACCACGTGGTCACCGCCGACACCGATGATGCGCTTGATGAAGTCCTCGCCCTCGGTGCCGCTCTGCCAGTCGGTGGGCGCCTTGAAGACGACGATCTCGCCGCGGTGGGGCTCGCGGAAGTCGTAGACGAGCTTGTTGACCAGCACCCGGTCCCAGACGTTGAGGGTGTGTTCCATCGACGGGGACGGGATGTAGAAGGTCTGCAGGACGAAGGCCCGAACCAGGACTGCGACCAGGATCGCCACGCCCAGCAGGATGGGAAGCTCACGCCAGAAGGAACCACGGCGCTGCTCGCCGGTCTGCTCGTCAATCACGAAGGGAGCCTACGTCGCCGCGGGCTGAACCACAGTCCGGAACGCGCGGATACGCCGACACTTAGCAGGAACGGCAACATAACCGCCGTGGTGGCCGGATCGGGCCCTCGGGCCGGTTCCGGGCCGATCGGGGCCGCCCCGACAGGATGGGCGGCGGCGTACGCCTTCCAGTTGTCGGGCACGGAAAGGCCGGTGAAGCGGCTTGTGGGCCACACGACGACGAAGGCCCGGCCGATCACGTTGTCGATGGGAACCGGGCCCTGGCAGCGCGCGTCCTGGGACACCAGGCGGTGGTCGCCCATGACGAACATCTCACCCTGGGGGACGGTCACCTCGGCGAAACGCCGGCTGCTGCACTGCCGGGGGTTGGGCGGCGCGTCGAGGGGGGAGTTCTCCTGCACGTACGGCTCGTCGACGGGCTGGCCGTTGACCGTGATCCGGCCCTTCTCGTCGCAGCACGCGACCTTGTCGCCAGGCAGTCCGATCACCCGTTTGATGAAGTCACGCTCACCCGGGCGGCTGACACCGACGAGGTCGCCGATGGTGCGGCCGAGCTTCGCGCCGAAGGTGTTGCTCACCGGCTGGGACGGCTGCTCGGGCGCCCAGTTGTCGGTGCCGCGGAAGACGACGATCTCGCCGCGGACCGGATCGCGCATGTCGTAGACGACCTTGTTGACGAGCACCCGGTCGCCGACGAGCAGGGTGTTCTCCATGGAGCCGGACGGGATGAAGAAGGCCTGTACGAGGAAGGTGCGGATGAGCACCGCGAGGCAGAACGCCACGACCAGCAGCAGCGGCAGCTCCTGCCAGAGCGGCATCTCCTTGCGCCGGATCACCCGGCCGCGGCGCCGCCCGGAGGACGAGCCCCGGTACCCCTGCATCGGTTCCACGCTACGCATCTCCCGCCGCCGATCCGGCGCAACGCCCCGGATACAGCACTACCGCCCGGAGTCCCGCAGGGAACAGGTCGGGCGGTAGTGCGAATGGCCCACCAGCGCGGCGGACGCCGCAATGGCACTGATTCCCATCCGTCACTGGCGCAAGCGTAGTTCGCGTGCGCAGTAAACGTCAGTCCGAGTGAATACGGCCCCGGACCGCTTCGGGGTTCAGCTGACGGTCTGCTTCTCGCGCAGCTCCTTGATCTTGGCCTTCTTGCCACGGAGCTCACGCAGGTAGTACAGCTTGGCGCGGCGCACGTCACCGCGGGTCACGACCTCGATGCGGTCGATCGCCGGGCTGTTGAGCGGGTAGGTACGCTCGACCCCGACGCCGAAGCTGATCTTCCGGATCTTGAAGGTCTCGCGCAGGCCGCCGCCCTGGCGGCTGATCACGACGCCCTGGAAGACCTGGACGCGGGAGCGGTTGCCCTCGACGACCCGGGCGTGGACCTTGAGCGTGTCCCCGGCGCGGAAGTCGGGAATGTCGGTGCGCTGCGACTGGGCGTCGAGAGCGTCCAGCGTGTTCATCGCTGCATCCTCGGGTAACTCATAGCGCACCGGGAGTTCGATGCGCGAATGGGTGATTCTGATCTTCCGTAGGTGAAGAAGATCCTCGTCCGCCCGCCACGGCGTGGGAGCGAACGGCAACCTCCCTACTTTGCCACACCCGACCCCGGGATCCGAAATCCGGCCTCCTCGATCGCCGCTCGGTCCTTGGCGGTGAGATTCTCGGCCGGGTAGGCCTCGAACAGATCCGGCCGGCGCGAGGCGGTCCGCAGCAGCGATTGCTCCCGTCGCCAGCGCGCGATCCGGCCGTGGTCGCCGGAGCGGAGCACCTCCGGGACGTCCATCCCCCGCCAGGACGCCGGCTTGGTGTAGACGGGCGCTTCCAGCAGGCCGGCCGCGTGCGACTCCTCGGTGAGCGAATCGGCGTTGCCCAGCACGCCCGGGAGCAGCCGGGTGACGGCCTCCATGATCACGATGACCGCGACCTCACCGCCGAAAAGGACGTAATCGCCCAGAGACACCTCGCGCACCGGCATCCGGGTCGCGGCGTCATCGAGAACCCGCTGGTCGATGCCCTCATAGCGGCCGCAGGCAAAGATCAAGTGTGGCAGCGCGGCGAAGGAAGCAGCATCGGCCTGGGTGAACGGTTTGCCGACAGGAGAGGGCACCACCAGGACGGAGTCTTCAGAAGAAACAGCGGCCAGGGCGGCAGCCCACGGCTCCGGGCGCATCACCATGCCGGGTCCGCCGCCGTACGGGGTGTCGTCGACGGTCCGGTGCACGTCGGAGGTCCACGTGCGGAGATCGTGCACGGAGAGATCGAGGATCCCGGCGCCGCGCGCCTTGCCGATCAGCGACAGGTCCAGCGGCGAGAAGTAGTCCGGGAAGATCGAGATGACGTCGACGCGCACGGGGGGCAACCTTCTAGAGGTCGAGCAGGCCCTCGGGCAGGTCGACGACGACGCGGCCGGCGGCCAGATCGACGGTCGGGACGATCGAGCTGACGAACGGGATGAGCGCGGTGCCGCCCTGAGCCTTGCGCAGCACGATCAGGTCGGAGGCGGGCGCGTGGTCGATGCGGTCCACCGTGCCGAGCTCGGTGCCGTCCTGGTCGACCACCGACAGCCCGATGAGCTGGTGATCGTGGAATTCGTCCGGGTCGTCCGGCGGCGCGACGTCGGCGCTGTCGACCTGCAGGAAGACGCCGCGGAGCGCCTCGGCGACATTGCGGTCGTACACGCCTTCGAACTGGGCGATGATCTTGCCCTGATGCCAGCGGAGTGACTCGAGGGTGAGCTTGTCCGGCACCCGGTAAGGGACCCCGGCGGCGGGCGCCGGGCCGGTGCTCACCCTGCGGTCCCGTGGGACCTCGGTGGCGAACACCGCCCCGGCGACGAATCTCGCCTCTGGCTCATCGGTCCGGACGGTCACCAGAACCTCCCCACGGATGCCGTGGGGCTTACCGATCTGGCCGATTACCAGCAGCATCGCGCGACGGACGCCTCAGTACGCGTCGACGATGTCGACGCGGATGCCGCGCCCACCGATCGACCCGATGACCTGGCGCAGCGCCTTGGCCGTACGCCCGCCGCGCCCGATGACCGTTCCCAGGTCCTCGGGGTGCACGCGGACCTCGAGCCGCTTGCCGCGGCGCGAGTCGACCAGCCGCACCCGGACGTCGTCCGGGTTGTCGACGATGCCCTTGACGAGGTGCTCCAGCGCGGGCCGGAGCGCCCCGTCAGCTCGCGTCGGCGCCGGCACCGGCCGGGTCCTCTGCGGTCTCGGCAACGGCCTCGCGGTTGGGCTCCGCCCGGTCCGCCTCGCGCGTCTGCTCGGGCTTGGCCTCGACGGCCTCCGGCGCGGCGGCCGGCTTGTCGCTCTTGGCCTTCTTCGGGGTGCTCTTCGCCGGGGTCTCGGCGACACCGGCGGCGGCCTTGGCCTCGGCCTCGTACGCGGCCTGGCGGTTGGCCTTCTCCGGGGCGACGAGCAGCGGCGGCGGGGCCGGCAGGCCCTTGAACTGCTGCCAGTCGCCGGTCTTCTCGAGGATGCGCTGCACGGCCTCGCTCGGCTGCGCGCCGACCGAGAGCCAGTACTGCACGCGCTCGCTCTTGACCTCGATGACCGACGGGTCGTGCTTCGGCTGGTAGATGCCGACGTACTCGATGGCACGGCCGTCGCGCTTGGTGCGGGAGTCGGCGACGACGATGCGGTACTGCGGGTTGCGGATCTTGCCCATCCGCAGGAGCCGGATCTTTACGGCCACGGTTGTTTCGCTCCTGATGATCACGAGGGTGAGCCGACGGAACCCACGTGGGGATGCGGGACCGATGGTTCTGAACTGGTTAGGTTCGTGGACTGGCGACGCGATCAGGGTTAGAGGGCGCCTCACGCGTGCCGGATACCAGCTAGCCATTCTGCCAGACGATCGGCTGGCGCTCCCAATCGGGCCGGAACAGCTCAGCGAAGCCGAGGAAACGAGGCCCGGATTCCGTCGGAGAGGGCCCGGAAGGCCGGCTCCGGTGGGTCGACGGCCAGCACGGATCCGTTCCGGGGTACGACGAGCTGCGCGTCGATGATCAGGTTGGCGTCCCGGGCGGCCACCTGGAAGGCGCCGTCCCCGTCGGAGTGGCTGAATGCCTCCTCGCCTAGACCCGCCACGTCTCGCACGTCCTTCTCGGCGTAGATCGAACCAGCAGCCTCATCACGATGCACGGAGAAGTAGAGCTGCGCGACAGGAGCGTACGGATAACGCGTGACGGTCATCTCACCGACGGCGCGCGGCGTGACGCCGTCGGACCCGGTGACGGTGAAGCGGCAGCGGTGGGTGACTGCTTCACCGGCGGAATCGGCATCGCTGGGCCGGTCGGCAGCCGTGGGTGTCGCGACCGGCCCCGGCAGCGCCTTGAGGATCGGCTGGAGGTCTACCACGGGGCAGATGTCGCGGGCGAGGGCGGGATACGGCGCGCCGACGAGTTTCCGGCCGGCATGGTACGCGTAGGCGCCGCCGGCGAGGACGGCGAGCAGGGCGAGCCAGGAAGCGGTGCGACGAGGCGGCCGCCGGATCGGATCCCACGCCGGGGCCACTTCCGCGATGAGGGTGGATGGGACAGTCACCCGGCGAGGCTACGGACATCGGCGGCCGTCGTGCTGGCCCGAGTGATCAAGAACGCGGGACGGGCGGGCGGTCCCAGCCGGCCGGCACCGCCGTCGGAACCGGCCAGGCGGGGTCGGGGCGGAAATCGGTCCAGGTGCCGTCGAAAGGGAAGTCACCCGCCTCGATCTGCTTGATCACCCGGCGGCCCTCGGCGCGGACCGCGGCCTCGTCGCGTACCCAGTAGTGCTCCGGGAGGGCGAGGCGCTCGGTGAACTCGTCCTCGTCCTTCCACTCCCAGCTGCGGTCGCGGTGGACCACGATGTCGAGGTCCTGGTCGATCACGTCGACCCCGGCCACGTGGCCGTCGTCCCAGCGCAGGGCCCGCTCCTCGAGGTTGACGTACCAGTTGGTGAAGCGGCCCCGGTCGTCGCGGAAGAACCAGACCGAGTGGTCGGCGTCCGGCGGGATGAACTTGAGCAGGCCGGGCCCCTGCCAGGTGCCCGGCACCACCCGATAGCTCAGCGTCACCCACTCGGTGAACGGCATGTCGCGGATGCCGCGCCCGTCGGTGGCCTCCTCGACGAGCACGGCGGAGCCGCGGGCCAGCCAGAGCAGGAGCCCGCGCTCGTCGTCCGAGATCACCCGGCACGGGCGTACGGACGCCAGACGCGGGCCGTCGATGTTGCGGTACAGGACCTGACGGCCCGGAGCGAACATCAGTACGCGCGCGCCAGGATCGCCATGACGTCCGGCTCGTCGTCGGACTCGGGGACGCCGCCGTCCGCCGAGAGCAGGCAGCGGACGGTGACCGCCTTGCCGTTGGCTTCGGCCTCGCCCTCGGCGCCGACCGCCGACCACGGGACCCGCGCCCAGCCGGTCTGCGCCGCCTCGATCGCGTCGCCCAGGGTCTTCACGTCGACCGTGCGCTCTTCGCGCAGTGCCAGCGCGCTGTCGTGGAGCCGCTGCTGGTCCTCCTCGAGCGCGCGGCTGACGAGGCTGACGACCGACGCGAGCGCGACCGGGGTCTTCGTGCCGTCGATGCGCCGGGCCACCACCGCGTTGCCGGCCGCCAGGTCGCGGGGGCCGACCTCGATCCGGATCGGGATGCCCTGCAGCTCGGCGTCGACCGCCCGGCGCCCGAACGGTACGTCGGCACGGTCGTCGAGCTTCACCCGTACCCCCGCGGCCTTGAGCTCGTCACGGAGCTTGACCGCCGCCTCGGTGACGCCCTCACCGGCCTTGACCACCATGATCTGGGCCTGGATCGGGGCGAGCAGCGGCGGCAGCCGCAGGCCGTTGTCGTCGCCGTGCACCATGATCAGGCCGCCGATCATGCGGGTGGTGCTGCCCCACGACGTCGTCCACGCGTGCTCGACGCTGCCGGCCTGCGACGTGTACGTGATGTCGAACGCCTTGGCGAAGTTCTGGCCGAGCTCGTGCGACGTGCCCATCTGCAGCGCCTTGCCGTCGCCCATCATGGCCTCGAGGGTCATGGTGTTGGTCGCGCCGGCGAAGCGCTCGCCCTTGGTCTTGCGGCCGGGGACGACCGGGATGGCCAGCAGGTTGACCATGAAGTCCTCGTAGACCGAGTGCAGGATCCGGCGCGCGTAGTCGCGGGCGTCGGCCTCGGTGGCGTGCGCGGTGTGGCCCTCCTGCCAGAGGAACTCGGTGGTCCGCAGGAACGTGCGCGGCCGCAGCTCCCAACGCACCACGTTGGCCCACTGGTTGAGCAGCAGCGGCAGGTCGCGGTACGAGTCGATCCACTTCGCCATGAACTCGCCGAAGATCGTCTCGCTGGTCGGCCGGACCACGATCGGCTCGGACAGCTCCTTGCCGCCGGCGTGCGTGACGACGGCCAGCTCCGGCGAGAAGCCCTCCACGTGCTGCGCCTCGCGGCTCAGGTAGCTCTCGGGGATGAAGAGCGGGAAGTACGCGTTCTGCGCCTCCGCCTCCTTGATCCGAGCGTCCATCTCGGCCTGCATGCGCTCCCAGATCGCGTACGCCGCCGGCCGGATCACCATCGTCCCGCGCACCGGGCCGTTGTCGGCCATCTGGGCCTTGGCGATGAGGTCCTGGTACCAGCGGGGGAAGTCCTCCGCACGGGGAGTGAGCACGCGAGCCATGAGGCAGCATCCTAGCCGCGTCCGCCGCCGGGGCGTTCAGCGCACCACGCGGCCCTTGAGGATGATCCGGCCGGGCGCCCGGACCACGCGCAGGTCCGCCCGCGGGTCCTCCGGGTAGACGACCAGGTCGGCCAGGCCGCCCTCGACGAGGCCGGGGAAACCGAGCCATTCCCGGGCTCGCCACGACGCCGCGGCGAGGACCTCCGCCGCCGGGATGCCGGCCTCGTGCAGGAGCAGCATCTCCTCGGCGGCGAGGCCGTGCCGGATGCTGCCCCCGGCGTCCGTGCCGACGTAGACGGGAACTCCGGCCTCGTGGGCGGCGACGACCACTGCGGGGAAGCGGTCGCGCAGGGAGAGCATGTGGTCGGCGTACCCGGGGAACTTGGGCCTGGCCTGATCGGCGATGCCGCCGAAGGTCTGGATGTTGATCATCGTGGGCACCAGGGCGGTCCCCCGGCGGGCCATCTCGTCGATCAGGTCGAGGGACAGGCCGGTGCCGTGCTCGACGGAGTCGACGCCGGCCCGCACCATCTGCGCCACCGCCTCCTCGGAGAAGGTGTGCACCGCGGCCCGGGCCCCGGCGGCGTGCGCGGCCTCCACCGCGGCCGCCATGGTGGCGGGATCCCAGGAGGGTGCCAGGTCGCCGACGGACCGGTCGATCCAGTCCCCCACGAGCTTGACCCAGCCGGTGCCGGCCTTGGCCTGGGCGGTGACGGTCTCCACCACGTCCGGGGCCTCCACCTCGACGCCGATGTCCCGCAGGTAGCGGCGGACCGGCGCGACGTGCCGGCCGGCCCGGACCAGGCGGGGGATCTCCGGCTCGTCGTCCAGCTCCGGATACGGGTACGGCGAACCGGCGTCGCGCAGCGCGAGCACACCGGCGTCGCGGTCACGGAAGGCCAGGTCACGCGCCTCGTCGAGGCTTTCGATCGGCTTGGCGCCCGTCCTGATGCCCAGGTGGCAGTGGGCGTCGACCAGGCCGGGCACGATCCAGCCGGAATCGCTGACCGTCTCGGCGTCCCGGACCGGCTCGAAGGTCACCCGGTCCCCGACCAGCCACAGGTCCCGGACCTCACCGTCCGGCAGCAGCGTCCCGCGCACATGCAACGTCATGACTGAAGTCGTACCTGATCGCCGTGAACCCGCGCCGCCCCACCCCCGTTGCAAGGCCGACGACAGGAGCAGACATGCCAGGAAATCCGTTCGCCGACTTCTTCGGCTACACCAGATCCGACGGCACCCGCGTCGCCCGCTCCCGGCTGGACGACACCGTGGCCCTGGGCAGCGTCGCCGCGTCGGCCGGCAGCTTCGTGGCCGACGGCCTCAAGAACCCGGACGCCAAGAGCGCGGCCTCGTGGGGGCAGGCCCTCGCCGGCCTGTACGAGCTCTCCGCCACCGCCTACCGCGGGTATGCGGGCCTCGAGAACCTCCGCGAGCACACGATCAACAACCTGGCCAAGGCGGTGACCGCCTCCGCGGGCGTGGTCAAGGCGGTCACCGACCGCTACACGGACGCCGAGAAGGAGGCGAACCCGCGCATCAAGCTGGCCGAGAGCATCGCGAACTACGCGGCGGCCGTGGGTGTGGTCATCGACCTGGCGTCCCGGGTCAACACCCAGCGCCAGGAGAAGCGCCGGGAGCAGGCGGAGTCGACCGTGGCGTCCCTGCGCCCGGCAGCGGACGCAGCCGCGGAGGAAGGGCGCCGGATGTCACCGGTGAACGGAGCGGCCTCCGCAGCCGCCCTGGCGCAGGGCAATCAGCCCCCGGCCGCCGACACCACGGCGATACCGCTGCACCAGCGGCGAAGCACCGCACCCGCCCGGACGACGACCCCCGCCCGCTGAGCCGTCAGCGCTTGTCGTCGTCGCGCTTGGGGTTGGACAGCTTGTTGAAGTCCAGCTTCGGCAGCTTGAATCCCGGCGGCAGGCCCTGGCCACCGGCGAGCGCGTCCGGGTCCATGCCCGGCGGCAGCTGGGGCATGCCACCCGGGAAGCCGGCGGGCATGCCTCCGCCCACCCGGGGCCGGTTGCCGCCCTTGGTGCCCTTGCGCTTGTTCTTCGGGCTCTTCGTCGCCTTGCGCCGGCCGGCGCCGGGCAGGCCCATCATGCCGCCCATCTGCTTCATCATCTTCTGCGCGTCGGCGAAGCGGTTGAGCAGCTGGTTGACGTCCATGACGGTCACGCCGGAGCCGTTGGCGATGCGGGCGCGGCGGGACCCGTTGATGATCTTCGGGTTGGTGCGCTCGGCCGGGGTCATCGAGCGGATGATCGCTGTCACCCGGTCGAAGTGGCTGTCGTCGAGCTCGGCCAGCTGGTCCTTCATCTGGCCCATGCCCGGCATCATGCCGAGGATGTTGGCGATCGGGCCCATCCGGCGCACCGCGATGAGCTGGTCGAGGAAGTCCTCCAGGGTGAACTGCTCGCCGCCGAGCAGCTTGGAGGTCATCTTCTCCTTCTGCTCCTCGTCGAAGGCCTGCTCGGCCTGCTCGATGAGGGTCAGCACGTCGCCCATGCCGAGGATGCGGCTGGCCATCCGGTCGGGGTGGAAGACGTCGAAGTCCTCGAGCTTCTCGCCCGTGGACGCGAAGAGGATCGGCTCGCCGGTGACGTGGCGGACGGAGAGGGCGGCACCGCCGCGGGCGTCACCGTCGAGCTTCGACAGCACCACGCCCGTGATGCCGACGCCGTCGCGGAAGGCCTCGGCGGTGGTGACCGCGTCCTGACCCACCATGGCGTCGATGACGAAGATGACCTCGTCCGGGTCGACCGCGTCGCGGATGTCGCGCGCCTGCTGCATCATCTCGGCGTCGATGCCGAGGCGGCCGGCGGTGTCGACGATCACGATGTCCTTGGCCGTACGCCGGGCGTGCTCGATCGAGTCCTTGGCGACCTGCACCGGGTTGCCCACCCCGTTGCCGGGCTCGGGGGCGTAGACGTCGACGCCGGCCCGGCCCGCGAGCACCTGGAGCTGGTTGACCGCGTTGGGGCGCTGGAGGTCGCAGGCGACCAGCAGGGGCTGGTGGCCCTGGCCCTTGAGCCAGCGCGACAGCTTGCCGGCCAGGGTGGTCTTGCCGGAGCCCTGGAGGCCGGCCAGCATGATCACGGTCGGTGGCTGCTTGGCGAACTGCAGCCGCCGCCCTTCGCCGCCGAGGACGTTGATGAGCTCCTCGTGGACGATCTTGATGATCTGCTGGGCCGGGTTGAGCGCCTGCGACACCTCGGCGCCACGGGCGCGTTCCTTGAGGCTGGCGATGAACGCCTTGACCACCGGCAGCGCGACGTCCGCCTCCAGCAGCGCGAGGCGGATCTCCCGCGCGGTGGCGTCGATGTCGGCGTCGGTGAGCCGGCCCTTGCCCCGGAGCTTGGTGAAGATCCCGGAGAGGCGGTCGCTCAAGGTGTCAAACACGGCACAACTTCCCGTTGGTCAGTAGGGAGGAGATGACCGCAAGCCTAGCCGCCCGCCGGAACCCTCACCGGTTGCGCATCCGGTACGTCTTCGCCGCCGCCTCGATCCGCCGCTGGGTACGGGTGCCGGGCGCCAGCCCTTTCTTCGCCTTGCCGTACAGGTAGACGCCGCCGCCCACCACGATCGCGCCGACGATCAGGTACGCCAGCGCGCCGACGAGCACGTGCAGCAGCGAGACGGCGATCCACCCCACCACGATCACGCCGGCGATCATCGCCACCAGATATGCCACAGCCTTGCCCATGTCGTCCTCCTCGGAGAGCCCGTTGTCCACCATGCGCCCGCCGCGCAACTAGGCACATCAGGGCGCACCCGTAGGGGTGGGTCGCGCCCGTTCCCCCGCGCCACGCCGGTAAATCGCGTATACCGCAGATATCAGGCGTAACGCCCATAGCTCTGATGTCCGTAAAGGCCACATCGACCGCAACCATCCGGCACATCCCGCCGTTGAGGCACAGGAACCGGGCGGCTGACATCGGCCCGAACGACATCCGGCGGAAGGACGAGCTCGTGCCCCTACGGCGGATCCTGCGACTGGCGCCCTGGGAAGTCCGGTCGCGCGTCCTCAAGACCGTCCAGCGCCGGGTGCTGCCGAGGGTGGCCGAACAGCAGCGGCTCGGCGTCGCCCGGCGTCTCGTGTCCCTCGCCCCGCCGCCGCGGCTGCCCCTCATGCGCGGCGCCGCGGACGCGCCGACCCTGCGGGTCCGCACCTCCCGGGGCTGGGTCACGGCCCGCAAGGATCCGGCGGCCAGCCCCGCTGACGTACGCCGGCAGAACCTCGACCGGGTCGTCGCCGCGCTGGACGAGGCGGGCGTCGAGTGGTTCCGGATCCCCACCAAGGCGCTGCGCACGACGGCGGTGGCCGTACGCGACACCGACCGCCCCGCCGTGGTGCGCCTCCTCGAGGACCTCACCGCCGACGGGCTGCTCGACGTCGTGAAGCCCCGGCAGGCGAAGCGCCGGTGCCACGCCGAGATCCTGAAGGCGTCCTGGCCGGTCACCGACCCGCGCGGCAGCCTGCTGCTCGGCCCGGAGCTGGGCTGCGAGATCGAGTTCTGGACCGAGCGGGACGGCGTGCTGGCCGGTCCCCGCGGGAACCCCATCGCCGACGTGATCCCGCTGGACGAGCCGGTGGTGACCGCGCCCGAGCCGGCGTTCGGCCCGTTCAGCTCCCCCGGCGACCGAACCGCGTACCGGACCCGGGAGATCTTCACCCTGCCCAGCCCGGACCGGATCAGCTTCCCGATCGACGTGGTCTACACGTGGGTCGACGGCGGCGACCCGCAGTGGCAGGCGCGCAAGGCCGCCGCGCTGGCCCAGAACGAGTGGCTGGGCGACGCCAGCCGGCTCGCCACCAACAACTCCCGCTACGCCTCCCGGGACGAGCTGCGCTTCTCGCTGCGCGCCCTGCACTGCTTCGCGCCCTGGGTGAACCACATCTACCTGGTGACCGACGACCAGGTGCCGGAGTGGCTGGACACTTCCCACCCGGGCATCACCGTGGTCAGCCACCGGGAGATCTTCGGCGACACCGGCACCCTGCCCACGTTCAACTCCCAGGCCATCGAGTCGCGGCTGCACCGCATCCCCGGCCTCAGCGAGCACTTCCTCTACCTCAACGACGACGTGTTCCTGGGCCGCCCGGTCTCGCCGGACCTGTTCTTCACCCCCGGCGGACTGACCCGCTTCTTCCCGTCGAGCGCCCAGGTGGACTCCGCGCCGCGGCGCCCCGACGACCCACCGGCGGACTCGGCGGGCAAGAACAACCGGGAGCTCATCCGGACCGCGTTCGGCCGGGTGCTGACCCGCAAGATGATGCACACCCCGCACCCGTCGCGGCGCAGCGTCATCGCCGAGATCGAGCAGCGCTTCGCCGAACACGTCGAGGCCACGGCGTCGCACCAGTTCCGGCACCCGGACGACGTCTCGCTGCTGTCGTCGCTGCAGCAGTACTACGCCTACCTGACTGGGCGCGCCGCGCCGGGAACCATCGCGTACGCGTACGCGGACCTGGCCAATCCCACCTCGCCGCTGAAGCTCGCCGGGCTGCTGCGGCACCGCAACCTCGACGCGTTCTGCCTCAACGACACCGACTCGGACGACGCCGTGGCCGCGGAGCAGGCGGCGCTGCTCGAGGAGTTCCTGCCGGCGTACCTGCCGTTCGTGTCGCCGTACGAGCTGACCGGTCCGCGTCCCGCACCCGCCGTCGTGACCCAGGTGGACCGCGGACCGGCCCTGGCACCCGGCAAGACGCCGGAGGTCGCCGTGCCGGCGCAGCCGGCGAAGAACGGCGGGCCGGCCGCCACCAATTCGCCCGTCGCCTGACGGGTCCCCGCAAAGGAGATCTCTCTCGTGAGCTTCGACGTCGTCATCCTCGGCCTCGGGTACGTGGGGCTGCCCCTCGCCCAGCAGGCCATCCGGGCCGGCATGTCCGTGCTCGGCTTCGACGTCAACGCGGCGGTGGTCGACGCGCTCGGCGCGGGCCGCTCGCACGTCGACGACCTGTCCGACGCCGACGTGGCCGAGATGCTCGCCGGCGGATTCCGTACCACCGCGGACGAGACGCGGATCGCCGAGGCGGACACCGCGGTGATCTGCGTGCCGACGCCGCTGTCCGAGGGCGACGGTCCGGACCTGCGCGCGGTCGTCGGCGCGACCGAGGCGGTCGGCCGCAACCTTCGGCCCGGCATGCTGGTCGTCCTCGAGTCGACCACCTACCCGGGTACGACCGACGACGTCGTACGCCCGCTGCTGGAGAAGCTGTCCGGGCTGACCGCCGGCATCGACTTCCACGTCGCCTTCTCGCCCGAGCGCATCGACCCGGGCAACGAGCGGTTCGGCCCGCACAACACCCCGAAGGTCGTCGGCGGCTACACCCCCGGCTGCACCGACCGAGTCGCGGCCTTCTACGGGCGGTTCATCGAGACCGTCGTGCCCACCCGCGGCACCCGGGAGGCGGAGACCGCGAAGCTGCTGGAGAACACGTACCGGCACGTCAACATCGCGCTGGTCAACGAGATGGCCCGGTTCTGCCACGAGCTCGACATCGACCTCTGGGACGTCATCCACGCCGCGTCCACCAAGCCGTTCGGGTTCCAGGCCTTCTACCCGGGTCCCGGCGTCGGTGGTCACTGCATCCCGATCGATCCGAACTACCTGAGCCACAACGTCCGCAGCAAGCTCGGCTACCCGTTCCGCTTCGTCGAGCTCGCCCAGGAGATCAACGCGACGATGCCGGCGTACGTGGCCCGCCGCGCGCAGAACCTGCTCAACGCCGACGGCGTGGCGGTGCACGGCGCGAAGATCCTGCTGCTCGGCGTGACGTACAAGCCGAACATCGCCGACCAGCGCGAGTCGCCGGCCACGCCACTGGCCCGCCACCTCACGTCGCTGGGCGCGGTGCTCACGTTCCACGACCCGTACGTCACCGAGTGGAGCGTGCCGCGCACCGACGACCTCGAGGGTGCCGCCGCAGCCGCCGACCTCGTCATCCTGGTGCAGCACCACCGCGAGTACGACGCGGACCACCTCGCGGGCATCGCGAAGCGCTTCTTCGACACCCGGGGCGTCACCACCAGCCGGGAGGCGCACCGGCTGTGACCGAGATGAGCATCGCGCCCGTCGCGCCCTCGCCCCGGCAGACACCGCGGTCCGCCGGACCGGCAGCGGACGCCTCGCCCGCTACGGCCGCCGGCCCGCCCCGGCACCGCCGCGACATCGAAGGGCTGCGCGCGGTCGCGGTGCTCCTCGTCGTCGCGTACCACTGTGGCCTGCCCGTCGTCACCGGCGGCTACGTCGGGGTGGACGTCTTCTTCGTCATCTCCGGCTTCCTGATCACCGGCCTGCTGCTGCGTGAGGCGCGCAGCAGTGGCACGTTGTCGATCCCGCGCTTCTACGCGCGGCGGGCGCTGCGGCTGCTGCCGGCGTCGGCCCTCGTGGTGGTGGCCACGGTGGCCGGTGCCGCGCTGTGGTTGCCGCCGCTGCGGCTCAGCGGCATCCTGTCCGACGCGCTGCACACCTCGATCTACGCGATGAACTACCGCCTCGCGGCGATCGGCACGGATTACCTGCAGGCCGACGCGGAACCGTCGCCGCTGCAGCACTTCTGGTCGCTGGCCGTCGAGGAGCAGTTCTACCTCGTGTGGCCGCTGCTCATCATCGTGTTCGCCCGCCGGCGGGGGCTGGGTGCGGCGCTGTCCGCGCTGACCGCGGGCTCCCTCGCGCTGGCGTTGTGGCAGACGCGGGAGAACGCGGGATGGGCGTACTTCGGCGCGCACACCCGGGCCTGGGAGCTCGGCGTCGGCGCGCTGCTCGCCCTCACCGCGCTGAAGCTGCCGCGCTGGTGCGTCGGGGCCGGTCTCGTCGCCGTGGCCGCGTCGGCCGTGGTGTTCACCCCCGACACCCCGTTCCCCGGGTACGCCGCCCTGCTCCCCGTCCTGGGCACCGCCGCCGTCATCGCCGGTGGAACAGGGCGCCCGGCGGGATTCCTCGGTCTGCCCGTCATGCAGGCCGTGGGGCGGCTGTCGTACTCGTGGTACCTGTGGCACTGGCCGGCACTGCTGCTGGCGCCGTACGCGATCGGCCGGCCCCTCGCCGCCTGGGAGAACGTCCTCGTCGCGCTCGGCGCCCTGGTCCTGGCCGCGCTGACGTACGCACTCGTCGAGAATCCGGTACGCCACCTGCGCGCCCTGCGGGACCGCCCGTGGCGCGGCATCGGCGTGGGCGTCGCGATCTCCGTGCTCGCCGCCGGCCTGTGCACCGTCATCACCTCGGCCGCCACGCACTTCAGCGGGACGACCACGTACCGCGCCGCCGTCCTGGACCCGGCGACGTTCGATCCCAAGAACCTCAGCGAGCAGATCGCCGCCAGCGTCGACGCGCCCGCCGTACCGGTGAACCTCACGCCGAAGCTGACGAAGGCGAGCAAGGACAAGCCCCGCTACTACAGCGAGGGCTGCAACGGCGCCTTCGACGATCCCGAGGTCAAGAAGCCGTGCGCGTACGGCGACCTGTCCTCCGACACCACGGTGGTGCTCTTCGGCGACTCCCACGCCGGCCACTGGTTCCCGGCGCTGGAGGCAGCAGCCCTGCGGCGGCACTGGAAAGTGGTCGCCGTCACGAAGAGCGCGTGCACCGCGGCGGACGGCATGATCTTCCTGCCGCAGCTCAAGCGCGAGTTCACCGAGTGCGTCCAGTGGCGCCGCGACGCCATCCGGTACGTCCGCTCGCTGCACCCGGCGAAGGTCGTGGTGGCCTCGACGTACCCGAGCAACGAGCTGCTCGGCGTGACCGGCTCGCAGGACGACGCCTGGGTCGCCGCCTGGAAGCGGTCGGTCCGCGCGCTGTCCGCGCCCGGCACCGAGGTGTACTTCATCAGCGACACCCCGTGGATGACCGGCGACACCCCCGACTGCCTGTCGGCGCACATGGACGAGCCGTCGACGTGCGGGCGCAGCCGGGAGAGCGCGCTGGCGCAGCCCGAGCGGCGCAAGCTCGTGACCGCGGCGGCACGCGCGGCCGGCGCCACCATCATCGACCCGGTGCCGTGGTTCTGCACCGCGACGACCTGCCCGGCGATCGTCGGCGACATCCTGGTCTACCGCGACCAGCACCACATCACCACCGCGTACAGCCGGCTGCTGGCGCCTCAGTTCGGGGCGGCCCTGGCGGCTCCCTGACGCTCAGCACCACCCTCGAGAGGGCCCGGCGGAGTCTCCGCCGGGCCTTCTTGCACCCGTACGGCAACCGGCCGCCGACCGCTGCCGCAACCACCGGACGGCAGGCACCCGGGCGGCAACTCAGCACTCACGGCAAGGCACCTGAAGAGGCATCAGCGACCGCAGCGCGACGTCCGAAGGGAATGGCGTACCTGCGAACAAGCGCCGGTGCGGAGTTCTCCGAAAGGTTGTCCCGTGCAGAAGACCCTGGTCCGTCGCCTCGCCACCCTCGCGCTGATCCCCGCCGCCGCTCTGATCGGCCTGGTCACCCTGGCCGCTCCGGCCGAGGCCGCCGTCGTCTCGACGAGCACGCTGCAGACGCAGGTCGTGGCACTGTCCAACCAGGCGCGCGTCCGGGCCGGCTGCAAGGCGCTGCCGGTCAACGCGGACCTGCTCTGGGCCGCCCGCGGGCACAGCAAGTACATGGCCACCACGGGGGTGTTCAGCCACACGGGCGCCCGCAACTCGACCTTCATCACGCGGGCCCGCGCCGCCGGCTACACCGCCGCGCGCAGCGAGAACATCGCGTGGGGCTACCGCACCGCCCGCGAGGTCGTCAACGGCTGGCTGGCGTCGCCGGGTCACCGCGCCAACCTGCTCGACTGCGGCGCCAAGACGTTCGCCGTCGGCGTCGTCTACTCCGCCAACGGCACCCCGTACTACACGCAGGACTTCGGCTCCCGCTGACCCGTCCAACCACCCCGCCGGCGCCCACAAGCGGACTGAAGGCAGCTTTTCCCTCCCCCGAAGACCGGCCGGCATGCCCCCGCATGCCGGCCGGTCGACTTTTATGCGGGTACGGAGGCAGGAGCGCCGCTGCGCGAGTACGACAGCACCGCGTGCCGCCCCAGCAGCTGAGGCTCGGCGGTGAGCCCGGTGACGTTCTCCACCCAGCGCCGCACGGCGTCCTGCTCGTCGGGGCGGTTGACGTCGTCGAGCACCACGGTCGCGACGGCCGCAAGGCGGCTCTCGAGCGCGTGCATGGCCGGGAACCGCGCATCCGGCCCGGTCGACGCGGGCGGGCCGTCGATCAGGAGCAGGTCGATGTCGCGGACGTCGGCGAGCTTCTCCACGTCGTACCAGGGATAGGTCTTGCCGTCGACGGCCAGTTCGGTCAGCGGCGCGGTCCGCACCTCGGCCACCGCTGACAGCCCGTGCGCGTCCAGCATGTCCCGCGTCTTGCCGGCGTAGTCCGCGTCGTGGTCGAGCGAGATCAGCCGGCCGCCGGTCTTCTCCAGCGCGTACGCGAGCCACACCGTCGACGTGCCGCTGCCCAGCTCCACCACCAGCTGCGGCCGGCGCAGCCGGACGATGTGCAGCAGTTCCAGCAGGTCCGTGGGGTTCAGCGCGAAGTCGCCGGACGACGGCATCGGCGCCCGCGGCGTGAACTCGGCGAACAGCTGGAACATCGCCTCGATCTCCCGGCTCTGCGCGCGCAGCAGCAGATCGTTGCCGTGCCCGTTCTGCCGCAGGCCGCGGGTGATCGTACGGGTCAGCTCCTGGTGCCGGTCGCCGGCGGTGACCCGCTCCTTCTCGACCGTCGCGACCACCCGGCGCTGCATCTGCTCGACGACGACGCGCAGGTCGCGGTGGGCGGCCTGGTTCGCGCGGTGCAGGCCACCCATCCAGCGCGACAGGTGCAGGATGCCGAGCAGCACGCCGAGCAGCAGCACCGCGACCAGGGAGGTGGCGAGGCCCTGGCGCCCCGTCGCGGCCGCCGTCCAGATGCCGGCGACGACCGCCAGCACCGCGATGAGGACGATGACCTGCGGACGGGTCAGGCTCTGCAGCCGTACCGCCAGCCGGCCGCCGATCCGGGTCAGGCTGCTCATAGTCGTGGAATCCTCCGATGTCATGCCAGCGAGAATTCTGGTGTCCGCTGGGCAGGGGTGTTGTGCGGGGCGTGGACCAGGCTTGCGACGCGGTCGACGTACCCCTGGGGGTCGTGGGCCTTCGCCACGACGGCCCGGGCGCGCCGGCTCTGCTCGGCGAAGAGCACCCGGTCCGCGGTGTAGCGCTTGATGAGCCCGCCGACCTCGGCCGGCGTGCAGTAGACGGCGGCGTCGCCGAAGACCGCGGCGTGCCGCTCGGGCGTCACCACCACGCAGCCCTGCGCGGCCGCCTCCAGCGCCGGGCGGGAGTAGGTCTCCACCGCCTCCGGGTGCGGGAAGTGCAGGTAGAAGTCGAGCTGGTGCAGGAAGGTCCGCAGGTCCACGTCGCTCGCCTCGTAGACCAGGTGCGAGCGCGGCCCGCCGAGCGCGACGTCGGTACGCGGCCAGTCCGGCAGCCGCAGCCTGACGTCCACCTTGCGCAGGTCGTCGTAGACGAACAGCGACTCTCGGGCGTCGCGCGGCCACACCCCCTGGTCGCACAGGTCCGTGCCCACGACCGGCAAGTCCCGGCTCGCGCCGTCGCGCACCGGCGTCCATCTGCCGGTGCCGACGACGGTCGGCAGGTCGTACGCCGTCAGCTCGATCGACGGGTACGGCCGCAGCGCGCCCCGCACCTCGGGATCCTGCGGGCACCACACCGCCTCCGCCGCGAACAGCCGCGCCGCCGTACGCGTGCACGCCTCGGGGTCGTAGCGGTGATCGAGCCCGTCACGGCGTACCGGTGCCTGGTCGGCGACGATCAGCACCCGGCGCGGCCGCAGCAGGCACTCGTCGTCCGGCGCGAACTGCAGCGCGGCCGCCTGGCGCACGATGACCAGCGCCGCCTCATTGACGTCGCCGGGCAGCACCTGGGCGATCCGGCCGGCGTTGACGAGCCGCTGGATCGGGGCGGCCAGCGGGTAACGGCGCCGGGCCATCGGGCGCAGCGACTCCAGATGCAGCACGGCCACGCGCAGCCCGCGGTCGGTCAGGGCCTGGATCTCCTCCACCGCGGACAGCTGCGGGCCCTGCAGGAACCGCCAGTCGCCGGCCATCACCACGTCGTACTCGGGGCGGGGCGGCGCCTCGCCGCGGGCGTACCGGAGGTGGTCGGGAGCCGCGAAGGGCCGCTCACCACCCTCGCGCGGCAGGTACGGCTTCGCGGCCCGCGCCGCGATCCGCCCGTGCCACAGCTGGTACGCCGACGAGTACGCGACCCGAGCCGGGTGCATCCAGTACGCCCGGATCTCCGAGCGCGACAACGACCCCTGGGACAGCCGGATGAGCGCGAGCGGCGCCGACTCGACGTGGCGTACCGCCCGGTCGCCGTAGACGGCCCGCATCCGTCCGATGTACTCGGAGTCGGCCGCCTTGCGGACCCGGTCGAAGTAGCCGATCCGGTCCACCACCATCTGGCGGCGGAACATCAGCGACGACGGGTTGAACCGGCCACGCCGCACCGCCGGGCGGGTGAGCGCAAGGTGTTCCGTGACCGCCAGGCCGTCCGTGGTGGTGGCGACGACGCGCGCGTTCTCCAGCATCGGCCGTACCTGAATCTCCAGCCGCCGCGGGTGGGACCAGTCGTCGGAGTCCTGGAACGCGACGAACTCGCCCTCCGCCGCGTCCAGGCCGGCGTTGCGCCCGGCGTACGTGCCCTGGTTGTACGGCTGCTTGACCAGCCGGACCCGCGGACCCAGCGCGAGCGCGCGCTGCAGCATCTCGTCGTACTCCGGCGGCGAGGCGTCGTCGACGATGATCACCTCGACGTTGCGCCAGGACTGGGCGAGGATCGAGCGCACCGCGGTGATCAGGCCCTCGTCCGGGTGGAACGCGGTCACGATGACCGAGATCCGCTGCGGCTCGTCGACCGGTGCCGGCTCGGCGGTGACGGTGAGCCGGTCGAACGGCGGAAGACCGTTGGCCGGCTCGATCGCCGGATACGGCTTCGGCATCAGCCGCTGGAAAGCGGCCAGCCAGGGCGCCACCGGCAGCTCGCCGTCGCCGGCGAACGGATTCGCCACGTCGATCTCCAGGTCGCAGCGCACGGCCTCGCTGATTCCCGGGTACGCCCGCAGCAGCGCCCGCGTCGCCTCGGCGCCGCGCCACGTGTACGTGAGCTGCGCATGCAGTCCCTGATGCGCGCCGGGCAACGCGGGTGCGCCCAGCGCTGCCCGCACGAGCTCGTAGAGGGCCAGCGCGTCGTTGCGGTCCTCCGGGAGCATGTCCTGCAGCGCCAGCGTCTGCGCCAGCCCGGCCAGCACCGAGGGCCGGACGTCCTTGCGGATCCGGCGCAGCCACGCCACGTCACCCGTGCGCGCCGCGGCCAGCAGCTCCCCGTACGTCGTCCCGGTGTCGCGCAGCGCGATGTAAGCCAGCAGCCGCCGCATCTCCAGCGAGCGGAGCCGGATCGCGGTGGGCGGCACGGCCCGTTGCACGTGGTACCGGGCGATCCTCAGGTAGTCGTCGAGCAGACCGGCTGGTTCCCCCATGCGGCAACAGACCTCTTCATCAAGCCCCGGATGTCACTACAGGCAACGTCGCCGCCGCCGGGAGGTGACGGGCTCAGACCACCGCCAGGACCGCCGCTCCCACGCGTTCCCGTTCGCCGGCGTCCGACCAGGGGCCGACGAGGTAGAAGGCGTCGACCACGTCGCCGCCCAGCGTCGAGATACGCGCCGCCCGCACCTCGGCACCCGCCTCGTCCAGCGCCGTGGCCACCCGGTAGAGCAGGCCCGCCGAGTCGGCCGCTCGCAGCTCGAGCACGACCGCGTCCGTGGCCGCCGCCCGCAGCCACACCACGCGCGGTGCCGCGCCACTGCGCGTGGACATCGCCCGTGCCCGAACCCGCTGGGTTACCGACACGTCCCCGGCGGCCACCCGGCGCAGGTCCGCGGCGAGGGCGAGCGGATCGGCCGGGGAGCCGTACCGGGGCTGGGTGCGGAACTCGACGATGGCCCTGCCGTCCACCGTGCACGCGTCGGCGGAGATGACGTCGAGGCGGTGCATCGCCAGGCAGGCCGCCACCGAGCCGAGCAGGCCCCGGCGGTCGGCCGCCGCCACCGCCACCCGGTCCCCGTCGAGATGGACCGCCGGTAGGTCACCGTCGAGCAGCTCCGGGTCGGGAGCGGGCGGTTCGGGCAGCGCGCCGGTGTCCAGCGCCGTACGCACCCGCCGGACCAGCTCGGCGATCAGCCGCTCCTTCCAGTCCGACCACGCCGCCGGGCCGGTGGCGTGCGAGTCGGCGCGGGCCAGGGCGTGCAGGAGGTCGAGGGTCGTCGCGTCGCCCACCGCCTCGGCGACCGACGAGATGGTCACCGGGTCGCTGAGGTCGCGCCGGGTCGCCACGTCGGGCAGCAGCAGGTGCAGGCGTACCAGCTTCTCGACCGTCGCCACGTCCCCGGGCGGCAGGCCGATGCGGGTCGCGATCTCGGCGGCGATGGGAGCGCCGACGGTGCTGTGGTCGCCGGGCAGGCCCTTGCCGACGTCGTGCAGGAACGCGCCGAGCAGCAGCAGGTCGGGGCGGGTCACCTCGCGGGCGTACGCGGTGGCCTCGTAGGCCGCCTGCACGAGGTGGCGGTCCAGGGTGTAGCGGTGCACCGGATGGTGCTGCGGCAGGCTGCGCATCCGGGCCCACTCCGGCAGCCAGGCGTCGATCAGCCCGTACCGGTCGCAGGCCTCCCAGGTGGGCAGCAGGCCCGGTCCGGAGCCGAGCAGCGAGACCAGCGCGGCCCGCGCGGCGGGCGGCCACGGGGTCGGCAGCGGCGGGCAGAAGGCGGCCAGCCACTCGCAGGTAGCGCGCGCGATGGGCAGGCGCACGGTCGCGGCCGCGGCGGCCACCCGCAGCGAGAGCGTCGGATCGGCCACGGGCCCGATCGCGGTCCGCGCGAGCACCAGCTCACCGTCCTGCTCGACGACGTCGCGGGCCACCGGGCGCCGGGTGGGCGGACCCGGCACCAAGCCGCGCCGGCGTCCGCTGCGCAGCCGGTCGGTGGCACGCCAGGCGTCGTCGAGGGCGTGGGCGACGGTACGGGCATCCCCGGCCACCCGGCGCAGCAGCGCGTCGCCGTCCTCCAGATCGAGCAGTTCCGCGACGGCCGCGCGCTCCTGGGCGACCAGCCGGTCCACGCGGCGGCCGACGGCCACGTGCAGGGCGTCGCGGGTGTCGAGCAGCCGGAGATCGGCGGCGCGGACCGCCGGCCGCATGGTGTCGGCGACGCCCGCCCGGCCGATCCCGCGCAGGATCGTCACGTCGCGCAGCCCGCCGCCGGCCTCCTTGAGGTCTCCCTCGAGCAGGAACGCGAGCTCGCCGTGGGTGCTCCAGCGGGCGGTGGTGAGCTCCTTGAGCTGCGGGAGCAGGCGTACGGCCGTGCGCCGCCACTGGTCACCGGCGGCCGCGATCAGCTCGGCGGAGAGCGCGGCGTCCCCGGCGATGTGCCGGGCGTCGAGCAGCCCGAGCGACACCTTCACGTCGTCATGGGCGACGGACAGGGCCTCGGGCAGCGTCCGTACGGAATGGTCGAGGCCGAGCCGCGCGTCCCAGATCGGGTACCACAGCGCGGAGGCGATCCGGTCGATGCCGGCCGTGCCGTTGTGCAGCAGCACGAGGTCCAGGTCGCTGTACGGCGCGACCTCCCGCCGGCCGAGCCCGCCCACCGCCACGAGGCTGACCCCGGGCAGGTGGCTCGGGAACATCCCGGCCAGCCAGGCGTCGAGCGCCGCCGCCCGCTCGGTGCGGGCGGCGGCGCCGATGTCCTGCCGGTTCAGGGCGATCAGAGCGCGTCGAGCCCGCGCTCGCCGGTGCGGACCCGGACCACGTCGTCGACCGACGTGACCCAGACCTTCCCGTCGCCGATCTTCCCGGTCCGCGCGGAGGTGACCACCGCGTCCACGACCTTGTCCACGTCGATCTCGTCGGTGACGACCTCGACCTTGATCTTCGGCAGGAACTCCACCGTGTACTCGGCACCCCGGTACACCTCGGTGTGGCCCTTCTGCCGCCCGTAGCCCTGTACCTCGCTCACGGTGAGCCCGGCGACGCCCAGGGCGTGCAGAGCCTCCTTCACCGCGTCGAGCTGGTACGGCTTGATGACCGCGGTCACCAGCTTCATGCTCAGTCCCTCCATGTCTTCAGAACTTATCCGGCGACCTTCTGGCTGACGTCCGCCTTGCCGTCCGCGTCGATCTGCGCGGACTTGGTGAGGCCCGCCATCGCGAAGGCGCCGCCGGAGCCCGCGCCGCCGCTCGGGGTGAGGTCGTAGCCCGTCTCACCGTGGTCCGCGATGTCGATGCCGGAGATCTCGGCCTCCTCGCTGACGCGCAGGCCCTTGGCGGCCTTGATGACCAGGGCGATGGCGGCCGCGATGGCGAACGAGTAGAGCGTGACGATGAGGCTGCCGGCCGCCTGGCGGCCGAGCTGGGTCAGGCCGCCGCCGTAGAACAGGCCCTCGCTCGCGTTGAGGATCTTGCTGTCGGTGATGCCGGCGTTGACCTGCGCGGTGGCGAAGAAGCCGATCGACAGCGAGCCGATCCAGCCGCCGACGAAGTGGACGCCGACCACGTCGAGCGAGTCGTCGTAGCCGAAGCGGTACTTCAGGCCGACCGCCAGGGCGCAGACCGCGCCGGCGACGAGGCCGATGAGCACGGCCGGGAGCGGGGCGACGAAGCCGCACGCCGGGGTGATCGCGACCAGGCCGGCAACCGCGCCGGAGGAGGCGCCGACGAGGGTGGGCTTGCCGTCGCGCAGCCACTCCACGACGACCCAGCCGAGCAGGGCCGCCGCCGTGGCGACCTGGGTGTTGATGAAGGCGAACACGGTGGTGCCGTCGACGGTGAGCTCGGAGCCGGCGTTGAAGCCGAACCAGCCGAACCACAGCAGGCCGGCGCCGAGGGCGACGAACGGCACGTTGTGCGGCCGCATGTTCTCCCGCGGCCAGCCGATGCGCTTGCCGAGGATCAGGCAGAGCGCGAGCCCGGCGGCACCGGCGTTGATGTGGACCGCCGTACCACCGGCGAAGTCCAGGGCCCGGATCTTGGCGCCGATGAAGCCGCCACCCCAGACCCAGTGCGCGACGGGGACGTAGACCAGCGTGAACCAGGCGAGCGCGAAGAGCACCCAGCCGCCGAACTTCATGCGGTCCGAGACGGCACCGCTGATCAGCGCGACGGTGATCACGGCGAACATCATCTGGAAGACCATGAACGCGTACGTCGGGATGCCGGTGCTGGCCCCGAAGAACAGCCACTCCTCGCTGATCGCGCTGGTGCCCGTACCGAAGTACTGCGAGAAGTTACCGATGACGTTGTTCAGGCCGCCGTTGTTGTTGACGCCGAACGCCAGCGTGAAGCCGTACAGAACCCACAGGACGGAGACGAGCCCGATGCACGAGAAGCTCATCATCATCATGTTCAGTACGCCCTTGGACCGGTTCAGGCCACCGTAGAACAGCGCCAGACCCGGAGTCATGAGCAAAACGAGCGCAGACGACAGGAGCAACCAGGCGGTGTTGCCGGTGTTGATCTCCACGCTGCCTCCTCTCGGATAGGTGGTCCTTCAGCGCTTGCCCACGCGGCTAGCCGTCGGGCAATGCGGGGTCGGTCCCCCAGGGCAGCGTCGCGCCAGTTGACCGGTGTGAGGCGGAAGCCTTCCGGTCAGCTGTTTCGCGCACGGTGTGCGCGCGATTTCCAACACGTCACCGGTTGTTTCGTACGTGTGAAGAAACTCGCACAACGGCGCGAGCCGGTGTCGGTTTTGCCCTTTTCCGTCAGCGGAGAGCGTATTCCAAGGTGTGGCGCTCGTAGTCGAGGAGCCGCAGGTCGCGCATCGGGCGCCGCAGGTGACCCTTGTGCACGATGCGGACGAAGGCCGGATCGCCGGCGGCGGCCATCCGGCGGATGCCCTCGACGTGGTCCACGATCCGCTTGCGGATGGTCCGGACCAGCCGGTGCCGGTCGCGCGGGATCAGACCGTACGCGTCCGCGAACAGCCGCAGCCGCCGCGGCCGGTTGGGCCGCTTCCAGCCCAGCGTGTACGAGTCGCGGTCGCTGAACAGCGGCACCCAGGTCCAGGCCGCGTACGCCACGTCGTAGATCCGGGCGCCCGGCGAGGCCAGGTCGAAGTCGATGAGCGCCAGGGTGCCGTCGGGCCGCCACACCACGTTGTGCGGGGCGGCGTCGTGGTGACAGATCACCTCGGTGTCCGGCGGCGGCGGGCCGAAGCTGCGCCACACCGCGCCCGGCGGGGGCTGGAAGCCGTACTGCGCGTCGTGGAACATGCGCAGCATCGTCGCGACCGTGACCAGCGCCTCCTCGGTCGTCCAGTGCGGAGCCAGCGGATACTCGCCGCACTCACCGTCGAGGTACGACAGGACCTCGCGGCCCTTCTCGTCCATGCCGAGGGCGTGCGGCGACCCGGTGAACCCCACCCGCTGCAGATGGTTGAGCAGCGAGTGCACGGCCGGGGTCCACGGTCCGGCATTGCGGCGGACCGTGTCACCGACCCGGGAGACCGTGCTGACGTTCCCGCCGTGCAATGGGATCTCGCGGACGGGCTCTTGCGTCACCCACGACCTCCCCTGGATGTCCCCCGCTTGACGGGCTTACCGCCCCTGAGCCTACGCGTCGGTGCCAAGCAGGGCCTCGACGAAGGCGGCGGGCTCGAACGGGGCGAGATCGTCGGGGCCCTCGCCCAGGCCGACCAGCTTGACCGGAATACCGAGCTTGCGTTGCACGGCGATGACGATGCCGCCCTTGGCGGTGCCGTCGAGCTTGGTGAGCACCACTCCGGTCACGTCCACCACCTCCGTGAAGACCCGGGCCTGCTCCAGCCCGTTCTGGCCGGTGGTGGCGTCCAGGATGAGCAGGGTCTCGTCGACCGGGCCATGCTTCTCGACCACCCGCTTGACCTTGCCGAGCTCGTCCATCAGCCCGACCTTGTTCTGCAGCCGGCCGGCGGTGTCGATCAGCACGGTGTCCACGCCCACGTCGATACCCCGCTTGACCGCGTCGAACGCGACGCTGGCCGGGTCACCGCCCTCGGGACCCCGCACGGTCTCCGCCCCGACCCGCTCACCCCAGGTGGCGAGCTGCTCGGCGGCGGCGGCCCGGAACGTGTCGGCCGCACCGAAGAGAACGGTACGCCCGTCCGCGACGAGCACCCGGCCGATCTTGCCGCAGGTGGTGGTCTTGCCCGCGCCGTTGACGCCGACCACCAGCACGACGGCGGGCCGGCCCTCGTGCGGGGCGGTGTTCAGGCTGCGGTCCAGCTCCGGCTCCAGCGCGGCGGTGAGCTCCTCGGCGAGCTGCTCGCGCACCTCGGCGACCGTACGCGTGCCCAGGACCCGTACCCGCTCGCGCAGCCGCTCGACGAGGACCTGGGTGGCCTCGACGCCGACGTCCGCGGTGATCAGGCTGTCCTCGATCTCCTCCCAGGCGTCCTCGTCGAGGTGGTCGCGGGACAGCACGCTGAGCAGCCCCCGGCCGAAGGCGTTCTGCGACCGGCTGAGCCGGGCCCGCAGCCGCACCAGCCGGCCGGCCGTGGGCTCGGGCTTCTCGATGACCGGAGCCTCGGGAGCCGCGGGCTCGGCCGGGCGCTCGATCAGCGGCGGGAGCGCCTCGGTCTCGGGCACCACCGGGGGACGCTCGAGCGTGGTCGTGCCCGCCCGGGTCTCTCCCGGCGGCGGGAGTTCGCGCCGGCGCAGGCGCGGCACGACGAGGCCGACGGCCCCGACGATCAGCACCGCCAGCAGGATCAGAGAGGCGACCACGTATTCCATGCCAGAAATCCTGACAGATGTGCCCGGGGAGCGTGGCGCCACCCGTCGGTGTCGCCGGACACGTCGGGTGACCCGGTGGTGGCCGAAAGCGTGGTGGCGCAAACCCGGCGCGCTGGGGAGGATGGAATCATGGCTCTCCCCCCGGTCGTCCTTTGACTGCGCACCTGCTCATCGGGCCGGTGCTGCGGCGGGTCGTGGGCGACAAGGCGACGATCTGGGTGGAGACCACCGAGCCGGCCCAGGTGCGGGTCGAGGCCACCGGCGGCGGCGCCGGGTCCGCGCAGACCTTCTGCGCGTACGGGCACCACTACGCGATCGTGATCGTCGAGGGGCTCCCGCGCGGCGCGGCCACGGAATACGAGATGTGGCTCGACGACCGGAAGGTGTGGCCGCAGCCCGACTCGCCGTACCCGCCGAGCGTGATCGCGACCCGTCCCGCCGACGACGCCGGCCACCCGGTCAGCATGATCTTCGGCTCCTGCCGCGAGGCCACCCCGCACGCCACCGGGCGCAAGCTGCCACCGGACGCGCTGGACGCGTACGCCCGGCGGATGATGGCCGACCCGCAGGACCCGGACCTGCGCCCGGACCTGATCGTGCTGCTCGGCGACCAGGTCTACGCGGACAAGACCTCGACGAAGGTACGCCGCTTCCTGCGCCGCCGCCGCGCCGCCGGCCACCACGGCCCGAAGGATCAGGTCGTCACGTTCGACGAGTACACGAAGCTCTACCTCGAGTCGTGGCGCGACCCCGAGGTCCGCTGGCTGCTCGCCACGGTGCCGAGCGTGATGATCTTCGACGACCACGAGATCATCGACGACTGGAACACCTCGGCACCCTGGCGCGCCGACATGTCGGCCCAGGCCTGGTGGGCCGACCGCATCGCCGGCGGCCTGGCGTCGTACTGGGTCTACCAGCACCTGGGCAACCTCAGCCCGGACGAACTCGCCGCCGACCCGCTGCTGGCGAAGATCACTTCGGTCCCCGACGCGACGGACCTGCTGCACGACTTCGGCCTGTCCGTCGACTCACCCATGTCGGCCGAGAACACGGACCGGCCGTACCAGTGGAGCTTCGCCCTCGACATCGGCCGCACCCGTCTGGTGATGCTCGACAACCGCTGCAACCGAGTCCTGATCCCGGGCGCCCGCGAGATGCTTCCGGCAGCCGAGTGGCGATGGTTCGTCGACCAGGCCCACGGGGACTACGACCACCTGGTGGTCGGCTCCTCCCTGCCGTGGCTGATGCCCCCGGCGATCCACCACGTCGAGGCCTGGAACGAGAAGGCCGCGGACGCCTCCGCGACCGGCCTGGCGGAGAAGATCCGCCGAGCCTTCGACCTCGAACACTGGGCAGCGTTCCGGCGCTCGTTCGACGCCCTGACGGAACTGTTCCGCCGCATCGGCGAGGGCGGCGAGGGAGCGCCCCGCCACCGGGTCGGAGCGGGCGGCGCCTACGCGGCCCCGGCCACGATCAGCGTGCTCTCCGGGGACGTGCACCACTCGTACGTGGCCCGCGCCGACCTGGGACCGGCCGTACGCACCCCGGTGCACCAGCTGACCTGCTCCCCCATCCACAACCAGGTCCCGGCGCCGCTGAAGCCCCTGATGAGGCTGAGCTGGTCCCGCGCGGGAGCCAGGACGATGCGCGCCCTGGCCCGATCGGCGGGCGTGGCGCGGCCGCCACTGACGTGGAAGCGGCTGGCCGGGCCGTACTTCGGGAACGCGGTGAGCACCCTGCGCCACTCGGCGGGACACGCGGAGGTGCTGGTGGAAGGCACCACCAAGGACGGCAACCTGTTCCCGGTGGCCAAGGTCCCCCTGACCGACTGACCCAAGATCGATCGGTGCTGATCATTCGAGCCATAGTATTGTCTCTACAGTCCTACCAATGGCCGCCAGAGTATGATGCGAGTATGACAAGGCGGATCACCGTGAGTCTCCCCGACGATGTAGCGCAATACCTCGACAAACATCCCAACAGCTCGGCGATCGTGACCGAGGCGGTGCGCTCCCACATGCAACGCGGCGCCACCACCAGGGCCATGCTCGAAGCCGCCGGCTTCGCCATCACGGACGAGGGTGCGGCCCGCTGGCGCGACAAACTGCGGCCTCCCACCGAGACGCAGAAGGCCGAGAGCCGCCGCCGGCTCGAAGCCATGAAAGGCGGCCGTTGGCCCGACACGGAGGAGCCGGCATGACGGACGCCCCGGAGATCCGCGCCGTGCTCGACTGCTCGGCGGTCCAGTCCTACGCCCACGGCCTCGTGCACGTCGGTGAGGTGATCACCGAGGTCGGCGACGAGCGGGCGTTCGTCGGCATCCCGGCAACGGCCCTGCTCGAAGCTCACGGCCGGTGCCTGGACGACAAGGTCGCGAGGGCCCGCCTGGACGTGCTGGTCCACCTCCCCGCCACCCAGGTGCTCGACCTCACCGCCGAGTCGACCGGCTCGATCGCGGAAACGCTCCCGCTCACCGACGGTGACCTCGCCCGATCCCACGCGGTGTGGGCCTCCCTCACCCACTCGGCCGCTTACCTCACGGCCGAGCCGCGGGAGTCCGCCCGCCTCATCCCGGAAGATCGACTCATCGTCGTCCCGAACGAGGACGCGTAGCGAGGCGGAAAATGTCGTAGGGGCGGTCCAGGATGTGATCGTGACTTCCTGGATCGCGCCTGCGGCGCAACGAGTGAGCGAACCGCGTACCGGTGATGAGCGGGCCATGCTGCAGGGCTGGCTCGAATGGCACCGGCAGACCCTGCTGACGAAATGCGCCGGCCTCACCGCGGAACAGCTGAAGAAGGCAGCCGTCGAGCCGTCCAACCTGACCCTGCTCGGCCTCGTCCGCCACATGTCCGAGGTCGAGCGCGGCTGGTTCCGCATACACGCGGCCGGCCAGCAACTGCCCGACATCTACTGCGACGAGCACAACCGTGACGGCGACTTCGACGATGTGGCCGAAGCCGACGCGGAGAGCGACTACGCCACCTACCTGGCCGAGATCGAGGCGGCTCGTGCGGCGGTGGCGGATCTCCCGCTCGAGCACGAGTTCTCCCAAGGCGACCGGCCGCCGACCAGCCTCCGCTGGGTCTACCTGCACATGATCGAGGAGTACGCCCGTCACAACGGCCACGCCGACCTGCTGCGCGAACGCATCGACGGCCAGACGGGCGACTGACGGACGCCCCACGGCAACGTGACAGGCCGGGGCGGGACGCGGCCCTCGGGCTCAGGACGGGAGGGCGAGCGCCTTACGGAGGTAGGGCAGGTCCTGGGTGCCGGTCCAGCGGAAGCCGAGGAGCTTCGCCGCCCGGGCGCCGCGGATCACCCGGTCGTCGTCGTCCACGAAGAGCACCCACGGCGCCTCGGTGTCGAGGGCTCGGCAGGCCTGGGCGAAGAAGTCGGGCGCCGGCTTGTGAATCTTCAGCTCGCTGGAATTGATCACCGCGTCGAACTCGCCGGTGAGGCCGAGCGCTTCGAGGTCGCCGCGGAGGCGGTCCGTGGCGTTCGTCGCCAGTCCTACCCGGCGGCCGGCGGCGCGGGCCTCCCGGACGAAGGCGAGCGCCTCGGGGTCGACGGTGCCGCGGTGGTGCTGCCACTCGGCCACCGCCGCGGCGGCCTCGTCGTACGGGAGGGGAAGGCGGGTCGCGACGAGGTGCATCCATTCCGCGTCGGTGATCTCGCCGGCGATGGCCGGGCGGAGGAGGTCCCACGCGAAGGCGGTCTGCATCAGGATCCCGGCCGGGAGGTTGTGGGCCGCCTCCGCCGCTGCCGGCACCGCGGGGTCCCAGCGGCGGACGACGCCGTCCAGGTCGATCAACATGGCCTGGGCGGGTTGGCGCTGCATGCGAGTGACGTTCCTTCCTCGGCGACACTCGAGCGACGAGAGCTCGAACAGCAAGCCTACGGAGGGCCGCCCGCAAGGTAGGCGGCACCCTGACGAGAGCGCCCGCAACGCCCCCGAGCAGAGCGGCGGCTCAGTCCTCGGGCTCCCGGTTGAGCCGCTGGCTGATCACCTGCGTCACGCCGGAGCGCATCGTCACGCCGTACAGGGCGTCGGCGACCTCCATCGTGCGCTTCTGGTGGGTGATGATCAGAAGCTGGCTCTTCTCCCGCAGCTGCTGGAAGAGCGTGATCAGCCGGCCGAGGTTGACGTCGTCGAGGGCTGCCTCGACCTCGTCCATGATGTAGAAGGGGCTGGGGCGGGCCCGGAAGATCGCACAGAGCATGGCGACCGCCGTCAGGGAGCGCTCGCCGCCCGAGAGCAGCGACAGGCGCTTGATCTTCTTGCCCGGCGGGCGGGCCTCGACCTCGACGCCCGTGGTGAGCATGTCCTCCGGGTCGGTCAGGACGAGCCGGCCCTCGCCGCCCGGGAAGAGGACCTGGAAGACGGTCTGGAACTCGCGGGCGGTGTCCTCGAACGCCGACGTGAACACCTCGAGGATGCGGTCGTCGACGTCCTTGACCACCGTGAGCAGGTCCTTGCGGGTCGCCTTGAGGTCCTCGAGCTGGTCGGACAGGAACTTGAAGCGTTCCTCCAGCGCCGCGAACTCTTCCAGGGCCAGCGGGTTGACCTTGCCGAGCAGGGCCAGGTCGCGCTCGGCCTTGTTCGCCCGCTTCTCCTGGGTGGGGCGGTGGAACGGGACCGGGTCGGGGATCGGCTTGTCGTCCTTCTCGGCCTGCGCGACCTCGGCCTGCGTCGGGGGTACGAGCTGGTCCGGCCCGTACTCGGCGACGAGGGTGTCGACGTCGAGGGAGAAGTCCTCGGCAGCCTTGGCCTCGAGCTGTTCGATGCGCAAACGCTGTTCCGCGCGGGCCACCTCGTCGCGGTGGACCTCGTTGGTGAGGCGTTCCAGTTCGGCGACGAGGCGCTTGGCGGTGGCGCGTACCTCCGAGAGCTCGGCCTCCCGGGCCGTACGCGCACGGGCGAGTTCGTCGCGGACCTCGACCGCGGTGGCCAGGGAGACGGCCACCCGGGCCATGGCGGAGGCCGCACCCAGCGCGACCGCCTTGGCGATCTCGGCACCGCGGGCGCGGGCCGCCCGGCGGGCCGCCGCCCGTTCGCGGGCCTGGCGTTCGGCGTTGGCCTGGCGCAGCAGCGAGTCGGCGCGGCCGGCGATGGAGGAGACGCGCTCCTCCGCCGTACGCACCGCGAGCCGCACCTCCATCTCGTTCTGCCGGGCCTGCGGCACGAGGGCGGCGAGCCGGTCGCGTTCCTCGGTGGACGGTTCCTCGTCGATCGGGGTGGACTCGGCGAGGCGCAGCCGCTCCTCGAGCTCGGCGAGGCCGGCGAGGTCGCGGTCGCGGTTGCCCTCCGCCTTCTGCCGGGAGGCGCCGAGCCGCTCGGACTCGGCCTTGGCGGAACGCGCGGCGGCGCCCAGCTCGGCGAGGCGGCGGGCGGCGGCGTTGCGTTCGCCCTCGGCGGCGCGCTTGGCGGCGGCCGCGACGTTGACCGCTTCCTTGTGCTCCGCGACCTCGGCGCGGGCCTCGGCGAGGCGTTCCTTGAGCTCGACGATGGACTGCTCGGCGGTCTCGCGGTTGGCGCGGGCCTCGTCGACGGCGGCCTGCACCTCGATGTAGCTGGTGGCCTTGCCCGAGCCGCCGGCCGCGGCGTGGGCGCCGAGGACGTCACCGTCCGGGGTGACCGCGCGAAGTTCGGCGTTCTGGGCGACGAGGCGGGTCGCCGCGGCGAGATCGGGCACGAGGACGACGTCGCGCAGGGCGCGGTTGAGCGCCGGGCGGATCGTCTCCGGGCATTCGATGACGTCGGGCGCCCAGGTCGCGTCCGACGGGAGGGCGGGCCGCAGGGAGTCCAGCGAGCCCTGCATGCCCGGCGCGGCGGGGCTCGCGACCACCAGCGCGGCGCGGCCGGCGTCGGCGATCTTGAGCGTACGCATGGCCTCGACGGCCTCGTCGATCCCGGTGAGGGCGACCGCGTCGGCGAGCGCGCCCAGCGCGGCGGCCAGGGCGGCCTCGTGTCCGGGCCGGACGGTGAGCATCGAGGCGAGGCTGCCGAGCAGGCCGGGGACCTGGTCGGCCTTGCCGAGCAGCGCGCCCGCGCCGTCCTTGCGCTTGAGGCCGAGGGCCAGCGCCTCCTCGCGGGCCTTCCAGCTCGCGGCGTCCTTCTCGGCGGCGCGCTCGGCGTCGGAGAGCTCCTTGACGACGGCGGCCGCGCGGTCGTGCGCGGCGACCGCCTCGGCGTGCCGGGCGTCCAGTTCGGCGTTGTCGCGGTCCGCCTCGGTCGACTCCGCGGAGACCGCGTCGACCTCGGCCTGCGCGGCCTCGGCGCGCATGAGGGCGTCGGTGTGCGCGGCGGCGAGGCGCTCGATCTCCTCGGCGGCGCTTCCGGTACGGGCCCGGGCCGCGTTCACCTGCCCGGTCAGCTTGGCGAGGCCCTCTCGCCGGTCGGCGATCGCCTTCGCCGCGGTACGCAGCGCGCCCTCGGCCGCAGCCAGCTGGCGTTCCAGCTCCTGGCGGTGCTCGACCGCCTCGGCCAGGCGCATCTGGTCCTCGGTCAGCGCCTCGCGCAGCTCCTCCTCCTGCTCGCGGACCCGTTCGGCCTCGGCGACGAGCTGGTCGGGGTCGCGACCGGTGCGTTCCTCGTCGGGGGTGGCGGCGAGGTGGCGCAGCCGCTCGGAGGCGAGCTGTTCGGTGGAGCGGAAGCGTTCCTGCAGGGTGGAGAGCTTGTACCAGGTGTCCTGAGCGGCCTGGAGCAGCGGCGCGTCCTCGGCGTGCTGGGACTCGAGGTCGGCCAGCCAGCGCTGGACCTCGCGGTTCTCGTCCTCGACCTGCTGGCGTCGCTCGCGCATCGCCGACTCGTCGGCGATCTCCTTGTCCAGGGTTGTCCGCAGCGTGTGCAGGTCGTCGGCGAGCAGGCGGAGCCGGGCGTCGCGCAGGTCGGCCTGGATGCCGGCGGCGCGGCGGGCGACCTCGGCCTGCTTGCCGAGCGGCTTGAGCTGGCGGCGCAGCTCGGCGGTGAGGTCGTTGAGCCGGTTGAGGTTGGTCTGCATCGCGTCGAGCTTGCGGATGGCCTTCTCTTTGCGCTTGCGATGCTTGAGGACGCCGGCGGCCTCCTCGATGAAGGCCCGGCGGTCCTCCGGCTTGGCGTGCAGCATGGCGTCGAGCCGGCCCTGGCCGACGATGATGTGCATCTCGCGGCCGATGCCGGAGTCGCTGAGCAGCTCCTGAATGTCGAGCAGGCGGCAGGAGCTGCCGTTGATCTCGTACTCGCTCTCGCCGGAGCGGAACATCCGGCGCGTGATCGAGACCTCGGTGTAGTCGATCGGGAGAGCCCCGTCGCCGTTGTCGATCGTGAGGGTCACCTCGGCGCGGCCCAGCGGGGCCCGGCCGGCGGTGCCGGCGAAGATGACGTCCTCCATCTTGCCGCCGCGCAGCGCCTTGGCGCCCTGCTCACCGAGGACCCAGGCGATGGCGTCGACGACGTTGGACTTGCCGGAGCCGTTGGGGCCCACCACGCAGGTGATGCCCGGCTCCAGCCGCAGCGTCGTAGCGGAGGCGAAGGACTTGAAGCCCTTGACCGTCAGGCTCTTGAGGTGCACGGATCTCCGGGGGTCGCGGTTGGCTCTCCGGCAGCAGGTTACCCGCAGGTGCGGGCTGTGTCCGCGCACGCCGCGCGTCCCGTCCGTACCTGTATAGAACCGTTAAGGCTTGTTTATCCCATTCGGTGTGCGCGCAGCGCTACAGCGGTGCCGACGGACAGCGACGTACGCAGGGCAAAGGTCTCGGGAAACGCAAAAAAATGCGCGCCGCCACGTCGGTGGAGGCGCGCTTTTCTGGGTGCGTCCGAAGATGCCGAAGGGGGATGTGAGCGCCCGGTCTCGGCGCCCAGGGGAGCTCAGGTCAGCGCCGGCTCGGTCAGCCGCATCAGATCGTCCGCCTCCGCTGCAGCGGCCGCGAGCCGATCGTTCTCCGCCCGCAGGCGGGTGACCTCGAACTCCAGAGCCTGCACCCTGGAACGCAGTCGGGTGACCTCGTCGAGCAGGCGCCGGTCGGGCGCCGCACCTACGTGGCCGTAGAGGGCCTTCGCCATGACTTCTCCTTGTGAGACACCGCGTCTCTTTGTAAGCGCTGCCGGAAAGGCCGGCCAAACGCGCGCCCAGTGGTACCGCACACCTGCACCCACGGGCACGCGTGGGCACAGAGACCTGCACCCTGGACGTACACGAGATGCAGATTTTCCGCGCTCAGACTCTTCCGAACTTCAGAGTCTTCCGAACTTCACGTGTTCCGAACTTCGAATCTCTTCAGACCTTCAGATCTGAGCGCAGATGGGCGCGACTGGCGACTCTTCTATGGTGCGCCCCTGACCAGGCTCAGTCAAGCCGTGGACAGTGCGCCGACCCCCGTCTACCAGTGAATCACGCCACCTTGGCACGCGCTCCGGCCTTTGATCAAGAGATTTTCGGCAGAAGCCTCCATGAAGGGCGTCTTATCTCTTCCTTAGCTGGTTTGCCGCGTATCCGGACGGCTGCTTACCGTCACCCGGGTCGAAACCTCTCGATCCCTGAGGACCGCGGAGGCAGGACGTGCACGGGCAAGTCGAGCAGACCGATCGGGACCAGCGGGCGGACACCACCGGGCGGCACCGCGGGCGGCGGTCGATGCCGCCGCCGGCCCTCCTGGCCCTGCCGGTCGCCGGCCTCCTCGCCGTCTTCGGCGCGGGCGCCGCCCTGCTGCCGTCGAGCCTCACCGGCCCGGGCATCGCCGCCGAGCGACCCGAGGCCGCCGTCGCCGCCCTGGCGCCGGGTGCCGGTGGCGGGGCACCCGGCGCCGGGACGGGCACCGCCACCACACCGGCGGCGCCGTCCGCACCGGCGAAGCCCGCCCCCAAGAAGTCCACCAAGAAGCCGGCCGCCAAGAAGCCCACCAAGGCGCCGACGAAGGCCCCGAAGCGGACGCCGCAGACGAAGAGCGCGCCGAGGGTGCCGGCCGGGCTGGCGGGCCAGGAGACCGAGGTCATCCGCCTGGTCAACGTCGAGCGCGACAAGGCCGGCTGCGGCTCGGTGAGCCTGAACACCAAGCTGCGTACGGCGATCCGGCTGCACGTCCAGGAGCTGGGTACGCACGGCAACCTCTACATCAGCCACGTCAGCGACGACGGCCGGGACTTCGTCCAGCGCGCCAAGGAGCAGGGCTACAACGACCCGGGCGGCGAGAACGTGGCCCGGGGCCAGCGGGACGCGGCCGACGTCATGAATTCGTGGATGCACAGCGAGGGCCACCGCGCCAACATCCTCAACTGTGACTTCAAGGCGATCGGCGTCGGCGCGGTGAAGGGCGTCGACGGGACGATCGTGTGGGGACAGCTTTTCGGGCGATCGTGAGCAAAATGCCCGGTAAATCAGACAAATAGTGCGAACATCTGTCGCCTAGGCGACACGCTCCCGTTACTTTTCGCCGCTGTGTCGTTGCAGCCTTCGTGATATCGCCCCCGACGTGCCCGCGGTGCTGACCGCATGCGCATCTGTCTGCTCACCGGGGGCGGCTATCCGTTCCGCCGGGACGCGCTCGGCGGCTGGTGCCGGACGCTCGTCGACGGCCTCGCCCGCTTCCGCTTCGACCTCGTCACCGTCTCGGACCGCGAGCCGCCGGGCGGGCCGGCGTACCCGCTGCCCGGGCACGTCAGGTCCGCGCGTACGGTCGCGCTGCCGCGGGAGACGCCGCGGCGGGAGGGGCGGGACGAGCACGCCACCGCCGCGGCCGCGCTGCTGTGCCGGGGGCTGGTCACCGAACACGACGAGGTGTTCGCGCGCGGGCTTGCCGGGCTCGCGGCCCTGGCCGACGGGGGAACCGCGGCGGCCGGGGCGCCCCTGAACGCCGTACCGCTGGCCGATGTGCTGCTGGAGGCCTGGCGGGCCGGGCGGACGTCGGGCGCCGGCGACCGGTTGCCGCGGCTGAGCCTGCGGGATGCGCGGACGGCTGCGACCCTGCTGCGGCACGCGGCCCGGGCTCTGGCCGTACCGTTGCCTGAAGTTGACCTTGTGCATTGCGTGGGTGGCACGACGCCGTTGCTGGCGGCGCTGGCCGGTCGGTGGCGCACGGGCACCGCGCTGCTGCTGACCGAGGCGCGGGCACCCGTCGCCAAGTTCCGGGCCCACGAGGAACGCCTGTCGCCCGCCGTGCAGGCCGTCCTCCGCCGGTTCCGCCGGGCCGTCGCGCGCACCGGGTACGCCGAGGCCGGCCTGATCGCCCCGCTGAGCGAGTACCACCACTCCTGGGCGCTGCGGCACGGGGCCGAACCGCGGCGGCTGGTGCCGGTGCCCGCCGGCGTCGACCCGCTCGACTTCCCGTGCGCGCCCGAGGCCCGGAATCCGCCCGCGATCGTCTGGGCCGGCAACGGAGGTCCGGAAAGCGGCCTCGGCCCCCTGCTGGACGCCTTCGCGCGGGTGGCCGCGGCCGTGCCGGGGACCGTGCTGCACCTGGTCGGCGTGACCCCCGCCCACGAGGACCACTGCGCCGAGCAGATCGAGCGGACCGGGCTGGGCCGGGCGATCCGGCTGCACCCGCTGCCCGCCGACCCCAGCGACCGGTACGCCGCCGGCCACGTCGTCGTGCACGTGCCCGGGCCGTCCGATACGCCGTACCGGTTGATCGAGGCCATGATGTCGGGCCGCGCGGTCGTCGGGGCCGACGTCGGGCCGGTCGCCGAGACGCTCGGTGACGCCGGCGTGGTCGTGCCCGACCGGGACCCGGCCGCGCTCGCCGCCGCGTGCATCAGCCTGCTCACCGCACCGGCCCGCCGCCGCGCTCTCGGCGACGCCGCCCGCCGCCGCGCCCTCGCGTGCTTCACCGCCGACCGCGTCGTCCGCGTCTACGGCGCGCTCTACACCGATCTGGCCGGGCCGCCCCCGGCCCCCGCCTACGAACTGACCTTGGCCGTTCCCGCCCCGCGCGACGCGCGACCGGCCACGCTGAGATGGCTCGCCGGAGCCGGGGAGGACCGATGACCGCCGATCTCGCCCTGCGGGGCGGAACACTGCGCGCGCCCGCGCTGGGTGCCACGCTGCTGCGCTGTGCCCTCTATCTCGGACCCCTGAGCGTCGCGGTCGCGGCGGCCGAACCGCTGGGCCAGGTCGCCTGGCCGGTACCCGTCGGCGCGCTCGTGCTCGGCTGGAGCGTCGCGCACGCCCTCGCCGGCGTCGGCGCCCTGGTCGCCCGCCGCTGCGGGCGGGGCCCGGCGGCCAAGCTGGTCGCGGCGGGCTTCACCGTGGCGGCGGCGCTCTGGGCGGCGGCGGCCGGCCTGGCGCCCGCCCGCCTGGTCGGCCCCGACCGGCTGCTGGCGGTCGCGATCGGCGTCTGCGGCCTGATCTGTCTGGGTACGGTCACCGCCGCGCTGGTCACCCGTACCGAGGCGGCCGTGGTCCGGTGGAGCCTGCCCTGCTGGCTGCTGGCCGCGGTGAGCATCGCGGGGACCGTCGGCGACACGCTGGCGCAGCGGGTACCCGTGACCGCGCTGCTGCCCGTCTCGATCGCGCTGGCCGCGGCCCGCGCGTTCCGGCCCGTCCTCGGTGCCTCGCCGATAGGCCGGTTGCGCGGTTCGGATCTGCGGCACGGCGGCATGCGGTTGCTGCTCGGCGCTGCCCAGGCCGCCTGCGTGGCGCTGCTGTGGCAGGCCGGGCCGCCGACCGCCACGTCCCCCGCGGTCCTGCCGCTGCTCGCCGCCGGGCCGGTGCTCGAGGCGCTGATCGGCTGGCACCGCCGGCAGGTTCAGGCCGGGCTCGACGCGGCCGAGAGCGACGAGGAGTTCCGGGCGCACCTCGGCGGCGTGACCGTCGTTACCGTCGCCGCTCTGGTGCCTCCGCTCGCCGCCGGGACCGCGCTGGCGGTGGCCGCGTACCAGGTGCCCGCCGGGACGGCCGCGGTGCTCGTGTTCGCCGGCGGACTCCTGCTCAGCGGGGTGCTGGCGATCACGCTGCTGCTCGGCTGGCGCGGGCGTACCGGGATCGCCACCCTGCTCGCCGTCGCGCCGCCGGTCACGGCGTTCGCGGCCCCGCTCGTACCGGCCCTGCCGCAAGACCCCCTGCCCATCGTCGTCGGCATCCTGGCGGCGACCCACCTCGCCGGCCTGCTCGTCGTCGCCCGCACCGCCGCAGACCCCCGGAGGATGCCGTGAGAACCCTGTTCCCCCCGTACGCGCAACCGTCGCCCGAACTCCCCGTGGACGCCGACACCTGGGTCGTGCAGGAACGACCGGGCTCCCGCCGCTCGGCGCACCAGCGGCTCGGCCGCATCGACCTGGACTGGGGCGGGCGCTCCCTCGCCGACGTGCTGGCCGACGTGGACGCGTGGCGCGAGGACGGCGTCGAAGGGCTCTTCCTGGACCGGGCGCCGGCCGGCTCGGGCGGGGTCGGGCCGGTGGCGCTGACCGTACGGCTGGCCGCCCGCCGCGGGCTGCACCGGGTGGTGCTCAACCCGGGCGTGCCCACCCACCCGCTCTACCGCGACCTGGGCGTGAAGATCTGCACCTTCGACGGGCCGTGGTCGGCGTACCAGGGCTGGGACGGCGACGGGGTACGCCCCGGCGACGGCCACCTCGTCCACGGCGTGCCGACGACGCTGCTCACGGCCGCCCGGCGGCTGATGGGCCGGCGCGGCGCGGGCTTCGGGCTGGCCACCGACGCCGGCCCGTACGTCAGCGCAGCGGCTTCCGGGGGCGCGGCTGGCAGCGGGGACAGCTGAACGACGACCGGTTCATGAACTGCTCGCGGCGGATGGCCGTGCCGCACCGGTGGCACGGCTGTCCCTCCCGCCCGTACGCGTTCAGCGACCGGTCGAAGTACCCGCTCTGCCCGTTGACGTTGACGTAGAGCGCGTCGAAGCTGGTGCCTCCGGCCACGATCGCCTCGCCGAGCACGTCCCGTACGTGTGCCAGCAGGCGGCGTACCACCGGGCGGGTCAGCGCGTCGGTCGGGCGTACGCCGTGCAGCTGCGCCCGCCACAGCGCCTCGTCGGCGTAGATGTTGCCGACCCCCGAGATGAGCGTCTGGTCGAGCAGGGCCCGCTTGATCTCCGTGTGCTTGCGCCGCAGTGCCGCCACGAACGCCTCGTCGTCGAAGAGCGGGTCCATCGGGTCGCGGGCGATGTGCGCGATCTCGGCCGGCAGCTCGGCGCCGCCCTCGGAGACCGACAGGCCGCCGAACGTCCGCTGGTCGACGAAGCGCAGCTCGGGGCCGTCGTCGGCGAACGAGAAGCGGACCCGCAGGTGCACCTCGTCCGGCGCCTCGGCGGGCTGCATGAGCAGCTGACCGCTCATACCCAGGTGGGCGATGATCGCGTCGCCGGAGTCCAGCGGCAGCCACAGGTACTTGCCGCGGCGCGAGACGTCCTCGATGGTCCGTCCGGCGAGGACGGCGGCGAAGTGCGCGTCGCCGGGCAGGTGCCGGCGGATCGCGCGGGGGTGGCGCACCTCGACCGCCTCGATGCGGCGACCGGCCACCCACTTGGCCAGGCCCTGCCGGACGGTCTCGACCTCGGGAAGCTCAGGCATCCTTCTCCCTCGGGGGGCTTCTGTCTCAGATCGTGTACGGCCAGACGGCCACCATGTAAGCGCCGTACCAGAGGCCGAACGCGGCCCACGCGCCGATCGCCAGGATCGCGACGCGGGGGCGGGCCCGGGCGGCGGCGACAACCCCCGGCAACAGCGTCAACAGTACGGGCAGCAGCAGCCGAGGCTTGGAGTGGTAGTAGCCGGCCTGGCCGTACACGAGCACCATCGCGACGAGCCCGTAGACGGTCAGCGGCACCCACGGCCGGCCGGCCAGCGCGACGCCCGCGGCGGCCGCGGCGGCGAGCAGGATCAGCGCCACGCTCATCGGCACCCAGCCGTCACCGGTGGTCAGCGTGTCGCCCAGGAACGTCAGCGTGCTGGTGCCGAAGTCGAATGCGGTGCCCCACTCGGCCGCCTGGATCTTGAACCAGGCGTCCGGCTCGCCGACCCGCCAGCCCACCCAGCCGAGAAAGGCCGGGACGCCGGCCAGCGCCACGGCCGCGGCGGCCAGCGGCTGCCACTTCTTCGCCGGGTTCTCGCGGGCGGCCAGCACCGCGGCGACCGCGAGGGCGATGGCGGCCGCGGCGCCGGTCGGCCTGGTCAGGCCGCAGCCGAGGCCCAGCAGGCCCGCCGCCCACCACACCCTGCGGTGCGCGGCCACGAGCATCCCGGCGACGAGGGCGAGGAAGAGGCTCTCCGAGTACGCCATGGACAGGACCACGGACATCGGGGCGGTGCAGCAGATCGCGACCAGGGCCCAGCCGGCGCGGCGGCCGTACAGGGTCGTGCCGAGCAGGTGCAGCGCCACGGCCGCACCGACGGAGGCCAGCCAGCTCACCGTGAGCGCGGCGGTGCCCGGATCCAGGCCGAGGTGGGACAGGCCCCGGATGAGCAGGGGATAGACCGGGAAAAAGGCCAGCTCGTTGCCTTTGAGCGCGCCGTCCGCCCCGTACGTGTAGCCGTGCGGATAGCCGGCGGCGGCCCGCATGAACCAGCCGCCGTCCCAGACCAGCAGGTTGGCGCGGAGGCCGGCCGGTTCCTCGGTGGCCCGGTCCAGGCCGACGAGCAGGATGATCTGGACGATGCGGGACAGCGCCAGGATGCCGACCGCCACGCCCGCGCCGTGCCAGCGCCCGGCCCGGTCCCAGAGGCCTCCGGGCGGGGCGTCGGCGGCCTCGACGGCGCTGTCCGCGTCCTGAGCCGTCACGCTCACCGGCCGGCGGCGCTTCTGTCGTCGGCCGGGGGCATCTCGGCGTGCTCGCCACCCGCCGGCATGTCGGCGTGCCCGCCACCGGCGACGGCCGGCGGCGGCGTCTCCGCCTCGGCCCGCTCGGTGAGGGTGCGCCAGGCGGCCGCGGCGGCGCGCTGCTCGGCCTGCTTCTTGCTGCGCCCGTCCGAGCCGCCGTAGCGCTCGCCGGCCACGACGACCCAGGCGGTGAAGGTCTTGGCGTGGTCCGGCCCGGCGTCGTCGATCACGTAGTCCGGTACGCCCAGGCCGAGCGCCGCGGTCAGCTCCTGGAGGCTGGTCTTCCAGTCCAGCGCCGCGCCCCGGCCGGCCGACTCGGCCATCAGCGGGTCGAACAGCCGGTGCACGACCTCGCTGGCGGTGTCCAGCCCGTGCTCGAGGTAGATCGCCCCGAGCAGCGCCTCCAGGGTGTCGGCCAGGATGCTCGCCTTGTCGCGGCCGCCGGTCGTCTCCTCGCCCTTGCCGAGCAGCAGGTGCGGGCCGAGGCCCTCGGGTCCGAGCGTACGGGCGACGTCGGCGAGCGCGTGCATGTTGACCACGCTGGCGCGCAGCTTCGCGAGCTGGCCCTCCGGCAGGTCGGGGTGGTTGTGGAACAGCGCCGAGGTGATCACCACGCCGAGGACCGAGTCGCCCAGGAACTCCAGGCGCTCGTTGGTCGGCAGGCCGCCGTTCTCGTACGCGTACGACCGGTGGGTGAGGGCCCGCTCGAGCAGCTCGGGCTCGATGGGAACGCCGAAGGCCTCCTCGAGCGGGGCGGTGGAGGGCCGGAACCGCCGCTTGTCGTTACTGCTCATGAACCACCTCTGGGGCTGTGCGGATCGGATCCCGTGATGAAGTCGGCTATGGCCGGGACGGCGGCCCGGCGGTGCAGGGTGGCGGCGAGGCCGATGCCCGCGGCGATGTCCGCCCCGGACGCGGCACCGTGGCAGACGACGACCGTGCCGCCGACGCCGAGCAGGACGGCCGCCCGCGGCGGTGCGTCGTCCGGCTTCGGGGGGCCGAGCAGCGCGTACGCGGTCTCGAGGCCCTTGAGCAGCACGTTGCCGGTGAAGCCGTCGGTCACCACGACGTCGGCGGCACCGCCGGTCACCACGTCGTTGCCCTCGATCAACCCCGCGTAGCGGCCACCCCCCGGCAGCTCGAGACCGGCGAGGTGGGCGGGGGCGGCACGGCGGAGGCGGTCGCCCTTGCCGCGTTCGGTGCCGATGGTGAGCAGGCCCACGCGCGGGGCGGCGACGCCGTGCACCACCGAGGCGTACGCGGCTCCGAGGCGGGCGTGCATGGCGAGGGTGGTCTCGTCGGGGTCGACGGAGGAACCCACGTCGAGCAGGACGAGCCGGCCGGCGGCGCTGGGCAGGACGGCGGCGAGCGGGGGGCGGCGTACCCCGGGCCAGCGGCCGAGGCCGAGCGCGGCGGAGGTCACGGTGGCGCCGGTGTTGCCGGCGGAGAGCACGGCGTCGGCGCGGCCCTGGGCCACGGCCAGCACCGCCGTGCGGACGCCCGACTCGACGCTGCTGACCTCGCGGTCGCGGGTGTGCAGGCCGGTGGGGGCGGCTACGGCGTAAACCCGGTCCCGGTCTTCCGGACCCAGGGCGCCGAGGATCGCGTCGGCCGCTTCCACCGGGCCGACGAGTAAGAGCTGAAGGGCCGGATCGGCCTGGCAGGCGCGCAGAGCGCCGTCAACCACGACGGCGGGAGCTTGGTCCCCGCCGAGGAGGTCGACGGCGATCCGCGCGGTGCCCGGTTCCCTCGCAGTGTCGGCCTCACGGCCGGACTGAGTGGGTACCGGGGCACCGGACGTACGCCGCTGCTCAGGCTCGACCCGCCCGATGATCGGGCGCGTCACTCCGCGAGGCTCAGACCTCGAGGACCTGGCGGCCGTTGTAGGTGCCGCAGACCGAGCAGGCGGTGTGCGGCAGCTTCGGCGACTTGCACTGGGGGCACGCCACGGTCGAGACCGCGGTCGCCTTCCAGTTCGCCCGGCGGGACCGGGTGTTGCTGCGCGACATCTTGCGCTTCGGGACGGCCACGGTACCTACTCCTCGTTGTTTGACAGGTTGCGCAAAGCGGCCCAGCGGGGGTCGACGTCCTCGTGGCTGTGATCAGCCGGTAGGTCGTCGTAGTGCACCCCGCACTCGGGGCACAACCCTGGGCAGTCCGGCCGGCAGACCGGGTTGGTCGGCAGCGTGAGCACGACCGCGTCACGGACCGCCGGTTCCAGGTCGATCAGGTCGCCCTGCATCCGGCCCACCTCGTCCTCGTCCGTCGTCTCCTCCGTGGTGCTGTCCGCGTAGGCGTACAGCTCCGCGATGGGAACGTCGAACTGCTCCGAGATCTCGTTGAGGCAGCGCCCGCACTCGCCCGAGAGCGAACCGCGCACGTTGCCGCTGACGTACACACCTTCGGAGACCGACGTCAGGCTCAGATCGAGTTCGACGTCGGAGCCCTCGGGCACCGAGATCAGCTCAAGACCGAGGTCCGCCGGCGCCGGTACGACCCGCTTCAGGGCACGCGTCGCCCCGGGCTGGCGCGGGAGTTTCGTCGTGTCGACGACCAGCGGCTGCCTGGGATCGAGGTGATTCTGCGGAGACTTGGGCATCGTGAATCCTCAGCCTTGGGTAGGCCGACAGGAAAGGTTACCTGAGCAGGGTCGGTAGCGTCGAATCGCCCCCTGGCCCTAGAAGGGCAGCGGACGCTCGCTGTCCTCGCCCTGGAAGGTGCCGATTTCGCGCAGCGCGTGCATCTTGTCGCGGCCACGCTCTATCGACGCCAGGGCCCGGGTGAGGAACTGCTCGAAGTTGGCCAGGGCGGTGTCGACGTAGTCGTCGACCTCCTCGCGCAGGCGCTGGGCCTCCGCGCGGGCCTCGGCGATGATCCGGGCGCCCTCGTGCTCCGCCGAGACCGTGATCTCGTTCACGGAGACGAGGCGGGCGTGTTCCGTCTCACCCTCGCTGATGATCCGGTCGGCCTCGCGCTTACCGGCATCGATGATCTTGTCGCGCTCCTCCAGAAGGGCGACGGCCCGGCGCAGGTCGCCCGGCAGCTCGGAGCGCAGCTCGTCGAGGAGCGCCACCATCTCGGCCCGGTCGAACATGAAGTTGGTCCGGGACATGGGGACCGAGCGTGCCTGTTCCACCATGGAGATGATCTCGTCGATGCGGTCGAGCGGATCCACCGGCGCCTCACTCCTGTCAGCTCGCACTCACGCTGAGTGGTGCGATCACGTTACTGCCGAACCCGTCAGTTTTGCCGCAGCCGCGTCACGAGTCGCTCGCCGACGAAGTCCGGCACGTACGACGACGCGTCCCCGCCCCACTTGACCACGTCCTTGACGAGACTGGAAGACAGGAAGGAGTACAGCGGATTCGTCGGCATGAACAGCGTCTCCACGCCGGAGAGCCCGATGTTCATCTGCGCCATCTGCAATTCGTAGTCGAAGTCGCTGACCGCACGCAGGCCCTTGATCACGACCGCCGCGCTCTGCGCCCGGCAGAAGTCCACCAGCAGGCCGTGGAACGACTCGACGCGGACATTGCCGTACGCGGCCGTCGCCTGGCGCAGCATGTCGATGCGCTCCTCGACGGTGAACAGGCCGGTCTTCGAGTTGTTGATCAGTACGCCGACGATCACCTCGTCGAAGAGCCGGCTCGCCCGCCCGACGATGTCGAGGTGGCCGTTGGTGACCGGATCGAAGGAGCCGGGACAGACCGCACGTCTCATGATCGGCGACCGTACCAAAGGGTGGTCTCGCCGTAGCGCCGACTGCGGTCGGACGTGATGCCTTCCACCCAGCTCAACGGCTCACCGCGCACCGCCGTACGCGAGGAACGCTCGAACGTCACCACCGCGTCCTCGGCGAGCCACCCGTTGTCCACCAGCGCCTGCTGGACCTCGGTGATCTCGTCGTCGGTCACCGCGTACGGCGGATCGGCGAAGACGACGTCGTAGGGGCCACCCTCGGGCGGGGCGGCCAGCAGCTGGGCGACCTTGCCGGTGACCAGCCGCGCCGCGGCGCCGACCCTGAGCGTGACGATGTTGTCGCGGATCGCCCGGGCGGCCTTGGCGTCGGCCTCCACCAGCAGCGCGAAAGCCGCGCCGCGCGACAGGGCTTCGAGGCCGATGGCGCCGGAGCCGGCGTACAGGTCGGCGAAGCGGGCGCCCTCGAGGTCGATCATCGTGCCGAGGGCGCTGAAGTACGCCTCACGCACCCGATCCGAGGTGGGCCTGGTCAGCGCGCCGGGCGGGGCGGCCAGCCGGCGACCGCCGTGGGCGCCGGCGATGATCCTGGTCATACGGCCTCTCGCGAGTCATCGGGTAGCACGCTGTGACGCTACGCCACCACTATGCACCGGCCACTGCGGAGTGAACTTTTCCCTTCGCTGGGAGCGCTTTTCGACACGCAGCGCATTGACGTCCATGCGTTCCGTACAGCGAAGATCTCGAATGGATATCATCCGGCTTAGCGCCGCCTGGGAGGTTTTTCAGATTCGTCCGAGTCGCTATGGTCGGTCGGCCGCCGACGAAACGCTGTCGGCTCGACGACGCGGGGAGGCGTCGTCGCGGGCCCTCGCGGAAGCATCTGCGCGCGACGGGCCGCCGTCCGCCTTCCTGTGCCGTGCCCCCGACCCCTTCACAGGAGTAGGCGTGAACCTGCTTAAGTCCCCGCTGCGCCGCACGTCGGCCATCGCCGCCGGCGCGCTCATCGGCCTGGCCGGAGTCGCGGCGTTCGCCGCGCCCGCCAGCGCCCACCACCCGGTCGTCGACGGCGTCTCCTCCTGCGTCAACGACGACGGCACCTGGCAGGTGACCTGGGAGGTCGCCAACAGCGAGTACGACCTGATCGGCAAGGTCACCGACGTCGTGCTGACGCCGACGGACAGCACCATCACCGGCATCGTCGCCGAGGCGTCCCTGCCGGTCGCCGGCCACGGCACCCTCGAGGGCGTCCAGACGCTGCCCGCGTCGGCCGAGTCGGCCTCCATCACGGTGACCGCCGAGTGGCAGCGCGAGCAGCTGATCACCTCGACCCGCGGCGCCGAGCACCCGGTCCCGAAGCCGACGGAGAAGTGCCACCCGACGCCCAACCCGTCGAACTCGAAGCCCGCTCCTCAGCCCAGCACGCCGAGCGACGAGCCCAGCACCCCCAGCGACGAGCCGAGCACCCCGAGCGAGGAGCCGAGCCACCCGAGTCCGTCGGGCAGCGCGAGCAAGCCGCCGGCCCCCACGAAGGAGCCGGAGTTCGTCTACGACCAGGACTGCGACACGCTGACCGTGGGCATCACCGTCCCGGCCGACTGGTCCAAGGACATCGAGGTCACCTTCACGCCGAGCACCGGCGAGGCGAAGACCGTCCTGGGCAAGCGCGGGGAGACCACCAGCGTCGAGTTCCCGGCTTCCAAGGGCCTGAAGGTCAAGGCGACCCCGAAGGGCTACGAGGACGAGGCCGCGACGGTCACGTACAAGCAGCCGGCCAACTGTGACTCCTCCGGTGGCGGCGCCGGCGACGAGCCGTCACTGCCGCTGACCGGTGCCGCCGCGGGCAGCATCGCCGCCGGTGCGGGCGTCCTGCTCGCCGCGGGCGTGGCGCTGTTCTACGTGGCCCGCCGCCGCAAGGTCAAGTTCACCGCCTGACCTGGGCATCCGCGCTGAACGCGAAGGGCGCGCCGACCGTGACGGTCGGCGCGCCCTTCGTTCGTCTGCGTCATCGTCCACCCGGGACGCCGACACCCAGCGCATCGACGGGGAAGCGTTCGGTACAGCGATGGTCTCGGATCCGCAACAAGCTCCTTAACCGATCCTGAGCCTCTTCCCAGATTCCCCGCAATCGCTAAGGTCAGGCGCGCCGACGAAACGCTATCGGCTCGACGACGTTGGGGAGGCGTCGTTGCGGACCCGCCGTCCCCCTGGCGGGTGCCGCCGCCTTCCCTGGGTCGTGCCCTCTGTATTCCATCGCCCCCAGGAGTACGCGTGAAGTTGAACTCCCCGCTCCGCCGCGCCGCGACCGTCCTCGCCGGCGCCCTCATCGGCCTGGGCGGAGCCGCGGTCGTCACCGCGCCCGCCAGCGCCCACGCCTCGTCCGTCGACGGCAAGGCGATCTGCGACACCGCGACCGGCACACGGATCGTGACGTGGACGCTCACCAACGACTACCCGGCGGACGCCACCGTGGCGGACCTCAAGACGTCCCCCACCGAGGTCGAGAAGCCGGCCGAGGGCAACTTCGTCATCCCCAAGTCGGAGTACGGACGCAACGGCGAGCTCACGCTCACGCAGAAGGTGACCGGCGACGACACCGAGGCCACCATCTCCTTCAAGTCCATCTGGTCGGTCGACGGCTACGTGGACCAGGACAACACGGCCCGGGTCGACCTCAGCGAGCCGTGCGCCCCGGCCGAGACGCCGTGTGTCGAGGCGGGCGATGCGGCCTTCCACCACACGTTCGGCGTCACCGGTAACGGCGCCACCGCCACGGTGACCCTCAACGACAACATCAAGCTGTGCGAGGGCGAGCCGGTCACGCTCGTCTCGTACTTCGCGCCGAAGCCGCAGTTCTCGGTGCCGCAGTACGAGTTCGACCACGACACCGACACGATCACCAACGAGCAGCGGTCGGTGACGCTGGAAGTGCGCGTGCCGGACTGCAACACCCAGGTCGACCTATTCTTCGGCGGCGAGGACGACATCATCTCGGAGATCACCGAGGGCGGCCCTCGTTACGGCGACAAGAAGCTCGGCAGCCACAGCGGGCTCGGCGGCCGCTCGGAGGGCCCGCAGGGTTGGTTCAACGGCGGCGAGAAGGGCTGCCAGACCCCGGCCGTCAAGCCGCTGTCGCAGTGTGACGGCACGGTTGCGCTGAACCTCAGCAACAACGGCGAGATCAGCCGCTACGCCGTCGACTTCACCGTCAAGGCGGGCGACTTCACCAAGACCGTCACGGTCGCGGCGGGCAAGGGCGAGACGGTCACCATCCCGGCCGGCGCCGGCACCATCACGGTCAGCGCCGAGGGCATGGACGACGTCACGTACGACTGGGCCGCGCCCGCGGACTGTGAGCTGCCCACCGTCATCGTCGAGAACGACTGCGACACCGTGACGATCACCGTCCAGAACCCGGAGGGCGTCACCCCGGCGACCGCGAAGGTCTCGTACGGCGACAAGACCGAGACGGTGACCGTAGCGGCCGGCAAGTCCGAGAAGGTCAGCTTCAAGGCGGGCAAGGCGACGTACGCGACGGTCGAGTTCCCCGGCCTGAACGTCGAGCCGATCAAGGCCACGCTCGAGAAGCTCCACTGCGACAACGGCGGTGGCGGGGGCGGCGACACGCCCAGCCTGCCCGTCACCGGCCCGGTGGCCGGCGGCATCGCGGGCGGCGCGCTCCTGCTGCTGATCGCCGGTGGCGTGCTCTTCTTCACGGCCCGACGTCGCAAGATCACCTTCACCGCGTAGTAGTTGCGCCGGAGGGCGCGCCGATCTCCCGGTCGGCGCGCCCTTTTCCACCCTCCTGCGAAGGCGGCTCCCGTTGAGACCCCTGCTCCACCGCATCGCCGCGGTCGCGGCAATGGCCCTGATCGGACTGAATCTCGCGGCACCCGCGAGAGCCGCCGGACCGGAGACCACGGTCACGGGTTCGGCCACCTGCAACCCCGACAAGGGCGAGTGGCTGGTCTCCTGGACGCTCACCAACAGCGGTGACTCGTTCGCCCGGGTGGACAAGCTGAAGACCGAGCCGGCGCCCGTACCGGAGCTGACCGACGGCTACCTCATCCCCCGGCGCTCCCCCAGCGGCACCATCGGCAGGGTGGTCCTCCACCAGACCCTTCCCGGCGGTACGCCCTCGGCCACGGTGTCGTTCGTCGGCATCTGGGACGCGACGAAGGACACCGACAACACCGCCACGGTCTCCCTCGGCGAGTGCAAGCCCACCGAGACGCCCTGCGTCGAACCGGCCGAGGCCACGTTCCACCACGAGTTCGCGGTCGCCGACGGCCGTGCAACGGCGACCGTGACGGTCGACGACGGCGTGAAGCTCTGCAAGGACGAGCCGGTCACGCTGGTCTCCTACTTCGCGCCGAAGCCGCAGTTCTCGGTGCCGCAGTACGAGTTCGACCACCAGAGCGCCACGATCACCAACGACAGCCGCTCGGTGGCGCTCACTACGGCGCTGCCCGCGTGCAACGCCCAGGTCGACCTCTTCTTCGGCGGCGAGGACGACATCATCGGTGAGATCACCGAGGGCGGCCCCCGCTACGGCGACAAGAAGCTCGGCAGCCACAGCGGCTCCGGTGGCCGTTCGAAGGGCCCGCAGGGCTGGTACAACGGCGGCAGCAGGGGCTGCCAGGCGCCGGCCGTGGAGCCGCTGTCGCAGTGCGACGGCACGGTGGCGCTGAACCTCAGCAACAACGGCAAGATCAGCCGCTACGCGGTCGACTTCAGCGTCGAGGCCGGCGACTTCACCAAGACGGTCACCGTGGCGCCCGGCAAGGGCGAGACGGTCGTGGTGCCGGCCGGCGCCGGCTCGATCACGGTCACCGCGGACGGCATGGACGACGTCACGTACGAGTGGCAGCGGCCGGACGACTGTCCCGCACCGACCGTCGCGGTCGAGAACGACTGCCGCACGGTCGCCGTGACCGTCACCAACCCGGAGGGCGTCACCCCGGCACGGGCCACCGTGAAGTACGGCGACGACACCAAGGACCTCACCGTCGCGCCGGGCACCTCGGAGAAGGCGACCTTCCCGGCGCGGGACGTCACCGAGGCCATCGTCACCATCGACCACCTCGAACCAATCACCGTCGGCATCGAGAAGGCCGACTGCAACGGCGGCGGCTCGGGCCACGGCAACGGCGGTTCTGCGGGTGGCGGCGACGAGGCGGGCGGCGGCGAGGGCGGGCTACCCGTCACCGGCGCGGCGGCCGCGACCGTTGCGGGCGGCGCGGTGCTGCTGCTCGTGGTCGGCGGCCTGCTCTTCTTCCTGGCCCGGCGGCGCCGGGTGACGTTCACTCCATAAGGAACGTCGGCGGCCGGAAACTCCCATCGGTTTCCGGCCGCCACTCGTGGACGGCCGACACCGCGTCGACGGGGATCGGGGCGTAGAGGTGCGGGAACTGCATCCCGCCCGGATCCGGCGGGTCACCGTCCTCCCACACCACGGGTACGGGCAGCAGCGCCTCGTCGAGCACCAGCAGCACGAGATCCGTACGCCCCCGGGCGAGCAGGGTCGCCGGAATGTGCACCTGCTCCGGCGTGGAGCAGTGGATGTAGCCCTGGGTCTCCAGGGACTCCGCGCGATAGGTGCCCGCCGCCCGGGCCGCCTCCCACTCGGCGCGGGGACAGAAATGCAGGATCATCCCTTCTCCAGATACTCGGCTCGTTCCTCGTCCACCAGGGCGGCGACCGAGGCCGCGAGCGCCGGGTGCCGGGACAGGGTGGGGTCGTCGCCGACCAGCTCGGCCGCCTCGGCCCGCGCGTCGGTGATCAGCTTGCTGTCCCGCAGCAACGAGAGCAGCCGCAGGTGGCTGTGCCGGCCGGACTGCGAGGCGCCCAGCACGTCACCCTCGCGGCGCTGCTCCAGGTCGAGCTCGGCGAGCTTGAAACCGTCCGTGGTGGACGCCACCGCGTCGAGGCGCTCACGGGCCGGCGTGCCTTCCATCGCCTCCGTGACGAGCAGGCAGATGCCCGGGGCGGACCCCCGGCCCACCCGGCCGCGAAGCTGGTGCAGCTGGGAGACGCCGAACCGGTCGGCATCCATGATGATCATGACCGTGGAGTTGGGCACGTCCACGCCCACCTCGATCACCGTGGTCGCCACCAGCACATCGAGCTCGGCGGCGGCGAACCGGCGCATCACGGCGTCCTTCTCCTCGGCCGGCAGCCGCCCGTGCAGCACCCCGATCCGCAGCCCGTGCAGCGGGCCTTCCTCGAGAATCGGCGCCACTTCCGTGACCGCCAGCGGCGGTCGGCGGGCCGGTTCGTTGTCGCCGGGCGGCTCGCCGTCGTCCTCCGCGCCCGCCGCGTCCCCGATCCGCGGGCACACCACGTATGCCTGATGCCCGGCCTTGACCTCCTCCCGGACCCGCTGCCAGGCCCGCTCCAGGAAGGCCGGTCGCTCCGGCGGCACGACGTGCGACGCGATCGGCGACCGGCCGCGCGGCAGCTGGGAGAGCGTCGACGTCTCCAGGTCGCCGTACACGGTCATCGCGACCGTCCGCGGGATCGGCGTGGCCGTCATGACCAGCACGTGCGGCGGCTGGGCCGCCTTGGCCCGCAACGCGTCCCGCTGCTCCACGCCGAACCGGTGCTGCTCGTCCACCACCACCAGACCCAGGTCGTGGAAGTCGACCCCCTCGTACAGCAGGGCGTGCGTGCCCACGACGATGCCGGCGCTGCCGTCCGCCACCTTCGCGAGGGCCGCGCGCCGGGCGGCCGCACCCAGCGACCCGGTGACGAGGGTCAGCTGGGTGCCGGCCGGATCCCCGTCCAGCTCCCCGGCCCGGCCCAGCGCGCCGAGCTGAGCACTGATGCTGCGATGGTGCTGCGTGGCGAGGACCTCGGTGGGGGCGAGCAGCGCCGCCTGCCCGCCGGCGTCGACGACCTGGAGCATGGCCCGTACCGCGACCAAGGTCTTGCCGGAACCGACCTCGCCCTGCAGCAACCGATGCATGGGGTGAGCCCGCGCCAGATCGGCGGAGATCTCCTCACCGACCCGGGCCTGACCCTCGGTGAGCTCGTAGGGCAGTGCCGCGTCGAACGCGGCCAGGATCCCGTCGTCGCGTCGGGGCCGGGACCGTCCGGGAGCGGCGGCCGAGCGGGCCTTACGCTGCACGAGCGTCAGCTGTACGGCGAAAGCCTCGTCCCACTTCAACCTGTACTTGGCCTTGAACAGCTCCTCCTTGGAGCTGGGCCGATGGATCTCGCGCAGGGCCGTGCCGATGCCGACCAGGTTGCGGTTCGCCCGCACCGACCCGGGCAGCGGATCCTCGGGAGGTTCGAAGGTGTCGAGGACGGTCCGCACGCACTTGGCGATCGTCCACGTCGGCACGGCGGCCGCGGCCGGATAGACCGGGATGAGCGCGCCGGCGAACTCCTCGATCTCCTCGGCCGCCTCGTCCTGCGTCGCGTCGGCCCGCAGCAGCTGGTAGGCGGGCCCGTTCAGCTGCCGTTTGCCCCGGAAATCGGTGACCTTGCCGGCGAACAGCCCCCACCGTCCGGTACGCAGCTCCCGCTCCCGCCACGCCTGGTTGAAGAAGGTGCACGTCAGGCTCGCCCCGGACCCGTCCCCGATGGTGATCTCCAACATGCTGCCGCGACGCTGGCGCATCGGGCGTACCGTCGCGCTCTTCACCTGGGCGAGCAGGGTGACCTGCTCGCCGACCTGGAGCTGCCGCAGGTCGGTGTGTTCGCCGCGCTCGTCGTAGCGCCGGGGGAAGTGGTAGATCAGATCGCCGGCGGTATGCAGGTCGAGATGGGTGGCCAGCGCCTTGGCGGTTCGCTCCCCGAGCACCTTGCGCAGCGGGGTGGTGGTCGTCGTCGCGGTGGTCGTGTCGCTCATTCCACTCCAACCAGGAGGTGGTAGCGGGGCTGGCCGCCCGCATAGCACTGCACCTCGACGAAAGGCCACGCCTGGGCGAGGTGCCCCCGGAGCACCTCCTCGAGGACGGCCGGCGCGTCGGCGCCGAGCACGAGACTGACGAGCTCGCCACCGCCGCCGAGCATCCGGTCGAGCAGGCGGCGACACACCTCGGTCAACGCCGCCTCCGGGCCGTCGGCGGTGGCCGGGACGATCACGTGGACCTCGCCGTCGACCAGGCCGAGCAGGTCACCCGGGTGGCAGCGGCCCGCGACGGTCAGCGCCTCCCGGGCCGCCGTGGTGACCTCGCCGTAGCGACAGGCGCCGGCGGCCTCCGCCATCGCGATCACGTCGTCGTCGAACCGGCGCTGCGAATCCCGCACGGCCAGCGCGGCGAGGGCCTGCACCGGCGAGCGGGTGGGCACCACGCTGACCCGTACGCCCATCGCGACCGCCTCCCGTGCCGCCGAGACCGCGACGGCGTGGGTGTTGGCATCGTTCGGCAGCAGCACGACGCGGCCCGCACCCGTCTGGCCGATGGCCGCCAGCATCTCGGCGATGGACGGGTTGCGGCCCACCACGACCGCGCCCTCGTCGGCGAACAGCGAGGTCAGCCCGTCCCCGGCGGCCACGACCACCGCACCCCGGTCGGCGGCTTCGCGGCCCGCCGCAGCGCCCTCCGGAGGGCTCGCGGTGCGGTCGGCATGGGCATGGGCATGGGCCGCATGATCATGGACGCGCTCCTCGAGCCGGCTCACCGAGATCCGGTACGGCCGCCCGGCGACGACCCCGGCCTCGACGGCGGCCCCGATGTGGTGGACGCCGACATGGACGTGCACGTTCCAGGTCTGCCGCCGCCCCTCCCCCGTCCCCACGACGACGAGGGAATCACCCAGCCCGTCGAGGGTGCCCCGCAGGACGTCCACGGCATCCACCTCGGCGTCGAGCAGGTATTGCACCTCGTAGCCGAAGTCGCCCGCCGGGCTGATGTCCGTTTCCGGTGCGGGCCCCGCGTCCGCCTCCGGCGTGGTCGTGCTCAGTGCCTCGACCAGGGCGTCGAGCAGCACGACCAGACCCCGGCCACCCGCGTCCACCACGCCGGCCCGAGCCAGGACCGGCAGCTGCTGCGGGGTACGGGCCAGCGCCTCCGCCGCCGAGCGGGCCGCCTCCCGGGCGACCGCCACCAGATCGTCGGACCTGAGCCTGCCGGCGCCCTCGGCCGCGGCCGCCGCCACGGACAGCACGGTGCCCTCGACCGGCCGGGCCACCGCGGAATACGCGGCCTCGCTCGCCCTGCGCAGCGCCTTGGCGAGCTCGACGCCGCGCACGGAGACCGTGGTGGCGAACGCGTCCGCCATGCCGCGCAGGATCTGGGAGACGATCACTCCGGAGTTGCCCCGGGCGCCGAGCAACGCCCCGCGAGCCATCCGCCGCATCACCTGTCCCAGAGGTGTCGGCGCCGCCTCGCCATCGGATCCGGCGCCCTCCTCCTGCAGCGCCTCGTGGGCCGACGTCAGTGTGAGGACCAGGTTGGTGCCGGTGTCCCCGTCGGGCACCGGGTAGACGTTCAGCTCGTCGATCTCGTGCTGGTGCGCCCGCAGCGCGGCAAGCCCGGCGCCGCACCATCGGCGTACCGCGGCCGCGTCCAGGGTCTCCAGCACGCGAAAAGCGTACTAACCACCACCGACAATCGGCGCAGCACATGGGGGCGATTGGCTGTCCGGGGCGGCCATCGGGTAACCTGGCCAGGTTGCCCGGGCGCAGTCTGTTCGGGGCACCCTCAGTTCGCAGCCGGGCTTCGGTCAGTCCCGTCCGGCGTATCAATCCCAGGAGTACCCCGTGGCTAGCGTGTGCGACGTCTGTGGCAAGGGACCGGGCTTCGGCCACAACGTGTCCCACTCGCACCGGCGGACCAACCGCCGCTGGAATCCGAACATCCAGTCGGTGCGCACTCCGGCCGGTGGCGGCAACACCAAGAAGCTCAAGGTCTGCACCTCGTGCATCAAGGCCGGCAAGGTCGTCCGCGCCTGATACCGGTGCGCCGGGCCCGCGGGTCCGGCCGACCGCAGCACTTCCCGTAGCCGCCGGGTCCCCGTGACCCGGCGGCTACGCGTGTACCCACGTTCCGAGCAGCGCCCGGGCGGGTCCGGTCCCAGCCCGGGTGCCTTCGCGCACAGCCCGGGCGACTTCCCTCAGAGCACGCGTGCGTAGGACAGCACCCCGGGCTGGCCCTTGTAGTAGCCGAAGTCCTCGATCCGCTCGTACCCGCACTTCTCGTAGAGCGCGATCGCCTCGGGCTGCTTGTCGCCCGTCTCCAGGATCACCCTCTTGCATCCGCGCTCACGCGCCGAGTTCTCGATGGCGGCCAGCACGCGGCGGGCCACGCCCCTGCCCCGCGCCGCCTCGATCGTGAACATGCGCTTGAGCTCGGCGTCGTCGCCGTGCGCCCGCCAGCCCGCGCAGCCGACGAGCCGGCCGGTCGGGTCCTCCGCCACGAAGAACGCGCCCTTCGGCGGGGCGAAGTCCGACGCGGCCACCGGGGTGTCGTCGCCGGAGCCGCCGTACCTGCTGCTCAGCTCGGCCATGGCGAGACCGATGAGCCGCCGCACGGCGGGGTCGTCGAACGGGGTCTCACGGATGATGATCTGCTCCACGGGGCAACGCTAACCCGCGCCGCCGGCACGGGCGCATCAGCGGAAGTGGTCCCAGCCCGTCCCGCCCTGCCACGGCTTGCGGTCGACCGTCACGCCCGTACCCTCGTGCACGCTGCCGATGACCCGCCATTCCGGCGGCAGCGTCACCCCCGGCGGGAAGGTCGCCGCGAGGGCGTGATCGTCCCCACCGGCCAGGAGCCAGATGTACGGGTCCACGCCCAGCGCCGAAGCCGCGTCGCGCATCTGGTCCGGCACCTCGAACGCCTCGCGGCGGATGTCGATGCCGACCACGCTGGCCGTCGCCACGTGACCCAGGTCCTGCAGCAGCCCGTCCGACACGTCGATCATCGACGTCGCACCGAGCTCGGCCGCGGACACGCCCTGCGCGTACGGCACCGACGGCCGCCGGTACGCCTCGACGAGCACCTTCGGCGTCCGGAAGCCCCGCGACAGCACCGTGTATCCCGCCGCGGCGTAGCCCGTACGGCCGGCCAGCGCGACGATGTCGCCCGGCTGAGCCCCGCTTCGCAGCACCGGATCCCGGCCGCCGAGATCACCCAGCGCCGTCACCGCGATGGTCAGCGTCGGGCTCGACGACATGTCCCCGCCTACGACGCTCGCGCCGGTCAGGCCGGCTTCCGCGGAGAGTCCCCCGGCGAGCTCCTCGGCCCAGGACACATCCAGATCGATGGGTACGCACAGAGCCACCAGAAGTGCCGTCGGCGTGGCGCCCATGGCCGCGATGTCGGCCAGGTTCGCGGCGGCCGCGCGGTGGCCCACATCGGCCGCGCTCGACCAGTCCCGCCGGAAGTGCCGGCCCTCGACCAGGACGTCCGTCGACGCCACCGTCCGGCCGTCCGGCGCGGCCACCAGCGCGGCGTCGTCGCCCGGCCCGAGCAGGCTCGCCGGGCCGTCGCCGAGCCGCGCGACGATCCGGGCGATCAGCCCGAACTCCCCCGTCTCCGCGATGCTCACGTCCACCGTTCCCTCGATTTCCCCGTCGCGGTGCGCCCGCCCTGGCCACACCGTTATGTTGAAGCCCGCCGGGCAGGAGCCAGCGATGCGTGCCGCGAGGACCGCGCTCCGTACTGTAGTTTCACGTTCGGGTCGCCGGCGGCGGCGGATAGGAGTCGGATCGTGGTCCAGGCATACATCCTCATCCAGACGGAGGTCGGAAAGGCCCGTGACGTGGCCGCCGCAATCGACAAAATTCAGGGAGTCGTACGCGTCGACGCGGTCACCGGCCCCTACGACGTGGTGGTGCTCGCCGAGGGCCACAGCGTCGATGAACTCGGTCGGATGATTGTGAGCAGAATCCAGTACGTCCCGGGCATCACGCGTACCGTGACCTGCTCCGTGGTAAATCTCTGACATGGTGGACGTGGAGACCCGGACCGAACAGCAGCCCCCCGCGAAGGACCCCGCCGTCCGCAGTGCCGCCCTCTGGGCGACCGTCGTGGCGGTGCCGGTGGCCCTCCTCGTCGGACTGATGATCTTCTTCCAGGTGCTCCCCGGAGGCGAGGCGAAACCCGCCGCGTCGGCCACGGCCACCCAGCCCGCGGCGGTGCCGGCAACCCCGGTGCAGATGGCCGCGCCGAAGCTCGCCGCGGGGCCGGCCCAGGTATGCCTCGCGGTGACGTCGCAGCTGCCGGTCAAGGTGCGCGACCTGCCGGCGCGGAAGGTCAGCGCGGGGCCGGAGCAGAACGCCGCGTACGGCGAGCCGCCCATCACGGTGGCCTGCGGCGTGACCCAGCCGCAGACCTGCAAGTCCCTCGGCGAGACCGGCTCGGGCTGCGTACCGATGGATTCCGAGCTGCTGAACATGAACCGGGTCTGCTGGTACGCCGATCAGCAGCCGGCCGCCACGGTATTCACCACGATGGACCGCGAGGTTCCGGTGCGGGTGACGGTGCCGAAGCAGTACGAGCAGTCGGCACAGTGGGCGAACGAGTTCTCGGACGTGGTGGTCGAGACCGACAAGTCGATCAGCAAAGGCGTCCCCAGCGGCTGCGTCTGACGCCGCCCGGCCGGCTTCGTCCGGCCGGCTTCGTCCGGCTGGCGCCGCCCGGCTAGTGCAGGCCGGTGCCGCGGCGGAGTGCCGTGCGGATCAGGCGGTCGACGACCTTGGGGTAGTCCAGCCCGGTCGCGGCCCACATCTGCGGGAACATCGACGTCGGCGTGAACCCCGGCATCGTGTTGATCTCGTTGAGCAGCACCTCGTCGTCGGCCGTGACGAAGAAGTCGACGCGGGCGAGCCCGGCGCAGTCGAGCGCCGTGAACGTGCGGCACGCGTACTCCTGCACCTGGCGCGCGACGTCCGGCTTGAGGTCCGCGGGGATTTGGTACGGCGTGCCGTCCCCCAGGTACTTCGCGTCGAAGTCGTAGAACTCGTCGCCCGTCGTGCTGACCATGATCTCGGCGAGCAGGGAGGCCTCGGGCGCGCCGCCCGCCTCGCCCTCGAGCACCCCGCACTCGATCTCGCGCCCGACGATGGCCGCCTCGACCAGCACCTTCGGGTCGACCTGGCGGGCCTTGGCCACCGCCTCGTCGAGCCGGGACCAGTCGGTGACCTTGCTGATCCCGTACGAGGATCCGGCCCGCGAGGGCTTGACGAAGACCGGAAGCCCGAGCCGCTCCTTGTCGGCCTCGGACAGTGAGCAGCCGGCCCGCAGCACCGCGTACGGCCCGACGGGGATGCCCTCGGCGGCGGCGAGCTTCTTGGTGAACTCCTTGTCCATGCCGGCCGCCGAGGCGAAGACGTTCGCGCCCACGTACGGGATGCCGGCCATCTCGAGCATGCCCTGGATGGTGCCGTCCTCGCCGTACGCGCCGTGCAGCGCGGGGAATACGACGTCCACGCCGGACAGCACTCCGACCCCGTCGGCCGGGTCGACGACCATCAGCCCGGAGGACGTGGGGTCGGCGGGCAGCACGACGGCCCGGCCCGACTCGGCGGTGATCTCCGGCAGCCGGCTGCCCTCGATGGCGAGGTGCGCCGGGTCGTCGCCGGCGAGCACCCAGGCGCCTTCGCGGGTGATCCCGACGGGCACGACCTCGTACTCGTCGGGGTCGAGGGCGGCCAGGATGCTGCCCGCGCTCACGCACGAGATGGCGTGCTCGGTGCTCCGCCCACCGAACACGATCGCCACGCGGGTTTTGCGAGGGGTCGTCATGGAAAGGGCCTCTCGTTGCCGGACGTCGCTACGCTGCCTGCCGCGCGGGCTGCGGGCATGCCGGGGGTGACCCTACTCTGCGTAGACCACTTTCCGGATACGGCGGGCGCCGGGACGGCGGATGAGGACGCGGAGTCGATGAGACCGACACTGCACGTGATCGCCTGGCACGGTCCGGGACGTTTGGCAACCATGGGACACCCCCGCGGCGGCAACCTCCTGGCCGCCGAGATGGCCGGCCTGGCAACCGCCGGCGTGGACGTGATCGTCTCGGCCCTGATGCCCGGCGAGGAGCGACGCCTCGGCCTCACCGGCGCCGCCCGAGCAGCGGCCGCCGCGGGCATCCAGCACGTGGCCTGTCCGATCCCCGACCGCGGCGTGCCCGAAGACGTCGTGGCCCTGGGGGTACGCCTCGCCGCCCACGTCCGCGCAGGCCGCTTCGTGGTGGCGCAGTGCTTCGCGGGCATCGGCCGCTCGACCCTGCTCGCGGGCGTGACGTTGGTGATGCTGGGCGTCCGCCCGGAGCGAGCGCTGGGGATGGTGGAGGCGGCACGCGGCCTGCCGGTCCCGGGCAATGAGGCACAACGCCTGTGGCTCCACGACTTCGCCGCCGCACACGGTGGCTTCACCGGCGGAAATCCGGTGGGTCGTGGCATTTCCGCCCCTCCTCACCGCGCGCCCGGCTGCCTAGCGTTGCCCGCATGCACATACAGATCGTCCTCTTCGACGGCTTCGACCCCCTCGACGTGATCGCCCCGCTCGAGGTCCTGCGCGCCGCCGGCGCCTCGGTGGAACTGGTCTCCGCGGACGGCCCGCGCACCGCGCCCGCGGACGGCTCGTGGAGCGTGCCCAGTGGCATGGCGGGCGTGTCCCTGAGCGCCGTAGCACCCGTCGCGCCCACGGATTGGTTGCTCGTCCCCGGCGCCGCGGGCTCCTCGGAGGAGGAGATCACCGGCCGGCTGGCGGCGACCTTGCGGACTCCCCTGCCCGGGCTCGTCGCGGCGGCCCTGGCCGATCCCACGGTCAAGGTGGCCACGGTCTGCGGCGGCGCGCTGATCCTCGCGATGGCGGGCCTGATCACCGGCCGCGCCGCGGTGACCCATCACGACGGCATGCCCGCCCTGGCGGCGGCCGGGGTACGCGCGATCGACGCCCGCGTCGTCGACGACGGCGACCTCGTCACGGGCGGCGGGGTCACGTCCGGACTCGACGTCGGCCTGTACCTCGCGGAGCGCGAGATCGGCGCGCACGCCGCCCGGACCGTGGAACGACTCCTGGCGTACGAGCGCCGAGGCGTCGTTTGGCGCGACCCCGTGCCGGCATGACCTGCCGGCCCGCCGACCGACGCCAACCCCCGCATGCCGGCGGCAGGCTCGCAGGACGGCAAGCTCGGCTGCCCCCGTGGCAGCCGAGCCCCGTTGCCGTCGGGCTGCACCAGCCCGACGCCATCGCCCTCAGCGACTCACCGCCCGCCGGACAGCCACATCACGCATCTGCCGCTGATAGAGCAGCCCACCGAGCCCGGTCACGGCCAGCGAAACAACCACCGCCGCCGCATACGGCAGGTCACGGGTAAGCACCTCGCCGCTCCCCCCGAGCCCCAGCAACTCCTCCGAGACGATCCCCGGCAGCACAGCCGGAAGCACCACCAGCAACCCACCCCCGGCCCCGAACCGGTAGAACCCCGCCGCCGCGGCCGCTCCGGAGACGAAGAACGCCAGGCACGTCGGCACGAGATGGCCGAACTCGCTCAGGGCCACGGCCGGTGACCAGGCCGGATAGCCGGCGGACACCGCACCCACCGCCGCGTTCTCCAGCCCGTGGCCCAGCGGCACCAGCACTCCCACCCCGAGACACACCAGCACGCCGAAGACCGAGCCGCCGACGATCAGCGCACGGCGGGTGACACCGGCCGCCGCGAAGTGGCGCAAGTGGCTCACGACCAGCATCACGCCCAGCACGCCCAGCCAGTACTTGACCGCCGAGCCGGCCACGAACATCCACAGGCTGAAGGCCGGGTCCGCGACGGTGCCGAGCACGGCGTCGCCGATTCCCACGCCGACGAGCAATGTGGCGCTGGTCCACAGGAAGACCGGCCTGTATCTCCGCAGAAGGCTGCCGAGGACCGTACGGGTGTTCATCGGGCTGCCTCCGAGGTGAGGTGGACGAAGAGGTCCTGGATGCCGACCGGGGCGATGCTGAGGCCGGCCTGCTCGGCCCGCTTCTCCTCTTCGTCGCCCAGCCCTCCGTAGAGGGTCGCCTGGCGGACGCTGCCGAGGCTCTGGGTGCCGAGCACCGTACGCCCGGAGACGAACGTCTCCACCGCCTCGGCCGGACCGGTCACCGCGACGCCGCGGGACCGGAAGGTGTCGGTGTCCTCCTGGACCACCAGCCGCCCACGGTCGATGATGACCACCTCCTCGAAGAGGTCGGCGACCTCCTGGATGAGGTGGGTGGAGAGGACGATCGTGCGCGGGTGGGCAAGGTAGTCGTCGAGCAGCTCGCGGTAGAACGCGCTGCGCGCTGCGGCGTCCATGCCCAGATAGACCTCGTCCAGCAGGGTCAGCGGGGCGCGGCAGGCGAGGCCGAGGACGACGCCGAGGCTCGACCGCTGCCCCCGCGACAGCGCGGACGCCCTGGTGCGGCGGTCCAGGCCGAACACGTCGAGCAGGTGGGCTGCGTAGCCGGCGTCCCACCGAGGCCGCAGGCGGGCGTGGAAGTCGAGGATCCTGCCGATCCGGTCACCCTCGGGCACGTCGAGGGTGTCTCGGATGAAGACGGTGTCCCGCATGGTCCGGGGGTTCTCGAAGGGGTCCTCGCCGTCGACGCGCACCGTGCCGCCGTCGGCCTTCCGATACGCCGCGAGCACGCTGAGCAGGCTGGTCTTGCCGGAGCCGTTGCGCCCGAGCAGGCCGTAGATCTTGCCCGGGGGCAGCTCCACGGTGAGGCCCGAGACGGCCGTCGTGGCTCCGTATCGGACCGTCAGGTCGCGCACCGAGACGGTGGGGATCATCGGGGCCCTCCGTCGATGTGCTTCTTGATCTCCTCGATCGAGACGCCGATCATCCGCGCCTCGGCCAGCATCGGGTCGACGACCTCGGCGAAGAACCGCTTGCGCCGCTCGTCGCGCAGCTTCTGGCGGGCGTCCGGGCTGACGAACATGCCGATGCCACGCTTCTTGTAGAGCACACCGTCGTCGACGAGCTGGGCGAAGCCCTTGGCGGCCGTGGCCGGGTTGATGCGGTAGAAGGCCGCGTACTGATTCGTGGACATGACCTGGCCGTCCTCCTCGAGTGCCCCACTCAGGATGTCGTTCTTGATGCCTTCGGCGATCTGCAGGTAGATGGGGCTCCGGTCGTCGAACACGCCGAGCCTCCCTATCTCTGTGGTTCGCTACTCATGTAATGAACCATAGAGGCTGCCCGCTAGGGTGGCAACCATGACGACGGACACAAGCGACCTCGACGCGGCCGCCGAGCGGGCCGGCGTCCTGCTGGACCGGGGACAGCGGGCGTACGAGCAGGGCCGGCTCGAGGAGGCGATCGACCACCTCGAGGCAGCCGTGGAACCGGCCCGCAATGTGCCGCAGGGCCTGGGAAGCGTGCTGTACAGCCTGGGCGGTGCGTACATCACGGCTCGCCGTTTCACCGAGGCGATCACCGTGCTGACCGAGGCGCTCGCGGTGTACCGGGAACTGTCAGCGGACGCCCTGGTCGCGGACGTACGCGCGCGGCGCGGCATGGCCCACGCCCTGGCCGGGGCGGGCGCCACGGCGGTCACCGACGTGCAGGCGGCCATCATCGGCTTCGTGCGCCGGGCCGCCCTCGACCGGTTCGACGACGACTACGTGAGCCTCAGCCGGGTGCTGATGCTCAGTGCCGACGCGCTCGGCGCGTACGGGGATCCGACCATCGGGCTGACCGCCGCCCAGACCGGGCTGACCCTGTGCGTCGACGGCATCCGCGCGGGCGGGATCACGCCGGACGGCGCCCTGCACAGCGCGATGGTGCGCGCCCTCAGCGTGGAACGCGAGCTGCTCCACGCCCTGGACCGCCCGGACGAGGCCGGCAACGCCGAGGGCACGCTGCAGTGGCTCGGCGCCGAGCCGTCGCCGACCCTCGTGGCCGAACGGCTGGCCGGGGACAGCCCGGGGCTCCTGCTGCCCGTCGCGGATGCGGTGGCCACGACCGGCGATCCGCAGCTGGCGGCCCTGCTGCTGGGCGAGCCGGTCGGACCGCTGTGCGTGCCGGCGTTCCGGGTGCCTCCCCCGCTTCTGACCGAGGCGGGCCTGGCCGCCGCCGACGCCGCCGTCCGCGTGATGCCCGGCGACCCCGACGCCGCGGTCCGCCTCGGCCTCGAGGCCCACTTCCTGCTCGACGTCGCCCACGAGGACCGGCCGCCGGAGGACGCGGTCCGCACGATGTGGTCCGGAGTCCTCGACCGGATGCGCGCCCAGTGTGAAACCGACGGGGACACCGCGCTGGCGGCCGATCTCGCCGCCTGCGGCAGGCGCCTCGAGGCGGCTTAGGCAGCCGCGAAGGTCTGTGGCAGCACGCCCTCGTCCCACAACCGGTCGAGGTGCGCGAGGAAGCCGATCAGGCTGCGCTCCAGCTCCCGCCGCTCACCCGCGCCGAGCGCGGCCAGCGGATCCGAGAACACCAGGCCGTCCGGGTGCTTCGCGCGCGTGCCGACGAACCGATGACAGGCCGAACACCAGACGTAACTCACCAGGGTGGGCCGGCGGGCGTTCTCCGGAGCATTCACGTACGCCCGCACACTGCGCCGACCGCAAGCGGGACACTCCCGTTCCCCAGGAGCGGCGAAGAAGCTCTCGCCCTGCGCCAGCGCGGTGACCTCGGCTCCGCTGAAACTGCTCCACTCCATGCGGAGAACCGTAGATCAGGCGCCGTCGAGGGCGGCCGTGAGATCGGCGATGACGTCCGCCGTGTCCTCGATGCCGCAGGAGAGCCGGACGAATCCCGGCGGGGTGTCGTCGCCCCACTGCGCGCGCCGGTCCGCCGTGGTGTGCAGGCCGCCGAACGACGTGGCGGCGAACACCAGCTCCGAGGTCGTCAGGAAGCGCGCCACCCGCTCGGCGCTGCCCAGGTCGAACGAGACGATGCCGGGGATCCGCCGCATCTGGCTGCGCGCGACCTCGTACGACGCGTCCGAGGCGAGCCCCGGCCACCGCAGCCCGGTCACGTCCGCGCGGCCGGAGAGCAGCTCGGCGACGGCGGCAGCATTGGCGCTCTGCCGGGCCAGTCGCAGGTCGAGCGTGGCCAGCGACCGGTGCGCCAGCCAGCAGTCGAAGCCGCCCGGGATGCCGCCGGTCTGCGCCCGCCAGGTGGTCACCCGTTCGATCAGTGCCTCGTCCTGGGTCGCCACGTAGCCGAGCAGAACGTCGGAGTGGCCGGTGAGCGCCTTGGTGCCCGAGGCGACGACCAGGTCGGCGCCGAGCTCGAGCGGGCGCTGGCCCAGCGGCGTCGCCGTCGTGTTGTCCACCGCCACGAGGGCCCCGGCCGCGTGCGCCGCGGCCGACACGGCACGCACGTCGCAGACGTCCAGGCCCGGGTTGGCCGGGGTCTCCAGCAGCACCAGGCGTACGCCCTCGAACGACGGGTACGGCCCCGCGGTCGGCACCAGCACCGTCTTGACGCCCAGGTCGCGCAGCGCGCCCTCGGCGAAGGCGCGGACGGTGAAGTAGCCGTCGGACGGCACCGCCACCGTGTCCCCGGAGCGCAGCACCGACAGCAGCAGCGCCGTGATGGCCGCCTGCCCGCTGGCGAAGGCGCGGACGGTGCCGCCCTCCAGCTCACCGATCGCGGCCTCGAGCGCGCGCCGGGTCGGGTTGTCGGGCCGCCCGTACCCGTTCTCCGCCGGGCCGTCGACGGGGTCGAGGTGGTACGGCGCCGCGAGCACGGGACCGGGTAGGAACGGCTGGCCGGGCACCGGGGCCGGCAGCCCGGCATGCACGACCCGCGTGCCGTCGCCCTTCCCGGTCATTCGGGCTTCATCTCGCGGCCCATGAGCAGCTTCACCGCCACCCGGGGATCCACGCCCTCGTGACAGACCCGCTCGACCTGTTCGGTGATGGGCATCTCGACGCCGTGCGCGCGGGCCAGGTCGCGGATCGCCAGGCAGCTCTTCACGCCCTCGGCGGTCTGCTTCGTCGACGCCTGCGCCGCCTCCAGCGACTCGCCGCGGCCGAGGTGCTCGCCGAACGTCCGGTTCCGCGACAAGGGCGACGAGCAGGTGGCGACGAGGTCGCCCAGCCCGGCGAGCCCGGCGAAGGTCATCGGGTCGGCGCCCAGCGCCACGCCCAGCCGCGCCGTCTCGGCCAGCCCGCGGGTGATCAGCGAGGCCTTCGTGTTGTCGCCCATGCCCATCGCGCTCGCCATGCCGTACGCCAGCGCGATGACGTTCTTGACCGCCCCGCCCAGCTCGCACCCGATGACGTCGTCGCTGGTGTACGGCCGCACGTACGGCAGCGCGATGGCCTGCTGCACGAGCTGGGTACGGCCCGGGTCGATGCCGGCCACCACCGTCGCGGCCGGCTGCTCCGCGGCGATCTCCGGGGCGAGGTTGGGTCCCGAGACCACCACGACGCGCTCCGGCTCGACCCGCGCGGTCTCGATGATGACCTCGCTCATCCGCTTGGTGGTGCCGAGCTCGATCCCCTTCATCAGCGACACGAGCGTCGCGTCGGGCGGCAGATGACCGGCCCAGTCGGCGAGGTTGCCGCGCAGGGTCTGCGACGGCACCGCCAGGAAGACGAATTCGGCGCCCTCGAGCGCGGCCGCGAGGTCGCTGGTGGCGGTCACGCGCTCCGGCAGCTTGACGCCGGGCAGCGACACCTCGTTGATCCGGTATTCGCGGATGGCGGCGGCGACGGACTCGCGCCGCGCCCAGATGGTCACCTCGGAGCCGGCGTCGGCCAGGACCTTGGCGACGGCCGTGCCCCAGGCGCCGGCGCCCAGCACCGCGGAGCGCCTCATGCCGACCGCTCCGTCGGACCGGTGACCCGGCGCGCGGGCGCGTAGAGCTCCGGTGGCGGCGCTTCCTGGCGCAGCTCCGCGAGCAGGTCACGGGTGGCCAGCTGGATCGCCTCGGTCATCTGCTCGAGCACCGCCTTGGTCGGCGCCTCGCCCTTCCAGTGGCTCAGGTCGACCGGTTTGCCGACGCTGACGCTCACCGGCCGGCGTGGCTTCAGCGAGATCTTCTTGGTCCGTACGTCGTGCACCTGCTGCGACCCCCAGGTGGCCATCGGCACGACCGGGGCACCGGTCAGCAGCGCGAGCCGCGCGGCGCCGGTCTTGCCGCGCATCGGCCACAATTCCGGATCGCGGGTCGTCGTGCCCTCCGGGTAGATCACCACGACGCCGCCCTCGCGGAGGGCCTCGACGAGGCTGTCCAGGGACTTCACGGCCTCCACACTGCCGCGTTCCACCGGGATCTGCCGGGTCTTGCGCAGCATGAACCCGACGAAGGGCACCTTCCAGATGCTCGCCTTGGCCAGGAAGCGGGGCCACCGCCCCGCGGCGTAGATGACGTGCGCCACCAGCAGCGGGTCGAACTGCGACATGTGGTTCGGGGTGATGATCACGCCACCGCCCGGCGGCATGTTCTCCAGGCCGTACCAGCGACGCTTCGTCCAGACCTTGAGGGTCGGCAGGACCAGCACCACCGCCAGCCGCCGCCAGAACCCGAGCCTGCGCTGCCCCACGGTCTCTCCTCCGTCCCCCACACCCTGGATCGAAATCATGCCTGCTCGTGGTCGCCGGAGCCAGGCCGGGTCCGGCCCGGTCCGGCGGCGCCGCACGTCGAGCGCGGGAGCGGCCGCACGGGGTCCCGATGGTCAGGACGGCACCATGGTCGCTGGGGGTGGCGGCGCGGCGTCCCGGTGGCGGACGCGTCCCGGCGCGCCGGTGGCAGGATTGTCGGCGTGTCAGGTGCGGACTGGACGGCGGTCGTTCCCGTCAAGCGTCTCAGCGCGGCCAAGAGCCGGCTGCGCGGCGCCGTGCCCGACGCCTGGCACGAGGCGCTGGCGCTGGCCATGCTGCGGGACACCGTCGCGGCGGTGGGCGGGTGCGAGCAGGTCGGCGAGGTGCTGGTCGTCACCGACGACCCGGCGGCCGCCGCCGCGGTGCTCGCCCTGGGAGCGCGGGTGGTGCCCGACAGCCCGGCGGCCGGGCTCAACGAGGCGATGCGCTTCGGCGCGGACGTGGCGGTGGGCACCGGGCGCCGGCGGGCGGTTCTGGCCGGGGACCTGCCGGCACTGCGGCCGTACGAGCTGGGCAGCGCCTTGTTGAGCGCGGGCGGCGGGCGCAGCTTCGTCGCGGACGCCGCCGGCACCGGCACGGTGCTGTTGACGGCCGGCCCCGGCACGGCCCTGGACCCGCGCTTCGGCGTCGGCTCGGCCACCGCCCATGCCGCGTCCGGCGCCGAGCCGCTCACCGGCGACTGGCCCGGGCTGCGCCAGGACGTGGACACCGCCGCCGACCTGCGGACCGTCCTGGAGTTGGGCGCGGGCCAGCACACCTGCGCGCTGCTGCGACACCTCGGCCTGGTGACAGGGTGCGTGCCGGCCGGCCCGTCCCGGTAGCGTGCACCTCATGCAGGGCACGATCGCCACGTTCGATCCCCAGACGCGCACGGGCACGCTGCTGCTCGACGACGGCAGCGAGATGCCGTACCCGGCCGCGGCCTTCGACGCCTCCGGGCTGCGCCTGCTCCGGCTGGGCCAGCGGGTCACCGTCGAGGTGGGGCCGGACGACGGTGTGATCAAGATCGGAGTTCCCGGAATCTCCTGAGCTTTGTTCATTTCCCGTTAACCCCGGACGGGCAATGATGGAGTGGTGACCAGCCCACCCCGGACACCCGAGTCCACCGTGCCCGCGACGACGACTCGCCGGCGCGGCCCGGACGGAAAGTTCCTCCCGCGCGGCGCGTCCGGGGCCGCGGGGGTGGCTGATTCCGAGCCGACCGCCATCGAGCCGACGGAGCCTGCCGTGACGACCGCTGCCCCGCGCCCTGCCGATTCCCCGGCCGAGCGCGACGAGCTGCCCGACGACCGCTTCCTGAACCGCGAGCTGTCCTGGCTCGACTTCAACGCCCGGGTGCTGGCCCTCGCCGAGGACCCCGAGACGCCGCTGCTGGAGCGCGCCAAGTTCCTGGCGATCTTCGCGAGCAACTTGGACGAGTTCTACATGGTCCGGGTGGCCGGGCTGAAGCGGCGCCTCAAGGCGGGCCTGCCGATGCGCGGCGGCGACCGCAGCTCGCTGCGCAACCAGCTGGAGATGATCAACGAGCGCGCCGCGGACCTGGTCACCCGGCACGCCGCCTGCTTCGCCGAGGAGGTACGCCCCAAGCTGCAGGCCGAGGGCATCGAGCTGGTCAGCTGGGCCGAGCTCGACGCGCCGGAGCGCGAGCGGCTGCGCACCTTCTTCCGCGAGCAGGTCTTCCCGGTGCTCACCCCGCTGGCCGTGGACCCGGCGCACCCGTTCCCGTACATCTCCAGCCGCTCGCTGAACCTGGCCGTGGTGCTGCGCGACCCCGAGGACAGCAGCGGCGAGCTGTTCGCGCGCATCAAGGTGCCCAACAACGTCTCGCGCTTCGTGACGGTGCAGAACGACAGCCGCGGGGTGCGCTTCCTGCCCGTGGAGCAGCTCATCGCCGCACACCTGGATCAGCTCTTCTCCGGAATGAAGATCCTGGAGTGGCACCTTTTCCGGGTCACCCGCAACGCGGAGGTGGAGGTCGACGAGGACCGGGACGAGGACCTGCTGCAGGCCCTCGAGCGCGAGCTGGCGCAGCGGCGCTTCGGCCCGCCCGTCCGTCTCGAGGTCGCCGCCTCGATCAGCGACCACGTCCTGGATCTGCTGGCCCGCGAGCTCGACATGAACGACGAGGACGTGCTGCGGGTGCCCGGCCTGCTCGACCTCTCGGCACTGTGGCAGGTGTTCGGCGAGGTCGACCGCGACGACCTCAAGGACCGCCCGTTCGTCCCGGCGACCCACCCGCAGCTGGCCGACGGCGAGGTGCCGCGCAGCGTCTTCAACCGGCTGCGCGAGTGCGACATCCTCGTGCACCACCCGTACCACTCGTTCTCGACGAGCGTGCAGCGTTTCATCGAGCAGGCGGCCGCCGATCCCCACGTGCTGGCCATCAAGCAAACGCTCTACCGCACCAGCGGCGACTCCCCGATCGTCGACGCGCTGGTGGACGCGGCCGCCGCGGGCAAGCAGGTGGTGGTGCTCGTCGAGGTCAAGGCGCGTTTCGACGAGGTGGCCAACATCGGCTGGGCGCGGACCCTGGAACGGGCCGGCTGCCACGTGGTCTACGGGCTCGTGGGCCTCAAGACGCACTGCAAGACCGCTCTGGTCGTCCGCCAGGAGGGCAACCAGATCCGGCGCTACTGCCACATCGGCACGGGCAACTACCACCCCAAGACGGCCCGCCTGTACGAGGACTTCGGCATGCTCACGGCCGATCCGGAGATCGGCGCGGACGTCACGGATCTGTTCAACGTGCTCACCGGCTACAGCCGCCAGACCGCGTTCCGCCGGCTCCTGGTCGCGCCGCACGGGGTGCGCAGGGGCCTGATCGAGCGGATCGACGAGCAGGCCCGCATCGCCCGCGAGGGTGGCGAGGGTCTGGTGCAGTTCAAGGTGAACTCGCTCGTGGACGAGGAGACCTGCGACGCGCTGTACCGGGCCTCGCAGGACGGCGTGAAGGTCGATCTGGTCATCCGCGGCATGTGCGCCCTGCGGCCGGGCGTCCCGGGGTATTCCGACAACATCCGGGTCCGCTCGATCGTCGGCCGGTTCCTGGAGCACTCCCGGGTGTTCCGCTTCGGCGCCGGCGACGACGCCGAGTATTGGATCGGCTCGGCCGACCTGATGCACCGCAATCTCGACCGGCGCGTGGAGGCCCTGGTGCGGGTCACACTGCCGTCCGCGCAGGAGGACCTGCGCAGTGTGCTGGAATTGGCCATGAGCGACGAGAGCGAGGGCTGGGACCTCGACGGCGAGGGCACCTGGCACCGGCGGCCGGCCAACCCGGCCCAGCCCCACATCCACCTGCAGGAGGCCCTGCTGCGCCGGGTCATCGGCAAGGCGGTCTGACGCGGTGACGCAGACAGTTCGCGCCGCCGGCGGGGTGCTCTGGCGGCCGGCCGGCGACGGGGTCGAGTTCTGCCTCGTGCACCGGCCGTACCGATCGGATTGGAGCCTGCCCAAGGGCAAGCTCGACGGCTCCGAGCATTCCCTGGCCGCGGCGGTGCGCGAGGTGCTCGAGGAGACCGGCGTACGCGCGGAGCCACAGCTGCGGCTGCCCGAGGTCGCCTACACGTTGCCGGACGGCGTACCCAAGACGGTCGACTTCTGGCTGATGCGGGCCGGCGACGGCCCGGCGGCGGACCCGCAGGATCCCACCGAGGTCGACGCCGTGGTGTGGCTGCCGCCGCGGGAGGCCCTCGCCCGGTTGACCTATCCCGACGATCGCCGGCTGGTCGAGCACGTCCTCGGGCTGCCGCCGGTGACCGCCGTGACGGTGCTGGTCCGGCATGCGCACGCGGGCAAACGCAAGGATTTCGCGGGCCACGACGCGCTGCGGCCGATCGACGACCGGGGGCGGGCGCAGGCGGAGACGCTCGGCGTCGCGGCGGCCCTCTTCGCGCCGCGGCAGCTGATCGCCGCCACCCCGCTGCGCTGCCGTCAGACGCTGGAGCCGCTCGCGCGCACGCTCGGGCTGCCGATCGTGACGGACGGGGCCTTCGCCGAACCCGGTGACCCGGAGGAGATCCCGGCCCGGGTCAAGGTCGCGGCGGCGCGGATCGTCGAGCTGCGCGACGGCGAGCGTACGGCCATCTGCAGCCAGGGCAAGGTGATCCCGGACCTGCTGGCGCTCCTGGACGGCGCGGAGGATCCGGAGCCGTACAAGACCCCCAAGGGCGACGGCTGGGTGCTCAGCTGGTCGGGCGACCGGCTCGTGGCGCTGAGCCGGATCTGACGCCCGCGCCACGGCCCGTCCGGCGCGGCAGGGGCGGCGGCAGCGGATCCGCGCGCCAGAGGCCGATCAGGTCGCCGGTGAGCCACCGGGCCCGCCACAGCTCGTCCTGCCGTGGTTCCCAGTCGCGCAGCGGCAGCAGCGCGACCCGCCACGCCAGTACGGCGGTCAGGTACCAGCCGTAGATCGGCACCAGGCCGAGGACGGCGTCGCGGCGGCGGTACGAGCCGTGCGGCGCCAGCAGCACGACCGCGCCGGCGGACACCGCCCCGGTGACGAGCCAGTCGAGCACGCCCCATCCGGTCCAGCGCTCGGCGGCGTCGCCCAGCGTCCAGCCGGGTACGACCGCGGCGGCGAAGACGGCGGCGGCGATCAGGGACCGGCTCACCAGGCCACGCGGCCGGGCCGGATCGCGCCCCGGCTCGCGGCGGGGTGTGCGGAATCTGCGATCCATGCTGCGGACCGTAGGCTCAACGGCCGCTGTGGCGCCGGAACACGCGAAAGGCGTCCACCGGACGGGTGGACGCCTTTCGTCTCGTCAGCGTGCCGCTGAGCGGTTGCTTCAGCGGGTCTTGCGCGGCGCGGAGGTGCGCGCCGTGGTGGCCTTGGTGGCCGGCGTGGCCTTGGCGGCCGCCGTGGTCTTGCGGGCGGTCGTCTTCTTGGCCGGTGCCGACTTGGTGGCCGCCGACTTGGTGGCCGTCTTCTTCGCCGGCGCCGCCTTCGTGGCAGCGGTCGTCTTCTTGGCCGGTGCCGACTTCGTGGCGGTCGACTTGGCCGCGGTGGCCTTGGTAGCCGTCGACTTGGCCGCCGGGGTGGCCTTGGCCGTGCCGGCCGTCTTCTTCGCCGCGGTGGACTTCGCCGCGGTGGCCTTGGTGGCGGTCGCCTTCGTCGCCGTCGCCTTGGTGGCCGTGGTCTTCTTGGCAGCGGTGGTCTTGGCCGCGGCCGTCTTGGTGGCGGTCGACTTGGCCGGAGTGGCCTTCGCCGCCGTGGTCTTCCTGGCCGCCGCCGTCTTGGTGGCGGTCGCCTTGGCCGGGGTGGCCTTGGTGGCAGTGGCCTTCGCCGCCGCGGTGGTCTTCTTGGCGGCGGCGACCTTGGCCACCTTGCCGCTCGCGACCATCTCCCGGAAACCCGTGCCGGGCTTGAAAGCGGGGACGGACGTCTTCTTCACCTTGACTGGTTCGCCGGTGCGCGGATTCCGAGCCGTACGCGCATTCCGCGCGCGCTTCTCGAAGACACCGAAACCGGTGATGGCAACGCGGTCGCCCTTGGTGACGGCGGTCTGCACCTCGCTGATGACCGCGTCCAGCGCCGCTGTCGCCGTTTTCCGGTCCCCCAGTCGGGCGGCGAGCGCCTCGATGAGCTCGGCCTTATTCACGGTTTTCCTCCCGAACGTGAGAACTGACGCTTGGTCACGCACGGGTTCGCACCGTCGCAACAAGCATCATCGGCCCAATGCGAGCCATTCTGCGCGCACCGTATGCCCTCTGACCAGCAGACACAAACATTGGCCGGAAAAAAAACCGTTGTGTCGCAACGAATTCGCCCCCGTCGAGGGACCGACGGGGGCGAAAAAGCCTGCACTGACAGGGTTTTCGGGCCTCAGACCACCACCGGCTTGAAGGCCGGCCGGGTTTGCTCGTACGAGGTGATGTCGGCCTCGTTCCGCAGGGTCAGTCCGATGTCGTCGAGGCCCTCCATGAGGCGCCAGCGGCTGAAGTCGTCGATCGGGAAGCCCCACGCAGCGTCGTCCACGCGCACCTGACGCTCGCCGAGGTCGACCGTGATCCGCTTCTCCGGCTCGCTCTCGGCCATGTCCCAGAGCGCCTCGACGGCTTTCTGGTCGAGCTGCACCGGCAGCAGTCCCTCCTTGAGGGCGTTGCCGCGGAAGATGTCGCCGAACCGGGCGGCGATGACGACCTTGAAACCCCAGTCCCGCAGGGCCCAGACGGCGTGCTGCCGCGACGAGCCGGTGCCGAAGTTGGGGCCGGCGACCAGGATCGTGGCCCCGGCGTGGGCCGGGTTGTTGAGTACGAACGACGGGTCGTCGCGCCAGGCGCTGAAGAGCCCGTCCTCGAAGCCGGTACGGGTGACCCGCTTCAGGTAGACCGCCGGGATGATCTGGTCGGTGTCCACATCGGAGCGCCGCAGCGGCATGACCTTGCCGGCGTGGGTGGTGAACTTGTCCATGGCTGGTTCCTTCGGCTCTACAGGTCGGCGGGGGCGGCCAGCTTGCCGGCCACGGCGGTGGCGGCGGCGACCTCGGGCGAGACCAGGTGGGTACGCCCGCCCCGGCCCTGCCGGCCCTCGAAGTTGCGGTTGGACGTGGAGGCGGCCCGCTGTCCCGGGCTGAGCGTGTCCGGGTTCATGCCCAGGCACATCGAGCAGCCGGCGAAGCGCCACTCGGCGCCCGCGTCCAGGAAGATCTTGTGCAGCCCCTCCTGCTCGGCCTGCTCGCGGACCTGGTACGACCCCGGCACGATCATCATCCGGACGCCCTCGTGCACCTTGCGCCCGCGGATCACCTCGGCGGCGGCGCGCAGGTCCTCGAGGCGCCCGTTGGTGCACGAGCCGACGAAGACCACGTCGACCGGAACCTCCTTGAGCGGAGTGCCGGCCTCGAGGCCCATGTACTCCAGCGCCCGGCGGGCGGCGTTGCGCTCCACCTCTTCGACGAACTCCTCCGGGTCCGGCACCCTGCCGTCGAGGGCGGCGCCCTGCCCGGGGTTGGTGCCCCACGTGACGAACGGGCTGATCGCCGAGGCGTCCAGGATCACCTCGGTGTCGAACTCGGCGTCCTCGTCGGTGACGAGCGATTTCCAGTAGTCGACCGCGGCGTCCCAGTCGGCACCCTTCGGCGCGTGCTCGCGGCCCTTCAGGTAGGCGAACGTGGTCTCGTCGGGCGCGATCATGCCGGCCTTGGCGCCCCACTCGATCGACATGTTGCAGATGGTCATCCGGCCCTCCATGGAGAGCCTGCGGATGGCCTCGCCGCGGTACTCGACGATGTGGCCGTTGCCGCCGCCGGTGCCGACCTGGGTGATGAGCGCGAGGATCAGGTCCTTCGCGGTGACGCCGGGACGCAGCTCGCCGACGACCGTGACCGCCATCGTCTTCGGCTTGGCCTGCGGCAGCGTCTGGGTGGCGAGCACGTGCTCGACCTCGCTGGTGCCGATGCCGAAGGCCAGGGCGCCGAACGCGCCGTGGGTCGCGGTGTGCGAGTCGCCGCAGACGATGGTCGTGCCGGGCTGGGTGAGGCCGAGCTGCGGGCCGATCACGTGCACGATGCCCTGCTGCTCGTGACCGAGCGAGCGGATCTGCACGCCGAACTCGGCGCAGTTCTTGCGCAGCGTCTCGATCTGGGTGCGCGAGGTCGTGTCCGCGATCGTGAGGAGGTCGCCGCGGCGGGTGTTGAACGCCGGGTCCGCGTACCCCGTCGGGGTGTTGTGGTCCTCGGTCGCGAGCGTGAGATCGGTGCGCCGGACCCTGCGCCCGGCCAGGCGCAGGCCGTCGAAGGCCTGCGGGCTGGTCACCTCGTGCAGCAGGTGCAGGTCGATGTAGAGCAGATCAGGCTCACCCTCGGCAGCACGCACCACGTGGTCGTCCCAGACCTTCTCGGCCAGGGTCCTCGGCTTCGGAGTGACTCCCACCATCTGGACATCCTAAATTCTGGGAGGTATGTTTCGGCTTGTGGGACACAGTATGAGCGGTGTCGGCGTTCTCGACAAGGCGGTGGTCATCCTCGCGGCCTGTGTCGACGGCGCCAGCCTGGCCGAACTCGTCGACCGCACGAAGCTGCCGCGGGCCACAGCGCACCGGCTGGCCCAGGCCCTGGAGATCCACCGGATGCTGGTCCGGGACACCCAGGGACGCTGGCGGCCCGGACCGCGGCTCGGCGAGCTGGCGAACGCGGCCCCCGACGTCTTGCTGACCGCGGCGGAGCCGCTTCTGGCCGCACTGCGCGACGCGACGGGCGAAAGCGCCCAGCTCTACCTGCGCCGTGCGGACGAGCGTATCTGCGTGGCCGCGGCCGAGCGGGCCAGCGGACTACGCGACACCGTCCCGGTGGGCTCCGTGCTGCCCATGGTGGCCGGTTCCGCGGCGCAGATCCTGCTGGCGTGGGAACCGCCGGAAGCCGTGATGCCCCTGCTGCCACGCTGCAAGTTCACGGGCCGCACCCTGGCGGAGGTCCGCCGGCGCGGCTGGGCGCAGAGCGTGGCCGAGCGGGAGCCGGGTGTGGCGAGCGTCTCGGCCCCGATCCGCGACCGTACCGGCCGGGTCATCGCGGCGATCTCGATAAGCGGGCCGATCGAACGCCTCGGACGCCGTCCCGGCGAACGGCACGCCATGGCCGTCGTACGGGCGGGACAGCGCCTCAGCGGCCTGTAGGGGGCCGCTCAGAGCTCCCAGACCGCGTTGTCGTGGGCGAACACGACCCGGGCGGGGTCGAACTCCAGGAGCCGTGCGATCCACGCCGGAGCGACCGGCAGCGGCGGCTCCACCCCCTGCCCGGCCGCCCGGTGCGCCAGGACGTCACCGGTGAACGCCGTCGCATGGTCGTGGCTCTGCCCCGCGACGATCACCGTGCCGTCACCGCGCCGCACGACGACGGATTGGTGGCCGGCGGTGTGGCCGGGAGTCGGCACGATGACCACACCCGGCAGGATCTCCGCCTCGCCGTCGAGTTCGGCGTACGAGGTGCCGGGCGAGTCGATCAGCTCCGGCAGCGTGTGGCCTTCCGCATGGCGCGCGAGGTCGAGCTCCACCCGTTGCGTGAAGATCGGCCGCCCGGGCAGCAACGGGTTGCCCCCGCTGTGGTCGAAGTGCAGGTGGCAGTTCACAACGTACCGGATGTCGGGGAGTCCGACCCCGACGGCGCCGAGCGCGTCCGCCAAGGGGATGCGCCGCGGCCGATAGTGGGCGTCGACCTCGGGATGCGCGCCCATGCCGGTGTCGACGAGCAGCAGGCCCCCGGGATGGTCGACCAGGTAGCCCAGACAGGGTTCGACCCGCGGCGAACCGGTCCGAGTCTCGGAGGCCGGGCGGACGAAATAGCCGAAGTCGACCCGGCGTACGCGAAGATCCGTCACACTGTCAGTGTCCCGCACAAGACAAACGGCCCGTGTCCAGCGACACGAGCCGTTGATGCTGGTAGTCCCGAAGGGATTCGAACCCTCGCTACCGCCTTGAGAGGGCGGCGTCCTAGGCCGCTAGACGACGGGACCAGGCCTTGCCTTTGTTGCTCTTGCTCGGTCTTCCCGCTCCAGCAACGGTGCTGAACTCTATCAGAAGTCCAGCGCCGCCGATCTCGCGGGGAGACCGTAGCGCTGGGGTACCAGGACTCGAACCTAGACTAACTGAACCAGAATCAGTCGGGCTGCCAATTACCCCATACCCCATTGGTACGGCTTGCCGTACCGAGTGAGAACTCTACCCGAGCCCATGGTGCCCACCAAATCGGGGCACCACATGGCGTTTCCGTAACCTCGTGACTACGGCTTGAGCGTGTGAGCGTGGTCGCGCCGGGCAAGCATTCGCAGCCCGCACGCCTCCACGCCGTCCTCGACGCCCTGTCAGTGATCCCCTCGCCCCGACCATGTCCACGATCCGCCGCAGCCGGGCGGCGGCCGCCATCCGGCGTTGGTCTCGATCAGCTATGGCCCCGGGCAGGCTCGCCGGCCCGCCCAGGCAACCGTCACGACCTCCACCTGCGCAGGAAGCGCCGCCTTGGCCAGGCGACCCCGGGTTGCGGCGTACGCCTGATGCTCGACGGCATCAGTCGAGCGACACGACCGGATTACGCAGTTCGCCGATTCCCTGCACGCTGACCGACACCGTCTCCCCGGCCACGATCGGGCTGACCCCGGCCGGGGTGCCGGTGAGGATCACGTCACCCGGCAGCAGCGTCATCACGTGCGACACGTACGAGATCAGGGTCGGCACGTCGAACACCATGTCCTTGGTACGGCCGAGCTGGCGTACCTCCATCTCCTCGGGGTTGCGACCCACCTCGCACCGCACCTCGAGGTCGCTGACGTCCAGCTCGGTCTCGATCCACGGGCCGAGCGGGCAGAACGAGTCGAATCCCTTGGCCCGCGTCCACTGCGGGTCGCTGCGCTGAAGGTCCCGCGCGGTGACGTCGTTGCCGACGGTGTAGCCGAAGATCGCCTTCTCGGCACCGGCCCGGTCCACCCGCCGGGCGCCGCTCGCGCCGATGACGACGGCCAGCTCGGCCTCGTGCTCCACCTGCTGGGTGACCGGCGGGATCCGGATCGCGTCGTGGGGACCGATCACCGAGGTCGAGGGCTTGATGAAGATCAGCGGCTCCTTGGGCACCTCGTTGCCCATCTCGGCCGCATGGTCGGCGTAGTTGCGCCCGACCCCGATCACCTTGCTCGAGAAGATCGGCGCGAGCAGCCGGACGTCGGCCAGGGCCCAGCGCTGACCGGTGAAGCGGACGTTCTGGAACGGGATGCTGTCGATCTCGGCGATGGTCAGACCCTGGGCGCCCGACAGCGCCTCACCCTCGACGACCCCGAACGACACGCCACCGGCATGAACAAAACGAGCGAAACGCACGGATAACCCCATCCATCGAAAGCCTGCACGCAAGGACGAGGCTACGCGGGAGGCCCGGGCGAAGCCTCGTTCGGGCGTTCCTCACACCCGGCCCCGCCAAGGCTCGATAGGACTGGACCGGCTGGATACGCTGGTGCGATGGGGATCAGCGAGACACACGCGCTGACCACAGTGCTGCCCAGCATCAGCTGGATCCCGCTGGCCCGCGCCCACGCGGAGCGCGCCGACGAGATGACCGCCGGCCACCGCGCCCGCCGCGCCACCGGTGAGAAGCACGCGATAGAGGACTTCCTCTACGACTACTACGGCACCCGCCCGGCCCAGCTACGCCGCTGGCACCCCGGCGTCGGCACCGGCCTCGCCCCGGCCCCCGACGGCCTCGCCGAGCAGGCGACCTGGAAGTTCTACACCACCGGCCCCGACGGCGTGGTGACGCTGGACGTCGAGGCATACATGCACGCCCGCGGCGAAAGCGTCCGCTACATCCACGGCCTCCTCACCGCAACGGCGTCCCGCCCGGCCTTCTCCGGCTGCTTCGGCCTGCACGAGTGGGCGATGGTCTACCGCCAGCCCGAACACCGCCACTCCCTCCCGCTGCGCCTGGGCCAGGCCGAGACCGACAAGGTCGTCGAGGAGCACCCGATCCGCTGCACGCACTTCGACGCCTTCCGCTTCTTCACCCCCGAAGCGGTGGGCCTCAACCGCCTCCAGCCGACCCGGGCCACCCAGGTCGACCTCGACCAGCCGGGTTGCCTCCACGCGGCCATGGACTGTCACAAGTGGGCGAGCAAGCTGGGCCCGGCGGTCCCGGGTGCGCTCGCGCTCGACTGCTTCGCCTTGGCGGGCGACATCCGCCTGCTCGACATGCAGGCCAGCCCCTACGACCTCAGCTCCTACGGCCAGCCGCCGGTGAAGATCGAGACCCCGGAGGGCAAGGCCGAATACGTGGCCCGGCAACGGGAATTCGCCCGGCGCGCCGCGGCCCTGCGGGCCCGGCTGATCCGCGTCTGCGAGGAACTGCTCGGTCCCGCACTCGCTGCGGAGAACCGCGAGGCCGTGGCTCCCCACAACACCTGACTTTCCCGTACGCCCGACGACCTCGCGCGACCGCTCACTCGCCCGTCCGGCCCGTGCCGCCGCCGTCCCGCCGCCGGCGTCCGCGACCGACCGCGCCGACGATGACCTTGACGCCGAGCCCGAGAACGACCAGATCAGCAATCATCTGGCCGGTGACCACCAGCCGCGCCGCTTCGGTCTTCGCCGTGATGTCACCGAAGCCGACCGTCGCGAACACCGTGACGGTGAAGTACAGCGCGTCGGTGCGGGTCAGCGGCTCGCTGAAGTCGCCCGGCGACAGGCGGGACATGACCGTGTACGTACCGGAGAACAGCAGCAGGAAGAGGGGAACGCTCGTGGCCAGCGCTGCCACGGCCCGCAGGACGGGAAACGGTGACGCGATGATTGCGCGGACCTGCAAGCCGATCAGCCCGACCAGGACCGCGAGCCCGGCGACCAGGATCGCCACAGCGGCACTCGCGGAGGACCTGTCCAGCGGCACCAGATAGTAGATCCCGATCAGCACGACGATCGATCCCGCCGCCCGCACGAGGGTCAGGGCGGTCGACAGGTGTGGAGGTAGCTCGGTGCGTGACCCCTTGCTCGTGGCATCTCGACCAACGGTCATCGACCCAGGCTAGAGCCCGGACCGTCAGTCCATGTCGCCCCGGCGACCCCGCTTGATCTGGCCGCGCCGCTTCTTGTCGGCGATTCTGCGTTCCACCGCTCCCCGGGAAGGGCGGGTGGCGCGGCGTACGCGCGGCGGTGGTGCGATGGCTCCGGCGACGATGCCGGCGAGCCGGGCCGCCGCTGCCTCGCGGTTGCGCAGCTGGGAGCGGTGCTCCGATGCCACCACGGTCAGTACGCCGTTCACGAGGCGGGACCCGAGGCGCTCGATCGCGCGGTCGCGCAGGGAAGCCGGTAGCAGGTCCGAGCCGGCGAGGTCCCAGGAGAGTTCCACCCGCGAGTCCGTGGTGTTGACGCCCTGTCCGCCGGGTCCGCTGGACCGGGAGAACCGCCACGACAGCTCCGCGGCCGGGATCACCAGCCGCTCGTTCACCTGGACGTCGTCGGGCACGCGGCCCAGCATGGCATCGCCCGGGCGGTATCGCCACGCGGTTTGTGATCAGGAGAACGCGGTCGAACCGATGCTGGCGAGGACCACCAGGAGCACCGCGGCGATGGCGGTGGGGCTCAGGGGCTGGGCGAGCAGGAGCCAGCCGGCCAGGGCGGCGACCGCGGGTTCGAGGCTCAACAGGATGCCGAAGGCCCGCTGCGGCAGGCGGCGCAGGGCCGACATCTCCAGGGAGTACGGGATCACCGAGGCGAGCAGGCCGGTGGCGAGCGCGATCACCAGCAGGTGGGGTGAGGTGAGCGCCTTCTCGGCGCCGGTCACGCCGCCCGGCAGGAGGACCAGGGCTCCGACCGTCATGGCGACCGCGAGGCCGCCCTGTCCTTGGACCGCGACGCCGGCGCGGGAGCCGGCCAGGATGTAGAGCGCCCAGAATGCTGCCGCCACGAGCACCAGCAGCACGCCGACCGGGTCCAGGGTGGTGCCGCCGTCGGCGAAGCCGAGGGCCGCTACTCCGGCGGCGGCGAGCAGGACCCAGGCGAAGTCTCGGAGGCGCCGGGACAGGACGGCGGCGAGGGTGAGCGGGCCGAGGAACTCGATGGTCACTGCCGGTCCCAGCGGGATGCGGGCGATGGCCGCGTAGAAGAAGCCGTTCATCCCGGCCAGGGAGGCGCCGAGGAACAGCACTGCCCGCCACTGGTGCCGCTGCCATGACCGTACGGCCGGGCGGGCCACGGCGAGCAGGACGCCGGCTGCGAGGCCGAGGCGCAGCAGCGTCGCGCCCGCGCTGCCGGTCACGGGGAAGAGCCGTGCGGCGAGGGCCGCGCCCACCTGGAGGGAGGCGCAGGAGCCGAGCACCATGAGAACGGCGGGGCCGGGGGCGGGCGCGACGCGGGACGGGGCAGTGGTCACCGCTTCACCATCGCCACGGCGCAACCGTTCGTCCAGCGAATGTTTCTGGGCAATAATCGTCAGCGATGTTGGACGTTCATCGGCTCCGGCTGCTGCGCGAGCTCGATCGGCTCGGCACGCTGGCCGCCGTCGCGAAGGCGTTGAGCTACAGTCCGTCCGCCATATCGCAGCAGCTCAGCGTGCTGGAGGCGGAGACCGGGGCGACGTTGCTGGAGCACGTGGGGCGGGGCGTACGGCTCACCGCCCAGGCCCGCATCCTGGTCCGGCACGCCGAGGCGATCCTGGAACGGATGGAGCTGGCCGAAGCGGAACTGGCGGCCAGCATGACCGACGTCACGGGCACGCTGCGGGTCGCGTCCTTCCAGTCCGTGATGCTCGCCCTGGTTCCCGGGGCGCTGTCCCGGCTGACCGCCGAGCATCCCGGCCTGCGGGTGGAGATCACCCAGTCGGAGGCGGCACCGGCCTTCGCCGGCCTGCTCGCCCGGGATTTCGACGTCGTGCTCGGTGAGTGCTACCCGGGTCTGCCCGAGCCCGGCCTGCCCGGTGTCGACGAGGAGGATCTGCTCGAGGACGAGATGCGGATGGCCGTACCGAAAAGCGGTCCCTGGTCCCGGACCCGGCTGGCGGACCTGGCCGATGCGCCCTTCGTCTTCGATCCGGAGGAGGCGACGGCGGGCCGGTGGGCGCGGCACGTCTGCCGCATCGCGGGTTTCGAGCCCGACGTCCGGTTCCAGAGCCCCGACCTGCTGCTCCAGCTGCGACTGGTGGAGACGGGGCACGCCGTCGCCTTCGTACCCGATCTGCTGTGGACCGGGCGTGCCCCCGGAGATCTGGAATTGCGGCACCTGCCGGACCGGCCGCGACGCCGGCTTTTCACCGGTGTGCGCAGCGGCTCGGCAAAGCAGCCGGCGATCCGTGCCTTCCGGTCCGCGCTGCAAGTCACGGCCGGAGGTTGAGGTTCGCGATACTGGAACCCGATACAGGGAGGTTGCGTGTCCGCTCAGCCCGCTCCGGTCGCCGAGACCGGCTATCCGTGGCCCATCGAAACCGCGCGCCTGGACAACGGCCTGCGCATCGTCGTCAGTGAGGACCACACCGCGCCCGTGGTGTGCGTGAACCTCTGGTACGACGTCGGCTCGCGGCACGAGCCGGCCGGCCAGACCGGGTTCGCCCACCTCTTCGAGCACCTGATGTTCGAAGGTTCGGCGCACGTCGGCAAGACCGAGCACATGCGGTACGTGCAGGGCGCCGGTGGCTCGCTCAACGCCACCACGAACCCCGACCGCACCAACTACTTCGAGACGCTGCCGGCCGAGCACCTCGAGCTCGCGCTCTGGTTGGAGGCGGACCGGATGGGCGGGCTGGTTCCCGCGCTCACCCAGGAGACCCTGGACAACCAGCGCGAGGTGGTGAAGAACGAGCGGCGCCAACGGTACGAGAACGTCCCATATGGCGACGCGTGGCTGCGCCTCCTGCCGCTGCTGTACCCGCCGGGGCACCCGTACCACCACGCGACCATCGGGTCCATGGAGGACCTGAACGCTGCGAGCCTCGAGACGTTCCAGGCGTTCCACGCGCAGTACTACGCCCCCAACAACGCCGTGCTGACCGTGGTCGGGGACGTCACGCCGGGCGAGGTCGTCGCCCTCGCGGACAAGTACTTCGGCATGATCGAGCCGGTCCCGGACATCCCCGCGGCGCCGCACGGGCACCTCCCCGGCCCGGCCACCTCGCCGGCGCGGGAGACGGTGACCGGCAGCGTCCCGGCGCCGCGGGTGTACTTGTCACACCGCACCCATCCGTTCGGTACGGCCGGGTACGACGCGATCACCGTGCTCGCCGCGGTGCTGGGCAGCGGCCGCGGCAGCCGCCTCTACCAGCGGCTGGCCGACGGCGCCCGGATCGCCCAGCCGGACTACATCGGCGCGTACGGCGTCGACCTGGCCCACGCGCCGGCACCGCTGATCGTCACGGCGACCGCGAAGGACGGGGTGGACGCCGCGACGCTGGAAGCCGGCGTGGCGGAGGTGCTGGACGGCATGGCCACCGAGCCGGTGACCGAGACCGAGCTGGAGCGGGCGAAGGCACTGCTCACCACCGCGTGGTGGCGGCAACTGTCCACGGTCGGCGGGCGGGCGGACACCCTCGGCCGGTACGCGACCCAGTTCGGCGACGCCGCGAGTGCCGCGTACCGGTTGCCGCAGTGGCAGGCCGTGACCGCCGGCGACATCGCCGAGGCCGCCCGCACGCTGAACCCGGAGTCCCGGGTGACCCTCGTCTACCTCCCGGAAGGGACCGAAGCATGAGCCTCGTCGCGACCCGGCCCGATCCGGGCGACGCCCGCCCGTACGCGTTCCCGGCGATCCGCCGCACCTCCGTGGCCGGCGGCGAGGTCGTCGCCGCGCACCTGCCGGGCCAGCTCCTCGCGACGGCGTCGCTGCTGCTCGACGCGGGCGCGGCCAGGGAGACCGCGGGCCGTGAGGGTACGGCCGCCGTCCTCGCGAAGTGCCTGGAGGAGGGCACCCGGACCCGCGACTCGGCGGCGTACGCGCTGGCCCTGGAGGGGCTCGGCGCGGAGCTCACCACCTCGGTGGACTGGGACTCGTTCCGGGCCGGCGTGTCCGTGCCGGCGGATCTGCTGCCCCGTGCCGTGACCCTCATGGCCGAGGCGGTCCGCACGCCCCGCCTCGACCCGGCCGACGTCACCCGGGTTCGCGACGACGAGGCGACCGCCCTGCGCATGGACTGGGCGCAGCCGGGGCCACGGGCCGACGCCGCGCTGCGCGCCGACCTGTTCGGCGCGGCCGAGCGGTACGGCCGGCCCCTGCACGGCGACCCGGCGTCGATGGCGGCGGTCACGGTCGAGGACGTGCAGGCATTCCACACCGGCTGGCTGACCCGTCCCGGCGTCCTGCTGGTCGCCGGCGACCTGGACCGGCTCGACCTGGCGGAGCTGGGTGCGGCGGCGTTCGCCGGTACGTCCGGTGCGCCGGTGCCCGCGGAGGGGCCGCTGGACGTACCGATCGCCGGGAGCCGGCGGGTGCTGCTCGTCGACCGGCCCGGCTCGGTGCAGTCGACGCTGCGCCTCGGCCACCGGGCGCCGGAGCGGGCGCACCCGGACTACGTGCCGATCACCCTCATGGGAACGGTGCTGGGCGGGGCGTTCACGTCCCGGCTCAACCACCTGATCCGCGAGGTGAAGGGCTACACGTACGGCATCCGCGCGGACTTCGCGATGACCCGCCGGTTCGGCCGTTTCGGGGTCAGCTCGTCGGTGCAGACGGCGGTGACGGCACCGGCGCTGGCGGACACCGTCGGCGAGATCGCCCGGACCCGCCTGGACGGGGTCACCGAGGAGGAGCTGGCGGTCGCGCGTACGTGGCGGGCCGGGTCGCTCTCCGTCGACATGCAGACGCCCGGCTCGATCGCCGGCGCGCTCGCCACCCTCGTCGTGCACGGCCTGCCGGACGACTACTACGTCACGCTGCGCCAGCGGCTGCTGGACGCGACGGTCGAAGACGTGTCGGCGGCCGCCGCGAAGTACCTGCACCCGGACGGGCTGACCCTCGTGGTCGAGGGCGACGGCGCGCTCATCCGCGAGGAGCTCGCGGCCAGCAAGATCGGCGATGTCCTCGACGCGGACTTCTGACGTACGATGTCGGGCCGCCGCCGTGACGGGCGGCGGTCCGAGTATTGCCAGGGCGTGTTCCAGGGGGTTTCAATGGCCCCGAGCCTCTCTGAGAGCGCTCCCGCGAACGTTGGGACCCTGACATGCCCACGAACCTGACGGCGTCGTCCGCATCGTTCACCCGCCGGCGCCCGCTTCCCCGGCAGGCGGCGGCACCACCCGTGCCCGCCCCGGACGCCGCCGCCGGCACCTGCGCGCCCCGGCACCTCGTGGACCGGTCACTCGCCGAGCCGGTCGGCCGCGCGTACCACTACCTCGACGTCGTGCAGGACGCCTATGTCAAGGGCGGCGAACCGCGGCTGCTGCAGAGCTACAACAACGAGAGCGAGCTGCTGACCACCGCGTTCGTCTACGACAACGCGCTCGCGATCCTGGCCTACCTCGCCAACCCGACGGTCGCGAACGTGCGGCGCGCCCGGCTCATCGGCGACGCCCTGCTGTGGGCGCAGGCCAACGACGAGACGTTCAGCGACGGCCGGGTGCGGCAGGCGTACGCGGCGGGACCGATGCAGTTCTACGGCGGCGGACCGGCCTTCCCGGGCCTCAAGCGCGAGGACGGCAAGGCCGCGTTCCTGTGGCCGTTCGGCTTCGGCGGCTCGTCGACGGGCGACATGGCCTGGGTGGGGCTCGCGCTGGCACAGCTCTACGCCGACACCCGGATCCGCAAGTACCTCGACGGCGCGGTGGGCCTCGGCCTCTGGATCGCCGGCCGGCAATCGCCCTACCGGTACGGCGGCTTCCACGGCGGCTTCCAGGAGGACGGCCGGACGCCGCAGCGCTGGGCGTCGACCGAGCACAACATCGACGCGTACGCCCTCTTCACGCTGCTCGCCAAGCTGACCCGGGAACGGCGCTGGACGACGCGCGCGGACATCGCGGCCGCCTTCGTCCGCGAGATGTGGAACCCCGCCGGCCGGCATTTCTGGACCGGCACGATCAGCGAGGCCCCGGACGAGATCAACGTCGGCAACGTCCCCGAGGACGCCCAGAGCTGGGGATTCCTCGGCCTCGGCGACCACCGCTACGACGAGTCCGTCGACTGGGCCGTCCGGAACCTGGGCAACACCGACGGCCGGGTCTCCGGCCTGACGTACAGCAGCCAGGCCAAGGTCCTCACCGGTACGGTCTCCGGCAGCGCGCAGACCAGCAACCCGGGGGCGGTGTGGCTCGAGGGCACCGGCCACGCCGCGCTCGCCCTGCTCAAGCGCGGCGGCCCGGGCGATGCCGCACGAGCCCGGCAGCTGCTGCAGGCGACCGTGACGGCCCAGGAGTCGCTCGGCGCCGGGCAGACCGTCGGGCGGACCGCGGACCCGCGAGGCGGCCTGCTCTCCAGTCCGGCCGAGGGCGGCACGTGGACCGGCACCCCGCTCCCCGCCGCCTCCGGCATCGTGGCGGCCACCGGCGCGTTCGAGACCGGGTTCGGCTTCGGCTATTTCGGCCTCCAGCACGTCGGCACCACGGCGTGGTTCCTGATGGCGGGGCAGAACTTCAACCCGTACCAATGACGGCCCGGATGTGACCTGAGCCCTGTTCCTTCGGTACGGGTGGCCGCCGCCGGATACCGTCGCCCGCATGACGATCACGACCCCCGCGCCCGTGACGAAGCCGGTCCGGGCTCGCCGGGCCGCCTGGACGGTGCTGCTCTGGCTGCTGGTGCTCCCCGGCACCGCGTGGGCGGTGGCTCGGCTGGGCGGCTGGGAGCGCGGTCTGTTCATCCAGTTCTTCGCCTTCACCCCGTACGTGGCCGCCTGGTCGGCCGTCCCGGTGATCGCGGCCCTGGCCACCCGCCGCTGGCTGGTCGGCGCGGTCGCAGCGGTCACCCTCGCCCTGTTCGCCGTCACCGTGCTGCCCCGCGCCATGGCCGACGACGACCGAGGGCCGCAGACCGGCGTGAAGCTCCACGTCATGACGTCGAACATGCTCTTCGGCAACGCGGACGCCGCCCAGATCGTCCAGCTGGTCCGGGACAACGACGTGGCGGTGCTGGCGCTGCAGGAATTCAGCCCGGCCGCCAAGGACCGGCTCGCCCAAGCGGGTCTCGGCAGCCTGCTCCCGTACTCGTCCCTGGGCCCCGAATACGGAGCAAGCGGATCGGGCCTCTACTCCCGCTTCCCGATCACCGCCCCGGGCATCCACGACAACGGCGGCGGCTTCCGCCAGGCGTACGGCACGATTAAGCCCCCGGGGGCGGGACCGATCGTCGTCGAATCCGCCCACCCGCTGGCACCGGCCGCACGGTCGGCCCTGGCGGGCTGGCGCTCGGACCTCGAGGCCGAGCCCAAGCCGGACCGCGCCGGGCCGCCCCGCATCCTGCTCGGCGATTTCAACTCGACGCTGGACCATCAGCCGCTGCGCTCACTGATCGCCAAGGGCTACCGGGACGCGGCGGACGCCACGGGCAAGGGCCTGATCGGCACCTGGGGCCCGTACGACGGCGACCCGATCCCGCCGGTCACCATCGACCACGTCCTGGTGGACGAGCGCCTCGGGGTCGGGGCCACGGCCGTGCACGGCGTCCGTGACAGCGACCACCGCTCGATCGTCGCGGAGGTCATCCTCCCGGCCGCGTGACCGGCAGCCCCATCAGCGCCTCGACACCGCGGGTGTACGTCGTGACGGGGACCGCCTCGGGATCGGTGAGGTACTGCAACGCGACGCCGATGTCGAGGGCGAGCAGCAGCGCCGCGGCCTGGTCGGTAGGCAGGGGCAGCCGATCCCCGAGCACGGCGGCGTCCTCCGCGAGATGTGCGCGGACCGTCCGCAACCACTCGCGGAAGAGGCCGCGGTGGCTCTCGTCGCGCATGCCGAAGAGCCAGAGCTCGACGAAGGCCATCGCGAACCGGCGTACCTCGGGCGTCGGGGCGTGCGCCTCGTAGCTCTCCCCCATCGACTTCACCCAGGATTCCGCCGTCATCCGGGACCGGACCGGCTCCTCACCGTCGAGCTTGCGCTGCAACAGGGCGGCGATCAGGTCCGTCTTGCCGCCGAAATTCGCATAGATCGCGCCCTTGGTCAGACCCGCCGCCGCCGCGATGTCGTCGAGTGTCGTCCGGTGGATCCCGCGATCTCCGAAGAGCGTCTCGGCACTGTCCAGCAATCGCTCGCGGGTGCGTTCCTGCTGCTGCGCGCGGGTCAGTCGCTCGGCCATGTCGCCAACCTATCCCATTGACATTCTTGCCGGTATCCAGATACTCATGGGTATCCGAATACCGATCGGTATGTGAGGCGGCCATGCTGCACATCGACTCCTTGACCAAGGTCTATCGCCGTGGCGTACGGGCCAATGACGGCATCAGCCTCGACGTCGGGGCGGGCCAGGTGACCGGTCTGCTCGGCCACAACGGGGCCGGCAAGACCACCCTGCTGCACCAGGTCGTCGGGCTGGTACGCCCCAGCGCCGGCCGGATCCGGCTGCTGGGTCGTGACCCGGTGGCCGACCCGGCGTACGCCCGCACCGCCTGTTCCTTCCAGCCGCAGGCCCAGGCTCCGCTGACCGGCGTCACCGCCCGGCAGGCCATCGAGATCGTCGGGCGGATCCGGGGCGGCGCGCGGCGCGCCGTGCGGGGACGTACGGCCGAGCTCCTGGCGGCCCTGAACATCGAGGAGTGGGCGGACGCCCCGGCGGAACGGCTCTCCGGCGGGGTCCGGCGGCTCACGGCGTTCTGCATGGCGATCGTCGCGCCGGGCCGGCTGGTGATGCTCGACGAACCCACCAACGACGTGGACCCGGTGCGCCGCCGCCTGCTCTGGGAGCAGGTCCGCGCGCTGGCCGCCGCCGGTCACGCCGTCGTGCTCGTCACCCACAACATCGCCGAGGCGGAGCGCGCGATCGACCAGGTCGTCGTCCTGGACCACGGCCGGGTGGTGGCGGCGGGCAGCCCCGCGAGCCTGGCCGCGGGACACGAGATGCGGCTGGAGGTCACCGCACGCGCCGGCGGCCCGCCCGGGTGGGCACGGACCGTGCATCGCGACGGTGACCGGCTGACCGTGACGCTCGCGGCGGCGGACGCCCCGCGCGCCGTGGCCTGGGCGCAGCTGCACGCCGACCGCTTCGCCCTCCATCCGGCCGGCCTCGAAGAGGTCTACGTCGGACTCACCGACGCCCCGGAGGGAGCAGACCGTGCGCCACTGGTTCCGTAGTTACCTGCTGCTCGTCCGCTGGACCGCCCTGCGGCTGCGGTTCGTCCTCCCGCTCGTCCTCATCGTCCAGATCTTCCTGGCGGTCGGCATCGTCGTGGGGTTCGCGTACCTGGTGCCCGGCATCGACCCGGCGACGGCGCTGTGTCTCTCGACCGGCGCTCCGACCCTCGGCCTGATCACCATCGGCATGGTGATGGCGCCGCAGCTCATCGCGCAGTCGAAGACCGAGGGCACCTTCACGTACAACCGGACGCTGCCCGTGCCGCGCACCGCCGTGCTGGCCGCGGATCTGACGACCTGGCTCGTGACGGGTGCTCCCGGGCTGCTGCTGGGCCTGCTCACCGCGGTGCTCCGCTTCGATCTCCGGCTGCGGGTCAGCCCGTTGGTGGTCGCGGCGATGCTGCTGGTCGCGCTGACCGCCACCACGGCCGGCTTCGCCCTCGCGTACGCGGCCCCGCCGGCGACCACGAGCCTGGTGACGCAGGCCCTGGTCTTCGTGGCGTTGATGTTCTCGCCGATCAACTTTCCCGCGGACCGGCTTCCCGGCTGGCTGCAGGCGGCGCACCAGGTGCTGCCGTTCCAGTACATGGCCCAGGCCGTACGGGAAAGCCTCACGTCGCCGCCGGACGGAATCTCGGCCCTTCCCTACGCCGTTCTCGGCGGGTGGTGCCTCACCGGCCTGGTCATCACCCTGCGCGTGATGACCAGGCGGGAGTGACGGCTCAGGCGCGGGCGGCGGTGCGGGACAGGCCGTACGTCAGCGCGTCGGTGAGTGCCTTCCAGCTGGCCTCGACCACGTTCTCGTGGACACCCACCGTCGTCCACTCGCGGTTGCCGTCGCTGGTCTCCACCAGGACGCGCGTGATGGCGTTCGTGCCGTGCGAGCCCTCCAGGATGCGGACCTTGTAGTCGGCGAGCTCGAAGTTCTCGAGTTCCGGGTAGTGCTTGGACAGCGCCGTGCGGAGGGCTTCGTCGAGGGCGTTGACCGGGCCGTTGCCCTCCGCGGTGGCGATCACGCGCTCTCCGCGTACCCGGACTTTGACGGTGGCTTCCGAGACGACCGCGCCGTCCTCGCGGTGCTCGACCTGCACCCGGTAGGACTCCAGGCTGAACGGCCTCGCCAGGGCGGCACCCGGCAGGGCGTCGCGGACCAGCAGTTCGAAGGAGGCGTCCGCCGCTTCGAAGGACCAGCCTCCGGCCTCCAGATCCTTGACCTTGCGGGTCACCTCGGTCAGGGTGTCCGGGTGGCCGGCCAGGTCCAGTCCGAGCTCACGGCTCTTGAGCTCGATGCTGGCCCGGCCGGCCATCTCCGTCACCAGGATCCGCATGTCGTTGCCCACCACCGCCGGGTCGACGTGGTTGTAGAGCAGCGGATCCACCTTGATCGCACTCGCGTGCAGCCCCGCCTTGTGGGCGAATGCCGCGGCCCCGACGTACGCCTGGTGGGTGTCGGGGGCGATGTTGGCGATCTCGGCGAGCGCGGTCGACACCCGCGTCGCCTTCTCGAGGCAGCCGTCCGGTAGGACCTTCAGCCCGAGCTTGAGTTGCAGGTTGCTGACGACGGCGAAGAGGTCGGCGTTGCCGGGCCGCTCGCCGTAGCCGTTGGCCGTGCACTGGAAATGCTTGACGCCCGCCTCCACGGCGGCAACGGTGTTCGCCACCGCGCAGGACGTGTCGTTCTGGCAGTGGATGCCGAGCCGATCGGCGGGGACGCCGGTCCGTGCCACCACGTCCTGGATCGCGGCGGTGACCATCGACGGGAGCATGCCGCCGTTGGTGTCGCACATGATGACCCGCTCGGCGCCGGCGTCGAAGGCCGCGCGGACCACGGAGGCGGTGTAGTCGGGGTCGTAGCGGAAGCCGTCGAAGAAGTGCTCGCAGTCCACGAACGCGCGGCGCCCGTTGGCGACCAGGTGGGCGACCGTGTCGCGGACCATCGCCAAATTCTCGTCGCCCGTCGTACGCAGGGCCCGTTCCACGTGCCGGATGTCAGACTTGGCGACCACACAGACCACCGGGGTCTCGGCGTCGAGCAGCGCCTGCACCTGGGCGTCCCCAGCGACGTCCACGCCGGCCTTGCGGGTGGCACCGAAGGCGACCAGGACGGCGTGCTTCAGGTCCAGCTCGGTCTTGGCCCGGCGGAAGAACTCCGTGTCCTTGGGCATGGCGCCGGGCCAGCCGCCCTCGATGAAGCCGACCCCGAACTCGTCCAGCAACCGCGCCACGGCGAGCTTGTCGACGACCGAGTAGCTGATGCCCTCGCGCTGCCCGCCGTCGCGCAGCGTCGTGTCGAACACCTGGTAGGTCATGGGGAGTTCCTTTCGGCGAGACCTGACGACCCAACAAAAAGACCCCCCGGCGGATGCGGGAGGTCTGCGCGTCGGCGGTGGGGGGCCGGCGCGCTAGGTGCCAATAATGAGCACGGAAAGTCGGGTCACGTAGGAGAGCATGCCACTCACCGTGCGTTCGTGGGACAGAAGTCCAGAGTTCGGGACAGCGGTCCCCGTGTCGGGTGTCCCGCACGGGGTACACCCACCCCATGAGCTATCCGCAGAACGATCCGCGCCGGGCCGGCGGCCTGATCTCGGACGCGCAGGGCGAGTTCGTCGAGCAGGAGGGTGACGGCGGAGATGAAGTGCGCGGCGGTGAATCGGGCGAACCACCCATGGAAGACAACCGCATGGTGGGTCCACGTGAGGAGATCGACAAAGCCCGCTAGGCCCATCGCCCGTTAAGTTGGACGCGTGCACCCCCGGAATCTGACCTTCTCCGCCAGCTACAACTTCCGTGACGTCGGCGGGTACGCCGGACTCGACGGCAGGACGGTGCGCTGGCGCCGCCTGTTCCGCTCCGACTCCCTGCACCGGCTCAAGGGCGACGACCTGGCGAGGTTCGGCGAGCTCGGCGTCCGCACCGTCATCGACCTGCGCCGGCTCTTCGAGGTCGAGGAGCACGGCCGGGTGCCGGAGGCCGAGGGACTGGCGTACCACAACCTCGTGCTGCAGCACGTCGACTGGGAGACGGTGCCCGAGCCGGAGGGCACCGCGCACGACCGCTGGCTGGCGGACCGCTATCTCAACTTCCTCGAGGACGGCCACGAGGGCCTCGCCGCCGCACTCGCTCTCATCGCCGATCCCGATGCGGCGCCGGCGGTCGTGCACTGCATGGCGGGCAAGGACCGCACGGGCGTCGTCTGCGCCCTGACCCTGTCGCTGTTGGGCGTCTCGGACGCGGACATCGCCGCCGACTACGCGCTGACCGAGGTCGCCATGGCGTCGCTGACCGAATACCTGACGCGGACCCGGCCCGACATGGTTCAGGACAAGTACCACATGTTCGACTGCCCCGAGGACGCCATGCTGATGTTCCTCAGCGACCTGCGGGACCGGTACGGCTCGGTGGAGAAGTACGTGCGCGAGATCGGCATCAGCGCCGAGCAGGTGGCCGCGCTGCGCGACCACCTGCTGACGCCGGCGTCCTAGAACACGCGGTGGACCCAGCCGAACGGGTCCTCGGCACGACCGCGCTGGATGTCGGCCAGCTGTTGGCGCAGGCCCATCGTGACCTCGCCCGGGCCGCCGTCGGCGACCGTGAACTCGCCCTCCGGCGACCGGACGGTGCCGATCGGCGTGATCACCGCGGCGGTGCCGCAGGCGAACGCCTCCCGGATGCGGCCGGAGGCGGCGCCCTCACGCCATTCGTCGATGCTGACCGGACGCTCCTCGACCCGGCGCCCGGCCCGCTGTGCCAGCTTGAGGATCGAGTCGCGGGTGATGCCCGGCAGGATCGTGCCGCTCAGGGGCGGGGTCACGAGGGAACCGTCGTCCATCACGAAGATGACGTTCATGCCGCCGAGCTCGTCGACGTACTTACGCTCCACCGCGTCGAGGTAGACGACCTGGTCGCAGCCGTGCTCGATGGCCTCCGCCTGCGCGGACAGGCCGGCTGCGTAGTTGCCGCCGCACTTCGCCGCGCCGGTGCCACCGGGGGCGGCCCGGGTGTAGTCGGGGGTCACCCACACCGTCACCGGCTTGACGCCGCCGCTGAAGTAGGCGCCGACCGGCGAGGCGATGACCAGGTAGAGGTATTCCATCGCCGGGCGCACACCGAGGAAGACCTCACTCGCGTATGCGAACGGGCGCAGGTAGAGGCTGCCCTCGTCGCTCTCGGGGATCCACTTCCGGTCGATCGTGATGATCTGGCGCAGCGACTCCAGGAACATGGGCTGGGGCAGGGCCGGCATCGCCATCCGCTGGGCCGACTGGGCGAACCGCGCGGCGTTGGCGTCCGGGCGGAACATCGCGACGCCGCCGTCGGGCGTCGTGTACGCCTTCAGCCCCTCGAAGATCTCCTGCGCGTAGTGCAGCACGGCCGACGCCGGGTCCATCGGGATCGGCGCGCGGGCCTCGACGCGGGGCTCGTACCATCCTTTGCCCTCCGCGTACCGGACGGTGACCATGTGGTCGGTGAAGATGCGTCCGAAGCCCGGGTTGGCCAGCAACGTCGCGCGGTCCGCGTCGCTTACGGGCGCCGGGTTCGGACGGATCTCGAAGTCGAGGTTGTCACCACCACTCATGGGAGCTGACCTGCTTTCTCTCGCGAAGAAAAAGGAATATGAGCATGACGGAGCACCCGCAGCGCTCCATGAACTTACCCCGAACGACCGTTAAAGCCGACCACCCGAAGGGCGATCGGCCCGGGGATACGGTCCGTCATCCGACGGTACGCAGAGCGCACCGCGAGGGAATCATGCGGGATCAGCGCATTTGTCGCACATTTCCCTCGTCGGCGGCCCTGACCGCCGACGCTCGCCGCAGGAATCAGGCGAGTACGGCGGCGACCCGGTCTCCGACCTCGGCGGTGCGCAGCGGGGCCCCCGGCGTACGGGAGGCGACCTCGGCCGCGACCGCCTCGGATACTCGGCGGGCCTCGTCCGGATGCCCGAGGTGCTCGAGGAGCAGGGCGGCGGAGAGGATGGCGGCAGCCGGGTCGGCGATGCCCTGGCCGGCGATGTCGGGCGCGGATCCGTGCACCGGCTCGAACGTCGACGGGTACGCGCGCTCCGGGTTGACGGAGCCGCTGGCGGCCATGCCGATGCCGCCGGTCACGGCAGCGGCGATGTCGGTGAGGATGTCACCGAAGAGGTTGTCGGTCACGATGACGTCGTAGCGCTGCGGGTTGCTCACCATGAACATGCTCGCGGCGTCGACGTGCTGGTATTCGGTCGTGACGTCGGGGAACTCGGCGGCCACCGCCTGGAAGGTGCGCGACCACAGCCCGCCGGCGTGGGTGAGCACGTTGGTCTTGTGCACCAGGGTCAGATGGCGGCGCTCGCGGCGCTGCGCCCGCGCGAAGGCGTCCCGCACGACCCGCTCGACGCCGTGCCGGGTGTTGAGGCTCTCCTCGGTGGCGATCTCGGCGGGCGTGTCGCGGTGCAGAACGCCGCCGGCGCCGACGTACAGCCCCTCGGTGCCCTCCCGGACGACGACCATGTCGATCTCGCCGGGCTTGAGGCCGGCCAGCGGGCTGGTGGTGCCGGGCCACAGCCGCGAGGGGCGCAGGTTGACGTACTGATCGAAGTCGAAGCGGAGCTTGAGCAGCAGCCCGCGCTCGAGGACGCCCGGCGGGACGCTGGGGTCGCCGATGGCACCGAGCAGGATGGCGTCGTGGCCCGCGAGCTCGTCCTCGACCGACCGGGGCAGCACCTCGCCGGTGCGGTTGTAGAGGCGGGCGCCCAGGTCGTACTCCTGGTACTCGGCGCCGGGAAGGACGACCTCGATCACCTTGCGGGCCTGCGCGGTCACCTCGGTCCCGATGCCGTCGCCGGCCACCACCGCGATCCGCGCCACCGTCACGTCCACTCCCTCGATCGGTCCGACCTGGACGAGCCTACCGAGGCGTCCCGGTCTCCGGTACGCCGGTCCCAGACTGTGGATGAAGGGACGCCGGACGCGAACAACCCCCGCGGATCGCGGCAACGATCGCGGGGGCTGTCACGACGAAAACGCGTGGCTCGCGCCCGCCGGGGTGCATAACCGCACGGAACAGCCACAGAAGTGTCACCCGAAGACACGCCCGCAGGCCCCGCGCGGCAAGGACCAACGCTAGCGATGCGGACTAATGTCGCGCAAGACGCATCCCCCGCGTGTCGGCGCGACAATGGGATCCAACGCCCACCGGTATGGCACCATGCGCCGGTGAGTTTCGACCTCGTGGTGTGGGCCATGGACAACGCGGACATGCCGGACGACGTGCGTGCCGCCAACGAGCGGTGTGCGCGCGGCGAGCATCCGCAACGCCCCGCCGACCCCCGCGTCGTCGCCTTCTATGACGCACTGACCAGCACGTACCCCGACCGCGGGCCGCACGCGTCGCTGGGCGGTTCCCCCTGGGCGAGCGCACCGCTGCACGCCGCCGCGGACCACATCCAGATGCGGCTGGACGAGAACTGCGCCGACGAGGTGCTGGAGACGATCGAACGCCTCGCCGGCGAGTTGAACCTCGACCTGCTCGACCTCCAGGACGGCACCGTCTACCCGCCGCCGGTGAAGGCCCGCTGACCGGCGTCAGTCCTCGTCGCGCAGGTCCGCGATGCTTCCCTTGGTCGCACCGATCGTCGTAGCCACCGTGGACAGCAGCTCCGCGTCCACCGACGAGTCCACGGTCAGCGCCATCAGGGCCTCGCCGCCGGCCTCCCGGCGGGCCACCTGCATGGCCGCGATGTTGACGCCCGCCTCGCCCAGGATGGAGCCGATCGCGCCGACGATGCCGGGCCGGTCGGCGTAGCGGAAGAAGAGCAGCACACCCTCGGCGTCGAGCTCCAGGTCGAACTCGTCGATCCCGGTCAGCTTCCGCGAGTCACGGCCGCCGGCGCTGTGGACCGTACCCGTGATGGTCACGCGGCGGCCATCGGGGAGCGCTCCGCGTACCGTGACGAGGTTGTGATGGTCCGACTCCTCGTCGAAGACCACGAGCTCGACCTCGACGCCGCGATCCGCCGCCAGCTGCGGGGCGTTGACGTAGGTGACCTGCTCCTCGACGACCGAGGTGAAGAGCCCCTTGGTCGCCGCCAGCTTGAGCACCGTGACGTCGTGCGACGCGATCTCGCCACGCACCTCGACCGTCACGCTCGCCGCGATGCCGCCCGCCACCGCGGTGAAAACCTTGCCCAGGCGCTCCGCCAACGGCAGCAGGGGCCGCACGTCCTCGTCGACGACGCCGCCGGCCTGCACGTTGACGGCGTCGGGCACGAACTCGCCCTGCAAGGCGAGCTTGACGCTGCGCGCCACCGACAGGCCGGCCTTGTCCTGCGCCTCCACCGTGGACGCGCCCAGATGTGGCGTCGCCACCACGTTGTCGAACGCGAACAGCGGTGACGCCGTGATCGGCTCGGTGGTGAAGACGTCGAGGCCCGCGCCCGCCACGCGGCCGTCCGCCAGCGCGTCGGCCAGCGCCCGCTCGTCGATCAGGCCGCCACGGGCGGCATTCACGATGCGCACGCCCGGCTTGACGGTCGCGAGCTCCTTCTCACCGATCAAACCCAAGGTCTCGGGGGTACGCGGTAAGTGCACGGAAATGAAGTCGCTCTCCCGCAGCAGCTCGTCGAGCCCGACCAGCCGCACGCCCAGCTGTGCCGCCCGGGCGGGCTGGATGTACGGGTCGTACGCGATCAGCCGCGTCCCGAACGCGGCCATGCGCTGGGCGAACAGCACGCCGATGCGCCCCAGCCCGACCACGCCGACCGTCTTGCCCTGCAGCTCCACACCGGTGTACTTCGCGCGTTTCCACTCGCCCCGCTTCAGCGCCGTGCTCGCGCTCGCGGTGTTGCGGGCCACCGCCAGCAACAGGGCGATCGCCTGCTCCGCCGCCGAGACGATGTTCGACGTCGGCGCGTTGACGACCATGACCCCGCGCGCCGTGGCGGCGGGCACGTCGACATTGTCCAGCCCGACGCCGGCCCGCGCGACGACCTTGAGCCGGGGCGCCGCGGCGATGGCCTCCGCATCGACCCGCGTCACGCTCCGCACGATGATCGCGTCGGCGTCGGCCAGCCCGGCGAGCAGCCCGGCCCGGTCGGCGCCGTCCACATGGCGCACGTCGAAATCATGAGCGAGCACGTCGAGAGCGGCAGGGGCAAGTTCCTCAGCGATCAGTACGACGGGAGTCATGCGTCTCCATCTCGCAGGCTGCCGCGATCGTATGCCCGCCCCATGTCACAGCGGCGTGACGGCCATCACACATTCGTAACCGCGGCCGGCGGCCCGCGTGATGTCGGACCCGGCCGCTAACCTGCCACGCATGACGACGACCCCCGAAGACGAAGACTCCGCGCCGGTGGTGCCCGAGCCGCCGCGCCGCGTGCCGTTCGGGGTCGCCGTGACGACGTCGTTCCTCGTCCTGCTCGCCCTGCTGCTCTTCGTCGGGGCGATCGCGACGCTGGTCCCCTCCGGCATCTACCGCGACGAGGTCGGTGAGGCGGCGGCCGAGGGCCTCGGCACGGCCCTGATCGCGATCGCGGCCGTGCTGGTCGCCGCGACGGCCTGGTCGTTCGCCCGCAACGGCAACACCGTCGGGCCGATGATCGTCGGCGGCCTCACCGTGCTGGCCGGCCTGATCTGCCTGGCCCAGGGCGTCATGGCGGACACCGACGGTGTGCGGGTGGGCCTGCTCGCGCTCGCTGTGGGCCTGGGCACCACCCTGCCGGCGCTGATGGGTCAGAGCCCGCTCTACCTGGCGGCCCGGCGAGTCTGGGCCCAGGCCGAGAAGGATTGGCTGCACGACCTGGCCACCCCGGAGGCGGCGCCGTTGATCCAGCCCTGGCAACCGCCCCAGCAGGGTCAGCCGTGGCCGGGGCCGCACTACGGGCCGCCCCACCAGCCGCAGCCGTATCCGGCCCAGCTTGGTCAGCCGGTTCAGCCCGGTCAGCCGGCAATGCCGTATCCGGGTCAGCCAGCGATGCCCTACCCAGGCCATTACCCGGGTCAGCCGGGGATGCCCCCGGCGATGCCGTCCGTGAACCAGCCGTGGCCCGCTGCGACGTGGCCGGCCCAGGCGACGCCGGCCTCCGCGCCGCCCATGCCGGGGGCGCAGCAGAACCCGCCGAGCGAGGCGCCGCAGGTGCCGCACTCCGGACCCCCGCACGCGGCCGCCCAGCATGCCCCTACCGAGCAGATTCGCACCGCCACCCCGCCGGCACCGGCGTCGGTATCGACCTCGGAGCCGGCCACATCGGACAGGCCGAACAGCGCACCTCCGGCCGCCCCCTGACGGGCGGTTACACGCGAGCGTGCGGGATCGACCCGCGGGCGATCGGGGGAATCGGAGGCAGCCCCGCCGAAGCCCGGCCGTCGAACTGCCGGAACGTCTGCGCCTCCGCGTCCAGCCCGTCGTACAGCAGCTCCAGGTCCAGGCTGCCCACCGGCGGGTAGACGCGCTCCCGCGGCGGCTCCTCCCCTACCCCGAGCGCTCCCTCCGCCACCATGAAGTCGACGATGGCCTGCCGCACCGCCGGCAGCGTCACCGGCGAGTGGTAGACCACGTTCAAGGCCTGCATGCGCATGCCCTGCACGTGTTCCTCACCCTTGTTGTCGTGGAAGTGCGGGTTGCGGGTCTCGATCTGCAGCACCGGCACCGAGCCCGCCATCACGTCCGGCTCGTTGCTCTCCAGGACGCCGCCGAACTGCTCGAACATGTCCATGTACTCGTACGGTTCGACGGCGAAACCGCCGGCGAGCCGCAGCTTCAGGCCCAGCTCCAGGCTCATGGCGTGCTCACCCGCGTTGCCGGTCGCGATGACCTCGGTGCCGAAGCCCGAGTACTCGGCGAGGAAGCGGTTGAGCCACTCGTTGGTGATCTGTGAGCTGCGGCCCTTACGGCTGAAGAACAGGCGCCCGTCGCGGAGCTTCGGCTTGGAGTGCCAGGAGATCCGGACCATCGAGTACGGGCTGTCGGCCAGGTGCAGGCCCGCCGCGTACGCCTTGCAGTATTCGTGGACGGCGCCCGGCACGTAGTTGTCCGCGTCGACGTAGCCGAGGTAACCACGGCCGGTCATCGCGGCGACGGCCATGCCGATCAGCATGGCTTCGCCCTTGCCGTTGCGCACGAGCCCGTCGTCGCCGATGAGTTCCGCCATCCCGGCCGCCTTGAAGGCCGCGGCGAGGCCCGGGTCCTTCTGGTGGACGGCGATCGCGGAGCGGCCGGCGAGGCGGCAGAACTGTTCGAGGGTCTGCGCCTCGATCTCGTACCGGTCCACCGGCAGCTTGTCGCTGTTGGAGATCAGCACAATGAGACAGTCGTGCGGAATTCCGGAGAGCACTCCTTCGATGACGCTTCGTGTCTCATTCATGCATGGGATGACGATTACCATTTGCGACTCGACAGCCCGCAATGCCTCCGGTGCCACCACCCGGCTACCAGCGGAAAAAGCGGGCCGGCCGGTGTCGTGCACGGCGCCCGAGTCGAGCTCGATCACCCTCTGCAGCTCGTGAATCCGGACCGCGCCGAAGCGCTCACTCCGGAAAGAATCAGCCAGTCGCATGCGGCGAGGCTACCTGTTCCACACCACCCGCAAGCGCCTTAACCCTGCACAATTCGCCGGTGACGCCGAGTAGGTAAGCGGGACGTAACGCGCACGTTTCCGGTAATCGAATGATGACGGAGAACGCCGGACCAGGAGGCCTCGCCAGGCCCCTGATCCGGCGTTCAGCGACGTGGTGTCAGGCCGTTTCCGTGATCGGCCGGTCGACCCAGCTCATCATGTCGCGCAGCTTCTTGCCGGTCACCTCGATCGGGTGCTCGGCGCCCTCCTTGCGGTACTGCTGAAGGCGCTGGCCGCCCGCCTCGTCGTCCGCGATCAGCGTCCGGGTGAACTCGCCCGACTGGATCTCGGCGAGGATCTTCTTCATCTCCTCCTTGACCGACGCGTTGATCACGCGCGGGCCGCTGACGTAGTCACCGAATTCCGCGGTGTCCGAGACGCTGTACCGCATCCGCGAGATCCCGCCCTCGTACATGAGGTCGACGATGAGCTTCAGCTCGTGCAGGCACTCGAAGTACGCGATCTCCGGCGCGTACCCGGCCTCGGTGAGCACCTCGAAGCCGGTCTGCACCAGCGCGGCCGTGCCGCCGCAGAGCACCGCCTGCTCGCCGAAGAGGTCGGTCTCCGTCTCCTCCTTGAACGTCGTCTTGATGACGCCGGCGCGGGTGCCGCCGATCGCCTTCGCGTACGACAGGGCGAGCGCCTGGGCGCCACCGGTGGCGTCCTGCTCCACGGCGATGAGGGCGGGCACGCCCTTGCCGTCCACGTACTGGCGGCGGACCAGGTGACCCGGGCCCTTCGGAGCGACCATCGCGACGTCCACGTCCGCCGGGGGCTTGATCAGCTCGAAGCGGATGTTGAGGCCGTGCCCGAAGAAGAGCGCCTTGCCGGCGGTCAGGTTCGGGGCGATCGACTCGGTGTAGATCTTGCGCTGCGCGGTGTCCGGCGCCAGCACCATGATCACGTCGGCCCAGGCGGACGCCTCGGCCGGGGTCATCACCCGCAGGCCCTGTTCTTCGGCCTTGGCCCGGCTCTTCGAGCCCTCCTGCAGGCCGACCACCACGTCGACGCCCGAGTCGCGCAGCGACAGCGAGTGGGCGTGCCCCTGGCTGCCGTACCCGATGACGGCGACCTTGCGGCCCTGAATGATGGACAGGTCGGCGTCGTCGTCGTAGAACGTTTCCGCGGTCATGACTTCCTCTCGAGATAGGACAGAACTCAGGCGGCGCGCAGCGCCGGGCCGGTGGTGATGGAACGGGAGCCGCGGCCGATGGCCACGAGGCCGGACTGCACCATCTCCTTGATGCCGAACGGCTCGAGGTCGCGCAGCAGCGCGTCCAGCTTGTCGGGATTGCCGGTCGCCTCGATCGTGAGGGTGTCCGGTGCGACGTCGATCACCTTCGCCCTGAAGAGCTCGACCGTCTCGAGCACCTGCCCGCGCACCGCACGGTCGGCGCGCACCTTGACCAGCAGGAGCTCGCGCTGGACCGACTGCTGCGGGTCCAGCTCGACGATCTTCAGGACGTTCACCAGCTTGTTGAGCTGCTTGGTCACCTGCTCCAGGGGTGAGGAGTCGGCGTTGACCACGATCGTGATGCGGGAGACGTCCGGGTTCTCCGTCTCGCCCACCGCCAGCGAGTCGATGTTGAAGCTCCGCCGCGAGAAGAGGCCGCTCACCCGGGCGAGCACGCCGGGCTTGTTCTCGACCAGCACGGAGAGGGTGTGCTTGTTGGTAGTCACAGGTCGTCCTCGTCGAAGGTGGGGCGCACGTCCCGGGCGAACATGATCTCGTCGTTGCTGGTGCCGGCCGCCACCATGGGCCAGACCATGGCGTCCTTGCCGACCGTGAAGTCGATGACCACCGGGCGATCGTTGATCTCCATGGCGGCCTTGATGGTGGCGTCCACATCGGCCTTGGACTCGCAGCGCATGCCGACGCAGCCCAGCGCCTCGGCGAGCTTCACGAAGTCGGGGATGCGGTGCTTGTGGGTGCCCAGCTCGGTGTTGGAGTAGCGGCCCTCGTAGAACAGGGTCTGCCACTGCCGGACCATGCCCAGGTTGCCGTTGTTGATGACCGCGACCTTCACGGGGATGCCCTCGAGGGCACAGGTCGCCAGCTCCTGATTGGTCATCTGGAAGCAGCCGTCCCCGTCGATCGCCCACACCTGAGTGCCGGGCTTGCCGACCTTCGCGCCCATCGCCGCCGGCACCGCGTAGCCCATGGTCCCGGCGCCGCCGGAGTTGAGCCAGGTGCCGGGCTTCTCGTACTTGATGAACTGCGACGCCCACATCTGGTGCTGGCCGACGCCCGCCACGTACACCGCGTCCGGGCCGACCAGCTCGCCGATCCGCTCGATGACGTACTGCGGGGCGAGGGTGCCGTCGGTCGGCTCGTCGTAGCCGAGCGGATAGCGCTGGCGCAGGTCGTTGAGCTGCGCCCACCACGGCTCGTACGCGGAGGCGCCGGCGGCCGTGCCGGAGACGGCCGCGATCAGCTCGTCGATGACATGCCGCGCGTCGCCCACGATCGGGACGTCGGCGTGCCGGTTCTTGCCGATCTCGGCCGGGTCGATGTCGGCGTGCACGACCTTGGCATCCGGGGCGAAGGAGTCGAGCTTGCCGGTGACCCGGTCGTCGAAACGGGCGCCGAGGGTGACCAGCAGGTCGGACTTCTGCAGCGCGTACACGGCGGGAACCGTGCCGTGCATGCCGGGCATGCCCAGGTGCTGCGGGTGCGAGTCGGGGAAGGCGCCGAGGGCCATCAGCGTGGTGACCACCGGGATGCCGGTCACCTCGGCGAGCTTGCGCAGCCCGTCGGTGGCGCCGGCCTTGAGCACGCCGCCGCCCACGTACAGGACCGGGCGCTTGGCCGCGGCGATCAGCCGGGCCGCCTCCCGGATCTGCTTGCCGTGCGGGTGCAGGGTGGGCCGGTAGCCGGGCAGGTCCAGCGTCGGCGGCCAGGAGAAGGAGGTGTGCGCCTGCAGCACGTCCTTCGGGATGTCGACGAGCACCGGGCCCGGGCGGCCGGTCGAGGCCAGGTGGAAGGCCTCCGCCATGATGCGCGGGATCTCCTCGGCCGACTGGATCAGGAAGTTGTGCTTGGTGATCGGCAGCGTGATGCCCTGGATGTCCGCCTCCTGGAAGGCGTCCGTGCCGATGTACTGCCGGCCCACCTGGCCGGTGATGGCCACGATCGGCACCGAGTCCATGTACGCGTCGGCGATCGGCGTGACCAGGTTGGTCGCGCCCGGGCCGGAGGTGGCGATGCAGACGCCGACCTTGCCCGTGGCCTGGGCGTACCCCGTGGCGGCGTGCCCCGCGCCCTGCTCATGGCGCACCAGGATGTGCCGGACCTTGGAGTCGTAGAGGGGGTCGTACGCCGGCAGGATGGCCCCGCCGGGGATGCCGAAGGCCACCTCGACGCCGAGGGCCTCGAGCGACCGCACGAGCGAACCGGCTCCGCTGACCGGGGTCGGCGACACCGCGGCTACGGCGCCGGCCGCGGCCGCGACGGTGGCCGGGGTGGCACGGTGGGCGAGGGTCTCGGGCGTGGGTCTCGTCATGGCGATTCAGACCTTCGTTCGGGTTCCGATGTCGATCCTGCGCAACAAAAAAGGCCCTCGTGCTTCCGCACGGGACCTAGCGCACTGCCCAGAAGCTCGGGGGCAGCGCGCTCAACTAAGTACGAGGAACGACGAACACATGCGGCTAAGACTGCCCCATCTCACGTGGTGCGTCAACTGATCTCACATCTTGGTCACCCGAAAAGGCCGGATCGGTCGGCAGCACCGCCCGGACCTGCCGCATCCCGGGTCCCAGCATGACGATCTGGCTCCGCGCCGGGGCGCTCGGAGTGATCTTGGCCGGGCGGCGGCGCGGCACCGGCACCGGCCGCGTCGCCGACGACCGGGCGGTCCTCAGCTGCGCCTCCAGGTGCTCGGCCGGCACCCCCCAGCCGAAGAGCGAGCCCTGCCCGAGGCGGCACCCCGCCTCCTCGACGACCTCGCGCTGGGCGGGGGTGCCGATGCCTTCGGCGAGCACCTCGAGGCCCAACCGGTGCCCGAGCCGCACCACGACGTCCACCAGGGGCGCGGCCATGCCGGTACGGGACTCCGGCTCCGCCACCAGGGCATGGTCGATCTTCAGGATGTCCACCGGCAGGTTCCGCAGCTGCCCCAGCGAGGAATACCCGGCGCCGAAGTCGTCCAGCGCGATCCGTACGCCGGTCGACCGCAGCTCGACCAGCCGCCGGATCAGCTCCTCCATGTCGGTGGCGACCGCGTGCTCGGTGACCTCGAGCACCAGCCGCTGCGGCGGTACGCCGTACTTGTCCAGCACGGCAGCCACGTGACCGGCGTAGTCGGCGGCGTGCAGCTCCTTGGGCGAGAGGTTCACCGAGACCCACACGTCGTGTCCCGCGGCGAGCCACTTGGCCAGCTGGGCGCACGCCTGGTCCAGCACCCAGGCGCCGAGCATGCCGATCAGGCCGGACTCCTCGGCCACCGGGATGAACTCGTCGGGGCGTACGGCGCCGAGCTCCGGGTGGTGCCAGCGCAGGAGGGCCTCGGCGCCGACCGGGCGTACCGATGGCAGCGCGACCACCGGCTGGAACACGAGCCGGAGCTGGCGCCGGTCGATGGCGTGGCGCAGCTCGTTCTCCAGCACGCTGTGCCGGCGCAGCAGCTCGTCGTAGCGCTTCTGGTAGCGCTCGACGCGGTTCTTGCCGCGCTGCTTCGCGTACCGCAGGGCGAGGTCGGCGTCGCGCATCAGCTCGCCGGTGTCTCCCGGCGCCGGTGAGCCCGCCACGCCGACGCTCGCCGACAGGAAGACCGAGCCGTCCTCGGTCTCGTACGGCTCGCCGAGCACGGCGAGCAGCCGCTTGCCCGCCGCCATGGCCTCGTCCGGCGTGGCCCACATGAGCACCGCGAACTCGTCGCCGCCGAGCCGGGCCGCCACGTCGCCGTCGCGCAGGTTGGCACGCAGCCGCTCACCGACCTCCGCGAGAACCGCGTCGCCGACGTCGTGCCCGCGCATGTCGTTGACGTTCTTGAAGCCGTCGAGGTCGAGCCCGACCAGCGTGCGCGGGCGGTCCTGCTGCGCCGGCTCGCGCAGGGCCCGGACCAGGCCGCGGCGGTTGGCCAGCCCGGTCAGCGGATCGGTGTGGGCCAGTTCACGGAAATGCGCCTCCCGCTGGCGCAGCTGCAGCGTGTAGCTCCGCACGTCGCCGAGGGCGAGGTACTGCCGGCCGACCAGCGCGAAACCCTCGACGCTGGCACCGAGGAAGCCGTAGCCGGCGAAGTCCCCGCCCGCCAGAAGGTGGTACGTCCCGGCGAGAACCATGGCCGCCATCGGGACGAACGCGTAGCCCGTACCCCGTTGGATGATGTCGCCGGTGACCGTGACGGGCCGATCCGCCACCTTCACCGCGTGCGCGACCACGAAGAGCCCGGCCGGCAGCAACACCGCGCTGAGCAGCACGAAGCCGGGCCGGCCCTGGCAGATGCCGCCGGGCAGGCCGCTGGCCGCGACGGAGACCAGGCTGACGCCCGCCGCGACGCGGATGGTGACCTGCCTCGGCCGGTGCGCGTGCATGGCGAGGACCGCGGTGAGCCCGAGCGCGACCGTGGCCACCCCGGCGCCCAGCAGGAGGGCGACGCACCCCATGGGGGTGCTGGCGCCGAGGATGCGGGTCGGCTCGCAGACGAGGACCCAGCCGACGAACCAGAGCGCCGCGGCGATGATCAGACCGTCGAGCAGGTGCCGCAGGCCCGCACGGCGGTTCTCCGCGGCCCCGGGCAGCATCAGGGTGCCCGCCAGCAGGGTGAGGGTGCCCAGCGCCATCGCGACGGCGACGGCCTGGCCGAGGGCGCGGCGGTGGTCGGCCATCGCGTCGTGCGCGAGGAACAGCGCGCTGATCAGGCCGGCCAGCGCCGCGCCGGTGACCGCGGCGCCCCCCGCTGCCAGGATGAGGTGGGCACGACGGGCGGCGCCCGTGTGCCGGCGACCGGAATTCCCCAGCAACGCCACGGCCGGGACCGCGACCACGAGGCTCGCCAGCCCGGCCAGCTCCACGCCGGACGGTGAGTGCACGGGAACACTCTGCCGTACCCGGAACATTTTCGGTATCCCGAGGGATGGACATCCTGGATGCCGGTTCACCCCCGGTCCTTACCGGCGGTGGCACTATGTAGTAATGCCTGAGCTGCGCTCCCGGACCTCGACCCACGGTCGGACGATGGCCGGCGCGCGCGCCCTGTGGCGCGCCACCGGCATGACCGACGACGACTTCGGCAAGCCCATCGTGGCGATCGCCAACAGTTTCACCCAATTCGTACCCGGGCACGTGCACCTCAAGGACCTCGGCGGCCTCGTGGCCGACGCGGTCGCCCAGGCGGGCGGCGTGGGCCGCGAGTTCAACACCATCGCGGTCGACGACGGCATCGCCATGGGTCACGGCGGCATGCTCTACTCCCTGCCCAGCAGGGAGCTGATCGCCGACGCGGTCGAATACATGGTCAACGCGCACTGCGCGGACGCCCTGGTCTGCATCTCGAACTGCGACAAGATCACGCCGGGCATGCTCATCGCGGCCCTGCGGCTCAACATCCCGACGGTGTTCGTCTCCGGCGGCCCGATGGAGGCCGGCAAGACGGTCGCCATCGAGGGCATCGTGCACGAGAAGCTCGACCTGATCGACGCCATGTCGGCCAGCGCCAACGAGAACGTCACGGACGAGCAGCTCAGCACCATCGAGCGCTCGGCCTGCCCGACCTGCGGCTCCTGCTCCGGCATGTTCACCGCCAACTCGATGAACTGCCTGACCGAGGCGATCGGCCTGGCCCTGCCGGGCAACGGCTCGACGCTGGCCACGCACGCCTCCCGCAAGGCCCTCTTCGAGAAGGCCGGCGCGCTGATCGTCGACATCGCCAAGCAGTACTACGAGAACGACGACACGTCGGTGCTGCCCCGCAGCATCGCGAGCCGCGACGCCTTCGAGAACGCGGTGGCCCTGGACGTGGCGATGGGTGGGTCCACCAACACCGTCCTGCACCTGCTGGCGGCGGCGCGCGAGGCCGAGCTCGACTTCAGCGTGGCGGACATCGACGCGGTCTCCCGCCGGGTGCCCTGCCTCAGCAAGGTCGCCCCCAACAGCGTCAAGTACCACATGGAGGACGTGCACCGCGCCGGCGGCATCCCCGCCCTGCTCGGCGAACTCCACCGCGGCGGCGCGCTGAAGACCACCGTACGAGCCGTGCACTCCCCCGACCTCGACACCTGGCTGAACGCCTGGGACATCCGCAGCGGCTCGCCCAGCCCGGAGGCCCTCGAACTGTTCCACGCGGCCCCGGGCGGCGTCCGCACCACGCAGCCGTTCTCCACCACCAACCGCTGGGCCACCCTCGACACCGACGCCGCCGAGGGCTGCATCCGCTCGGTCGAGCACGCGTACACGGCCGACGGCGGCCTCGCCATCCTCTTCGGCAACCTCGCCCCGGACGGCTGCGTGGTCAAGACCGCCGGCGTCTCCGAAGACCTGTGGAAATTCACCGGCCCGGCCCGCGTCTACGAAAGCCAGGACGCGGCGGTCGAAGGCATCCTCGGCAAGCAGGTCGTCGAGGGCGACGTGGTGGTGATCCGCTACGAGGGCCCCAGGGGCGGCCCCGGCATGCAGGAAATGCTCTACCCCACGTCCTTCCTCAAGGGCCGCGGCCTCGGCAAGGCCTGCGCACTGATCACCGACGGACGCTTCTCCGGCGGCACGTCCGGCCTGTCGATCGGCCACATCTCCCCCGAAGCGGCATCCGGCGGCCTGATCTCCCTGGTCCAGACCGGCGACGAGATCACCATCGACATCCCGGGCCGGTCGATCACGCTCAACGTCTCGGACGAGGAGCTCGCCCAGCGCCGCCACGAGGAGGAGCGCCGGCCGAAGCCGTACACGCCGGTGGATCGGCAGCGCCCGGTCTCGGCGGCCCTGCGGGCCTACGCCTCGATGGCCACCAGCGCCAGCGACGGCGCCTACCGGCGGGTTCCGGAGTAAAAGTACGGGCACACGAGAAGACAGAAGCATCACCGACCGGCCCGGTCACACACGGAGCTCCGTGCGTGACCGGGCCGGTCGTCCGTCCCCGGCCGAGTCCCATGGCCGCAGGAACCCGGAAACGCGGGCAACCGTCACACCACTTCGTCGAACTGCGAGGATGGTAGGGACGCCATGCCCCTCCACATCATCGTGACAAGCCGTCGGCTGATGCGTGCACCGCGGCGAGAAGGGACCTGGTCGGCTACATAGAGCTTCGCGCTGCCATCGGCAGGCGCAAGATTGCCGCTCTCACACCAGGTCGTTGACGCAGCGCAGGACGGGCCGGGTCGTCAGCGCCCCCGGATCCAGGTTCTGCGCGCCGCGGATGCGGAACGTCGCCGACTCGCCCGGTAGCAGGGTCACGACCGCCTCATCGGCTTCGGCGGCCGGGTCGAGGCGGTCCGGTTGCAACGTCACGTCACGGAGGATGGTCTGTGCCGTGACCGTCACACGGGTCTCGTCGTCCGCTGTCGTCACCGTCGCGTCGAACTTTGCGGGCGGCCAGGCGATGTCCTTGTCCTCGGCGAAGAACCACCAGGCCCGTTGCTCTTCCGCCGACGCGACCAGGACCTCGCCCGTCACGTCGCCGGCTTCGCCGACTTCCGGCGGGATCGGCAGGGTCGTGGCCGAGCCGGGTGCAACGGTTGCACCGATCGCCGCTCGGGCTGCCACGACCCCGTCGAGGGTACGGCGGGACACCGTCGCCGAGAACGTCCACGGGGTGGTGGAGTCGTTGACCGCCACGAGTGCCGGGGCGCCGTCGCGGGGTTGCAGCGTGAGGAGGCGGGGCGCGTACGAGCGGCGGAGGGCGTACCAGAGGGGCTTCTTGCGGCCGTAGCCGTCGAGCGCGGCCCAGGAGGTGACCGGCCAGCAGTCGTTGAGCTGCCACATGATCGTGCCCATGCAGTGGGGGCGGAGGGCTCGGAAGTGTTCGATGCCCAGGGACAGGGCGCGGGCCTGGTTGAGCTGGGTCAGGTAGTGCCAGTCGTCGAAGTCGCGGGGTGCCGGCAGGTGTGCGTCCAGTCCGCGCTGGAGCTTCGCGTCGCCGTCCGCGGCCTTCTGGTGAGCCCGCATGCCGGGTGAGTCGTGGGCGAGCGGCTCGTCGGACAGGGCGCGGCGCAGGGTCGAGTACGTGGGCGGCGCCTGGTAGCCGAACTCTGCCACGAACCGCGGGCGGTAGTCGCGGTACTTCGTGTAGTCGTCGGTGTTCCAGACGTCCCAGATGTGCGTGGTGCCGTACGCGGGATCGTTGGGATGCTTGTCCTCCCGCCCGGACCAGGGGCTGCCGGGCCAGTAGAACCGGCTGGGATCCTCGGCGGCGACGATGCGGGGCAGCAGGTCGAAATAGAAGCCGGCGCCCCACGTCCTGCCGTCGAGGTCCTGTTTCCAGCCCCAGTCCTCGTGGCCCCAGATGTTCTCGTTGTTGCCGGTCCACATCACGAGGCTCGGGTGCGGGGACAGCCGCACGACGTTCTCGCGGGCCTCGGCCGCCAGTTCGGTGGCGAACGGCTCCTCCTCCGGGTACGCGGCGCAGGCGAACAGGAAGTCCTGCCCCACCATGAGGCCGAGGGAGTCGGCGAGGTCGTAGAAGTCCCCGGACTCGTAGCGGCCGCCGCCCCAGACCCGCAGGTAGTTGACGTTCGCGTCGACCGCCTGCCGGAACCGGGTGGCGAGCCGTCCGGGGGTGACCCGGTCGGCGAAGACGTCGTCGGGGATCCAGTTGACGCCGCGGACGAAGACGGGAAGGTCGTTCACGACGAGGGTGAACCCACCCGCGGTGGTGTCGACACGGACCGAGCGAAAGCCCACTTTCCGGCTCCACGAGTCCAGCGGCTCGCCGCCCGCCCCGGTCAGGGTCACGTCGAGGTCGTAGCGGGGCTGGTCGCCGTACCCGATGGGCCACCAGAGCTCGGGATCCGCGACGGTGACCGTCACGACGGCCTCGCCGCCCTCGGTGGTGGTCTCCACCCGCTCGCCGGCGATCTCGGCGGCGACGGTGACCGGCCCGGGGGTGTCGCGTTCGATGCGGACGCGGACCTCGGCCGTGCCGGTGCCGCCGTCCACCGTGACCTGCGGCCGGACCTCGGCCAGGCGCGCCCGCGACCAGGTCTGCAGGCCGATCGGCTGCCAGATGCCGGCGGTGACCAGCGTGGGTCCCCAGTCCCAGCCGAAGTTGCACGCGGTCTTGCGGATGAACTGGAAGGGCTCGGGATAGGCGTTGGGCCGGTCGCCGAGCCGGTCGCGCTGCGCCTCGGCATAGCTGTACGCGGACCCGAACCGCACCCGCAGCTCGTTGTCGCCGTCGCGCAGCGCCTCGCGGACGTCGAACCGGTAGCTGCGGTGCATGTTGGCGGTGCGGCCCAGCTCCACGCCGTTGAGGAGGATCGTGGCCACGGTATCGAGCCCGTCGCACACGAGATCCACCCGGCCCGGTGCCTGCTCGTGGCGGAAGGTCGTCGCGTACTCCCAGTCGGTGCGGCCGATCCAGGCGAGCTTCTTCTCGTTGTCGTCCCGATAGGGATCGTCGATGAGGCCGGCGGCGAGCAGGTCGGTGTGCACACAGCCGGGCACGGTGGCGGCGACGCCCTCGACGTCGCCACCACTCAGGACCCAGCCCTCGTGCAACGGTCGGTACGCGGTCACGTGACTCCCTCTTTCCCCCGCGGCGGAAAACCGAAAGGAACTTCAGTCAGGACTTGACGGCACCTTCCATGATTCCCCGTACGATCTGCCGCCCGCCCACGACAAGCAGAACCAGCAACGGAACGGTGGCCATGAAGGCGCCTGCCAGCACCCGGCGGTAGATCACATAGTTGCCGCTCGCGAGGTCGGAGAGGGCGACCATCGAGGTGGGAAACTCCGTGCCGTTCAACGTGATCAGCGGCCACTGGAACTCGTTCCACGTCGCCACGAAGGTGAGCAGGCCGAGCACCGCCAGCGCCGGACGGATCGCGGGCACCACGATGCTCCAGTAGATGCGCATCGTCAGCGCGCCGTCCATCCGGGCCGACTCCACCAGCTCGTCGGGTACGGCGTGCAGGATGAACTGTCGCATGTAGAAGACGCCGAACGCGCTGACCAGGAACGGCGCGATGACGGCGAGCAGGGTGCCGTTCCAACCGAGCTTGCCCATCAGGATGTAGAGCGCGACCACGCCGAGCTGGTTGGGCACGGTCAGGGTCAGGATCACCACGACCATCAGCGGGTCCCGGCCCCGGAAGCGCAGCTTGGCGAAGGCGAACCCGGCCAGCGAGCAGAAGAACAGCGTCGAGGCGGTCACCACGCCCGCGACGATGAAGCTGTTGATCAGAGACGCGGTGAAGTAGACGTCCTGCATCGTGAAGACTTCACGCAGGTTGGTCAGCAGCTGGTCGCCGGGCACGACCGACGGCGGGGTCTGCGAGACGGCCTCGTCGGTGCTGGTGGCGATGACGAACATCCAGTAGAGCGGGAACGCCGAGATCGCCAGGAACGCCGACAGGGCCAGGTAGGTGCGCCAGGTTCCCCGGGTGTCCTGGGGTGCGCTCACGGTGGTCATCGCCGGCCTCCTCCCAGACGGTTGGTGACGAAAGCGTTGAGGGCCGCGACGATGAGGATGATCAGGAACAGCGCCCAGGACATCGCGGCGGCGTACCCGAGGTTGAGGTCCTTCCAGCCGACCTTGTAGATGAGCTGCGCGATGGTCTGCCACTGGCCGTCGGATCCGCCGGTCGCCGCGGCCGGGTTCTCCTCGAAGAGCATCGGCTCGTTGAAGAGCTGGAGCCCGCCGATGGTCGACAGCACCACGGTGAAGATCAGGACCGGTTGGATCATCGGTACGGTGATCCGCCACAACTGCCGCCACGGGCCGGCACCGTCGACCGCGGCCGCCTCGTAGACGTCCTTGGGGATCGCCTGCATGGCCGAGAGGTAGAGCAGGGCGTTGTAGCCGATCCACTTCCAGTTGACCATCGTGGCGATGGCGAGCCAGGCGCTCCACTTCTGGGCCCGCCAGTCCAGCGGCTCTCCGATCAGCCAGTTCGCCAGGCCGTTGTCGCGGGAGAAGAACACCGCGAAGACGAGCGTCGAGGCGGCGACCGGGGTCACGTACGGCACCAGCACGCCGACCCGCCACCAGGTCGTGGCCCGCAGCTTGCGGTTGAGCAGGTTCGCCACCATCAGCGCGATCAGCAGCTGCGGCACGGTGGAGAGGACGAAGATGCCGAACGTGTTGCCCAGCGCGTTCCAGAAGTCCTCGTCGTGCAGCAACCGCTCGAAGTTGGCGAAGCCGGCCCACCCGTCGGCGTCCGGATCGTCGAGGCGCCAGGTCCGCAGGGCGACGACCCCGTTGAAGACGATCGGGAAGAGCCCGAAGACGCCGAAGAAGATGAAGAACGGCGAGATGAGTACGTACGGCGTGCGCTTGAGGTCGAACCGGTAGAACCACAGCTTGCCCCTCGGCGGCGTGGCCGGCGGGTGCGGGTGCGGAGCCGGCCCGATGACCGGCGGGGCGTTGCGGGTGAGGGACACGGCCACTCCTTCCACCCAGGTGGCGGCCCGGCTAGGCCGCCACCTGGTCACAGTCCGATCAGGAGCCGGCGACCTTCTGGGCCTCCTTGACCGCCTCCGGCCACGCCTTGTCCGGGGCGAGCGAGCCCTGCTGGACCCGCGTGATGACGTTCTCGACCGCGACCCGGGTGGGACCGTTCTTCTTTCCGAGGTACTGCGGCTTCAGGTTCTCGGCGGTCGAGGCGAAGATCTGCCCGGTGGGCGCGTTGCTCATGAACTCCTTCTTGTAGTCCAGGACCGCCGGGTCCTTGTACAGCGCCGGCTGCGAGGGCAGGTTGCCGACGGTCTTGAAGACCTCGATCTGCTGCTGCGGCTGGATCATCCACTCGACGAACTTGTACGCCTCGTCGACGTTCTTGCCCTGCTTCGGGATCGTCCACCAGGAGCCGCCCCAGTTGCCGCCGCCGCCGGGGATCGTGGCGATGTCCCACTTGCCCTTCTGCTCGGGCGCGGTGTCCTGGATGTGGCCGAGCATCCACGCCGGGCAGGCCAGCACGGCGAACTGGTCCTTCTTGAACCCCTGGTCCCAGTTGGGCTGGAAGCTGGCGAGGTTGGCGGAGAGCCCGGCCTGGATCGTCTTCATGCTGACGTCGAACGCGACCTTGGGGCCGCCCTCCATCTGCAGCTGCTCCTGCTGGTCGTAGAAGCCCTGCGGCTGCTGCGCGAGCACGGGGTTGAACATGTTGGTGCCGGAGTCGACGAACTTCTTGCCGGTCTTGGACACGTACGTCTTGCCGACGTTGATGAAGTCGTCCCAGGTGGTCCAGAGCTTCGACACCTGATCGCGGTCGGTCGGCAGGCCGGCCTTCTTGAACAGGTCGGTGCGGTAGCACATGGCCAGGCCGCCGACGTCGGTGCCGAGGCCGATCTGCTTGCCGTCGGCGGACAGCGACTGCTGCCACTTCCAGGGCAGGTACTTCGACTCGTACGACCCGGCGCCCTTGTCGAGGAGGTTGACGAACTTGTCGGCCTGGCCGCGGAACTGCACGATGAAGCCCTCGTCGATCGCGGAGATGTCCGGGGCGCCGGTGCCGGCCACGAGCTTCTTCTGCAGGTCCTCGTGCTGGGCGTTGTACTCGCCCGAGTTGAGCACGATCTTGACGTTGGGGTGGTCCTTCTCGTACGCGGCCTTGAGCTTGTCCAGGCCCATGTCGCCCCAGAAGTTGACCTTCAGCGTGACCTGACCGTCGGCGGCCTTGTCGCCGCCGCCTTCGAGGCTCTGACCGCTGCAACCCGAGACCACCAGCGCACCGGCGACGACGAGCGCTGCTCCCCGCTTGCCGAAACGTGTCATAACTCCTCCACCCGAGGGGTAGCTTTCTACTGAACCGGATAAGTGTCGTGACCGTATGCTCCGTCACATCCACTGTCAATACCGTGTCTCAGCTCGATGATCCGTGCGTCCCTACCTCGTAAAATCGGGCAATTCCTCTTCGGTCCTGGCGCTTCAGTCATGTGCGCTGCAACACTTAACCGATCAAGTTAACGGTCCTTGCGGCGAAAGTTTCGGCGCGAGGTAGCGTGAGAGCGCTCCAGCAGGCATTTCTCCGAGGCGGACCCGCGTGCGGCCCGTTTCTCCCGAAGCGGTTCACTTTCAAGGAAGAAACACCGTCCACGGCTGCAGGGAAGGCGAGGCAGTGAAGCGGCCCACGATCGCCGACATCGCCCGGCGGGCCGGCGTGTCCAAAGGGGCGGTGTCGTACGCCCTCAACGGCCAGCCCGGCGTCTCCGAGGCGACCCGCCAGCGCATCGTCGCCATCGCCCGGGAGATCGGGTTCAACCCCAACAGCGCCGCCCGCGCCCTGTCCGGCGCCAGCGCCCGTGCGGTCGGGCTGACGCTGTGCCGCCCCGCGCGCATCCTCAGCATCGAGCCGTTCTTCATGGGTCTCATCAGCGGCTTCGAGCAGGAACTCGCGGCCCGCTCGTACGCGCTCACCCTCCAGGTGGTGGCCACCCCGCAGAACGAGACCGAGGTCTACCGCCGCTGGTGGGGCGAGCGCCGGGTCGACGGCGTCTTCGTCACCGACCTGCGGGAGAACGACATCCGCATCCCGGTGCTCAACGAGCTCCAACTGCCGGCGGTGGTCATCGGCGGACCCGGCGACACCGGCAACCTCACCCAGCTCTGGTCCGACGACGCCGGCGCGATCACCGAGGCGGTCCGCTACCTGATGGCGCTGGGGCACCGCCGCATCGCCAGGGTGGGCGGGCTGCCGGACCTGCTGCACACGCGTACCCGTACCAAGGCGTTCACCGAGGTCTGCGAGTCCCTGGGCCTGAGCGAGGCGGTCACGGTCCCCTCGGACTACACGGGCGAGGAGGGTGGCCGGGCGACCCGCCGGCTGCTGATCAACGCGGAGCGGCCGACCGCGATCATCTACGACAACGACGTGATGGCGGTGGCGGGGCTGTCGGTAGCCCAGGAGATGGGCCTGTCGGTGCCGGGAGACCTGTCCATCGTCGCGTGGGACGACTCGCCGCTGTGCTCGCTCGTACATCCGCCCCTGACGGCGCTGACCAGGGACATCGCGGCGTACGGGGCGCACGCGGCCCGCCAGCTCCTGGCGGCAATAGCGGGCGAGCCGGTGCAGGACGTCGAGGAAGGCACCGCCCACCTGACACCGCGGGGAAGCACCGCCCCGCCGCGCGAGTCCTGATCCGCACGTCACTCGCGATAGAGACGCGCCATCGCCTGGATCGTGGTCGTCATGTGGGCGACCAGCGGGGCGGGAGCGAGGACCTGGACCTCCGCGCCGAGCCGGAGGAGGGTTCCGGCGGCATGGCGCAGATTCTCCAGCGGGATGGTGGCCTGCTGCCAGCCGTCCGGACCGGCGGGTGTGAGGGTACGCAACGCCAGCCGTGCGGCCCTCGGGCCCAGGACGTCGCGCAGGGCGGCAACGCCCGCCTCGGTCAGCCGTACGGTGGCGACCTGCTCGGTCTCGGCATCCTCGTACCGATGGACATGTTCTTGCCAGAACGCCGCGAGGTCGAAGCGGTCCGGCCGGACGAAGTGCTCAGGCAGCGGCCGGAGTCTCGTGATCGCCGAGACGCGGTACGCGCGCGGCCTGCCATGACCTGCGGCGATCAGATACCAGACGCCCGCTTTGAGGACGAGACCCAGCGGGTGCAGCCGTCTCGTCACCTCACCCGGCCGGGGCGACCAGCGCCGATAACCGACCTCGACGACCTGGTCCTGCCACAGCGCGTCGGCAACGGCGAGCAGATGCGGCACAGCGTCGGGCTCGCGATACCAGCCGGGAGCGTCGAGGTGGAAGCGCTGCCGGATACGCGCCGACGCCTCGCGGTACGGAACCGGCAGCGCCGCCGTCAACTTGAGCTCGGCGGCGGCCAGCTGGGCGCCCAGGCCCAGGTCGGCGGCCGGTTGCGGCAGGCCGGTCAGGAACAGCGACTCCGCCTCGCCGGCGGTCAGCCCGGTCAGCCGGGTGCGGTAACCGTCCATGAGCTCGTAACCGCCGCTCGGTCCGTGCTCGGCGAAGATCGGTACGCCCGCCGCGGAGAGCGCCTCGACGTCGCGGTAGACCGTACGCGCGGTCACGCCGAGCTCACCCGCCAGCTGCGCGGCGCTCATCCGGCCCCGGTTCTGCAGCAACAGCAGCAGGGACAGCAGTCGACTGGCACGCATCCGCGAAAGTCTGTCAGCCCCTGACAGAAGTTGTCAGGGGTAGGCGCCCAAGATCACCGCATGAACGACTTCGACTTCCTCACGGGCTCCTGGAACATCTCCAACCACCGGCTCGGAACGCTGTTCGCCGGCAGCAACGAGTGGGACACCTTCCCCGGCACCTCGACCTGCCGGCCCATCTTCTGCGGCGGCGGGAACACCGAGGAGATCACCTTCCCGACGCTCGGCAGCCAGGGCTTCACCTTGCGCCTGTTCGACATCGAGCGGGAGGAATGGTCGATCTACTGGGCGAGCAGCCGCACGGGGTTGCTGTACCCGCCGGTGGTGGGCAGGTTCGCCGACGGTCGCGGTGACTTCTACGGGGACGACACCCACGACGGGAGGCCGATCAAAGCGCATTTCATCTGGTCCGACATCACACCGACGTCGGCCCGGTGGGAACAGGAATTCTCCGCGGACGGCGGGAAGACCTGGGAATCGAACTGGGTCATGGAATTCACCCGCGCATGATCTGTTCGCGCAGGCCGGCCCGGGCGGTCGTGTGACGTGTTCGCGGGGAGCGCGGGCCGGGCCCCGCGGATTCTCTGTTGGCGCCGGGCCTGGCCCGAGTCGCGCCCGGGCCGAGCCGAAGCCGGGCCTGGTCGGACCAAAGCCAAGCCGCGGACGGCCTTCTTGCCAGGCCCCGCCATCCCGCCCGCTGAGCCCGAGTGGTCGCTCACCGGGCTCTCGCCCCTCCGTGATCCGCGCCTAAGGCTCGAGGCCGGTGATGCGTCTTGGTGGCGCTCCGGCCGTATGTGTCTGAAAGCTAGCGATCGGCGGCTGTCCCGATAGGCCTCCGTGCGCCCGGCCGGCGCCGGGCGCGCCGGGACGAAGCCCCTGGCCGTAGTGGCAGCCGGCCTGGCGGGTGCGCTCGCTTGTGGGAGCCTGTCTGAGCAGGGGATTCCGGAGAGAGTGTGGGCTTGTACGCAATCTGCGATATGGCAGGTTGATGTGTGGCGATGATGCACCCCGGCGTGCTCTACTGTCTGCACCGCTGAGTCTCGACTCAAGGCGGGCTCCTGAGCTGTCTGGTTTTTGGGCGGACGAGTCAGGAATGGAGGCACCCGGGGTCGCAGCCGGGTGCCTTTTGCGCGCTTACCCACACTGTGCTCAGTTGACGACTTGATCACCCGAGACGCGTCTGCATGGCGGAAACTGTCCACATGGCAGGTGGGAAGCTGGCCTTCTGCGACCAGGCTACTTCCCGGCTTCTCTGCCAGTCCGCCCTTAACCTGCAGCTCGTACGGGTCCACTCAGAACGGTACGCCCGCTCAACGCTGGTGGGAACCCGGCCGATGCTGCGCACCTCCGATGTGAGGTGCGTCGAGAAAGCCGTGCCCATGCGTGACAGTCCCCGCAGTGACGCCAAGCCGCTATGGCTCGCTCTCATCCTGCTCACCGCGTCCGGTATCGCGGTCGCCGCCGGGTTGCTTTCCTGGCTGGGTGGGTTGAACCCGCCGACGGCGATCCTCACCGCCGGCGGCGCGTTCTCCGCGGCTACCTTCTTGCTGCTGGCTCTGCAGCAGTACCTCGCCTCGTAGCATCCGCCCGCCGCTTATCTCGTGTAGAAGCGGCGGGCGGCGAGCATCTCCCGCGCCGCGCCGTCCTGATCCCAGAGAAGGCACCGATTAACGCGTGCTCCCCGAGCGTGACGTCCTGCGACCGCGGGGCGCAGAGCGCGGGGCAGCGTGTGTCCTCGAGGGGGAAGGCGCAGACCCCAAGCCTGCGAGCGCGAAGGCGCGGTCCGAGGCCTGGGAGCGC
>NZ_JBITLP010000006.1:392849-506123 GCF_044465265.1 Actinoplanes sp. NPDC049681
GCGAAGGCGCAGACCCGGAGCCTGCGAGCGCGAAGGCGCGGTCCGAGGCCTGGGAGCGCGAAGGCGCAGACCCGGAGCCTGCGAGCGCGAAGGCGCGGTCCGAGGCCTGGGAGCGCGAAGGCGCAGACCCGGAGCCTGCGAGCGCGAAGGCGCAGACCCGGGGCGGCCCTGGAACGCCTGGAACGCGTGGCCCGCGGGCGCGGGCGACCGAGATCCGGGGGCGACCTCTGACCATCCGGGCGCGACCCCCGACCATCCGGGGAAGCCCGGCGGCCGCTCGCCCGGACCGCATGCCCTCCTTCATCCGTTCCTGGGGGCTCGGTGCCGGTGGTGCGTCTGTCTGCGCCGCCCGCCCGTACCTGTAAGAAATCTACGACCGGTGGCTGTCCAGATAGGCCTCCATGCGCTCGGCCGGCGCCGGGCGGGCCAGGACGAAGCCCTGGCCGTAGTGGCAGCCGGCCTGGCGGGCGCGATCGATCTGGTCCTGGGATTCGAGGCCCTTGGCGACGATCTCGAGGCCGAGCCGGCGGCCGAGGCTGACCACGACGTCGATCACCGCCGGGGTCGTGCCCTGCTCGGCGGGCTGGTTGATCAGCGACTGGTCCAGCTTGAGCATGTCGACCGGGAGCCGGCGCAGGTGGGCGAGCGAGGCGTGGCCGGCGCCGAAGTCGTCGAGGGCGGCGCGGACGCCGAGCTTGCGCAGGCCCGCGAGCGAGGCGACGATCGCCGGCACGTCCTCGGCGATCCACGTCTCCTGCACCTCGACGACCAGGCGTTCTGGTTCGATGGCGTGCCGGCGGAGGATCTCGGCGACGCGTTCGGGGAAGCGGGCGGTGAGCAGTTCGCGCGGGGCGACGTTCACCGAGAGCCAGAAGTCCTTGCCGCCGGCTCCCCATCCGGCGAGGTGGCGGCAGGCCTGGTCGAGCACCCACTCGTCGAGCTCGGCCGCGCAGCCGACCGCGCGGGCGATCGGCAGCAGCTCCGCCGGCAGGATCGTGCCGAGCTTCGGGTGACGCCAGCGCAGCAGGGCTTCGACGCCGACCGGCTGGGCGTCACGCAGCGAGACGACCGGCTGGAAGACCACGTCGAGCTCGCCACGGTCGGCGGCGTCGAGCAGCTCGCGTTCGAGGTCCATGCGCCGATGCAGCTGGATCTCGACGTCGGTGTCGTACCACTCGACGCGGTCCTTGCCGAGCTGGCGGGCGCGGCTGCGGGCCAGGTCGGCGTGGCGCAGGACCTCCTCGGAATCCTTGCCGCCGGTGAGTTCGGCCAGGCCGACGCTGGTGTGCAGCTCGACGATCATGCCGGGCAGCTCGTACGGCTCCATCACCGACGTGACGATCCGGGTGGCCAGCGCGTACGCCAGAACCGCGCCGTCCGGGGTGAGCACGGCGAACTCGTCACCGCCCAGCCGCGCCGCCACGTCGTCCTCGCCGAGCAGGCTCTTGATCCGGCGGCCCACCTCGATGAGCACGGCGTCGCCCGTCTCCCGGCCGCGGCTGTCGTTGATCTCGGCGAGGCCGTGCAGGTCGATGACGAGCAGGGTGCCCTGCTGGCCCGCGCGCCGCCGGAACTCGAGCAGGTCCCGCATGAGGGCCCGGCGGTTGGCGAGCCCGGTGAGCTGGTCGGTGTACGACAGGCGGTGCAGCGTGCGTTCCAGGTGACGCCGCTCGCCCACGTCGCGGACGTGCACGACCAGCGCGGCGACCTCGGGGACCGAGCGCTGGTCGGCCACCGTGGACTCGGTGTCCCGCCAGATGCCGTGGCCGTCCCGGAGGCGAGCGTTGATCAAGGCGGGCGGCCCGTCGGCGTGCTCGCCGGCGATCAGCGCCTCGATGCCGGCCCGGGCACCCGGTACGTCGTCGGGGTGGATCAGCTCCAGGAATGTCCGCCCGACCACCTGCGACTCCGCGAGTCCGAAGAGGCGCGCGGCGGCCGGCGACTGCCACCGGATGGTCAGGTGGTCGTCGAGCACGAGCGTGAGGTCGGTGGCGCCGGCGACGAGCGACCGGAAGTGCGCCTCCTTGACCCGCAGCTGGGCGGTGTAGCGGCGGATGTCGCTGACCACGAGCAGCTCGCGCATCGTCAGCACGGCCACCATCGAAACGCCGAGGACGATCGCGGTGTTGTCGAAGGAGCCGACCGCGATCAGGTGGATCAGGGCGGCCACCACGCCGACCCCGGCCGGGACTGCGAGCAGGGGATAACTCGACAAATACTGGTCCGGCTCCTTGAGCTCGAGGCGTTCCGGCAGGTTACGCCGGGAGCCGCCGTCGGCCGCCAGGGTGAGCCCGGCGGCGATGACCAGGCCGAAGAGCGGCTGAAGCCAACTCTCGCTGCCGGAGATCTTCAGGTTGACCACCGTGCAGAGCGCGCAGATCACGATCATCACGCCGAACCCGCAGCGCAGCGCGGCCGGCCGGTGCAGCCGGGCCCGGAGCACGATGACGGTGACGATCGAGACGCCGGCCGCGGCCAGGAGCGTGCTGGCCAGGCCCTCCCAGGGTGAGCGGTGCATCGGGGTCATCAGGTACGCCGCGAAGCCGAGGCTGACGCCGAGCCCCAGCCCGTCGAAAGCGCGCCGCAGCCGCACGGCGACCGTGGCCGCGGCACCGGGCAGCATCATGGTGCCGAGCACGGCGAAAGCGCCGGTGACACCGACCCCGCCCGCGGCCCAGATGCCCGCGCCCGGCGGATCAAACAGCAGGACGCCGCAGGTCAGCGCGGTGGCCACGGCGGACATGCCGAGGAAACCGGCGCCGCGGCAGGCGGCGAAGGCGCCCTCGTCGTGGTGGATGGCCAGGGCGGTGTGCCACAGCACGGCGGTGGCGAAGAGCGCCACGATCCCGACGCCGGCGAGCAGCGCGGGAAGCGGTGGCACCAGCCCGGCGACACCGGCGGCCAGCACGAGGCCACCGGCTGTCGGGGCGAGCAGGAACGTCACCCGGGTGCCGGCCCGGGTGGCGAGGCGTGCGGGGGGCGGCACAGCCACGTCGGCGGGATCCTCTACGGACGGTGTGGGGGTGGAGCACGGGAGCGGCACAGGGGACGCAGCTTCCACAGCGGACAACGATCGTCCCCCGGACAGGTTACGTGCGGCCTGTCGTGCTTCGCATCCGCGGATCGTCGGGTATGGGGTCGCCGCGCCCGGCGCGCCGGTCGAGGGCTTCCGGGGGGTCACCGCCCGGCGCGTCTCACCCTCCGGCGACCGACGGCAGGACCTGGATCTCCGCCCCGGCCGCCACCGGTGTCTCCAATCCACCCGAACGACGGCAGTCCTCACCGTCCACGTAGACGTTCACATAGCGCCGCAGCACCCCGCTCTCGTCCCGGATGCGCCGCTCGAGCCGGGGCCACCGCTCTGCCACCTCCTCGAGCACGGCCCGCAGGCTGCCCTCCGCCGTCACCTCGAGCCGAGCCGCCCCGCCCGCCTCGGCGCGCAGCACGCCGGGAACCAGCACCGTGGGCATCAGACCTGCACCGCCCGCACGCACAGCACGTCCGGCAGGTGAGCGGCCACCGTCGACCAGGTCTCCCCCTCGTCACGGCTGGCGAACACCTCTCCGGCCCGGGTGCCGAAGTAGACCCCGGCGGGCGAAGCGTTGTCCGCGCACATCGCATCGCGCAGCACGACCGGGTAGTAACGCCCGTCCGGCAGTCCCGCGTGCAGCGGCTGCCAGGTGCCGCCGGCGTCCGTCGACCGGAAGACCTGGCACGTCAGGTCGACCGGGTGGCGTTCCCCGTCGCTGGTCAGCGGGAAGCTCCAGACCGTGCCGCCGCGGGAGGGATGCGCCACCATCGCGAAGCCGAAGTCGGTGGGCAGGGTGTCCGCGATCGACTGCCAGGAGTCACCCCCGTCGGTCGAGCGGTAAACCCCGTGGTGGTTCTGGGCGTAGTAGTGGTCGGGATTCGCGGCGTCGCGGGCGACCTTGTGCACGCACTGGCCGAACTCGGGCCATGGATCGGGCAGGAAATAGGCCTTGATGCCCTGGTTCGCCGGCGCCCAGCTCGTGCCGCCGTCGGAGGTGCGGTAGACGCCGCCGGTCGACATCGCGACCAGGATCCGCTCGGGGTCCTCGGGATGCGGCAGGACGGTGTGCACGGCCTGCCCGCCGAACCCGGCTCCCCAGTCCGGCCGGTGCGGGTGGTCCCACAGCCCCCGGACCAGCTCATAGGTGCGGCCGCCGTCCTCCGAGCGCCACAACGCGGACGGCTGGGTGCCCGCGTAGACCACTCCGGGCTGGCCGGGGCCGGCGGGGACGATCTGCCACACCCGCTCGACCGCCGCCCCGGCGTCCGCCGGGAAGGCGAGCGGCGCTGTGTCGGGCTCCTGCCAGGTTTCGCCGAGGTCGTCGCTGACGGCCACGCTGGGGCCGAAATGGGAGCTGTGGACGCCGGCGAGCAGGCGCGGAGCCGGCCCGCGGGTGTCGAACGCGGTGGCGTACACGGCTTGCCCGGGAAAATGCGCAGAGCTGACCTGCCAGCTCTGCCTGTCGTCGTGACTGATGGCCAGGAACAGGCCCTTCTGGGTGCCGATGGCGAGCAGTTCGGTCATGCCGAGCAGTATGGCCGCCGGGTCCGACAAAAAGCGGGGGTACGGCGGGTGCGAGGATGACGATCGTGAGTCGAAAGCCCGTCCTGCGCGTCCGCAAGCCCGGCGCCCTCGTCGTCGCGGCCCTGATCGCGCTGTTCGGCACGGTGCCCTTCGCCGGCGCCCGCTGGCAGCTCGCGCCGATCCTGCTGATCCCGCTGGCCATCCTGGTCTGGGCGTGGCGGGCCGGCACCGACGTCGATGCGGAAGGGCTCCGGGTCAGGGCGCTGGCCGGCTCGACGTTCGTGCCCTGGTCGCGGGTGGCCGAGCTGGCGCCGGACCCGCGCGGGCGGATCTCGGCGCTGCTCACCGACGGCAACGTGCTCCGCCTGACCGGCGTCACCACCTCGAACCTGCAAGCCGTGCTCCGGGCCGGTGGCCAGGAGGTCAATAACCCTCCGACACCTGATTGATCAGCGGCTCCCCCGCCGCGTACCGCCGGATCTGCGCCCCGGCCAGCCCGTACGCCCGCGGCAGCAGCCCTTCGACGGACCCGGCGGTGTGCGGGGTGAGGAAGGCGCCGGGCAGCTGCCACAGCGGGTGACCGGCGGGCAGCGGCTCGGGGTCGGTGACGTCGAGGGCCGCCTCGATCCGCCCGGACGCCACCTCGGCGACCAGCGCATCGGTGTCCACGACCGGCCCGCGGGCGACGTTGATCAGCAACGCTCCGTCGGGCATCGCGGCGAGGAACGCCGCGTCCACCAGCCCGCGGGTCTCATCGGTGAGCGGCACCACGACGACGACCACTTCCGCGTACGGGAGCAGCCGGGCCAGCTCGTCCACGCCGTGCACGTCCTCGTCCGGGCGGGCCGTACGCGCGACCCGGGTGACCGACACGCCGAACGGCGCCATGTGTTCCTCGATGGCCCGGCCGATCGACCCCGCCCCCACGATGAGCACCCGCTTGCCGGTCAGCTCGGGGGTCGGCGTGTACTGCTTGATCGCCCAGTCCTCGCACTCCTGGGCACGGACGAAAGCGGGGAACCGCCGCAACACCCCGATGGCGGCCCCGAGAACCCATTCGGCCACGGGTTTGTCATGTACGCCCCGGGCATCGCAAAGCTGGACGCCCGCAGGGACACGCCCGGTCCACGCGTCCGCGCCGGCCGACAACAGCTGCACCACGCGTACGCCGGTGAGCTGCGACAGCTGATCCGCGGCGCGTACGGTCGCGAGGAACGGCGGCACCCAGAAGTCGACCTTCGCGGGGTCGGACGGCCAGGTCGCCGCGTCGGTGCAGACCTCCACCTCGACGCCTGCCGGCAGCTCCCCGAGCAGCTCACGGCCCGCTTCGTGAGCAATCCATACCATCACGTCACCAAACTAGTCGCGAGCCCGGAACCCCGCCGCTCCGCGGCTACCCTGGGTCTGGTGAACGAGGAGGTCCTGTGATCATGCGCCCTCGGCTGATGGAGCCCCGTCGGCCGATGGAGCCCCGTCGGCCGATAGAGCGCAGTCGGCTCAGCGTCCGCCGCCGGCTGGCCATACGCGGTGGCCGCGCTCGGGCGTGCGCCGTGGCGCTCGGCGCCGTGCTCACCTTGACCACCGCGTGCAGCTTCGGCCCGCCGGACCCGGACGTGGCCGGTGAGCCGCCCAACCTGCCGACGCCGTCGGCGTCCGCGAGCGCCTCGGGCGGCGAGCGTGAGGTGGCGGTCACCGTGCTGGCGAAGGGTCTCGAGGTGCCCTGGGGCATGGCCTTCCTCCCGGACGGGTCCGCCCTGGTCACCGAGCGCGACACCGCCCGCATCCTGCAGGTCGGCCCGGACTCGGACGCCGACGGCCTCAAGGTCGCCGAGGTCCAGCGGCTCTCCGAGGTCACCACGGGCGGCGACGGCGGCCTGCTCGGCATCGCGGTCTCCCCGAAATACCAGACCGACCAGACGGTCTACATCTACTACTCGACGCCCAACGACAACCGCGTCGCGAAGCTCAAGCTCAAGGGCAAGCCGCAGCCCATCCTCACCGGCATCCCGCACTCCCGCGACGCCGACGGCGGCCAGGTCGCGTTCGGTCCGGACGGCCAGCTCTACGTGACGACCGGCGACGGCACGACCGGCACGCAGGCGCCCGACCCGAAGAGCCTGGGCGGCAAGATCCTGCGGATCACCACGGCCGGCAAGCCCGCACCCGGCAACCCGGTGAAGAACTCCCCGGTCTGGTCGTCCGGCCACCGCAACGTGCAGGGCATCGCCTGGGACTCGGGCAAAAGGATGTACGCGACCGAGTCCGGCCAGAAGGTCACCGGCGAGCTCAACCTGATCCAGAAGGGCAAGAACTACGGCTGGCCCAGGGTCGACGGCGAGGGCACCGACCCGAAGTTCACCAATCCGCTGGTGAGCTGGCCCGCCGCGGAGTCCTCGTGCTCGGGGGTGGCGGTGCTGGAGCGCATGATCGCCACCGCCTGCCTGCAGGGCCGGCGGCTGTGGATGGTCGAGGTCACCGGCAACGGCACGATGATCGGCCAGCCTCAGGAGCTGCTGAAGGATGAGTACGGCCGGCTGCGCGCCCTCGCCGCCGCCCCGGACGGCTCGTTCTGGGTGACCACGTCCAACCAGGAGGAGGGCGGCGAACCGGCGCCGGACGACGACCGCATCATTCGGCTGGTCTTCTCGGACGGGGGAGCCGGACGTAGCTGACCGGCGTAGACCGTTTGACGACCGGCGCACGGGGGCAGGTGAGCCGTTGACCATGACAAACAAGATCTCTCGACTGACGGCTGCGGCCGGCCGGGTGTGGCAGCACCCCTGGGGCCACCGCCTCCGGATCTGGGCCGCGGTGCTCCTCGTCAGCCTCGCCGGCGTGGTGATCGGCACCATGCTGCTAGCTCAGTCCGAGATCGCCGTCGGCCCGTTCCGCGCGGACATGTCGATCAGCCCGTCCATCCAGGGCGGCACCGAGGTCGACATCCCACCGCTGGGCTCGCTGCACCTCGACAGCCACGACGGCCCCATCCACCTCAAGGTCGACCTGGGCTCGCTCGACCAGCAGCGCACCGAAGCCCTGATCGAGGACCCCACCGCCATCAGCGCGGCCGGCCAGTCCGCGGTCGACGACGTGACCAAGGGCGTGCTCCAGCTCGGCCTGCGCGCACTGGGCGCGGCCATCGGATGCGCGCTGCTGCTGTCGGCGCTGATCTTCCGCAACGTCCGCCGGGTCGCTTCGGCCGGCGTACTCGCCCTGGTCGTCACCGGCGGCAGCCTCGGTCTCGCCGCGGGCACGATCCGCCCCGACTCGATCAGCGAGCCACGCTACGAGGGGCTGCTGGTGAACGCCCCGGCGGTGGTCGGTGACGCCCGCCGCATCGCCGACAACTACGGCCGCTACGCCGATCAGCTCGCGCAGCTGGTCAGCAACGTGAGCCGCATCTACACCACCGTCTCCACCTTGCCCGTCGAGCCGTCCGGCAACACGACCCGCATCCTGCACGTCTCCGACCTGCACCTGAACCCCGCGTCCTGGAACGTCATCAAGACGGTGGTGAAGTCCTGGGACATCGACGCGGTCGTGGACACCGGCGACATCGTCGACTGGGGCAGCAGCGCCGAGACCAACTACGTCAACTCCATCGGCCAGATCGGCGTCCCATACATCTACGTGCGCGGCAACCACGACTCCTCGGCCATCCAGGCAGCGGTCGCCCGGCAACGGAACGCCGTCGTCCTGGACAACTCGATCACGACGATCAACGGCCTCACCATCGCGGGCATCGGCGACCCGGAATTCACACCGGACAAGAGCGAAACCCCGCCGGCGGCCGACGACGCCAGCCCCGCGGGCACTCCCCTCCTCGCCAGCGGCCAGCGCCTCGCCACCACCATCGGCCAATCGAAGACCAAGGTGGGCGTCGCCCTCGTCCACGACCCGGCCATGGCCCCACCCCTGTCGGGCGTCGTACCGGTGGTCCTGGCCGGCCACACCCACAAGCGCGAGGTCAGCCTCCTGTCCCCGCCGCCCCCCACCATCGACGGCGCCTCGGCCTCCCCCACTCCGTCCGCCCCGCCGGCCAAGCCGCTGGAGAAGACGCGCCTGCTGGTCGAGGGCTCCACGGGCGGCGCCGGCCTCCGCGGCCTGGAGAAGGAGGCCCCCACCCCCCTCCAGCTCTCAGTCCTGTACTTCGACGAGAACCAGACGCTCAAGGCGTACGACGACATCCAACTGGGCGGCACGGGCGAGTCGAACGTGGAGATGCAGCGAAAAGTCATCGGCCTCGAGCCGGAACCGACGACGGCGCCCTCGGTCTTCAACGGCGTCACGCCGGGCATCGTCCCGAGCCGCTGAAAAGGTCATAGGTACGGCCACAGCCCCGCACCGCCGCAGCCCGGCAAGCCCGTGCCGTGCCCGACCCTGTGCCGCCCGCATCCGGGCTGACCTGCCAGGCCAGCCCGCTGCGCCCTGCCCGCTGGAGCCTCAGCCCCCACCGAGCCACCGCGCCGACCAAGCCACCGCCTCGACGGAGCCCACCGCACCGACCGAGCCGGGCAGACCCACATGCCGACCTGCCACGCCCCGCCGACAAACGAAGCCGACGCCCGCCGCGGGTTCCTCACCGCATCATGGCGACCTCGTCCGGGCCCGGGAACCGCACCGACGGCAGCGAAGCGGCAGCCACCCGGGCGCCTGCGCCGAGCCGGGGCAAGCATCCTGGTCGTCCCGCACTACTCCGATCCGGCAGCGGCCCAGACGTAATGCCGGAGCGTCACATCGCTCCCGTCCGGAGCGAGCCAGCCCGCTCGGGTGCTGTGCGTGTACTGCCAGCCGCTCGCTCCGTAGAAGGCGACTGCCCCTGACCGGCGCTGGTCGGTGACGGTCAACGTCAGCCCCAGGTTCCGTTCGGACGCCCATTCCCGTGCATGAGTCACCAAGGCGCTTGCGATCGATCGGCGACGCGCGGCCGGAATGACATAGAGCCTCGACAACTCGGCCACCGGCTGGTCGCCGTCGTGGGCTGAGGCCACTCGCTGAAGCACGACATGGCCCGCGACCACGCCCGAGGGGTGTTCGGCGACCCACGCGTGCAGGAGCCCGGGTGGCGTGAGCCATCGCCTGGGGTCGTGGGGCCAGTTCAACGGGTACGAGTCAGCCTCGTACGTGTGGCGCAGCGCCGTGACGCACGCGTCCATATCGGCCGGCCTGCGTCCGCGGATGATTACTTGGCCCACCGCACCATCATCGCGCCGGGTCGCGCAACCTGATCAGCCAGTGCGTCGGGCGACCCTCAGCTCGGTCATGTAACGCTTGACCACCTGTCCGCCGTGGACCCCGTCGATGAGCCCCGCGATGCAGTCCAGCAGCCCACTCCTCCGAGCGTCCGGCAGAGCGCGATGACCCGAGTACGTCATCAGCACATCAACGTACTCAGCTGTGGAGTAACGCTGCTCCCACTCGTACCGATGGAAGGTTGCCGGCCCGAACCGCCCGGACCGGACCAGTTCCGTGTCGTCCTCAGGGATGCTGCCAGCCCCTTCGAGCCGCAGGCCGGGCGGCGTGGCCGGGTCGAATCTCTCGTAGCAGCCCTGCGCCGCGGCGAAGAACGCTTCGGTGCCGCCGGCGATGTGGTGGGTGCTCACGGTCGCCAGGATGCCGCCGGGGCGGAGGGCGTCGGCCGACTTGACCACGCGGACGGCCGGGTCTATCCAGTGAAAGGCCGTCGCCGCGATGACCGCGTCGAACGGCTGGTCCGGCAGCGGCCAGTCCTCGAAGGCGGCCGTGATCACCTCGACGGAGTCGTACGGGGCCAGGTTGCGGCGGGCCACCGCTGCCATGTCGGGGCCGAGCTCCACCGCGACTACGCGGTAGCCGCGCTCGGCCAGCGACACAGTCGCTTTGCCGGTGCCACAGCCGATCTCCAGAATCCTGGCACCGGGCCGGGCGCCCGCGGCGGCCAGGTCGTCGAACAGTTGCTGCGGGTATCGCGGGCGGGCTCGGTCGTACCGTTCGGCGTCCTCGTTGAAGGTGGTCCGCAGTCTCACGTAGTCGCCGCTGTCGGTCACTCAGCGAGAGTAGGGCGCGGGCTGACGATCACACGAATGAGCGCGCCCACCGGCCCGTCTGTGGCGGGGCTCGTCGCCCGGTCACGGCTGCCGGCGCAGAGGACGCGCGGCACTGCCGCCCCGGCGGAGGAAGCACGACACCGCCGCCCCAGCGGAGGAAGCACGACACCGCCGCCCCGGTGGGAAGCGGCGGCCCCGGCGAAACTCCGGATCAGCTCAAGCGGGCGAAGATCGGCGCGGGCCAGGGGGACGCGCGAATCAGCTCCCGGGCGGTCTGGGCGCCGGCCCGGGCCGCGGGCAGAGACGCTGCCGAGGTCAGCTCAAGCGGGCGAGGATCAGCTCCCGGACGGTCTTGGCGTCGGCCTGCCCGCGGGTTGTCTTCATGACCGCGCCGACCAGCGCGCCCGCTGCTGCCACCTTGCCGTCGCGGACCTTGGCGGCGATGTCCGGGTTGGCGGCGATGGCTTCGTCGACCGCGGTCTGGAGGGCGCCGGTGTCCGAGACCACTTCGAGGCCTCGGGCGCTCATGACCTGGGCCGGATCGCCCTCGCCGGCGACGACGCCTTCGAGGACCGTACGGGCGAGCTTGTCGTTGAGCTTGCCCTCGTCGACCAGGGCCTGGAGCTGCGCCACCTGCGCCGGAGTGGCACCGACGTCGGCCAGGTCGACGCCGGTCTCGTTGGCTCGGCGGGCGAGTTCGCCCATCCACCACTTGCGGGCGCCGGCCGGGCTGGCGCCGGCGGCGATGGTCTCCTCGATGAGTTCGACCGCGCCGGCGTTGGCCACCGACTGCATGTCGAGCTCGCTGATGCCCCAGTCCTCGCGGAGGCGGGCGCGCTTGGCGCTCGGGCGCTCCGGCAGGGCGGCCCTGAGCTCGGCGACCCAGGCGGGGTCCGGGGCGATCGGGACCAGGTCGGGCTCGGGGAAGTAGCGGTAGTCCGTGGCCTCCTCCTTGGAGCGGCCGGGACGGGTGTCGCCGGTGACCTCCTGGAAGTGGCGGGTCTCCTGGATGATCTTGCCGCCCTCGTCGAGGATGCCGGCCTGGCGGATGATCTCGGAGCGGACCGCCCGCTCGACCGAGCGGAGGGAGTTGACGTTCTTGGTCTCGGTGCGGGTGCCCCACTCCTCGCCGGGCTTGTTGAGCGAGGTGTTGACGTCGCACCGGAGCGAGCCCTGCTCCATGCGGACGTCGGAGACGCCGAGCGAGCGGATGATGTCGCGAAGCTCCGTCACGTACGCGCGGGCGACCTCGGGGGCCTTCGCGCCGATGCCCGGGACCGGCTTGGTGACGATCTCGACGAGCGGGATGCCGGCGCGGTTGTAGTCCACGAGCGACTCGGTCGCGCCGTGGATGCGGCCGGTGGCGCCGCCGACGTGCAGCGTCTTGCCGGTGTCCTCCTCGAGGTGGACCCGCTCGATGCCGATGCGGACGGTCTCGCCGTCGATCTCGACGTCGACGAAGCCGTCGGTGCACAGCGGCTCGTCGTACTGGGAGGTCTGGAAGTTCTTCGGCATGTCCGGGTAGAAGTAGTTCTTCCGGGCCATGCGACACCACGACGCGATGTCGCAGTTGAGCGCGAGGCCGATCCGGATAGTCGCTTCGATGCCGGCGCGGTTGGCGACCGGCAGCGCGCCGGGCAGGCCCAGGCAGACCGGGCAGACCTGGGTGTTGGGTTCCGCGCCGAACTCCGTCGGGCAGCCGCAGAACATCTTCGTGTTCGTGCCGAGCTCGACGTGCGTCTCGAGGCCGATCACCGGCTCGTAGCGGGCGGTCGCGTCCTCGTACGAGGGCAGCACAGTCGTACTCATGCGGTGAACTCCAGGTGGCAGAGACATCCTGACGGGGACAAGCCTATTACGGTCCGACGGCGTCCGGCCGGGCGCGCGGCCCGGCCGGAGCGCCGGTCAGAGCTCGGGTGGGGTGAGGGTGCCGACCGCCGACTCCAGCGCCGCGGCCACCCGGTACATCCGGTCGTCCGCCATCGTCGGCGCCATGACCTGGAAGCCGACCGGCAGGCCGTCGGCCAGTCCGCACGGCACCGAGATGGCCGGGCCGCCGTACAGGTTGGTCGGGATCGTGAAGAGGTCGGCGAGGTACATCTGGTACGGGTCCGAGGTGCGCGACCCGAACGGGAACGCCACGAACGGCGTCGTCGGCGAGATCAGCACGTCCACCCGCTCGAACGCCGACGTGAAGTCCCGGGTGATGAGCGTGCGGACCTTCTGCGCCTGGCCGTAGTACGCGTCGTAGTAGCCGCTGGAGAGCGCGTACGTGCCGAGGATGATGCGCCGCTTGACCTCAGGGCCGAAGCCCTCGTCGCGGGTCAGCGACATGACCTCCTCGAGCGAGCGGCGGCCGTCGTCGCCGGAGCGCAGGCCGTAGCGGACGCCGTCGAAGCGGGCCAGGTTGGACGAGGCCTCGCTGGGCGCGATCAGGTAGTAGGCCGGGAGGGCGTACTCGAAGTGGGGGCACGAGACCTCGACCACCTCGGCACCGAGCTTGACGAGGGCCTCGACCGACTCGCGGAAGGCGGCGGCCACGCCGGGCTCGGCGCCGTCGCCCGCGAACTCCTTGACCAGGCCGAGCTTCACGCCGGTCAGGTCGCCGGTCGCACCCAGGCGGGCGGCGGCGACGACGTCCGGCACGGGCTGCGGGATCGACGTCGAGTCACGCACGTCGTGGCCGGCGATGACGGCGTGCAGCAGAGCCGCGTCCTCCACCGTACGGGCGCAGGGGCCCGGGGTGTCCAGCGAGGACGAGAAGGCGATGAGGCCGTAGCGGGAGGTGCCGCCGTACGTCGGCTTGGCACCGACCGTGCCGGTGACCGCGCCGGGCTGACGGATCGAGCCGCCGGTGTCGGTGCCGATGGCCAGCGGTGACTCGTACGCCGCCAGCGACGCCGCGCTGCCACCACCGGAACCGCCGGGGATGCGCCCGAGGTCCCACGGGTTGTTGGTGGCCCCGTACGCCGAGTATTCGGTGGAGGAGCCCATCGCGAACTCGTCCATGTTGGTCTTGCCGAGCATGACCGTGCCCGCGGCGCGGAGGCGCTCGACGATCGTCGCGTCGTACGGGGGCCGCCAGCCCTCGAGGATCTTGGAGGCAGCGGTGGTGGGAACGCCCTTGGTCGCGATGACGTCCTTGACCGCGACGGGCACACCGGCCAGCGGCCCGAGCTCCTCGCCCTTGCCACGGCGCGCGTCGACGTCGGCGGCGGCGGCGAGCGCGCCCTCGCGGTCGACGTGCAGGAACGCGTGGACGCGCTCGTCGACGGCGGCGATCCGGTCGAGGTGCGCGGTGGCGACCTCCACGGCGGAGACCTCGCCCGTGGCGATGAGGCCGGCGATCTGCGCCGCCGTCATCCTGGTGACGTCACTCACGGGGCTCATTCCTCCTCGTCCAGGATGCGGGGCACGCGGAACCGGCCCTCGGCGGCGTCGGGCGCGCCGGACAGAGCCGCGTCCTGGGTGAGTCCGGGCGTCACGACATCGTCGCGGTAGACGTTCGTCAGCGGCACGGAGTGCGAGGTGGGCGGGATGTCCTCGGCGGCGACGTCACCGATCCGGGCGACCGACTGGAGGATGACGTCGAGCTGGCCGGCGAACTTGTCCAGCTCCTCCTCGGTCACGGCGAGCCGCGACAGGCGCGCGAGATGCGCGACCTCTTCGCGGGAGATGGCGGCCATCGTGCCCCCTGGTTTCCGTCGGTGATGCTGACCGGAGAAGTCTATTTGCCCCCGCGAGCGGTTTGTCGGGCGGCACCCCGGTCTGTGGATAACGCGCGGCGAGGGTGTGGTCTGTGGAAAACCGGCCGAGGTCTCGCCGCTCGTGCCACGGTTCTCAGGTGGTCGCGAGGGGCTCTCGCCCGGGACGCAGCGGACGATACCGCGCGAGCCACTCGTCGAAGTCCTCCGCCGGCATCGGGCGGGCATGGAACCAGCCCTGGGCGGCGTGGCAGCCGTCGGCCGAGAGGAGGCGCCACGTGCGCTCGTCCTCGACGCCCTCGGCCACTACGCGGAGCCCGAGCGAGCCGGCCAGCGCGATCACCGAGCGGACGATCGCGGCGTCGCCCGCGTGGGCGGCCATGCCCAGCACGAACGATCTGTCGATCTTCACCTCGGACAGCGGCAGCCGCCGGAGGTGTTGGAGTGAGGAGTAGCCGGTGCCGAAGTCGTCCAGCGAGATCGCCACCCCGATCCGGTCCAGCCGGGTGATCGTGTCGAGGACCCGGTGCGGGTCCGCCATCAGCGCGCTCTCGGTGATCTCCAGCTGGAGGAGGTCGGCCGGCACGGCGTACCGGAGAAGGAGGTCTTGGATCTCCTCGGCGATGTCCGTCGCATGCAGGTCTCGCACGCTGACGTTGACGGAGGCCCGGACGGCGCGGCCGCCGTCCCGCCAGGCGGCGAGCCGGGCGATCACCTCGCGCAGCACCCGGCTGGTGAGCAGGCGCATGACCGGCGTCGGCTCGACCACGCGCAGCAGCTCCTCGGGACCGACGATGCCGCGCTCGGGATGCCGCCACCGCAGCAGCGCCTCGACGCCCACCACCTCGCCCGTCGCGATGGCGATCTGCGGCTGGTAGTAGAGCATCAGGCCCTGGGCCGGCTCCTGCCGCAGCGCGTGCCGCAGGTCGGCGAGGAGCGTGAGGTCGGGCGTGTGGTGCTCGGCATCGCGCGTGTAGACGGCCACCTGGGCGCCGCGCTGCTTCGCGTCGTACATCGCGGCCTCGGCCTGCCGCAGCAGCGAGGCGCCGTCACCGCCGCGTTCCGACTGCACGGCGATGCCGATGGACGCGCTCACGTCGATCGTCAGGCCGTCGAGCGCGAACGGTGAATCGAGCGCGTCGGCCAGGTGCGCGGCGATCCGGCGGGCCGATCCCGGCCCGTCGACCCGGGTCGCCAGCACCGCGAATTCGTCACCCCCGAGCCGCACCACAAGATCATGCGGGGGTACGACCGCAGCCAGCCGCTGCGCCACCTGGACGAGCAGCCGGTCACCGTGGGCGTGCCCGAGCGCGTCATTGACCGTACGGAAACGGTCGAGATCCAGGAGCAGCAGCGCGAGCCGCCGCTCGGGCCGATGCGCACCCGGCCCGGCGTCCCGTTCGGCGACCGACGCCTGGAGCGCGCGCCGGTTCGGCAGCCCGGTGAGCGCGTCGACGCGTGCGGCCCGCTCGTACTCGCCCGCCGACCGCACCATGCGGTGCACGGCGTGCAGAGCCAGCAGGACCAACGGTACGAGCGCGAGCCCTACCTGCGCGGCCGCCAGCACGACGGGCCCGAGCAGCAGAAGCGCGGCCGTGGCGAACAGTTCGAGCCCCCACCGCTGCACCTGCCGCGGCTTCCGGTCGCCGCGGAGGACCCGGGCGGCGAGCGCGTCGAGCCCGTACCGGCAGCCGATCCAGGCGGCCGCGGCGGCCACCGTGACCAGCGCATCGTCCCAGTCCGGCTCGGTGTCGAGGCGCAGCCCGGCCAGTCCGGCGACGAGTGCGGCCCCGGCGAGCGCGACCGCGTGCTGGACGGCGAGGTGCAGGGCCCGCCGGGACGACTGACGCATCCGTACGCCGGCGACCGCCATGGCGGCCAGCTGCACCGCCAGCGCGGGCACGAGGCCCCACGCCAGCGCGACGCCGAAGGTGAAGCAGATCGACGGCAGGATGATCGAGCTGGCCCGCCGGTTCGCGACCACGTACGGGCGGGCGTCGACGGCGAGCGCCAGGGCCGCCATCACCCAGAAGGCGGTCGGCAGCACGGCGAAGGTGTCGGGAAAGAGTGCCCACAGTGTGGCGTCGACCACCACGGCCCCACCGACGGCGGCGACGGCACCCCGGCGGGCCACTACGGCCCGGCGGACCCCCGGCATGGAGCTGCGCTGCTGTGCGGCACCCATGCGACCTCCATGATGGCGTCGACCGACCGAGTCCTCCTCACCCTAGATCCATATCGACAGAACTACGCTAAACAGACTTGCCGTTATCAAATTGGCATAAGTCTCAGAAGCGGCATCTCCCTCGGATTCACCCGTTGGAGCTCCCATTCCCTTCACGACCTTCCCCGGCCGGCTATTCGGGCTTGTCCTTGCCGGGCTCCTCGGCCATCTCCGCCACCGCCCGGGCCGCGTCCGGGCCCTCGGCCAGCAGCACCCCGAACCCGTCCTCGTCCAACACCGGCACCTTCAGCTGCAACGCCTTGTCGTACTTGCTGCCGGGGTTGTCCCCCACCACCACGAACGCCGTCTTCTTGGACACCGAACCGCTGACCTTGCCGCCCCGCGACGTCACCGCCTCGGTCGCCGCGTCGCGCGAGTACGACGCGAGGGTCCCGGTCACCACGACGGTCAGCCCTTCCAGCGGCCGCGGCCCCTCGTCCTTGCGCTCGTCCGCCATCTGCACCCCGGCCTCGCGCCACTTCGTGACGATGTCGCGGTGCCAGTCGACGGCGAACCACTCCCGGAGGCTCTCGGCGATCGTCGGGCCGACGCCCTCCACGGCGGACAGCTCCTCGACCTGTCCCTCGGTCACCGCCGTCTCGATGGCGTCCATCGTGCCGAAATGCCGCGCCAGCGCCTGGGCGGCGGTCGGGCCGACGTGGCGGATCGAGAGGGCGACGAGCACCCGCCACAGCGGCCGGTGCTTCACCTCCTCGAGGTTCTCGAGCAGCTTGGTCGCGTTGCTGCCGAGGGTGCCGTCCTTGTTGACGAAGAACGGTGCCCGCTGCAGATCCTCGGCGGTGATCCCGAACAGGTCGCCCTCGTCGCTGATGATCTGCGACTCGAGCAGCGCCTGCGCCGCCTTGTAGCCGAGCACCTCGATGTCGAACGCGCCCCGCCCGGCCAGGTGGAACACCCGCTCCCGCAGCTGGGCCGGGCACGAGCGCGTGTTCGGGCAGCGGATGTCGACGTCGCTCTCCTTGGCGGGAGCCAGCTTGGTGCCGCACGCGGGGCACTCGGTCGGCATCACGAACTGCCGGGCGTCGTCGGGCCGCAGGTCCATCACCGGGCCGAGCACCTCGGGGATGACGTCGCCGGCCTTGCGCAGCACGACGGTGTCCCCGATCCACACGCCCTTGCGCTCCACCTCCCGCGCGTTGTGCAGCGTCGCCAGCGCCACGGTCGAACCCGCGACACGCACCGGCTCCAGCACCGCGAACGGCGTGACCCGCCCGGTCCGCCCGACATTGACGTCGATGTCGAGCAGCTTGGTGGTGACCTCCTCGGGGGGATATTTGTACGCGATGGCCCAGCGCGGCGCCCGGCTGGTGGAGCCGAGCCGCCCCTGGATCGCCACGGAGTCCACCTTGATGACCACACCGTCGATCTCGTGCTCGACGTCGTGGCGGTGCTCGGCGTAGTAGGCGATGTACTCGCGCACGCCCGCCATGTCGTCGACGAGCTTCCACCGCTCGCTGGTCGGCAGTCCCCACGCCTTCAAGGCTTCGTACGCATGCGACTGCGACTGCGGCGTGAACCCCTCGCGCGCCCCGATCCCGTGCACGACCATGCGCAGCCCGCGGGTGGCGGTGATCCGGGGATCCTTCTGCCGCAGGCTGCCGGCGGCGGCGTTGCGCGGGTTGGCGAACGGCGCCTTGCCCTGCTCCACCAGGGTCGCGTTGAGGTCGGCGAACGCGGAGGCGGGAAAGTAGATCTCCCCGCGCACCTCAAGCAGGTCGGGCGGGTTGTCGCCGGCGAGCCGCTCGGGGATCTCACGGATGGTGCGGACGTTCGGCGTGACGTCCTCACCGGTGCGCCCGTCGCCCCGCGTCGCACCGCGGACGAGCCGGCCCTTCTCGTACGTGAGGTTGATCGCCAGGCCGTCGACCTTGAGCTCGCAGATGAACTGGACCGGCCCGCCGGCGTCGCGAACCGTCCGCTCGGCCCACGCGCCGAGCTCGGCATCGTCGAAGACGTTGTCGAGCGACATCATCCGCTCGGCGTGCTCGACCGGCGTGAACTGGGTGGAGAACGTGCCGCCGACGTTCTGGGTCGGCGAATCCGGAGTGCGCAGCGCCGGAAACTCCTCCTCCAGCGCCTCCAGCTCGCGAAGCAGCTTGTCGAACTCGGCGTCCGAGATCGTCGGCGAGTCGAGCACGTAGTAGCGATATTGGTGGCCGCGCACCTCGTCACTCAGCTCGGCATGGCGCGAACTGGCCTCCGGCGTCGGCTCGGCACCGGCGGCAGCAACCTGCGCGGCGGTGGGTTGCCCGGCGACGAGCTCCTCGGCCGCCGCGACCTCGGCGGGCGACTCGGCAACTGGACTCTGCTTCTCGGGCACCGGTGACCTCCGTGTTCGTGTTTCAGGAGGCACGTTAGTCGGCCCCTACGACAAAACTCGCCGACCCGCAGACGGCGGTTCTTCGAGCGTCTGCCGCACCGCTCCGGCTCGCAACCCGCCGCCTTCGCCGGCCTTGCTCAGCCCCTCATCCACCCGCTCCCGGTCGCGCACGCTGGAAGTCCACGGGTACGGTCTGCCGATGGCTGACTGGCGGTGGTGGCTGCTCGTGGCGCTGGCGGCCGGAGCAGCGGCCGGGCTGGCGCGGAGGCGCTCACGAGGCACCCGGCCGTCGCGGGGCGACATCTGGTGGGCCGACGTGCCGTTCGCCCGCGGCCAGGGAGCCAAACTCCGGCCTTGCCTGGTGCTCCTGAACCACCGCAACGGCATCGTGGTGCTGAAGATCACGAGCCAGGACAAGGGTCACCGCCGCGACCACGTCCGCATCCCGACCCGCTCGTGGGACGCGCGGGCCGAGCACGACTCGTACCTGAATCTGGGCGAACCGATCCTGGTCGGCCCCACGGCATTCCGGCGCCGGGCGGGCCGGGCGGCGTTGTCCACCCGGCGGCAGGTCGCGGCGTGGCGGGGGCTTTCGCGGGCGGACCTCACGCGGCTGGCGACGAGCCGGCCCCGGCGAGCCCGAGGCGACGCAACCCGCCGACGCGGCGCGCGCTGAGAGGACGGCCGCTGAAAGGACATGGCCGTGGAGAGGTGGTCCGCGCCGGCCGCCGCTAAGAGGAGGTACGCGCTGAGCCAAGCGCGCTGGGAGACCCGGCCGGCGAGGTGATCGGCCGCCCACCGCAGGCAGCCGACTCAGAGCAGGCGGCCGGCGACGACGAGCAGCCGCTCAGGGCAGGCGGCCGGCGACGACGAGCAGCCGCTCGGGGCTGGCGGCCGGCTGAAAGCGACCGGCCGCCGAGAGCAGGCGGCCGGTGAGCGGAAGCCGCCGTCCGAGAGGATGCGCGCCGAAGGAACGGTCAGCGCCTCATCGGTTCACCAGACCAGGCAGAACGGGTGGCCGACCGGATCCGCGTACACCCGGAACTTCTCGCCGCCGCCGTCCAATCGCTTGGCGCCCGCTGCGAGGGCTCGCTGCTCCGCCTTCTCGATGTCGTCCACCCGGACGTCGAGGTGGAACTGCTGGGGACGGTCGTGGCCGGGCCACTGCGGAGGGAGCAGGTCGGGGGCCTTCTGGAAGGCGAGGCTGGGTGCGTCCGAGTCGGTGCGGATCGTCACCCAGTCGTCGTCCTCGTGGATGACGTGCATGCCGAGCAACTGGGTGTAGAAGCCGGCCAGGGCTCGAGGATCGGGGCAGTCGATGACGACGGTGTCGAGACGTCCAATCATGACTGCATGATGCCTGCCGGGTCCGACGGAAAAGCCCCGAACGATCAGACTTTCCGCCCGCCGACGGACGCTCCGGGCCGCCGATCCACTTCGGATCAGACCTCGGCGAGCCGTCGGCCGGCGTCGCGGCAGGCTTTCAGCACTGCGCGTACGTATGCCGGAGCGGCACCGGCGAGTCCGCATGCCGGGGTCACCACCACCTGTTCCGGGAGTCTCGCCGCCGGGAATCCGAGCTTGCTCCACAGTCCGCGTACCCGCTCCGCCACCTGGGCCGACGTCAGCGCGCCACCCCCGGACGGCGGCCGCGTCGGCACCGCGCCGGCGAAGAGGCCGAGCCCGGCCTCGATCGCTTCGCCCAGCGGGTCGAGATCCTTGAGGAACGCCAGGTCCAGCGAGACGGCGGCGGCCCGTGCATCCCGGAGAACCTGCAACGGTACGCCCGGAGCACAGCTGTGCACGATCACCGGCACCCCGACGGCCTCGACCACGGTCCGCAGCCCGGTCGCCGCGTCCGGGCCGTCGACGGCCCGGTAGGCGCTCAGCCCGCTCTCGGTCGGCACCTGTCCGGCGAGAACCGCCGGCAGCGAAGGCTCGTCGAGCTGCAGCAGCACACTGGCGCCCGGCAGCCGCTTCCGCACATCGGCGACGTGACGGCGCAGCCCCTCGGCGAGCGAGTCGGTGACATCACGCACGGCGCCGGGGTCGCGCAGCATCCGGCCACCGATGGGCAGGTCGAGGTTGGCGGCCAGCGTCCACGGCCCGGGCGCCTGCACCTTGACCGGCCCGGTGTAGCGGTCACCCTGCGCGGTCAGCTGGTCGAGGTCGCGCTCCAGCAGGTCCGCGGTCCGCCGCAGGTCCCGCCCGGGGCGAGGCGCCATCTGCCATCTGCCGGCGTAGAGCTGCACGGGAAGCTCGACGAGAAATCCCGCACCCCGCCCGATCATGTCGGCACCGGGGCCCCGCTCGGGCAGTTCCGGCAGGTGCGGCAGCTCCGGCAACTCGCCCAGGATCAGCCGCTGCGCCTCGGCGACGTCCGTGCCGGGCAGCGAGCCGATGCCGGTGGCGGCCCCGGCGGGCCACGGAAAATCAGCCACCATGCCCCGCCCCGGAAACGACGCCAGCAGCCCCCGCCGCCCCCGAGCCGGCAGCGGCCGCCGACGGCGAGACGGAGACAACGGCCGGCCCCGAGGCGTCGGCAGGCCCGGAAGCGGCAGCCGGACCGGAGTCGGCAGCCGAGCCGTCCCGCAGGCCCGCGCTGATCGTTGCGGAGCCCAGCACGATGTCGCCGCCCGGATCCCGGCGGTACGCAACGATCGCCTGACCAGCGGCAACGCCCCGCGCCGGCGTGCGGAGGCGGGCGGTCAGCCCGTCGGCGCCCACCGTCACCTCCGCCTCCACCACCTCGCCGTGCGCGCGCAACTGCACGTCGCACTCGACCGAGGTCTCCTCGATGTGCCAGATGGGACGCTCGGCCGTGACCGTATCCACGGCCAGGTCCTCCCGGGGCCCCACGGTGACCGTGTTGGTCTTCGGTGTGATGGACAGGACATAGCGGGGACGGCCGTCGGGGGCCGGCACACGCAGGTCGAGACCCTTGCGCTGACCCACCGTGTACCCATAAGCGCCCGCGTGCCGACCCAGCACCGCGCCGGTGCGGCTGTCGACGATGTCGCCGGGGGTCTCGCCGAGGCGGTCGGCGAGGAAGCCGCGGGTGTCACCGTCGGCGATGAAGCAGATGTCGTGCGAGTCGGGCTTGTCCGCGACGGCGAGACCGCGGGCGGCCGCCTCCTCGCGCACCTGGGCCTTCGTCGAGTCGCCCAGGGGGAAGATCGCCCGGTCGAGCTGGGCGCGGGTCAGCACGGCCAGCACGTACGACTGGTCCTTGGCCAGGTCGACGCTGCGCCGCAGGAGGCCGTCGGGGCCGAGGCGGGCGTGGTGGCCGGTGACCACGGCGTCGAAGCCGAGGGCGATCGCCCGGTCCAGGACCGCCGCGAACTTGATCTTCTCGTTGCAGCGAAGGCAGGGGTTCGGCGTGCGGCCGGCCGCGTATTCGGCGACGAAGTCGTCCACGACGTCCTCGTGGAACTGCTCGGCCATGTCCCACACGTAGAACGGGATTCCGATGACGTCGGCGGCGCGGCGCGCGTCGCGGGAGTCCTCAAGGGTGCAGCAGCCCCTCGCCCCGGTCCGGAAGGTCTGGGGATTCCGCGACAGCGCCAGGTGCACGCCGGTCACGTCATGGCCGGCATCCCGGGCGCGCGCGGCAGCGACGGCGGAGTCGACACCGCCGGACATTGCTGCAAGCACTCGCACGCCCGCAAGCCTATCCGCCGCCACCGACAATTCCCGACCGGCCGGGGGCCCGGGCGACGGGAGGGGAGATCTACGCCGAACGCGGCGTCTTCCACGCGGTCGCCCGGCGGGCCCGTTCGACCGCGCCCGGCAGGGAGGCCAGCAGCTCGTCCACGTCCTTCTCCGTCGACGTGTGCCCCAGCGTGAAGCGCAGCGACGACCGCGCCCGGTCGTCGTCGGCGCCCATCGCCAGCAGGACGTGCGAGGGCTGGGCGACTCCCGCCGAGCAAGCCGACCCGGTCGAGCACGAGATGCCCTGGGCGTCGAGCAGCAGGAGCAACGCGTCACCCTCGCACCCGGGAAAGGAGAAATGCGCGTTTCCCGGCAGCCGGTCGGCCGGGTCACCGTTGTAAACCGCATCGGGTACGGCCAGACGCACGCGCGCCACCAGGTCGTCGCGCAGGGTTGCGACGCGGGCCGCGTACTCCTGCTGGTTCTTGACCGCCGCCTCGACCGCTACGGCGAAGGCCACCACTCCCGGGGTGTCCAGGGTGCCGGAGCGTACGTCGCGTTCCTGGCCGCCGCCGTGCAGCAGCGGTGTGGCGGCCACGTCGCGTCCCAGCAGCAGCGCGCCCACGCCGACCGGGCCGCCGAGCTTGTGGCCGCTGACGGTCATCGCCGCCACCCCGCTCGCCGCGAAGTCGACGGGGATCTGGCCGACGGCCTGCACGGCGTCGGTGTGGAAGGGGATGCCGGCGGCCGCGGCGAGCGCCGCCAGCTCGGTGACCGGCTGGACGGTGCCGACCTCGTTGTTGGCCCATTGGACGCTGACGACCGTGATCTCGTCGCCGTGGGTGTCGATGGCCGCGGCGAGCGTTGCCGGGTCGACCCGGCCGGCCTCGTCGACCGGCAGCCAGCCGACGATCGCATCCTCGTGGGTGCCGAGCCAGTCGACGGAGTCCATGACGGCGTGATGCTCGACCGCCGAGGCGACGACCCGGTTCCGTCGCGGGTCCGCGGTGCGGCGCGCCCAGTAGACGCCCTTCGTGGCCAGGTTGTCGCTCTCGGTCCCACCGCTGGTGAAGATCACCTCGGACGGGCGCGCCCCGAGCACCGCGGCGATCCGCTCACGGGACTCCTCGACCAGCCGGCGGGCACTGCGGCCGGCAGCGTGCAGGGACGACGGGTTGCCGAGCTGCCGGGCCGCTGCGACGTACGCGTCGAGCGCCTCGGCGAGCATCGGCGTGGTCGCCGCGTGATCCAGGTAGGCCATCGCATGAAGCTTATGCCTTGAGCCGTCAACCCATACGCCGCGCCCGGCAAAGGTGGCCGTCCGCCGGTACGACGAACGGCCCGGCGCAAGCGCGCCGGGCCGTTCGTCGAGGATCCGAGCAGGGATCACTTGCGCTTGCGGATCTCCTCGTCGGCCTGCGGCACGATCTTGAAGAGGTCGCCGACCACGCCGAAGTCGGCCAGCTCGAAGATCGGGGCCTCGGGGTCCTTGTTGACCGCGACGATCGTCTTCGAGGTCTGCATGCCGGCCCGGTGCTGGATCGCGCCGGAGATGCCCAGGGCGACGTACAGCTGCGGGGAGACCGTCTTGCCGGTCTGGCCGACCTGGAACTGGTGCGGGTAGTAGCCGGAGTCGACGGCCGCGCGGGACGCGCCGACCGCGCCGCCGAGCAGGTCGGCCATCTCCTCGACCAGCTTGAAGTTGTCGGCGTTGCCGACGCCGCGACCGCCGGAGACGACGATGGAGGCCTCGGTGAGCTCGGGGCGGGAGCCCTTCTGCTCGGTGACGCGCTCCACGACCTTGGTCAGCTTGTCCGCCTCGGTCGCGGTGACCGTCAGCTGCTCGATCTGCGGGGTCGCCGGGGCCGGGGCCGGGGTCAGCGAGTTGGGGCGGATGGTGACGATCGGCAGCCCGCGGGTGACCTTGGACTTGACGATCGCGGAGCCGGCGAAGACGACCTGCGTGGCGGTGCCGTCGGCGGCCACCTCCACCGCGTCGGTGAGCAGGCCGTTGTCCAGCTTGACCGCGAGGCGGCCGGCGATCTCCTTGCCCTCCTGGGTGGCGGCGAGCAGGACGGCCGCGGGCTGCACCCGCTTGACCAGCTCGGCGACCGCGGTGGCCTTCGGCGCTACGAGGTAGTTCTCGACGTCCTCACCGGCGGCGACGTAGATCTTCGCCGCGCCGAACTCGGCCAGCTTGGCGGTGAGCTCGCCCGCGTCGCCGAAGACGACCGCGGACACGTCGCCCAGCGTGCGGGCGATCGTCAGCATCTCGAGCGTGACCTTCTTGACGCCGGCAGCCTGCGAGGCCTCGACGACGACCAGTACTTCAGCCATGGTGGGGCCCCTTCTCAGACGAACTTCTCGGTGGCGAGGAACTCGACGAGCTGTACGCCGCCGTTGCCCTCGTCGGTGACCTTGGTGCCGGCGCTGCGCGGCGGGCGCTTGGCGAACTCGACCACGGTCGAGGTGGCGCCGGCGAAGCCGACCTCGTCGGCCGGTACGCCCAGGTCGGCGAGCGACAGGCTCTGCACCGGCTTCTTCTTGGCCGCCATGATGCCCTTGAAGGAGGGGTAGCGCGGCTCGTTGATGGTGTCCCAGACGCTGACGACGGCCGGGGTGGCCGCGGTGACGACCTCGTAGCCCTCGTCCGTCTGGCGCTCGGCGGTCAGCTGCGAGCCGTCGACGGTGAGCTTGCGGGCGCCGGTGAGGGCCGCGATGCCGAGGCGCTCGGCCAGCATGTGCGGCATGACCTGGACCCGGCCGTCGGTCGACTCGGCACCGCAGAGGATGAGGTCCGCGTTCAGCGTGCCGAGGGCGGCGGCGAGGACCTTGGAGGTGGCGACGGCGCACGAACCGTGCAGGGCGTCGTCCTGCACGTGGACCGCCTTGTCCGGGCCCATCGACAGGGCCTTGCGGATCGACTCGGTGGCGCGCTCGGGGCCCATCGTCAGGACGGTCACCTCGCCACCGTGCGCCTCCTTGATCTTCAGCGCCTCCTCGATGGCGTACTCGTCCATCTCGTTGATGACGTTGTTCGCCGAGCCGCGCTCGACCGTGTTGTCGCTCGCGCTCAGGGTGCGCTCGGCACCGGAGTCGGGCACCTGCTTGACCAGTACGACGATGTTCATCGCGCTTCGACGACCCTCCTGTTTATGGACGCACGCCTGCAGCCGGTTCGCGTTTACCCTCGAATGTTACCCACCGGTAGCTTAGGCGTCCCCCGCCACTGTGAGTGACTCACCTCACCACCGGTGTCGCGACATGTCCGGCCAACACACTCTTCGCGGTGCTGATCAAGCCCGCTTGACCCCCATCCTGCCCCACGGCGGGCGCTCGTCGAGCCCGGGGAGCCGTCCTTGTCCACCGCCACGGTCGATAATCGGTCCGTGCTCACCCAGTGGTTCAACCCCCAGAAGACCCCGATGGCCGGAGAGAAGCCCGACTACCGGTTCTCGCTGGCCAACGAGCGCACCTTCCTCGCCTGGATCAGAACCGCACTCGCCCTGATCGCGGGCGGCCTGGCGTGCGCACAGTTCCTGCCCCCGCTGCCGATCGATCATCTGCGGGAGGTCATCTCGGTGGCGCTGCTCCTGCTCGGCGGCGTGGTCGCGGTGCGGGCGGTGGACCACTGGGCACGTACCGAAAGAGCCATGCGCCTGGGCACCGACCTGCCGCGCTCCCGCTTCCCCGCCGTCCTGGCACTGACCGTGGCGGTCGGGGCCGTCCTCCTGGTCGTGGCGGTGCTGATCAAGGCATGGCAGTGAGCGACCCCGGCGCCTCCGCGGAGCGCACCCGGCTGGCCTGGCGGCGTACCGGATTGTCGGCGACCGCCGTCGCCCTGCTGACCGCGCGGCCCGCCTTCGCGCCCGGCGCCCCACTCGCGGTGATCCTGGGCGCGGGACTCGCGATGGCCGGCTGGGCCGCCCTGATCGGTCTCGCCTACCGGCGGGCGCACGGGCTGATCGCCTGGCCTCCGCGCCCCGGCCGCCGCACGGTGACCGCATATGCGGTGATCACCGCCGGGTTCGCCGTTCTGGGTACGGTGCTTGTCACGCTCTGATCGTCGCCGTTCGGGATGCGGCGCGTCATCATTGCCACATGGTCCGGTTGTTCGTCTTCCTGGCTGCGGTGCAGCTCGTACTCCTGGTGCTCGCGCTCATCGGCTCGCTGTCCGCCGATCGGGTACGCAACATGCCACGCGCGCTGTGGGTCCTGGTGATCCTCGCCGTCCCCCTGCTGGGCCCTGCCGCGTACTTCGTCTGGGGCCGTCCGCTACCGCCTCCCCGGGAGGGCACCCCGATCCGCCGGACCGGCCCGCGCCCGGCCTCCCCCGACGACGATCCCGAGTTCCTCCGCTCGATGAACACCGAGCAGTCCCGCCGCGACCGCGAGCTGCTCGCCCAGTGGGAGCGCGAGCTGGAGAAGAACGACGACAACTAAGCCAGGTTCGAGGACCGGGGGTAGGCGTCCGCCGGGTCGGTGAGCACGTTGACCAGGTAGGGCACTCCGGAGTCGAACGCGCGCGCGAGGGCCGGGCCGAGGTCGGCGGGCTTCTCGACGGTCTCGCCGGCACCGCCCAGCGCCTTGACCACGTCGTCGTAGCGCAGGCCGGGCTGCAGGTCGGCGGCGACGTCGTAGCCGTACATGGCCTGCATCGGGTGCTTCTCCAGGCCCCAGATGCCGTTGTTGCCGACGACGATGACGACGGGCAGGTTCTGCCGGACCAGCGACTCGGCGTCCATCAGGGAGAATCCCGCCGCGCCGTCGCCCATGAGGACGCAGATCTGCCGGTCGGGGTAGGTCACCCTGGCACCCATCGCATAGCCCATGCCGGTGCCGAGGCAGCCGTACGGGCCCGGGTCGAGCCAGGTACCGGGGCGGGCGGGCTCGAGGTAGCGGCCCGCGTACGAGACGAAGTCGCCGCCGTCGCCGATCGTGACGGCGTCGGGGGCGAGGACCTTGCGCAGTTCGCCGTACACGCGGGCGGGCCGGATCGGGTCGCTGTCGGCGGCCATGGCCTCGGCGTCGCGGGCCTTGCCGGCGTCCTCGGCGGACCGCAGACCGCTCACCCATTCGCTGTGGTCGGTGCGCTTGCCCTGGTGGTTCGCGATGGCGGCGAGGATCGTCCGCAGATCGCCGGCGGGCGACACGGCGGCCTGCACGTGGGTGGCCCGCTGACCGGGCGCGTCGACGATGTGCACCACCTGCGCCGGGTCGAACTCGCCGAAGTTGAGCCGGAAGTCCAGCGGGGTGCCGATGACCGCGACGACGTCGGCCTCGCCGAGCGCGGGGCGGCGCGCCTTGGCGAAGGCGAGCGGGTGGCCGGGCGGCAGCGCGCCGCGGCCCATGCCGTTGGCGAAGACGGGGATCTGCAGCGCCTCGGCGGCGGCGCGCAGCTCGTCGATGGCGGCGCCGCCCCAGACGTCCGAGCCGGCGATGATCACGGGCCGTTCGGCCTCGGCGAGCAGGGCGGCGGCGCGGGCCACCTCGTCGGGGTCGGGCTCGATGACCGGAACGGCCGGGCTCGCGGGCGCCTCGACGTCCGCGGTGGAGAAGAGCACCTCGAGCGGCAGGTCCAGGAACGCCGGGCCGCGGTGCGCGGTGAGCGCGGCGGTGAGGGCCCTGCCCACCTCGGCCGGCACCGCGTCGGTGCCGGCGACCGTGGCGGCGTACTTGGTGACGGGTGCGACCAGCGGGATGTGGTCGATCTCCTGCAGGCTGCCGGAGCCCCAGCGGAAGGCCGGCGCCCTCCCGCCCATCACCAGCACCGGTGAGGCGTTGAAGAAGGCGCTGGTCAGGCCGGAGATGCCGTTGGTGACACCGGGGCCGGCCGTGAGCACGGCGAGGCCGGGGCGGCGCTGCAGCTTGGCGACCGCCTCCGCGGCGAAGACGGCGGACTGCTCGTGGCGCACGTCGTAGATCGGGAAGCCGGCCTTGTGCGCGGCGTCGTAGATGGGGAAGACGTGCCCGCCGGAGAGGGTGAACATCTCCTTGACCCCGTACGCCCGCAGCGCCGCCAGTGCGAGATCCCCGCCGTGTCCCTCGATCGTCTCAGCCATGCCGAGCACGCTACCGGCCGGTCCGGCGAACGTGAACCGGACTCACTCCAGCAGGTGCCGGAGATCCTGGATCATCTCGCGCGCGCTCGACTGGATCGGCACCCCGGCGCTCGCGCTGTACGCCAGCAGCAGCGCGGCGACCGGCGCGCTGATGAGCAGGATCACGCTCAGCAAGACCTGCACCGCCCGCAGTGCCCGGCCGGTGCGCCGCGGCGGGCGACGTGCCGCCGGGGCGGTGGGCGGGGGCGCCTGCCACTCCGCGGTGCGGGACGGCCGCTTCTTCAGGGCCGGCGGCGGCGACACCGGCCGCGACGACACACCCCGGGCGGGAGACACCGGGCGTGCCGGCGACACCGGCTGGACGGGCGGTGACACCGGATGCACGGCGGCGACCGTCGCGTCCGGATCCTGCACCCAGTGGTGTTCCGCGTCGGGCCACGGGTCCACGGCCGGCGGGATGGCGCCGGTCAGCTCGCTCCGCGGTGTGCGTACCGTCTCCATGTCGTCGATCGAGACCGGGGCCGCCGGCGGGCCGCCGGCGCGCGAGACCAGGCGCATCTCGGCCGTCGGCCCGGGAGCCGCGGGCTCGGACGCCAGCAGCGCGGCGTCGGCCAGGATGCTGCCCTCGGCGACCACCAGCTCCGGCTGCTCGATCACCACCGGGGCCTCGCCCAGGGCCCGGTGCAGCAGGGTCGCGACCAGCGGGATCCGGCTCGCGCCGCCGACCAGGAACACGCCGGCCAGCCGTCCCTCGGGCAGCTCCGCCCAGCGCAGCAGGTCGCGGGTCACCTGCACGGTCTGGTCGAGCACCGGGCGGGCGAGCTCCTCCAGCTCCTCGCGGGTGACGTGCAGCTCGAGGTCGAGCAGCGGCACCATCACGTCCGCCGACTGGGTGCGCGAGAGCCGCTCCTTGGCGATCCGGGCGTCGTCCCACAGCTGCCGCTGGGCGCGGCGGTCCTCCAGCGTCGCCGGCTCGGTGAGCCGCTTCCAGGCCGCCGGGTCCTGCTTCGCGCAGATCGCACCCAGGTGCTCCACCAGGGCGGCGTCGACGTCCAGCCCGCCGATGTCGTCACGGCCGTCCACGGCCAGGACCTCGAAACCCTCGGCCGTACGCGCGACCACGCTGGCGTCGAAGGTGCCGGCGCCGAAGTCGTGCACGACGACGACCGAGCCGATGGGTACGTCCCGGCCCAGCACCTCGGCGAAGTACGTGGCGGCGGCGACCGGCTCGGCGACCAGGCGCGCACCCTCCAGCCCGGCCCGGGCGGCGGCCTCGGCGAGCAGGCCGCGGCGCGTGGCGCCCCAGGTGGCGGGGCAGGTCAGGGTCACGTCGGGGCGTACGGGGCCGACCGCGCGGTGCCACTCCTCGGCCACCCGGACCAGGACGGCGGCGACGAGGTCGACCACCGGCAGCTCCTGGTCGCCGAGCAGGACGAGGCCGTCGTCGATCCGGCGCTTCGGGTTGGGCTCGAAGCGGGCCGGGTCCCGGCGGGCGCTGTGCACGGCGTCGCGGCCGACGACGAGCAGGCCGCCGGGTTCGGCGTACACCGCCGAGGGCAGCAGCGGGGAACCGTCGACGAGGATCGGCCGGGCCCGGCCGTCGGGCCACCGGGCGACCGCGACGGTGTTCGAGGTGCCGAAGTCGACGCCGAGCGAGTGCCGACCCTGGTCGATGGACATGGGCGCCAGTGTAGGCGCTCGGCCGGCGGAGTTGATCAGCGCGGACGGGGATCAGACACGCTGCCACCGCAGGTCGCCGTTGCGGTCCGGGTCGCACCGTACGACGCGGCCGCCACGGGTGATGCCGATCGCACCCTTGTCGTCGCAGGGCTCGCCCACCACCGGGGCCGCGTCGGTCTCGTCGGGCGGCAGGGGCGGCAACATCGAGATGGGCGACGGCGGCTCGGACGACGTCTTCGCGGTCGGCCGCCCGGGAAGCGCGGCGGCGGGCGCCGTCGTCGCGGCAGCACGCGAGCGCCGCGGCCCCGGCGAGCTGGGCCGCACCGGACGGGCGCTGCTCGAGGCGTACGCCTTGCCGTGCCTGCGCGGCGCCCGGGACGACCCGCGGGGCTCCGGCATGGTGGGCGCCGGCACGACGATCGGCGGGCCGGCGACCGGCTCGGCGGCCCGCGGAACCGGGGACGCCGCCCGGCCGTGATCGCCGAAGGTGACGACCCCGATGACCGCGCAGAGCAGCGCCTGCCCGGTCACGAGGGCCACCGCGACGATCACGGTGCGGCGCACCGACGTCCCCCGCAGCCCCGGCATGGTCACAGAGGGGAACTTTATGGCAACAGATCGATATCCGCGAGATCCCCGCGCGCTCAGCGTCCGGTGAATCCGGGCTTGCGCTTCTCCACGAAGGCCTTGGTGCCCTCGATCCGGTCGTCGGTGGCGAACAGGCCGGCGAAGAGGTGGCTCTCCAGCGCGAGACCGGAGGCGAGATCCATGCTCAGGCCGCCGTCGATCGCCTGCTTGGCGGCGCGCAGGGCCAGTGCGGGGCCGTTGACGTACGGCTGGACGAGCTCCACCGCGGCGGCGTACACGTCGGCGGCGGGCACGACCCGGTCGGCCAGTCCGATCCGCAGCGCCTCCTCGGCGTCCACCATCCGGCCGGAGAAGACCAGATCCTTGGCCTTGGCCGGGCCGATGAGCCGTGCCAGCCGCTGGGTGCCGCCGGCGCCGGGGATGATGCCGAGCTTGATCTCCGGCTGGCCGAGCTTCGCGTCGTCGGCCACCACGCGCCAGTCGCAGGCCAGGGCGAGCTCGCAGCCGCCGCCCAGGGCGTATCCCGTGATCGCCGCCACGACCGGCTTGGGGATGCGCGCCACCGAGTCGAACGCGCTGGAGAGGGCGGCCGCTCGTACGGTCATCTCCTGGAACGTCGTGGTCGTGAACTCGGTGATGTCGGCGCCGGCGGCGAACACCTTCTCCCCGCCGTAAACGATCACGGCCCGGACCTCGTCCGACGCGGCCGCCTCCTGCGCGGCCGCCCGCAGCTCCTCCTGCACCTGGGTGTTGAGGGCGTTCATCGGGGGTCGCCGGAGCCGGATCGTGCCGACGCCGTCGCCGATCTCCAGCTTCACGAACTCGCTCACGCGGACTGCCTCCTGATCGATCGTTCAAGTGCCGACAGCGTAAGGCCTGCGGCGCTGGGTAAGTACCATTGCACGCGCGGAGGGAGGGATCATGGTCACCTACTACCGGGACCGGGACGTTCAGGTCACGTCGGCCGGGGTGCGGATCGGCGCCCGCGACTACCGGTTGGGCGATTTCGCCCGGGTCTGGCACGAGCGTGGGCGACGGCAGTGGAAGGCGGTCGCGGGGCGCGGCGCCCTCGGCCTCGCCATGGTGACCCCCCTCGTCGTCGGCGCGCTGGGCGTGGTCGTCGCCCTGGTCATCGACGGGTCCGTCGCCACCACGATCGCCCTGGTCGGCGGCAGCATCCTGGTCGGCCTGGCCGCCGCGCCGCTGGCCGACGTGCTGCTCGAGTTCGTCGACCGTTCGTACGACCGCGGCAGCCGCCGGCTGGAGATCTGGGCCGACGTGCGCGGCAACCGCACACTGCTCGTCCGCACCGAGGACGCGCAGCGCTTCGGTCAGATCTATCGGGCGTTGCAGCGAGCCCTCGACCACAGCGCCGTGGCCCGGTGAAGTCGGCCCGCGCCCTGGCGGGCCTGCTCGCCACCTCCGGCGTCCTGCACTTCGTGCATCCCCGCCCCTTCGACGGCATCGTGCCGCGGTCCCTGCCCGGCGGCCCGCGCACATGGACGTATCTCAGCGGCGCCGCGGAGCTGGCCGTCGCCGCGGCGGTAGCGCATCCCCGCAGCCGGCGGCTCGGCGGGCTCGCCGCTGCCGGACTCTTCGCCGCCGTGTTCCCCGCGAACGTCCGGATGGCCGTCGACTGGCGGCACGCCTCACCGGCCCGGCGGGCGGTCGCGTACGGCCGCCTGCCGCTCCAGGTTCCCCTCGTGCTGTGGGGCCTGCGGGTGGCGCGTCAGGCGTAGCGGGCGTAGAGCGCGTCGATGTCGGCGCGGGCCGGCAGGGAGTTCGACGCCCCCACCTGGCGTACGCACGCGGCGCCGGCGGCGTTGGCCCAGCGCACCGCGGCCACCAGGTCACGCCCCTCGCCCCAGGCCACCGCCAGCGCGCCGGTGAAGGCGTCGCCGGCCGCGGTGCTGTCGGCCACTTCCACGGGGAACGCCGGGATGCGTTCGTCGGTGCCGTCGCGGTCGGCGTACCAGGAGCCGTTGCCACCGAGCGTGAGCACGACCCGCGGCACGAGGGCGAGCAGGGCGGGCACGTCCGGTTCCGGAGTGCCGGTGATCGCCGTCGCCTCGCCCTCGTTGACGACGAGCAGGTCGACGACCTCGAGCAGGTCTTGCGCCAGGGCACGGGCCGGGGCCGCGTTGAGGATCACCTTGGTGCCGCCGGCCCGCGCGGCCCGCGCCGCGGCGAGGACGGTGTCGGCCGGAATCTCCTGCTGGCAGAGCAGCACGTCGCTGTCCGCGATGACCGCGGTCTCGGCGGCGCTCAGGCCGGCGAAGGTGTTGTTGGCGCCGGGGCTCACCAGGATGGAATTCTCGCCCGCGCGGTCGACCATGATGACCGCCACACCGGACGAGCCGTAGCTGGTCCGGAGATTCTCGGTGTCCACTCCGGAGGCGTTGAGCCGGGCCTTGATCGTGACGCCGAACGCGTCGGAGCCGATCGCGCCGAGCATCGTGCAGGCGCCGCCCGCGCGGGCCGCGGCGATGGCCTGGTTGGCACCCTTGCCGCCCGGGGTCATCACGAAGTCGTCGCCGAGCACCGTCTCGCCCGGGCGGGGCAGCCGCTCGGCCAGACCGACGAGATCCATGTTGGCGCTGCCCGCGACGACGATTCGCGGCGACGACTCGGCCATGCGGTGCTCCTCAGGCCGCCCGGGCCGTGTACCGGTCCCCGGTGCGCTGCACCACGAGCGGCAGGCCGAACGTCTTGGTCAGGTTGTCGGCGGTCAGCGTCTCCCCGAGCAGACCCGCGGCGACGACCGTGCCCTCGCGCAGCAGCATCGCGTGGGTGAAGCCCGGCGGGATCTCCTCGACGTGGTGCGTCACCAGCACCATCGCCGGGGCGTCCGGATCCTCGGCCAGCTCGGCCAGCCGGGCCAGCAGATCCTCGCGGCCGCCGAGGTCGAGGCCGGCGGTCGGCTCGTCGAGCAGCATCAGCTCGGGATCCGTCATCAGCGCACGGGCGATCTGGGTGCGCTTGCGCTCACCCTCGGACAGGGTGCCGAACTCGCGGTCGAGCAGCGCTCCCATGCCGAGCTGGTGGAGCAGCGCCCGGGCCCGCCTCTCGTCCTGCGGGTCGTAGCTCTCGCGCCACCGCCCGACGACCGACCACGCGGCGGTGACCACGACGTCGAGCACCCGCTCGGCGGGGGGCACCCGGTCGGCGAGCTGACCGGTGGTGATGCCGACCCGGGTACGCAGCTCGTTGATGTCCGTACGCCCGAGCCGCTCGCCCAGCACCCACGCCTCGCCGCGCGACGGGTGCATCCGCGCGGAGGCCAGGTTGAGCAGCGTGGTCTTGCCGGCACCGTTCGGGCCCAGGATCACCCACCGCTCGTCCAGCTCGACCTGCCAGGACAGGCCCCGCAGCAGGAAGTTGCCGCCGCGGATGACGCTCACCCGGTCGAAGGAGATGACGGTGTCGTCGTCGGGGGGTGTGGGGGTCTCTGCCTCGGGCACGCGTCCATCCAACCACGCACGCCGGTAGCCGCCCGACGGCCCGCCGGGCTCAGCCGGTGGTGGAGCCGAAGACCTCGTCGCGTACGGCGTCCAGCGCGGTCAGCAGCGCCCCGTTCAGGACGGGTTCGACGGCCACCTCGCTGATCACCACCCGCGGCGCGACCAGGGTGATCGACGCGACCTCCGCCTCGACCCGCTCGGCGAGCGCCGTGCCGCCGGCCTGGCTCACCTCGCCGGCCAGCACCACCAGCGGGGGGTCGAGCACGACGCAGGTGGCCGCGACGCCGAGCGCGAGCCGCCGGGCCAGCTCGTCCAGCACCGGCTCGCCGGCCGCCCCGGCCTCGGCCGCCTCCCGGACCACATCGGCCGAATCGTTGCCCTTGAAGCCGTACTGCCGGCCGATCGCCTTGGCCGCGTCCGAGGCGACGAGGGTCTGGAAGGCGCCCTTCACGCCGCGCTTCGACGCGTTGTGCGGCACCTCCGCGCCGGCCACGGGCAGGTAGCCGATCTCGCCCGCGGCGCCGGTGCTGCCCTGGTGGAGCCGGCCACCGATGACCGTGGCGAGGCCGACGCCGCGGCCGACCCAGATGAGCACGAAGTCGTCGACGCCCTTCGCGGCGCCGGTGTGCTGCTCCGCGACAGCGGCCAGGTTGACGTCGTTGCCGAAGACGACCGGGATGCTGAGGTCCTTGCGCAGTTCGGCCAGCAGGCCGCGGTGCCACCGCGGCAGGTCGAAGGCGAAGGAGACCTCGCTGGTCTTCGGGTCGACGAGGCCGGGGGTGCCGAGCACGACGCGGCGGATCGAGGCGAGGTCGGTACCCGCCTCGGTGGCGGCCTGCATCACGGCGCCGTGGACCGCGCGTACGGGATCGTCGCTGTCCTGGGTGGATTGCTCGCTGCGGCCGACGATCTCGCCGGTGATGTCGGCGCACGCCGCGATGACCCGATCGGGCAGCACCTCGACGCCGATGACGTGCGCGCTGCCGGGGCTGACCGCGTAGAGCTGGGCGTTGGGCCCACGACCGCCGGCCTGCTCCCCCACGCGCCGCACCAGTCCGCGCTCCTCGAGCCGCTCGACCAGCTGCGAGGCGGTGACCTTGCTCAGGCCGGTCAGCTCGCCGAGCTGCGCCCGGGTCAGCGGCCCCCTGGCGAGCAGCAGTTCCAGCGCGGCGCGGTCGTTGAGCGCACGCAGCAACCGGGGGGTGCCCGGGAGGCGGGTGGCGGCCATAACTACGTCCCCTATTATTTAGGCTTGTTTCCTATAGCGGTGTTCGCCCACATCGCGTAGCCGCAGCGTAACGGGCGGCTTGCATACTGACCGCGTCGCGTGTCCGATCGACACTCAGCGATCATGGCAGTTTGCCGCGTTGTAAAACAGTGGCTGAACCGAGGAAGGAAACCATGGCGATCGACCCGGGACTCCGTCGCCTCGCGCTCGGCACCCTACTTGCGGCTTTTACGGGGAGTTCAGCGCCGGACTGGGCCGGCGCCCTGCTCGCGGAGGGCCTCGCCGGCCACACCCTTTTCGGGACGAACGTCACCGATGGCGATCAAGTCGCCCGGCTCACGGCCGGTCTCCGGACGGTACGGCCGGACGCGCTGATCGCGATCGACGAGGAGGGCGGCGACGTCACCCGGCTCGCGCACCGCACCGGCAGCCCGTACCCGGGAAACGCCGCCCTGGGTGCCGTCGACGATCCGGACCTCACCCGGCGCATCTACGCCGCGATCGGCGCCGACCTGGCCGCCGCCGGCATCAACCTGGACCTCGCGCCGACCGTCGACGTCAACACCGCCGAGGACAACCCCGTCATCGGTACGCGGTCCTTCGGAGCCGAGCCCTCCCTCGTGGCCCGCCACGCGGCCGCCGCGATCGAGGGGTTGCAGTCCGCGGGCGTCGCCGCATGCGCGAAACACTTCCCCGGCCACGGCGCCACGACCACCGACTCGCATCTGGCACTGCCGACGGTCGACGTACCGATGGAGACTCTGCGCGAACGCGACCTGCCGCCGTTCGCCGCAGCGATCGCCGCCGGGGCCCGGTCGATCATGACCGCTCACATCCGGGTGCCGCCCCTGACCGGGGACGCCCCGGCCACCTTCAGCCCCGCGGCCCTGCACGACCTGCTCCGGCGCGAGTACGGCTTCCGAGGCGCGATCGTGACCGACGCCTTGGAGATGAGGGGCGCCCAGGGAGTGGCGGGCGGCATCGGACCCGCCGCGGTGAGCGCGCTGGCAGCCGGTGCCGACCTGCTCTGCATCGGTGCCCGCGTCGATCACGAGCTGGTGGAGCTGGTGGCCGCAGAGATCGTGACCGCGGTGGGCGACGGGCGCCTCGCACGGCGGCGGCTGGAGGACGCGGCGGACCGTACGGCGCAGCTCGCGGCCGGGACTCACCGCCCGTCGCAGCCGCCCGCGCACGACGCGGACCTGGGGTATGCGGCCGCCCGGCGCGCGGTCCGGATCGAGGGCTCGCTCGGGGACGTGAAGGACCCGCTCGTCGTGCAGCTCGCGTCGGGGCACTCGATCGCCGAGGGACGGGTGCCGTGGGGGCTCACGCCGCACCTGAACGGCACGGAGTCCGTCACCGTCGTGGCCGCGGAGACCGCGCCGGAGCTCCTTGCGGAACGGGCCGGGTCTCGCCCGATCGTGGTCGTCGGGCGACACACCCACCGCAGCGAGCCGGCGCGGGCGCTGATCTCGGCCCTGGCGGCGCGCCATACTGTTGCCGTGGTGGAGATGGGCTGGCCGTCGATGTGGCGGCCCGCCGGGGCACGAGCCTTCTTGATCACGTACGGCGCCAGCCACGCCAACGGCCGCGCGGCGGCGGAGGCGCTGGGGCTGGTGCGCTGACCCCACCCACGAGCTGAGGCAGCGACGGGCCGCCACCCGCCGCTGCCTCTTTCGATGTGCTCCACGTCTCTCTTGAACGCGTTCAATTCTGGTCCTACAGTGAGCGGGACAGCAGTTGAACGTGTTCAAGAAGGGGCGGAGGCCCGATGGACCACAAGGTCTGGATGTATCTGGCGTACCTGGTCACCAGCGTGGGGCTCACGATCTGGGTGGCGACGACGCTCTCCCGCAACGGGCTGGTGTTCCTCGAGGACGTCTTCGCCGACAGCCGCCTCGCCAAGGCGGTCAACCACCTCCTGGTGATGGGCTTCTACCTGCTCAACCTCGGCTACGTGGCGGTGGCGATGCGCTCCGGCGCCCGGATCCCGGACGCCGCGCGGGCCCTGGAGACGCTGTCCTACAAGATCGGTTTCGTGCTGCTCGTGCTCGGGGTGCTGCACGTGCTGAACGTCTTCTTCCTGGGGCGGTACCGGCGCGGCCGGCTCCGGCAGCAGCAGACGATGCCGCCGCTGCCGCCGGCCGGGCGGCTGCCGATGGTCCCGCCCGGACCCGGCCCGCTCGGCCCCTTCGGCGGCGCGGGCGCAGCCCCCGGCGGCCCGGCACCCACCGGCCCGAACCCCGGCGCCCCAGCCCACGGCGGCGCGGCCCACGGACCGGTTCCGCCGCCGGCGCGGGCATGAGCGTGGACGTCGATCCGGCCGGGTTCGGGGCCGGCCGGGTCGGGTCCCTCACCGTGCTCTTCGACGAGGGCTGCCCGATCTGCCGGGCCGCCCACCGGTGGCTCGAGGGCCGGGCTCAGCTCGTACCGTTGATGTTCGTGCCGGCCGGATCCGCGGAGGCCCGGATGCGCTTCCCCGGGCTGGACCACTCCGCGACGCTGCGGGATCTCACGGTCATCGCGGACAACGGCCTGGTGTACGTCTCCGACGGCGCCTGGCTGGCCTGCCTCTGGGCGCTGGCGGACTACCGCGGCATGGCGGAGCGGCTGAGCACCCCGGCCCTGCTGCCGGCGGCCCGGCGGTTCATCGCCGCGGCGGCTGCCGTGCGGCAGTCCACGCGCGCGGAAGACTACGGTGACGGGTGTGACGACCGCTGCCGCTGACTCCGCCGCCGAGGATCCCGAGGCCCAGCGCCCCCGCCGGGCCCGGGGCGAGCAGACGCGGCAGCTGATCCTCGAGACGGCGCTGCGGCTGTTCCGGGAGCGGGGCTACACCGAGACCACCATGCGGGCCATCGCCAAGGAGGCCGGGGTCGCGGTCGGGAACGCGTACTACTACTTCGACTCCAAGGAACACCTGATCCAGGGGTTCTACGACCGCAACCAGGCAGCGCATCGGGCCACGGCCGCGCCGGTGCTGGAGCGCGAGAAGGACTTCGCCGCGCGGTTGCGGGGGGCGCTGCATGCCGGGATCGACGTCAACGAGCCGTACCACTCGTTCGCCGCCACGTTCTTCAAGACCGCTGCGGAGCCGTCGTCGCCGCTGAGCCCCTTCTCGCGGGAGTCCTCGCCGGCGCGGGAAGCCGCCATCGCGATCTTCCGGGACGTGGTCGAGGGGTCGTCGGCGAAGATCGATCCGGAGCTGCGCAAGGAGCTGCCCGAGCTGTTGTGGCTGGGCTGGATGGGCGTGGTGCTCTTCTGGGTGTACGACCGCTCGCCCGGCCAGCGGCGCACCCGCCGGCTCATCGACGGCATCGTGCCGCTCATCGACCGGCTGGTCGGGCTGTCCCGGCTGCGCGTGCTGCGCCCGGCGCTGCGGCAGGTGCTGGCGCTTGTCGACTCCATCCGGAGTGACGACTGATCACGCTACGCAGCGCTCGTCCAATAACTTAGAGTAGTGTTACTGTCGCCACAGGGCGGGCGGATCGCCGCTTAACTCCTGATCGTGCCCGTCCAGGCGAATCCGTCGCCCGATATGGGCCCGGCCGAACGGCTATTTCCCGTACGCTGCGCTTCCGCTGTCCAGTGATTATCACGTAGCGTCATGTCCGCAGGTGGATCTGGGGAATGCCGCCGCGGGACGCCGGACTTCGGGACCAGTCGGGCGCTTCGGCGGTGGTACAGATGGTGAGCCGGGCGCCCCGGAAGCTTCGGGAGCGGCCGAAGGGAACAAGCGCCCGGCTCACACTGCGTTACTCACGCCGCCGCGCGGAACCGGCGCAGCCGCAGGCTGTTCGCCACCACGAAGACCGAGCTGAGCGCCATCGCCGCACCCGCGATCATCGGGTTGAGCAGGCCGGCCGCCGCCAGCGGCAGCGCCGCCACGTTGTAGGCGAACGCCCAGAACAGATTTCCGTGGATGATCTGCACCGTGCGGCGGGCCAGGCGTACGGCGTCGACCGCCGCCGTGAGGTCGTCGCGCATCAGCGTCAGGTCGGACGCCTCGATCGCCACGTCGGTGCCCGCGCCCATCGCCACGCCGAGGTCGGCCTGGGCCAGCGCGGCCGCGTCGTTCACGCCGTCGCCCACCATCGCCACCGAGCGGCCGCTCGCCTGCAGGTGCTTGACGACGTCGACCTTGCCTGCCGGCAGCACGCCCGCGATCACCTCGGTGATCCCCACCTCCGCGGCGACCCGGTCCGCCACCGGCCGGGCATCGCCGGTGACCAGGACCGGGTTCAGGCCCAGGCGGCGCAGGCGGGCGATGGCGGACGCGCTGGTCGGGCGTACCGCATCGGTCAGCGCCAGCCGCCCGCGCAGCGTGCCGTCGGCGCGGACCTCGACCCACGTCTGGGCGGTGTCGCCGGCGCCCCGGGAGATCTCGACCTTCACGTCGCCGACCGTGCCGCGGACTCCGACACCCGCCGTGGCGTGGAAGTCCGTGACCGGCGGAAGCGGCCCGCGCTCGGCCGCCGCCCGGGCGATCGCGCGGCCCAGCGGATGCTCCGACGCGGCCTCGACCGCACCCGCGAGCCGCAGCACCTCGTCGGCGTCCTGACCGGGCTCCGGCACGACCTCCGCGACCGTCATCACGCCGGTCGTCACGGTGCCGGTCTTGTCCAGCACGACGGTGTCGATGCGCCGCGTCGACTCCAGTGCCTGCACGCCGCGGATGAGGATGCCGAGCTGGGCACCGCGGCCCGTGCCGACCAGCAGGGCCGTCGGCGTGGCCAGGCCGAGGGCGCAAGGGCAGGCGATGATGAGTACGGCCACAGCAGCCGTGAACGCCGCCGCGGTCCCCCGCCCGGACCCGAGCCAGAAGCCCAGCGTCGCGGCCGCCAGGGTGATGACCACGGGCACGAACACGCCGGAGATCCGGTCGGCGAGGCGCTGCACGGCCGCCTTGCCGTCCTGCGCCTCCTCGACCAGCCGGGCCATCTGGGCGAGCTGCGTGTCGGCACCGACCCGGGTGGCCCGCACGACGAGCCGGCCGCCGGCGTTGACCGTGCCGCCGGTGACGCCGTCGCCTGCGGTCACCTCCACGGGCACCGACTCGCCGGTGATCAGGCTCCGGTCGAGCGCGGAGGAGCCGTCGACCACTTCGCCGTCCGTCGCCACCTTCTCGCCCGGCCGTACCAGGAAGAGGTCGCCGACCTGGAGTTGGCCGACCGGGATCTCCCGGCCGTCGGGGAGCGTCACCGACCGGGCGCCGAGCTCGAGCAACGACCGCAGGGCATCGCCGGCGCGCCGCTTCGCCCGCGCCTCTGCGTAGCGGCCGGCGAGCAGGAACGTGGTCACGCCCGCCGCGGCCTCGAGGTAGATCGCGTCACCCTCGGTTCCCGCCCGCAGCTCGAACGGATGCGTCATGCCCGGCATGCCGGCGTCGCCGAGGAACAGCGCCCACAGCGACCACAGGAACGCGGCGAGGGTGCCCAGCGAGACCAGGGTGTCCATGCTCGCGGCGCCGTGCCGCAGGTTGACGACGGCGGAGCGGTGGAACGGCCACCCCCCGTACGCGACGACCGGCGCGGCGAGGGTCAGCGACAGCCACTGCCAGTAGTCGAACTGCCAGGCCGGAACCATGGCGAGGACCACAACCGGCACGGTGAGCACGGCGGAGACGAGCAGCCGGGTCCGCAGCGGATCGGCCGGCGGCTCCTGCGGCGCCGGCTCGGTCCGCGGCTCGGTGGCGGTGTAGCCGGTCTTCTCCACCACGGCGATCAGGTCGGCGGCCGTGAGGCCGGCCGGGACCGTGGCGCGTGCCTTCTCGGTCGCGTAGTTGACGGTGGCGGTGACGCCTTCGAGCCGGTTCAGCTTCTTCTCGATGCGGTTGGCGCAGGCCGCACAGGTCATGCCGCCGATCTCGAGCTCGATCTGCCGGGTCATACGGACCATCATATACCCCTCGGGGGTACCCGGAAGATAGGGTGCGCGTCATGGACACGCTTCGCCGGGCCCGCGGCGGCACCTCCGTGATCTTCGCCGTGCACGGCGCGGTGACCGGCACCTTCGCCGCCCGCGTGCCCTGGATCGCCGACCACGTCGGCACCGGCGCGGGCGGACTCGGCGTGGCCCTGCTGATGCCCGGTGTCGGCGCCCTGCTCGCGATGCCGCTCTCCGGCCGGCTCGCCCACCGGTACGACCTGCGCAGCCTCACCCGCGTCCTGATCCTGTTCTGGTGCGCCGCCCTCGTCCTGCCGTCGCTGCCCACCTCCCTCGTGGTGCTGTGCCTGGTGCTGATCGCGTACGGCGCGACGGCCGGCATCGCCGACGTTGCCATGAACGCGCAGGCCGTGATCATCGAGGAGCGGTACGGCCGCTCGGTCATGTCCAGCTTCCACGGCTTCTGGAGCGTCGGCGGCCTGGCGGGCTCGGCGGTCGCCGCCCTGGCCGCCCGGGCGGGTCTGGACGCCCGGATCCACTTCCTCGTCACGGCGGCGGCCCTGGCGGTCGTCGCGCTGGCCGCCTCCGCCCGGCTCCTGCCCCACCGGCCGGAGCCCGAGATCGACGCCCCGCCCGCCTTCGCTCTCCCGTCGCGCGCGGTGCTGCCGATCGGCCTGGTGGCGTTGTGCGCGGTGTTCGCCGAGGGTGCAGGCCTGGACTGGTCCGCGGTGTACGTCCGCGACGTCGTCGGCGACGCGGCGAGCACGGCCGCGCTGACCGTGTCGGTGTTCTCGGTGAGCATGGCGCTGGCCCGCTTCGCCGGCGACCGGGTCATCCACCGCCTCGGTCCGGTCGCGACGGTGCGCCTCGCGGGTGCCGCTGCCAGCGCCGGCGCCCTGATCGTGGTGCTGGGCGAGCGGACGGTGCCGGTGATCCTGGGCTTCGGGCTGATGGGCGCGGGAATCGCCGTCGTGGTGCCGCTGGTCTTCGCGACGGCCGGGCGCATCGGCGAGCACCCCGGGCGCAGCCTGGCCGGCGTGGCGGGCATCGCGTACGGCAGCGGCCTGGTCGCCCCGGGGATCATCGGCGGCATCGCCCACCTGACGTCGCTGACGGTCTCGTTCGTCATGGTCACGGCGCTCACGGTCGCGATGGGGCTCGCCGCGAGGGTGCTGCGGCCGGCCCCGGTCCGCGCCGTCCCGCAGGAGTAACCGCGCCCGGAATCGGGGATCGCGGCCCGATGCCCTTCTAAGTTGGAGCGATGAGGGCAACGGCGATCGACAGGTCGGTGGCGCAGGCCGTCGACGAGGGGCACGGCAGACCCATCCTCGTGATCCACGGCGGCATGGGCGACAGCTCGGCCTGGTCCCGGGTCACCGACCGGCTCAGGGACCGCTTCCGGACCGTACGGCTGCACCGCCGCCAGTACCGGCTGGACCTGCCCCGCCCGATCTCCATGGCGGACGAGGTGGAGCACGTGACCGCGATCGCCGCCGAACTCGACCACCCGGTCCTGGTCGGGCACTCCTCGGGCGGGGTGCTCGCCCTGGAGGCCCTGCTCGCCGAGCCGGAGTCGTACGCCGGAGCCGTCCTCTACGAGCCCCCGGTCGTGATCGGCGAGCCCCTCGACGCCGACCGGGCGCGCGCGGCCCTCGCCGACGGGAAGCCGGGCAAGGCGCTGACCATCTTCCTGCGGGAGGTGGTGGGCGTGTCACCGGCGACCGCGAGCGTGGCGGGACTCGTCATGGGCCACACGCACTACCGGGACCGGGTGATCAGGCAGCTCGACGACAGCGACGCGATCGATGCGCTCGGGAACCGCCTGCCGCTCTACGCGAAGCTGGAGGTGCCGATGCTGCTGATCGGCGGCGACCGCTCGCCACGGCATCTGGCGGAGCGCCTGGACGCGCTGGAGCGGGCGCTGCCCCGGACGCGGCGCCTGCTGATGCACGGGCAGGGGCACAACGCGGAACGGCAGGCCCCGGAGCGGCTGGCCGCGGCGATCGCCAAGTTCGTCGACGAGGACGTGGCCGGAAGCTGACCGGGCCGGACCGGCTCAGCGCCGGCCCGGCCTGCTTGCTCTCACCCCGCGGCGGACGTCTTCACCAGCGTGCGGATCTGCCGCAACAGCACCGACAGCGCCGCGAGATCGGCCGGCGTCTCGTCCACGTTGCCCATGGCGTTGCCCGCCCGGGCGATGGATGCCGCGTTGACCTGCTCCCACTCCGAGACCCGGTCCTCCGGCGACTCCTCCGGAGAGGTGGACTGCAGCACCTCCGCGGTGAGCGCCGCGAGCGCCGCGTACAGGTCGTAGCGCAGCGCCATGCGGGCGAGCGTCTGCCAGCGGTCGCCGCGCGGCAGGCGGGAGATGTGGGACAGCAGCAGATCGATGTGGAACCGCTCCGAGAGAACGAAGTAGACGTCCGCCACCTCGGTCGCGGCCCGGCCCGTGGCCTTGGCGGTCTCCAGGATGTCCAGGACGCCGAAGCCGTACACGACCCGGGCCACCGCGCGGGCCAGATCCTCGGGGATGCCGCGCTCGACCAGGCTCTCGACGAACGTCTCGACCTCGCGCCGCTCCCCGCCCACGACGACCTGTTGCAGCTGCGGGAGCAGGGCACTGACGCCGGGGCGCAGGTGCTCGATCTCGCCGGCCACGTCGATCGGCGAGCGGCGGTTGCTGACCAGCCAGCGGACCGCGCGGTCGAGCAGGCGCCGGATCTCCAGGTAGACCAGCGTCTGCGAGGTGGTCGGCACCTCGTTGTCGAGCCGCTCCGCCGCCTCCCAGATGTCGCGCAGGCCGAACACGTCCCGGATGACCACGTACGCCCGGATGACGTCCGCCGCCGAGGCGCCGCTCTCCTCCATGGCGCGGAAGACGAACGACGTGCCGCCCCGGTTGACCACCTCGTTGACCAGGGCGGTCGAGATGATCTCGCGGCGCAGCCGGTGACCGGCCATCCGCGCACTGAACCGCTCGCGCAGCGGCGTCGGGAAGTAGCGGGCGAGGACCCCGTTGGTCCACTCCTCGTCGACGATGGCGTCGGCCAGGACCTGGCGTTCCAGCGAGATCTTCACGTACGCGAGCAGCACCGCGAACTCCGGCGCCGTGAGCCCCTCGCCGGCCTCGTACCGGGCGGCGAGTTCCTTGTCGGTGGGCAGCGCCTCCAGCTCGCGGTTGAGCTGGCCCGCCTGTTCCATCTCGGTGAGCATCCGGCGGTGCACGGGCAGCAGCGAGTGGGCCTGCTGCCGCGCGTTGCCGAGCGCCGTGGCCTGCTCGTAGTTGTCCCGCAGCACCAGCGCCGCGACCTCGTCGGTCATCGCCGCCAGCAGCTCGTCGCGGTCGGGGACGGTCAGCTCGCCGTCGGTCACCGCCCCGCCGAGCAGAATCTTGATGTTGACCTCGTGGTCGGAGCAGTCCACGCCGGCCGTGTTGTCGATGAAGTCGGTGAAGATGCGGCCGCCGGCCCCGTTGCCCTCGTCGTCGCGGGGACCGCCACCGCGGGCGTACTCGATGCGCCCGCGCTGGGTGAGGCCCAGGTTGCCGCCCTCGCCCACCACCTTGGCCCGCAGATCGCGGCCGTTGACCCGGATGGCATCGTTGGCCTTGTCGCCGACGTCGGCGTGGGTCTCCGACGCGGCCTTCACGTATGTGCCGATGCCGCCGTTCCACAACAGGTCGACGGGCGCCACCAGAATGGCGCGCATCAGCTCCGGCGGGCTCACGGCCGCCGCGTCGCCCAGGCCGAGCGCCGCGCGCACCTGCGGCGACACCGGGATGGACTTGGCCGTCCGCGGGTAGACGCCACCGCCCTCGCTGATCAGTGCCGCGTCGTAATCGGCCCACGACGAGCGTGGCAGGTCGAAGAGCCGGCGCCGCTCCTCGAACGAGGTCGCCGGGTCCGGGTCGGGGTCGAGGAAGATGTGCCGGTGGTCGAACGCGGCCACCAGCCGGATGTGCCGGCTGAGGAGCATGCCGTTGCCGAACACGTCGCCGGACATGTCGCCGACGCCGACCACGGTGAAGTCTTCCGTCTGGGTGTCGGTGCCCAGGTCGCGGAAGTGCTTCTTGACCGACTCCCACGCGCCGCGCGCGGTGATGCCCATCTTCTTGTGGTCGTAGCCGGCCGAGCCGCCCGAGGCGAACGCGTCGCCGAGCCAGAACTCCTTGGCCACCGAGATCTCGTTGGCGATGTCGGAGAACGTCGCGGTGCCCTTGTCCGCCGCCACCACCAGGTAGGGGTCGTCGGGGTCGTGCCGCACGACGTCGGAGGGCGGGACGATCTTGCCGCTGAGGATGTTGTCCGTGACGTCCAGCAGCGCGGTGATGAAGAGCCGGTAGCACTCCACCGCCTCGTCGCGGTCGCCCGGCTTCTGCTTGAGCACGAAGCCGCCCTTGGCGCCCACCGGCACGATGACCGCGTTCTTGACCATCTGAGCCTTGACCAGGCCCAGGATCTCGGTGCGGAAGTCCTCACGCCGGTCGGACCAGCGCAGGCCGCCGCGGGCGACCGCGCCGAAGCGCAGGTGCACGCCCTCGAACCGCGGCGAGTAGACGAAGATCTCGAACTTCGGGCGCGGCTGCGGCAGGTCCGGGATCGCCTGCGGGTCCAGCTTGAACGCGACGTAGGACTTGGGTCGCCCATGGCTGTCGCGCTGGAAGAAGCTGGTGCGCAGGGTCGCCTGCATGAGCGTCAGGTACGACCGCAGAATGCGATCCTGGTCCAGGCTCTCCACATCGTCGAGCAGGCCGGTGATCTGCTCGACCAGCTCGGCCGTGCGGCGCTCGCGCTCCTCCTCGCCGATCTCCAGCTGCGGCGAGAACCGCGCCTCGAAGAGCTGCACGAGCAGGCGGGCGATCTCCGGGTACGCGATGAAGGTCGACTCCACGTACCGCTGGGAGAAGACGATGCCGGTCTGCCGCTGATATTTCGCGTACGCCCGGAGCACCACGACCTGCCGCCAGGTCAGCCCGGCGCGCAGCACCAGCTCGTTGAAGCCGTCGACCTCCGCCTCGTTCTGCCAGGCGGCGGCGAAGGCGTTCTCGACCTGCGGGCGTACCTCGGAGAGCTCGCGGTGCGAAGCGGGCGGCAGCAGGCCGAAGTCGTACAGGTAGACCGTGCCGTCGGTGCGGCGTACCTCGTAGGGCCGCTCGTCGACGACCTTCGCGCCCAGGGAGTGCAGCACGGGCAGGACCGCCGAGAGCATCATGGGCTCGCCGTACCGGAAGACCTTGAACCGCACATCGTGGTCGTCGGGCTCCGAGCAGCCGTCCCGGTTGACCCGCCGCTTGCGGTACAGGTGCATCTCCAGCTGGCCCGACTCCTCGAGCAGCTCCAGCTTGGCGATGTCCTGCACCGCCTCGTACGGCGTGTGGCCGTCCTTGTAGCTGTCGGGGAACGCGGCCGAGTAGCGGTGGAACAGCTCCTTGGCCGGCTCCTCGCCGAGCTTGCGCTCCAGCACCAGCGAGAAGTCGTCGTCCCACATGCGGGTCGCGTCGGCCAGCATCTCGGCGAGCGCGTTCGGGTCCACGGCGCCCGGCGGATCGGCCGGGTCGGTCCGCACGATGAAGTGCACGCGGGCCAGCATCCGCTCGGTGACCCGGGTCGTGTAGTCGACGCCGACGCCGTTCAGCTCGCGCAGCAGGATCTCCTGCATGGCCTGGCGGTTGCCGGTGGTGAAGCGGTCCCGCGGCAGGTAGATCAGGCAGGAGATGAAGCGGCCGTAGCCGTCGCGGCGCAGGAACAGCCGCAGCTGACGGCGGCCCGCCATGCGCAGCACGCCGATGACGGCCTCGTACAGGTCGTCGGTCTTGATCTGGAAGAGCTCGTCACGCGGGTAGGTCTCGAGGATCTGCAGCAGGTCCTTGCCGGAGTGCCCGCGCGGGGACAGGCCGGAGCGGTCGAGCACCTCCATGACCTTGCGGCGCACCACCGGCAGCTCGCGCACGCTGGTGCGGTAGGCGGAGCTGGAGAACAACCCCAGGAAGCGGCGCTCGCCGCACACCTCACCCTGGTCGTTGAAGACCTTCACACCGATGTAGTCGAGGTATGCCGAGCGGTGCACGGTGGCCCGCGAATTGGCCTTGGTGATCACGAGCAGGCGCTTCTCCAGGGCGCGCTGGTGGGCCTCGGGCGCCATCGACGAGAGCTTGCGGGGCCGGCTCTGATCGCCGCGCATGATGCCGAGCCCGCTGCCGGGCACCGCCGAGAGCGTGTCCCGGTCCTCGCTGAGCTGGTATTCCCGGTAGCCGAGGAACGTGAAGTGGTCGTGTGCGAGCCACTTGAGCAGCTCGATCGAGTCGGTGACGTCCTTGTCGGGCACCGGCAGTTTGCGCTCGGAACCGCGCGCCGCGGCCAGCTCGTCGGCGATGACGAGGGCTCGCTGGCGCATCCGCGGCCAGTCCTCGACCGCGTCTCGCACGTCGGTGAGGATGCGGCGCAGCTCGTTGTGCAGCTGCTCGCGCGCCGCCTCCGTGCGTACGGGATCGATCTCGACCCGGATCCAGCTCTCCACCAGGTCGCCGTCGATCGCGTCGTCGGGCTCGACGTCGGCCTCCACCTGGGCGAGCGCGCCGAGCGGCTCGCGGCGCACCACGATGAGCGGGTGCACCAGCAGGTGGACCTGGAGCTGGTGGGCGGTGAGCAGGGCGGTCACCGAGTCGACGAGGAACGGCATGTCGTCGGTGACGATCGAGATCACGGTGTGCGGCTGGCCCTCGCACGGGGCGCTGATGTCGAGCTTCAGCTCGCCCGGCAGCCGGGTGGCGGCCAGCTCGCGGTGCTTCTGGGCGGCCTCGAACATCTCCGCGGGCGTGTAGCCCACCAGCTCCTCGTCCGGCGCGAAGCGCCAGAACCGGCCGACCAGCGCCGCGGTGGCGTGGTCCTCACCCGCGCGGGCCACCGCGTCGGCGACCAGGCGCTCGGCGTTCGGCAACGGCTCGTCCAGCTCGTCGTCGGACGTACCCAGACGGCCCGTCAGGGCAAGTCCCGGGCCAGGCCCGAAATCGAGCTCGGGATCGGATTCGGTAGCTGCCTCGTCGGTCACAGGCATGGCAGACGGCTCCCCTCACCCACGACATTGTGGGTTCGACGTGTCGGCACCAGCCTAGAGCCTGGCTCCGACGGGCCGGGCGCACCCGGGGTGCTCCGGGCGACGATCCGACAACGAATTCGATACATCTCACGCAGGCCGGGTCATCGGAACGAGCGGAGGGAGGTTACCGTTCCGTACGTTTCCAGTTTCGTACCCGGGGAGGGGCTTTCCATGCACCCGAGCGGACGCGCTCGCCGAGCTGTCGCCGCACTGGCCGGCCTCGCGCTCACCGCCTCCGGCCTGGCGGCCTGCTCGGGTTCGGACGGGCCCGGCAAGACCCTCGACGCGTTCCTCGACGGCTGGCGCGGCGGCGACCTGAGCAAGGTCGGCTTCGTGACGGCGGCCGGCGGCAAGATTTCCGCCAACGACGTGTACGCCCAGCTCCAGGGCCTCGCCGGGGACCTCGCCAAGTCGTCCGTGCTGCTGTCGAAGCAGAGCGACCCCAAGGAGACGGGCGACATCGCGTCGGCACCCATCAAGATCGACTGGACGCTGCCCGGCGGCGCCGCGTGGTCGTACGAGAGCACCGTCCGGCTCACCCAGAAGAATTCCGACGGCTGGCGCGTGGTGTGGGAGCCGGCCGTGGTGAACAGCGAGCTGACCGAGGGCGACCGCCTCGAGCTGCGCCGCAAGAGCGCCGACCGGGCCGACATCCTCGGCCCCGACGGCAAGCCGCTCGTCACCAAGCGCGCCGTCACGGTGGTCGGCGTCAGCCCCGAACGCATCGAGGACCGGGACAAACTCCTCGACTCCCTGATCGACGTGCTGAAGAAGGTCGACGTCACCATCGACCGGAAGGACCTCACCACGCGCATCGAGGGCTCCAAGCCGGACGCCTTCGTCGACGTCGTCACCCTGCGCCAGGCCGACTACGCGAAGGTGGCCGGCAAGGTACGCGCCCTGACCGGCACGGTCACCCAGGAGGGGGAGCGCGAGCTGGCCCCGACCCGGCCGTTCGCCCGCGCCACCATCGGCACCGTCGACCTCGCCACCCGCGAGGACCTGGACGCCAACCCGGAGACGCTGGCCCGCGGCGACGAGGTCGGCCACAGCGGGCTGCAGGAGCGCTACGACGTACAGCTGCGCGGCACCCCCGGGCAGTCCGTGGTGATCGCCCGCAAGACGCCCGACGACAAGGTCGAGGACGCCCAGATCTTCAGCATCGAGCCGGTCGCCGGCAAGCCGATCAAGACGACGCTGGACCTGCGTACCCAGAACGCCGCGGACCGGGCGGTCGCCGGGGAGAAGCAGCCCAGCGCCCTGGTCGCCGTCCGGATCAGCGACTCGTCGGTGGTGGCCGTGGCCAACGGGCCCTCCGGCGGCGGGGTCGACACCGCCCTGACCGGCCAGGTCGCGCCGGGCTCGACCTTCAAGATGGTGTCCGCGCTGGGCCTGCTGGACAAGAAGGCGGTCACCCTCGACGGGAAGGTCGACTGCCCGAAGACCAAGAACGTCAGCGGCCGGACGTTCAAGAACGCCCACGACATGGTGCTGGGCTCGGTGCCGTTCCGTACGGATTTCGCCAAGTCCTGCAACACCGCCTTCGTGAACCTGGCCCCCAAGCTCGGCGCCGACGGCCTCCAGGACGCGGCGGCGAAGCTCGGTCTCGGCGCCAAGTGGGACCTGGGCGCCGACTCGTTCAGCGGCAAGATCTCCCCGGCCGACAGCCCGACCGAGCTGGCGGCGGCGACCTTCGGCCAGGGCGCCACGGCGGTGAGCCCGCTGGCGATGGCGGGCGCGACGGCGGCCGTGGCCCGCGGGCAGTTCAAGCAGCCCCGGCTCGTGCTCGACCCGGCGCCTGCCAACCCGGTCGCGGACGGCGAGAAGCTCGCGGACGAGTCGGTCAAGCCGCTGCGGACGATGATGCGCGAGGTGGTCACCCGTGGCACGGGCACGGCGCTGCGCGACGTGCCGGGCGACCCGGTGTACGGCAAGACCGGCACGGCCGAGTTCGCGGACGGCTCCAAGGAGACGCACGCCTGGTTCGTGGGCTGGCAGGGCGACATCGCGTTCGCGGTGATGGTGCAGAAGGGCGGCGCGGGCGCCGAGGCGGCGGTCCCGATCGTCGAGCGCTTCCTCACCGGCCTGCGCAAGTGAGCGCCGGCGCTCAGGTGATGTCGGCGGGGGTCTCCGGGCCGAGCTCGAACGCGGGGCGCTGAGCCGGCAGGGAGAAGTCCTCCACGTGCCGCGGCCGCAGCATGCCGGGCATGGTCGCGGGAAGCGGGTCGGAGTCGAGCAGCGGCGCCGAGCCGAGCGGCCGCAGCGGCGGCTCGGCCGCGCCCTCCAGGTCTTCCCCGTCCTCCACGACTTCCGCGTCGACCGGATCGTCGAGGTCGTCGTCCACGTCGACCGGCTCACCCTGGACGACGGCCACCTCGACCGGCTCCGGGAGGTCGTCGGCGGAGGAATCCGCGTCGGCAGGCTCGACGGGCCGGGCTTCCACCTCGGCTGACTGCTCGACGGCCAGCAGGGTCGTGGCCGGCACCGCGGTCTGCTCCGGATCCCCGACGCCGGCGGAGACACCGGCCGCCACCGCGGCAACATCAGCGAAGGTCGCTGCGGGGGCCAGCTTGCCCGGCGCCCCGGGAGCGAGCAGGTCGGCCCGGGCCGCGACCAGGTCCGGGCGTACGTCCACCGTGTGCGCGGACTTCAGCCCTGCCACGATCGCGGCCGTGATGTCCTCCGCGTACGAGCCGTCGGGGTCGTAGTCGGGGTCGAAGACGGTGATCTCCACGCCCAGGCAGTGCGGGGATTCGACAAGCCCTGCCAGCAGCAGCTCCAGCTCCGGGAAGGCGATGCCGCCGGGCTCGGGCGCGTCGACGGCGGGCATGACCGCCGGGTCGAGCACGTCCACGTCGAGGTGCACCCAGTAACCCGCACAGTCGACGAGCTGCTCGCGCGCCCACTGGGCACTGCGGGCCGCACCTTCCACCCGCAGGGTGGGCACCGGACGGGTCACGATGCCGGCCGCCTGGAGGTCGAGGCGGTATTCGTCCTGGGCCCGGATGCCCATCACGACCACGTCGATGTCGCGGTAGTACGGTCGCCGGCCCTCCATCGCCGCCAGGTCGGCCTGGCCGCGGCCGGTCACCAGCGCCAGGTCCTCCCCCGCGGCGGCGCCGACGTACGAGGCGTTGCCGGGGTGGCGGAAGTCGGAGTGCCCGTCGACGAAGACGAGCCCGATGCGGCCGCCGACCGCCTCGCCGAGGCGGTGCATCGCGAGCGCCGAGCCGAGCACGATCGAACAGTCGCCGCCCAGCACGACCGGGAACTCGCCGTGGTCGATGATCGCGCCGATGCGGTCGGCCAACCGGCGCGAGTACAGCGCGATCTCGGCGGCGTGGCACACGCCGTCGCCGGGGCGCCAGTCGCCCGGGTCGTAGCGCGGCGGCGTCAGGCAGCCGGCGTCCCGGGCGTTGAGCCGGCGCAGCAGGCCCTGGTCGCGCAGGGCTCCAGGCGCCTTGGCGCAGCCCGGCACCGACGTCTCGGTCGGCGGGCGCAGACCGAGGTTGGACGGTGCGTCGAGCACGGCTATGCGGCGCATGGAGCCCCCGTCCCTTGCCTAGAAGAGCGCGCGGGCGAGCGCGCGGCGGGCGCTCGCGACGGCCGGGTCGTCGGGTCCGGCCACGGCGAACAGCGACAGCAGGTGCTTGCGCACGGCGTCCCGGTCGTCCCCGGCGGACCGCTTCACGGCGGCGACCAGCCGCTCGTAGGCCTCCGGGGCCTGTCCGCTGAGGACCTCGATGTCGGCGGCGAGCCGCTGCGCCTCGAGGTCGTCGGGATCTGCGGCGGCCCGGGCCAGCACGGCGCCCGCGTCCACGCCGGTGACCCGGCGGTAGAGCTCGACCTGGGCGAGGCCCGACTCGGCCGCGTGATCCTGCGGCGACTCTGCGAGGATCTTCTTGTACGCCGCCTCGGCCGCGTCGAGGTCCCCGCTCATCAGGGCGTCGTCGGCCGCGTCCATCCGGGGGTCCTCGGGCGCGGCGACCTGGACGCCGCCGGCCTTGAGCACCGCGTCGACGTAGCGCCGCACCTCCACCTCGGGCAGGACGCCCGTGAAGCCCTCGACGAGCTGGCCGCCGACCACCGCGACCACCATCGGGATGCCCTGGACGCGCAGCGCCTGCGCGAGCCGCGGGTTGGCGTCCACGTCGACCTTGCCGAGCACCCAGCTGCCGCCACCCTCGGCGGCGAGCTTCTCCAGGACCGGGGAGAGCTGCTTGCACGGCTCGCACCACTCGGCCCAGAAGTCGAGGATGACCGGGGTCGACATGGACAGCTGCAGCACCGTCGTCTGGAAGTTCGCTTCGGTCACGTCGATCACCGCGGCGGGGACGCCGCCCGGGCCGGCGGATGCCGGGGACGCGGCCGCGGCGGGCCCGGCCGGGCCGGCACCGGAGGCGGCCGGGCCCGAGGGCGCCGGCTTGCTCGCGGGGCGCAGCGCGCCGAGGTCGACCGCGCCGCGGGTGAAGATCGACGGAGTGGTCCGTGGGTCGCTCATGGTTACCTAGTCTCGCACGCACTCCGGCCTGTCCGCCGCGCCGCCGGGCAGGCGATATCGGACGTCACAGGCCCGGCGGCGGCGAGCCCGGATCAGAAGCGGGCGGGCTCCCGGTAGATGCCCCATTCCTCCTTGAGTACGCCGCAGATCTCGCCCAGCGTCGCCTCGGCCCGGGCGGCGTCGAGCATCGCGGGGATCATGTTCTCGTCGGTACGGGCGGCCTCGACCAGGCGCGTCAGCGCCTGCTGGACGCGTACCGGATCGCGGTGGGCCTTGCGCTCGCCCAGCTCGCGCTTCTGGGCGACCTCGACCTCGTGCGACACCCGGAGGATCTCCAGATCCTTGGCGACCGTGCCGGTGTGCACGTTGACCCCGACGATCCTCTTGTCGCCCTTCTCCAGGGCCTGCTGGTAGGTGAAGGCCGCCTCGGCGATGTTGGCGGTGAACCAGCCGTCCTCGATGCCACGCAGGATGCCCGAGGTCATCGTGCCGTCGTGGCCGAGGTCGCGGATGCGGGCGAAGATCTCCTCGGCCTCCGCCTCGATCCGGTCGGTGAGCGCCTCGACGTACCAGGAGCCGCCCAGCGGATCGGCCACATTGGTCACCCCGGTCTCCTCCATGAGGACCTGCTGGGTCCGCAGGGCGATCTCGGCGGACTCGTCGGTGGGCAGGGCCAGCGTCTCGTCGAGGGCGTTGGTGTGCAGCGAGTTCGTGCCGCCGAGCACCGCGGCGAGGGCCTCGACCGCCGTACGCACGACGTTGTTGACCGGCTGCTGCGCGGTGAGCGACACCCCGGCGGTCTGCGTGTGGAACTTGAGCCAGAGCGCCTTCTCGCTGGTGGCGCCGTACTCGTCGCGTAGGTGCCGGGCCCAGATGCGGCGGGCGGCGCGGAACTTGGCGATCTCCTCGAAGAAGTCGACGTGCGCGTCGAAGAAGAAGCTCAGCCCGGGCGCGAAGGTGTTGACGTCGAGGCCGCGGGACAGGCCCAGCTCGACGTACCCGAAGCCGTCGGCGAGCGTGTACGCGAGCTCCTGCGCGGCCGTCGCCCCGGCCTCGCGGATGTGGTAGCCGGAGACCGACAGCGGCTTGTACTTGGGGATCTCGCGGGCGCAGTACTCCATCAGGTCGCCGATCAGGCGCAGGTGCGGCTCGGGGGCGAAGAGCCACTCCTTCTGCGCGATGTACTCCTTGAAGATGTCCGTCTGCAGCGTGCCGTCGAGCTTGCTGAGGTCGGCACCCTGGCGCTCGGCCGCGACGAGGTACATGACGAAGACCGGCACGGCCGGGCCCGAGATCGTCATGCTCGTCGTGACGTCCTGCAGCTTGATGCCGTCGAAAAGCACGTCCATGTCGGCGGCGGAGTCGATGGCGACGCCGCAGTGGCCGACCTCGCCCAGCGACTGGGGGTCGTCGGAGTCGCGGCCCATCAGCGTCGGCATGTCGAACGCGACGCTGAGCCCGCCGCCGCCCGCGGCCAGGATCATCTTGTAGCGCTCGTTGGTCTGCTGCGCGTTGCCGAAGCCCGCGAACTGGCGAATGGTCCAGGTTCGTCCGCGGTATCCGGTGGGATAGAGACCCCGGGTGTACGGGAACTCGCCCGGCCACCCGATGCGCTCGAAGTCCGCGACGGTGTCACCGGGCGCCGGTCCGTAGACCGGATCGACGCTCGTACCCGAGAGCGTCGTGAAGTCAGCGTCCCGTTTGCGGGCGTCGTCGTAGCGCTTCTGCCAGCGCTCGCGACCGGCGGCGATGTCGGCTGCGTCCATGGCGCACATCGTATGCGCAAAAGCTGAACGATCGCTAAGCCCGGGTGAAAGCTATGACGTTTTCAGGATCTACCCAGCGGCAGCTACCGATCGGTAGATCTAAGTGCGTGGCTACCGCCGCGAACCCCGACGGTCAGGAGACCCCGTTGAAACGATCTCTCGCCGCAGCCGGCTCCGCCCTGCTCCTGGGCGGACTGCTGGCAGGTGCCGACGCCTCCGCCGCGCTCGCGGCCCCGGACCCGCTCTCCCCGTCAGCCCACCGCGCCGCCGTGCAGGCGAGTGCGGGTGACGCGTTCGCGGTGCTGGCGACGGCGAAGGACGCCGACGGGACCACGCACGTGCGCTACGGCCGTACCTATCAGGGCCTGCGGGTCCTCGGCGGCGACTTCATCCTGCACGGTGCGAGGAACGGGGCCTTGCGCAGCGCGTCGGTGGGCCTGGCCGCGCCGCTTTCGCTGAGCACCACCCCGCAGCGCAGCGCCGCCTCGGCCGCTGCTGCCGCGAAGGCGCGCTTCCCCGGCAAGGTGAGCCTGCTGAACCCGCCGGAGCTGGTCGTCGACGCGACCGCGGGCACCGGCCGGCTGGCGTACGAGACGGTGGTCGAGGGCTTCGGCACCGACGGCCAGACCCCGTCGCGGCTGCACGTGGTCACCGACGCCACCTCCGGCAAGGTGCTGAGCTCCTGGGACACCATCGAGACGGCGGCCGGCAGCGGGCGGAGCCTGTACTCCGGCACGGTCACGATCGAGACCACGCAGGCCTCCACGAGCAGCTACAGCCTCAAGGACGCCAGCCACGGCAACGGCACGACCTGCGACATGAACAACCGCACCTCCGGCACCTGCTCGCTGTTCACCGACGCCGACAACGTCTGGGGTACGGGTAGCACCAGCAGCCGCCAGTCCGCCGCCGTCGACGTGCACTACGGCGCCGCCAAGACGTACGACTACTACAACTCGACGTTCGGCCGGCGGGGCATCTTCAACAACGGCACCGGCGTGCCGTCGCGGGTGCACTACGGCAACGCGTACGTCAACGCGTTCTGGGACGGCTCGCAGATGACGTACGGCGACGGCTCCGGCAACGCCCGCCCGCTCGTCTCCCTGGACGTGGCCGCGCACGAGATGTCGCACGGCGTGACCGAGCGGACCGCCAACCTGACGTACTCCGGTGAGTCCGGCGGCCTGAACGAGGCGACCTCGGACATCTTCGCCACGATGGTCGAGTTCTCCGCCGGCAACAGCACCGACGCCGGCGACTACCAGATCGGCGAGAAGATCGACATCAACGGCAACGGGACTCCGCTGCGCTACATGTACAACCCGTCGCTGGACGGCCGGGGCAGCCAGAACTGCTGGTCGACCAGCACGAAGAACGTCGACGTGCACTACTCGTCGGGCGTCGGCAACCACTTCTTCTTCGACCTGGCCGAGGGCACCGGCGCCACCGCGTACGGCACCTCGCCGGTCTGCAACTCCGCGCCGGCCGTGACCGGCATCGGGCGCACCAAGGCGGCGGCGATCTGGTACCGGGCGCTGACCACGTACTTCACCTCCAGCACCACGTACGCGAAGGCGCGCACGTACACGCTGTCGGCCGCCACCGACCTCTACGGGCGGTGCAGCACCGAGTACAAGGCGGTGCAGAAGGCGTGGACCGCGGTCAACGTGGCGGGCACCGACGCCGCCTGCTGACCGGCTGGTTACTCTCCCGTACGTGAAGATCGTACGGATCGCGAGCCTGGTGGCCGTCATCGCCGGAGTGGTGCTGACGGCCGCCGGGCCCGCCACGGTGACCGGCCTGCTTCCCTATTTCACGATCCAGAGCAACGTCGCGTACGGCGTCTTCGCGGCCTGGACCGTCTTCCGTGACCGCCCCACCCCGCCCGCACTCAAGGGCGCGGTCACCCTCTACGTGTCGATCACCGGCCTGGTCTACCACCTCGTGCTGGCGAACCCGGCCAGCGGCTTCTCGATGGGCCCGGTGCACCGCAACCTCGCCGAGGCGATCGGCAACCAGCTGCTGCACACGGTCGTCCCGCTGATCGCCGTCGCGGACTGGCTGGTGTTCGACGAGCGCCGCCGCTTCCGCTGGCGGTACGCCGTCTACTGGCTGGCGTTCCCGCTCGCCTACCTGGCCTTCGCGCTGCTCCGCGGGCTGGTGACGCACACGTACCCGTACCCGTTCATCGACGTCGGCGACCTCGGCTACGGCGGGGTGGCGCTGAGCACGCTCTTCTTCGCGGTCGCGTTCTGGCTGCTCGGGCTCGCGTTCGTCGCGATCGACCGGCTGCCTATCTCCGTTCCATACTCGGGTTCACGACCTCGCGGATGATCAGCTGGACCGCGGCCACCATCGGGATCGCGATCAGCGCGCCGAGCACGCCGAAGAGCCCGACGCCCAGCAGCGCGGCCGTCACCGCCGCCACGTCGCTGACCTTCACCGAGCGCCGCATGACGTTCGGATAGATCAGGTAGTTCTCCACCTGCTGGTAGACGACGAAGAACACCAGGCAGACGATCCCGTTGGTCAGCGAGTCGGCGAAGCCCACCAGGCTCACGATCACCGCGCCGAGGGTGGCGCCGATCTGCGGGATGAGGTCGCAGACGGCGACCACCACGGCCAGCGCGAACGGGTACGCGAGCCCGATGATCAGAGCCAGCACCCACGTCGAGATCCCGGCCAGCACGGCGATCGCGATCGCACCCACCATGTACGCGCCGACCTTGGTGAGGATCTCGTCGGTCAGCAGCCGCACCCGGGTCCGCCGTGAGGCCGGGACCAGGGCGTACGCGCCCTCCTTGATCCGGTCGAACGCCGCCATGAAGTAGATGACCAGCACCAGCACGGTCAGCACGTTGAAGATCGTGCCGAACAGCAGCTTCGCCCCGCCGACCACACCGCCGAGCGCGTTGGTCACCGTGCCGGCATTGATGGCGCCCTGCACCTTGGTCAGGACGTCGTACCGCTGGATCAGCTCGTTGATCGTCTGGTTGCGCTGCAGGCTCTGGATGAATTCGGGAACGTTCTCGACCAGCTGCCCGGTCTGCGTGATCAGCGGCGGGATCAGCGCGAAGACGCCGCCGCACAGCAGCAGCACGACGGTCAGCGCCATCACCGTGACGGCCAGCCAGCGCGGCAGGCCCCAGCTGCGCAGCCGCACGATCGCCGGATTCAGCCCGATGGCCAGGAACAGCGCGACGAAGATCAGCACCAGGATCGAGGCGGCGTTGCGCAGCCCCAGGAAGATCCCGTACGCGACCAGCACCCCGAGTCCGCCGAGCAGCCCCACGAGGAACGGATTCCGCCGGTTCAGCGGCGGCCCGGGCGTGCCGAACTCCCCGGTCCGATGCGCCTCCGCGGCCGCGTCCTCCGACCGGCCGCTGCCACGAGCCTCCTGGACCAGGCGCCCCGGCTCGCCGATGCGGTGATCTTCCTCGGCCACACCCCGGGACTCGGTCGGTGCGGCGACGACCGTTGTATCCGGATCTTCCGAGCCGGTGCGGTCGGCGGGCGCCTCGTCGGCCGTCACCTTTACCTCCACGCGCGAACAGGAAGGTCACCCGCGGCGACCGGACATCCCGGCGGCAATTTATCGGTACGCCCGCATGCCCGCCACCCGCCGGGCCGCACCCCGGCCGATGATCCACACCAAGGCCCGCAGCGACGGCGACGCGCAACGCAACCCGGGCGCCCACCGCACCCAGCCGGCGCTCACCGCAGCCCACCGATTACCCGGGCGGCGGCCGGTGTCAGTCGGCGTCGACGCCCACGCGGCTGGCGGGCCGGGCCGTCACCTTGGCCGAAGCGGTGATCTTCCCGGTGCTGCCGCCCGGCCCCTGGGCCTTGTCCGCCCCTTGCTGCCCCGGCGTCTTCCCCGGCGCCGCCTGAGGGGCGACCGCAGCCGTCCCGGTAGCCGGCGCCGAGCCGCCCTGGCCGGCCGCGACCGCCCCGGTAGCCGGCCCAGCCGTCCCACCGCCGGAGCCGGCCGCGCCTGCGGGCGCGGGAGCAGTGCCGGTAGCCGTAGCCGTCCCGGTTGCCGCCGTCGGAGCCGCAGCCGTCCCGGTAACAGCAGTCGGAGCCGCCGCCGGCTCGTCCTCGGCGTCGTCGTCCGGCGACGCGGCCGCCGCCAGCACCGCCGCCGCGGCCAGCTCCGCCACCCGCTTGGCTTCCTTCTGCACCTGGCGCCGTACGTCCGCGGCGTGGCGCTCGGCGGCCTCGCCCGCCCGCTTCGCGTCGGCGACCCGCGTGAGCTCCGTCTCGAGCTCGCGCTTCACCTCGGCCAGCCGCTGCTGCACCCGCTCGGTCTCACGCTCGGCCGCCGCCGAACGCTCGGTGGCGTCGGCGACCTTCTTCTCCGCCGCGGCGGCCTTGGCCTGGGCCGCCTCGAGGTCGCGGGCGGCCGCCGCGATCTTGTCCTGCTGACCGGCGATCTCCTTGCGGACCGCGGTGGCCTGCTCGTCGGAGCGGCGCAGGACCTCCTCCGCGTACTTGTCCGCCTCGCTGCGCAGGTCGGAGCACTGCTTTTCGACGGCCGTACGCATCTGGCCGAGCTCCTGGACGACCTCCTGGCGGCGCTCGCCGACCTCGCGTTCGATCTTCGCCCGCAGCTCCGCCACCTCACGGTCGGTGTCGGCGCGCAGCTTCGCGATGTCCTGCTGGGCCTTGTCGCGCAGCGCCTTGATCTCCTGGTCGGCCTGCACGCGGGTGGACTTCGCGTAGCCGTCCGCCTCGGAGCGGATCCGCTGGGCCTCCTGCGCGGTGCGCTCGGCGAGCTGCTGCGCCTCGGCGCGCGCCCTTGTGAGGGTGGACTCGGCCTCGGCGCGCATCTGCTCCGCCGACTGGCGGGTGGCGACCAGCGACTTCTCGACCGCGGCGCGGCGGGCGACGTCGGCCTTCTCCTCCTCGGCGCGACGGGCGGCGAGGGCGATCTCGAAGTCGCGGATGCCGTCGTGCGCGTGGGCCTCGGCCTCGGCGCGGATGCGCTCGGCCTCGGCGAGCCGGGCGGCGATGTCCTCGGTGGCGGAGCTCTTGATGTCCTCGGCGACCTCCTCGGCCTTCGCGAGGATCTCCTCGACCTTGGGACCCAGGTGGCGGAAGGACACCTCGGCGCCCATGCCGGGCTGGCGGCGGGCCTGGGCCAGCTCCTGCTGAAGCCGGTCGATCTGGCCGATCATCGCCTGGTTCTGCAGCTGGGCGTTGTCGCGCTCGCTGATCAGCGTGGCGATCTCGGTCTCCGCCCGGGCGACGTACCGTTCGACCTGTTTCTTCTCGTAACCCCGCAGGGCGGTCTCGAAGCTGGGCTCCGGAGGCGTCTCTCCACCGAGGCCGAAGATTTCCCCGCCGTGCGACATGCTGTCCATCCTCACATACGTATCGTCCCGGAGCGTGTGGATACACACCTGCCCGGCGGGACTGGTACGTCTGGTTGCAGTTTGTCTGGGATGAGGCTACGCGCTAATGCGAACGGGCCGCACCGGAGCACTCCGGCACGGCCCGCACACAGGTCTCGCACACAGCCCACCCGGTCCTCTAACCGTGGCCCACCCGTCGGGGTGGCGCAACCGGGGTTCCGAGTGGCGAAACACTCAACTCGACTTCGCGGCCACCCCGGGCTTGTCCGCCTCGGCGTCACCCTCCGGTGTCCGCTGCGCCGGTGCGTCCGGCTTGGCCGCCTCGGCCTTCTGCACGGTCTCGGCCGCCTTGGCCGCGGGGCCGCCGACCGTGGGCACCAGGCCGGAGAGGCCGGAGAGCATCTGGCCGAGCTGGTTGGTGACCTGGTCCTTCTGGCGGGTCAGGTCCTCGACCTCGCGCTTGGCCGCCTGCGTGGTCAGCTCCGCCTCCTGGCGGGCCTCGCTCAGCAGCCGCTGCGACTCGGTGCGGGCCTCGGTGAGCGTCTTCTCGGCGTGGGCGCGGGCCTTCTCGACCGTCTCGACCGCGTTGCGCTCCGACTCGACCCGGCGGGTCTCGGCGCGCTGCTCGATCTCCTTGGCGCGGTCCTCCGCGGCGCGGGCCCGCTCCTCGGCCTCGGCCACCATCCGCTGGGTGGCGCTGACCTGGGCGGCGTGCCGCTCGGACTCCTCGCGCTCGGCCTTCTCGCGGCGTTCTGCTATTTCCAGCGCCAGGGCCTGCAGATCCTTGTCGCGCTTGTCGCGGGCGTCGGTCAGCAGCTTGGTCGCCTCGGCGCGCTTCTCCTCGGCCTCGCGGGCCGCCTTCGCGCGCAGCTGGGTGATCTCCCGCTCGGCGGTGGCCCGCAGCGAGGCCACCTCCCGCTCCACGGTCGACTTGAGCTCGGCGACCTCGTGGGCGGTGACCGTACGCAGCTGCTTGGTCTCGCGGTCGGCGTCGGAGCGCAGCGTGTCGGCCTCGCGCCGGGCCTGCACCCGGGCCTCGGCGGCCTCGCGCTCGGCGTGCGTCCGGACCTGCCCCGCCTCGCGCTCCGCGGTCGCCTTCATGGCGGCCGCCTCGGCGCGAGCCTTGTCCGTGATCTCACGCGCTTCGAGCCGCGCCGCGGAGAGGATGCCCTCGGACTCCCGCTTGGCCTCGCTGCGGTGGTCGTTCGCCTGTTCCTCGGCCAGCCGCAGGATCTGCTCGACCCGGGTGCCCAGCCCGGAGAGCGTCGGCCGGTTGTTCTCCTCGAGCAGCTTGTTGCTGTCGGCCAGCTTCTGCTCGAGCGCGTTCAGGCGCTGCTCCGCCTGCCGGAGGCGGCGCTGCGCGTCGTTCATCCGCTGCTCGGCCTCGCCGCGGGCCTGCTCGGACTGGTTCAGGGCGGCGACCAGCCGGCCGAGGTGGGCGTCCACCTGCCCGCGGTCGTATCCACGCAGGACGACGGTGAAGTCGTGCTGCGAATTTGCGGTCTCGAAAAACGCGAGATTGGCATCCTGCTGCTGGGGCATTGCGACATACTGGCAGACCCCCCAGGGGGCTACGCAAGACCGTACGGGCCGGGTATTCCGGCCTAAGATCACCTTCGCCCCGCTCGCCGAGGGGGTACGTCGGCCGTTCGGGTGGCGCCGTGCGGAAGACGCCCGCACAGCGTTGCCGCGCCGCTACCTGCTGTGCAGCACAAGACCGGAAGATCGTCTCATAGGGGCACCGCGCGGCGCCTCTCGATGCCGACGATCCTGCCAGTCCGCAGCTGCGGCGTCAGGACGTTTCACCCTCAAGGGGTACGAATCAGACTGGCTCCACGAGCTCCACGAGCACCCCGCCCGCGTCCTTCGGGTGAACGAAGTTGATGCGCGCTCCGGCCGTACCGCGCCGGGGCTCGTCATAAAGAAGGCGGAGCCCCCGCGCGCGCAGCGCGGCGCTGGTCTCGTCGAGGTTCCGGACGGTGTAGGCCAGCTGCTGCAAGCCCGGCCCGTTGCGGTTCAGGAACTTGGCGATCGCGGAATCCGGGCGCAGCGGGGCGAGCAACTGGATGCGGGCGCCGGTGCCGTCCGGCTCGGCGGCCACCATCGCCTCGCGTACGCCCTGGTCCTCGTTCGTTTCCTGGTGCACGCAGCGAAGCCCGAAGGCGCGCTCGTAGAAGGCGAGCGCCTCGTCGAGGTCGGCGACGGCGATGCCGACGTGGTCGACCCGCAGGAGACCGACGGCTGGGAGCGAGTCCATGTCGGAGAGTGTGACATTCTCGCTGTTGTTACCGCTGGGCCCCAAAGCACTCATCCGGCTAGGCTAAACCCTAACCATCGTTCAGGCACCTATGCCTGAGGCAGGCACTGCGGCCGGGTCCCACGAGGGGCGCTTTCCGCGCGCCTGCGCCCCCGTGCAGCCCGTCGAAAGCGAAGTTCCGTGACCAGTTCGGTGATCGTCAGCGGCGCCCGTACCCCTATGGGCCGTCTTCTCGGCAACCTCAAGAGCGTCCCGGCCACCGCCCTCGGCGGCTACGCGATCTCCGCGGCCCTCGAGCGCGGCGGGGTGCGCCCGGACCAGGTGCAGTACGTGATCATGGGTCAGGTCCTCCAGGCGGGCGCCGGCCAGATCACCGCACGCCAGGCCGCCGTCGCGGCCGGCATCCCGATGACCACCCCGGCGGTCACGATCAACAAGGTGTGCCTCTCCGGCCTCGACGCCATCGCCCTCGCCGACCAGCTGATCCGCGCCGGCGAGTTCGACATCGTGGTGGCCGGCGGCATGGAGTCGATGACCAACGCTCCGCACCTGCTGCTCAACCAGCGCCAGGGCAAGAAGTACGGCGACATCCTGGTGCGCGACCACACGGCGTACGACGGCCTGATGGACCCGTGGGACGGCATCTCCATGGGCGAGTCGACCGAGCGCAGCGGCGAGAACCTCGGCATCTCCCGCGCGGAGCAGGACGCCTTCGCCGCGCTCAGCCACCAGCGGGCGGCCGCGGCGCAGCGCGAGGGCCGCTTCGCCGACGAGATCGTGCCGGTCAAGGCGGGCCTGCGCGACGTCGACCCGGTGATCGACACCGACGAGGGCGTACGCCCCGACGCCACCGCGGAGTCGCTGGGCGCGCTGCGGCCGGCGTTCGCCAAGGACGGCACGATCACCGCCGGCAGCGCCTCCCCCATCTCCGACGGCGCGGCCGCGGTCGTGGTCATGAGCCGCGCCAAGGCCGAGGAGCTGGGCCTCACCTGGCTGGCCGAGATCGGCGCGCACGGCAACGTGGCGGGTCCGGACAACTCGCTGCAGGCCCAGCCGGCCAACGCGATCAAGCACGCGCTCGGCAAGGCCGGCCTGTCCGTCGGCGACCTCGACCTGATCGAGATGAACGAGGCGTTCGCCCAGGTCGTGATCCACTCGATGCGCGAGCTCAAGGTCAACGAGGACATCGTCAACGTCAACGGCGGCGCGATCGCGCTCGGGCACCCGATCGGGATGTCCGGCGCACGGCTGGTGCTGACCCTGGCGATGGAGCTGAAGCGCCGCGGCGGCGGCACCGGCGCGGCGGCCCTCTGCGGCGGCGGCGGGCAGGGCGATGCATTGATCATCAAGGTCCCCGGGGCATGATGGGACCCATGCCGACGGAACTCTCAGCATGATCGACTGCACCGAGCGACACTCGGCGCGGGCTGACGACGGCCAAGACGGCGAGGGCCAGGAGAGCATGCGAATGGACAGCTCAGCATGAGCCGCGGCCGGGACGTGCCGACCCTGGTCGCCCGGGCGCGTGAGGGCGACCCACGGTCGGTGGCCCGGCTGATCAGCATGGTCGAGAACGGTGACCCCAAGCTCGCCGAGGTCGCCGCCGCCCTCGCGCCGTACGCGGGCCGCGCCCAGGTCGTCGGCCTCACCGGCTCGCCCGGCGTGGGCAAGTCGACCACCACCAACGAGCTGGTCCGCGCCCTGCGCCGGGCCGGCCACCGGGTGGGCGTGCTCGCCGTCGACCCGTCCAGCCCGTTCACCGGCGGCGCGATCCTCGGCGACCGGGTCCGGATGCAGGAGCACACCACCGACCCGGGCGTCTACATCCGGTCGATGTCCAGCCGCGGCCAGCTCGGCGGGCTCTCGGCCGCCACGCCGCAGGCGGTACGGGTGCTCGAGGGCGCCGGCTGCGACGTCGTGCTCGTGGAGACGGTCGGGGTCGGCCAGGCCGAGGTGGAGATCGCCTCGCTGGCCGACACCACCCTGGTGCTGCTCGCTCCCGGGATGGGCGACGCGATCCAGGCGGTCAAGGCCGGCATCCTGGAGATCGCCGACGTCTTCGTGGTCAACAAGGCGGACCGGCCGGGCGCGGACGCCACCTACCGCGACATCCAGGGGATGCTCGGCCTGGGCGAGCGCGCGCCCGGCGACTGGCGCCCCCAGGTCGTCCGCGCGACCGCCGTCAAGGGCGAGGGCATCGACGACGTGGTCGCCGCGATCGAGAAGCATCGCGAGTGGCTCGAGAAGTCCGGCACGCTGCGCCTCGCCCGGGAGAAGCGCGCCGCCGTCGAGGTCGAGGCGATCGCCCTGGGCACGCTGCGTGCCCGCATGGGCAACCTCCATGACGGTACGGCGCTCGGCAAGCTCGCGGCCCAGGTGGCCGAGGGCGCGATCGACCCGTACGCGGCGGCCGACGCCCTCCTGGCCGACCTCGGCGAGCGGCTCTGAGACCCGCGCGACGCAAGCGGACGGCCTGAAGCGCTCAACCCGCCACACCGCCCGCCGATGAGGGTTCTCGTTAGGGAGCAACTCGGGAGCGGGGTACCGATGAATCGGCGGCAGGCAGCGCGGGCCTCGCGGCGCGCCGATCCGCTCATCGCCGGCCTGGTCGTCCTCGCTCTCCTCGCGTTCCTCGGCTACGGGTCGGGGCGCTTCCCGGTCACCGCCCAGGTGTTCACGTTCTGGACGCTGCTGATCCTGGTGCAGGCCTGCTTCGTCCGGTCGTGCCGCCGGGTCATCCGGTTCAGCCGCCCGGGTCCGGCGGCCACCCCGGCCGCCGCGGCGCGCGCCCGGGCCACCGCCGTTACCTGGCGGTTCTTCGCGGTCGCCGGGGCCGTGCTGGTGCTCGGCAACGTCATCCAGTTTTGGACGGTCCTGCGGGATCCGCTGGCGCCCGAGTCGAGCGTCGGCACGGACGTCCAGGTCACGTCGATCGCGGTCAGCATGATGCTGGTCGTCGCCGGCATGCTCCGCCATCCGATGGACGACATGGGCGCGGCCGAGCGGCTCCGGATGCGCATCGACGTCGCCACCCTGATGGCGGCCGCGGTGACGTACGGGCTCTGGATCGCCGACCTGCCGTCCGGCCCGCACGGCGCCGCCTGGGCGCTAAACGCGATGGTCAGCCTGCTGGTCCAGCCCGGGCTGTTCCTGGTGGTGATCTTCGCGGTCCTCAAGGTCATCCTCAGCGGTTCCTCGCCGTTCACCCGTACGGCCGGCCTCCTCAGCGGGGCGGCGGCCGTGCTGCAGGCGGTGCTCCAGGCGGTGCCGGTCCCCCTGTACGTCGAGCAGCCCACGAGGTCCTGGCTGTTCGCGGCGAATGTGCTCACCAGCGTGCTCATCGCGGTCGGTGCCCGGGTGCAGGAGCGCGACGTCCGGGCCGCCTCGGCATCCGGGCGACGCGAGGCTAAGCGGCCGTACAGCCTGCTCCCGTACGGGGCTCTGGTCGCGGTGTGGGGCCTGGCCATCGTGGTCCTCGCGGTCGACGGGCTCTCCGGCCGGGGCTGGGTCATCGCGATCGGCGCCCTGACCACGACGGTGCTGGTGATCGGCCGCCAGGTGGCCGCCTTCCGGCACATCGCCGAGCTGCTGCGCGAGCGCGACGAGCTGACCACGCAGCTCACCGAGCTCGCGTTCCACGACGGGCTCACCAAGCTCGCGAACCGGGGCATGTTCATGCAGCGGCTGGAGGACGCCCTCGCCGCCGGCCCGGTCACGGTCTTCCTCATCGACCTCGACGACTTCAAGCCGGTCAACGACAGGTACGGCCACGCCACCGGTGACCGGCTGCTCATCGAGGTCGGGCGGCGGCTGCGGGGCTGCGTACGGGACGGCGACACCGTTGCGCGGCTCGGCGGCGACGAATTCGCCGTCCTGGTGGACGGGGTGTCCGCCGATCGGCGGGCCGAGGTGGCGGACGGCCTGGCGCGGGCGCTGAGCGGCTCGGTCCTCCTCGGCGGCACGGAGGTGCCGGTGCGCGCGAGTATCGGCATGGCCACCGGAAGGCACGGGGTGCACAACCCGGACAGCCTCCTGCACGAGGCCGACATGGCGATGTACGCGGCCAAGAACCGCCACCGGCCCCTGATCGACAGTGACCTTGTGTAGCCATCCCGATGCTGGCCGTGGCGCCGCCTGTTTGCCAGGGTGGCGCCACGATCGCCCCTGGTAGCCTTGCCGCCCTCTGGCCTGGAGGAACACGCAATGCGCACGAAGTTGTTGGCCCTTGCCGCGGTCGGCCTGGTAGCCCTCTCCGGCATGTCCGCCTGCACCGACGACCACGGTGACGCCGGCAGCACGCCCGCCGGCGGCGTCCACGCCGCGGGCACCGGCAAGGTGGGCGTCATCCTTCCCGACACCGCCTCGTCGCAGCGGTGGGGCACCGACGACCCGAAGCTGCTGAAGGCGGCCTTCGACGCGGCCGAGGTGCCGGTCGACATCCAGAACGCCCAGGGTGACAAGGCCCAGTTCCAGCGCATCGCCGACAGCATGATCGCGGGTGGCGTCCGGGTTCTCATGACCGTGAACCTCGACTCCGCCACCGGCAAGGTCGTCCTCGACAAGGCACGCGCGGTCGGGGTCAAGACCATCGACTACGACCGGCTGACCCTCAACGGCGGCGCGGACTACTACGTCAGCTTCGACAACGAGGCGGTCGGCAAGCTGCAGGGCAACGGCCTGGTGCAGTGCCTCAAGGAGAAGAACTACCCGACGCCGCTGATCGCGGACCTCAACGGCTCTCCGACCGACAACAACGCCACCCTGTTCAAGGCGGGCTACGAGTCGGTCCTGCAGCCCAAGTACGACGCGGGCGAGTTCCTCAAGGGCCCCGACCAGTCGATCGCGGACTGGAACAACGACGAGGCGGTCGTGGTGTTCCGGGAGATGTGGGCGCAGACCGACAAGAGGATCAACGGCGTGCTGGCGGCGAACGACGGGCTGGCCAACGCGGCGATCTCCGTGCTCAAGCACGACAAGATGAACGGCAAGGTGCCGGTCACCGGCCAGGACGCCACTGTGCAGGGCCTGCAGAACATCCTCGCCGGCGATCAGTGCATGACCGTCTACAAGCAGATCAAGCTGGAGGCGGACGCCGCCGCCGGGCTCGCCATCAAGCTGTTCAAGGGCGAGAAGCCGCAGCTCGGCAAGGACGACCGGGTGAAGGACCCGGAGTCGGGCTCCTACGTCCCGGCCGTGCTGCTGCAGCCGAAGCTGATCCTCAAGAAGGACGTGAGCTCGGTCATCGCGGACGGCTTCGTCGAGAAGAAGGCCGTCTGCGCGGGCCGCTTCGCGCCGCTCTGCGTGCAGAACGGCATCAAGTAAGCGGCTTCGGGACGGGAACGTCGGCGAAGGCGGCCACCGTACGGTCCGCGTACGCGTTCATGTCGCCGGACTCCATCGGCCCGTCCCACTCGCGCGGCAGCGGCACCGGCACGTCCGGCGCCACCCGGCGCACGATCTCGTCGAGGACCCGCTCGGCGTCGCCCACCCACAGGTGCTTGGCGCCGGGCACGCCGACCACCTCGGCCTGCGGAATCGCCCGGAAGCGCTCGAGCGCCGCGTCCGGCCGCAGGTAGTCGTCGAACTCCGGGACCAGCGCGGTCACCGGCTTGCCGGACGCCGCCCAGGCCGCCAGGTGTTCCGGCCCGGAGAAGCGCAGCGGCGGCGACAGCAGGATCGCGCCGGCGACGACCGGGTCCAGGCCGTGCATGAGGGTCAGGTCGGTGCCGAAGGACCAGCCGAGCAGCCAGACGTTCGGCAGGTCGGCGAACTCCGCGTACTCGATCGCGGCGGCCACGTCGTACTTCTCGTCGACCGCGGACGAGAAGGTGCCCTCGCTGGTGCCGCGGACGCTCGACGTGCCGCGGGTGTTGAAGCGCAGCACCGCGATGCCGGCCAGCGCGGGCAGCCGCCAGGCCGCCTTGCGGAAGACGTGGCTGTCCATCATCCCGCCGTGGGTGGGCAGCGGGTGCAGGCAGACGAGCGTCGCGACCGGGTCACGGTCGAGCGGCCGGGCCAGCTCTCCGACGAGGGTCAGCCCGTCCGCGGTGTGGAGTTCGATGTCCTCGCGCGTGGCAGGCAGGACGGAGTTCGCTCGGATTTGGTTAGGCACGTCCTTGATCCTTACCCATAGCGCGGGGCGTTGCGCGAGCGCTCCACCGATGGGCCGCGCCGGTCACGGGCGCGCCAGCAGCCGGTGTGCCAGTGCCGACGGTCGGATGCGTCGCCGCGTTCGTCGGCCGGCCAGGCCACGACGTGCGCGACGCCGGGCCGGATGTCCTGCACGCAGCCCGGACACCGGTACGTCTTGACGGCCGCCCCGCCGAAGATCGAGCGCACCATCCACTCGCCGTCCTGGTACTGCTGGACCCCCTCGACGCCTCGCCGCACCCGCTCGTCCGGCATGACGGACGGCGCCTCGCGGCGCGGACGGTTTCGGCGGGGACTCACAATATCCAGCCTACGTGTGAGCCATTCCACACCGAACACGACCTAAACTCGCGTTCATGACGGCTACGCGTACCCCCGGAATGCCCGTGGTCGAGGACGGCGTCCTCATCTCGACCAGCCCTGCGACCGGGGCGGAGGCCGGCCGCGTGCCGGTCGCCGACGCTGCCGCGGTGAGCGCCGCGGTCGAGCGGGCCCGGACCGCCGGAGCCTGGTGGGCCGGTCTCGGCTTCGACGAGCGCAAGACCCGCATGCTGCGGTGGCGGGCGCTGCTCGCCGAGCGGATCGAGGAGCTGGCCGCGCTCACCCACACCGAGACCGGCAAGCCGGTCGCCGACGCGATCGTCGAGGCGAGCGCCGCGATCGAGCACACCGACTGGGCGGCCCGCAACGCCAAGCGCGTCCTCGGACCGCGCAGGGTCAAGTCGCGCCTGCTGGTGGCCGAGCACGCCGGTCACCTCGAATACCAGCCGTTCGGCGTCATCGGCGTCATCGGTCCCTGGAACTACCCCATCCTCACCCCGCTGGGCCCGATCTCCGGCGCGCTCGCCGCGGGCAACGCCGTCGTGCTCAAGCCCAGCGAGTACACGCCCGCCGTGGGCCAGTGGCTCGTCGACACCTTCGCGGAGGTCGTACCGGAGCAGCCGGTCCTGCAGGCCGTGCACGGCCTCGGCGACGTCGGCGCCCTGCTCTGCCGCTCCGGCATCGGCAAGCTCGCCTTCACCGGCTCGACGGCCACCGCCAAGAAGGTCATGGCCGCGTGCGCGGAGACGCTCACGCCGGTGCTCATCGAGGCCGGCGGCAAGGACGCGCTGATCGTCGACGCGGACGCGGACGTCACCGCGGCGGCCGAGGCCGCCGTCTGGGGGGCCATGACCAACGCCGGGCAGACCTGCATCGGCATCGAGCGGGTGTACGCCGTGGCACCCGTCTACGACGCCTTCGTCGAGGCGGTGGTGGCCAAGGCCGGCAAGCTGAAGATCGGCGAGGACATCGGGCCGATGACCATGCCCGGCCAGCTGGACGTGGTCCGCCGGCACATCGACGACGCGCTGGCGAGCGGCGGCAAGGCGGTGCTCGGCGGGGCGGACGCGGTGCAGCCGCCGCACGTGGCGCCGACCGTGCTTGTCGACGTGCCGGAGGATTCCGCCGCGATCCGTGAGGAGACGTTCGGGCCGACGCTGACGATCACCAAGGTCGCGGACGCGAACGAGGCGGTGGAGAAGGCCAACGCGCTCCCGTACGGGCTGGGCGGTGCCGTCTTCGGCAAGGCCAACGCCGTCCGGATCGCCCGCCGGCTCCGCACCGGCATGGTGGCCGTCAACTCGACGCTGAGCTTCGTCGGCATGGCCACCCTGCCGTTCGGCGGCGTCGGCGACTCCGGCTTCGGCCGGATCCACGGCGAGGAAGGGCTACGGGAGTTCGGCATCCCCAAGGCGATCACGGTACGCCGGGCGCCCTCGCTGCTGCCCGCCATGACCTTCGAGCGCACCCCCGCCCAGGTCCAGCGCATCGTCAAGGCCTTGAAGCTCCTGTACGGCCGCCGCCCATGACGGCACTTCCCACCCGCCCACCCCTGACCGGATGATGAACATTGCTACCTTCATGTGGTGGATCAACCCGCCATCGAGGTCCGCGGCCTCTCGGTGAGCTACGGCTCGGCGCCGGTGCTGGTGGACGTCGAGCTGACCGTGCCGGTCGGCGCCGGCGTCTGCATCACCGGCGAGAACGGCATCGGTAAGTCCACCCTGCTGCGCTGCGTCGCCGGCCTGCAACGGCCCGACGCCGGCGAGATCGAGATCTTCGGCGGCCGCCCGGGCGCCACTCCGGAGTTCTGGCGCGCCGTCGTGACCACGGTGGAGCCGCCGACCTGGTACCCGGGCCTGACCGCGCGCGAGCACGCCGAGCTGGTGTGCCGCGCGCACGGCCTCGATCCCGCTGCGGCCGGCATCGACGAGGCACTCGACCGGTTCGGCATCGCCTCGCACGCGGACGCCATCCCGCCGTCGCTGTCGTCGGGACAGAAGCAGCGGCTCACCCTGGCCCTGGCCCTGCTGCGGCCGAGCCGGCTGATGATCCTCGACGAGCCCGAACAGCGCCTCGATCCGGAGGCCCGCACGGCGGTGGCGGCGCTGCTCGCCGCGTACCGGGAGGACGGCGGCACCATCCTGATGGCCAGCCACGACGACGCCTTCGCGGCGGCGGCCGGAACGCTCGTGACCGGCATGGCCGACCTGGTCGCCCCATGACGACCGCGGTCAGCGTGGCCGGCGTCCGCCGCTGGGTACGCCGCACGCAGTCGGCGCACAAGGAACGCGGCGAGACGCTCGGCAACTTCTACTTCGCCGTGCTCTTCGTCGTGATCGTCGGCGGCATGGTCCACAAGCAGCTGGCGGCGGTCTTCTGGCCCGGCTCGCCGCACGCCTCGGCCCTGGCCGGCACCGGGCTGGCGCTGGCGCTCACCGGCGGCCTCTACCTCGTCCTGCGCCGCCTGGGCCCGCTGAGCCTCAGCCGCCCGGCCACGTCCTGGCTGCTCACCGCGCCGGTCAGCCGCCGCCGCCTGCTGCTGCCCTCGCTGGGGTGGGCGACGGTCGGTGCGGCCGCGGCGGGCGCCCTCGGCGGGTTCGCGATCCTGGGCCACTCGGTCGCCCGCCCGCTGCCCGACGGGACGGCGTTCCTGCCCGCGCTCGGCGCCCTGGTCGGCGGTGTCCTCCTCCTCGTCGCGCTCGGCGCGCAGACGGAGCGCTGGTGGTCGGCGCGCTCGGACGACGTGGCGTACCTGCTGCTGGCCGCCGGCCTGGCCGCCCTCGTCGCGGACTCCGCCGGAGCCGTGGTCTCCGTGTCGGCCGGTTGGCCCTCGCGCCCCGTCGTCACCGGCGGCGTAGCCGTGCTGACCGGGCTCACGGCGGCCTTCTGGCTGGTGGCCGTACGCCGGCTGGAGTGGACACCCCACGAGCGCATCCTCGAGGCGTCCAAGACCGCCGGAACCCTCGCCGACTCGGCCTTCGGAGTGGAACCGTCCTTCGTGACCGAGATGGTGGAGCGGCGCTACTGGGCCCGTCGCAAACTCCGGTCCCGCCCCCTGCCGGCGCGCCTGCCCGTCCTGACCGCCCAGGACCTGCTCATGCTCCGCCGACGCCCACGGCGCCTGCTGTGGCTCGCCGGCGCCACCACCCTGCCCGCCCTGCTGGGGCACGCTCCGGGCTGGGTCCTGGCCGTGGCGGTGCTGGCCGGCGGCCTGTTCGCGGGCGGCGTGACGACGGCGAGCCTGCGTACCGACGCGGGCAACCCGTGGATGCTGCGGATGCTGGGCCTCGACTCCCGCAAGGCGATCCTGCAACGCCTCTGGGTGCCGGGTGTGGTGGCCGCCCTCTGGTACGCCGCCGCGCTGACCCTGCTGCGCGTCCTCGGCGACCTGCCCGCGGGCCCGTGGTGGGCGCTCGGCCTCGGCCTGGGCCCGGTCGGGGCGGTGGCGGCGGTCCGCAAGGCGCGCACCGGCTTCGTGGACAACTCGCTGCTGCCGCTGGACACGCCGATGGGTTCGGTCTCCACCGGACCGCTGATCGCGGCGTTCGCCGGCTTCGACGTCCTGCTGCTGGGGCTGCCGACCGTGGTCCAGATCGCCCAGGGCGACCCGTTGAGCTGGACGGGCGTCGCCGTCCAGGCCGGCGTCGCGGCGTTCGGCGCGCGCGCCTACCTCAGCGGCACGACGGACACCGACCGCGTCGAGTTGTCCGCCGGCTAGAACAGCGTCAGCTCGTTGCGGTCCATGCCGCGAAGCTTGTCGTAGTCGACGACCACGCAGCGGATGCCGCGGTCGGTCGCCAGCACCCGGGCCTGCGGCTTGATCTCCTGCGCCGCGAACACGCCCCGCACCGGCGCCAGCAGCGGGTCGCGGTTCATCAGCTCCAGATAGCGGGTGAGCTGCTCCACCCCGTCGATCTCGCCGCGGCGCTTGATCTCGACCGCCACCGCGCCGCCGTCGGCGTCGCGGCAGAGCAGGTCGACCGGGCCGATGGCCGTCATGTACTCACGGCGGACGAGGCACCAGCCCTCGCCGAAGGTCTCCGGGTGGGCGGCCAGGAGCTCCTGGAGGTGCGCCTCGACGCCGTCCTTGACCAGGCCCGGGTCGACGCCCAGGTCGTACGAGGTGTCCTGGAAGATCTCCTCGAGGGTGATCCGCAGCTCTTCGCCGGCCTTGTTGACGACCTTCCAGACGCCCGGTGCCTCCTGGAGCTTGCACGGCGGGCTCATCCAGTTGAGCGGCTTGTAGGCGCGGTCGTCGGCGTGGATCGACACCGACCCGTCGGCCTTGACCATCAGCAGGCGTACCGCCGGGGGCAGGTGGGCGGAGAGGCGGCCGACATAGTCCACGGAGCACTTCGCGATGACCAGACGCACCGCACGAGGGTAGCCTCCGCCTCCGGGCGGGGCGAGCGCGGCGGTGCCATGCTGAGATCGTGCTCGAAGCCCTCACCGGTACCGGCCTGGCGGCGTCCGCCGGGCTGAATGCGTACATCCCCCTGCTCACGATGGGTCTGCTCGACCGGTACACCGACACGATCGACCTGCCCGGCGGGTGGCAGTGGCTCTCGAACGGGTGGGTGCTGGTCATCCTCGCGGTGTTGCTCGCGGTCGAGGTCGTCGCCGACAAGGTGCCGGTGGTCGACCACGTGAACGACGTCGTGCAGACGGTGGTCCGGCCGACGGCGGGCGGCCTGGCGTTCGGGGCCGGGTCGTCGTCCGAGACGGTCACCGTGTCGGACCCGGGTTCGTTCTTCGGATCGCACCAGTGGGTGCCGGTCGCGGCCGGTGTGGTGATCGCGCTGTGCGTGCACGGCTTCAAGGCGGCGTCCCGGCCGGTGGTGAACGTCTCCACCGCCGGCGTCGGCGCACCGGTCGCCAGCACGGCCGAGGACTTCACCAGCGTCGTCCTGTCGCTGCTGGCGATCCTCCTGCCGGTGCTGGTGCTGCTCGGTCTCGTGGTGCTGGTGGCCGGCGCGGTGTGGGTGATCAGGCGGCGCCGCCGGCGCAGGAGGGAACGGCAGACGTCCGAGGGTGTCGGTACGCAACGACTCTTTGGTTGACTGCCCCGGTGCCCGCGATCGCCGTACCCGTCTTCGCCCTGACCTGGTGGCTGGGGTGCTACCTCGTCGCCCGTGACCCGGCCCGCGTCCTCCTGTGGCGTGCTGCCGGCGCCCTCGGGTCGTACGCCGTGGCGGTGGCCGCCTGGAGCCTGGCACCGGGGTCCGCGGTGGCGAGGGTGCTGCTCTGCATCCCGGCCCTGTGCTGGTCGGGCGTCGCGGCGGCGCTGCTGCCCCGCGACGTGCCGGAGCGGCGGCAGATCAACCTCGGGTGGGCGTACGCGTCGGCGCTGTTCCTGGTCCTGGCCGCGCTGCTGCCCGGCGTCGGCAAGCTGGTCGCGCTCGCGCCCCTGGCCGGCGCGACGGTTCTGCTCCTGCGCTACCGCGACAAGGTCCGGCCGGGCTCCCTGCCGGCGGCCCTGGCCGTCGCCGCCGCGCTGTACGCCGCCGGCCTGATCGTCGTGCTGGCCCCGATCGACCTGGGGTCGGCCGAGCTGGTGCTCGCGGCGATCGGCCTCGACCTGCTGCTGCTCGGGTTCCTGGTGGCCGTGGCGGACGCGACCGAGGCGGGCGAGCGGCTGATTCCGGACCTGCGCCGTTCCCTGGTCACCGCGGTGGCGGCGACGCTGCTGTGCGGCGGCCCGGCCGCGCTGACGATGCTGGCGGCGCCGGGGCTGCGTACGGTGACCGTGCTGCAGTACGTGCTGGTGGCGGTGGTGCTGGGAGCGGCGGGGCTGGCCGTACCGGTGCGGGCCGGCCTGGACCGGCTGGCGTTCCTGCAGGACGAGCGGCTGCGGCAGGACCGGTCCGCGCTGCTGCTTGCGGCCGAGGCACTCCCCCGGCGGCGGGAGCGGCACCGGATGATCGCGCTGGACGAGGACGAGTTCCGCCGGCTGACCCGGCGCGCCCTGGACGACTTCGCCGACATCGGCCGGCTGCTGCGCAACCCGCTGGTCGATCTGCCCGCGGTGGACCGGCGGCTGCAAGCGCGGGGGCCGGGTGTGGCGGAGCAGCCGCTGATGCGGGTGGCCGAGTTGCGGGCCGTGCTGGCCGAGCAGGTCGCGAAGCTGCGGCCCGCGGCCGGGTTCGGCACCACCGACGAGTGGCGGCTCTACAACGCCCTGCACTACTGCTGCGTGCTGGGACTGCGGCCGTACGACCGCACGCCCCGCGCCGACGGCCTGAACCGGGACGCCCGCCGCGCCCTGGACTGGTTCCGCCGCCACGTCCCGCGCGGCACCCTGCGCCGCTGGACGGCCGAGGGGGCGGACATGGTGGCCGCGCGGCTGTGGCGTGAACTGCTCAGTACCGACCCCCGATGGCTGACCCGGGGGACCGCCGGCCGCGCGGATCCCGCGCGGCCGAGGCGGTGAAGACCCGACACGCCGCCCAAAAGGGCAATAAGCCCCCGAAAGCGGTTAAAATCCCCCCACGTGGATTCCGGGGGGTTGAGTGGGTAGCCACCGCAACGCGCTGGTCGCCGTCGTCCGGCAGGAGCTGGCCGAGGCACGCGGCACCGCCCGAGCCGTGCTGGCCGCCGCCGAGTCGGCCCGCAACGAGGCTCAGCGCCGGAAGAAGCTGATCCGGGACGCGTACGCGACCTGCCTCGCCCAGCTCGCCGAGGCCCGGGATTCCGCACGCCAGGACATCCTGCGCCGGACCCAGGCCGAGGCGGCCGCGCTGACCCGCAACGTCGAGTCGCTCGCCGCCCTCACCGCGTCCGGTGCGGCGGGCACCTCCTGGCGCTACTGGACCCCGACCGAGCCCGACCGGGTCGGCCGCCCCGGGCTGCTCCGGATCGGCACGGTCGCGTACGAGGCGGGCGAGGAGCGCAGGAAGCTACCTGCGCTCGTACCGTTCCTGGACCACGCGCACGTGAACGTCCTCGGCGACCAGCCGGCGGCGGACGGCGTCGTCTCCGGGCTGCTGCTGCGGGCCCTCGGCACCACCCGCCCCGGCGACGTCCGGCTCAGCGTCTACGACCCGGAACAGCTCGGCGGGACACTGGCCGCGTTCGCGCCGCTGGGCAACGCCGGCCTGCTGTCGTTCGTGAGCCCTGGTGGCCTCGGCGCCACCCTCGACGAGCTGGTCGAGCACATCTGCCGGGTCAACGAGAGCGTGCTGGCCGGCGAGTACGCCTCCCTGGCCGACCTCACCGCCGCGACGCCCGGCCCCCGCCCCGAGCCGTGGCGGGTGGTGGTGCTGCTGCTCGACCCCGCCCGGGCCGGCGACCTGAGCGACGCCCACCGCGCGCAGCTCGACCGGGTGGTGCGGACCGGCGTGGCTTGCGGCGTACACCTGGTGGTCCGGGGTCTGGACCTCGCGCCGCACCCGACGGTGGAGCGCATCGCCGTGCGCGGGGAATCCGCGACCTGCGACACCACCGGCGCTCTCACCGTGAGCCTCGACGCGGCGCCTCCGGCGGAGCGGATCGCCGGCTTCTGCCGGACCACCGCCGAGCGGCTGCGTGAGGGCCCGCCGCCGGCCCGCTTCGCCGACCTGGAGCCGGAGAAGATCTGGACCGAGTCGTCGGCGCACGGCCTGACCGCCCCGATCGGGGACAGCACCGACGGCTCGCTGGTGGAGGTGCCGCTTGGCGACGACCCGCCGCACGCGTTGATCGGCGGGCCGTCCGGGTCGGGCAAGACCAACCTCATCTACGCCTGGATCGGTTCCCTCGCCGCCCGGTACGGCCCCGAGGAGCTCGCCCTCTACCTGCTCGACTTCAAGGAGGGCGTGTCCTTCGCCCGGTTCGCGCCCGGGCCGCGGGACCCCAGCTGGCTGCCGCAGGTCCGGCTGGCCGGCATCAACGTCAACGGCGACCGCGAGTTCGGGCTGGCGATGCTGCGCCACCTGAGTGAGGAGCTGCGGTCCCGGGCCCAGGCCGCCAAACGGTACGAGGCCTCCAAGCTGGCCGAGCTGCGCGCCGAGGACCCGGGCGGCCACTGGCCCCGCATCGTCGCGGTCATCGACGAGTTCCAGGTGCTGCTGTCGGGCCGCGACCCGCTCGCCGACGAGGCGGTGACCCTGCTGGAGGACCTCGCCCGGCGCGGCCGCTCCCAGGGCATCCACCTGGTGCTGGCGAGCCAGGACGTGTCCGGCATCGAGGCGCTCTGGGGCCGCTCGGGCCTGGTCGGGCAGTTCACGCTGCGGATCGCGCTGCCGAAGGCGCGGCGCATCCTGACCGACACCAACCTCGCCGCCGCGGTCATCCCCCGCTTCCACGCGGTCGTCAACGCCGACTCCGGGGTCGCCGGGGCCAACCAGGTCGTCCGGCTGCCCGACGCGAGCGACCGGTCGGTGTGGCGGGCGCTGCAGCGCAAGCTGTGGCACGAGCGGCCGGAGTCGTGCGTACCGCCGCGGCTGTTCGACGGTGATGCCGTGCCGCGGCTGCCGGACGCGTACCGGCCCGCCGGCCGGGTGCCGGTCAGCACCGCCGACGTCGGGTCGTCGCCCGGCGCGGTGCTGGGCGAGCGCATCGACGTCTCCGCGCGCCCCGCGCGGCTGCGGCTGGGCCGGATGCCCGGGCGCAACCTGGCGGTCCTCGGCACCCGCGTCGACGAGGCGTGCGACGTGCTCGCGGCCGCCGCCCTGTCGCTGGCCGCCCAGGGACCCGCGCGTTTCAGCATCGTCTGCCTCGACCCGGGTGCGGAGCGACCGGCCGCCCGACTGGTCGCCGAACTGCCGCAGGCCGACTGGTACGGCCCCACCGACCTCGACGACCTGTTCGCCGCGTTCAGCGCGGACGGCATCCCGCACTACGTGCTCGGGTACGCGTTCGACGCGGCCGGGCCGGCGTACCGGGAACGGCTGCGCGCCCTGCTCGCCGACGGCCCGGAGCAGCGGATGCACGTGCTGGGCTGGTGGCGCTCGGTCGCCCGGCTCCGGGACGACCTCGGCGGCATCGGCGCCCGGTTGGACACCATCGGCGCCTGGGTGGCGCTCGACGTGCAGGGCCCCGAGCTGAGCCCGCTGTCGCCCCAGCCGGGCGGCCCGCTGTGGTATCCGCGGCGGCGCCGGGCCCTGTTCTTCGACCGCTCGGTGCACCGCCATCCGGAAGTGATCATCCCGTACGAGGTGAACAGTGACCACACGTGACCGCGACTACCAGCTCATGATGACCGCGCTCGCCGAGGTCGCCCGGCGGCGTGACGCCGAGCTGTCGAACGCCGAGGAGGCGTACCGGACCAGCGCCGCCCAGGCCGCCGGCGAGCTCGCCCGCGCCGAAGGCGACGCGGCGGCCGCGGACCGCTGGGCGGGCGCCGCGGCGGCCCAGGTGCTCGACGTGGACCGCGAGGCCGCCCGGCTCTGGGACCAGCTGCGCCGGGCGCCCGGCATGCGGGTACGGGCGCTGGGCGAGGTGCCCGAGCCCGCCGCGGTCGAGGCGCTCCCCCGGGTAGCGCTGGAACGCTCCCCCGGCTCGCAGGCCATGGCGCCGGCTCCCCGCCAGTCGGCCCGCACCCTGCTCGCCCGGGCGGCCGAGCGCATCGACGTGACCGTACGCCCCGCCGAGCGCCGGCCCCTGCCCCGCTGGGCCCTGCCGCTGCTGCCCCTGCTCGGCGCCCTGGTCGCCGGCCTGACGGGGCTGATCGCCGCCGGCCTGGTGACCGTCGGCAGCACGCCCGTACCCGGCGGTGCCGTCATCCGCGGCCTGGGCTGGCTGGCGTTCCTGGTGGCACCGTCCGCGGGTGTGCCGGTGGGCGCCGTGATCGCGCACCGGCGGCTGCGCTCGAAGCTGGACATCGGCGGCATCGGCCTGACCCTGCTCGGCGGCATGCTCGCGGCAACCCTGCTCTCGGTGACCTTTGCCGCGAGCCGGTGAGCTAGGTTCTCCCTCCATGAGGGAAGCCGCTATCGAGGTACGGGGGCTCCGCAAGGTCTACGGCGACACGGTCGCGGTCGACGCCGTGGACCTCACCGTCGCTGCGGGCGAGATCTTCGCGTTGCTCGGCCCGAACGGCGCCGGCAAGACCACCACTGTGGAGATCCTGGAGGGCTATCGCCGCCGGGACGCGGGCGAGGTCCGGGTGCTGGGCGTGGACCCGGCGGTCGAGGACGCTGCCAAGCGGCGGTGGCGCACGCGCGTCGGCATCGTGCTGCAGGGCACCGGGGAGTTCGACGAGCTGACCGTGGGCGAGGTGGTCGGGCACTTCGCGCGTTTCTACCCCGAGCCCGACGATCCGGCGGCGGTCATCGCGCGGGTCGGCCTCACCGGCAAGACCCGATCCCGTACGCACACCCTCTCCGGCGGCCAGAAGCGGCGCCTGGACGTGGCGCTGGGCATCATCGGCCGGCCGGAGCTGCTCTTCCTCGACGAGCCGACCACCGGCTTCGACCCGGAGGCGAGGCGCGAGTTCTGGACGCTGATCCGGGACCTGGCCGGCACGGGGACGACCATCGTGCTGACCACGCACTACCTCGAGGAGGCGGAGACGCTCGCCGACCGGGTGGGGGTCATCGCGGCCGGGCGACTGATCGCCGTGGACACTCCCCGGCAGCTCGGCAACCGCGAATCCGCGATGGCGACCGTCTCCTGGCGTACCCCCGAGGGGTCGTGGGAAAGCACCCGCAGCGCGACGCCGACGGCGGTGGTGACCGACCTGGCCGCGCGCTTCGACGGCGAGGTCCCCGGCCTGACGGTGACCCGGCCGACTTTGGAGGACATCTACCTCGACATGATCGGAGCGGGCACAGCATGAGCCTCGGTTTTCGGCAGGGGTTGCTGGAGATCCGGCAGTTCCTCCGCAGCCGCGAACAGGTCATGTTCACGCTGGCGTTCCCGGCGATCCTGATCCTGGTGTTCGGCTCGATCTTCAAGGGCGAGATCGGCGACGGGGTGAAGTTCACCCAGTACTTCGTCACCGGCATGATCGCGACCGGGCTGATGACCGCCGGCTTCCAGGCGCTGGCGATCCAGATCCCGATGGAACGGGACCGCGGGGTGCTCAAGCGGCTGCTCGGCACGCCGATGCCGCGGTGGGTCTACTTCGCCGGCAAGGTCATCATGGTGGCCTTCGTCGCGGTGCTGGAGACGATCATCCTGCTCACCGTGGCGGCGCTGCTCTTCGGCCTGGACCTGCCGGACACCGCCGGGAAGTGGCTGACGTTCCTCTGGGTCTCCGCGCTGGGCATCACGGCGTGCACGCTCTGCGGCGTCGCCTTCTCGTCGCTGGCCCGCACCGGACGCAGCGCCCCGGCCGTGGTCACCCCGGTCGCGCTGATCCTGCAGTTCATCTCCGGGGTGTTCTTCGTCTTCACCAGCCTGCCGGGCTGGATGCAGAACGTGGCGTCGGTCTTCCCGCTGAAGTGGATGTGCCAGGGGCTGCGTTCGGTGTTCCTGCCCGCGTCGTTCGGGCCGCGGGAGCCCGGCGGCTCGTACGACCTGCCGATGGTGGCGCTGGTGCTGGGCGTGTGGTGCGTGGTGGCCCTCGTCCTGTGCCTCACGACGTTCCGATGGACCACCAAGCGCGACGGCTGAGCAGCATGGGCTTCTTCAAGCGCTTCTTCGGCCAGATGTCCGAGGTCGGGGCGATGGCCAAGGCCGACGTGGTGGCGTCCCTGGTGCCGGCCGACGCCCTGTACGTCACTATCGGGCCCATCGCCGTGCTCCCCGACGTCTGGGCCTTCAACGGGGGCGAGCGGGGTTCCGTGTACGGAAAGGACCTGGGCTACCTGCCGGCCAGCTACCGCCAGGAGATCGCCTACCTGGTGCGGACCCCCGACCGGCTGATGGTCATCGAGAGATCCGGGCCGCGCTGGTCCTGCGGCATCGACCGGATCACCGATCTCGACGGCCATCGGCGTGGAGGCTTCCTCGTGTGGACATCCGGCCGCGAGGGACTCGCGGTCGGCCCGCAGACCCCGGTCGAGGTGCCGCCGGGCGCCTCGTTCCGAACCCCGCGCGGGATGATGAACCTCTTCATCGGCTGGGATCAAGAACTGATGCCGTATGGCGTCCGGCGGCACTTCTGAGCAGCGGAGTCCCCGACGGGTGACCGGGAACTCCGCGACGGCTCAGGCCTCGTACGTGTAGAAGCCCTTGCCGGTCTTGCGGCCGAGGTCGCCGGCGGTGACCATGCGCTGCAGCAGCTCCGGCGGGAAGAACTTCTCGTCCGCGGTGTCGCGGTAGATGTTGCTCGTGGCGTTGAGCATGACGTCGAGGCCGGTCAGGTCGATGGTGGCCAGCGGACCCATGGCGTGGCCGAAGCCGAGCTTCATGACCGTGTCGAGGTCGGCCGCGGTGACCACGCCCGACTCGACCAGGCTGATCGCCTCGACCAGCAGCGCCGAGAAGAGCCGGTTGGAGACGAAGCCGGCGACGTCACGCTTGACCTCGACGCAGGTCTTGCCGACCTCCTCGGCGAAGTTGCGCGCCGCGGCGAGCGTCTCGTCCGAGGTCTGGTAGCCGCGGACCAGTTCGACGAGCTTCATCATCGGTACGGGCGAGAAGAAGTGGATGCCGACCACGGACTCGGGGCGCTCGGTCACGGCCGCGATCTGAGTGATCGGAATGGCGGAGGTGTTGGTGCCGAGCACCGCGCCGGGCTTGCAGATCTTGTCGAGGGCCCGGAAGACCTCGTGCTTGGCCTCGACCTTCTCGAAGATGGCCTCGACCACGACGTCGGCGTCGGCGGCCGCCTCCAGCTCGGTCGTGGTGCTGATGCGGGCGACGGCGGCGTCGGCGTCCTCCTGGGTGATCTTGCCCTTGGCAGCGAACCGCCCGAGCGAGTCCCTGATCGCCGAGACGCCGCGCTGCAGCGACGACTCGTCCAGGTCCCGCATGGTGACCTGCCATCCCGCCTGCGCCGCCACCTGGGCGATACCGGAACCCATCAGACCGGAGCCGATGACCGCGAGCCGACCCGCCATGTGTGCCTCTCCTTCTCTGTATCCCGCTCATCTTTGAGGGTGCCCCCAGACTAGCGGGCGTGCTTAACGCAGGCTCAGGGCCTCTATCGGGGCAAATCCCCGGAAAAGCGTTCCCGGCGATGCCAGACTGTGCGCATGCCACCAAGCGACGGCTGGTACCTCCTAGGGCCCTTCATAGCCGTCGCGCTCGTCGGTTTCCTCGGCGCGATCTTCTGGCGGATGGGCCTGCAGTGGACCCGGGCGGGCGAGGACCCGCTCCGCGACCTCTACGCCGGCCTGGCCATCTTCGAGCGCGGCGAGGACTACGGCCTGCTCTGCCCGGCCGCCGCCACAGACGACGCGATCATCGCTGAGGAGATCCGGGCCCTGCTGCGGGCCGCGGGCATCCGCTCGACCTCGGCCGTACGCCCCGACGGCCGCCTCGTGGTGCTGGTCTTCCCCGAGGAGGTCGACGAGGCGCGGCGCCTCGTCGGGGGCTCACCCGCGCTGTGACCGCTCAGAAGTCGTACGTCGGCTCGGTGACGACCGCGCGTTCCACCTCGACGCCGAGGTTCGCCAGGTCCGCCACGAAATCCGGGTAGCCGCGGTCGATGTGGTGCACCTCACCGACCTCCGTGACGCCGTCCGCACACAGGCCCGCGATCACCAGGCCCGCGCCGGCCCGGATGTCGGTCGCCCGCACCGGCGCTCCGGAGAGCCGCTCACGGCCGTTCGTCACGGCATGGTGGCCATCGGTACGGATGTCCGCTCCGAGCCGCACCATCTCGTTCACGAACATGAACCGGCCGTCGAAGATGTTCTCGGTGATCAGGGACGATCCCGAGCTGACCGCCGCCAGCCCCAGCGCCATCGGCAGCAGGTCGGTGGCGAAACCCGGGTAGGGCAGCGTCACGATGTCGACGGCCTTCGGACGGTCGTCCATGCGTACGCGGAAGCTGTTGTCGCCGGGCTCCACGACCCCGCCCGCCGAGACGAGCTTGTCGAGCGCGATCTCCAGATACTCCGGGCGTACGCCGTGGACGGTCACGTCGCCGCGGGTCATCGCGGTGGCGAACGCCCACGTGCCGCCGACGATCCGGTCGCCGACGGTGGCGTGCCGCACCGGCTTCAGCGCGTCGACCCCCTCAATGGTGAGCGTCGACGTGCCGGCGCCGTCGATGCGCGCCCCCATCTCGGTCAGCATCTGGCAGATGTCGACGATCTCCGGCTCGCGCGCCGCGTTGTCGATCTCCGTGACGCCCTTGGCCAGCACGGCGGCCATCAGGATGTTCTCGGTCGCCCCGACGCTCGGGAAATCCAGCCAGATCTTCGCGCCGCGCAGCCCGGCCGGCGCCGACGCGATGACGAAACCGTGCTCGCCGGAGATCTCCGCACCGAGCCGCGCCAGCCCGGACACGTGCATGTCCAGCCCCCGCGAACCGATCATGTCGCCACCGGGCAGGGCCACCCGCACGTACCCGCGGCGCGCCAGCAACGGACCCAGCACACAGATCGAGGCCCGCAACCGGCGCACGAGGTCGTAGTCGGCCTCACTGCCCGGCTCGGCCGGCACGTCGATGGTGGCCTCCCCACCGTCGAACGACACATCACAGCCCAGCCGGCGCAGCACCTCGCCCATGATCGCGACATCGGTGATCCGGGGAACGTTCGCCACGACGCTGCGCCCCTCGGCCAGCAGCGCGACGGCCATCAGCTTGAGCGCCGAGTTCTTGGCACCGCCCACCGTGACATCACCGGAGAGCCGTGCGCCGCCCTTGACCCTGATCACATCCACGCGGGCCATCGTATGGGGCGCGTCCAGGCGGCATCCGTAGGGTGGGGGCCATGGCCGTGCATCTCACCCGCATTTACACCCGCACCGGCGACGCCGGCTCCACCCGCCTCGGCAACAACGAGGTGGCCGCCAAGACCGACCCGCGCATCGTCGCGTACGCCGACGTCGACGAGTGCAACGCCGCCCTGGGCGTGGCCCTGGCGCTGGGCTCCCTGGCCCCGGACGTGCGCAGCGTCCTGACGGCGGTGCAGAACGACCTCTTCGACGTGGGCGCCGACCTGTGCAACCCGCTCGCGGAGGACCCGCCGTACCCGCCGCTGCGGATCAAAGAGTCGTACGTGACCCGCCTGGAAGGCTGGTGCGACGAATACAACGAACAACTCCCGGCGCTGGACTCCTTCATTCTTCCGGGTGGCACGCCGGGGGCGGCGCTGCTGCACGTGGCCCGCACGGTGGCCCGGCGCGCGGAGCGCTCGGCGTGGACGCTGGTCGAGGAGGACCCGGACCGCACGGGGCCGCTGCCGGCGAAGTATTTGAACCGGCTCTCGGACCTGCTGTTCATCCTGGCCCGCACGGCGAACGGCGCGGCCGGCGACGTGAAATGGGTCCCGGGCGGTACGGCCTCCTGAACGACGCCGCGCTCGCCGGGCCGCCGGCACACGGCGGCCCGCTTGCGGGGCCCGCGCGGCTGACGCAGCCACCCGGGGCGAGGGCCGGCGCGGCGACCTGAGGCCCTTGCCAAGCCGCCGACGCAGCCTTTGGGGGGTCGCCCGGCCGTGACGGCTCCTGGCTCACCGGGTCGCCAGCCGGTGGTCGGGTGCCGAGACAGCGGCTCTCGCACCGGCGGTGGAGGCGCACCGGCCGGCGGTAGCGGCCATTGCCGGGCAGAAAGGGCGGCTCCGCAGCCTTCCCGGGCCGAAGCACGCGGCAGGCGGTAGAACTGGGCTAGGCCCGACCGCCGGCCCCGTGGCTGACGGCAGCACCACCGCCCGCAGTCCTTGCCGAATACCGACCCAGGCCGAATCGCCGGCCCACGAAGGCCGCCGGCCCCTCCCGGGTTACCGGCGTGGCGGTCAGTTCTCGGCGGGGCGGGGGCTGATGGCCGGTCGAGGCGCCACGCTGCCCGGTTGCCCGGGCGGTCCCGCCTCGAGCCACGAGAGGAAGCCCGTCACCGTGGATTCCGCCATCGCGATCTCGATCTCGGCGTCCGGCAGGCGGCACAGCAGGATGACCCAGTGGCCCGGCATGGTCAGCCGCTCGGGGCCCTCCGGGAGGCGGCGGCGCTGCACGTTGAGGGTGCGGCGGTCGAGCACGCGTTTGGGGCGGACGGCGAAGCTGAACATGCGGTGGAAGCGCAGCTCGTCACCGACGAACTGGCCGAGCCCCGCGGACCAGCCGCGGCCCGGGACCATGGTGGTGACCCGCACCTGGACGCGGATGGTGCCGCCGCCCTGCATGAGCAGACGGCGGCGGAAGAAGAGGGCGAAGAGGATGACGAGCAGCGCGCCGACGCAGATTCCGACGACCTCCAGAATCCGCATCGCGTGGCGTCAGTGCGCGTCGGGGGTGGCGGGGGTCGCGCTCTCGGCGAGGACCGTCACGCCGTCCGCGTCGATGGAGAGGAAGCCGCCGGCTACGTCGTAGGTGAGCTGCTCGCCGCCGGCCAGCTTGACGCGGACCTGGGAGGGCTCCTTGAGCAGGCCGAGGAGCGGCGAGTGGCCGGGCAGGACGCCGAGCTCACCCTCGGTGGTGCGCGCGACGACCATCTCGGCGTCGCCGGACCAGACCTTCTCCTCGACGGCGACGACCTGGACGTGCAGTTGCTTGGCCACGCTGTCTCCCTGTAAGCCTGCGGAATCTTGCGATCCCTCTGGGGTGAAGTCTAAACGGCCGGGTGACACAGCGTTGCCCCGGGTGGCGACCGCCACTCCTGGGTGCTAGAGCTTCTGGAGGAAGCTCGGGTTGTCCACCAGGAACGACGCGATGGAGTCGTCGTTCACCGACGCGAAGAACTGCTGGGCCGACGGTTCGAGACCCTCGCCGATGTACGACTTGCCGTTGAACAACGAGTCGCCCGGCAGCTTGATCAGGGTCATGTCGTCGGAGCGCAGGCCGCGTAGCGCGAGGCCCCAGTCGACCACGTTGTGCCCGTTGCCGTCGAAGATGAGCGCGTCGCCGGCGGCCCGCAGCACGTGGTCGAGCTTGATCGGGTTGGTCACGACGTCCTTGCTCAGCGCCTGCTGCGCCATGGCCTTGATGAACTGCTGCTGGTGGCGCTGGCGGTCGTAGTCGCTGTGGGGCAGCCCGTAGCGCTGACGGCAGTAGTCGAGCGCCTGCCAGCCCTTGAGGTGGTAGGTGCCCTTCTTGTATTCCGCCTGCGGACCGATGTACGGGTGGGCGCAGCTGTTGTCGGCGCACTCCGGACGGCGGGGGCGGGGCTTGCCGTTGGGCTGGAGGTGCTCCGACTTGACGTCCTGGTCGATGGTCATCGTGACGCCGCCCATGGCGTCGACGATGTCCTTGAAACCGCTGAAGTTGATGATCGCGCCGGCGTCGAAGCGCTTGATGCCGGTGAGCTTGCCGACCGTCTTGGCCAGCAGGTCGAAGCCCTGGGCCACATCGTGCTTGCCGTTGCCGATGCTGCTGCCGTACGACATCGCGGCGTTGATCTTCGAGGTGCCGCCCTGGAAGCCGGTCTTCGGGAAGGGCGGGATCTCGACCCGCAGGTCACGCGGGATGGAGAAGAGGTACGCCTGCTTCAGCCCGGCGGGGATGTGCACCACGATGATCGAGTCGGACAGCGGCGCGGTGGTCGCGTCGCGCGGGTCGATGCCGACGAGCAGGATGTTGAGCGGGCCCTTGATGTCGCTGACCGGCTGCTTGGCGGCACCCTTCGCGGCGTTGCCGAAGAGGTCCTTGGTCTCCACCGCGCCGGCGTAGCGGGCCACGAGCGCCTGGCTCGTGATCAGGGCGCCACCACTGAGGACCATCAGCGCGCACCCGAAGATCGCGCACAGCCTCGCCCAGAGCGGCGAGCGCCGCTTGGTTCTGGGTTTTCCGCTCTTCGCCACTCGCTCCCCAACCGCCGTCGACGGGTCTCATCCGCGACCAAAGGAGCAATGATCGCAGGGCAGTGCAACGGGCACCGTCAAGAGTATCCGAACAAGAGAAGAAACTTTCGCGTCCTGATACCCGCCCGCGCCCACCCGGCTGGCTAAACGGACATAACGGTCCCGAGGAAACGCGTAGGGCCGCCCCGACCTGTGTCGGAGCGGCCCCGTGGATCGCGTCTGGATCAGCCCTTCATGAGCTCGTGCGCGTTGCGCTCGAGGTCCTCGAGGCCACCGCACATGAAGAACGCCTGCTCGGGGAACGAGTCGTACTCGCCCTCGCTGATCTTCTTGAACGCCTCGATGGTCTCCTTCAGCGGGACCGTCGAGCCGGGAACGCCGGTGAACTGCTCGGCCGCGTACGTGTTCTGCGAGAGGAAGCGCTCGATGCGGCGGGCCCGCTGCACCGTGATCTTGTCCTCCTCGGAGAGCTCGTCCATACCGAGGATGGCGATGATGTCCTGCAGGTCCTTGTACTTCTGCAGGATTCGCTGCACCTCGCGGGCGACCGCGTAGTGCTCGGCGCCGACGAACTCCGGCGCCAGGATCCGCGAGCTGGAGGCCAGCGGGTCCACGGCGGGGTAGATGCCCTTGTCGGAGATCGACCGCTCAAGGTTGGTGGTCGCGTCCAGGTGGGCGAACGTGGTCGCCGGGGCCGGGTCGGTGTAGTCGTCCGCGGGCACGTAGATCGCCTGCAGCGAGGTGATCGCCTTGCCCCGGACCGACGTGATCCGCTCCTGCAGCTCGCCCATCTCGTCGGCCAGCGTGGGCTGGTAACCCACGGCGGACGGCATGCGGCCGAGCAGGGTGGACACCTCGGAACCGGCCTGGGTGAACCGGAAGATGTTGTCGATGAAGAGCAGCACCTCCTGGTTCTGGACGTCCCGGAAGTACTCCGCCATGGTCAGGGCGGTCAGGGCGACGCGCAGGCGGGTGCCCGGCGGCTCGTCCATCTGGCCGAAGACCAGGGCGGTCTTGTCGAGCACGCCACCCTCGTCCATCTCGAGGATGAGGTCGTTGCCCTCGCGGGTGCGCTCACCCACGCCGGCGAACACCGACGTACCACCGAAGTTGCGGGCGACACGGATGATCATCTCCTGGATGAGCACCGTCTTGCCCACGCCCGCGCCGCCGAACAGGCCGATCTTGCCACCGCGCACGTACGGCGCGAGCAGGTCGAGCACCTTGATGCCGGTCTCCAGCATCTCGGTCTTCGGCTCGAGGTCCGCGAACGCCGGCGGCTTGCGGTGGATCGGCCAGCGCTCGGTGACCTGCAGCGTCGCCGGGTCGGCATTGAGCACGTCGCCGAGGGCGTTGAAAACGTGGCCCTTGGTCACGTCACCGACGGGCACCGAGATCGGCGCGCCGGTGTCGCTGACCTCGGCGCCGCGGACCAGGCCGTCGGTCGGCTGCATCGAGATCGCTCGCACCACGTTGTCGCCCAGGTGCTGGGCGACCTCGAGGGTCAGCGTCTTGGTGCCCTCGGAGAGGGTCACGTCGACGTGCAGCGCGTTGAAGATCTCCGGCATCGCGTCCCGCGGGAACTCGGCGTCGACGACCGGGCCGATGACCCGGACGACGCGGCCGACGCCGGTCTCCGTCTTGGTGGGCTCAGCTACAGCAGTCATCACACATCACTTCCCGACGTGGACAGCGCCTCGACGCCGCCGACGATTTCACTGATTTCCTGGGTGATCGCAGCCTGCCGCGCGGAGTTCATCTCGCGCGTGTACCGCTTGAGCAGGTCGTCCGCGTTGTCCGACGCGCTCTTCATCGCCCGGCGCCGCGACGCCGACTCGCTCGCCGCCGACTCCAGCAACGCCGCGTAGATCCGCGTGTTGAGGTACTTCGGCAGCAGCGCGTCCAGCAGCTCCTCGGCCTCGGGCTCGAACTCGTACGCCGGCCGCAGTCCCGGTTCGCGCTCCTTGTCCTCGACCTGCATCGGCGCGAGGAACCGCGCCTGCGGGCTCTGGGTCATGAGCGACTTGAACTGGGTGCTGACGATGTGCAGCTCGTCCACGCCCTGGATGCCGTCCGGACCATGGTGCTCGTCCGTGTCGTCCGCGCCGGCGACGAACGCCTCCAGCAGGGACTCCCCGATGCGGCGGGCGTCCTCGAAGGACGGCCGCTCCGAGAAGCCGGTCCAGCTGGCCTCGATCGGCCGGTTGCGGAACCGGTAGTAGCCGACGCCCTTGCGGCCGACGACGTACAGCGCGACGTCCTTGCCGTCCGCCCGCAACCGCGAGAGCAGCTGCTCGCACGTGCGGATGGCGTTGGCGTTGTAGGCGCCGGCCAGGCCGCGGTCGCTGGTGATCAGCAGTACACCCGCGCGCCGCACCCGCTCACGCGGCTGCAGCAGCGGGTTGTCGATCGAGGCGTTCGAGGCCAGCGCCGTCAGCACCTGCGTGATCGCCTCCGCGTACGGCTTGGAGGCGGTGACCCGCTCCTGCGCCTTGGCGATGCGGCTGGTGGCGACCAGCTCCTGCGCCTTCGCGATCTTCTTGGTCGACCGGACGGTGCGGATGCGCCGCCGGAGGGCCTGTACCTGACCGGCCATGGCTCAGCTCTCGTCCGAGGAGGACCGGACCTCGCGGGTGACGGTCTCGCGGCTCTCGGTGCCCTCGGCCATCGGCTGGGCCGGGGCCTCGTTCGGGCCACCGGTGGTCTCGCCGCGCTTGAAGAGCTCCTTGAACTCGTTCACGCCGCTCTGCAGCGCCTCGACCTGGTCGTCACCGAGCAGGCCGGAGGAGGAGATCGCGGTGAACGCGTCGCTGCGGTTGCGCTTGATCCAGTCGAGGAACTCGGTCTCGAAGCGGCGCACGTCGCTCACCGCGATGTCGTCGAGCTGGCCGGTGGTGCCGGCCCAGATGACCACGACCTCCTCGGCCACCGACAGCGGCGAGTACTGCGGCTGCTTGAGCAGCTCGACCAGGCGGGCACCGCGCTCCAGCTGGGCCCGCGAGGCGCGGTCCAGGTCGGAGGCGAAGGCCGAGAAGGCCTCCAGCTCACGGAACTGGGCCAGGTCGAGGCGGAGCCGGCCGGAGACCGAGCGCATCGCCTTGACCTGCGCCGAACCGCCGACGCGCGACACCGAGGTGCCGACGTTGATGGCCGGGCGCACACCGGAGGCGAACAGGTCACCCTCGAGGAAGATCTGGCCGTCGGTGATGGAGATGACGTTGGTCGGGATGTAGGCCGAGATGTCGTTGGCCTTCGTCTCGATCAGCGGCAGGCCGGTCATCGAACCGCCGCCGAGCTCGTCGGAGAGCTTGGCGCAGCGCTCGAGCAGCCGGCTGTGCAGGTAGAAGACGTCGCCCGGGTACGCCTCGCGGCCCGGCGGGCGGCGCAGCAGCAGCGACACGGCACGGTACGCCTCGGCCTGCTTGGTCAGGTCGTCGAAGACGATGAGGACGTGCTTGCCGTTGTACATCCAGTGCTGGCCGATGGACGAGCCGGTGTACGGGGCGATGTACTTGAAGCCGGCCGGGTCGGACGCCGGCGAGGCCACGATGGTGGTGTACTGCAGCGCGCCCTGCGCCTCCAGCGTCCCGCGGATGCTGGCGATGGTGGAGGCCTTCTGGCCGATGGCGACGTAGATGCAGCGGACCTGCTTCTCCGGGTCGCCGGTCTCCCAGTTGGCGCGCTGGTTGATGATCGTGTCGAGCGCGACCGTGGTCTTGCCGGTCTTGCGGTCGCCGATGATCAGCTGGCGCTGGCCGCGGCCGATCGGCGTCATGGCGTCGATCGCCTTGATGCCGGTCTGCAGCGGCTGCTTGACGGGCTGGCGCGCCATGACGTTCGGCGCCTGCAGCTCCAGCTCGCGGAAGCCCTCGTTGGCGATCTCGCCGCGGTCGTCGATCGGGTTGCCCAGGGCGTCGACCACGCGGCCGAGGTAGGCGTCACCGACCGGGACGGAGAGGACGCGGCCGGTCCGCTTGACCTGCTGGCCCTCCTCGATGCCGGCGAAGTCACCCAGGACCACGACGCCGATCTCGCGGACGTCGAGGTTCAGGGCGACACCCAGCGTGCCGTCCTCGAACTCGAGGAGTTCGTTCGCCATCGTCGAGGGCAGACCCTCGACGTGCGCGATACCGTCGCCCGCATCGGAGACGATGCCGACCTCCTCACGGGAGACCTCGGGCGTGTAGGACGAGACGTAGCGCTCTAGCGCCCCCCGGATCTCGTCCGAGGAGATGGTCAGCTCGGCCATCCTCTGCCTTCTCTAGTCGGCTCGGGGCGTCGCCGCGCCCGAGGGCTGTCGGTAGCGTCGCCGCCGCCGAGGGGAAGTAGTTATTTAGCGAACGCCTGCCGGGCTTCGTTGAGTCGCCGCAGGATCGTGCCGTCGTAGAGGTCGGAGCCGACACGGACGCTGAGACCACCGATGATGCTCGGATCCACATCGACCTTCAGCGAAACCTGCCGACCGTAGATGTCGGACAACTTGGCGGCGAGCCGCTGCTCCTCGGCGTCGTCGAGCACCTTGGCCGCCGTCACGTACGCGACCTGACGGTCCCGCTTGGCGGCGGTCAGCTCGACCAGCTTGCTCAGCGACGTCTCGAAGCTGCGGCCGCCGAAACCTTCGAGCGCGACCCGGACGAGCTGCAGCGTTCCCGTCTGGGCCTTACCCGTCAGCAGGTCTTCGACCAGCTTAGCCCTTCGGTCGACCGGCGCAGTGGGGTCACTGAGCGTGACGGAGAGCTGGGGGTTGCCCGAGACGACCTGCCCGAAGCGGAAGAGCTCGTCCTCGATGTCGGACAGCTTGCCGGCCTTGTCGGCCGCCGCCAGCGCGGTGTCGACCCCGAGCCGCTCCGCGGCGTCGAGCAGCTCGTTCGGCGCCGACCAGCGGCCGGACGCCAGCACCGCGAGCGTGTCCACCGCCACCGCGCTGAGCTTGCCGGTGAGCAGCGAACGCAGCAGCTCGCCGCGCTCGGTGCCCGAGCGCGACGGGTCGGTCAGCGCGCGCCGCAGCCGGGGCTCGCCGCGCAGCAGCCGCGCCACCGACAGGATCTCGTCGGCGGTGATGGCGATCTGCGCGGCGGTGGCCGTCTGCGTGTCCGCGGTCAGCTTCTCCACCGCGGCGGCGTACGACTCCCGGTTGACGGTCGCCATCAGCGACCGCCCGCCGTACCGGCGCCGAGCTCGTTGATGAACCGGTCGACGGTGCCCCGGTTGCGCGCCTCGTCGGCGAGCGACTCACCGACGATCTTGCTGGCCAGGTCCACCGCGAGCGTGCCCACCTCGGAACGCAGGTCGCGCACGATGCTCTCGCGCTGGGCGGCGAGCTGATCCTGCCCGGCCGCGATGATGCGCTCGGACTCCTCCCGGGCCTTGGCCAGGACGTCCTGACGGATGCCCTCGGCGTCGGCACGAGCCTCGTCGCGGATGCGCGCGGCCTCGGTGCGGGCTTCGGCGAGCTGCGCCCTGTACTGCTCGAGCAGCTGGTTCGCCTCGGCCTGAGCGGCCTCGGCGCGCTTGATGCCGCCCTCGATCGCGTCGACCCGCGCCGCGAACGTCTTCTCCATCTGCGGGAAGACGAACTTCATCAGGATGAAGCACAGCACGATGAACGCGATCGAGCCGACCACGATCTCTTCCCACGCCGGGATGATCGGGTTGTGCGGCTCCGTGGTACCGGCCTCAGGCGCGGCCAGATAGGTCAGGGAAAGCATGGACACCTCCTAGCGAGGGAAAGGCTTAGAGGTTGCTTCCCTGCCAGATGAAGCCGAACGCGATGCCGAGCAGGGCGAGCGCCTCGATGACGGCGAAGCCGATCCAGACGTACGGGAGGGTCAGGCGCGACGACTCCGGCTGACGGGCCGTCGACTGGATGTAGGCCGAGAACACCAGGCCGACACCGATACCGGGGCCGATGGCGGCGAGGCCGTAACCGATGGCAGCGGTGCTACCTGCAACTTCGGCGAGAAGCATTTCAGATCCTCCTGAGATCTCGCGTGACTGTCACGCGGGACGACAAACGGGGTGGTGCTCCAACAGCTCTCAGTGCTCGTCAGCGAGAGCGCCCTGGACGTAGCTCGCGGTCAGCACGGTGAAGACGTACGCCTGCAGGCAGATGACCAGGAACTCCAGCAGCGTCAGCGCGATCGTCATGATCCAGGAGACGATCGAGAACGGCGTGAACCAGGCATTGGTGCTGATCATTGCGAATCCGCCGAGCGTGAACACCAGCAGCAGCATGTGGCCGGCGAACATGTTGGCGAAGAGTCGGACCGCCAGCGAGAAGGGGCGGACCATGAAGTTCGAGAAGAACTCGATCGGGATCAGCAGCGGGAGAATGAACCACGGCGCCGGCGGGATGAGCGCGGTCTTGAAGTACTTCGCGAAGCCGTGGTGCCGGATGCCGACGATGATGAACAGGAAGTAGCTGATCACCGCGAGGAATGCCGGGAAGGCGATGTGCGAGTTCGGCGAGATCTGCACGAACGGCACGATGCCCCAGAAGTTGTTCAGCAGGATGAACAGAAACAGCGTCGTCAGGTACGGCGCGAACTGAACGCCCTTCGGGCCGATCATCTCGACGGCGATGTTGTTGCGCACGAAGCCGTACGCGCTCTCGGCCAGCCACTGCTTCTTGGTGGGCACGAGCTTCGGCTTCCGGTACGCGACCAGGAAGAACAGGATGATGAGCGCGGCCGAAAGCCAGACCAGGAACGTGATCTTCGTGAACCAGTAGGACTCGTGCCCCCACGGCAGGATGCTGGGCAGGTAGAAGTCCTCGACGCTGGGCGGGAACTCCGCTGCGAGGACCGTCGACTGACCGATCACCGTAGCCCTTTCCTGTCAGGCGCCGAGACGGCGCACGATGAGGTAGACACCACCGCCGATACCGAGGACCGCGCCGATTCCGGCGAAGATCCCGCGAGTACCGACCCAGTGGTCGACCAGCCAGCCGATCCCGCCCCAGACCAACATGCCCGCGAAGAGGTAGGTGACTGCCGTCATGCCCATGCCCGTATCGGGCGGGGGTGGACCGTCGTCACCGTGGGAATCGTTGGGAGGTTTCTGACCGGCCATGACGGCATGAAGATATCAGTCAGCGAGACGAAGCTAAGCGGGACCCCCCGCACAACCGCAGTTGTCCAGGCGTCAGGGGTCTCGCAACTAGCGAGCCACGGTACTCCCCCTCCGCCAGAACCGGACACCATTGCCGCCTTTCCGTCACCGATTCGTGGATCAAAACCCACGAAAACCCCACCGCAGCGGTCACGTGCGGTGACGCAGCCGGGCGACCCACCAGATCTGGGCGGCCGTCCAACCCATGACGCCGGCGACGACGCCCCAGCCGAGCGCCGTGCGACCCGGCCACTCCGAGGAGATCACAAACGCGAGGATCACGCCGAGCAACGAGTACTTCACCACGTATGTGGTGATCCCGAGCGGCATCAGCAGCGCCGGGCGCACGGTGTCCGCCCAGGCGAGGACGAGGGTGGACATGGTGTAGCTGACGATCACGATGGCCACTCCGGCCGCCGCCCCCAACGCCGCCGGCGCCCCCGCGGTGAGGAATCCCACCGATGCGGCTGACATGAGAAGCGCCACCGAGAAGGCGGTGAGCAGCGGCAGGTGCTCCACCCGCCAGCGCGGGTCGGCCGGCAACGGCGGCAGGTCCGGCAGCGGCCGGTCATCGTCCTCGTCCGCTCGCAGGGCCCACTCCGGAACGTCGGCGTCCCGCGGCCCGGGCACGGTGTCGTCCCGGTGAGCCGCGCTTTGCTTCTCGGTCATACCGGCACCTCGGCACCCGGGTAGGCCGGGAACCGCCGCACCAGCTCTCCCACTTCGTCAGCAGTGTCCCGCAGCGTGCCCGCACCCGAGACCGTGCTCGGGTCGGCCCGGACCGCGGCGGCGATCATGCCGGCGATCTGGCGCATCTCCCCCTCGCGCATGCCCTGGGTGGTGACGGCGGCCGTACCGACCCGGATGCCGGAGGCGGTCATCGGCCGCTCCGGGTCGAACGGGATCGCGTTCTTGTTGAGAGTGATCCGTGCCCGGTCGCAGCGCTCCTCGGCGTCGCGGCCGCTGACGCCCAGGTCGCGCAGGTCGAGGAGGGCCAGGTGGGTGTCCGTGCCGCCGGAGACCGGGCGCATGCCCTCGCCGGCGAGCCCGGAGGCAAGCGCCTGGCAGTTGCGCACGACCTGGTGGGCGTACCCCTGGAAGCCCGGCATCGCGGCCTCCCGCAGCGCGACCGCTTTCGCGGCGACGGCGTGCATCAGCGGCCCGCCTTGGGTGAACGGGAAGACGGCCTTGTCGATGCGCGCGGCGAGACTCTCACGGCAGAGAATCATGCCGCCCCGCGGCCCGCGCAGCACCTTGTGGGTGGTGCACGACACCACGTCGGCATACGGTACGGGCGAAGGCACGGCGCGCCCGGCCACCAGCCCGATGAAGTGCGCCGCGTCGACCATGAGGTACGCCCCCACCTCGTCGGCGATGTCCCGGAACGCCTTGAAGTCGATCAGCCGGGGGTACGCCGTGGCGCCGCAGATGATGAGCTTGGGCCGGTGCGCCTGGGCGAGGTCGCGCACCTCGTCGTAGTCGATGAGCTCGGTGTCCGGGCGTACGTGGTAGCCGATGGTGTGGAACCACTTGCCGGAGAAGTTGACCTTGCTGCCGTGGGTGAGGTGCCCGCCGTGCGGCAGGTCCATGGCCAGCACGGTGTCCCCGGGCTGCACGAGCGCCGCGTAGGCGGCCATGTTCGCCGACGCCCCGGAGTGCGGCTGCAGGTTGGCGTGGTCGGCGCCGAAGAGCTCCCGGGCGCGCGCGATGCCGAGCTCCTCGGCCCGGTCCACCTCGGCACACCCGCCGTAGTAGCGCCGCCCCGGGTAGCCCTCCGCGTACTTGTTGGTCAGCGTCGAGCCCAGCGCGGCCAGGACCGCCGGGGAGGTGAAGTTCTCGCTCGCGATGAGCTGCAGGCCGCCGCGCTGACGGTCGAGCTCGCCCACGATCACCTCGGCGATCTCGGGATCCTCGCGCTGCAGCGCGGCGAAGTCCGGACCCCAGAACGTGTCCATGGCGCGCTCCTCACGTCGGCGACGGCGCCGGAATACGAGCATATGGCTTATCGGGCCCCACCTGCGGGCACAGTGTGAGTTATGCGCTGTCTGGTGACCGGTGCCACGGGATATATCGGCGGCCGCCTGGCGCCCCGGCTCCTGGCGGCCGGCCACGACGTGCGCGCGCTGTCGCGCAGTGCCGCCCGGCTCCGGGACGTGCCCTGGGCGCCCCGGGCGGAGGTCGTCGAGGGCGACCTGGCCGACCCGGCGTCCCTGGAAGCCGTCCTGGAGGGCGTCGACGTGGCGTACTTCCTGGTCCATTCGCTGGGTCAGAGCGACTTCGAGCGCCGGGACCGGGAGGCGGCCGACAACTTCGCGCGGGCGGCGTACCGGAAAGGGGTCCGCAGGATCGTCTATCTGGGCGGTCCGGAGCCGCCGGCGAGCGAGAAGCCGTCGGCGCACCTGCGGTCGCGGGCCGAGGTGGGCCGGATCCTGCTGGACAGCGGCGTGCCGACCGCGGTGCTGCGGGCTCCCGTGATCATCGGTTCCGGCTCCGCGTCCTTCGAGATGCTGCGCTACCTGACCGAGCGGCTGCCGGTCATGGTCACCCCGCGCTGGGTGCGCAACCGGATCCAGCCGATCGCCGTGCGCGACGTGCTCCGCTACCTGGTCGCCGCGGCGGAGCTCCCGCCGGAGGTCAACCGCGGTTTCGACATCGGCGGCGCCGACGTGCTCACCTACGCCGAGATGATGCAGCGCTACGCCCGGGTGGCCGGGCTGCGCCGCCGCATCATCGTGCCGTTGCGGCCGCTGAGCCCGTGGCTCTCCGCGCACTGGGTCGGTGCGATCACCCCCGTGCCCAACGCGATCGCCCGGCCGCTGGTCGGCAGCCTGATCCACGAGGCCGTCGCCCACGAGCACGACATCGGTCGGTACGTCGAGGAGCCGCCGCTGGGCTTCGACGAGGCGGTCCGGCTGGCGCTGGGCAAGATCCGCGACGCCGAGGTCGAGACGCGCTGGTCGAACGCGTCCGGCCGGGACGCGGACGCCGAGCCGCTGCCGAGCGACCCCGAGTGGTCCGGCGGCACCATCTACACCGACGTGCGCTGCCGCGAGGTGGACGCGCCGGTCGAGGCCCTGTGGCGGATCATCGAGGGCATCGGCGGCGAGAACGGCTGGTACTCCTTCCCCCTGGCCTGGTCGGTGCGCGGCTGGCTGGACCGGCTGGTGGGCGGCGTGGGCCTGCGCCGCGGCCGGCGCGACCAGCACCGCCTGTACGTCGGCGAGGCGCTGGACTGGTGGCGGGTCGAGGAGATCAAGCCCGGCGAGCTGCTGCGGCTGCGCGCCGAGATGAAGGTGCCGGGCCGGGCCTGGCTGGAGATGAGCGCGTCGCCGGGGCCGGACGGTACGAGCGTCTACCGCCAGCGCGCCCTGTTCGTGCCGCGCGGGCTGGCGGGGCACGCGTACTGGGCGAGCGTGGTGCCGTTCCACGGGATCGTCTTCAGCGGGATGGCCCGCAACATCGCCCGCGGTGCCGAGGTGGGCGCTAGGCCGCGGCGCGGGTGAGCCGGTCGCGGATCGCGAGCCACTCCTCGGTGTCCGGCGGGGACTTCACCAGGATCGTGGCGACGCCGGCGTCGTCGAGGCGGTGCAGGGCGGCGTAGAGGTCGGCGGCGTACTCCTTCGGGTCGGCGCTCAGGATCTCCGCTCCCGGCACGTCCTGCGTCTCGTACGTCAGCACACCCACCGACTCGTCGAGAGCGGAAGCGTCCACCTCCTCGGTGAGCACAACCTTGGCCCGCGGCGCATAGTGTCGCCGGCTCATCCCGGGCGAGGGCCGCGCCGAGCCGTCCGCCACGTCCTCGGGCAGGGCGATCGCGCCGGTCACCTCGCGGATCTCGCGCAGGCCGAGCGCGCCCGGCCGCAGCAGCCGGGGCACCTCGCCGGTCACGTCCAGCACCGTCGACTCGATGCCCCAGGACGCGGGCCCGCCGTCCAGTACCAGCGGCACGTCCGGCAGGCTGCGCAGCACGTGCTCGGCGGTGGTCGGCGAGATGCTCTCCGAACGGTTGGCGCTCGGTGCCGCAAGCGGCAGCTCCGCGGCCTCCAGCAGCTTCAGGGCGACCTCGTGCGCGGGGACCCGGACGGCGATCGTGCCGGTGTCGGCGCCGACCCCGGTCAGGTGTTCCGCGCGGCGTACGACCAGGGTCAGCGGGCCGGGCCAGAAGGCCGCGGCCAGCTCGTTCGCCACGTCCGGCCATTCGGCGGCCAGCGCGCGGGCCGCCGCCACGTTCGCGACGTGGACGATGAGCGGGTTCCACGAGGGGCGGTTCTTCAGCCTGTACACCTCGGCGATCGCCTGCTCCGAGAAGGCGTCGGCGCCCAGGCCGTACACGGTTTCGGTGGGAAAGGCGACGACGGAGCCGGCGCGCAGCATCTCGGCCGCGCGGCGGATCCCGGCGGCGTCCGCGGTGACGATCACGCCTGCCTCGGTGCTCCCGGTAGCAGGGCGTCGACCAGGGCGTACATGGCCTCGTCGATGTCGTCGCCGATGCGCTGGAAGGTCTGGTCGCCGCGGCCCCACGGGTCGTCGAGGTCGTCGCCGGGCTGCGGCTCGTCGTCCCCGCGCCGACGGTCGGCCGCCTCGACCAGGGCGGCGGCCCGGGCCGCGAAGGCCTGGGGATCGGTACCGGCCCGGGGCAGGGCCGCGAGGTCGAGCTCGCGCAGGAGCCGCCCGAAGTGGCCGAGGACGAACGTGCGGTGCGCGGCGCCGGGCACCAGGGCGTGCACGTAGTCGCTCTGGTCGGCGGTCGCGGTGAGGACGAGGTCGGCGTCGGCGAGGTGGGCGCTGGTCAGCTTCCGGGCGGTGAACCCGTCCACGCTGCCGCCGCGCAGGCGGATCTGCCGGGCCGCCGGGGGGTTCATCTCCTCGCCCTCGTGCCATCCGCCGGTGCCCGCGCTCGCGCTGCGTAGCAGGTCGCCGAGGCGGGCGTCGGGATCGAGCTTGGCCAGCCGCTGCTGCGCCGCCAGCACCAGCAGGCGTTCCGCCATCGGCGATCGGCAGATGTTGCCCATGCACACGTGCAGGACGGCGAAGGGCGGCATCGTCAGGACCCCGCGGCCAGGATGTCCGGCACGACGTCGCGAAGCTTTCCGTACGGCACCGCGCCGTCGCGCAGGACCCTGGGCACGTCACCGGTGACGTCGACGATCGTGCTGGGCGCCGGGTCGTGCGCCACGCCGGCCTCGAGGTAGATGCGGACCGCGTACTCGAGCTGGTCGCGGGCCTCCTCGGCGGTGACCGGGGCGGCCTGGCCCACCTTGTTGGCGGTGGTGACGGCCATCGGTCCGACCTCGCGCAGCACCTCGAGCGCGACGGGGTGCAGCGGCATGCGTACGGCGACGCGCCCGCCGGTCTCCCCGAGATCCCACTGCAGGCTCGGCGAGTGCTCCACCACGATGGTCAGGGCGCCCGGCCAGAAGGCGTCGGCCAGCTCCCGGGCCGCCTTCGGCAGGGAGTAGACCAGGCCGTCGAGGGTGTGGCGGGAGCCGACCAGCACGGGCGGGGCCACCCGGCGGTCCACGCCGCGGGCGTTCTGCAGCGCCGTGACGGCGTGCGGCGTGAAGGCGTCCGCGCCGACACCGTAGACCGTGTCGGTGGGCAGGACGACCAGCTCGCCGCTCTTGACCGCCTCGACGGCGGCGGCGATGCCGCGATCGCGCTCGGCCACGGCCCGGCAGTCGTAAAGCATCACGGTATGAAGTCTGCCATGGTGCCCCCGGGGCCCGTCACGCCAGCCGGGCGGTCGCGTATCGGGGGCGGCCCGCGAGGTCCTCGTGAGCGGTGACCGCCTCGAACCGGCCGTCGGCGCGCAGCAAGTCCGGCACGGCATCGGCGTGCACGTCGTCGTGCTCGATGCCGACCACGCCGCCCGGCCGCAGCAGGGCCGCGGCCAGGGCGATCACCGGCCGGATCACGGTCAGGCCGTCCGCGCCGCCGAAGACCGCCTCGGCCGGGTCGTGCTCGGCCACCTCCGGCGGCACGGCGGTGCCCTCCGGTACGTACGGCGGGTTGCACAGCACCACGTCGACCTGCCCGCGCAACTCGGCGAGCAGCCCCGGCTGGGTCACATCGGCGGCTACCACCCGTACCGTGGAGAAGGTCTCGGCATTGCGCCGCAGGAAGCGAAGCGCCTCGGGTGAGCGTTCGACGGCCACGACCCGGGCCGGGTCCGCCTCGTCCGCTACCGAGAGCGCGATGGCGCCGCTGCCGCTGCACAGATCGACCACGGTCGCGCCGGGCGCGGTGTGCTCGATCCCCCACCCGGCCAGCAGCTCCGTCTCGGGCCGTGGCACGAAGACGCCCTCGCCGACGGCCAGCTCCAGATGCCGGAACGCGGCCGTGCCGAGCAGATGCTGCAACGGGATCCGCCGCGCCCGCCGCTGCACCAGATCGTCGAAGCGGCGCAACTCCTCGGGGCGCACAGTGTCCACGAGCAACAGCCGGCCGCGGCCGATTCCCAGCACGTGCGCGGCGAGCAGTTCGGCATCGACCCGGGGCGATTCCACCCCCGCCTCGGCGAGCCGGGCCGTCCCCTTCGCCAGGGCGGGTGCCAACCGTGGACGGTCCGTGCCCTCGGAGGGGTGTTCGTGCGCCGGTGTCACGGCATAATCATGAGCCATGACGTGGTTGGACCAGCTCCCGGACTGCGTCGACGACCTGCGCAGGGCCGGTGACCTGCAGCAGGGCGGCCGCTCCGCCGAGGCGCTGGCCATTCTGGACAAGGTCCTCGAGGTCACCACCGACCCGCTCACCCGCGCGTACGCCCTGGTCCAGCGTTTCGGGGCGCTCATCAACCTCGGCCGGGTCGTCGAGTTCGCCACCGCCATGACCCTCGCCTCGAACGCCGTCCACGAGACCTCGGACCCGTACCTGCGCGGCCAGATGCACGCCTTCGCCGCGCTCGGCGCCCACCTGCAGAGCGCCCTCGACCGGGGCGTCACCCACCTGGTGCAGGCCGCCCGCGCGCTGGCGGCGGTGCCCGACGGCGACGGCGAGACCGCCTGGGGCTGGCACGACCTCGCGATGGCGTACTCGTACCTCGGCTTCCACGGCCATGCGCTCACGGCGATCGAGCAGGCCCGGCAGGTCGGCGCGGCCGCCGGCCTCCCGCCGGAGCTCTTCGCCGCCCCGGGAATCCGGCTGCGCAACGCGGTGGCCCTCGACCACCAGGGCGACACGGACGGCTGCCTGCGGGTGTTGCGCGACATCGACGCCGAGCTGACCCGCTACGCCGCGACCGGCGCCGACGCCCGGCTGCGGCCCAGCAGCCGGCCCGTCTACGGGTACGCCCTGGCCCGCCGCGCCGCCCTGGGCGAGAGCACCGACACCGACATCGGCGCCCTGTTCACCGGCGGCGGCGACAGCGTCCGCTCCCGGGACCTGCGCCATCTCGGCGGGGTGTGCCTGGACATCGCTGCCGGCCGGCCCGGGGAGGCGCTGCGCAAGCTCGACGCCGTGCCGGTCTCGCAGGAGATCCTCGGGCCGGCCGAGCCCGCCCGCCTGCGCAGCATCTGCCACGCCGCGGCCGGCGACCACCAGGCCGCCCACCAGGCCGACCGGTACGCCTTCCGCCTCGCCGCCCAGCGCATCGACCGGCTCCGCGACGGCTACCTCGACGGCGTCGCGGCCCGTCTGGACGCCCAGGAGACCCACCGCGACGCCGGCCGCTACGGCGACGAGACCCTCACCGACCCGCTCACCGGCCTGCCCAACCGCCGCCAGCTCGAACGGTACGTGTCGGCGATGCTGGCCCGCGGCGAACGGGCGGCGATCGGCGTCTGCGACCTGATCGGCTTCAGCGCGGTCAACGCCCGGCACGGCCGGCACTGCGGCGACCTGGTGCTCCAGCGCATCGCCGGGGTGCTGCACCGGGTGATGCGCCGCGGCGACTTCGTGGCCCGGTTCGCCGGCGACGAGTTCGTGGTGGTGCTGCCCGGCGCCGGGCCCACCCAGGCGGCTGAGGTGTCGCGCCGGATCAGCGCGGCCGCGGCGGGCGAGAACTGGCAGGTGCTGGTCCCGGGCACGCCGATCGGGCTGGCCGCGGGCTGGTCCGAGGTGGGTACCAATGCCCGCAGCCTCAGCGCCGCGCTGGCCGACGCGGCAGCTCACCGTACGCCCGCCTGAGCCGTACCCTCAGTGACATGTCCGTCATCGAGCTCGGGCTGGTCACCGATGACGGCAATCCGCCCCCGGAACCGGCCCGGCGCCCGCTGCGCCGCGGCGACGTGCGGCGGGTTCTGGTGGCGGCGGTCGCGGCGCTCTGCGGGCTGACGGTCACGGGCTCGGCGCCGCCCGAGTCGCACGGGCCGCGGCAGCTCTGGAGCGTGCCGTTCCGCGAGGGCGGCGACGTCTTCACCGTCGCCGACGGGACGGTCTACGTGCTCACCGCCTCGGGCAACAGCACACTTCGGGCGTACGGGCTGCGCACCGGCGCGGTGCGGTGGTCCAGCACCGGGCTGGGCGACGCCTCCTGGGTCGGGTCGATCGAGTCCGGCGTGATGCTGCTGCCCGCCGCCGACGCCACCGTGCAGTTCCAGGACGAGAAGGGCGGGGAGGGCTTCCGGCAGTTCACCCGCGAGACCGTCGCGATCGACGCCGCCACCGGACGCCGGCTGTGGCGGCGACCCGGCGAGTTCTCCGTCACCGCCGCCGGGCGCGTCCTGCTCATCGAGTGGAACGCCGACGGCAGCGCGGCACGAACCCTGCACGTCCTCGACCTGCGCGACGGCACCCCCGTCTGGTCCCGCCCGGCCGGCGGCGTCGAGACGTGGGTGGCCCGCGGCACGCTGACGGGCGACACCGACCGCCTGCTCACCGTGACCCCCGCCGGCCGGGTCTCGGTGTACGACCTGACCGACGGGCACCTGGTGAGCACCGGCCGGGTGCCGTGGAAGGGCGAGAACCCTGGGGACGACTCGTACACGAACGTCTCCGTCGAGGGCCACGTGTTCTACCTGGAGAGCGTCGACCGGGGGCAGGGCACGCTCACCGCGTACGACACCGAGACGCTGCGCGCAAAGTGGCACACCGACGCACGCTCATACGGCGGCTTCTACCCCTGCGGCGCGGTCCTGTGCGTGAACGACGTCGAGGGCACCACCGGCTACGACCGGGAGACCGGCGAGGTGCGGTGGCGTACGCCCGGCTCCACCAACGGCATCCCACTGGGAGACGGCCGGCTGGTGGTCGCCGACGACGCGAACGGCTCCCGGCACTCCCTGATCGACGGCGCCACCGGCCGCCGCGTCGCCGACCTCGGCCACTCGAGCCTGGTGTGGGACCTCGCGTCGCCGGGAGACCCGCCGTACCTGGTGAACCACAGCCGGACCCCGGCAGGTCTCATGTACGTCGCCCAGCTCGACCGGCACAGCGGTGAGATCTTCGTCCGCGGCACCATCGAGCCGGTCCTCGACTACAGCTGCCAGAGCGCCGGCAACGTGCTCGTCTGCATCACCCCGCGCGGGCGGCTGACGGTCACGGACGCCGGCTGATCTCCGTCCCGCCCGCCAGGCGGGCGGCCCGGTCGGCCTCGGCGAGCGCGTCCAGCACGCCGTCGAGCTCCCCACCCAGGGCCAGATCCAGGTTGTACGCCGTGTAGCCGATGCGGTGATCGGTGATCCGGTTCTGCGGGAAGTTGTACGTGCGGATGCGCTCGGAGCGGTCGACCGTGCGTACCTGTGCCTTGCGGGCGTCGGACGCGGCGGCGTCGGCCTCCTCCTGGGCGGCGGCGAGCAGCCGGGCCCGCAGGATCCGCATGGCCTGTTCCCGGTTCTGCAGCTGGCTCTTCTCGTTCTGGCAGCTCACCACGATGCCGGTGGGCAGATGCGTGATGCGTACGGCCGAGTCCGTGGTGTTGACCGACTGACCGCCGGGCCCGGACGAGCGGAACACGTCCACCCGGATGTCCCCGGCGTCGATCTGCACGTCGACGTCCTCGGCCTCGGGCAGCACCAGCACGCCGGCGGCCGAGGTGTGGATGCGGCCCTGCGACTCGGTGACGGGCACCCGCTGCACGCGGTGCACCCCGCCTTCCCACTTCAGCCGCGACCAGACCCCGTGGCCGCCCTCGGGCACGCCCTTGGTCTTCACCGCGACGGAGACGTCCTTCACGCCGCCCAGGTCCGACTCCTGCGCATCGATGACCTCGACCGTCCAGCCGCGGCGCTCCGCGTACCGGGTGTACATGCGCAGCAGGTCACCGGCGAACAGCGCCGACTCCTGGCCGCCCTCGCCGGCCTTGATCTCGACGATGACGTCCTTCGCGTCGTGCGGGTCGCGCGGGATGAGCATCTCGCCCAGCTTCTCCTCCAGCGGAGGCAGCAGGGCGGCGACCGCCTCGACCTCCCCGGCGAACGACGGGTCCTCCGCGGCGAGCTCCTTGGCGGCGGCCAGGTCGGCGCGCGCGGCCTCCAGCTCGGTGTGGGCGGCATGGAGCGGCGCCAGCTCGGCGAAGCGGCGCCCGACCCGGCGCACCAGGGCCTGGTCGGAGTGGATGGAGGGGTCCTCCATCTGCTTCTCGAGCTGCGCGTACTCGTCCAGCAGCGTGGTCAGCCGGTCGTTGCTCACAAGGTCTCCCTACATACCAACGGCGCCCGGCCCCGCTGGTGCGGAACCGGGCGCCGTCGAGGCAGTTACTTCTTCTTGCCGGCGTTGACCTTCGCGTACTTCGCCTGGAACTTGGCGACCCGGCCCGCGGTGTCCAGCACGCGCTGCTTGCCCGTGTAGAACGGGTGGCAGGCGCTGCAGGTCTCGACGCGGATCTCGCCGCCCTTGGCGGTGCTGCGGGTCGTGAACGTGCTGCCGCAGGAGCAGATGACCTCGGTGGTCGTGTACTCCGGGTGGATACCGCTCTTCATGTCTTCTCGGTCTCTCTCGATAAGCGGTCGCCGGGTCGCCGAGTGCTCGCTGGCGTGAGCCCTCTCCTGGCGTGAACCGGAACCTTTTGGTGGCCGATGGACCAGTCTGCCATGTCACAGAGCCTGACCGAAAATCAGGAGGCGTTTCCTGGTCCGTGGTCGATAACGTGAGCGGCCCTCAAGGCATTCCCACCCGGAAGGAAACGTGCCATGACGCTGCTCGCCGACGTCCTCGACCCGGTCGAACTGACCGCCGCGGTCGAAAACGGGCACGTGCGGAAGCAGCGCCACCCGTCGCTGCCGTATGTGATCTACAACTACACCGAGTCCTGCCAGTACGCCGGCGCCTGGACTCCGGTGACCCTCGCCTGCCGCGGCCTGGTGGTCGACGAGACGACCGGCACGGTCCTCGCCCGCCCCTTCCCGAAGTTCTTCAACCATAACGAGGGAAATGCCCCTTTTCTCCGCCCGGATGCGCCGGTCGCGGTGACCGACAAGGCGGACGGGTCGCTCGGCATCATCTACCGCGACGGCGACCGGCTCGCGGTCGCTACGCGGGGGTCGTTCGCGTCGGATCAGGCCGCGCACGCGACCGAAGTGCTGCGCACCCGGTACGCGGGGTTCGTGCCGCCGGCCGGTCTCACCGTGCTGGTCGAGATCGTCTACCCGGGCAACCGGATCGTCGTGGACTACGGCGGCATGGACGACCTCGTGCTGCTCGGCGCCGTCGACATCGCCACCGGACGGACCTTCGGGCCGGGCGCGGTGCCGGAATGGCCGGGCCCGGTGGTGGACTCGTTCGCGTACGCGACCCTGGCCGAGGCGCTCGCGGCACCGCCCCGGGACGGCAAGGAGGGGCTGGTGGTGCACTTCCTCGACACCGACGAGCGGGTCAAGATCAAGTACGCCGAGTACGTGCGGCTGCACCGGCTCGTCACGGGGCTCTCCGCCCGTACCGTATGGGATGTGCTGGCCTCCGGCGGCGACCTGGACGCGCTGACGGAACCGCTTCCCGACGAGTTCCATGCGTGGGTTCGCGGGGTGGCCGCCGAGCTCGTGGCGGCCGTCGAGGAGATGGCCGAGCAGGTGGAGAAGGAGTTCGCGGCGATCGTGGGCAGCCTTCCCGAGGGCTGGGGACGGCGGGAGTTCGCGGCCCGGGCCGTGCGCAGCGAACATCGCGGCGCGCTGTTCCTGCGGCTCGACGGCAAGGACTACCGTCCCGGCCTGTGGCAGCTCGCCCGTCCGGCGGGCGACGTGACCCCGGGCGGGACCGAGGTGAGTGAGGAATGACCAGACTGCTGATCACGCGTGGCCTGCCCGCGTCGGGCAAGACCACGTTCGCGCGCAAGCTGCAGCCGCAGGTCGTCCGGGTGAACCGCGACGACCTGCGGCGGATGCTGCACGGCGAGCGGCTCTTCACCCAGCGGGCGGAGGCCCAGGTGACGCAGGCGCAGCGGGCGGCCGTCGAGGCGCTGCTGCGCGCGCACGGTGACGTGATCGTGGACGACACCAACCTGCGAGCCAAGACGGTACGGGAGTGGGCAGAGCTCGCGGCCCGGTTCGGCGCGACGTTCGAGGTGCACGACTTCACCGACGTACCGGTGGAGGAGTGCATCCGCCGCGACGCCGAGCGGCCGGAGGACGACCGGGTCGGCGAGGGGGCGATCCGCCGCATGCACGAGCGGTACCTGGCGGGGAAGAACCTTCCGCTGCCGGTCCCGTACGTCGAGCCGGGCGGCCCCGGCGTCGTCTACCAGCCGGACCCCGAGCTGCCCGAGGCCGTGCTGGTGGACATCGACGGCACGGTGGCGCTCATGCACGACCGGAGCCCGTACGACTGGCACCGGGTCGGCTCGGACCTGCCGAACCCGGCGGTCATCGCGGCGGTCCGGGCCATGCACGCGGCCGGCCACGCCATCGTGTTCTGCTCCGGGCGCGACGCGGTCTGCCGGCCGGAGACCGAGGCCTGGCTGGACCTTTACGTGAATGTGCCGTACGAAGGACTCTTCATGCGGCCCGAGGGTGATTCGCGTAAGGACGCGATCGTCAAGCGGGAGATCTTCGAGCAGGAGATCCGGGACCGCTGGCGCGTCGTCGGCGTGTTCGACGACCGGCAGCAGGTCGTGCGCATGTGGCGGGCGCTGGGACTGACCGTCTTCCAGGTGGCGGAGGGGGACTTCTGATGAGCGGGCAGGCGGGCAAGTATCCGCGGACTTTCCACCTGCCCGACTCCCCCGGCGCCACCGCGGACGACAAGGTGCAGCACGATCTGTCCTGGCTGGACGGAGAGCTCGTGGTGACCGAGAAGCTCGACGGCGGCAACCTCACCTTCACCCGCGACGCCATGTACGCCCGCTCCCTCGACTCCGGCACCCACCCGTGGGACCGCCCGGCTAAGGCGTTGTGGGCCATGACGGCGTACCGGATCCCCGACGACTGGCGGGTCTGCGGCGAGTCGATGTGGGCGCGGCGCAGCATCGCGTACACGGATCTGCCGGGGGTCTTCATCGTCTTCGGCATCTGGGACGAGACCGACACGCTGCTCGGGTGGGACGACACCGTCGACTGGGCGAAGCGGCTGGAGCTGCCGGTGGTGCCGGTGCTCTACCGCGGCGGCAGCCTGAGCGAGGCCCGCGCGGCGTGGGCGCGCCGGCACACCCCGGAGACGTCGGAGGGGTTCGTGGTCCGCAGCGCCGGTCGCATCCCGGCCGACGAGTTCTCCCTCAAGCTTCTGAAATGGGTACGCCCGGGCCACGTACGCACCGAAGCGGCGTGGCGCCACCGCGACGACTTCCCGGTCAACGAGTTCGCCTAATTCGGTGCGTACGGGCAGGCCTCCTCGGCGGGGTAGAAGTTCGGCCGCAGATCCATCTCCTCGTAGTAGCGGTGGAACACCGGCGTGAGGCCGCCGGAGATGGGCGGCACGATCCACGTCCAGTCGGCCGGCACCCGTCGTCCGGCCTTCTCCTCGTTGCGCAGGTGGGCGATGAAGCGCTGGGACTCGGTGTGGTGGTCGCTGATGCGTACGCCGGCCTTCTCGAACGACCACAGCACCGCGCGGTTGAGCTCGACGAGCGCACGGTCGCGCCACAGCGTCGACTCGCTGCTGGTGTCCAGGCCCATGCGCGCGGCGACCGTGGGCAGCATGTCGTAGCGGTCCGCGTCGGCGAGGTTGCGGGCGCCGATCTCGCTGCCCATGTACCAGCCGTTGAACGGGGCGAGCGGGTAGGTCACGCCGCCGATGGTGAGCCTCATGTTCGAGATGGCGGGGACCGCATGCCAGCGCAGGCCCAGTTCCGCGAACCAGCCGAACTCGGGGTGGGTCAGGGGAACCTCGAGGACGGCGCGCTCGGGCAGCTCGTAGAGGCGTACGGGTTCGCCCGGCACCTCGACGGCCACCGGAAGGATGTCGAAGGCGTCGCCCTTGCCCTGCCAGCCGAATCCCTGCATGCGCGCGGTGAAGTCGGCGGTGCGCGGGTCACCCACCACGCTGCCGTCGTCGGTGCGGTAGCCGGCGTAGCGGATGAGCTGCTCGTTCCACACCTTGGCGTACGGCTGGCCCGGTTGAGCCGCGGCGAAGACGCTGATGACCGGGCGGATCCGGCCGGCCTCCTGTCCCCCGCCGGCGGCCTGCAGGTGGTGCACCAGTAGCGAGAAGATCTCGTCCGCGGTGCGGGCTCGGCGGCGGTCCAGGACGACGAGGCTGCGCCAGTACAGGCGGCCGATGCAGCGGCTGGAGTTGCGCCAGGCCATCTTCGCGCCGTACGTCAGTTCGTCGGTGGTGTGGACGTAGCTGCCGGTGGCGGCGATCTGGGCTCGCACGATGGCGAGCCGTGGCTCGACCGGTCCGAGGCGGGGATTCTCCAGATAGCACTGGCGCAGGAACTCTTCCGCCTCTGCGGGGTCGACGGGGGCGTTCGGATCCCATTGCGGAGCCGGATGGTCCCGGTAGCCAGGCACGATCATCGAGCGCCCTCCCCCAGATCGAGTAGGTGATACCGGAGGTTCGCACGACCCCTGAGGAGCCGAAACGCACCCGATGTGCGACGAAGGGGCGGTCACCTTGCGGTGACCGCCCCTTTTCGGGTGCTTTTGACCCCTACCTAATCGGCATCGAGAGGATTACTCATTCCCCCGGGGTCGACTTGGCGATCTGCATCAGGAACTCGATGTTCGTCCGCGACTGCTTGAGGCGGTCGAGCAGGAGGTCCAGGGCCGCCGACGACTCCAGCGAGCTCAGCACCTTGCGCAGCTTGTGGACGATCGCCAGCTCCTCCTTGCCGAGCAGGATCTCCTCCTTGCGGGTGCCGGACGGGTGGATGTCGATGGCGGGGAACGTCCGCTTGTCGGCGATCTTCCGGTCGAGCTTGAGCTCGGCGTTACCCGTGCCCTTGAACTCCTCGAAGATGACCGTGTCCATCATCGAGCCGGTCTCGACCAGCGCGGTCGCGAGAATGGTCAGCGAGCCGCCGTTCTCGATGTTGCGCGCCGCGCCGAGGAACCGCTTCGGCGGGTAGAGCGCCGTCGAGTCGATACCACCGGACATGATGCGGCCGGAGGCCGGCGCCGCCAGGTTGTACGACCGGCCGAGCCGGGTCACCGAGTCGAGCAGCACCACCACGTCGTGGCCCAGCTCGACCAGGCGCTTGGCCCGCTCGATGGCCAGCTCGGCGACCGTGGTGTGGTCCTGCGGCGGCCGGTCGAACGTGGCCGCGATGACCTCGCCCTTGACCGAGCGCTGCATGTCGGTGACCTCTTCGGGCCGCTCGTCGACCAGCACGACCATCAGGTGGCACTCGGGGTTGTTGTGCGTGATCGCGTTGGCGATCGCCTGGAGCACCATCGTCTTACCGGCCTTCGGCGGCGAGACGATCAGGGCGCGCTGGCCCTTGCCGATCGGCATCACCAGGTCGATGACGCGCGTGGTCAGGATGTGCGGCTCCGACTCCAGCCGCAGGCGCTCCTGCGGGTAGAGCGGGGTGAGCTTGTAGAACTCGGGGCGGCGCCGGGCCTCCTCGGGCTCCATCCCGTTGATGGTGTCGAGGCGCACCAGCGGGTTGTACTTGTCGCGGCGCTGGTCGCCCCCGCCGTCGCGCGGAGCGGCACGCACGGCACCGGTCACCGCGTCACCGCGGCGCAGCCCGTGCTTCTTCACCTGCGACATCGACACGTACACGTCGTTGGGGCCGGAGAGGTAGCCGGTGGTGCGCACGAACGCGTAGTTGTCCAGCACGTCGAGGATGCCGGCCACCGGCACGAGGACGTCGTCCTCGTTGACGTGCGGCTCGCGGCCACCCTCACGACCGCCCTCGCGACTGCCGCCCTCGCCGCCGTCGCGGTCCCGGCCCCGGCGACGGTCCCGGAAGCGGCTGCGCCGGCTGCGCCGTCCGCCCTCGCCGCCGTCGTTGTCGTCGTCGTCGTGACCGTCGTTGCGCGGGCCGCGGTCGTTGCGGTCGCGGTCGTTACGGTCCCGGTCGCTGCCGTTGCGGTCCCGGTCGTTGCGCTCGCCGTTGTCGGAACGCTGCTGGTTGCGCTGGCGGTTGCGGTCGCCCCGCTCCGGACGGTCGCCGCGGTCGCGCTCCGTGCGCTCGCCGGTCTCGGCGCCCTCGGTGCGGGCGTCGCCCTGCTCGCGAGGCTCGCGCTCCGAACGGTCCTGACGGTCCTGGCGATCGCGACGGTTGCGGCGGCCCTGCTCCGGCTCGGCCTGCTCCGTCGCCGGGGCCTGCTCGGCCGCGGGGGCACCGGCGGTCTGCACGACGGCCGGCGCCGAGGTGGGCTGCTGCTCGGCCGCGGGGGCCGGCTCGCTGCGCACCGGCTCGGCCGGCGGCGCGACGTCCGCCGGGGCCGCGGTCTGGGCGCGGGACGCGGACTCGCCCCGGCTCGACGAGCCGTTGGTGCGGCGGGACCGGGGGGTCGACTCCGCGGCGGGGGCGGCGGCCGCGGCCCCGCCGTTCTGGCGCTCGGAGATCGCGGTGATCAGTTCACCCTTGCGCATCCGGGCGGTGCCGGAGATGCCGAGGGAGGCGGCGAGACTCTGCAGCTCGGGCAGCAGCATCGCGGACAACCCCGTGCCGCCGCGGCGGCGCTTGGTGACAGCCGCGGTGGTGGCGCCGTCATCAGCGACGTCAGAAACACCCGACGTCACGTCGGTGGTGTCGCTCAATGGATTCCTTCCGTCGAAAAAGCCAAGACCACCCGGGTCTGCAGCAGCCTGGTGGCCGGGTGCCCTCGGAACCCGCTTCGCACATGCGGCGCGGGAGTTTGCAGCACGGCAGCTCGACGGTTTCCCGACCCGTCCGACAGTGACGGGTAGGTCTCGGCGAGTGCAGCGATCCGATGGTCTGCTGCCCGGCGTGTGCCTCGAAAGAAAATGAGACGAACCAGATCGGCGTAAGTCTCGGGGGTGCGCGCCGAACCGCAGAGAGATCGCTTGCTTCGCGGCTGTGCCTGGTCTTGAATCAACCAGCCTTGAGCGTAGTCAACTCTTGCGACCTGCGGCAACAGGGTCCCGCTCGGCGTGTTCCACCATACTCCACCCGGCAAGGGCTCCGGTGGCATCCACGCCCAACGCTTCGGCGCGCCATGCTGTTCCCGGGTGGAAATCTGCTGGTAGAGGGCCGAATGCCAGCACGGTGGGCCCGGCACCGCTGACCACTGCCGCCACACCGAGCGATCGCAACGACGCGACAAGTGACGCCGTACCGGGCATCGCCTCGGCCCGATAACCCTGATGCAGCCGGTCCTCGGTCGCCGCGAAGAGCAGATCCGGCTCCGCGGTCAGCGCATGCACCAGCAGAGCGGACCGCCCGGCGTTGAAAGAGGCGTCCGCGTGGGGCACGCTCGGCGGCAGAGCCGCCCGGGCCGTCGAGGTCAGGCCGCGCTCCTGAGGGACGAAAATCGTCGGGCGTACGCCCTCAGCCACCGCCAACCGCACGGCCCGCGAACCGGAAGCCTCGGTCCAGGCGATGGTGAACCCGCCCAGCAGGCACGGCGCGACGTTGTCGGGGTGGCCCTCGAGCTCGGCCGCGATCCGCAGCGCGTCCTCGTCCGAGATCTGCTCCTGCACCAGGCCCCGAGCCAGCTGCACGCCGCCCACGATGGCTGCCGAGGAGGAGCCCAGGCCACGGGCCTGCGGGATCCGGTTGACGCACTCCACGGCCACCCCGGCGGGCCGGCCGCCCAGCTCGTCGAAGGTGCGCAGCATGGCTCGTACGACCAGGTGCGACTCGTCGCCCGGCAGCTCACCGGCGCCCTCCCCGGTGACGGAGACCGTGAACCGGTCACCGGTGACCCGCGCGGACAGGTCGTCGTACAGGGTGAGCGCGAGGCCCAGCGTGTCGAAGCCGGGACCGAGATTGGCGCTGGTGGCCGGGGTCCGCACCCGCACCGGCTCGGAGACGAAGGTCAAACCCATCGCCACATGCTAGGCCTAGATCATCCACGGCGCGTCACCCGCCGGACCCGCAAATGTCGCACCCCTCGGCTACGGTTCCGCCCATGACCGTCGGATACCTGCTCTCGGGCGTCCTCACCCATCTCCCGGTACTGGCCGTGCTGATCACCGGCCTGGTCCTGGTGACGTCCCGCCAGGCTCGCCTGGGCCCGCGAAGCACGATGCTGGCGCGCCTGGGCCTCGCGGCGCTGATCCTGGGCGAGCTGCTCGGCGCGGTGTGGGTGATCGTGTTTCCGCAGCTCATCCACTCCCTGGACTACCGGCCGAGCACATACGGCGTGGTGACCTTCGGGGTGAGCCTCGTGCTGAGCGTCCTGACGGCGGCGGGGGTGGGACTGCTGATCGCGGCGGTGGTCACCCGGGCGCCCGGCGGAAGCGCGCCGTTCGAGCCCCCGCCGTACGCATATCCGGCCACGCCACCATCGGCCGGGCCGCCTCCCGGCTATCCCGGTGCGTCCTAGCCGATCTGTCGGGTCTCAGCACGTGGCCGATCATCGGGGGTGAGCTCGGTCCCACTGTTCCGGTGGTGGCGTCAGCGGGTTGATCCACTTGGCGAGTTCTTCTGCGCCGGCGCGGACGGCTGGGTCCGGATCCCTGACCAGCGCCGCGACCGACCGGCTGAATGTGGCCGGCCGCGCGGCGGTGTGAACGTGGCCGGTGACGGCTGCATGGAGATGGTCGAGGTGTTCGTCGTCGCCTGCGGCGACGGCGCGGGCGAACAGCCGCAGACCGTCAACGTCGCCGTGTTCCAGCACGGCCCGGGCAGTGGCGTCGGTGACGGCGGTGTCGAGGGCGTCGAGGAGGAGAGCTAGCAGCAGGTCAGCACCGTCGCGGCGGTCGGCGTGGAGGGCCAGCTCCTGGCCGGCTCGGGCCCGCGCCGTCCAGTCGGGTGACGACGCGGCGGCGATCGTTGCGGCGAGGTCCGTGGGTGACTGCATGGCGATCAGGCTTGCACGCCGACCATGATCGGGCGCCTGTGGAGTCTTCCTCGGCCGGGCTGCCCGGGCAGGGCGTTCCTGTGCCGGGGCCCTCCCGGGTCCGGTTCTTCTGGGCCTAGGCCTCCCAGGCCGGGTTCTCCTGGGCCGGGCTTTGCTGGGCCGGGGTCCTCCCGGGTCCGGTTCTCCTGGGCCTAGGTCTCCCAGGCCGGGTTCTCCTGGGCCGGGCTTTGCTGGGCCGGGGCCCTCCCGGGTCCGGTTCTCCTGGGCCTAGGTCTCCCAGGCCGGGTTCTCCG
>NZ_JBITLP010000006.1:506219-520716 GCF_044465265.1 Actinoplanes sp. NPDC049681
TGCTGGGCCGGGCTTTGCTGGGCCGGGCTTTGCTGGGCCGGGCTTTGCTGGGCCGGGCTTTGCTGGGCCGGGCTTTGCTGGGCCGGGCTTTGCTGGGCCGGGCTTTGCTGGGCTGAGGCTTCCCGGGGTGGGGACCAGGCACCGCTGGGACGGTACTCGCCTGCCTGGTCGTCCGGCGTGGCGTCCGCCAGGGACTGCTTGCGGGTCGCGATCCGCCAGCCGATCGCGTAGGTCAGCGTGATCAGGCCGCAGCTCGCCAGGATCACCCGCTCGTCGACGTGGTCGACGACCAGCGCCGCGCCGAGCTGGCTGGCCGAGATGGCGAGGGTCGCGAGCATCATGTCGGTGGCGAAGACCCGGCCCCGGAGGCGGTCCGGCACCTCACCCTGCAACGCGTAGTTCGACAGCACCCAGTTCGTGCCGCCCGCGAAGTGCGCCACGAAGACCAGCGCGAGCACGAGCGGGAACCACGGCGCCAGCGCCACGCCGAGATAGCCCAGGCCGTAGAGGCTCATCGACAGGGCGAGCCCGGGCAGCAGCCACGAACGGTGGTTGAGCACCGGCCGCATCACCAGAGGCCCGACCAGCGCGCCGGCGCCGCGTACGGCGAAGAGCAGGCCCGCACCCAGGGCGCCCACCCCGTACAGGCCCGCGAGCAGCGGGAAGACGGTCAGCACGCCGTTGCCGAGGCCCACCGCCGACTTCACCGTGACCAGGGCCCGGATGCGGGGACGCGCCCCGATGTACCGCAACGCCTCCACGAGGGCGTGCCACGTACGCGGCGGCGGGGCCGACGGGTCCCGCGGCGCCTGCAACGGCCGCCGGATCGTGAACGTCAGCACGGCGGCGGTGAGCAGGCTCGCCGCGGCCACGGCGAAGCTCACGTACGGGCCGGCGGCGCTGCTCACGATGCCGCCGAGAGACGCTCCGACGATGGTCATCGTGCCCCATGCCGACCCGGCGACGGCGTTGGCCGCGGCGAGGTCGGCGGGATCGACCACGTTAGGCAGGGCGGCCGACGCGGCCGGGGAGTAGAACGCCTTGGCGACGGCCACCGCGCCGATGGCGACCAGGGCGAGCGGGGCGGTCGCCGCCGACCGGACGACGAACAGCAGCAGCGTGGCGACCAGGGCCGCCAGGTTGGCGGCGATGAGGATCGTGCGGCGGTCCAGCCGGTCGGCGACGGTGCCGGCGTACGGCAGCAGCACCGCGGTGATCCCGGTGTCGACGGCGAGCACCAGCGCGCCCCACACGCCGCTGCCGGTCAGCTGGGGCAGGAGCACGAGCAGCGGCACCATGACGAACCAGTCGGAGCCGAAGACCACGAGTTCGGCCGCGAACAGGCGCCGGAAGTCGCGGTTGCCCGTAAGGACCGAGAAGGGAGTCGCCACGTACGCAGAGAGTACCGGCCGTCCCCGCCGGAGCGGGGGCGGCCGGTGTCGCTCTTCGGTCAGGCCGGCGGGGTGGCCGGGCGGCCCGGCATCCGGAGGACCTCGAACTGGTCCGTGTAGCCCCGCAGCGCGCCGCTCTGCGGCTCCGCCGTCGAGTGGGCCGGGTTGCCCGCCGGCTCGCCCTCCGGGGCCTCGTGGGCCCCGCCGCTGGAGTCCGGCACCGGGCCGGCGTCCGGCACGACGGCGTCAGGACCGTCGGCGGCGTGCTTCGGCGCCCCGGCGACTCCGGCCGCCCCGGCAGCGCCGGCCGGCGAAAGCCGGCCCGGGGCCCCCGCGGCCGACGGCGCGGGCGAGCCGACCTCCGCACCGACGAGAGCGTCGGTCGACGTGCCGGTGCCGGTCCCGGCGGCCTTCAGGGCCTTGCGGGCCCGCCGCCGCTCCCGGCGTTCGCGCCCCTTGAGCTTGGTGTTCTCCACCATCGTGTAGAGCACCGGCACCAGGACCAGCGTCAGCAGCGTGGAGCTCACCAGGCCGCCGATCACGACGATCGCCAGCGGCTGGGAGATGAAGCCGCCCTCGCCCGTCAGGCCCAGCGCCATCGGCAGCAGCGCGAAGATCGTCGCGATCGCGGTCATCAGGATGGGGCGCAGGCGGTGCCGGCCGCCCTCGATGACCGCTTCCTGGATGCCCAGGCCGGCGACCCGGTAGTGGTTGACCAGGTCCATCAGCACGATGGCGTTGGTGACCACGATGCCGACCAGCATGAGGACGCCGATCAGGGCCGGTACGCCGAGCGGCGTGCCGGTGGCCAGCAGCAGAGCGATCGCGCCGGTGGCCGCGAACGGGATCGAGATGAGCAGCAGCAGCGGCTGGAGCAGGCTGCGGAACGTCGCCACCATGATGACGAAGACGATCGCGATGGCCGCGAGGACGGCCAGGCCGAGGTCGGCGAAGGCATCCGCCTGCTGCTGGCTGACGCCGCCGATCGAGGCCGTGGCGCCGGCGGGCAGGGTCAGCGCGTCGACCCGCTTGGTGAGGTCCTTGGTGGTGGCGCCGACGTTGGAGCCGGTGGCGGTGCCGGTGACCGTGACGCTGCGGTTGCCGTCGATGCGGGTGACTTCCTCCGGGCCGGCGACCTCCTTGACGTCGGCCACGGTGTCGAGCGGCACGGGCTTGCCGCTAGGGGTGGTCACCGGGAGCTTGCGCAGCGCGTCGGCGTTCGACGGCGGGGCACCGAAGGTGACGACGACGTCGCGGCTGGTGCCGTCGACCGTGATCTGGCCGGCCGGCGCCGCCCGGAACGAGCCGGCGACCGCCTGGGCGACCGCGGCCTCGGTCAGGCCCCGGCGGGCGGCCTCGGCGCGGTCCACCACGACGTCGAGGCGCGGCACGCTGGCGGCGAGCGTCGTCTTGACGTCCTTGACGTCCTTCGTGCCGGCCATCGCGTCCTGCACCTGCTTGGTGGCGGCGGCGAGGGTGTCCTGGTCGGCCGCCTGCACCACGACCGCGAGCTGGTCGGCGGCGAAGCCCGTACCGTTGTCGCCGCCGACGGTGACCTTGCCGACGCCCGACATGGTCTCGAACTGCTTGCGCAGGTCGTCGGAGATCTTGGCGGCATCAGCGTCCGCCTTGAGCGCCACGTTGAAGCTGGCACCGCTGGCGCCGCCGGAGTTGGCGAACGGGTTGAACTCGCCGTTGCCGACCGTGACCTGGTAGGTCTCGACGTCGTCGCGGGATGCGAGCACCGCCTCGACCTTCTTGGCGGCCTCGTTCGTCGCGGCGAGGCTGGTGCCGACGGGCAGGTCCTGGGAGACGGTGATGAAGTCCTGGCCGGACTCGTCGAGGAAGTTGGTCTCCAGGCGGCTGGCCAGGCCCAGCGTGCCGACGAGCACCAGAACGCCGATCCCGACGGTGATCCAGCGGGTGGCGCGGCTGCGCGTGACCCAGCGGATGATCGGCAGGTAGGCGCGCTGCAGCGGGTTGCGCAGCTCCTTCTCCTCGGCCGCGCGGCGCACGGCCTCGGACTCGCTGCCGCCGGCGGCGGGCCGCAGGAACCAGTACGCAAGCACCGGTACGACGGTCAGCGCGACGAACAGCGAGGCGAGCAGCGCCACGGTGACGGTGATGGCGAACGGGGCGAACAGCTGTCCCACGAAGCCGCCGACGAGCGCGATCGGGGCGAAGACGGCGACCGTGGTCAGCGTCGAGGCGGTCACCGCGCCGGCGACCTCCTTCACGCCGGACATGATGGCGTGCACCTTGGCCTCGCCGTACCCGAGATGCCGTTTGATGTTCTCGAGCACCACGATCGAGTCGTCCACGACGCGGCCGACCGCGATGGTGAGGGCGCCGAGGGTGAGCAGGTTGAGCGAATAGTCGCCGATCCAGAGGCCGATGAGCGCGATCAGCACGGACAGCGGGATGGACACCGCGGTGACCAGCGTGGACCGCACCGAGAGCAGGAACACCAGGATGACGATGACCGCCATGATGAGGCCGAGCAGGCCCTCGGTGGTGAGGCTCTTGATGGAGCGCTCGACGAACGGCGCCTGGTCGGTGATGACGGTGAGCTTGGCGCCCGAGCTGGCTTCCAGGTCGGCGAGCTTTTCCCGGACGGCGTGGGAGATCGCCACGGCGTTGCCGTCGGGGGCGGCGGTGACCGCGAGGCCCAGGCTCTCGACGCCGTCCGTACGCGTGAACGAGGTGGCCGTGGCGAGCTCGCTGGTGACCGAGGCGACGTCGCCGAGCTTGACCGGGCCCTTGCTGCCGGTGAGGTAGAGGCCGCGGAGCTGGTCGACCGTGCTGATCGGGCTGCCGACCTGGACGCTGAGCGAGCGGTCGCCGTCGGTGAGGGCGCCCGCGGGCACCGAGATGCCGTTGTTCTGCAGCAGGGTGGCGATCCCGCGCGGGTCGGCGCCGGCCGCGGCGAGCTTGACCGGGTCGGGCTTGATGACGACCTGTTCCTTGCGGGTGCCGGTGACCTGCACGTCGCGTACGCCGTCGATCTCGGTGAGCTCGGGCACGACGGTGCGCTGGAGACGCTGCGCGAGGTCGGCCTCGCCGGAGCCGCCGGTGGCCGCGAGGACGATGGCCGGGATGTCGTCGGTGCCGCCGGCGAAGATGGTCGGCTCGACGTCGTCGGGGAGCGTGGGCTGGATCCGGTTGACCGAGGTGGTCAGCTGGTTGATGGCGTTGTCGAGGTCGGTGCCGAACTCGTACTGCACCCGGATGGTGGCCGAGCCCTCACGGGTGGTCGACTGGATCGTGTCCAGGCCGTCGGCGCCCTTGACGGCGTCCTCGATCGGCTTGGTGACCTGCTCCTCCATGATCTCCGGGCTGGCACCCGGCACGACCACGCCGATGAAGGCGCCCGGAAACTCCAGCGACGGCAGGAGCTGCTGCTTGAGGGACGGGATCGTGTAGATGCCGAAGCCGGTGATCACCACGGCGATGAGGGCCACCAGCCCTCGGTTGGCGAGACTGAGCCTGGTCAGAAATGACATGTGCTCCCCCGGGAAAGTTCGTCCAAGGCATATAGTTTGCCCCACGCGAACAAATGAATTTCGCCGGGGTCGATACGACCGGGGCCGGGGCAGGAGGTGCGGTGGCCGACAACGAACGGCTCATTGCCGACATCATGGGCGCGCAACAGCAGCTCCAGCACCTTTTCGCGTACGACCGCTCGGATCCGCTCTTCGCCTCCCAGCTCACCATGCCCCAGCTGAAGATCTTGCTGCTTCTCTACAGATCGGGCGGCACGTCGGGGCGGCAGCTGGCCGGGTGGCTCGGGGTCAGCCTGGCGACGCTGAGCGGCATGGTCGACCGGCTGGTGGCCCATGACCTGGTGACCCGGGCCGAGGATCCGAGCGACCGCCGGGTGCGGCGCATCTCGCTCAGCCCGGCCGGCCGGGAGCTGATCTCCCGGATCATCACGGCGGGCGCGGACAAGCACCGCAGACTGCTGAAGAAGCTGACCGACGAAGAGCTGCTGACGGTACGCGACGCGATGGTGGCCCTGGTGCGGGTCGCCACCGAAGAAGCGGCCGGGAAGGCCTCAGGCGAGGTCGAGCGCGCGGGCGGCGGCGAGGACGTCGTTGTGGATGGTGGTCGGTGACGGCGCGGTGGAGATCGCCCACTCCGGGTCTTTGAGGCCGTGGCCGGTGACCGTGCAGACCACCGTCGCGCCGGAGGGGATGGCGCCCGCCTCCGCCTGCTGGAGGAGCCCCGCCACGCTGGCCGCGCTGCCCAGCTCCACGAACACGCCCACCTCGCGGGCCAGCAGCCGGTACGCCGAGAGGATCTCCCGGTCGGTCACCGCGGAGATCAGACCGCCGGAGCTGTCCCGGGCGTCCAGCGCCTTCGTCCAGCTCGCCGGGTTGCCGATGCGGATGGCGGTGGCGATGGTCGACGGCTCGGGGACGACCTGCCCGTTGACGATGGGGGCCGCGCCGGAGGCCTGGAAGCCGTACATCTTCGGCAGGACCTTGGAGTTGCCCGCCTCGTGGTCCTCCTGGTAGCCCATCCAGTACGCGGAGATGTTGCCCGCGTTGCCGACCGGCAGGCAGTGGATGTCCGGGGCGGCGCCGAGCGCCTCGACGATCTCGAAGGCGGCGGTCTTCTGGCCGTGCAGGCGGAAGATGTTCACCGAGTTGACCAGGGAGACCGGGAAGTCCTGGGACAGCTTCGAGGCGAGCGCGAGGCAGTCGTCGAAGTTGCCGTTGACCTGGAGCAGCTTGGCGCCGTGGACCAGGGCCTGGGCCAGCTTGCCGAGCGCGATCTTGCCCTGGGGCACCAGCACCGCGCAGGTCAGGCCGGCGCGGGCCGCGTACGCCGCCGCCGACGCGCTGGTGTTGCCGGTGGAGGCGCAGATGATCGCCTTGGAGCCCTCCTCGACCGCCTTGGAGACGGCCATGGTCATGCCGCGGTCCTTGAAGGAGCCGGTGGGGTTGGCGCCCTCGACCTTCAGGTAGACGTCGGCGCCGGTGCGCCGGGAGAGCACAGGAGCGGGCACGAGGGGCGTGTTGCCCTCGTGCAGCGTGACCACCGGGGTGGCCTCCGAGACCGGGAGCCGGTCACGGTACGCCTCGATCAGTCCCCGCCACATGGTCTTTCCTCTCCGCTGACTGGAGCTCCGCTGGTCTGACTTCTGTTTTCCGCCGCGGGCGAACTCAGCATGCACTAGCCCACCGAATGGCGAGACTAAGCATCCACTATGCGGGACCGTGGGACACGGCCTCCACGTTGTTGCCGTCCGGGTCGCGGACGAACGCGCCGTAGTAGTTCTCGTGGTACTCCGGGTGGACCGCCGGCTCGTGCAGCACCTCGGCGCCCGCCTCGACCGCCGCGGCGAAGAACGCGTCCACCGTCGCGCGGTCGGCCGCCTTGAACGCGATGTGCGACTCGCGGAAGCCCTCACCCGAGTTGAACTCGCCGATCCAGAAGTCGGGGAACGTGTCGCCGTAGCCCATCGCGACCTTGTGGTCCATCATCCGGCGCAGGCCGAGCGGCGCGAGCACCCTGTCGTAGAAGGCCGCGCTCGCTGCCAGGTCCGCGCATTGGAGACCGACGTGGTCCAGCATGGTCAGGCCCCTCCCTCGACGCGGAGCACGCTCGCGATCGACCGTACGATGTCCAGCGACCGCAGGTCCTCCACGGTGGCCGCGAGATTGGCGTCCGGCGCGCCGTGCGTGACGATGACCAGCGTGGCGTCCTCGTCGCGGCCCGACTGGCGCACCGTCGCGATCGACACCTCGTGCTTGGCGAACACGCCGGCCACGGTCGCGAGCACGCCCTGACGGTCGGCCACGTCCAGGCTGATGTGGTAGCGGGTCATCGCCTCGCCGATCGGGCGGATCGGCAGGTGCGCGTACGCGCTCTCGCTCGGCGCGCGGGTGCCCGACAGGCGGTTTCGCGCCGCCGCCACGATGTCGCCGAGCACCGCGCTGGCGGTAGGCGTACCCCCGGCTCCCCGGCCGTAGAACATGAGCTGCCCCGCGGCCTCGGCCTCGACGAAGACCGCGTTGAACGCGTCGCCCACGCTCGCCAGCGGGTGGCTGCGCGGGATCATCGCCGGATGCACGCGCACGCTGACCGACTCGTGCCCGGACGAGTCCGCGCCGCGCTCGGCGAGGCAGAGCAGCTTGATCGTGCAGCCCATCTCCTTGGCGCTGGCCACGTCGGCCGCGGTCACCGCGGTCATGCCCTCGCGGAAGACGTCGGCCGCGGTCACCCGGGTGTGGAAGGCGAGGGAGGCCAGGATGGCGGCCTTCGCGGCGGCGTCGAAACCCTCGACGTCGGCGGTCGGGTCGGCCTCCGCGTATCCGAGCTCGGTGGCCTCGTCCAGCGCCTCGCCGAAGCCGGCGCCGCTGGCGTCCATCGACGACAGGATGAAGTTGGTGGTGCCGTTGACGATGCCGGTGACGCGGGTCACCCGGTCGCCGTGCAGCGACTCGCGCAGCGGGCGCAGCAGCGGGATGGCGCCGGCCACCGAAGCCTCGTAGTAGAGGTCCGCGCCGCCCTCGGCCGCGGCGTCGTGCAGCGTCGCGCCGTCCTCGGCGAGCAGGGCCTTGTTGGCCGTCACCACGCTCTTGCCGGTCCGCAGCGCCTCGGTCAGCCAGGAGCGGGCCGGCTCGATGCCGCCCACCACCTCGATCACCACGTCCACGTCGTCGCGCTTGACCAGGCCGAGCGCGTCGGTGGTGAACAGGGCGGGGTCGACCGGCAGGTTGCCCCGCTCGCGGCCCAGCCGGCGCACCGCGATGCCGACGAGCTCGAGCGGCGCCCCGATCCGGGCCGTCAGGTCCCCGGCCTGGTCGTGCAGGAGGCGGACGACCTCGCTACCCACCGTGCCGCAGCCGAGCAGGGCCAGACGAACCGCAGGCTTACCAGAACTCATCCCACATCCAATGCGAGCAGATCTTCTTCGGTCTCCCGGCGGACGATCACCCGCGAGGCACCGTCACGGACGGCGACCACCGGCGGGCGGGGCACGTGGTTGTAGTTGCTGGCCATGCTCCGGCAGTACGCCCCCGTGCCGGGCACCGCGACAAGATCTCCGGGCTGCACGTCGGCGGGCAGGAATTCATCCTTCACGACGATGTCCCCGGATTCACAATGCTTTCCCACGACGCGGGCGAGCATGGGCGGCGCCTGCGAGGCCCGGCCGGCGAGCGTGGCCGAGTACGACGCGTCGTAGAGCGCCGTACGGATGTTGTCGCTCATCCCGCCGTCCACACTCACGTACGTGCGGATGCCGTCGACGTCCTTGACCGTGCCCACCTCGTACAGGGTGAGGACGGCCGGTCCCACGATGGCCCGGCCGGGCTCGATCGAGAGCTTGGGCCGCCGCAGGTTCTCGGCCGCGCACTCGGCGTCGACGATCTTGTTGATCCGCTTGGCGAGGTCGCCGGCGGGCGACGGATCGTCCTGGGTCGTGTACGCGATGCCGAAGCCGCCGCCGAGGTCCAGCTCGGCGAGCTCCACGCCGCGCGCGTCCCGGATCTGCGCCTGCAGCTGCAGGACACGCCGGGCGGCGACCTCGAACCCGGAGGTGTCGAAGATCTGCGAGCCGATGTGCGAATGCAGGCCGCGCAGGTCCAGCACGCCCTCGTCGAGCACCCGGATCGCGGCCTCGAACGCGGCACCGCCGGCCAGCGAGAAGCCGAACTTCTGATCCTCGTGCGCGGTGGCGATGAACTCATGGGTGTGCGCCTCGACACCGACCGTCACCCGGATGAGCACCGCCGGCCGCTTGCCGGTGTCCTGGGCGAGCGCGGTCAGCCGGCCGATCTCCTGGAACGAGTCCAGGATGATCCGTCCGACGCCGGCGTCCAGCGCCCGGCGCAGCTCGGCCGCCGACTTGTTGTTGCCGTGGAAGCCCATGCGCTCGGCCGGGAAACCCGCGGCCAGGGCGACCGCCAGCTCACCGCCGGAACAGACGTCGAGGAAGAGCCCCTCCTCGTCGATCACCTTGACCACGGCCTTGCACAGGAACGACTTGCCCGCGTAATACACGTCCGCCCCGGTGAAGGCCGTAGCGAAGTCACGGCAGCGCGCCCGCAGGTCGGCCTCGTCCAACAGGTACGCCGGGGTGCCGTGCTCGAGCGCCAGGTCCAGGACGCTCACCCCGCCGATCTCCAGGGCGCCCTGATCCGTACGGGTGACCGTACGCGGCCACAACTGCGGCACCAGTGCGTTGACGTCCTCCGGGGTGCGCAGCCACGCCGGACCCCGGTTGCCGATGTCGCCGTGCAGCGCCCCGGCCTCGTGTGCCCGCATGACCTACATCCTCTCGGGCGCGGAGACGCCCAGCAGTCCCAAACCGTTCGCGATCACCGTTCGGGTGGCATCGTTCAGCCACAGGCGGGAGCGCTGCAGGTCGGTGATGGGCTCATCGCCGGTCGGGAGCACCCGGCACTTGTCGTAGAAGCGGTGGTACTCCCCCGCCACCTTCTCCAGGTAGTGCGCCACCCGGTGCGGCTCGCGCAGCTCCGCGGCGGTGGCCACCACTCCCGGGTAGTCACCCAACGCCTTGAGGAGACTGTGTTCCTTCTCGTGCGTCAGCAGCTCCGGACGGAAGTCCCCCGGCTCTCCCCGGCTGAGGCCCACCTCCGCGGCGTTGCGCGCCACGCTCGCGGTTCTGGCGGCGACATACCGGACATAGTGCACCGGGTTGTCGTTGCTCGCCCGGGTCCACTGCTCGATGTCGATGTCGATCGGGGAATCGGAGGAGAACCGCGCTAGGGCATAACGGGCCGCATCGACGCCCAGGGACTCGACGAAGTCCTCGAGCGTCACCACCGTGCCGGCCCGCTTGCTCATCCGTACGGGCTCGCCGTCGCGCACCAGGTTGACCAGCTGGCCGATCAGGATCTCCAGGTTGGCCGCCGGGTCGTCGCCGAAGCACGCCGCCATCGCCTTCATCCGGCCGATGTACCCGTGGTGGTCGGCGCCCAGCATGATGACGACCTTGTCGAAGCCCCGCTTGCGCTTGTCGAGGTAGTAGGCGCAGTCGGCGGCGAAGTACGTCCAGTCGCCGTCGGACTTGCGCAGCACCCGGTCCTTGTCGTCGCCGAAGTCGGTGGTCCGCAGCCAGGTCGCGCCGTCGGACTCGTACACGTGGCCCTGCTCGCGCAGCCGGTCCAGGGCCTCCTGCAGCTCGCCGCGGTCGTGCAGGTCCTTCTCGTTGAAGTACGTGTCGAAGTGCACGCCGAACTCGTCCAGCGACTGCCGGATCTCGGCGAACATCAGCTTCACGCCCTCGACCCGGAACGTCTCCAGCGCCTCGGCCTCGGCCAGCTCCGCCACGCCCGGCTTTTTTGTGGTGACGGCTGCGGCGATCTCGGCGATGTACGCACCGCCGTAGCCGTCCTCCGGCGCGGGCTCCCCCTTGGCGGCGGCGAGCAGCGACTTGGCGAACCGGTCGATCTGCGAACCGGCGTCGTTGAAGTAATACTCCGTGCCGACGTCGGCGCCGGACGCGCGCAGCAGCCGCGCCAGCGCGTCACCGACAGCGGCCCACCGGACACCACCGATGTGCACGGGACCGGTGGGGTTGGCGGAGACGAACTCCAGGTTGATGCGCTGACCGGCGAGGCGCTCGGTGTGGCCGTACTCCCGCCCGGCGAGCACCACGTCGCGCGCCAGCACACCGGCGGCCGCGGCGTCGAGCCGGATGTTCAGGAAGCCGGGGCCGGCGATCTCCACCGACTTGATCCCGGGGCGGCTGCTCAGCTCCTCGGCCAGCGCCGTGGCCAGCTCGCGGGGCGCCACGCCGGCCTTCTTGCCGAGCTGCATGGCCATGGTCGAGGCGTAATCGCCGTGCTCGGGGTTGCGGGGCCGCTCCACCGTCGTCGTCTCGGGCAGCAAGGTGACGTCGAGGCCACGCGTGACGAATACGGCACGCGCAGCTGTGAGAACGGTGGCAGCGAGGTCAGCTGGGGTCACCGAGCCATGCTATCCGGGTAGACTTTGGCGCCCGGCGGCGTACCGGGGCCTGCGCGCGGGCCCGGCCCGACCATCCCCACGAATTGACGAGGCACGATGAGTATGAGCACACCGGGGCCCGAGCGGGTCCCGTCCACCGTGAAGGTCGACAAGACGTCGGGACAGGGCAAGCCGCCCGCTTCCGGAAAGAAGGCGCCTGCGTCCGGCAGCCCGCGTCCCGCCGGCAAGGGCGGCGGGAAGGCCCGCAAGCCGATCACCCCGGTCAAGGTCAGCGGCGGACGCAACTGGGGCCCCATCGCGGTGGCCGGCCTCGTGGTGCTCATCGCCATCGGCATCATCGGGTACGGCGTGTTCGCCTCGGTCAAGGGCAGCCGCTCGTGGCAGGACAAGGCGGCCGACATCGAGGGCATCGTCAACTACCGCGAGCAGAAGAACCCGCAGATCGACTCGCAGGAGCACAAGGAGGGTCCGCTCACGTACGTGACCAACCCGCCGGTGGGCGGCGCGCACAACCCCGTCTGGCAGAACTGCATGGGTGACGTCTACCCCCAGCCGATCGCCAACGAGCACGCGGTCCACAGCCTCGAGCACGGCGCCGTCTGGGTGACGTACAAGCAGGGCCTGGCCGCCGACCAGGTCGCGAAGCTGCAGGAGAAGGTCCAGGGCAAGGACTACATGCTGATGAGCCCGGTCGCCAACCTCGACAAGAACATCTCCCTGCAGGCCTGGGGCTACCAGCTCAAGGTCGACAACGCCGGCGACAAGCGCATCGACGAGTTCATCAAGGACCTGCGCGTGAACGCCACCAAGGAGCCCGACGCGGCCTGCTCGGGCGGCAACACGACCACCGGCCCGGTGACGGCGGCGTCCAACGGCACCGGCATGGACCAGCAGCAGGGCAAGTGATGACAGTCTCGACCGGCCCGGACGCGGCGGCCCCGGCCGCCGCGCCGGCCGACGGCACCACCCCCGCCGGCACCCGCCGCTACGGCCCGGCATGGCTGGCCATCGTCCTGATCCTGGGCGTCCTCCTGGGCGCGGCGGGCGGCTTCCTGGGCGCCCGCCACCTCGGCACACCCGGCGACGACTCGCCCGAGGCGGGCTTCCTGCGCGACATGAGCACCCACCACGCCCAGGCGGTGGAGATGTCCATGATCGAGCACGCCAACTCGGCGAACCCCGACCTCGTCACCCTCTCCGGCGACATCGCCCTCACCCAGCACGGCCAGATCAGCACCATGAAGGCCTGGCTGCGCGACTGGAACCTGAGCCTCACCGGCACCCGCCCGGCGATGGCCTGGATGCCGGACGGTCAAGGCTCGCTCCGCAACGGCCTCATGCCCGGCATGGCGACCCCGGACCAGCTGGCCACCCTCCGCAAAGCCACGGGCAACGACCTCGACGTGCAGTACCTCACCCTGATGCGCCAGCACCACCTCGGGGGCATCCACATGGCCCAGGCGATCATCCAACTCTCCGACGACGACAAGGTCACAGAGCTGGCGAAAACGATGGTCGCGGGCCAGCAGAGCGAGATCAACCTGATCGACGGGCTGCTCGCGAAGCTCAAGACCGGCTAGGGGGTAACCCGTTCGGCGGGCGCGGGGCGGTCTGCTAGGCTTCCTCTCGCTGAGCCCCCGTAGCTCAGGGGATAGAGCGTCGCCCTCCGGAGGCGAAAGCGCAGGTTCGAATCCTGCCGGGGGCACGAGCTCAAGGCGCTCCACGTCCGCTGCGAACCGCGGACCTGGGGCGCTTGTTGCTTTCCCTGGGGCCCGAGCCCCAGACCCCACGGTGCGGGTGCAATCGTGGGCCGTTCGGCGGCGGCTATCGGCACGGTTGCCAACAGATCTGCTCGGAGCTCGCTTACATCGTGCGGCGCAGTTCCTCCGATCGGCGGACATCGGATGCTCCGGAACCGATGTTCGACGCCCGCTCACCGCCACCGCCACCACTCCCCGTGATCGTTCGACATGAGCTTCTTCCGGAAGTTGAACTCGCGCTGGATCCCCACCACGGGTCGCTGCTGCACCGTTTCGACCGAGCGGTCCGGGTGACAGTTGCTTTGCGCCGGCCTCAGGAAAGTTGCTCGCGTCGCGCTCCGGAGCCGGACCTGCGGGTCGGAGTCGCCCGTGCTGGTCTCTCCGTCTCGTTGTCGGGATCCTGTCTCGTAGATGCCCTCCCGGGTGATTCCGTGTGGACGGTTGTCGGTGGATCGTGGTCGATAGCGAAGATCTGCCCGGCGGAGGGGCTGGAGATGACTGGTCGCAGAGCCGAGGCCCGGGTGCCGGCTTGATGGATGGCGCAGGGTGGGCGGGGAGCCGGTGGGGTGGGAAGCCGGATCCCCGGGTGCGTGGTGGGCCGGCTGTCGCTCTCGCACAGGAGATGGAGGTGCACCGGCTGGCGGTGGCCGGTCGAGTACCGGTCATCGCCCGAGAGATCGGTCGCCGAGTCTCCGGCGTGTTGCTGCAAAGGTCACGATTCGCCGAGGTCGCGGCCCTGGCGTGCGCGACTTTGACCCTCGGTCCGGACGCCGGCGCCCTCTACTACCTTGCGTGGGCCCAGTCCGCGACCGGGCAACCTCGCCAGGCCTTGACCAACTATCAGCAGGCTCTGCTCCTGCACCGCGAGGCGGACGACCGCGCCGGCGAAGCGGCCACCCTCGCCAACATCGGCGGCGTGTACCACGAGCTCGGCGACCGCCGGCAGGCCCTGGACTACTGCCAGCAGGCCCTGTCCATCGCCCGGGAGGTCGGCGACCGCGCCGGCGAAGCGGCCACCATCATCAACATCGGCCTGCTGTACGACCGGCTGGGCGAGCGTCAGCAGGCCCTTACCTACTACCAGCAGGCCTTGCCCATCATGCGTCAGGTCGGCGACCGCGCCGGCGAAGCGACCACCCTCAACAACATCGGCCTGGTGTACCAAGGGCTCGGCGACCGCCAGCGGGCCCTCACCTACTACCAGCAGGCCCTGACCATCCTGCGGCAGGTGGGTGACCGCGCCGGCGAAGCGGCCACCCTCAGCAACGTCGGCGCGGTGCATTTCCAGCTCGGCGACCGCCAGCTGGCCCTCACCTACCACCAGCAGGCCCTGCCCATCATGCGTCAGGTCGGCGACCGCGCCGGCGAAGCGACCACCCTCAACAACATCGGTTCCGACGT
>NZ_JBITLP010000006.1:520809-737037 GCF_044465265.1 Actinoplanes sp. NPDC049681
CCGTGTACGACGGGCTCGGGGACCCCCAACAAGCCCTCACCTACTACCAACAGGCCCTACCCATCCGACGGGAAGTCGGCGACCGCGCCGGCGAAGCAACCACCCTCAACAACATCGGTTCCGTGTACGACGGGCTCGGGGACCCCCAACAAGCCCTCACCTACTACCAACAGGCCCTACCCATCCGACGGGAAGTCGGCGACCGCGCCGGCGAAGCGACCACCCTCAACAACATCGGCGGGGTTCGGTTCCTCCAGGGCGATTTCGCTGGAGCGAAGGAGGCGTTGGATGAGGTGGTGGGGGTCTTTCGCGTGATAGGCGATCGCGCTTCACAGGCGATGGCGAGCTTCAACATGGCCGTTCTTCTCGTGCAGATGAAGCGGGTGGACGATGCCGCCGACTTTCAGCGCCAAGCCATCGCCCTGGCTGAGCTGACGGACCATCCTGCACTGGGGGAAATGCGAGCGTTCCTCGTCCAGCTCGAGCAAGCGACGAAAGGTGGGGCGATGGGTACTGCCACAGTGGAGGTGTCGGGGGCACAGGCCGAGCAGTGGGCTGTGGACCTGCAGGCCGTTCTAGCCGCGACTGCCCAGCCCGGTGACAGCGTGTCACCTGTGGAGGTGCAGCGTTCCGCTGAATTGGTGATCGCTGCCCTTGGACTGGTGTTCGCCGGGATCGACTCGGCCAAGACGATCTGGGACTGGTGGCACTCTCGCCGACCCGATGGAGCCACGGTCACGATCCTGCTCGGCGACGGCACGCAGATCGACTTGTCCAATGTCAGCCAGGACCAGCTGGAGGCCATTTTCCAGCGGGCCGTGTCGCACCGCTGAGGCGGAAACCCGCACATGAACCAGATGAACACCTTCGAGCTGGAAATCTTCGAGCAGAGTTCCAGCTACTGCGAACTGCGTTTGTCCGCGGGTGATGGAACACCGAAGACCCGTGGTCTGGACAAGGCGACTCTCGATCACCTGATCTCGGCTGTGGAGCATGACTACAGCCAGGACGCGATCGCCCAGAGAGTGTTCGGGTCATCGCAGTTAGGCGAACTCGGCAGGAAACTGTTCAGCTTCCTCGACGGCGATGAACGGTGGTTGGGTCCGATCCTGGACCATGCGGCCGGCACCACGCTGCGCATCACGGCGGCCGAACGGCTGCGGCACCTGCCCTGGGAACTGCTTGCCAGAGACGGCTCATTCCTGACCGTGGCCAGCATGGCTCCGGTGCTGCCGGTTCGAGCCATCGGCACCAACGCGGCCCTCGCAGCCACCGTGACGCCGGGAAACCGGCCGCTGCGGGTGCTGTTCATGGCAACCTCCCCGGAGGGCGTCGAGCCTGTCCTCAGTTACGAGGCTGAGGAGGCGGCCATCCTGTCGGCGACCTCCCGCACCGGTACCGACCTGGTGGTGGAAGAAAGCGGCACCCTCGAAGGACTGCGTTTCCTCAGCCGCGACTACGGTGAGGGGTACTTCGACGTCCTGCATCTGAGCGGCCACGCCACCATCGACAGCGGGCAGCCCACCTTTCTGGTGGAGAACGAATTCGGCGGGCTCGCCTACGCCACCGCCGACCAGATCGCCCAAGCCATGGCCGGGCACTGGCCAAGGCTGGTCTTCGTCTCCGGCTGCCTCACAGGCAACTCCCCCGACGGCGGCACGCTCCCCTCGATGAGCGAAAGCCTGGTCCGCGCCGGGGCACCCGCCGTGCTGGGGTGGGCATTGCCCGTCGGCGACGTCTCCGCGACCCAGTTCGCCGCCGAACTCTACCGGGCACTGGCCGACGGGGAACCCCTCGACCGGGCCATCGTGGAGGCCCGCCAACACCTGTACGCCCAGCAGAGCCGCAACTGGCACCTGCTGCGCGTCTACGCCGACCGCTCCCCTCTCGCCCCGATGGTGACGCCCCTGCACACCAAGGGGCGTAAACGGATCCAGGTCCGGGCCGCCGACCAGGAATTCCTGGACCCGAAAACCCAGCTGTCCCGGGTCGCCGCCCGCGCCGAGTTCGTCGGGCGACGGCGCGTCATCCAGCGCTGCCTGCGGACCCTCAAACAACCCCACGGTAGCGACGGTGCGGCCGAGGCCCTCGTCCTGCACGGCATGGGTGGGCTGGGCAAGAGCAGCCTCGCCTCACGATTACTGGAACGCATGCCCACCCACCAGCGCGCCGTCTGGTACGGCCGCGTCGACCTGATCAAATTCCGGGGACTCACCGACAAGATTCGGTTCCCCGCTCCGGAACACCAGATCGAGGCTGCCGAGTTGCTCGACAACGATCGACTCCCGCTCGCCGGGCGCCTGCGCTACCTGCTCGACGCCGATGGTCCTCTCGGGCAGACGCCGTGCCTGTTCGTGTTCGACGACTTCGAGGACGGTAACCTCGACGCCCGCGACGGCAGCCACGTGCTCTCCGTCGAAATGGCCGCTATCCTCCCGGCCCTGCTCACCGCCATCCGCGACACCGGCAGCCCCAGCCGGGTCATCATCACCAGCCGCTATCGGTTCCCGGCACCGGCCACCACCCGCGTTGTCGTCGAGTCGCTGGAAACCCTGACCGATACCGAGCAGACCAAGAAGATCGCCAACCTGCCGAAGTTACGCCCCGGCTCACCCCTCGATCCGGACATCCGCGGCCGCGCCATCAACGCCGCAGCCGGCAACCCCCGCCTGCTTGACTGGCTCGACCGGATCGTCGCCGACACCACGCTCGACGTCGACGGGCTCATCGCCGCGGTCGAGAACGAAGCCGACCGATTCCGGCGAGAAACCATCCTCGCCACCAACCTGCTCAGCTCCCAGGCCCCCGACCTGCAGAAGATGCTCGCCAAAGTCAACGTCGTCGAACTGCCGGTTCCCGCCGAAACCGTCCATGCCATCCACGACCACCCCGATACCGCCCGCCACGTCACCCGCGCCACGCAGCTCGGCCTGCTCGAAGAAGGCATCGACCCAGAGACCCGCCGACCCCGCTACTACGTCTCCAACGTCCTGCGCCCCCTCATCCGCCCCCTGCTCACCGACGACGAATACACCCAGGCCTGCGCCGCCGCCGCACGATCTCTGCACAAACTCTGGATCACCGACCCGGCGACGCCCGGCTCCGCGTCATGACCTCTCTCGCACCGGCGGTGGAGGTGCACCGGCCGGCGGTAGCCGGTCGCGAACCGGTCATCGCCCGAGAGGTCGGCCACCGGGTCTCCAGCGTTTTAACGCAAAGGTCATGGTTCGCCGACGTCGCGGCCCTGGAGAGTGCGACGCTGACTCTCGGCCCGGACGCCAGCGCGTTCTACGACCTGGGCTGGGCCCAATCCTCCACCGGGCAACCGCGCCAGGCCCTGACCAACCTCGAGCAGGCCCTGCGCCTATATCGCGCGGTCGGTGACCGCGGCGGCGAAGCGGCCACCCTCAACAACATCGGCCGCGTGTACCACGGGCTCGATGACCGCCAGCAAGCCCTGACCTACTTCCAGCAGGCCCTGCCCATCACCCGCGAGGTCGACGGCCGCGCCGGCGAAGCGACCACCCTCCACAACATCGGCCACGCGCACGACCGGCTCGGCGAACGCCAGCAGGCCCCGGCCTACTACCAGCAGGCCCTACCCATCCTTCGGCAGGTCGGCGACCGCGCCGGCGAAGCGGTCACCAGGTACAACATCGCGATGATTCATCGAGCGGAGGGCAACCTGGACGAGGCGATCCGCGAGCTCGAACACGTTGTTGACCTCGATTACCAAGTCGGCCACCCAGACCTAGCATCTGACAACGCCGTGCTCGATCAGGTACGCGAGGAATGCGCAAGGGCTAGAGAAACGACGTGATCGCCTCATGCCGTCGAGCGTCTCAGCGCCGGTAGCAGGAAGGTGGTCACCAGGACTTTCCGGCCGCTGACCTGCCAGACAGACACAGCGGCCTTACTCATGTGTCCGGCCGTCACCGGCGCCCTAGACTCGCCGACCATGGGACTTCTCACCTTCAGCCTCAACGTCACCCTGGACGGTTGCGTCGACCACCAGGAGGGGGTCGCCGACGATGAGACGCACGCCTACTTCACCCGGCTCATGGACGAGAGCGGCGCAATGCTGTGGGGTCGCGTCACCTACGAGATGATGGAGAGCTCTTGGCCGACCATCGCCCGCGGCGACGAAGAGGCGCCGCCGGCACTGCACGAGTGGGCGGTCAAGCTGGAGGCCAAACCTAAGTACGTGGTGTCGTCCACGCGCACGGATTTCCCGTGGAGCAACAGCCATCACATCGCCGGTGACCTGCGCGACGGCGTGCAGAAGCTCAAGGACGCGACCCCGGACGGGGTCCTGCTCGGAAGTGGCAAGCTCGCGACCGAGCTCGACCGGCTGGACCTGATCGACGAGTACAGGCTGCTCGTCCATCCCCGGATCGCCGGCCATGGCCCGACGCTGTACCAGGGCGGGCTGCCCGGCACGCGCCGGCTCGAGCTGCTCTCGGCGGCGCCGCTCCGCAACGGCGCGGTCGCCATGCACTACCGCCGCGCGCACTGAAGCCGTCAGCTCATAAGATGCGCGAGGTAGACCCCGCACGCCGTAGGTGGACGGTCAGGTCGTGACGGGGTGGTCGCCTACGAGCCTTTGGACATCCCTACGGCCTTCTGGGCGGCCAAGTGACTTCGGTCCCCCGAGAGGAAGCTCTACGGAGCTTGTACGGCAGCACTCCGCCCGCCGGAGGTCGTCGCTGGCGCTCGCCGTTCCGGGCTAAGAATCCGGGAACAGGACGATGATGTTCGCAGCCGGCGCGGATATCGTCGTCCCGCCGGTGCGGAATTGAAGGGTCGAGTTGTTTCGGCCGAGGTATTTCAGGTCGGGCCGGAGCAGCTCGCTCGGCGCAGTTCCCGAGCCCGTCCAGCGGATCTGCACGGGGATGGCGTTGATGTCGATGATGTTCAGGCCCAGTACCGACAGGGGCTTGACCGGCTTGCCCTGCACCGCATCGTCGGCCCGGTCGGAGACAGTCACCGTTGCCCACACCGTTCCGAGGACGAGGGTCATCGACGCGATGGTGACGAAGGTTCTCATCATCGCTTTTCGAGTGAAGGGAAACAGCAGGTCGGGTTGCACGGTGAGCACCACCAGGGCGGAGCCGATGGGAGTCCACCCGAGCCACTTAGCGACCTTGCGGAGCAGGGAATGCACTTGTGCATAGGCCTCCAGCGCCGAAGCGTGCTTCGGGTCGTCGCGGGCAAGGCGGCGCATCCGCGCGATAAGTTTCTGGTAGGCCAGGGCCAGCAGCCAGAAGAGTGACCCATACAGGACGCGGAACGCCGAGATGACGGCCGACAGGCCGAGCAGGATGACGATGCCGGCCGCCGCTCGGCCGAGCATGGTCACCCGGTCCAAGCCCACGTCACCGGTGTTCAGCCCCACTTTGCCGAGGTAGCGGTCATAGATGAGCGTAAGCACGAAGTAGAGGGCGGCGCCGGCGTAACTGGCCGCTTGGACGAACGGCGAATCGAGCACCCGGCGAAGGAGAGGCGCGGCGGCGGATGCCGTGGCCGCCGGCTCCTGCTTCTCGAGCAGGACCGCGCGGGGGTACGAGGCCGGGTGCATCCGGTCATGATGTCAGGGAGCCTCGGCCGGCTGCGGTGCACTCGCCGAGGTCGTCGCCGGCCGGAATGCCGGCTCAGCCGAGGCGCTCGGCCAGCGAGACGATGAGCCCCTCCGGCCCGCGGATGTACGCCATGCGCCAAGCGCCCTCGTACTCGCCGATGCCGCCGACCAATCCGTAGCCCTCGCTCGCCGCCCAGTCGACGGCGGCCTGCAGGTCGGTCACTTCGAAGGACACGTTGCGCAGGCCCAGCTCGTTGGCCATGGCGGCCGGCGAGCCCGGCACGGAGTCGGGGCAGACGAAGCGGGCGAGTTCCAGGCGGGCGCCGTTGTCCGGTGACTTCAGCATGACGATCTCGGTGCGGGAGTCGGGGATGCCACAGACGGTTTCCAGGAACTCGCCCTCGACGAACGTTCTGCCCTCGACCTCCAGGCCGAGCGCGACGAAGAAGGCGGTCACCGCATCGAGATCTGCGACCGTGATGCCGACGTGGTCGAAGCGTCGTACGTATGACATGGACCGTGCTCCCGTCGTCGTGCCGGACAAGCAGCTGCCAGGGCAGAGTATCCGGGCCGGCTGCCGAGCCTGCGTGTTCAGGGGTCCCGGCCCAGGTCACGCCGATAGGATCGGCGGGCGAGGGAGGCGGGATGGCAGTCGACGTGCTGACCGAGACGGTGATCGCCAGGCGGCCGGCCGAGGTGGCCGCCTACGCGGCGGATCCCGACAATGCGCCGCGCTGGTACGCCAACATCACCTCGGTGGAGTGGGTGACCGACCCGCCGCTGAGCGTGGGCAGCAAGGTGGCCTTCGAGGCGCAGTTCCTCGGCCGCCCCCTGTGCTACACCTACGAGATCGTGGAGTACGAGCCCGGGGCGCGGCTGGTGATGCGGACGGCGCAGGGGCCTTTCCCGATGGAGACCACCTACACCTGGCAACCGGCCGACGGCGGGGGCACGCGGATGACGCTGCGCAATCGCGGCGAACCGTCCGGGTTCTCCCGGGTGGCCGCGCCGGTCATGGTGGCGGCGATGCGCCGTGCCAACCGCGCCGACCTGGCCCGTATCAAGGCGTTGCTCGAGACCACCTGATCGCCGCACCGGGGACGGAGCCCACGATGGACACCTGGCAGATGATCCGCACCGAGCGGGCGGCGCTGGTCGAGGCGCTGGCCGCGCTCCCGCCACCGGCCTGGGAGCGGCCGTCGTTGTGCTCCGGATGGGCCGTCCGGGACGTCGTCGGCCACCTGATCGCCACGGCGTCCATGACGCCGCCTCGCTTCTTCGCCAAGCTGATCGGCAGCGGCTTCCGGTTCGATGCGATGGTGCGCAAGGAGATCGCCGCCGTCACCGCCGGTCGCACCGACGCTGAGCTTGTGGAGGCGCTGCGGGGGCGGGTCGATGCGCGTACGGGACCGCCCGGGCCGACGATGTCCTGGCTGGGCGAGACGATCGTGCACGGGGAGGACGTGTTCCGCGCCCTGGGCGGCTATCGGGAGCACCCGGTCGAGCATCTGGTCGCGGTTGCCGACTTCTACAAGGGCAGTGATCTCCTCATCGGCGCCAAGAGCCGCATCGCCGGGGTCACCCTCACCGCCACCGACAGCGCCTGGCGGCACGGTACGGGCCCGGAGGCCGCCGGGCCCATGGTCGCCCTGGTGATGGCGATGACCGGACGCCAGGCTGCCCTGGACGACCTCAGCGGTGAGGGCGTCGCCGTGCTGCGCGGCCGGTGAGTGGGGCCGGTCACAAGGCTGGGGGTCGTTGATCTGGTCGGATAGGCTCGCCGCCGTGCCGTTTCCCCGCCACCGGACGACGCGGCGGCGGGCCGTCGCAGGGTTGCTGGTCGCTGCGGTCGCCGCCACTACCCTGGGCTGCTCGCGTAGCGGCGGGGACGGCGACGATCAGCGGGACCTCGACGTCATGATCGCGACCCTGGTGGGGTCGCTCTCGCCCGACGGGGCCTATCGCGATCCGCGCAAGGCCGAGCGTCAGGCCGCCCGCGAGGCCATCGGCCAGCTCATCGACGGGGATACGGATCCGCCCGCCCGGTTGCTGGGCGGCATCGGTTACCGGGCCGTCAAGGGTGTCCAGACCGCCGACGGGCGGAAGTTCACGTTCTACCGGGCCGACGGGGACACCGGCTGGGGTGGGCTGCTCGTCGAGCCGTCCGTACCGATCAGGTCGGTGATCGAGGTGCCGCATCCGGCCTACGACCTGAACACCGAGAAGCTCGGCCTGGATCTGTTCCGCCGGCTTCCGGGCAGCGCGATGCTGATCGCCGGGGCGCACCGTCAGGCTTCGGGGGACGACGCGGACGTGGCGCACAACGACCGGTCGATGTTCCAGGTCTTCAGCGAGGAGCTCGCCGCACGCTCCGTGCCGCAGCTGCAGCTGCACGGGTTCGCCGACAAGAGCCTGCCGGGCGCCGACGCCGTGGTGTCCACCGGCTCGGGCCCGCAGAACGAGCTAGCGGCGCGGATCGCGCGGGAGCTCAAGGGCGAGGAGCTTCGGGTGTGCCGGGCCTGGGTGTCGCACTGCGTCGGTCTCGAGGGCACGACGAACGTCCAGGGTACGGCCGCCGCCGAGCACGGTGCGGAGTTCGTTCACCTGGAGCTCGGCTGGGGGCTGCGCCGCGATCAGAACGGCCGGCAGCTGGTCCAGGACGCCGTCGTCGCCGCCTGGAACGGGTGAGGTTCCAGGCGGCGACACGGCGTCAGAGGCGAACGGGTGAGGCCCGCCGGAGGCGACGCGGCGGCGCGTCAGAGGCGGCGGGCCGTCCGCAGGCGGATCGCCCAGAATCCGGAGCCGTCGAGGATGGATTCGCCGTGCAGGTCGCCCATCGTCGGGCCGTTCGCCTGGCTGCGGCTGGAGATGAAGCGGCGGTGGCCGCGGTCGTCGACGCCCAGGTAGAGGCCGGAGTGCTCGATGTGCTTGTTCTGCACCGGGCCCGCGTTGAACAGCAGCAGGTCACCGGGCAGGAGCCGGTCGATGTTCGCGGCTCGCTTGCCGGTGTTCGGCATCAGCTGGACGCCCGGCCCGAAGTCGGCGATCGCCCACGCCGAGCGCGGGAGGCCCGGCTGCTTGACGGTACGGGCGATCTCCTGCTGGCGCTTCTCCCCCGGCTCGATGCCGACGCCGACGCCGAGCAGCGGATACCCGCTGCGGTAGCCGTACACCATGCGGATGAAGCCGGAGCAGTCCAGGCTCAGCCGGTGCGTCTCCGACGGCTTCTCCTTGACGCCGTCCGGGAACTCCCACGGGACGCCCAGATAGTCGTAGAAGTCGGAGTTCTCGGCACGGCCGTCCGGGTCGATGTCGGAGAGCGGACCGAACGAGGCGTCGCCGCTGTACTGCTTGCCTTCGGCGTCCTTCTTCGGCGGTGCGCCGTACATGTATTGCATGGCGATGCCGAGAATGTCCGGCGACTTGTCGGCGAGCGCCTTGGTGAACCAGGTGGCGAACCACTCCTCGTTCGCGGCGGCTGCGGTCCATGGCTTCGGTGCCAGCCGTACCCATTCGGTCGTGGTGATTTTGGCTGCGGTGAACCGGGGTTCCGCGATGGTGCGCTGCGGGCCCTGCAGGTGCGCGGTGCGCGCGCCGTCGGTCATCACCGCGACGAGCTTGCCCTGCTTGGTGAGGATCTCCGTGCGGTCCGGGTCGGACTTCCTGCGCAGCACGTAGTCGGCGAGCAGGGCGGAGGTCGTCTCCTTCCCCGTCCCGGCGGAGGCCCCGATGCTGATCTCACGCTGGTGCGCGAGGGCGAGCCGGGAGCCGCCGAACACCACGGCGCCGGCGCCGAGCAGCAGGACGACGCCCGCCACGGCGAGCGGGGCGGAGGTGCGGTGCGAGATGCGCATACTCGGTCTGTCTCCAGGGTCAGGTCGCCGGGACGAAGCCCGCGATGATGCCGGTGATGGCGACCGCGTAGGTCAGGCCGGTCACCATCGTGGTCGCGAGGATCGTCGCTTTCGGCGGCTGGCGGACGAGCTGGTAGGCGATCAGGCCCGGGGCGACGAAGCCCAGGGTCTGGTGGGCGAACAGCAGCGGCAGGTCGCGCTGCACCAGGACGAAGAGGGTGAGCTGCAGGAAGACGCTGAGCAGCACGATGGCCGCGAACAGCCGCTTGCCGTAGAGGATCACGAAGCGCTGCATGACCCGGGTCAGGACGTACGTCACGACGGTCATCACGAGCATCACGGCGGCCTGCGGCGGGTCCTCGATGAGGGCCAGGGCGATCCACCCCGGGGTGATCATGCCGCCCGGTGACAGGTTGGTGGTGAGATAGCACAGCAGCGCGAACACGAGCCCGATGCCGAGGCTCGCGGTGGTGAGCTGCGCGCTGAGCTCGCCGCCCAAGATCATCGTAGGATTCCTGTCTGCCGTTGGGCGGGGATACGGGGTTCGTGCGCGTCGTGGGTCTCGCCGGAGGTCCAGCCGGGGAGCGAACCGAGCTCGTGCAGCAGCACCTCGCCCTGGCCGTGGATGTTGCCGACGGCCACGATCGAACCGAGGTCGGGCACCGCGTGCAGCACCTCCTCCAGCAGCCGCTCCGGCGGGAGCTTTCCGCCGAGGTCGACCACCCGGGACTGCAGCGCGTCGGGCACGGCGACCTTGGCGCTGCGCGTCGGCTCCCCGATGAGGATCACGCGGTCGGGGGCGACCTCGCCGGCGAGCGTGCCCATCTGGCCGTTGCGTTCCACCCGGTCGGGACGGCAGTTGATCAGCATGGCCAGCGGGCGCCCGATCAGCCGCTGGCTCTCCAGCTGCCGGATGTTCATCAGGGTGGACTCGGGGTCGTTCGCGGCGAAGACGTTCGCGAAGGCGACCCGCTTGGTGCCCTGACGCACCCGGGAGACCGACAGCACGCCCGGGTCGGGCGGCGCGTCCCACATGCCCTGCAGGGCGCTGGCCCGGTCGACGCCGAGCAGCTCGGCCACGGCCAGGGCGATCGCGACGTTCTCCTTGAAGGTGATCCAGCCGAACTGCCGCATCTCCTCGTCGTGCACCGACTCCGGGTCCACGGCAATCAGCCGGCAGCGCCGCTTGTCCGCCTCCTCCTGCAGGATGTGCAGACGTTCCTTCTCGGCCGTCACACAGATGCCGCCGACCGGCATGGACTTGCTCAGCGAGCGCGCCACGTCGTCGAGGGTCGGGCCCATCTCGGCCAGGTGGTCCTCGCGGACGTTGCAGAGCACGCCGATGTCCGACTTGATCAGTTTGCTCTGGTTGATCTCCTGCAGGGCGGGCATGACCGCCATGCACTCGATGACCAGCGCGTCCGGGTGGTAGACGGCCGCCCGGCGCACGATGCCGATCTGCTCCACCACGTTGGCGATGCCGAACTTGCGGTGCACCGGCTCCTCGGTGGCGTCCGGGAACACGAAGCGCGCCGCGGTGCCCGTGGTCTTGGCGATCACGCGGAGGTGACCGCCGCGCAGCGCGCCGGCGCAGAGGCGGGTGATCGAGCTCTTGCCGCGGATGCCGTTGACCAGCACCCGGTGCGGGATCGTCTTCAGGTTGCGCTCGTGGTTGCGCTGCTCGATCACGCCCGCGACGACCAGGGCGAGGCAGCACAGCGTGAAGACGGTGTAGAGGTACCACATGGCCGGCCCCTTCCTCAGCGCTCGCGCTGGTTCGGAATGCGGGGCCGGGGAAGCACCGCCGTGAAGTTGGCGGCGGAGCCGCGCAACCGGACCGCGCCGCCGAAGCGGGCCGAGCCCGTGTGCCGGACCTGCCGGCAGATCTCCAGGCACATCGCGATGGCCCCGACATCGTCGTGGCGTTGCGGCGTCACGGGCTCGTCGAAGTCGCCCTCGACGATCCGGGCCGAGGCGTTGGCGAGGCGGCGCAGCGGGCGCACGAAGATGAAGTACATCCAGATCAGGGAGACCACCAGGATGGCCACCACGGCGGCGGCCGTCAGCAACGCCCAGCGCCGCTCCAGCATGCTCGGCAGCTGCAGGGTGTTGGCGTTGCGGTCCAGCACCACCACCCACTCCAGGTGGGCCACGTCCGGGTTGGTGACCGCCGCGCCGGCCACCAGGGCGGGCCGGCCGTCCACGTCCTTCGAGCGGGAGATGGTGTCGCCGGAGAGGGCGGCGACCGCGGCCTCCCGCACGGTGGGGTCCCGCAACGGCTGGAAGGCGCGGTATCCCTCCGAGTCCAGGATCGTGCGCAGCTCGGGGTCGGCCACCACGGCGCGCCCGTCGGCGCTGCGCATCAGGCCGAGCAGGTAGTCGATGTCGAACTCGGCCACGAACGCCCGGCCGTCGCCGCGCACCCGGTAGGCGTACAGCACCGGCAGGCGGTTGACCACGGGGTCCAGCACCACCCCGCCCTGGCCGGGCAGCGGCTGGGCCGCGCGCAGCGACGGGCGCCCGGCCGACGACTCCGGCTTGCCGTCCGCGGCGACGAGGTAGATCCCGCGCAGCCGGTGGTTGTCGGCCAGCGCCTCCTTGAGCGCCGCCACGACCGGGTCGCCGGCCGTGGTGGCCTGGGTACGGCTGAGGTGCTCCACCGTCTGCAGCCCGCTGCTGAGCGCGTTGCCCAGGGTGCTGCTGATGGCCTCGACCCGACTCTCCTCGTCCCGGTTGAGCTGGACCGGCACGGTGGCGCGCGGCTGGGTCACGGCCACCGCCACCGCGAAGGCGGGCCCGAGCAGCGCCACGAGCGCGGCGACCAGCAGGCCCTGGAGGACTGTCGGCCGCCACTTGTTGGCACGCAGGCGGTTCCCGGACGAGACGGCCAGCGCCTGCGCCACCTGCGATCCCTCGCGGATCCGCAGCGCGCGACGGTCCTTGGTGATCGCCCCGCAGGCGTCCAGCTTTGCCTGGTGCAGGAGGTGTTGCAGCGGCTTGACCAGGGAGGCGCGCATGAGGACGTACGCCAGAAGCGTCGACAACGCCACGACGAGCGCGAGTACGAGCCCGTGGAACAGCGACGTGCCCGCGGTGACGTCGGCGACGATGACCGAGGCCACCACGAACCCGGTGTCCCCCACCGGCGCGCCCGACACCACGAGTGCCTGTCCGGACCACTCCTTGACCCGCACCACTTCGCTGCGGCTGTTGTTGATGTGCGGCAGGTCCTCGAAGAGCTGCTTCCGGAAGCCGGCCGGCACGGCGTCCACACCCTGCGTCAGGTACGCGTCGCCGGCGCGGGTCAGGACGTACACCCCGTGCTTGCCGTCGGGGTTGAGCCGGAGGCTGCGCAGCAGCAACGGTTGCAGGCCGATGAGCATGCGGTCCTGGCCGACCGTGACGGCGCGGATGACCGCCGGGCCGTCGGTGGTCATCACCGGCGAGTTGCCCTCGGGCAATCCCCCGCCGGGGATCAGGTTGAGCGGCACGGCCTGGGCGCTGGCCGCAACGATCTTGCGGGTGCTGGGCTGGATGACCGCCACGCCGGCCCAGGAGGCCTCGTCGCCGGCCAGCCGGCCGATGGTGGCGGTCGTGGCCGGCGCCCCGCCGCGCAGCGCGTCCGCGGTCTGGTCGAACGCGTCGTCGGCGGCGATCAGGCTGAGCGTCAGGCTGCGCGAGACCTTGACCATGAGGTCCTGCTGGGAGTCGAGCACGGCCGTCGGCACGTCGTCGCGGTCGAACACCGCGAAGCCGAGGACGGCGACCGCCACGACGAGCATGGTCGTCCACAGGTAGACCAGCGTCGGTGCCTGGGAGCCGGCCGGGAAGCCGGCCGTCGGCAGCTGCTGGGTGAGTGCCCGCCAGCGCCAGGTGACGAGCTGATCGGTGGAGAGGACGTGCGTCTCCGGCCCGTTCGGTGACGCCTCACGGATGTCAACCGCGGTCAAAGCAGGTCCCCGCCCCATCTCGGGGAGTGGAGGAATGCGGGGGCGATGGGCCGGCTTCACTCCCCGATTGGTGTTGCCGGCATCCGCGATGCGCACGGGACTATAACAACGCAGACCCTCGGCGTGGCACCTCGAAATGCGCAGCTCGTCGTGGTAAGGGACGGATTCGGAAGATTTTTGTTACCTCGAGGTAGCGCGGACCTTCAGCACGGTCCCCGCAGCTCCACGGTTCAGGACGTGACTTTCGATCCGGTCCACCGCCGCCTCGTAGATCCGCCGCCGACCTGCGGGAACGCCGGGATCGGCGAGGGCCTGCTCGAGATCGACGACGCGGATCCCGGGGTTGAGGTCGATGAAGGTGGGCAGCGCCTCGACGGCGCGAACCTTCCACCCGTCGCCCTGCTCGCCGGCCGAGAAAGTGACACGCATCATGGTCCCCTCCCGGTTTCCGTTGACCGGCTGCGGATGGCGCGAGAGGAAGTCACCGAGTCCGTAAAGAACCCATTTGTCGCCGATGCGCTCGGCCGGCTGGACCACGTGCGCCCCGAAGCCGAAGACGACGTCCACGTCGTCCATCGTGGCGATCGCACGGGCAAGCTCCTGCTGGTCGACGTCCGGCTCGTGCTCCGTCTCGGAGCCCCAGTCGATGCTCACCACGACGATCGAGGCGCCGGCTTGCCGGGCGTCCCGGGCGTCGTTGCGGACCTTCTCCTCCGTGGCGCGGGCGACCGACCAGTCGCGTTCCGCCGGCAGCTTCCCGCCGTTCAGGGTGAGGGTGTAGCTCAGGTGCGCGACCTTGACCCCGTTGGCGGTGTAGAGCCGGGGCTTCTGCGACTGCGCCTTGCTCTTGTACGTGCCGGAATGGCCCACCTTCGCCTGGTCCAGCGCGTCCAGGGTGCGGGCCAGCCCCGCCGGACCCCGGTCGAGCGCGTCCTCGGAGGCGGTCGCACAGCCGTCGAAGCCGGTGTCGGCGATGGCCTTGGCGACCCCCGCCGGCGCGACGTATCGAGGCGGCCCGGAGAACGGTCCCTCGGCGGCGAGCGGCGTGCCGAGGTGGCAGAGGGCCAGATCGGCGGCGGAGACGGTCTTCTTCGCGCCGGCCATCATCGGCGCGAAGTCGAAGATGCCGCCGCCGTCGCGGCGCGCCTGGTCCCAGACTTCCGGACCGGGCAGGATCGCGCCGGCTGCCAGGATCGTGACCGTTTTTCCGGTCGCGGCCACCGGCTCGGCCACCGGCCGTACCTTGGCCGGCGGGTCGGCCGGCCCGCTGGGCCGCCAGAGCCCGATCCGGTAGGTGACGACGCCGGCCGCCGCCGCGACGACGATCAGGCCGAGGGCGGCCCGGGCGACTTTGCCGCCGGGGCCCGGTCCGGAGGAGCGTTCAGTGCTGGACACGGCGGCAAGGATAGGCGACCCGGCAAGTCCCTCGATCGGCTGAGGGTGACGTCACACCGCGCCGAGTGCGGCCAGCTCCTTGATCTCGTCCGGCGTGTAACCGAGCCCGCACAGCACCTCCGCGGTGTGCTCCCCCAGCGCCGGCACGGGACCGGTCGGCAGTTCCACGCCGGCGAACGTGAACGGTGGCAGCAGTCCCCGCACCTCGCCGGACGGCGTCTGCACCGTCCGCCAGCGGTCCCGGGCGGCGAGCTGCGGGTGCGTCAGCAGCTCCGGTACGCCCTTGAGCAGAGCAGACGCGACGTCGACGGCGTCCAGCCGTTTGATGATCTCCTCGGCGCCCAGCGTGGCCGTACGCCCGGCGACGAGCGCGTCGACCACCCGCCGATGGCGCACCCGGGCGACGTTGGTGGCCCACTCGGGGTCGTCCGCCAGCTCGGGCCGTTCCAGGAAGCCGGAGGCGAACCGGGCCCACTCGCGGTCGTTCTGCACCCCGATGAGGACCTCGTGGTAGTCCGCGGTCGGATAGGCGTCGTACGGCGCCACGCTCGGGTGCGACAGGCCCGCCCGCTGCGGCGCCTGCCCGGCGCACTGCGTGTAATACAGCTGGTATCCCATCCACTCGGCGGTGGCCTCGAACATCGAGATCTCGATGGCGCTGCCCTCGCCGCTGCTCGCCCGCCTCACGAGCGCCGCCAGCGTGGCCGACAGCGCGTACATGCCCGCGGCGATGTCGGACGCCGGGATGCCCGCCTTCGCCGCCTGTTCCGGTGGCCCGGTGACCGACGCCAGCCCGGACTCGCACTGGACGAGCATGTCGTACGCGCGCTTGTTGCGGTACGGCCCGGTGGAGCCGTACCCGCTCATGTCCACGGTGACCAGGCGCGGGTGCCGGGCCCGCAGCACGTCGGCCGCGAGTCCGAGGCGGTCGGCGGCGCCGGGCGCGAGGTTCTGCACGAAGACGTCCGCGCCCGCCAGCAGATCGCGCAGGACCCGCCGCCCGTCGGCCTTCTTGAGGTCGAGGGTGAGCGACTCCTTGCCGCGGTTCAGCCAGACGAAGTGGCTCGACAGGCCGCCCACGACGTGGTCGTAGCGGCGGGCGAAGTCGCCGCCGTCGGGCCGCTCCACCTTGACGACCCGGGCGCCCAGGTCGGCCAGGTGCCGGGTGGCGATCGGCGCGGCGACCGCCTGCTCGAGCGCCACGACCGTGACACCCGCCAGCGGCAGCGCGGTCACCTGGCGGCGGGAGTCGGGGCGGTCACCGGACGCATGTCGGTCCAGGACCGCTCGATGAAGGCCAGGCAGGCGGGACGGCTGCCGGGTCCGGACACCACGCGCCAACCGGCGGGCACGTCGGCATATCCGGGCCAGAGGCAGTACTGTCCCTCGTCGTTGCGGAGCACGAGGTGGTCGGACGCATCGGCCATGTCGTTCACCGTAGGTCGGCCGTCCGCCGTGGACATCCCTTGGCCGAGTAGTCCGGCACCGGCCACTAAACTCAGGGGCGTGAACAAGGACGCTGTGGTGATCAACCGGATCGTCGAGGGCCTGCGCTGGCACGCGCTGGACGACGACGAGGTCGTGGGACGTGGCGATGCGCTGCGCCGCCCGGACGGGCGGGTGTTCCTCGGCGTCGACTCCTGGCGGGACGAGGTCTTCGACCAGCTGGTCGCCACGATGCTCGCCGACCTTCCGGGAACGGTCTACACGGTGGTGGACGAGGACGACCGCGACGCTCAGGAACGGTGGCGCGGCGCCGGCTTCGTGGTCTGCCGGCAGGAGCGGGTGTACGCCGTACCGACCGACCCCGCCCGCACGGGCCTCGGCGCCGTCTCGCCCCCGCCCGGCGTGACCATCCTGCCGCTGGGGCGGGCCGAGGAGGAGCCGCTCGCCGAGCTCGATCGCGTGGTGCGCGAAGAGGTGAACGCCACGGTCGGCTGGCAGGCCATGCCGGTGGAGATGCTGGCCCGGCCGGACGGGAAGCTCGGCGTGGTGGACCCGTCGGCGTACGTGGTCGCCGTGCAGGACGGGCAGTACATCGGGCAGACCCGGGTCGCCGCCGTGCCGCGCCGGCACCGGCTGGGGCTGGTCGCGGTCCGGGCCGCGTACCGGCGCCGGGGGGTGGCCCGGGCGATGCTGGCCGAGATGCTCGGCTCCTTGCACCGCTCCGGGGTCGGCTCGGTATCCATCGAGGTGGACGACCGCAACGCCGCGGCGAGGGCGTTGTTCGAGGGAATCGGTGCGCAACGGTTGGGCGGCGCCGTGGAGCTGCTGCACCGCTGAAACGACGAAACGGCCGGGCGATGCCGCCCGGCCGCGTCGTCGTCTTCGTCGTCGAGGGATCAGTCGACCCGTCGCGCCACCCACAGCCCGTCGCGCAGCGGCACGATCACGCTCTGGAAGGCCGGGTCGTTCGCCAGCGCCTCGTTCAGGTTGCGGACCCCGATCACCTGGTTGAGCGTGTGAGCGTCGTCGGTCTCGAAGACCTTGCCGCCGCAGAACGCATTGTCGATGATCATGATGCCGTTGCCGGCCAGGTGCGACGTGCTGAGCTTCAGCAGGTCCAGCGCCAGGAAGGCGTCGCTGCCGAAGTACCGGTGCTTCATCACGTCCTGGAAGATCAGGTCGAACGTGCCGAGCTGCGGGATGAGCTCGAACGCGTCACCGACCATCACCTGGATGCGGTCCGCGTAACCGGCGCGGGCGATGTAGTCCTCGGCGCGGGCGGCACGCTCGGGGTCGATCTCGATGCTCACGATCCGGCCGCCCGCCGGGAGTGCGTCGGCGAGCCACAGGGCCGAGTAGCCGATGGCCGTACCGATGTCGAGGATGCGGGCACCGGGCCGGCAGTGCAGCCCCGCCAGCATGCGCAGGACGGCGCCCTCCAAACGGCCGATGATCGGGATCTCCTCGACCCGCGCGACGCTCTCCATCTCCGTCAGCACCGCGGACAGCTTCGGCGCCAGCGCGGACAGTCGGGCGGTCTCGGTCGCGAAGATCTCGCGGGGATCGGTACTGTCCTGCGGGACGATGGTCAGGGACGTTTGCTCCATCGAGGTTCTCCGATCGGCGGATAAGTGGTGTCGTGCGGTCACGTGCCTCGGGGGCATCAGGATCGGCGGACCTCGACGGGGAGTTTGTTGACGCCGATCATGGCCCAGGGATTGCGCAGTTCGACGGGCGCGTCGTCGGCGATCCGGATGTCGCTGTAGCGCTCCATCAGGATGCGCAGTGCGACCTTCACCTCCAGCCGGGCCAGCGGTGCGCCGAGGCAGAAGTGGATGCCGTGCCCGAAGGTCAGGTGCGGGTTGGGCTTACGGGTGATGTCGAACAGGTTCGGGTCGGCGAAGACCTCCGGATCACGGTTGGCGGTGGTCAGCCACACCAGGACGGCGTCGCCGGCCTTGATCTTCTGGCCGCCGAGTTCGGTGTCGCAGGTCGCCGTCCGGCCCAGACGCGGGAAGGGCGGCCGGAAACGCATCGACTCCTCGATCGCCGACGGTACGAGCGACAGGTCGGACCGCAGCCGAGTCATCGCCTCGGGGTTCTCGTCGAGGGCGAGGACCGTGTTGCCCAGCGTGGACGTCGCCGTGACGTGGCCGGCGAGCAGCAGCAGGCCGATGAAGCCCACGATCTCCTCGTCGTCGAGCCGCTCCCCGTCGACCTCGACCGCCATCAGCTTGCTGGTGAGGTCGTCACCGCGGTTGGCGCGGATCCTGCGGACGTGCTCGAGGATGTGGGCGTTCAGCTCGCCGAGGATCGGAGCGACGGTCTGGACCGCCTTCTCGCCGAGCTTCTGCATCGACTCCTCGGGGTCGGTGTTGTGCCGCTCGAAGAACGTGTCGGACCACCGCCGGACCACCGCCTGGTCGGACGCGGGAAAGCCGAGCAGCTCGGCGATCACGATGAAGGGCAGCGGGTACGCGAGCTCCTCGATGAGGTCGAACCGGTCCCCGGCGGCGTCCGCCTTGTCGAGCATTTCCCGGGTCACCTCCTCGATGCGCGGTTCGAGGCTCGCGATGACCTTCGGGGTGAACGCCTGGCTGACCAGAGTCCGCAGCTTGCGGTGCTCCGGCTCGTCCATCCGGACGAAGTTGCCCTTTTTGAAGAGGTCGAAGTCCTTCTGCTTCGGAGCCAGCGCGGCGACGTCCGAGGAGAAGGTGGCCGGATCCCTCAGGACCTGGTCGACGTCGTGGTACCCGAGCACCTGCCAGGCCTGGATCTTGTCGTCGTAGTGCACCATTCCGCGCTCGCGCAGCCCGTCGAGGTAGGCGAGAAAGTTGGGCAATGACCGCTGGCTCTGGGTCAACGTCAAGAAGATCACTTCCCTCGTACGGCCATCGAATGGCGCTGTCTCGGCCGTCACGGTAGATCGGAGGGAGACGGGACCGGCATCCCTCACTCTGCTAGTGACGCCGATGCGGCCGGCGCACCGTCAACATGCGGGATGGCGCCCCCTCACGCGGGCGGCGACGATGACCCACCATGGACGGCTTCGAGCTATACGACCTGGGGCGCAAGCTGATGAAGATCGGCGAGGACGCCATTCCCGACCCGACGGGCATCAACCGGCTCCCCATCGGAGTGCGTCATGTCCTGACCGACGTCTTCTCCCACCCAGGGACGTCGATCACGGAGATCACCGAGCGCACCGGGTTCCCGGCCGGCCACATCGAGGCGTCCGTCGCCACCCTGCGAGCCGCCGGTGCTCTGGCGACCACCGTGGACCCGGCTGCCCCGGAACGTACGGTGGTGCGCCCTGTGCCTCGCCACGGCGCCGCGGACCGGGCCGCCGCGACGGTCGACGGCAAGCTGGCGGAGGCGGCCGGCATCCAGGAGGCCGATCAGCTCAAGGATCTGGTCACGACCCTGGAGATGCTGGCGCGCCGGCTCAGCCGCAGGCTCACCCCGGAGCACTTCAACGCCCAGTACGCCGGTACGCCGCCCTGGGACACCGGCCGCCCCCAGCCGGCGCTGCTCCGGATCGCCCGATCGGGGGCCCTGCGCGGCCGGGTCCTGGAGGCCGGATGCGGCACCGGTGAGCACGCGCTCATGGCGGCGGCCCTGGGCCTGCCGGCGGTCGGAGTGGACCCGGCGTCGGCGGCCATCGCCATCGCCCGGCGCAAGGCCGAGGAGCGCGGGCTGCCGGCCCGGTTCGTGGTCGGCAGCGCCTTCGAGCTGGGTGAGCTCGGCGAACAGTTCGACACCGCGCTCGACTCCGGGCTGTTCCATGTCTTCAGCGACGAGGAGCGGGCCCGCTATGTCGACAGCCTGTCCACCGTGATGGCGCCGGAGGGCCGCCTGTTCCTGCTCTGCTTCAGCGACCGCCAGCCGCCCGGCAACGGGCCGCGCAGGGTCAGCCAGGACGAGATCCGCACGAGCTTCGCGGACGGATGGCGCATCGACTCCATCGATCCGGCGACGATGGACAACAACAACAATCCCGAGGGCGTCCAGGCCTGGCTCGCGACCATCACCCGAATCTGACGCCGAGAGTTGAGGCCATGAAACAGCTCGACCCCCACGATTTCCTCGCCCTCGACGACGAACTCGACGACGCGGAAAGAAATGTACGGGACACCGTTCGCGCCCACGCCACGACGGAATTCCTGCCGCAGGTGAACGAGTGGTACGCGCGCGGAGAACTGCCCCGTGACATCGCCAAGGAACTCGGCGCGCTCGGCCTTTTCGGAATGCAGCTGACCGGCTACGGCTGCGCCGGTGCCTCCCCCGCCGCTTACGGGGTGGTCTGCCGTGAACTGGAGGCCGTGGACTCCGGCCTGCGCAGCCTCGTGTCGGTGCAGGGATCGCTGGCCATGTTCGCGATCCACCGCTGGGGCAGCGAGGAGCAGCGGCAGGAATGGCTGCCGAGGCTGGCGACCGGCGAGGCGCTCGGGTGTTTCGGGCTGACCGAGCCGGGTTCCGGTTCCGACCCCGCGTCGATGCGTACGGTCGCCCGCCGCGACGGCGCCGACTGGGTGCTGAACGGCGCGAAGACGTGGATCACCAACGGCACCACCGCCGACGTCGCCGTCATCTGGGCGGCGACCGAGGAGGAGGGCATCCGGGGCTTCCTGGTGCCTACGGAGACAGCCGGCTACTCGTCCACTGTCATCACCGACAAGCTTTCGCTGCGCGCCTCGCTCAGCACCGACATCTTCCTCGAGGACGTCCGCGTGCCGTCCTCGGCCGTGCTGGGCCGGGCGCCGGGACTGGGTCCGGCGCTGTCGTGCCTGAACGAGGCCCGCTTCGGCATCCTCTGGGGCGTGATCGGCGCGGCACGAACCTGCTACGCCTCGGCGCTGGACCACACCGGCAGGCGCGAGCAGTTCGGGCGGCCGCTCGCCGGTTTCCAGCTGTCGCAGCGCAAGCTCGCCCACATGGTCGTGGAGATCACCCACGCGAGTCTGACCGCGCTGCGGCTGGCCCGGCTCAAGAGGGCCGGCACCCTGACGCCGGAGCAGATCAGCCTCGGCAAGCTGGCGAACGCCCGCTCGGCGATCGAGGTGGCCCGCAGTGCCCGTACGATGCTCGGCGCCGGCGGATTGACCCTCGCGCACCCGGTGATGCGGCACATGACCAACCTCGAGGCCGTCCTCACGGTGGAGGGCACCGAGGAGGTTCACGAGCTGGTCCTCGGCCGGGCGGTGACCGGCATCCCGGCCTTCCGCTGACCGGCGGACAACCGATACCGCCGCCGACGGCGTGTGCACACGCGGCGGGATCGGTTATGGTTGCGCTTGCACTCGCCGGCATCTGGCGGCGACAGACCCGAGGAGGTGAGACCCATCAACGCTGTAACGGTCGGGACTCACTTCCGGAAGGTCCGTCTTGAGCGAAACCCTCGTGCACGCCGCCTGCGCGGCAACTGAAACCTCTTCCCGCACCTCTCTCGGCGGCGCCCTGTTCGGCTCTGTCGTCGCGACCCTGCACGCCGCCGGCTGCGTGTTCGCCGCCGAAGAGGCCGAGCTGATCCTGGACGCCGCGGAACGTGCGGGCGACCCCGCCCGCTGTGCGGAGCTCGTCCACGACATGGTGGCCCGGCGTTGCGCCGGCGAACCACTGGAGCACATCGTCGGCTGGGCCGCGTTCTGCGGGCTTCGGATCGCCGTCGCCCCGGGCGTGTTCGTGCCGCGGCGCCGCACCGAATTCCTTGCGGAACAGGCCGTCCAGGTCGGCGGGGACGCGGCGGTGATCGTGGAGCTGTGCTGCGGTGCCGCGCCGCTGGCCGCCACCCTCGCCGTGCGACTGCCGCGCGCCGAGATCCACGCCGTCGACATCGATCCCGTGCAGACCGCGTACGCGCGCCGCAACCTCGCCCTGTTCGCGAGCCGTGCGTACGTCCACGAGGGCGACCTCTACGCCGGGCTCCCGCAGGGGCTGCGCGGCCGCGTCGACCTGATCGTCGCCAACGCTCCGTACGTGCCGACGGCGGATATCGGCACCCTGCCGACCGAAGCTCGCGAGTACGAGTCGCACCGCAGTTTCGACGGCGGCTCCGACGGCCTCGCGGTGCAGCGCCGGGTCGCCGCGGGCGCCGCGGAATGGCTGAGCCCCGGCGGCCATGTACTGGTCGAGACCAGCGCCGATCAGGGCCCGCTGAGCCGGGGTGTGTTCGCCGCGGCGGGTCTCGACGCCTGGTCGGCCTCCTGCGCGGACCTCGAGGCCACGGTGGCGGTCGGGCGGCGACTTCACTCGGCGGCGAGCGCCCCGAAGCCCTGCCGCGTGGCTCGCCTCTGCTGCACGTGCCCGGACTAGAGGGTGATGCCGGCGACCAGGGACCGCGCCTGGTGGCTGTTCAGCCGCGGGTCGCACGCGGTCTCGTAGCGCGTGCCGAGATCGGGCTCGGCGACGTCGCCACCGACGCACTCGGTGACGTCGTCGCCCGTCATCTCCAGGTGCACGCCGCCCGGGAAGGTTCCCAGTCCCTTGTGGACGTCCAGGTAGCCGGCCAGCTCATTCATGACCTGCTCGACGTAGCGGGTCTTGTGCCCGGTCGCCGCGGTGATGGTGTTGCCGTGCATGGGATCGCACTGCCACACGACCTCGTGCCCGGAGGCGGATACCTTCTCCACGATGGGCGGCAGCACGTCGCGGACGTGCCGGGCACCCATCCGGCAGATCAACGTCAACCGGCCGGGCACGCGGTGCGGGTCGAGGCGCCGCACGTATTCGACGGCTTCCTCGGGCGTGGTGCGGGGGCCGAGTTTCACGCCGACCGGGTTCGCGACCAGCTCGGCGAAGGCGATGTGCGCCCCGTCCAGGTCGCGGGTCCGCTCACCGATCCACAGGAAATGGGCGGAGCCACTGTACGGGTGCCGCCAGGCGTTCGGTCCCCGGCGCAGCAACGCCCGTTCGTAGTCGAGAACCAGCGCCTCATGGGCGGTGAAGACGGGACCGCCACCCGCCGTGTGGAGGAAGTCGATCGCCGCCGACGACGCACCGTACGCGCGCAGCATCCGCTCCGGATCCGGCGCGCGCACGGCGGGATCGGCGGCGAAGCCGTTGATCATGTCCCCGCGGTAGACCGGCAGGCCGTCCGCGTCGACGATCGCCGAGCGCGGCTTGGCGAACTGGCCCGCCATCCGTGCCAGGCGCACGACCGGCAGCCCCGTCCGCCTACCCAGCTCGGCCGCCATCGCGGTGAGCAGGCCCAGATTGCCGCGCAGGTGCGCCTCGGTATTACCGGCGAACGTCTCGGCACAGTCGCCGCCCTGCAGCACGAACGCCTCGCCCCGGGCCACCGCGGCCAGGCGTGCGGACAGCGCGTCGACCTCGTGCGGGCGTACCAATGGCGGCATGCCGCGCAGCACCGCACGGACCCGCCGCACCTGGGCCGCATCCGACCATCCGGGCAGCTGCGCCGCCGGACGGGAGCCGGCGACGGCGACCCGCAGCGCACAACAGCGTGGGGAGTTGCCGGCCGGGGCGAGCGACCCCGAGGACATCACGTGTCGAGGCTAGGGTGACCCGGTATTCGCGGCCATCCTCAACGTTTGTAGGCCTTGCCGCGAAGGGTCGGCGGGGGCCTCCGGCGCCGTTAAACTCCGCCACCATGAGGACCGCCACTGCCATCGATCCGATCGAATCCGCTGGTGAGGTCGCCGATACCCCCGACACGCGCACCACCGCGGGCAAGCTGGCCGACCTCCTCCAGCGCATCGACAGCGCGCTGCACCAGGGCAGCGCGGCGGCGGTCGCACGCCAGCACGCGAGCGGCCGGCGGACGGCGCGTGAGCGGATCGACGCCCTGCTCGACCCGGGTTCCTTCATGGAGCTCGACGCGCTGGCCCGGCACCGATCCGCCGTTCCGGCGATGGCGGCGCGCCGCCCGTACGGCGACGGGGTGATCGCCGGCACCGGCACGATCGACGGCCGCGCGGTCGCCGTCTACAGCCAGGACGCCACCGTGTTCGGCGGCGCCCTCGGCGAGGTGCACGGGGAGAAGATCGCCAAGATCATGGACCTGGCCCTCAAGATCGGATGCCCACTCATCGGCATCAACGACGGTGGCGGTGCCCGGATCCAGGAGGGCGTCAGCACGATGGGGCAGTACGGCGGGATCTTCTACCGCAACGTGCGCTGCTCCGGGGTCATACCGCAGATCTCGCTGGTCATGGGGCCGTGCGCGGGTGGTGCGGTGTACTCGCCGGCGATGACCGACTTCATCGTGATGGTGGACCGGACCAGCCACATGTTCCTCACCGGGCCGGAGGTCATCAAGACCGTCACCGGCGAGCAGGTCGACCTCGAGGGGCTCGGCGGCGGAAACCTGCACAACTCGCGGTCCGGGGTGGCCCATTACCTGGCGTCCGATGAGGACGATGCGCTCGACTACGTCCGGCATCTGCTGGACTACCTGCCGAGCAACAACCTCTCGGAGCCGAAGGCCTACCCCGGGCCGGACACCGGCACGCTGACGCAGGCGGACCTGGAGCTCGACACGATCGTCCCGGACTCGCCGCACCAGGCGTACGACATGCACGAGGTGATCACCCGCGTCCTCGACGACGGCGAGTTCCTCGAGGTCCAGCAGATGTTCGCGCGCAACATCATCGTCGGGTTCGGCCGGGTGGACGGCCGCAGCGTGGGAGTCGTCGCCAACCAGCCCCTGCACCTCGCCGGCTGTCTGAACATCGACGCCTCCGCGAAGGCGGCGCGGTTCATCCGTACCTGCGACGCCTTCGGTATTCCGGTGCTGACCTTCGTGGACGTGCCCGGATTCCTGCCCGGCACCGACCAGGAGTGGGGCGGCATCATCCGGCACGGCGCCAAACTGATCTACGCGTACGCGGAGGCGGTCGTCCCGATGGTCACGGTGACGACGCGGAAGGCGTACGGCGGCTCGTACGGTGCCATGGGTTCCAAGCACCTCGGCGTCGACATCAACCTCGCCTGGCCCACCGCGCAGATCGCCGTGACCGGCGCCTCGGGGGCGGTCAGCATCCTCAACCGGCGTGAGCTGGCCGCGCTCCGGGGCGAGGAGCTGGCAGCGCGGCGTGCGCAGCTCATCCAGGAGTACGAGGACTCCGCGAGCCCCTACCTCGCGGCCGACCGCGGCTACGTCGACGCCGTCATCCGCCCCGCGCACACCCGCCGCCAGGTGGCGACCGCCCTGCGCCTGCTGGCGAGCAAGCGGGTCGACGGCCCGCCGCGCCGGCACGGAAACATTCCGCTCTGAGCCACCGCCGGTTCCCGCTGTCGCGCTGTCAACTCGAGGGATAGTGGCGCCTCTATCCGCTTCGTATCGTGAGGCGAAGCGCGATCACCTGACCGCCTGACGCCGACGGCGGATTGCTTTCCGTCGGGTCGTGGCGACCATGACGGCAGGTAAGAGGAATCCTCCCCGACGGTGGGTTGCCGAGCTGCTCGGAAATTGCTCATCGCTGTGGGCCGGAGGCAGACAGAAGGAGCAACAGCAGAGATGAGTCCCCGACCCGCACCGGTCTTTCCGGACTGGCCGCAATTCGACGACACGGAACGCCGAGCCCTCGATCGTGCGCTGACCCAGGGCCAGTGGTGGCGCATGGGCGGCAAAGAGGTGGAGACCTTCGAGCGGGAGTTCGCCGACCACCACGGTGCCCGGCACGCGCTGGCCGTGACGAACGGCACGCACGCCCTGGAGCTCGCCCTGCAGGCGATGGGCGCCGGACCGGGCACGGAGGTCATCGTCCCCGGGTTCACGTTCATCTCGTCGTCGCAGGCCGCTCAGCGCATCGGCGCGGTCGCCGTCCCGGTGGACGTCGATCCGGACACGTACAACATCGACGTGGCCGCCGCCGCGGCCGCGATCACCCCGCGGACGCGAGTGATCATGCCGGTCCACATGGCCGGGCTGATGGCCGACATGGACGCGCTGGACAAGGTCGCCGCCGACGCCGGAGTGCAGGTGCTGCAGGACGCGGCCCACGCCCACGGCGCCCGCTGGCAGGGCAAGCGGGTCGGTGAGCTGGGTTCCGTCGCGGCGTTCAGCTTCCAGAACGGCAAGCTGATGACCGCGGGCGAGGGCGGTGCGGTGCTCTTCCCCGACGAGGAGATGTACGAGCAGGCGTTCCTGCGGCACTCCTGCGGCCGTCCCCGCACCGACCGCCGCTACCACCACCAGGTGGCCGGGACCAACATGCGGATGAACGAGTTCTCGGCCGCCGTGCTGCGCGCCCAGCTGACCCGCCTCGACGCTCAGATCGAGATACGCGAGCAGCGCTGGCGGCACCTGTCCGGGCTGCTGGCCCGCATCCCGGGCGTACGGCCGCAGGGCGACGACCCGCGGGCCGACCGCAACCCGCACTACATGGCGATGTTCCGGCTTCCCGGCTGGTCCGAGGAGCGCCGCAACGTCCTGGTCGATCGGCTGGTCGACGTGGGCATCCCGGCGTTCGCCGCGTTCCGCGCGATCTACCGCACCGCCGCGTTCTGGGAGACGGGCGCGCCCGCGGAGCCGGTCGATGCGGTCGCCGAGCGCTGCCCCCACGTCGAGGCGATCAGCCAGGACTGCGTGTGGCTGCATCACCGGACGCTGCTCGCCTCCGAGCAGGCCCTCACCGACACCGCAGCCATCGTGGCCGAAGCGGTGGCCGCCGCATGACGATCCGCACGGTGCTGATCGGGCTGGGCTGGTCGGGCCGGGAGATCTGGCTCCCCCGGTTGCTGGCCCGCGACGACTACGAGGTGGTGGCCGCGGTCGATCCCGACCCCGCCAGGCGGGCGGCGTTCACCGCGGCGACCGGCCGTCCGGCCTTCGCCGGGGTCGACGGACCGTTGCTCGCGGACGCCGGTCTCGCGCTGGTGGCCGTGCCCAACCATCTGCACGCCCCGATCGCGCAGAGCCTCCTCGAGCGGGGCGTCGCCACCTTCGTCGAGAAGCCGGTCTGCCTCTCCACGGCCGAGGCGAACGCCTTGGCCGCCGCCGAGCAGGCGGGTGGCGGGCCGCTGCTGGCCGGCAGCGCCTCGCGCTATCGGGCCGACGTGGCGGAGCTGGTCAGGCTGGTGCCCGAGCTCGGCCGCCTGCGCAACGTCGACCTGGCGTGGGAGCGGGCTCGGGGCGTGCCGCAGGCGCGGGGCTGGTTCACCAACCGGGCGCAGTCCGGCGGCGGTGTGCTCGTCGACCTCGGCTGGCACCTGCTCGACGTCCTGGAGGAGGTCGTCGGCCCGGTCAGCTTCGACCAGGTCACCGCCACCGCCTCCGACGACCACGTCAACGATCCCCGCTGGTCGGCGGCCTGGCGCCACGACCTGCCGGCCACCGACATCCAGGTCGACGTCGAGGACACCGTACGCGGATTCCTGGTCGCCGACACCGGCCTGTCGGTGGGGCTGCGGGCCAGCTGGGCGACCCACTCGGCGACGCACGACGTGACCACGATCCGCGTCGAGGGCAGCGAGGGCACGGCGACGCTGCGCACCACGTTCGGCTTCAGCCCGAACCGCGAGCCCCGGCCCCGGATCGTCACCGTACGAAGGGGACAGGTGGGTGAGGTCCCCGTACCGGTCGAGCCGATCGGTACGGAGTACGACCGCCAGCTCGACGACATCCTGCGCCGCCTCTCCGATCCCTCGTCGCGGGGGCTCGCGATCGCGGGCGTACGCCGGATCGTCACCACCATCGAGGCCATGTACGCCTCCGCGGCCCGCCCACCGGTGCCGGCCGCCTCGATCGCGACCGCGGGGGTGACGTCGTGACGGACCAGCCGGTACGCAACGCGGTGGTCTTCGACCTCGACGGCGTCCTGGTCGACAGCCACGAGACGATGGGCCGCGCCTTCGCCGTGGCGTACGCGGAAGTGGTCGGCGACGGGCCCGCGCCGTTCGCCGAGTACCAGCGCTATCAGGGCCTGTACTTCCCGGAGATCATGCGCCGGATGGGCCTGCCCCTCGAGATGGAGGAGCCGTTCGTCCGGGAGAGCTACCGGCTCGCGGACCAGGTTCCGGTCGTCGACGGCGTGGTGGACCTGCTGGAGGAGCTCCGGATACGGGGCTTCGGGCTGGCCGTGGCCACCGGCAAGGCCGGTCCGCGGGCCCGGTCCCTGCTGACCACCCTGGGCCTGATCGACTTCTTCGACCACGTGGTCGGCTCCGACGAGGTCGCCCGCCCCAAACCCGCCCCGGACATCGTGCTGCGGGCGCTGAGCCTGCTCGGCGGGCAGCCGGCGGCGGCCGTCATGGTCGGCGACGCCCCGGCCGACATCCGCAGCGCCCGGGGCGCCGGCGTGACCGCTGTGGCGGCGACATGGGCGACCGTGGACGAGGAGGAACTGCTCGGGTGCGGCCCCGATCTCGTGATCCATTCACCCAAGGACCTGCTGCAGGTGTGCCCGCCGATTCCGGTACGAGGTCACGGGTGACTGCTCGGGTCGTGCCGCTCGGCCGGGCGCCCCAGCAGGGCGTGACCTGGCTCGGTATGGACCTGGGTGGCACCAAGGTGGCCCTGCGCGCGGAGACGGAGGACGGCCTGGTCCGCGAGCACCTGTTCCGGTGGCGCGGGCGCGGCCTGGAGTCGGATCTGGCGCAGCTGGCGGCCGAGGTCTCGCTCTTCCGGCGGCAGATTCCCGAGGGGTTCGCCGGCATCGGGGTCGCTCTGCCGGCCACCGTGGGCAGCGACGGGCTCATCACGTCCTGGCCGAACCGCCCCGAGTGGCTCGGCCTGGACGTGCCGCAGACCCTGCACGCCCTGTTCGGGGACACCCCCGTGCGGTGGGCCGACGACGGGGACCTCGGCGCGCTGGCCGAGGCCCGGGCCGCCAACTGTGACGACGTGCTCTACGTCGGGGTCGGTACGGGCGTCGGCGGCGGCCTGGTCGCCGGCGGCGCCCTGGTGCCGGGACTGTCTCGCGGTTCCTTCGAGATCGGCCACCTGGTGACCGACGCGGACGGCCCGATGTGCCGGTGCGGGCGCCGCGGGTGCCTGCAGGCCACCGCCTCCGGGCCGGCCACCCTGGCGCGCGCCGCCCGCCTGCGCGGTGCGGACGTCGATTACGACGACCTGCAGAAGGGCCTGATCGCGGACGAGGAGTGGGCCGTGCAGTCCGTGGACCGCTCCTGCCACCGGCTCGCCGTGGCGATCACCGGCGTCCGGGAGTTGCTGCATCCCAGCCTGGTCGTCGTGGGCGGGGGCTTCGCGGAGGGGCTGCCCAGCTTCACGGAGAACGTGGCGCGGCACATGGCCACCCTGGCCCGGTCGGGCGTGCCTGCTCCCCTGGTCAAGTCCTCACTCGTCGGCGGGCTCTCGACCCTGCACGGCGCGGTCGTCCTGGCCCGCCTGATGCACGTCTGACTTCTCGCCGAAAAGGGGGCCGGCGCCTGATGGCGCCGGCCCTTTTCGTGGTGCCCGCTCAGGCCGGGTCGGCCTCGAGCCGCCGGATGAGGTAACCGGTGAGAGCGGCCGGCGTCGGGTTGTTGAAGACCACCGCCGGGGTGAGGGCCGTACCGGTGTGGCTGCCGAGCCGCCGGGACAGTTCGAGCGCCATCAGCGAGTCCAGGCCGACCTCGAAGAGGCCGCGTTGCGGCTCGACCGGCTCGTCCGGGCTCAGGCCCAGGACGTCGGCGAGCTGCACCTGCACCAGATCCAGCATCGTCTTCTCGCGCTCGGCGCCGGTCTGGGTGCTCAGCAGCTCCGCCCACCGGCTGGTGGTCTCCGCGCCGGACGGTGCCGCGGCCGCGGAACGCCTGCGGCTGCGGACCAGACCGCGGAGGAGCGGCGGTACGGCCCGGCCGGGCGCGGGAGTCCCCCACCGTTCGGGACGGCCGGGTACGGCGAACCGCTCGCCGGAGAGCAGCGCCCCTTCCCCGTCGACCACCACGACGGGCGCGTGGCCGTGCTGACGGGAGGCCACCGCCCGCGCGTACCCGTCGGCCGCGCCGGTCGCCGCCTGATCGGCCGGACCGATCAGCCCGGCCGCCGAGGTGACCGCCGCGAAGAAGACTCCCTGTTCCGCGGCCAGCTCCGCGACGTGCCGCAGGGATGCGCCTCGCGCGTCGAGCACCTCACTGAGCCGCGAAGGATCCAGCTCGGCGATCGGCGTCTCGTCCCGCAGACCGGCAGCGTGCACGACACCGGTCAGCGGATGCTCGGGCGAGATCCCGCAGAGCAGGTGCCGCACCGCGTCCCGGTTGTCGCCGTCGCAGGCCACCACGGTCGCCGTCGCACCCAGCGCGTCGAGATCGTCGACCAGCGCGGTGGCGTCCTCCGCGCCACGCCGTGCGGCGAGGATCAGGTGGCGGACGCCGTGCTCGTCGACCAGCTGCCGGGCGACGCGGGCCCCGACCTTGCCGGTCCCGCCGACGATCAGCACGGTCCCGGCGGGATCGAGCGCCACCGGCGGTCGTACGGCGGGAACCAGCTGCGGGACGTGCAGGCGGCCCCCGCGCAGCGCGGCCTGGGTGACTCCCTCGGCGAGCACCACCTCGGCGTCCGTGTCGGCATCCACGAGGATGAACCGGTCCGGGTATTCGGCCTGGAGGGCGGCGATCATCCCCCACACGGCCGCGGTCGCCGGGTCGAGCATCTCGGAATCGTCGACCGGAACCGCATTGCGGGTCCGCACGATCAGCGGCCGGTCCGCCAGGTCGGGCTCGTCCAGCCAGGTCTGGGCGACGGCGAGCACGCGACAGCAGGCGGCCGTGGGCTCCTCGCCGGCGGCCACGTCGAGCAGCGCGGTCGCCGTGTCCAGGACTGACGGGTCCGCACCCAGGTCGAGAACGTCGTCCTCGCCATCGACCCGTACGACCTCCCGGCGATCGGAGGCGGATCCGACCCATTCGATCCGCAGCGCGTCCCCGCCGGATCGTTGCGTTCCCGTCGAGACGGGCCGGGGCGTGATCCGTTCCGCGGTGAGCACCGGCAGGCCGAGGTGGTCGGCCGCCGTGAGAGCGAAGCCCTCGCCGGACGGCCGCAGCCGCACCCGCAGCATCGCGGCACCGGTCGCGTGCAGCCCGACGTTCCGCCACACCGCCGGCGTCTCCGGCACCGCCGCGGCCAGCAGCACCGGGTGGATGCCGAAGCCGGCGGCCTCTTCGCGCAGCTCTTCCGGCAGGGCGAGCTCGAGGAAGGTCTCCTCACCGCGCCGCCATGCCGCGCGCACGCATTGCCCTCCAAGGCCCGCGGTGTCAACGGATGCGGCATCCACCGGGGGCCAGGCATCCAGGTCCGTCTCGGGAACGGCCACGGCAGTGGGCGCCAGCACGCCGGTCGCGTGCACGGTCCATACGGTACGGCCGGCGTCGGCCGAAGCCGGCGCGGACCGCACCACCACCGGCCGCCTCCCGGACGCGTCGGCGCCCCCGACGGAGACCTGCACGCGTACCGGCGTGCCGGCGTCGAGCCGCAGGGGCTCGGCGAGCTCGAACTCCTCCAGCGTGCCGCACTCCCGTTCGTCGCCGGCCCGGATGGCGAGCTCGACCCACACGGAACCGGGCACCTGGGCGATCCAGGGCCGGTCGTGCGCCGAGAGCCGCGCGATCGCCAGGACGCCGTCCGAGTCGGGCAGGTCCACCACGGTGGTGACCAGCGGGTGGTCGGTGGCCGCCAGCCCCAGCGCCGCGTGGTCGACCGCGGTGCTGCCGCGCAGCCAGTACCGCTGGTGGTCGAACGGCTGGGTGGGCAGGTCCCGGCACAGTGCGCGCCAGTGGGACGCGTCGATCGGCGCGGCCGCGGACCAGTCGACCGGCAGGCCGACCGCATACGCCTCGGCCAGCGCCGTCAGCACGCGCCGCCGCCCGCCCTGGTCGCGGCGCAGCGTACCGATGACCGCGGTCTGCCACCCGGCATCCTCGATCACGTCGAGGATGGACGGCACGAGCCCGGGATGCGGCGAGACCTCGACGACCGCGCGCACGTCGGCGGCGATCGCGCGGACGGCCGCGTCCAGCTCGACCGGCCGGCGCAGGTTCCGGAACCAGTAGCCGGCGTCCAGGATCTCGTCCGGGCCGATCCACCGCCTGTCGACCGTGGAGTAGAACCGGCACGGCCCGACCAGGCCGTGCGCCGGACGCTCCCCCACCCCGTCCAGCTGAGCCAGCATCGGCTTCTCGAGCTCGTCCATCAGGAACGAGTGGGACGCGTAGTCCGCCTTGAGCCGGCGGAACCAGATGCCCTGCTCGGTCGCCATGGCCGCGAACTGCTCGATGGCCTTGACCTCGCCGGAGACGCCCACCGTCGCGGGACCGTTGACGGCCGCGATCTCGAGCCGGCCCTCGTAGCCGGTGAGCAGTTCCTGCATCCGGGCCCGGCCGACGCCGACGACCAGCATCCCGCCTGTGGGCGGCAGCCCCGCGGCCAGCCGCGAGCGCACCACGCTGATCCGCAGCGCGTCGCTGACCGACAGCAGGCCGGCCACGCAGGCCGCGGCCACCTCGCCCTGCGATGAACCGACCACGACCTCGGGCGTCACCCCGGCGCGGGCCCAGAGCTGGGCCAGGCCGGTCATGACGACGAAACCGGCGGGCTGGATGACGTCGATGCGGGACAGGTCGTTGCCGCCGCCGAGCGCCTCCTCCAGGGTCCAGTCGCAGTCGTACTCGTCCAGCAGGTCCTGGCAGTGGCGTACCCAGGCCCGGAACTCCGGCGACTCGGCCATGAGCTCGCGGCCCATGCCGACCCAGCCGCCGCCCTGGCCGGGGAAGACGAACGCCGCACCGGTGCCCGGCCCCGAGCGTCCGGTGACCACGTCGTCCTGGATCTCGCCGGCCGCGAGAGCGCGCAGCCGGGCCGCCAGCTCCTCGCGGTCGGTGGCGAGCACGGTGGCGCGCACCTGCTGCGTCGTCCGGCCGTACGCGAGAGCAGCGGCCAGTCGCGGCAGCGGCGCCGTACTGTGCTCGACGGCGTCGGCCAGCCGGGTGGCGACCGCGGCGAGGCGGCCGGCGTCGGCGGCCGACAGGACGAACGGCAACAGGTGGTCGCCGTCGTCGCCGGCCACGATCTCGGCCTGGCGCGGCGGCTCCTCGAGGATCAGGTGCGCGTTCGTGCCGCTCGCGCCGAAGGCGGACACCCCGGCACGGCGTGGCCGGTCGGGGCGGGCCGGCCACGGGCGGGCCTCCGTCAGCAGCTGGATGGTGCCGCTGGACCAGTCGACCTCCGGGGTGGGCGCATCCACGTGCAGGGTGGCCGGCAACGTCCGGTGCCGCAGGGCGAGGACCATCTTGATCACGCTGGTGACGCCCGCCGCCGCCTGGGTGTGGCCGACGTTGGTCTTCACCGAGCCGAGCCACAGCGGCTGCTGCGGATCGCGCTGCCCGTACGTCGCCAGCAGCGCCTGGGCCTCGATCGGGTCGCCCAGCCGGGTACCCGTACCGTGCGCCTCGACGGCGTCCACGTCCGTCGGAGCCAGCCCGGCAACCGTGAGGGCACGCCGGATCACCCGTTGCTGAGCGAGCCCGTTCGGGGCGGTGAGCCCGTTCGAGGCGCCGTCCTGGTTGACCGCGGAGCCGCGTACCACCGCATCCACGTGATGGTCCTGCGCCTCGGCGTCGGCCAGCCGCTCGAGCAGCACCACGCCGACGCCCTCGGCGTTGCCGGTCCCGTCCGCGGACGCCGCGAAGGCCTTGCACCGGCCGTCGGTCGCCAGGCCGCCGTTCTTGGCGAACTCGACGTACGCGCCCGGCGTCGCCATCACCGTCACGCCGCCGACCACCGCGAGCGAGCACTCCCCGTTGCGCAGGGCCTGGATGGCGAGGTGCATGGCGACCAGCGACGAGGAACACGCCGTGTCCACCGAGACCGCCGGGCCGGTGAATCCGTACGCGTAGGACACCCGCCCGGACGCCACGGAGACCGCGCCGCCGGTGCCGCGCAGGCCGTCGGTCTGCGCGTCGCCGCCGAACATGCCGTAGCCCTGGCCCATGACGCCGACGAACACGCCGACGTCCGTACCGCGCAGGGCCGCGGGGTCCAGGCCCGCGTCCTCGAACGCCTCCCACACGACCTCGAGCAGCAGCCGCTGCTGCGGGTCCATGGCCATCGCCTCGCGCGGCGAGATGCCGAAGAAGCCGGCGTCGAACTCGGCCGCGTCGGTCAGGAAACCGCCGGCGCTCACCGGAACCGTGGACAGGTCCCAGCCGCGGTCGGTGGGCAGCGGCGAGAGGCCCTCGCCACCGCGGGCCAGCAGATCCCAGAACTCGTCGGGACCGTGCACGTCGCCCGGCAGCCGGCAGCCGACTCCGACGACGGCGATCGGCGTGGTGGGGTTCGCCGCCGCCGGAGCCGCGGACTCCGGGGCAGCCTCGCCGCCGGTGAGCCGCTCGCGCAGGAAGCGTGCCAGCTCGCGCGGGGTCGGGTAGTCGTACACCAGGGTCGCCGGCATGGCGAAGCCCGCCGCGGCGCTGAGCCGGTTGCGCAGCTCGACCGCGCCGAGGGAGTCCATCCCCGCGGACTGGAACGCCGAGTCCGGCGCGATGTCGTCGCCCGAGGCGTGGCCGAGGATCACGGCCACCCGGGAGCGGATGAGGGCCAGCAGGTTCTTCTCCTGCTCCGCCTCGGACAGGCCGGCGAGCGAGCGGGCCAGATCGCCGGTGGCCTCCCCGCCGGCCCGCCGCCGCACCCGCACCAGGTCACGCAGCAGCGGCTGAACCGATCCGCCGGCGGCCGCGTCGGCCCGCGCCGCGGCGAGGTCCAGCTTCATCGGTACGAGCAGCGCCTCGCCCGCGTCCACCGCGGCGTCGAAGAGCGCCAGACCCTCCTCGGGCAGCAGCGGCGACACGCCGGCACGACTCATCCGGGCCCGGTCGGTGGCACCGAGGTTGCCCGTGATGCCGCCGTCCTGGTCCCACAGGCCCCAGGCGAGCGAGACACCCGGCCGGCCGCTCGCGCGCCGGGCCGCCATGAGCCCGTCCAGATAGGCGTTCGCCGCGGCGTAGTTGCCCTGTCCCGCGGAGCCGAGCAGCCCGGCCGCCGAGGAGAACGCGACGAACGCGGCGAGGTCCCGGTCGCGGGTCAGCTCGTCGAGGTGCCGGGCGGCGTCCGCCTTCGGGCCGAGAACCGCGGCGAACCGCTCCGGTGTCATCGCGGCGAGGAGGCCGTCGTCGAGGACGCCGGCGGTGTGCACGACGGCGGTCAGCGGGTGGTCGTCCGGGATCGCGGCGAGCACTCCGGCCACCGCGTCCCGGTCCGCGACGTCGCACGCGGCCAGGGACACGGCTGCGCCGAGCTCGGTCAGGTCGGCCACGAGCGCGTCGGCGCCCTCGGCCGCCGGTCCGCGCCGGCTGACCAGCAGGAGATGCCGGGCACCGCGGGTACGCACGAGGTGCCGCGCCACGAGGGCGCCGAGTGAGCCCGTACCGCCGGTGATGAGGACCGTGCCCTCGGAGTCCCATGCGACGGGCTCTGACGCCGGGGTGGTCGCGGGCGCGAGGCGCGGCGTCAGGAAGCCCGTGGTCCGCGCGGCGACCTGTGGCTCGTCGAGAGCCAGCGCCGTCGCGACCGCCGGCTCGGTGTCCACATCGGCTGCCACGTCGAGCAGCAGGATCCGGCCCGGCATCTCGGCCTGGACCGCACGGACCAGGCCCCACACGGCGGCCGAGGACACGTCGGTGACGGTGTCCGCCGCGCCCCGGGTCAGGACGACGAGCCGGGTCTCGGCCGGGCCGACGAGCTGCCATGCCTGCAGCACCGCGAGGACGTCGGCCAGCAGCGGTTGCGGAAGGCGGCCGGTCGGCACTTCGTACACGGCGGCGTCGGGTGTGCCGGTGAGGGCGGCCACGGCGGCGGCGTCCTCCACGCCGACCGTCGTCGGTGGCTCCGGGGGCAGGTCGGGCGTGACCGCCGGGTGCCAGGCGAGCTGGTACATGGCGTCCGCGACGGGGTTCGCGCCCAGTTCCTCGGGACGGACCGGCGCCGCGGCGAACGACCGTACGGACAGCACCGGCAGGCCTGCATCGTCGGTCGCTGCGATGCTCCACCGGCCGTCGCCGAGCGGGGTGAGGCGGGCACGCAGCCGGGTGGCTCCCGTGGCGTGCAGGGCTATGTCGTCCCAGTGGGCTGCGACCGTACCCGTGGGCGTCACCGCCCGGGTGATTGCTTCCAGCAGGATCGGGTCGAGCCCGAAAGCCCCGGCGTCGCCGGGAAGTGCCGCCTCGACGTAGGTGTCGTCGCCGCGGCGCCAGAGTTCCCGCAGCCCGGCGATCTCCGGATCCGCTTCGGCCCGCTCGGCGCCGGCGGGCGGCCACGCCTCGTCCGGCCGTGGCTGCGCGGTGGTGCCCGCGGCCCACAACGTGCCCTCGGCGTGCCGGATCCAGGCCTCGCTCCCGTCGCGCACACCGTAGATCGCGAACGGACGGCTGCCATCGGTGGCGGCCGCACCGACCACGACCTCCACGCGCACCGCGGCGTCGGAGGGTACGGCGAGCGGCGTCCCGTATGCGAGCTCTCGGACCGCGCCGCAGCCCACCTCGTCGCCGACCCGGATCGCCAGGTCCACGAGCGCCGCCGCGGGCACCACGACCACATCGTGGATCCGGTGCTCGGCCAGCCACGGATGGGTGGTGAGCGCCAGGCGCGCCGTACCGATGAGACCGCCGGTGTCGGGGGCCGGAACGATGGCGGACAGCAGCGGATGGTCGACGTCCACCTGTCCGAGAGCGGCCGCATCGACCGCGCCGGTGCCGGACTTGAGCCAGTAGTGCTTGCGGTCGAAGGCGTACGTCGGCAGCGCCACGACCGGAGCGCCGGAGGGCACGAGGGCCTGCCAGTCCATCGGCACGCCCCGCACGAAGAGCGAGCCGAGCGCGGTGATCAGGGTCTGGGTCTCGGCCTGCTGGTCGCGCAGCGCGGGTACGCACATCGTCTCGTGCTCGGCGGCCGCCGCCGTCTCCAGCACCGCGGCCGACAAGCCGGCGCCGGGCCCGAGCTCGACGAAGAGCCGCCCGCCCTGCTCGATCGCGGCGCTGACGCCGGCGGCGAAGCGCACCGTGCGCCGCACGTGCTCGACCCAGTAGCCGGGATCGGTCAGGTCGCCGTCCTCGTGGGTGACGATCCGGATCCTGGCCGGATGCCACGTGACGCCGGCGATCGCCGCCCGGAAGTCGTCGAGCATCGGGTCCATCCGGGCCGAGTGGAACGCGTGCGAAACCTTCAGCCGGTGCACCTTGCGGCCCTGTCCCCGCAGCGTCTCGACGGCGGCGAGGACGCCCTCCTCGTCGCCGGAGAGCACGACGGACGAGGGCTGATTGACCGCCGCCAGGCAGACACCCGCGCCGAGGTACGGGCGGACCTCGTCCTCGGTGGCGGCCACCGCGGCCATCGCGCCGCCGGCGGGCAGCGCCTGCATGAGCCGGCCGCGGGCGGCCACCACGGTCGCCGCGTCCTCCAGCGACAGCATGCCGGCGACGTGGGCCGCGGCGAGCTCGCCGATCGAGTGGCCGAGCAGCAGGCGGGGCCGTACGCCCCACGACTCGACGAGCCGGAACAGCGCGACCTCCACCGCGAACAATGCCGCCTGGGTGTAGACCGTCTGGTTCAGCGAGGCGTTGCCGGGCGCGAACACGACGTCCCGGACGGGTGTGTCCACGGCGCCATGGAGACGCTCGTCGAGCAGTGCGCACGCTTCGTCGAACGCGGCGGCGTACACGGGGAATCGTTCGTAGAGGGCGCGTCCCATGCCGGCCCGCTGGGCACCCTGGCCGGGGAAGACGAACACCACGGATGCCGCGGCGCCCGGCGAGAGGGCGCCGATGGCCGTACCCGTCGCGGTTTCGCCTGCGGCGAGCGCGTCCAGCCCGGCGAGCAGGGCGTCCCGGTCCCCCGCGGCGACGACCGCGCGGTGGGCCAGGAGGGCGCGGTTGGCGATGAGCGTGCGCGCCGTACCGATGAGGGAACTGCCGTCCGCCACCGCGGCCCGCAGCCGTTGCAACTGGCCGGTGAGGGCGGCCTCGCTCTGCGCCGAGACCACGAACGGCAGGACGTCGCCGGGCTCCTCCGGCGCCTCGGCCGGGGTCTCCGCCGGGACCTGCTCGAGGATGAGGTGGGCGTTGGTGCCGCTGATGCCGAAGGAGGAGATGCCCACCCGGCGCGGCCGGTCCACCTCGGGCCACGGCCGGCCCTCGGTCAGCAGCGCCACGGCGCCCTCGGACCAGTCGACGTGCGGCGTGGGCTCGTCGACGAAGAGCGTGGGCGGAAGCTCGCCGTGGCGGATCGCCTCCGCCATCTTGATGACCGCGGTGACGCCGGCGGCCGCCTGGGTGTGGCCCAGGTTGGACTTCACCGAGCCGAGCCACAGCGGCCGGTCCTCGGGACGGCCCTGCCCGTACGTGGCGATGATCGCCTGGGCCTCGCTCGGGTCGCCGAGGGTGGTGCCCGTGCCGTGCGCCTCCACGGCGTCGACGTCGCCCGGGGCGATGCCGGACGCGGCGAGGGCGGCGCGGATGACCCGCTGCTGGGCGAGGCTGTTCGGTGCGGTGAGGCCGTTGGAGGCACCGTCCTGGTTGATGGCGGAGCCGCGGATGACCGCCAGCGGCCGGCGCCCGTTGCGGCGCGCGGCGGACAGCCGCTCCAGCACGACGATGCCGACGCCCTCGGACAGCACGGTGCCGTCGGCCGCTGCCGCGAAAGCCTTGCACCGGCCGTCGGCGGCGAGCCCGCGGGCCCGCGAGAAGCCGGTCAGGCCGACCGGGGAGCCCATGACGGCGACGCCGCCGGCGAGAGCCATCTCGCACTCGCCCTGGCGCAGCGCCTGGGCGGCGAGGTGGATCGCCACGAGGGACGAGGAGCACGCGGTGTCCACGGTCATCGCCGGGCCCTCGAGGCCGAAGACGTACGACACCCGGCCGGAGGCGACACTGCCGGCCGTCGCGGTGGTGGTGAAGCCCTCGAACTCGGCCGGCACGTCCGCCAGGTCGCCGAGGTAGTCGTGGATGGACATGCCCGTGTACACGCCGACGGGATTGCCGCGCAGCGAGGTCGGGTCGATGCCCGCCGTCTCGAGCGCCTGCCACGTGGTCTCCAGCAGCAGCCGCTGCTGGGGGTCCATGGCCGTCGCCTCCTTGGGCGAGATGCCGAACAGGCCCGCGTCGAAGTAGCCGGCGTCGTGCAGGAAGCCGCCCTGGCGGGCGTAGGTCGTGCCGGCGTGGTCGGGGTCGTTGTCGAAGAGGCCGTCGACGTCCCAGCCGCGGTCGCCGGGCAGCCCGGACATGCCGTCGCGGCCCGCGGCGACGAGGTCCCAGAGTTCGGCGGCCGTGGTGACCCCGCCGGGCAGGCGGCAGGCCATGCCCACGATCACCACTGGGTCGTCCCCGGCCGGTGCCGGCCCGGCGACCGGGAGGGCGGGGGCGGCGGTGCTGTCGGCCGATCCCCGTACCTTGTCGAGCAGGAATTCGGCGAGCTGCCGCGGCGTCGGATAGTCGAAGATCAGCGTCGCCGGCAGCTTGACCGCGGTCGCCGCGGTCAGCCGGTTGCGCAGCTCCACCGCGGTCAGCGAGTCGAAGCCGATGTCGCCGAAGCGGCTGCCGTCGGCGGAGGGGTCGAGCTCGGCGAGGCCCAGGACGGTTGACACCTCGGCGCGCACGACCTCGAGCACCAGTTCCGTCTGGGCCTCGGGGGCGAGCCCGGCGAGGCGGCGGCCCAGCGCGCCCTTCGCCCCTTCGGCGCCGGCCTGCGCCGCGCGTCGCGGCGGGCGGACCAGCGATCGGAACAGCGGGGGGATCGTGCCGTCGTTGCCGGCCTCGGACCGGACCGCGCCCAGGTCCAGGGCGATCGGTACGAGCAGCGGGTCGGCGGCGGCGATGGCCGCGTCGAAGTCGGCCAGCGCCTCGGTCGTCGGCATCGGCCGTACGCCGCCGCGGCTCATCCGGGTGCGGTCGACCTCGGCCAGCCCGCCGGTCATGCCGGTGGCCGGGCTCCACAGCCCCCACGCCAGCGAGACGGCGGGCAGGCCGGCGGCGGCGCGGGCGGACACGAGCGCGTCGGCGTACGCGTTGGCCGCCGCGTAGTTGCCCTGCCCGGCGGAGCCGAAGACGCTCGCGGCCGAGGAGAACACGGCGAAGACCTCGGGCGCGCGTTCCCGGGTCAGGGCGTCGAGCAGGCGCAGAGCCTCGGCCTTCGGCGCGAAGACGCGGGCCATGCGCTGCGGGTCGAGGCCGGCGATGACGCTGTCGTCGAGCACCCCGGCGGCGTGGATGACGCCGGTCAGCGGATGGTCGGCCGGAATGGCGCCGAGCAGCGCGGCCAGCGCCTCGCGATCGGTGACGTCACACGCGGCGACCTCGACCGACGCGCCCAGCTCGGTCAGCTCGTCGACGAGCGGGCCCACGCCCTCGGCCGCGGCGCCGCGGCGGCCGGCCAGGATCAGCCGGCGTACCCCGTGCTCGCGGACGAGGTGCCGGGCCAGCAGGGCACCCAGCACGCCGGTGCCCCCGGTGATGAGCACGGTGCCCGCCTCGGCGAACCCCCGCGCGGCGGCCGGCTCGGTCAGCCGCGCACGGCCCAGCCGCGGGGCCAGCACGGCGTCCGCCCGGACGGCGACCTGCGGCTCCCCGGCGGCGAGGGCCACCGCGAGCGAACGGTCGCGGTCGGCTCCCGGCTCGACGTCGACGAGGGTGAACCGGCCCGGGTGCTCGGCCTGCGCCGAGCGCAGCAGCCCCCAGACGGCGGCGCCGACCGGGTCGAGCACCTCGCCGGAGGCGGGCACCGCGCCCCGGGTCACCACGACCAACGGCACCGAGGCGAGCACCGGCTCCTCCAGCCAGGCCTGGAGAACGCCGAGGACCCGGTTGAGCACCGGCAGCGGCTCGGCGCCGGTCCCGCCGGCGAGGTCCAGGATCGCGAGGTCCGGCAGCGGATCGCCGAGGTCCTCGGCCAGCGCCAGCCGGACGACGTCGCCCGAGGCCGCGACGACCACCGGGTTGACCGGCGGCGTCGCGACGCCCGAGGGCAGCCGGGTCCAGTCGACCTGCCACAGCGACTCCGGAACCCGCCGGCCCGACCGTGCGGGCAGGTCGGCGATGGGGAGCGAGACCAGGGACTCCATGGTCAGCACCAGGGCGCCGGTCTCGTCGGCGGCGTCGAAGGACAACGCATCGGGCCCGCACGGCGCGACCCGGACCCGGAGCGAGCCGGCACCGGCCGCGTGCAGCCGGACGCCGTTCCAGGCGAACGGGAGGACGTTGCTGTCGTCCGCGCGCCGGTGGAAGGCGTTGGCGTGCAGGGCGGCGTCGAACAGCGCGGGGTGGATCCCGAACTGGTCGACGTCGTCCAGGTAGTCGGCGGGCAGCGCGGCTTCGGCGAAGATCTCCTCGCCGCGCCGCCACACCGCGGTCAGGCCGGCGAAGGCCAGCGTGTACTCGTATCCGCGGTCGGCGAGGTCGGCGTAGAAGTCGTCGATGGTCTCGCGTACGGCGCCCGGCGGCGGCCACTGTCCGAAGTCGAAGCCGCTGCCGGAGGTCTCGGCGTACGAGTCGGAGAGCAGGCCCGCGGCGTGCCGCGTCCAGCCCCCGTCGCCGCGGGAGCTGTGCACCTCGACCGGCCGGCGCCCCGATGCGTCCCTGCCGCCGACCGCGACCTGCAGCCGGATGGCCTCGTCCGGGGCGAGGACCAGCGGCGCCTCGATCACCAGCTCGTCGAGCACCCCGTAGCCGAACTCGTCGCCGACCCGGATCGCCAGGTCGACGTACGCCGTGCCGGGCACGAGCACGCTGTCCTGGATCCGGTGGCCGGCCAGCCAGGGGTGGGTCGCCAGGGAGAGCCGCGACGTGCACACCAGGCCGTCCGTCTGCGGCAGCTCCACCACCGCGCCGAGCAGCGGGTGGTCGCTGGTCGTCTGGCCGAGCGACTCGGCGCCCGCGGCGGTGCCCGGCATGGTGATCCAGTACCGCTGGTGGTCGAACGGGTACGTCGGCAGCTCCACCCGCGCGGACGCCGCCCCGGACGGCACGAGGGCCGGCCAGTCCACCGCCACACCCCGGACGAAGGCCTCGGCCGCCGACGTGGCGAGCCGGGCGGGCCCGTCCTCGTCCCGGCGGATCGAGCCGACGGCGAGGACGTCCGCGTCCAGGTCCACGCCGATCTCGGTGATCGACGGCACCAGGACGGGGTGCGCGCCGAGTTCGATGAAGACCCGGTGGTCCTGGCCGATGAGGTCGCGGACCGCGGGCTCGAAGCGGACCGTCTGGCGCAGGTTGCGGTACCAGTAGCCGGCGTCGAGCGCGTCGTCGTCCAGCCACCTCGCCTCGACCGTCGAGTAGAACGGGATCTGCGGTGCCGGCCGCGCCAGCCCGGCCAGGTCGGCGTGCAGGGCGGTCTTCAGGTTCTCGACGTAGTGGCTGTGCGAGGCGTAGTCGACGGGGATCCTGCGGAAGCGGATCTCGCCGTCCTTGACCTGCGCGGCCAGCTCGTCGAGCGCTGCGCCCTCGCCGGCCACCACCACGGCCGACGGTCCGTTGAGCGCGGCCACCTGCAGCCGCTCACCCCAGGGTTCGATCAACGCGCGTACGGCGTCCTCCGGCAGCCCGATCGACGCCATGCCGCCGCCGGGAGGCAGCAGCTTGGCGATCGCCTGGCTGCGCAAGGTCACCACGCGGGCCGCGTCGGCCAGGGAAAGCGCGCCCGCCACGCAGGCCGCCGCGATCTCGCCCTGCGAGTGGCCGACGACCGCGTCCGGCACCACGCCCAGCGACTCCCAGACCGCCGCGAGGCCCACCATCATCGCGAAACAGGCCGGCTGCACGACGTCGACGCGTTCCAGGTCGGCGCCCTCGCCGCGGAGGACGTCCACCAGCGACCAGTCCACCCACGGTTCGAAGGCCTCCTGGCACTCCGCGATGCGGGCGGCGAAGACGGGTGAGGTGTCGAGCAGCTGGCGGCCCATGCCGGCCCACTGCGTACCCTGCCCGGGGAAGACGAAGACGGTTTTGCCGGGCCCGCCCGCCTCGGTGGCGCCGGCGACCGTGCCGGGCCCCGTGCGGCCGTCGGCCAGCAGCTCGAGCCCCGCCCGCAGCTCGTCCCGCGTCCGGGCGACGACCACGGCGCGGCGGTTCATGACCGCTCGCTCGGTCGCCAGGGCGCGGGCCAGATCACCGAGCGGGGTGTCCTCGTCCACGGTCTCGCCGAGTCGCCGGCCGAGGGCGGCCAGCGCGGTGGCGGTCTTGGCGGACACGACGAACGGCAGCGCCGTCTCCGGGTCGGAGGCGGGCGCCGGGCTCTCGCCCTCGGCCGCCGGTGCCTCCTCCAGGATCATGTGGACGTTGGTGCCGCTGGCACCGAACGAGGAGACGCCGCAACGGCCCGGCTGACCGGTCTCGGGCCAGGCGCGTCCCTCGGTCAGCAGCTCGACCGTTCCGGGTGACCAGTCGACCTGCGGGTTCGGGGCGTCGACGTGCAGCGTGGCGGGCAGATACCGGTGCTGCAGCGCGAGCACCGTCTTGATCACGGCGGCCACGCCCGAGGCGCCCTGGGTGTGGCCGAGGATCGACTTGACGGAGCCGAGCAGCAGCGGGCGCTTCGGGTCGCGGCCACGCCCGTACGTGGCGAACAGCGCCTGCGCCTCGATCGGGTCGCCGAGGGTGGTGCCGGTGCCGTGCGCCTCGACGGCGTCGACCTCGTCCGCGGACAGGCCGGCGGCGTTGAGGGCGCTGCGGATGACCCGCTGCTGCGCGGGCCCGTTGGGGGCGGTGAGTCCGTTGGACGCGCCGTCCTGGTTGACGGCGGAGCCGCGGATCACGGCGAGCACGCGGTGCCCGTTGCGCCGGGCGTCGGAGAGCCGCTCGAGCAGCACCACGCCCACACCCTCGGCCCAGCTGCTGCCGTCCGCGGCGGCCGCGAACGACTTGCACCGGCCGTCGAAGGCGAGGCCGCGCTGGCGCGCGAAGCCGACGAAGCCGCCGGGGGTGGCCATCACGGTGGCTCCGCCGGCGAGCGCCATCGTGCACTCGCCCCGGCGCAGCGCCTGGGTGGCCAGGTGGATCGCGACGAGCGACGACGAGCACATCGTGTCGACCGTGACCGCGGCGCCCTCCAGCCCCAGGCAGTACGCCACCCGCCCGGACGCGATACCGCCGGCGCTGCCGAGCGCCCGTTCCAGGCTGAGGAAGTCCTCCGCCCCCGCGAGGTCGGGTGCGTAGTCCTGGTGCACGATGCCCGCGTACACGCTGGTGTTCGTGCCGCGCAGGCTGTCCGGGTCGATGCCGGCGCGCTCGATGGTCTCCCAGCAGACCTCGAGCAGCTGCCGCTGCTGCGGGTCCATCGCCGTGGCCTCGGTCGGGGAGATGCCGAAGAAGCGCGCGTCGAAGTCGGCGGCGTCGTGCAGGAACGCGCCCTGGTTCACGTACGTCGTCCCGGGCGTGTCCGGGTCCGGGTCGTAGAGCCGCTCGAGGTCCCAGCCACGGTCGTCGGGGAACGGCGTGTACACGTCGGTGCCCTCGGACACGACCTTCCAGAAGTCCTCGGGTCCCGCGATCCCGCCGGCGAAGCGACAACCCACGGAGACGATGGCGATCGGCTCCGAGGCGGCGGCGAGCAGCTGGCTGTTCTTCTTCTTCAGCCGCGCGGTCTCCTTGACCGACTCCCGCAGGGCCCTGATGAGATCCTGTTCCGACGTACTCATGGCGCCGACGTTAGATTTCCGGGATCGCCGGCCGGATCCCTCAGCCTGACGGCGATGGGGAAATCAGTACGCGTAGAGCCGCCCGCGCAGCCCGTCGACGAGCCCGTCGAGGCCACCAATGCCGGCCGTCCCGTATACGTGGAAGTCGGGTCGCACGAGAACCGAGGAGGCGCCCCGGTCGCGCAGATACGCGTGGTACACCCCGTCCACGTCGCGCGCGCCTCCCGGCCCGAAGTGGACGATCTTCGCGTCGATCCCGGCCAGGAAGTCCCGCTGCTTCTCCCCCAGCGCGTCCGGTTCCTCGGTGGTCATCAGCACGAACCCGCGCCCGATCAGATCGTCGAACCGGCCGGTGGCACCGCCGGCCTCGATCCGCCCGGCGACCATCACCTCGCCGCCGCCCCGGCCCTCGCCGGCGGGCTGGACCAGGCCGGCGGTCAGCGGCGTGGCCTCGGGCGGTGCGGTCGTGCGGCCGCCGCCGTTGGCGCGCATCGCGGCGTCGCGGTCGGCGGCGCCGGACGGGTCCGTCACACAGATGACCCTGCCCAGCTTGACCGAGGCGAGGATGGCGGCCTTCGTGTGGGCGCGCCGCTCCACCGTGTACGTGTCCAGCAGCCGCTCGTCGGCACGGCCGGCCAGCACGAGTTCCAGCTTCCACGCGAGGTTGCTGACGTCCCGGATGCCCGAGCACATGCCCTGCCCGGCGAACGGCGGCATGAGGTGCGCCGCGTCGCCGGCGAGGAAGATCCGGCCGACCCGCCACTGATCCGCCCACCGCGCCTGCGACCTGTAGGTGCCACTGCGCAACAGCGTCGCCGTGGCGGGCGTGACGCCGTGCGGCGCGAGCAGCCGCCATGCCGTCTCCTCGCGGCCGAGCTCGGCCGAGGACTCGCCCGGCAGCCGCATGAACTCCCAGCGGCGCCGGCCCGGTCCGCTGCCCACCAGCGTGGTGGGCCGGGCCGGGTCGCACAGCTGCACGTTGGTGGGCACGAAGTCGCGCTGCTGGTGCAGGCGTACGTCGCACAGCAGCCACTCGTACGAGAAACCCAGGTCCGTCTCGGACACGCCGGCCAGCGACCGCACCACGCTGTTGGCGCCGTCGCACCCGACCAGCCACCCGGCCTCGAAGGTGTGGGTGGCGCCGCTCTCGTCCCGCGCGATCGCGGTGACGCCGGTGTCGGTCTGGCTGATGTCCACCACCGACATGCCGCGGCGGACATCCACGGTCGGCTCGGTCACCAACGCGGCGCCGAGCAACTCCTCCAGCGAGGGCTGGTGCATGGTGTTGGCGTCCGGCCACCCGTAGCGGCCGTTGTCGCTGAAGGCGATGTCCAGCAGGACGTGCCCCCCGGCGCCGCGCCACTGATAGCCGGTCGCGGGCTCCGATATCCCCGGCAGGCCCGCGCCGACGCCCGCCGCCGCGAGCAGCCGGGCGGTCTCGCCGTCGAAGCTGGTGGCACGCGGCAGCGCGAACACCTCACGATGCCGTTCGAGCACCGTGACCCGCCGCCCCTTGCGCGCCAGCAGGTTCGCGAGCACGGCACCGCTCGGACCGCAGCCGACCACGATGACGTCCATGGCCGCGACCCTACAAATCCGGCTCCGGGCCTCACTATCCCTCGACCTGACAGTAGGCACGGCGGCCGCCGGCGCCACTACCAACGTGAGGGATCCCGGGCCGGCGCGTACGGAATCTACCGTTGCCGCCAAGGCTCGCGGCCACCCGGCGGTCGCGCCCGACGAGTGCATGGGAGACGACCGTTGCAGGGGCCCGATCACTACGTCCGCCAGATCCTCAGCCGTCTCGACGCCGACCCCGACGCGATTCCCGTCCTGCTGCGCGACGAGCCCTTCTCGGCCGCGCGCGTCGCCGACGCCGTCCGCGCCACGGCCGCGTCGATGCGCAGGGCCGGCGTCGGTCCCGGCGACGCGGTGGCCGTGCTGACGAGTCCCAACACGCCCGCCACCCTGATCTACCGGTACGCGGCGAACCTCGTCGGCGCGACGGCGATCCACATCCGGGGGGTCAACGCCGCCGACCCGAGGGACGAGCTGCGGCTGCGTACCCAGGCGGACATCCTGGCCGACGTCCGGCCCGTGCTGCTGGCCGTGGACCGCGACAACGTCGACCGTGGGCGCACCCTGCGCTCCGCGTCGGGGCGGCCGATGAAGCTTGCCTCGATCGGCCGGCACGGTGGCGACGTCCTGGACGTGCTGGAGTGCGCGTCGTCCGAGTTCGACGACGCCACCGCCGAGCAGGCGGAGATCGCCGTGGTGACGTTCACCAGTGGCTCGTCCGGGCGGCCCAAGGGAGTCTGCTGGACGTTCGCCATGAAGCAGGACATGGTGGCGACCGCGGCCGGCGGCGAGCGGGCGGTCTGCCTCATCACCGCGCCCCTGACCCACTCGAGCGGCTTCTCGGCGGACGACACCATCGTCGCGGGCGGCACCGTCGTGCTGCATCACGGGTTCGACCCCGAGGCGGTGCTGCAGGCCGTCGGCCGCCACCGCGTCACCCGGCTGGTGCTGGGCTCCCCGCAGGTGAACGCCCTCACCGAGCACCCGGCGTTCGACCGCAGCGACGTGTCGAGCCTGCGCGAGGTCTTCTACACCGGCAGCCCGGCGGCGCCCGAACGGCTGGCCGCCGCCGCCAAGGCTCTCGGCCCGGTGCTGTACCAGGTCTACGGCACCAGCGAGACGGGCATGATCAGCCTGCTCACCCCGCAGGACCACCTGGACCCGGACCGGCGGCGTACGGTCGGCCGGGCGCCCGGCAACGTGCGGATCACCATCCGCGATCCGCAGGACCCGGACCGGATCCTGCCGCCGGGGACTCCGGGCGAGGTCTGCGCGATCAGCGCCTGGGCGATGGCCCACTACTGGAACGATCCGGACCAGACCGCGCGGACGGTCCGCGACGGTTGGGTCCACACCGGCGACGTCGGCCGGCTCGACGAGTCGGGATACCTCACCCTCGAGGGCCGGCTGGGTGGCGTCCTCAAGGGCGACGGGGTCAAGATCTACCCGGAGGCCGTGGAGCGCGTGCTGCTCGAGCACGCGGACGTGGCCCAGGCCGCGGTGTTCGGGCTCGAGGACGCGGACCGCATCGAGCGGGTCCACGCGGTGGTGACGCCCGCCGCCGGTTGCACGCCGAGGCCGGCCGACCTTCGCGCCCATGTGGCGGAGACGCTGGGTGACCGCCACGCGCCCGCCGAGATCGAGGTGCGCGCCGAGCTGCCGCTGCTGGGAGCGGCGAAGCCGGATCGCGGTTCGCTGCGCCGGCAGGCCGTGGCGGCCCGCTTCTGGCGGTCCACGCTGGCCGGCGTCGACGACGCCTCGCGTCTGCAGGACATGCTGTCCGCGCCGGTCGGTACAGGCTCGGGCACGGCTGCGGTCCAGGTCCGGCGCCACCTTGCCGAGGAGCACGTGCTGCGCGGGCTCTGGGCGGTTCTGCTGCGGCTGCTGGGTGCGGGCTCCCCGGTCGTCTTCGGTACGCGCTCCGGACAGGACCAGGACGTGCGGCCGCTCGTGGTGACCGCCGAACCCGGCGACACGCTCCTGTCGGTGCTCGAGCGGACCCGCCGGGCCACGGAAGCGTCGGCGGACCATGCCGAGCTCGGACCGCAGGGCCGCGCGCTGATCGACGGCGCCGCCGACACTCTCTACGACACCGCGGTCACGTTCGGGCCCGCCGCTCAGCCGACGCCGCTCGCGGCGGAGCTCAGGATCGACCGGGACGGTCTCACGGTCGCGCTGCACACCGACCCGAACGTGATCGGCGCAGACACGGCGCGACGCCTGCTCGACATGTACGTCCGGCTCCTCGACACGCCCGTCGACCGCCGTCTCGCGCAGATCGATCTCGTCGACCCGCAATCCGAGGAGGCCGCGGCCGCGGTCCACCCGGCCGCCACGCTGGGCGAGCTGTGGCAGCGCGCAGTGGACAGCCGTGGCAGCCACCCGGCCGTGGACGAGGCGGGCGCCACCATCTCGTACGCCGATCTCGACCGGCGTGCCGGACGCCTCGCGGCGATGCTGGCCGCGGCGGGCGCGAGGCCGGGAACGCTGGTGGCCCTCGCGCTGCCCCGATCGCTGGACATGATCACCGCCGTCCTGGCGGCGGCACGGACCGGTGCCGCGTTCGTACCGGTGGACCCGGCCTATCCACAAGACCGGGTCGCGTCCATGCTGGACGACAGCGATCCGCAGGTGGTGTGCAGCCTGGCGGCCCTGGAGCTGCCCACGGCGGGTGACCGGCCGCGCATTCTGCTGGATGACGAGGCGGTTCGCGCACGGCTCGGCGAGCACGTCGACGGGGATCCGCGCGTCCGCCCGGCGCTGGAGGATCTGGCGTACGTCATCTACACCTCCGGCACGACCGGCCGGCCCAAGGGCGTCGCCGTGACCCACGCCGGGCTGGCCAACCTCGCCGCGACGAAGCGGGAGGGTCTGGGCCTCGACGGGGACGCGCGGCTGCTGCAGTTCGCGTCGCCGAGTTTCGATGCGTTCGTGGCCGAGCTGGTGGGGGCGTTCACCGCCGGGGCCACCGTGGTCGTGCCGCCGCCCGGACCGCTCGCCGGCGAGCCGCTGACCGCGGTGCTGCGCGACGGGCGGATCACCCACGCGATTCTTCCGCCCGTGGCGCTGGGCAGCATGGATCCCCGGGACGTGCCCGGCCTTCGCGGCCTGATCACCGCCGGCGAGGAGTGCCCGGCCGAGCTTGCCGCGCGCTGGTCCGCCGGGCGCCGGATGGTCAACGCGTACGGACCCACCGAGGTCACCGTGTGCGCGACGCAGAGCACGCCGCTCGACGGCCGCGACCGTCCCGCCATCGGGGTGCCGATCGTCGGCGCCCGCGCGTACGTGCTCGGTCCCGGGCTGCGACCCCTGCCGCCGGGCGTGCGCGGCGAGCTCTACGTGGCAGGCTCGGGCATCGCTCGCGGCTACCTGAACCGGCCCGCCCTCACCGCCGAACGCTTCCTGGCGGACCCGTACGGCCCGCCCGGCAGCCGGATGTACCGCACCGGCGACATCGCCTCCTGGCGGGCCGACGGCAGCCTGGACTTCCACGGCCGGGCCGACGACCAGGTCAAACTCCGGGGCTTCCGGATCGAGCCGGGCGAGGTGGCGGCCGTGCTGGAGGAGCTGCCGGCGGTCGCCCGGGCCGTGGTGCGGGTCCGCGAGGACGACGGCGGACGCTCGCGGCTGGTCGCCTGGATCGTGCCGGGCGACGCGGCCGTGCCCACTCGCGACGAGCTTCGCGAGCACGCCGCCCGCCGGTTGCCGGAGCACATGGTGCCCACCGGGTTCGTGCTCGTCGAGGCCCTGCCCGTGACGCCGAACGGGAAGCTGGACGCGGCCGCGCTGCCGGACGTGCCGGACCAGGAGGGCCCGGCCGACCGGGCGACGACGACGCGGGCCCCGCAGACCCCGGCCGAACGCGCGCTGTGCGCCATCTACCAGGCCCTGCTCCGCACCCCCGAGATCGGCCTCGACAGCAACTTCTTCGCCCTCGGCGGCGACAGCATGATGGCGATCTCCCTGATCCGCCGCGCCCGCGAGGCCGGCTTCGCCATCACGCCCAAGGAGATCGTCGACAACCCCACGGTCGGCGCCCTGGCCGCGATCGCGACACCGCTCTAGTCCCGTCCGTACCGACACCTCGCGGAAGGCCGCAGCTCATGATCCGTCCGATCGTCAGCCCCGACGACCTCGACTCGCTGGACCTCGCCGACCCGGTGCTGCACTGCGAGAACGACCTCTCGGAAGTATGGCGCCGCCTTCGCGAGGAGCGGCCGTACTACTGGCATCCCCCGCGCGGCGACCAACCCGGCTTCTGGGTCTTCACGCGCTACGCCGACGCGATGTCGGTCTACCGCAACAAGGAGATATTCACGACCGAGGGCGGCAACGCGCTGCCGACGCTGCTCACCGGCGGCGACTCGGCGTCCGGGTCCATGCTGGCGGTCACCGACGGCGCCAAGCACACCCAGCTGCGCAACGTGCTGAACGCGGCGTTCTCCCCCCGGCGGCTCAAGCGCATCCGCGACGCCATCCGGCTCACCATCGACGACCTGATCCTGGCCGCGATCGAGAAGGGCGAGTGCGACTTCGTCCGCGACGTGTCGGCGAACATCCCGCTGGGCGCGATCTGCGGCCTGATGGACGTGCCGGAGGCCGACCGCCGCTACCTGCTCGGGCTCACCTCGCACACGTGGAGCTCCGACTACAAGGACGCCCCGCCCGAGGAGAGCTGGCAGGCCAAGACCGAGATCCTGCTGTACTTCGCCGACCTCGCGCACACCCGGCGCGGCAACAACGACTCCGACGACGTCGTCAGCCTGCTCGCGAACTGCCACATCGGCGGCGAGCCGCTGAGCGACGCCGACCTGATGTCCAACTGCTACGGGCTCATGATCGGCGGGGACGAGACCGGGCGGCACGCGATCTCCGGCGGTCTCCAGGCGCTGATCGAGTGGCCGGATCAGTGGCGGGCACTCAAGGAGGGCACCGTCGGCCTGGACACCGCGGCGAACGAGGTGCTGCGCTGGACCGTGCCCTCGCTGCACGGCGGACGCATGGCCACCGCTGACACCCTGGTGAACGGCCATCCGGTGAAGAAGGGCGACATCGTCAGCGTCTGGATCTCGTCGGCCAACCGCGACCCGGAGGTCTTCGCCGACCCGGACCGCTTCGCCCTCGACCGTACGCCGAACAAGCACCTGACGTTCGCCTTCGGCTCGCACATCTGCCTGGGGCACACGCTGGCCCGCATCGAGGTGGAGGAGGTCCTCGACTCGCTGCGGACGCTCGTGTCCTCGGCGGAGCAGTCCGGGCCGGAGAGCTGGATCTACTCCAGCATCCTGCACGGGATGAGCACGTTGCCGGCCGTGCTGAAGCCCGAGCCGAACGCGCGGGTCAGGCCCGCATGACGCGCGTCGCGATGGTGACCGGGTCGGCGCGGGGCATCGGGGCGGTCGTCGCCGAGCAGCTCGCCCGCGACGGCGTCGGCGTCGCCGTCATCGACATCGACGTGGCCACCGCGGAGGCCACCGCCGCCGGGATCGAGCGGGCCGGCGGCCGGGCCATCGCGGTCGGGGCGGACGTGAGCGACGCCGACGCGGTGCAGGAGGCGGTCGCCGAGGTCGCGGACCGCCTGGGATCGCCCGGCATCCTGGTCAACAACGCCGGCACCACCCGCGACAACCTGCTGTTCAACCTGTCGCCGCAGGACTGGGACGTGGTGGTGGGCGTCAACCTGCGCGGGACGTTCCTGATGACGCAGGCGGTCGTCGACCACATGATCAAGCTGGGTGGCGGCCGCGTCATCAACGTGTCGAGCATCGCGGCGGTCGGCAACGTCGGTCAGGCCAACTACTCGGCCGCCAAGGCCGGCATCGAGGGGCTCACCAAGACGCTGGCCATGGAGCTCGGCCCGCTGAACATCACCGTGAACGCCGTGGCCCCCGGCTACGTCGCCACCGAGATGACGGCGGCCCTCGCGGCGCGCGCCGGCCGCGGAGTCGCCGAGCACCAGGCCGAGGCGGCGGCACGGATTCCGCTGCGCCGGGTCGGTCAGCCGGTCGACGTCGCCAACGTGGTGAGCTTCCTGGCCGGTGACCACGCGTCGTACGTGTCCGGCCAGGTGATCCACGTGGCCGGTGGACCCGTCTGCTGACCGTGGCCGAGCCGTCCCTGTACGCCGTCAGCGATCTCCACGTCAATCACGAGGAGAACCGGGCCTTCGTCGCCGACCGGCTGTATCCGCAGTCCCCGGGTGACTGGCTGCTGGTGGCCGGCGACGTCGGCGACCTCATGGCGGACGTCGAGTGGGCGCTGTCCCTGCTCGCCCGCCGCTTCGCCCGGGTGGTGTGGGCGCCGGGGAACCACGAGTTGTGGACCCCGCCCACGGATCCCGAGCAGTCGCGGGGCCAGCAGCGCTACGAGCGCCTGGTCGCGATGTGCCGGGGGCAGGGCATCCTGACGCCCGAGGACCCGTACGCCACCTGGCACGGTCGCGGGGGTCCGATCGTCATCGCTCCCCTGTTCCTTCTCTACGACTATTCGTTCCGCGCGCCGGGCACGCGTACGAAAGAAGAATCGCTGGCCCGTGCCGACGAGGCCGGCATCATGTGCAGCGACGAATATCTGCTGGATCCCCAGCCGTTCGCGAGCGTCGACGCGTGGTGTGCGTTCCGTCTGCGGCACACGCTCGCGCGGTTGAAAGAGCATCAGGACGGGCCGCGAATGGTGCTGGTCAACCACTTTCCCTTGAACCGCCGGCCCACCGAGATGTTGCGGCACCCGGAGTTCGCCCAGTGGTGCGGCACGGAGGCGACCTCCGACTGGCACCTCCGGTTCCCGGTCGAGGCGGCGGTCTACGGCCACCTCCACATTCCGCGGACCACCTGGTACGACGGCGTCCGGTTCGAGGAGGTCTCCTTCGGATATCCGGTGGAACGCCGCGGCCGGCCCGCGGGACGGCCGGTGCTGCGCCGGATCCTCCCGCACGAATCCTAGAACCGGAAGTAGGCGCGGTAGAGCTCCATCTGGTGGCGCAGCATCGGTTCCCCGGCAAGGACGGGATGACCCAGCTGGGCCGCCCTCCGGAGCAGTTCGGTCTCGCGCGGCTTCATGATGATGTCCGCGACGAGCGTGCCCGGCCGCAGCTCCGCCGGGTCGAACGGCAGCGGATCCTCGGGGTGCATGCCCAGCGGCGTGGCGTTGACCACGACGTCGGCCGCGCCCAGCTCCGTGCCCACAGTGATCCTTCCGGGCCAGTACGCGCCCAGGCGTTCGGCGACCTTCTTGGCGCGCGCTTCTTCGGCGTCGTGCACGGTCAGATGGCGGGCCCCGGCAGTCAGCAGAGCCGGGGCGATCGCGGACCCCGCGCCGCCGGCTCCGACGAGAGCCACGTGCCTGCCCTCCGGGGAGTGACCCGCCTGGACGAGCCCGGCGACGAACCCGGCGCCGTCGAAGTTGTCCGCGTGCCAGGAGCCGTCGTCCAGGCGTCGCAGGGCGTTGGCGGCACGGGCGAGCTGCGCCGCATCGCTGAGGACATCCGCGTAACGCAGCACCTCGGCCTTGTGCGGCACGGTCACGAGCAGTCCGGCCAGGTTCGCCGTCGCCTGCAGGCCGCGTACGACCGCGCCGAGGTCGTCGCGGCGGACGTGCACCGGCACCACCACGACGTCGACGCCGTCCGCGGCGAGCAGCTCGTTCAGCAGGGCGGGCGCGCGTACCTGAACGACCGGATCGCCGAGCACCGCCACCAGCCGGGTCCGTCCCGTGATCCTCATGGACTCAGTAGACGCCACGACCCGCACCGCCGAACACTGTCAGGCCGGGTAGTTGTCCCGGTGCCGGCGTCAGGACGAGCATGGTGGGCCATGACCTCAGTGCTTCTGCTCAACGGGCCGAATCTGGGGATCCTCGGCGAGCGCGAGCCGGAGATCTACGGCCACGACACCCTGGAGGACATCGCGGGGTTCGTCGCCGACGAGGTGGCCGGCGCCGGCTGGAAGGTGGTCTCGGTCCAGGACGACTGCGAGGGCGAACTCGTCCGGGCGATACACGCCCACCGCTCGTCCACCGTCGGCGCGATCGTGAATCCCGGCGCGCTGATGATGGCGGGATGGAGCCTGCGCGATGCTCTCGCGGCCTATCCGGCGCCGTGGATCGAGGTGCACCTCAGCAACGTGTGGGCCCGGGAACAGTTCCGGCACGAGTCGGTCATCGCTCCCCTGGCGAGCGGGGTGGTCGTGGGCCTCGGCGCCTTCGGCTACCGGCTGGCCGCCCGGGCATTGCTGCACCTATCCGGGTGAGGGATGTGGCGCGGATGGGCCGCTCTTAGCCTGCTCTGATGGCGCCTCCACCCTCCACGACCTGGCTCCGCCGCTTCACACCGGCATCGGACGAGGCGATGTCCCTCATCTGCCTGCCGCATGCCGGCGGATCGGCCAGCTTCTACTTCCCCGTGTCCCGAGCGCTCGCCCCGGCGATCGACGTGGTCGCCGTCCAGTATCCCGGCCGGCAGGACCGCCGGCACGAGCCGAACATCGACAGCCTCACCGAGCTGGCCGATCGGATCGTGGACGCGCTGACCCCGTCGGACAGCCGGCCCTTCGCCCTGTTCGGGCACAGCATGGGGGCGGTGCTGGCGTACGAGGTCGCGCTGCGCCTGAGCGACGCCGGGCTGCCCGGGCCGTCACGGCTCTTCCTCTCCGGGCGGCGGGCGCCGTCGCGCCATCGGGACGACCGGGTCCACCTCATGTCGGACCGCGACATCCTGGCCCAGATCCGCCGGCTGAACGGCACGGAGGCGGCCGCGCTCGACGACCCGGACATCCGCGACATGATTCTTCCGGTGATGCGCAGCGACTACCGGGCGGTGGAGACCTACCGGCACGATTCGTCCCGCGTCCTGGCCTGTCCCGTCACGGTCCTCACGGGAGACCGCGATCCGCTGGTGACCATTGAGGAGGCCCGCGCCTGGGAAGAACACACGAGCGGCCCGGCCGAGCTGGTGGTGCTTCCCGGTGGCCATTTCTATCTGATCGAGCAGAGCGAACGGGTATTGGACCTCATCCGCCGGCGGCTCGCCGCCCCGGTTGCACTCTGAGTCGATACCCGTCTAGTCTGCTCGCCGTCAATAGTCCTATCGACTGGTGTCCGGAAATAGAATGAATGGCCGGTCCACTGTCCACTCCGTGACACCCGCGCGGGGCGTCGGCGTGCCCGATCCAGTGGTGAAACACCTGGTCGGGGACGCCGGACGGAGTCGCACACAGAGAACGTTCAGAATGCATTCCAGTGACCGTTCCAGTGGTCGTTCCAGGGGCGTGACACACCCTCGAGCTTCGTTACGGATTGGCATTGACACCGATACATCGCCCTGTCAACGTGAGTGATGCGTGCCCCTTGGTGATCCTTGGTAGCTTGGCTCCTGGACCCGCACGCCCCACGAAGAACTACGTAGTCGGCAGTCTGCGTTCTGGTGTTCCACGATTCAGGAATTACTGTCAAACGGGGGTTTGATCTTGATCGAGCGACGGCGTGACCAGCTCGTCCGCGACAATACCGGTGCCTACTTACCGACCAATTGCATCACCACCGGAATTCTGGCGCAGGCGCGTGCGAGTTGGCGGTCGGGAGATCTCGGGGCCGGGATCTCCTACGCGAAAGCGGCGGCCCTTGCACACTGCGATCGATGCGGCCGGCCCTGCGCCCTCTATGCCCGCCTGCAACAGGCACTGCTCTTCGCCTCCATCCGGCACGTGGACGCGGCGCGGCAGATCGTCGACGACGTGATCGCCGACCCGGCGGTCCGCGACGACCCCAGGTTCGCCGCCATCACCACCCTGGTCCGCGCGAAGATCACGTTCGCGGGCGGGGACCTCGTCGAGGCGGCCGCCCAGGCGGAGGCCGGCCTGCAGCTGGCGAACGAGGTCGGGCTGACCGCCTGGACGCCGCTGGGCAATCTCATCCTGGCCACCACAGCCTTGCGGCGGGGCGAGCTCTCGACGAGCCTGCACTACGCGAACAAGCTCAAGGAAGACGCGATCTTCGGACGCGAGATGCTGCACGCCAGCCAGTCCGCCTGGATCGTCATCCAGGTGGCCGAGGCGGAGAAGGGCCGCGAACAGGCCGCGATGCTCGCCGGCGAGCTGCTCGAGTCGGAAGCGGCCACCCGGTCGCTGCTCACCGACGAGCCCGCGGCGATTCCGTGGCTGGTGCGGCTCATGCTCAGTGAGAACCGGCGCGATCTGGCGGCGTACGGGGTCCAGCTCTGCGACAAGGTCGCCACCGAGAACCCGGACGTGCCGGAGATCGGTGCCACCGCACTGCACGCGGCGGGGCTGCTGCACGGCGACATCGAGCTGCTGCGCCGGGCCACGGAGCTCCACATCGACCCGTGGGCGCGGGCGCTGGCGGTGGAAGACATCGGCCTGCTCCTCATCGAGGGCGGCGAGGCAGGGGCCGAAGCGGTGGACAATCTCGAGCTGGCCATGCGCTCGTACGCGGAGATGGGTTCCCTGCGCGACTCCTCCCGCGTCCGCAGCAAGTTGCGCTGCATCAACGCCAACTCCCAGTCGCAGGCGCGATTCTGGCCGTCCAGCCGCATCCCCGGCCTGACCGACACCGAGTACGCCGTGGCCAAGCTCGTCTCGAACGGCCTCACCAACGGGCAGGCGGCGGATCAGATGTTCCTGTCCCGGCACACCGTGGCGTTCCACCTGCGCAAGATCTTCCAGAAGATCGGCGTCAAGTCCCGTCTCGAGCTGGCCGTGCTCTGGAACGAGCTGGGCGCGGACACGGGCGAGTCCGACGTGCCGGCGACCCGGGACAACGACCTGACGAGACTCCGCCCCCGGCAGCTGCGCGCGGGATAGCCCACCGTCAGCCGGCCACCAGCTCGGCCAGGGGCCGGCGAGGCATCCCCTCCAGAACCGACGTGACGACGTGCTCGGGAACGCCGCGAACCAGCTCGGCGCCCCCGGGCCCGTCCAGTGTGAACGCCAGGCCGTCCACCGCCTTCTTGTCCCGCCGCATGTGTCCGACGAGGTCGGCGGTCGCGATGCCGTCGGGTACGGCGGTGGGCAGCCCGTAATGTGCCACGACCTCGCGATGCTCCTCGACCCGCCGCTCCTCGATCCGCCCCAGTGCGCCGGCGAGCCGGCCGGCGAAGACGGTGCCGATCGCCACCGCCTCGCCGTGCCGTAACGAGAATCCGGTCGCGATCTCCAGCGCGTGCCCCAGCGTGTGCCCGTAGTTGAGCACGTGCCGAAGGCCGGCGTCGCGTTCGTCCGCCGCGACGACCCGCGCCTTCAACGCCACGCTCGCCTCGATCTGCTCGAGCAGCGGACGGTCCCGCAGCTCACCGGCGCCGATGAAGTGGCACCGCGCGATCTCCCCGAAGCCGCTGCGCAGCTCACGGCCGGGCAGGGTGGACAGATAGTCGGTGTCGCACAGCACAGCGCTGGGCTGCCAGTAGGCGCCGATCAGGTTCTTGCCGGCCGGCAGGTTGACCGCGGTCTTACCGCCGACACTCGCATCCACCTGGGCGAGCAGCGACGTCGGCAGGTGCACGACCGCGACGCCGCGGTGGTAGAGCGCGGCCGCCAGACCGACGACGTCGGTGGTGGTGCCGCCGCCGCAGGAGACGACCGCATCGTGCCGGGTCAGCCCGAACCGGGCGAACTCCCGGCACAGCGCCTCCACGGTGCTCAGGGTCTTCGCCGGCTCACCGTCCTCGGCCGGGACGAACGACGTCTCGACACCGGTGTCCGGCACCCACTCCCTCGGCCGGGCCGAGACGACGACGGTACGGCTCGCGCCCAGCTCCTCGATGACCGACGCGAGCGCGGACCGTACGCCCGCGCCGATGAGAACGTCGTACGACCGGTCGCCCAGCCGCACCGGAACTCGTCTCTCCACCGATCCGCCTTTCACGCCACGTCGTCCAGGGACCCGAGTGCTCGCTCGATCAGGCTGCTGACGTCGAGCGCGTCGATGAGCTCGTCGTCCACGGCCTCCCCGGGCGGGTCGTCGCCGTCCGTCGCGGCTGCCGCCTCGCCGTCGGCCAGGCCGAGCAGGACGTCCAGGACGCCGGCCTCCTTGAACCGCTCGAACGGCACCGACGCGAGGATCCGCCGTACGTCGTCCTCGCGGGCGGTCAGGTCGTCGTCGGCGCCGAGCAGCTCCGCGCGCAGATAGCCGACCAGCGCCTGCGGCGTCGGATAGTCGAAGATCAGGGTGGCCGGCAGGCGCAGCCCGGTGGCGGTGATCAGGCTGTTGCGGAAGTTGACCGCAGCCAGCGAGTCGAACCCGACCTCCTGGAACGCCTGTGCCGGAGCGATACCGTCGGCGCTGCCGTGACCCAGGACCGCGGACGCCTGGCTGCGGACCAGCCGGAGCAGGATCCGTTCCTGCTCCGCCTCGGCCGCGGCACGCAACGAGCTCACCAGCGAGGACGCGGAGTCCCCCGGGTCGCCGGACGGCTGGGCCGCTTCGATCGCCGCGGCCGCCTCGGGCAGGTCCGCGAAGAACGGGCTGGGACGGACCGAGGTGAACGGCGGGATGAAGGCGCTCCAGTCCATGTCCGCGACCACCACCGACGCCTCGTCGCCGTGCGCCGCCCGGGCGAGCGCTGCCAGCGCGGTCTCGGACGTCATCGGGATCACGCCGCGACGCCGCAGCTGCGTCAACGTCGCCTCGTCCATGGTCTCGGACAGCGCACCCCAGGCGATCGACATCGCGGGGATCCCCTGCGCCCGCAACCGGTCCGCCAGCGCGTCGAGGACGGCGTTGGCCGCCCCGGACGTCGCCTGCCCGCCGCCGCCCCAGATCCCGGCGATGGAGGAGAAGAGAACGAACGCGTCGAGCGGCACGCCGGCCAGCACCTCCGCGAGCCGGACGGCGAGATCGACCTTGGTACGGAAGACGCCGACGACGTCCGCCGCGCCGGTGTCGTCCAGCGCGCTGGTCTGCGCCACGTCGGCGGCGTGCACGACGGCGGTCACCGGCTCGCCGGGACCCCGGAGGAGGAGTTCGGCCTCCTCGCACGAGTCCACGGCGGTGCGCAGGCCGGCCTCCGCGAGCCGGTCCCGCAGGGCCTGCACGCTTCCGTCGGGGGTGCCGGCGCCGGTGGTGACGACCAGCCGCTCGGCACCGGTACGGGCCAGCCACAGCGAGACGTGCTGTCCCAGTCCTTCGGCGCCGCCGGTCACGAGAACCGTTCCGCGTGGGCGCCACCGACGGTCGCCCGGGGACTCGGCACCCGGCTTGCGGTGCAGGCGCCGGACGTACACGCCGGAGCGCCGGATCGCCAGCTGGTCCTCGCCGGACGCCGCGGTCAGGACGCCGAGAAGATGCCGGATCGCCCGGGCGTCCGGCTCGGCGGGCAGGTCGATCAGCCCGCCCCAGCGGTCGAGCCGCTCGAGCGCCGCCGCCCGGCCGAGGCCCCAGAGCGCCGCCTGGGCGGGCGCCGCGACGGCATCGCGGATGCCGACGTTCACCGCGCCCTGCGTGAGGCACCACAGCGGGGCGGTCACACCGGCCGTGGCCAGTTCCTGGACGAGCGTGAGGGTCGACATCGTGAGCGCCGTGGCGTCCCCTCCGCCGAGGCCCAGCAGCGACAGGACTCCGGACACGTCGTTCGCGGCCAGGACGCTCGCGAGCTCGGAGCGGTCCTCGAGCGTCACCAGGTCCAGGCCGCTGCTGCGCAGGATCTCGGGAATGGTGCTACCGGCGCCGGGCACGATCACCAGCCACGTCCCGGACGGTACGCCGAGAGCATCGCGCTGCAGCGGCACCCAGTCGACGGCGTACCGAAGCTTCTCCGTCGTGGACCGCTCCTGGCTGGCTCTGCGCCAACCGGCGATGGCCGGGAGCACGGTGTTCAGCGCAGCGCTCTGGTCGCCGGACAATTGCAGCATCTCGGTGAGGGCGGCGGGGTCGTCGATCGCGTTCCAGAAGCCGGCATCGGCACCGCCGGCCGTCTGCTCGTCGGCGTCCGTTGCGGCCTCCGCCAACCAGTAGTGCCGGCGCTCGAAGGCATACGTGGGCAGCTCGTCCACCCGCTCCGCCCCGGCGGGCAGCACCGCGGTCCAGTCCACCGCAACGCCGCCGACGAACAGCCGTGCTGCGGACGCGAGGAAGCTCGACGACCCGTCCGCGTCGCGGCGCAGGGTGCCCGAGACGAGGGGTCGTGCGGCACGCTGCGGGAGGTCGTCGACCGCGTCGGTGATCGGCTGCATCAGCACCGGATGCGAGCTGATCTCCAGGAAGATCCCGAAGCCGTCGTCGAGCAGGGCGGCGACGGCCGGACCGAAGCCGACCGGGCGCCGCAAGTTCCGATACCAGTACGCGCCGTCGAGCTTCTCATCGAGCCAGCCGCCGGTCACGGTCGAGTAGAACGGCACCCGGGGAACCTCGGCGTCGATGCCGGCGAGCGTCTTGGCGAGCACGTCCTCGATGTCCTCGACGTGATGCGTGTGCGAGGCGTAGTCCACGGGCACCAGGCGGGTCTTGACCCCGTCCCGCGCGAAGGACTCCAGCGCCTCGGTCAGCGACTCGCGGTCACCTGCGATCACCACCGCGGACGGCCCGTTGACCACGGCGAGTTCGAGCCGGCCGTCCCATGCCGCCAGCCGGTCCCGCACCTCGTCGGCGCCGAGCAGCACCGACGCCATCCCGCCTCGGCCCGACAAGGTGGCCGCGATCGCCTGGCTGCGCAGGGCCACGATGCGGGCCGCGTCGGCCAGCGACAGCGCTCCGGCCACGCAGGCGGCCGCGATCTCGCCCTGGGAATGGCCCACCACGGCGTCGGGCAGGACGCCGGCCGACTCCCAGAGCGCGGCGAGCCCGACCATCATGGCGAAGCTGGCCGGCTGCACGACGTCCACCCGTTCGAGCGTCTCGTCGTCCACCTCGCCGCGCAGGACGTCCACCAGCGACCAGTCCACCCAGGGCCGCAACGCCCGGGCGCACTCGTCGATCCGCTCCCGGAAGACCCGGGAGGTCGCCAGCAGCGCCTTGCCCATGCCGGTCCACTGCGCTCCCTGGCCGGGGAAGACGAAGACGAGCTTTCCGGGCGCGCCGGATCCGGCCACGGTTCCGGTGATCAGCTGGGGTGCGATCTCCCCACGGGCCAGCGCGTTGAGGCCGGCCAGTGCCTCCGCGCGAGTTCCGGCCAGCACGACGGCCCGCTCGGACAAGGTCGCCCGGTTCCGGACCAGCGCCGACGCGGTCGCCGTGAGCGAGGGTTTCTCGGCGCTGCCCAGGAAGGCCGTCAGCCGCGCGGCCTGGGCGGTCAGCGACCGGCTGGTCTTCGCGGAAACCACCAACGGTACGGCCACCGCCGCGGCATCGATCGACGGCTCGGCAACGAGCGCACGGACCCGGTCTGCCGGGGCCTCCTCGAGAATCAGGTGCGCATTCGTCCCGCTGGCGCCGAAGGCGGAGACGGCTGCCCGGCGCGGACGCCCGGTCTCCGGCCACTCCCGCGCCTCGGTCAGCAGCTGCACCGTGCCGGACGACCAGTCCACCTGCGGCGTGGGCTCCTCGACGTGCATCGTCGGCGGCAGGACGCCGTGGCGCAGCGCCTCCACCATCTTGATCACGCCGGCCACCCCCGCGGCCGCCTGGGTGTGGCCGATGTTCGACTTCAGCGAGCCCAGCCAGAGCGGCCGCTGCGGGTCCCGGCCCTTCCCGTACGTCGCGAGCAGCGCCTGCGCCTCGATGGGGTCGCCGAGCATCGTCCCGGTCCCGTGGGCTTCCACGGCGTCGACGTCCGCCGGGCCGAGGTGTGCCGAGGCGAGCGCCCGCCGGATCACCCGTTGCTGCGAGGGGCCGTTCGGGGCGGTCAGCCCGTTCGACGCCCCGTCCTGGTTGACGGCCGAGCCGCGGACCACCGCCAGGACGTGGTGGCCGCGCTGCTGTGCCACGGAGAGCCGTTCCAGGAGTACGACGCCGACACCCTCGGACCATCCGGTGCCGTCCGCCGTCGCCGAGAAGGCCTTGCACCGTCCGTCGGCGGAGAGCCCGCGCTGGCGGGAGAACTCGAGGAACGCGTCCGGGCTGGACATCACCGTGGCGCCGCCGGCCAGGGCCATCGTGCACTCGCCGCGCCGCAGCGCCTGGGCGGCCAGATGGATCGCCACCAGCGAGGACGAGCACGCGGTGTCGACGGTCACGGCCGGTCCCTCGAAGCCGAACACGTACGCGATCCGCCCGGAGGCGACGCTCGGCGACGTGCCGGTCATGACGTACCCCTGCACCTCGTCGGGGATCCGGTGGAGCCGGGTCGCATAGTCGTGGTGCACGATCCCGGCGAACACGCCGACCTCGTCGCCCCGGGCCGACAGGGGATCGATGCCCGCGCGTTCCAGGGCCTCCCACGAGGCTTCCAGCAGCAACCTCTGCTGCGGATCCATCGCCAGCGCCTCGCGCGGGGATATCCCGAACAGTCCCGCGTCGAACTGCGCGGCCTCGTAGAGGAAGCCGCCGGAGCGGGTGTAGCTGGTCCCGGGGTGCGCGGGATCCGGGTGGTAGAGCCGGTCGACGTCCCAGCCGCGGTCGGCCGGGAAGTCCGAGATCGCGTCCCGCTGCTCGGCGACGAGCCGCCACAGCTCCTCGGGGGTCTCCACGCCCCCGGGCAGCCGCACGCTCATGCCGATGATCGCGATGGGTTCGTCGAGGTCGGTGGCGCGAGCCGGCGTCGTGTCCCTCGCGGTCGCGTCCTCGCCGGAGAGCTCGCCCAGCATGTACGAGGCCAGCGCCCGCGGCGTCGGATAGTCGAAGACCGCCGTCGCCGGCAGGTCCACGCCGGTGAGGTCGTGCAGCCGGTTCCGCAGGCGTACCCCGCCGAGCGAGTCGAAACCGAGGTTCTTGAACGACTGGTCGTCGTCGAACAGCTCGAGGTCGATCTCGCGGTGCCCCAGGACGGCCGCCGAGGACTCCCGGATCATGTCGAGGAGCGCGCGTTCCCGCTCGGCCCGGGAGCGGTCCGCCAGCCGTACGGAGGCAGCCTCCCGGTCGACCTCGGGCTCGACCGGGATCTCCCCTTCGTCGACCCAGTAGCGCCGGTGCTGGAAGGCGTACGTCGGCAGTTCCGTGGCGAGGACCGCGGCGGAGGAGGCGGGCCGGCCGACCACGGCGGGCCAGTCCAGCGCCGCCCCTCGGACGTGCAGTTCGCCCACCGCGGCGACGACGTCGGCGGCTTCCACGCCGTCCTTGCGCAGCGTGGCGACGCATTGCGCGGCGGCCGCGCCCAGGGTCTCCGCCGCCATGGCGGTGAGGACGCCGCCCGGGCCCAGCTCCAGGAAGGTGGTCACGCCGTGATCGCGCAGGGTGGCCACCACGTCCCCGAACCGCACCCCGGCCCGGACCTGCTCGACCCAGTAGTCGGCGGTGGCGAACCGCTGCTCGGCAGGCAGCCGCCCGGTGACGGCCGAGACCGCGGGGACGACACCCGACCGGTACGTCAGCCGCTCGGCGACCGCGCGGAACTCGGCGAGCATCGGCCGTACCAGCGGGGAGTGGAAGGCGTGGCTCACCGGCAGCTTGCGGGTCTTGCGGCCGAGCTTGACGAGATCCTCCGTCACCCACCGCACGGCCGCCTCGTCCCCGGAGAGCACCAGCGACCGGGCGCTGTTGACCGCGGCCACGTCGATGACGCCGGGCGCGTCCTCCAGCAACGGCGCGACCTCGGCCTCGGTCGCCTGGACCGCAACCATCGCGCCGCCGCCGGGCAGCGCCTGCATCAGCCGGGCGCGGGCGGCGACCAGCTCCCCAGCCTCGGCCAGATCGAGCACCCCGCTGACGTGCGCCGCGGTGATCTCGCCGATGGAGTGTCCGGCGACGAAATCGGGACGCACTCCCCATGAGGCGAAGAGGCGGTACAGCGCGGTCTCCACGGCGAAGAGCCCGGCCTGGGTGTACATGGTCTGGTCGATCAGGGCGGCCAGGTCCGAGCCGGCCGTGGCGAAGACGACGTCCGGCAGCGGCGCCGCGTCGTACCCCACCCAGTGCTTCTCGACGGCCCGGCACGCGTCGGCGAACGCCTCGGCGAAGACCGGGTACGTGGCCGCCAGCTCGCGGCCCATGCCCGCCCACTGGCTGCCCTGCCCGGTGAAGAGCATGGCGAGCTTGCCGTCGCCCGGCGTACCGCTGACGGCACGGGCCGAGCCGCTCTCCAGGGCACGCAGTTCGCCGACGAGATGGTCCCTGTCCCGCACCACCAGCACGGCACGCCGGTCCAGGTGCGCGCGGGCGGAGGCCAGCGCGAGGGCGGCATCGGCGGCGGCGACCTCGGGCCGGGACTCCAGGAAGTCCGCGAGCCGGCCGGCCTGCGCCCGCAATGCCGAAGGCGTACGCGCGGACAGCGGAACCGGCACCCAGCCGTCACTGCCGGACGGCTCCGCCGCGGCCGGCTCGGCCTCCGCCTGTTCGATGATCACGTGGGCGTTCGTGCCGCCGATACCGAACGACGACACACCCGCCCGGCGCGGGCGGCCGTTGCCGGGCCAGTCCCTCGCCTCGGTCAGGAGCTGGACGGCGCCCGCCGACCAGTCCACGTGGGTCGACGGCCGGTCGACGTGCAGCGTTTTCGGCAGGACCCCGTGCCGCATGGCCTGCACCATCTTGATCACTCCGGCGACGCCGGCGGCGGCCTGGGTGTGCCCGATGTTCGACTTCACCGAGCCCAGCCACAGTGGACGGCCGGTGGGGCGGTCGGCGCCGTACGTCTCCAGCAGCGCCTGCGCCTCGATGGGGTCGCCGAGCGTCGTGCCGGTGCCGTGCCCCTCCACGGCGTCGACCTCGTCGGGGCGAAGGCCGGCGGCGGTCAGGGCCTTGCGGATGACGCGCTGCTGCGACGGGCCGTTCGGGGCGGTCAGGCCGTTCGACGCGCCGTCCTGGTTCACGGCCGTGCCGCGGACCACGGCCAGCACGCGGTGTCCGCGCCGGCGGGCCTGGGACAGCGGCTCCACGAGGAGCAGGCCGACCCCTTCGGACCAGCCGGTGCCGTCCGCCGCGTCGGCGAAGGCCTTGCAGCGACCGTCGGGTGCCAGTCCGCGCTGCCGGGAGAACTCGACGAAGGTCTCCACGGTGCCCATCACCATCACGCCGCCCGCGAGCGCCATCGAGCACTCGCCGTTGCGCAGCGCCTGGACGGCCAGGTGCAGCGCCACCAGTGAGGAGGAGCAGGCGGTGTCGACGGTGATCGCCGGCCCCTCGAGCCCCAGGTGGTACGCGACCCGCCCGGAGATGACGCTGCCGGAGCCGCCGGTCAGCCGGAAGCCCTCGACGTCGGAGGCGTAATGCGTCCGTACGGTCCAGTCGTGGCTGTTGACGCCCACGAAGACGCCGACGTCCTGCCCGGACAGGCCCGAGGGGTCGATGCCGGCCCGCTCGAACAGCTCCCAGGAGGTCTCCATCAGCAGCCGCTGCTGCGGGTCCATCGCCAGCGCCTCGTGCGGGGAGATGCCGAAGAACGCCGCGTCGAACCCGGCAGCGTCGTCGAGGAAGGCGCCGTGCCGGACGTACGTCGTACCCGGGTGGTCGGGGTCGGGGTCGAACAACCGCTCGACGTCCCAGCCGCGGTCCGCGGGGAACTCGGTGACCGTGTCGGTCTCGGCCGTGAGCAGGCGCCACAGGTCCTCGGGGCTCTGCACGCCACCGGGGAACCGGCAGCTCATCGACACGATGGCGATCGGCTCGTCGGCCGCCGCCCCGATCTCCTCGGCCGGCCGGGGCGCGACCGCACCGGCGATCTTGGCGTGCAGGTGCGCCGCCAGCGCCTTCGGCCGCGGGTAGTCGAAGATCATGGCCGGGGACAGGGTCAGGCCGGTCGCCGACGCGAGCCGGTTGCGCAGCTCGAGGGCGGTCAGCGAGTCGAAGCCCGACTCCTTGAACGTCCGGTCGACCCGTACGGCGTCCGCGTCCGGGTGGCCGAGGACGAGGGCGCACTCCCGGCGTACCAGATCGATCAGGGCCTCGATCCGCTGCTCCGCCGTCGGCAGCGCCTTGATCCGGTCGACCGGCGACGCCGGCGCCGACCGGGCGGCGGCCCGGGCGATCGGCCGTCTGGCCGGGACGAGACCGCGCAGGACCGCCGGGATCCGCGTGTCGTCGGCGGCGCGCAGAGCGGTCGGGTCGAATCCGGCCGCCACGAACGCGGCGTCGGTGTCGGGCCGGAGCGCCCGGTCGAGCAGCTCCATGGCGTCGCCGTCGGTCAGGCCGACCATGCCGATGCCGCGGTTGCGCCGGTGATCGGCGTGGCCCAGGTGGCGGGTCAGGCCACTGACCTGGTTCCAGTAGCCCCAGGCGAGGGACACGGCCGGCAGGCCCTCGCGCCGCCGTTCCCGGGCCAGCTCGTCCAGCGCCGCGTTGGCAGCGGCGTAGTTGCCCTGGCCGGGATTGCCGAGCACGCCGGCGGCCGAGGAGTAGAGGACGAACGCGGCGAGGTCGAGGCCGCGCGTCAGGTCGTGCAGGTGGCGGGCGGCGTCGACCTTCGGCCGGAACACGGTGCCGAAGCGCTCGGCGGTCAGGGCGGTGACGACCGCGTCGTCCAGGACTCCCGCGGTGTGGACGACGGCTGTCAGCGGGCGGTCCGCCGGTATCGAGTCGAGCAGTGCCGCCACCTGGTCCCGTACGGACACGTCGACGGCGGCGAGGTGCACGCTCGCGCCGAGCGCGGTCAGCTCGTCGTGAAGTTCGTCTGCGCCTTCCGCGGCCGGGCCGCGGCGGCTGGCCAGGACGAGATGCCGGATCCCGTGCTCGGTGACGAGGTGTCGTGCGGTGACGGCCGCCAGCGTTCCGGTGCCGCCGGTGATCAGTACGGTGCCGCCGGGGTCGAGCGGTCGCGCCTCGGGTGCCGCGGCGGGCGGTTCGAGCCGGGCGAGCCGGGGCACCTGCGTCCGGCCCTCGCGCAGCCGCAGCTGCGGTTCACCGCTGAGCGCGGCTGCGATCACGGTCGGGGCCGCTCGCGAGGCGTGGTCGGTGTCGACGAGGATCAGCCGCCCGGGGTGCTCCGACTGAGCGGACCGCACCAGACCCCATACGGCGGCGGAGGCGACGGGGTCCTCCATCGGCGTGACGATCACCAGGCGGGCGTCGTCCTGAGCCGGCCGGGCGACGAATGCCTGAAGGACGCCGAGGACCGCGGCCGCCACGGCGCACGGGTCATCCGTCGACGTGTCCACCGCGTGGATGAGCAGGTCCGCCGTCGTGCCGGTGATGTCCTCGGCGCCCGCGACGTACCTGGCCGTGGCACGGGCGTCCGTCGGCACCGGATGGTCGACCCAGTCGATCCGGAACAGGCCGGCCGGCGAGTCGCTGCCGCTCACCCGTTCCGAGGGTTCGGTGGCGACGGCTTCCACCGTCAGCACCGGCTGCCCGGTCGGATCAGTCAACTCGAGGCCGTCGTTTGCCGAGCGTACGTCCACCGTGGAGGCCCCGGACGCCAGCAGTCGCACGCCTCGCCACCTCGTGGGACGGTGTCCCAGCGGTGTCGCCGTACGGACCGCGGCGTCCAGCAGCAGCGGGTGGATCCCATAGTTGGGGGCCTCGGCCAGCGCCGCTTCGTCGAGAGCGACCCCGACTCCGCCGTCGGAAAACATCGGCGGCGGCATGACGGCGGCTGCCGAGGACAGGGTGCCGGTGGCGTGCCGCGTCCACTCGTCCGAGCCGGCGGCGCAGGAGTGGATCTCGAGCGGCCGCCGACCGGACGCGTCCGGCCTCCCCGCCACGATCCGCACGTCGCGGCCGCCCTGCCGCGGCAGCACGACGGGCCGGTCGACGGTGAGCTCGTCGACCACAGGGGCGCCGACCTCGTCGCCCACCCGCAGCGCCAGCTCCACCAAGGCCGTCTCAGGCACGGCAACCGTATCGCCGGCGGGAAGCCACGGAAGCCCCGCCGCCGACCACCGAGCCGTCGCGACGAGCCCGCCGCCGTCAGGAAGCCGGACGAGCGCGCCGAGCAGCGGGTGCCCGGCCCCGGCCAGCCCCAGCCGCGATGCGTCGGCAACGGCAGCGGGCCGCAGCCAGAAGCGCCGCCGCTCGAAGGGGTACGTCGGCAGATCGACCCACTCGCCGCCGTCGGCGGCCGGCGTCATGCCTCGCCAATCCACCGGAACGCCGCGCACGAACAGCTCGGCCATGGACACCGCGACGCGCCGCAAGCCACCGTCGCTGCGCCGCAGGGAGCCGCCCGCGACCGCGTCCGCGCCCGCCTCGTCGATGATCCCGGCGATCGGCTGCACCAGCACAGGATGCGGGCTGACCTCGATGAACGTGTGGAAGCCCCGCTCCAGGAGGCGGGCGACGGCCGGGCCGAAACGGACCGGCCGGCGCAGGTTCTGGTACCAGTAGTCGCCGTCCAGCACGCCGGCGTCCTCGACCGTGCTGAGGGTGACGGTCGAGTGGAACGGCACCGCCGGCGCGCTCGCCCGCAAGCCGTCCAGCGCGGCCGCCAGGCTCTCCCGGATGATCTCGACCTGGCTGCTGTGCGAGGCGTAGTCGACGGCCACCCGGCGCACCTCGACGCCGTCGCGGGTGAGCTCCTGCAGTGCCTCCTCGAGTGCCTCCGTCTCACCGGACAGCACCACCGAGGACGGGCCGTTGACCGCCGCGACCTCCACCCGGCCGGCCCACTTGGCCAGCCGGGCCGTCGCCGTGGCGGGCTCCAGCCGGGCCGAGGCCATGCCGCCCCGTCCGGAGAGCGTGCCTGCGATCGCCTGGCTGCGTACGGCCACCACCCGCACGGCATCCTCCAGCGAGAGGGCGCCGGACACGTACGCCGCGGCGATCTCGCCCTGGGAGTGGCCCACCACCGCATCCGGCCGTACGCCCGCCGACGCCCACACCGCGGCCAGGCCGGCCATCATGGTGAAGCTCGCGACCTGGACCACGTCGACGCGTTCGAGGAGCTCCGGGGCGGCGTCCCCGCGCAGGACGTCGAGCAGCGGCCAGTCGACCCACCGCTGCGCGATCCGCGCGCACTCGCCGGCGACCTCCGCGAACGCCGGGGAGGTGTCGAGCAGCTCGCGGCCCATCCCGATCCACTGCGCCCCCTGCCCGGGGAAGACCAGGACGATGCCCGAGGGAGCGTCCGACCCGGCGACGGCGCCCCGCACGACGACGGGGCTGGGCGTGTCGCCGGCCAGCGCACGCAGACCGGCGAGCGCCTCGTCGCGGGAGCCGGCCAGCACGACCGCCCGCTCGTTCATGACCGCGCGCCGGGATGTCAGGGCCCCGGCGACATCGGCCCAGGACGGCTCGCCGGCCGTCGCCACGACGCCGGCGAGCCGGTCCGCCTGCCGCCGCAACGCCTCCGGACTGCGGGCCGTCACGACGAAGGGCACGACCCGGGGCGGCGCCGAGCGCCGGCGGGACGGCAGCGAGGGCGGCGCCTCCTCCAGGATCACGTGGGCGTTCGTCCCGCTCAGGCCGAAGCTGGAGACGCCTGCGCGGCGCGGGCGACCGCAGTCGGGCCAGGCCCGGCCCTCGGTGAGCAGCTGCACCGCGCCGGCCGACCAGTCGACCCGTGACGTGGGCTCGTCCACGTGGAGCGTGGGCGGCAGGACGGCGTGACGCAGCGCCTCGATCATCTTGATCACGCCGACGATGCCGGCCGCGGCCTGGGTGTGACCGAGGTTCGACTTCAGCGATCCGAGCCACAGCGGGCGCCCGGGCTCGCGGTCCTGGCCGTACGTCGCCAGCAGCGCCTCGGCCTCGATGGGGTCGCCGAGCACGGTGCCCGTGCCGTGGCCTTCGACCGCGTCGACGTCCGCGGCGCCCAGGCCGGCCGACCGCAGCGCCTGCCGGATGACCCGCTGCTGGGCCCGGCCGCTGGGGGCGGTGAGGCCGTTGGAGGCGCCGTCCTGGTTCACCGCCGATCCGCGGAGCACGGCCAGGACGCGGTGCCCGTGCCGCCGGGCGTCGCTGAGGCGTTCCAGCACCACCACACCGGCGCCCTCGGCCCATCCGGTGCCGTCGGCGGCCGAGGCGAACGACTTGCACGTGCCGTCGCTCGCCAGGGCGCGCTGCCGGGAGAACTCGACGAACGTGCGCGGGGTGGCCATCACGGTGGCGCCGCCGGCCAACGCCAGCGAACACTCGCCCTGGCGCAACGCCTGGGCAGCCAGGTGCACGGCGACGAGCGACGACGAACACGCCGTGTCCACGGTCACCGCGGGCCCCTGGAACCCGAACACGTAGGAGACCCGGCCGGACGCCACGCTGGAGGCGGTGCCCGTCGTGACGAAGGCTTCGAGCTCTTCCGGTACGGCGCCCGCACTCCCGTATCCCTGGTCCATCACGCCGGAAAAGACGCCGACGTCCGTACCCTGCAACGAGGTGGCGTCGATGCCCGCGTGCTCGAGCGCCTCCCACGAGGTCTCCAGCAGCAGCCGCTGCTGGGGGTCCATGGCCAGCGCCTCGCGCGGGGAGATGCCGAAGAAGTCGGCGTCGAACTCGGCGGCGCCTTCGAGGAACCCGCCGCGGTCCACGTACGACGTCCCGGCCCGGTCCGCGTCGGCGTCGAAGAGCTGGTCGAGGTCCCAGCCGCGATCGGCCGGGAACGGTGCCGAGGCGCCGCGGCCCTCGCTGACCAGGCGCCAGAGGTCGTCCGGCCCGGCGATCCCGCCCGGCAGACGGCAGGCCATCCCGACGATCGCCACGGCCTCGTCCGGCTCGGACACCGTCTCGGCCTCGGCCACCGACGGCGCGTCGCCGATGAGCTCGGCATGGAGGAAGGCGCCCAGCGCCCGCGGCGTCGGGTGGTCGAAGGCCATCCCGGTCGGCAGCTTCAGGCCGGTCCGCGCCACCAGCCGGTTGCGCAGCTGGACGATCGCCGTCGAGGTGAATCCGAGGTCACGGAAGGACCGATCGGCCGGGACGCGACCGGTCTCGGAACGGCCCAGCACCGCCGTGGTCTCGCCCTGGACCAGCGCCTCCAGCCGGGCGAGCCGGGCATGTCCGTCCAGCCGCGACAGCTCGGCCCGCAGCGCCGCCGTCGTCGCCGCATCGGGGCGGGCCTGGAGGGACGGTTCCGCGTCGGGGCGGTCGCTCACCGCGTACCGCAGCACCGCCGGTCGATCCGCCAGCAGGCGCCGTTGGATCTTGCCGGAGGCGGTCCGCGGAACGGCGACGACCTCGTAGACCTGGTCGGGGACCTTGAAGGGGGACAGCTCTCGCCGGCACCGCTCGATCACGTCACTCATCTCGACGCCCGACTCGTCCGGGACCACGTAGGCGGCGGGCACCTCACCCAGCACCTCGTGCGGCCGGGCGGCGACACCGACGTCCACCACCCCGGGAACCTTGCGGATGACCGCTTCGATCTCCTCGGGATGGACGTTCTCCCCACCGCGGATGATCAGGTCGGTGATCCGGCCGCGGATCGTGAAGTAGCCGGCGGCGTCCCGCCGGGCCAGGTCGCCGGTGCGGTACCAGCCGTCCCGCAACGCGGCTGCCGTCGCCTCGGGCTTGTTGTGGTAGCCGGCCATGACGTTGGGGCCGCGGACCCACACCTCGCCGTCAACTCCGTCGGCCACGTCCGCACCGGTCTCCGGGTCGACGATCCGCACGTCCACGCCGGGGACCGGGAGGCCGCACGAGCCGTCGACGCGTACGCCCCCGGGCGGGTTCATCGTGATGGCGCCGCAGGTCTCGGTGCTGCCGTACGCGTCGACCAGCGGCACCCCGAAGCTCTCGCGGAACGACCGGCAGAGCTCCGGGCCGGCGACCGCTCCCCCGACGAGCCCGATGCGCAGGTCGGGCAGCGAGATCCCGTTTCGCTGCCCGGCCTGCACGAGATGGTGATACGTCGTCGGTACGCCGGCCAGGAACGTGGCGCGGGTCTCCCGCAGAGCCGTCAGAACGTCCTCGGCGGACGGGCTCTCCATGATCCGGGCGGTGGCGCCGACAACCGTCACCGACAGCACGCACGCGATGTGCGAGAGGCTGTGGAACAGCGGCAGCGGCCACAGCACGCGGTCGCTCGCCGCCAGCCCCGGAATGGGTACGTAGCTCGCCGCGACCGAATACAGGCAGTTGCGCTGGCTGGACAGCACGCCCTTCGGCTGGCCCGTCGTCCCGGACGTGTAGAACATCCAGGCCACCTCGTCCAGGCCCAGGTCGTCCGGGGCGGCCTCGGCGGGTTCGGTTCGGGCGAGCGCGTCGTACGGCTCCCCGGTCACCACCAGCCGGGCGTCCGAAGGCTCGAAGTCCGCCGCGTGCACGGGATCGGTGATGATGACGGCGGCGCCGCTGTCCGAGAGCAGGTAGGCCAGCTCCGCGGCCGAGGAGGCCGGATTGGCGGGTACGCCCACACCACCGGCGCGGACGATCGCGAGGTAGCTCTCGACCATGTCCACACCGTTGCGCAGACAGATCATCACGCGGTCGCCGCGCCGGACGCCGAGCGCGACCAGGTGCCCCGCCAGCCGGCGGGTACGCCGCTCCAGTTCGCGGTACGTCACCGCGCGCCGGTCGTCCTCGAACGCGACCTTCTCGCCGAAGCTGTCCGCGTTCTCCCGCAGGACGACCGGAAGAGCTTTCATCAAGGCAGTACGCACATTCGAACCCACCTGCGCCACGCTAAAGCGGCGCCGGGAGGAGAACATCCCTCAGCTTGATAAAAGGAACGGGCGGTGAAACCACAGCCGATGCTGTCGTCTCACCGCCCGGAAAAGGACGGGTGGTGCTACCGCCTCAGGCACCGCTCCGCATGCGCCGGCCGGCTTCGAAGAAGGCCCGCAGCGGCGCCACGGCGTGCTCCCCGGCGTCGGCCTTGATCGCGGCCGCCAGCGCGTTCAGCTGGACGCCGGCGATGCCCTTGGCCATCGGGTCGGCGATCGTCGGGGTGAGCTGACCGTTCTCCTCGTCCTCGACGTCGACCAGCTTGTCGCCGGCCTCGGTGAGGACCACCCACGGTCCACTGATGACGTGGGCGTGCGTGTCGTGCAGCACCCGGCCGAGGTCGGTCAAGGCGTTGCGGCCCAGGCCACGTCCGGGCGTGGCCACCATGGTGAGCACGCACTTGCCGTGCAGGGCGGCGTTCGCCATGGGGCGGGACGCCCAGTCGATCGCGTTCTTGACCACACCCGGGATCGAGCCGTTGTACTCGGGGGAGACGATGATGAGTCCATCCGCCTCGGTGATCGCATTGCGCCACCGGGTGACCGCGTCCGGGGCGCCGGTGCGAAGGTCCAGGTCCTGGTTGTACAGAGGCAGATCGCCGAGTCCGTCGAAGACGTCGATCTGCATGTCCTCCGGGGCCAACGGCCGCAGTGCCGCCAGGAGCCGGGTGTTGAACGATTCCTTGCGGAGCGAACCGGAAACGCCGAGAATCCGCAACCTACCACTCACATTCTTCAGGTGATCGGGCCTGCTGTCCGAAATGATCGAGGCACCGGCGAAAGTCAAGATCCTTTTTCTCGCCGACGCTCTCCGGTGATTATCGTAGTAAATGCGTTGCGCCCCGCATCCGTCAGGTTGACAGTCTTGCCCGCACCGGCCCCGAATTGCTTGCCCGGCCTGCGATTTCCTCCCTAGCCTGGCCGCCGTGACGATGCATACGGTCGAGTCCACGCTGGCCACGGTCCGGGCGGGAGTCCTCGACCCGGGTGCGTCGCCGGTCGCGAAGATCGAATCCGGCGACGAGGTCCTCTATCCCGACACCTGGACCAACTGGCAGAACCAGCTGCGCTACGGCATGCCGGCGGCCGAGCGCGCGCGGCTGCGCCAGCAGTACCCGGGCTGCCCCTTCCAGATCATCGGTCCGGTCGAGGTCGTCGGCGCCGAGCCCGGCGACGTCGTCGAGTGCCGGCTGGTCGAGCTGCGGTTGCACGACTGGGGCGCGAACGCCTTCCCGACCCGGGCGGGCGCGCTGCCGTACGACTTCGACAAGCCGTACTTCCACGACTTCCGCTTCGACGAGACCCGCACCCGGGCCGATTACGTGCACGGGATCACCCTGCCGCTGGACCCGTTCGCCGGCATCATCGCGGTCGAACCGGAGGGTGATGAGCAGGTCAGCGCCCTGATCGGTGGCGATCACGGCGGCAACCTCGCCCTTCCCGAGCTGACCGTGGGATCGTCGCTGTTCCTCCCGGTGGCCAAGCCGGGCGCGCGGATCTGGATCGGCGACGTGCACGCACTGCAGGGCGACGGGCTGGTCGATCAGACGGCACTCAAGTCCACGGCCGAGCGGCTGCGGATGCGCTACGACCTCCACAAGGGAGTGGGCCTGACGCGGCCGCTCGCCGAGACCGCCACCCACTGGGTCGGCATCGGGCTGGCCGACAGCCTCGAGGCCGCGCTGGTGGACTGCCTGCGCGGGCTGATCGGCTGGTTCAGCGCCGCGTCCGGAGTCAGCCCGGCGGAGGCGCACGCGCTCTGCAGCATGGCCGCGAGCTTCCGGATCACCCAGTACGCGGACCAGACCGAGGCCCACCACGTCGACGTGCCCATGCCACCCAAGGGCGTGCACGGACTGCTGCGCAAGGACATCTTCCCGGACGACGTCCGGGCCCGCGTCGACCGCTGGCTGCGCCCCGGATCCTGACCGGCAAGGGTGCTGTCAAGGTGAGGGATGGAAGGGCGGAGCAGCGGCGTTAGCCTCCGTTCAGGCTCCCTCGACAACCCTTTTATCAAGCCTTTTGACGTCCGAACGAGAAAGACGGCACCGGGTCCATGAGTACGACTCACGAGAATTACGTCCGGCAGTTGCTGACCCAATTCGACGCCGACCCGGATCGCGCCGCGGTGATCAGCCGCGACGTCACCCTCACCGCCGGGGAGCTGGCCGCGGCCACGCGCCGGGCCGCGGGGGTGATGCGCCGGGAGGGCATCGCCCGCGGTGACGTCGTGGGCATCCTGACCGAGCCGAACACCGCCGCGACGCTGATCCTGCGGTGGGCGGCCAATCTGCTGGGCGCCGCGGCCGCGCACCTGCGGGGCATGAACGCCGTCAGCCCCGACGACGAGCTGCGGCTCGAGCAGCAGCGCGCCATCGTCGCCGACGTGGAAGCCCGGATGCTGGCGGTCGACGTCGAGAACGCGGAACGGGCGCGGGACCTGCTCACCGCCGCGGACACGAAGCCGGTCCTCGCCGTGCTCGGACCCGCGGGACCGGACACCGTCGACCTGACGGCCGGGCCCGAGGGGGACGTCGAGACGGACCCCGAGCTCACCGACGACGACCTCGCGATGATCACACAGACCAGCGGGTCGAGCGGCCGCCCGAAGGGCGTCTGCTGGACCTTCGGCGTCAAGAACGACATGGCGACCTCGGCGCTGGCCCGCAGCGGGCGGGTGAGTCTGCTGATCACCGCGCCGCTGACCCACTCCAGCGGCTTCGGCGCGGACGACACGCTCATCACCGGTGGCCTGGTCGCGCTCCACCACGGGTTCGACGCGGGCGCGGTGCTCCAGGCGGTGGCCCGCCATCGCATCGGGCGGCTCATCCTCGGCACCCCGCAGGTGTACGCGCTGGCCACCCACCCCGACCGGCCGCACACCGACCTGTCCAGCCTCAGCGAGATCATCTACACGGGCAGCCCGGCGGCACCGCTGCGGCTGCGGGAGGCCCTCGAGATCTTCGGCCCGATCCTGCTGCAGGTGTACGGCACCACGGAGACCGGCGTGATCAGCATGCTGCCGCCGGACGACCACCACGACCTCGGCCGGTGCGCCACGGTCGGCCGCCCCCTGAACCCGGCGGCGCTGAGCATCCGCGACCCGGAGACCGGCGCTGAGGTGGCGCCCGGCGAGGTCGGCGAGGTGTGTGCCGTCCCGCGCTGGCTGACGGCCGGCTACTGGCACGAGCCGGACCTGACGGCGGAGATCATCCGGGACGGCTGGGTGCGTACGGGCGACCTCGCGCGCCTCGACGCCGACGGCTACCTGCACCTCAGTGGACGGCTCGCGGACATGATGAAGGTCAAGGGCATCCGGATCCACCCGGAGGCCGTCGAGCGCGTCCTCAACCAGGCTCCGGGAGTGTCGCAGGCCGCGGTGTGCGGCGTGGAGAACGCCGACCGCGTGGAGCAGATCTACGCCGCGGTCGTGCCCCGGCCCGGCGCCGAAGTGGACGTCGAGGAGCTGCGCCGGCACGTGTCCGAGGCGCTGACCGACAACCACGTACCGGCCGTGATCGAGCTGTGCGAGCAGCTGCCGGTGGTCGGACCCGGCAAGCCGGACCGCGCCCAGCTGCGGGACCGGGCCCACGCCGCCTTCGGCCGGGACGTCTCCCGCGTCTAACGAACCATGGAGGTTCGCGTGAACCGTACCGCCACCCGGCACCTCGACCACGTCCCCGCTCACCTGCGCCGGGCCTGGGCCGCCGCGGGCTACTACCCGGACCGGGACCTGTACTCCCTGTTCCGCGGCCACGCCGAGCGCAATCCCGGCGCGCCCGCCGTGCTCGACGCCGAGGGTGCCTTCAGCTACGCCGAACTCGACGAGCTGACCCGTCGCCTGGCCGCCGGGCTGGCGCAGTTCGGCATCGGCGCCGGCGACGTCGTGGCGGTGCAGCTGCCCAGCGGCCGCCTGGCCTGCGCGGTGGACCTCGCCGTCGCCGCCGTCGGCGCGATCGTGCTGCCGTTCCCGCTCGGCCGGGGCGACCGCGACGCCGAGAGCCTGCTCCGCCGGTCCGAGGCCGTCGCGGTCATCACCGTCGACGACCACCACGGCTACCCCTGCGCCGCGCGCATCCGTGAGCACTCCGGGGCGCTGCCCGCCCTGCGCGCCGTCATCGTGGTCGGCGACCAGCGGGTGCAGGGCTGCGTACCGATCAATGCGCTGCTCGCCGCGAACCCCCGCGAGTTCGTCCCCCAGGCGATCGACCCGGACGGGCCGGTCCGGATCCTGGTCACCTCCGGGTCCGAGGCGGAACCGAAGATGGTGCTGTACTCCCACAACGCCCTGGCGGGCGGGCGCGGCGCGATGATGGCCGGGCTGCACGACGGACCCGGCGCCATGCGCAACTTCTTCCTCGTGCCGCTGGCCTCGGCCTTCGGCTCCAGCGGCACCCCGGTCACCCTCGCCGCCCTCGGGGCCACCCTGGTGCTGCGGCCCGCCTTCGACCCGGTCGCGACCCTCGAGGCCATCGCCCGGGATCGCCCCACCCATCTGCTGGGCGTGCCGACCATGCTGCGCATGTTGCTGGACTGCCCGGCGATCCACGACACCGACCTGAGCAGCGTGCGAGCGGTCGTGCTCGGCGGCTCCGCGCTCGACCCGGACACCGCGCGACGCGCCCGGGAGATCCTCGGCTGCGCCGTCGTGACCCTGTACGGCTCGGCCGACGGCGTCTCGTGCAACAACGGTCTCGGCGGCTACGACAGCAGCGTCGGCCGCCCGGATCCCGCCGTCGTGGACATCCGCGTCGTCGGCCCGGACGGGGTCGAGGTGCCGACCGGTACGACGGGCGAGGTCGTGGCACGCGGTCCCATGTCGCCGATGTGCTACGTCAACTCCCCTGACCTGGACCGCTCCCTGCGTACCCCCGACGGCTGGACCCTGACCGGGGACCTCGGCGTGTTCGACGCCGAGGGCCGGCTCACGCTGGTCGGCCGGCGCAAGGACGTGGTCATCCGGGGCGGCCTCAACATCAGCCCCGCGGAGGTGGAGTCGGTGCTGATCACGCACCCGGCCGTGCGCGACGTGGCCTGCGTGCCGGTGCCGGACCCGCTGTACGGCGAGCGCGTCTGCGCCTGCGTCGCGACCACCGCGGAGCTCACCCTGGCCGACCTGACGGCGCACCTCGCGGCGTCCGGGATGGAGCCTCGCAAGTTCCCGGAACGGTTGCTGGTGCTGCCCGTCCTGCCCCTCGGCCCCGCCGGGAAGGTGGACCGGCAGGCACTCCGCGTGCAAGCCGCCGGCGAGCGGAACGACACCGTCTGCATGAGGGAGGAAGCCAGACCATGACCCAGCCGATCTCGTACCTTCAGCACTGGGATCGCACCGAACCCTTCGATCCGCCCGAGGTGCTGCACGAGCTGACCCGTACGCGGCCGTTGACGCGCATGGAGTATCCCGACGGGCACATCGGCTGGCTGGCGACGAGTCACGACCTGGCCCGGGAAGTGCTCAGCAGCCAGGCGTTCAGCCACCGATTCCACACCACGCACGCCCCGGTGACCAAGAAGGGCGAGATCTTCCCGTCCGTACCGATCGTGCCCGGTGGTTTCATCCACATGGACCCCCCGGACCACACCCGCTACCGCAACCTGCTGAGCAGCGAGTTCGGTACGCGCGCGATGGAGGCCTTCGCCCCGCGCATCACCGAGCTGGCCGCCGAGCAGCTGGCCGAGCTGCGCCAGAAGGGCTCACCGGTCGACCTCCTGCCGCACTACATCCGGCCGCTCTCGCTCCACGTGCTGTGCGACGTGCTGGGTGTCCCGTTCGTGGGCAGCTCGATCCTGGCGGCGCTGACCGACGGCGCGAACGACGACGACACCAGCCTGGAGGACGAGCGAGCGGCCGGTACGCAGGCCTTCCTCTACCTGCTCGACCTCGTCCGTACGGCGCGGATCACCCCGGGCGAGAACATCATCGGCAGGTTGGCCGCGGTGCAGGACCTGACCGACCGCGAGATCACGAACATGCTGCTGATCGTCTTCGCGGCGGGCTTCGCCAGCTGTGAGGGCGCTCTCGCGTCGTCGTTGCTGGCGCTGCTGCACCACCAGGACCAGCTGGACGCGGTCCGTGCGGCCGCGGAGACCGGTGGCACCAAGGGTGTCGAGGGCGCGGTCGAGGAACTGCTGCGCTACACGACGGTGAATCAGTTCCAGATCTTCCGCACCGCGCTCGCGGACGTGGAGCTCGGCGGCGAGCTCATCCGCGAGGGCGACACCGTGACGGTGGCCCTGCCGGCCGCCAACCGCGACCCGGCCAAGTTCGCCTGCCCCGATCGCCTCGACGTGAGCCAGGACGCCTCCGGTCATCTGGCCTTCGGGTACGGCGTGCACGCGTGCGTCGGCCAGCGTCTGGGCCGGATGGTGCTCGCCGAGGCACTGTCCACACTGCTGCGAGGGCTGCCCGGCCTCGCGTTGGACGTACCGCTGGAGAAGGTGCCGGTGCGTCTGCGTACCCCGGTGCTGGGTCTGTTGCGGCTTCCGGTCCGGTACTGACGCCGATCGTGGTCGGCCGGAGATCCTCCGGCCGACCACGCCTTGTCAGCGCTTCGGCGCGCGGTCGGCGCATTCCAGCAGGGACGCCCGGATGTGATCGTGGATCGCGTCCATCTGCTCCGCCGAGAAGCACTGCGTGCTGTACGGCATCTCCAGGCTGAACCGGCCGTAGATGGTGGTCGGCGAGGCGAGCAGCGGACCCTCACCGGCATCCGGGATCCACCGGCTGGACAGCGGGAATTTGGTCATGTCGACGATCTCCAGCCCCTGCGGGGACGGTGGGCCGGCGATCTTTCCCACGTTGGCCAGCACCAGGCTGGTGGGCCAGAGCTGCGGGTGCTGCAGCAGCCGGTCCAGTGCCTGCATCTCCATCGCCGCGTCACCGCGCTGGATCCCGGCACGCAGCTCGGTGGTGAAGCGGTGGCCGAGCTTCACCAGGTCGGCGTCGGCCGGCACGTCCAGCAGGTCACGGAACCACGACACCATCGGCACCATCGCCTCGCGGCTGACCGGGCGGGTCACCAGGTCCCGCAGGTCGACCGTGCAGAACGGCGACAGCCGGTGGTCGGCCTTCTCCGCCGGGAGACCGTTGCGTACGGCCGCGAGGAGCGCCGCGGCGACCAGTCCGTTGACCGACACCCCGGCATCCTTGGCGAAGGCGAGCAGCCCGTCGGTCTCGGACTCGGTCAGCCACAGCCGGCGCGAGGTCATGACGCCGTCGGCGGGCACGTCCGCCGCGGACCCGGCCGCCAGGTACGGCAGGGCGGCCACCGGCGCGCCCTCGGCTCGCCTCAGCCGCTCCTCGACGTACGCGTCCAGCTCCGCCTCGGTACGCGGCGGGAGCAGCTCGTCGAGCGACGGATACCACTGCTGCGAATCGGCCGAGGGCGGCGAGTACGTGCCGGTCTGGATGTCGATGTAGCGCTGCCAGACCCGGTAGCAGAACGACGTGGAGCTGCGGCCGTCACAGATCGCATGATCGACACCGAAGATCACCGTGTCCGCGTCGGAGCCGGTCAGCAGCACGGCACGGGCGAGCGGGCCGCCGAGGTGCAGCGGCGTGTTGTACTCCTGCAGCTGCGCGCCGGGTTCGTTCTGCCGTACGCGCAGGTGCGGCAGCTCGTCCGGCTCGAGCAGGCTGAGGTAGTAGTCCTCCCCGTCCTTCTCGATCCGGCTGCGCAGCGGCCGCTGTTCGGCCAGTACGGCGCTGAACGCCGCATCGAGCAGTTCCGCGTCGACGCCGCCGCGGACCACGCAGATCGACAATGCCTGCGTCCTGATCTCGCCGACGTACATCCGTTCCGACCGGGCTATTTTCCGGCGCATGCCCTTTCCTCCCCTGTCACTTTTCCTTCGAGGTTTTCCGTTCAGCCGATGTCGCCGGAGAGAATGGCGGCCCGGAGCGCGTGCCATTCGGCGTCGTCGACGATCGTGCGGGCTTTCTCGATGCCGGCTCGCACGGTCAGGTAGCGCCTGCCCTTCAGCACCACCTGGCCGTCGGGAACCGCCCGGCTGTACAGCTCGGTGCCGCCCTCACCGGCGGCCGCCAGCGCGGCGTTCACCGCCTTCTCGGCCGGGGCCCACTCGGAGCGGTCGCGGGTCTCGGGGGTGAACCGGTAGACCGTGCTCCACTGCCCCAGCTTCGGACGGCGTCGCAGCAGGACCCCGTCTCCGTCGTCGGCCAGGCCGTACCGGCAGCCGTACTGGGTCTGGTCCCGCCCGGCCGTGTCGAGGCGCAGCGGCTCGATGAAGGAAGGCCCTGCGTAACCGATGTCCACCAACCAGGGATCGCCCTCGACCCGGGCCAGGATGAGCATGTGCTCGACCTCGACGCCGTAGGACTCCAGCCCTTCCGCCGTGGTGCCGGCGATGAGGTCGGCGTCGTACCCGATGTCGCGCAGCAACCGCAGGAACAGCCGGGTCATCTGGACGCAGCCACCGCCGTTGCCGGCCGCGACCACCGAGTCGAACGTCGCGTCCTCGTCGAGGTCGACCAGCTCGACGGTCTCGCCGTTGCGCGTCGGTACGGCCAGCGACCCGGCGCTGCTGAACGGAATCGTTTCCATGTGTCGTTTGTGCAGTGCGACGAGGGTCGGCAGGTCGGGAACCGGATCGTCGATTCCGAGGCGCCGCAGGTAAACATCGATGCCGTACATCCGTGAAAGCGTATGGGGGGCGCTCGCCACGAGGCATCCCTCACATTGACAGCACCGCGCGGAGTCCATTGTCGATCGTGGAATCGGTGGATAGCCTCCACCGCATGAAGGCGATCGTGTATTCGTCGGCCGGCAGCCGCGACGTGCTGGAATTCGTCGACCGGCAGGTACCCGAGCCGGGCCCGGGCGAGGTCCGGGTCAGGGTGGTCATCTCCGGCGTCAACCAGGCCGACTGGAAATCCCGCCTGTACGGCCACCGCAACGGCGCATTGATGTTCCCCGAGGTGATCCCGCACCACGACGGCAGCGGCGTGATCGACGCCGTCGGTGCCGGGGTCGGCCGGGAGCGTGTCGGCGAGCGGGTATGGCTGTGGGAAGCGGCCTGGCATCGCCCCCACGGCACGGCCGCCGATTACGTCGTCGTGCCCGAGCGCCACGCCGTACCGCTGCCGGCCGATGTCTCGTTCGAGGTCGGCGCCACCCTCGGCATCCCGGCGATCGCGGCCCACCGCTGCCTGCTCTCCATCCAGGACGGCCCGCAGCGGCTCGGCCCCGGAAGCCTCGACGGGCGAACCGTGCTCGTCGCGGGCGGCGCCGGAGGCGTCGGCCACGCCGCGATCCAGCTGGCCACGTGGTCCGGGGCCGCCGTGATCGCGACGGTCAGCAGCGCCGAGAAGGCCAAGCTCGCCGAGGCCGCCGGCGCCGTCCACACCGTCGACTACCGGGCGGACACCGCGGCGGCGGATGTGCGCGCCGCCGCGCCCCAGGGGATCGACCTGATCGTGGAGGTGGCGCCGAGCGCGAACATCGACCTCGACACCGAGGTGCTGGCCCCGAACGGCACCATCGCCGCGTACGGCACCGAGGGCGACGGCAAGTTGACGTTCCCCACGCGGCTGGTGATCGGGCGCAACGTGCGCTTCCAGTTCGTGCTCGTGCTGACCATGCCGGGGGCCTACAAGGACCTCGCGGTCGCCGACATCACCGAAGCCGCGGCGGCGGGTGCGCTGACCGTGGGCGAGGAGGCCGGGCTGCCGCTGTCCCGCTTCCCGCTCCAGCGGACCGGCGACGCGCACGACGCCGTGCAGTCGGGCACCGTCGGCAAGGTCCTGGTGGACATCGCCTGACCGCGCGTCACTGGGCCGGGACGATCTCCAGGTCGGTGGCGGTGGCGCGGACGGCGGTGTCGTGCTCCGCCATGGCCTCCTGGCGGCCCGGCTCCTCGCGCAGGATCGCGCAGTTCAGCCATGCGTCCGGGATGGCGAACGCGTCGACCAGGGTGCGCGTGTACGGCCGCAGCTCCCGCAGCAGGTCGTTGACGACCGCGGTGACCGCCTTCGACCGGGCCGGCGTGAGTCGGCCGTGCTCGAGGAACCAGCCCCGGTCGGCCTCGATGGTGCTGAGGGCATAGAGGTCGCACACCCGCGACAGCAGCGCCCGCGCGGCCGGGTCGGTCGCGCGCTCGATGCCGGCGACGAAGGCCTCGAGCACCACCCGGTCGATGTGCGCCTCGGCGGCCTTGATGACGTGATCCTGTACGTCGTTGAAGATGGCGAACGGCTGGTCCTTCTTCGTGGCCGCACCCCGGCGCAGCCGCCGGATCACACCCTCCAGGACGTGCCGCTCCCGGTCCTCGATCATCTTCAGGTGCCAGCCGCGGTCGGTGAGGGCGACCTGGTCGTCGCGGCCCGGTACGGCGTTGACGAGACGCTCGACGAGCGACCGGGCCGCGGTGCGCTCCAGCACCATCTCGCGGACCTGCTCGGCGACGAACGCCGCCCGGCCCCAGCCGTCGAGGGAGCCGAACGCGTCCCGGTATCCGGTGAGCAGTCCCTTCGCGACCAGCTGCAGCAGCACCGTGTTGTCGCCTTCGAAGGTGGTGAAGACGTCGGTGTCGGCCTTGAGCGCGGGAAGCCTGTTCTCAGCCAGGTATCCCGCCCCGCCGCAGGCCTCGCGGCACATCTGGATGGTGCGGGTGGCGTGCCACGTCTGCGCCGCCTTGAGCCCCGCGGCACGGGACTCCAGCTCGCGCTGGCGGTGGTCGTCCACCGGCCCGTCGGCGGTCTGGACCTCGTGCAGCGCGGCGACCAGCTCCTCCTGAGCGAAGTGCAGCGCGTACGTGGTGGCCAGGGCCGGCAGGAGCTTGCGCTGGTGGGCGAGGTAGTCGTTGAGCACGACCTCGCGCTCGGCGTCGGGGGCGGTGAACTGGCGGCGGGTGTCGCCGTACCGGATCGCGATGGTCAGGGCGTTCTTCACCGCGGAGGAAGCCGCCCCGCCGATGGTGACCCGGCCCCGGACCAGCGTGCCGACCATGGTGAAGAAGCGGCGGGTGTCGTTGGCGATCGGGCTGGTGTACGTGCCGTCCGCCGCGACCTGGCCGTACCGGTCCAGCAGCATCTCCCGCGGCACCGTGACGTGGTCGAACGACAGCCGGCCGTTGTCGACGCCGAGGAGCCCCGCCTTGGGCCCGGCGTCGCCGATGGTCACCCCGGGCATGGGCCGGCCGTCCGCGTCCCGGATCGGCACGAGCCAGGCGTGCACGCCGTGCCGGCCGCTCGGGGTGACGAGCTGGGCGAACACGACCGCCATCCGGCCGTCCCGGGCGGCGTTGCCGATGTAGTCCTTCCGGGCCGCCTCGTGCGGCGTGTGCAGGTCGAACGTCTCCGTCCGCGGGTCGTAGGTGCAGGTCGTCCGCAGCTGCTGCACGTCGGAGCCGTGGCCGGTCTCGGTCATCGCGAAGCAGCCCATGACGTCGGCGGACATGATGCCGCGCAGGTAGGCGTCGTGGTGGCGCCGCGTGCCCAGGGCCATCACGGCACCACCGAACAGGCCCCACTGCACGCCCGCCTTCACCAGCAGCGAGAGGTCCAGGTGGGCCAGCATCTCACCGGCCACGACGGCTCCGCCGGGGTCGAAGCTGCCGCCGTACTCGGTCGGGAAGGCCAGCGTGACGCCGAGGTCGACGGGGAGCTCGCCGAGCAGCCGCGTGACGCGCTCGCGGGCCTGCTCCCCGGTCTCGCCGTACACCGCGGTGAACCGGTCGCCGGCGAGCTCCGTGCGCGCAGCCTGCCGGATGTGCGCCCACCGGCCGTCCAGCACGTCCTGCAGCCGGGCGGGGTCGACGGAGCCGGGCACGGAACTGGTCATGGTCCCTCGCTTCGCTGCTGACCGGTTGGGTACACCCTGTACCCGAGCGTGGGTACAGACTGTACCAGCTAGAGTGGCCGGGTGAACGATGCGGCGGTGAGACGCGACACCATCGCCGCGCGCCGGGCCGGCCGGGGTGCGGACGAACGCGCCCGCCGCCGGGAGCAGATCGTGCAGGCGGCCGTACGCGCCATCGAGGAACACGGCAGCGGCGCCGGCCTGGGCGCGGTGGCGGATCAGGCGGGCCTCCCGCGGCCGCACGTCTATCGGCACTTCGCCAGCAAGGACGACCTGGACCAGGAGGTCGCCCGGCTGGTCGCACGCCGGCTCAGCTCCTGGATCCGCCCGGCACTGACCGCCCGCGGCACCCCGCCGAAGGTCGTGCACGGCATCATCGGCCGGGTCCTGGAATGGGCCGTCGACCATCCCCACCTGTACCGCTTCCGGGCCCGGCTGGGACAGTTCGCCGCCGTGCCGGAACTCAGCCGCGCCGGGGTCGCCTACCTGCGCGCCGCCGGCTACGACATCCGGCCGCCGACATACGTCGTCGCCGGCGTCATCGGCATGGTGGACGCGAGCATCCTGTGGTGGTTCGACCACCCGGAGGAGCTGGACCGGGCCGCGCTGAACGACCGGCTCGCCGCCCAGGTCTGGCTGATCTTCGCGGACCTGCTGGACCACATCGGGCGCCCGCTCGACCCGGCCGGCGAGCTCACCCCGGTCGGCGACACCGACCGCTGGAAACCGCCTCCCGGACCGAGCGGGTGACGTTGTCGCCCGGCTGACAGCGGGCCCGCGCCTCGTGTGTCATCTTGGCGTCTCCTGCTTGCCGGGAAGAAGGACAATGATCCGATCCAACCTGCGGCTGGCCTCCGTCGTCGGAGCAGTGGCCATCACGTTGGTCGTCGGCCTGTGGAGCATTCCGCCCCTTCTCTATCCGCCGCTGTCCGCGTCCTCCCTGGCCGGCGTCGCGGACCCTCGGGCCCGCATCGAGCTGCAGCAGGCGCAATCCAAGCTCCAGAACGAGGTGCGAACGAGCCTGCTGCAGGGATTGGCGGGAATACTGGTCATCGTCGGCGCGGCCGCCACCTGGCGACAAGTGCAGATCAGCCGGGACGGACAGATCACCGACCGGTTCTCCCGCGCCGTCGAGCACCTCGGCAGCGCCAACTCCGACGTCCGGATCGGCGCCATCTACACCTTGGAACAGGTCGCTGCCAGCTCACCCGTCGACCGGCTCCCGATCCAGTACCTCGTCGCGGGGTTCGTACGCCGACACGCGCAATGGCATGCCGGTGCACCCGACTGCCCGACGCACCCCGACGTCGACATGGCCGTGCCGTGGCTGTACGTGCGTGCACCGGACGTCCAGGCAGCGATGAGTGTGCTGGGCCGCCGGCGACCGTCGCCGCGATCGCGGCGCTTGTACCTGTCACGGACGGACCTGCGCAGCGTCAACCTCGGCGGTGCGGATCTCACGGGTGCGCAGATCCGTTACGCCAATCTCGCCCGCGCCTGGCTGCCTGGCGTCACGCTGAACAGCAGCGACCTCAAGGGCACGGACCTGAGGCACGCCAATCTGGCCGGCGCCTACCTGGTCAACTCGGCGTTGCCCGGCGCCTGCCTGATGGAGGCTGATCTCACGGGGGCAGACCTGCGCGGCGCAGACCTCCGGGGTGCCGACCTGCGCGCCCGCAACCTCGGCGCGGCACGCCTCGACGGGGCGCACTGGGACGCGACGACGAAGTGGCCCGACGGCCGGCCGCCTGCTTGAAGTCGCGCCACGAAAGGGCGGAGAAGCATGGCCAACTTCCAGATCATGACCAAGGCCGAAGCGCAGGCCTTCCTCCGCTCTGGGCCTGGGCCCGCGTCCGAGTCGCATGGCGCCACGCCGGCGAAGCGGTCGACGAATCGCGCCTGCCGACGTGGTTTCCGGACCCGAGAGGCATCGGCTTCGAACGCTTCAGCGACGAAACGATCTGGCTGATCGACGCCATCGCCCGCTACTGGGCGGAGGTTCTGCTCGCCGGAGGACCACCCGACGTGCGCTGGGGTACGGGCCGTTCGAGGGTCACGGGATACCTCGACCAGAACGTCCCGGTCCTGCTCGGATTCGGCGACGACCTCCCACCGATCCGAATCATCGGCTCAACCGCGAGTAATGCACTGGAAGGCGACGAACGCGACGGACGCCTCGAGGAACTCCACCGCCTGTGGCTCGGCACTCCATCCGGCGCCCGGAAGGGCTGAAGGTTGGGCCACTCCGTCACCATCTTCGCCGGGCCATGGACCCTCGACTACCACCATCGGCCGCCTCATGCCTGCGCCGGCCGCCGTCACGGCCGTCGCCGCCGCCCTGCGAGACGCTGGCCTGGACATCGTCGTAGGTTCGCCAGAGGAGGCCGACACGGAGCCGTTCGACGAGATGGTCGCCCAGAGCGAACACCTGCTCGTGGAGGTCGCGATCGTGGAGCATCCGGGCGGCATCGCCGGCTTCGAACTGGAGGCCACCGCCGACGCCGGCAGCCGAGAAGGACCCGCGGTGAGCGCCTGCCTGGCGGTGCTGAACGAACTCCTTCCCACCGCCGAATCGCTGGGTGCGGTCGTCTGGGACGACGACACACGTGAGCCGGTGACCGCTGCAACCATCGCGGAAGCTGCGGAGGCCCTGTGACAGCTACCGACGCAGCCGGCCCCCCTGCTGAGGCCTAGTCGTTGAGCTGAGCACGCTGGATCTCCGCCAGCGTCTCCGCCATGACCTCCGTCATCGCCCGCCCGCCGCCGAGATGGGCGAGCAGCAGCGCCGCGTGCAGGCCCAGCGCGTCCGGCTTCGGCGCGGGCGAGCCGTCGTCCTCCCACACCCCGAGCGCGCCCGCCAGCAGGTAGAGCACCACCTGCGGGTCGACCTCCGGGCACCAGGGCACAGCCGACCGCACGCACTGCTCCAGCACCGTGCGTACGTCGCCGGCGTCGAGGCCGTCCGGGTGGGCCGACTCGAGCAGGAGGCGCACCGCCGTACCCAATATCAGTCCTGCCTGGACCTGGTCCTGCGCGCCGAGCTCGGCCACCGCTTCCAGGAGGGCCGCCCGGTCGTGCTCGTGGGCCGCGTGCACCGCAGCCGCGGTGGCGGCGGCGATCGGACGGGCAGGGGCGGGCAGGTGGCGCCACTGTGCGGTCATGGGACGACGCTAACCCCGGGGTCCGACAGAACCTTCTCCGGGAACCGGTCGATGTTGTCGACGACCCAGCGGCGCAGCCCGGCCAGCGGCTCGCAGGCGTCGCGGCCGAGCGGGGTGAGCGAGTACTCGACGTGCAGCGGCACGGCCGGATACACCGTACGGTCGATCAGGCCGTGCTTTTCGAGGCGCCGGAGTGTGGCGGTGAGCACTTTCGGGCTGACCCCGTCGAGCTTCGCGCGCACCTCTCCGAAGCGGCGCGGGCCGTTCTCCAGGGCGCCCAGCGCGAGCGCGCTCCACTTGTTGGCCAGCAGATCCAGCATGTGCCGGCACGGGCACGATGCGTCGTAGACGTCGTGGGTACGGCCGCAGGAGGTGGGTGCCATGCGCACCATCGTAGTACCCATCGGGAACTAGTGTCCCTTGACGGTAACTAGGGCGTACCGAATAGCTTCGCCGGCATGGCTGAACTCATGCGAGCGGTGGGCTACCGCGACGATTTCCTCGACCTCGAACTTCCCGTGCCGGAACCGGCGGACCACGATCTGGTCGTCCGGGTCCGGGCCGTCTCGGTCAATCCCGTGGATGTGAAGGTACGGGCGGGAAGCGCCGAACCCAAGATCCTCGGGTACGACGCGGCCGGTGTCGTCGAACGCGTCGGCCCGGCCGTCACCCTGTTCCGCCCCGGTGACGAGGTCTGGTACGCCGGCTCGATCGCCCGCCCGGGCACCAACTCCGAACTGCACCTGGTCGACGAGCGCATCGTCGGCCCCAAGCCCGCGTCCCTCGACTTCGCCCAGGCGGCGGCGCTCCCGCTGACCGCCCTGACGGCGTGGGAGGCGCTCTTCGACCGGCTCCGGCTGAACGCCACCAGCACCGGCACCCTGCTCGTGCTCGGCGCCGCCGGCGGCGTCGGCTCCATCCTGGTCCAGCTGGCCCGGCAGCTCACGGATCTGGAAGTCATCGGTACGGCGTCCCGCCCGGAATCCCGCCGCCACGTCCTCGAGCGGGGCGCCCACCGCGTCGTCAACCACCGCGAGGATCTGGCGGCGGCACTGCCCGACGGCGTGGACTACGTGTTCAGCCCGCACTCGGCCGGCATGGTGGAGACCTTCGCCCGGATCCTGCGACCCTTCGGCGCCGTGGTGGCGATCGACGAACCGAACCTGGACCTGCGGCCGCTCAAGTCCAAGAGCATCGCCTGGCACTGGGAGCTGATGTTCACCCGAGCCCTGTACGACCCCACGAGCACCGCCCAGCACGAGATCCTCAAGCAGGTCGCGGAGCTGGTCGACAAGGGAGTCCTGCACACCACGCTCACCGAGCGGATCGACGGGATCAACGCCGCCAACCTGCGCCGGGCGCACGCGGTGGTGGAGTCCGGGTCGGCGATCGGCAAGACGGTCCTCGGCGGCTTCTGATTTTTGTCGGAGGCACCTGGCAAGGTGGTCGCCATGAAGCTGCACGAGGCGATGGCGTCCCGCGTCGAGCGTGGCGAATTCCCCGGAATCGTCACGCTCGTCGCCCGTGGCGACGACGTGCGTGCCGACGCGATCGGCACCACGTTCTTCGACGGCGGTCCGCCGATGCGCCGCGACACCGTCTTCCGTATCGCGTCGCTGACCAAGCCCGTCCTGGCCGCCGCCACGATGATCCTCGTCGAGGACGACCTCGTCGACCTGGAGGAGCCGGTCCACCGGTTGCTGCCCGAGCTGGCCGGCCAGCGGGTCCTCGCCCGCATCGACGGCCCGCTGGACGACACCGTCCCGCTGCGCCGGCCGGTCACGGTGGAGGACCTGCTGACCTTCCGCATGGGATTCGGCATGATCACCGAGCCGGAGTTCGACCCGCCCTGGCCCATCAACCAGGCCGCGGACGAGCTCCAGCTGGGGTTCGGCCCGCCCGACCCGCGCATCCCCCACGACCCGGACGAGTGGATCCGCCGGTTCGGCACGCTGCCCCTGATGCTGCAGCCGGGCGAGAAGTGGCAATACAACGCGGGCACCCTCGTGCTGGGCGTGCTGCTGGCGCGCGCCGCGGGCAAGCCCCTCGGCGACGTGCTGCGCGAGCGCCTCTTCGACCCGCTGGGCATGCGCGAGACGGGTTTCTGGCTGGCCGAAGAGCGGGCCCGCGAGCTGCCCGGCTACTACGCGACGGACCCCGGCACCGGCACGATGACCGAGCGCACCGACACGGGCCCCGACGTGTGGAGCACCCCGCCGGTGTTCCCGTCGGGTTCCGGCGGCCTCGTGTCCACGGTGGACGAGTTCCACACCTTCGCACGGATGCTGCTGAACCGCGGCGTGCACGGCGGCACCCGGTTGCTCTCGGAGCAGTCGGTCCAGCTGATGACGACCAACCGGCTCACTCCGGCCCAGATAGAGTCGGCGGGCGTGCTGCTGAACGGCTCCGGCTGGGGCCTCGGCATGGCCGTCACGGTCGCCACCGACGAGGTCTCCGGCCCAGGACGGTACGGCTGGTCCGGCGGCTACGGCACCACCTGGTACAACGACCCGCACGAGAACCTCACGGCCATCGCCTTCACGCAGGTCAGCGACTTCCTGTGGAGCGGAGCCCTCACGGAGTTCGGCCGGCTGGCACACGCGCCGGCAGGGCAGGAGCCGACACCATGACCAACCTCGACGCAGTGACCGCGTGGGTGCAGAAATACCGCGTCGCCTGGGAGTCGAACGACCCCGCCGACGTCGCCGACCTCTTCGCCGAGGACGCCACCTACTTCACCGAACCCTGGGCGGACCCCTGGCGCGGCCGCGAGGCGATCGTGGCCGGCTGGCTGGAGCACCGGGACGCCCCGGGCACCACCACCTTCGAATGGCACCCGCTGATCGTCACGGACGACCTCGCCATCATCGAAGCCACCACCCACTACACCACGGCGCCGCCCCGGACATACAGCAACATGTGGGTGCTGCGCCTCGACCAGTCCGGCCAGGCCCGCCAGTTCACCGAGTGGTACATGAAACACCCGCCCGCCGAGGCATAGCGTCCGGGAAGGACCCGTCCCCGAACAACAAACGCGCCGCCGCGGCCCGCCCGGACGGGGTTCGCAGCAGCACGAAGGACGCCTCGGCGACGGCCCGGGAGCGCACTCCGGACCAAGCCCGGCGCAGCACGAGCCGCCCGCGGAACCGCGCCCGCAGCGCCGCCCCGTCGTAGTGCCGCAGCATGCCCGGATCCCCGCTGCGTAGATAATCGCCGGTCACCGCCGCGGCCAACTCCGACAGGCGCAAGCACGGATCCAACCCACCGGCGGTCAGCGGTGACACCGCGCCCGCGGCATCGCCGACCAGCAGCCCCTCCGGGCAGGCAAGCCGGCGCAGCACCCCACCGACCGGAATAGGCCCACCCCGCCGCCGCACCGAACCGCCCCCCACCGCGCCCATCCCATCCCGCACCGCTCTCGACCCTGCCGCCAGCCCACCCCTCTCGGCACCCAGCGCGCCCAGCCCGCCCGGCACGCGCGGCCCACCCGACGCACCCAGCCCGCCGGGCACGCTCGGCCGGCCCGTGCCAGCGCCCACCCCTTCCGTGCCGAAGCCCAGCCCGCCCGTCACGTCCGGCGCGGCCGGAGGCATTCCGAAGCTTTCCCCGAAGCTCCGCAGCAGCGCAGGCAACGGCTCCACCAGCCACTCCGGCCGCCCAGCCAGCCCGACATGCGCATGCCGCCCGTCATCCACCACCCACGCGAGATATCCCGGCGCCATCCGCGGGTCCACAACACAGTGGAACGTCGGCGCCCGATCCCCACCGGCCACCGGATACATCTCTTCAGCCCCCACGATGAAGCGCCGGTTGACATCAAGCCCGAGCCGACGGGCGACAGTGGACCGGGCTCCGTCCGCCCCGATGGTGAACCGAGCCCGCACCCCCTCCACCGGATACGAGACACCGAGCCGCACCCGCGCCCCGGCGAGCGTCGCCCGGGCCAGCGCCCACGCGTACACCCCTGCCATGTCCGCGACCCGGAACTCGTCCCGGCTGCTCTCCAGCTCGACCGGCCGGCGCAGCGACGGCGGGTAGAGCACCACCCGCCGGATCGCCGGCCCCAGAAGCCCGGGCGGTAGCGCGAATTCCGAGAGGGTCCGGCGGACGAAGATCCCGGTGGTCCGGATGCCCGATTCCAGGGTGCGCCGCCGCTCGGCCACGAGGACGTCGAAGCCCTGTTCGGCCAGCAGCCGGGCGGTGTGCAGACCGGCCAGGCCGGCACCGACGACGAGTACGTCCGGAGTCTCCATGGCCGCCGAAGGTAACGGCGTCAGGCCCGGGTCGCGGCGCCTTTCACCACACCTTCACGAGGTCTGCACCGTCAACGACGATTCGGCGCAGTGGATGGTGTGCACGGAAGGGGCGGTGTCCGAGCCGTACGCGGGACTGCCGCCGGTGCCGAGGTTCCGGGCGTACCGCGGGTGCGCGCCGCCCGATATCTGCAAGCGGAGCCGATGGCCCGCCGGTAGCCGGTGGAAGCACTGGTCCAGCCGCAGGGTGACGTGCTGCACCGAGCCGGCCGGCACCGCCGGGTCGAGCCGGAGCAGCGCGTCGGAGAAGTTCCGGGACCGCCCGGCCGGGTCCACGTCGCAGAGGCGGGCGAACACGTCCGCGTGCGGGTTGTCGAGCGACAGCGCCAAGTCCAGGACCGGCGTTCCCGCCACGTCGAGGTTCGTGGTCAGCGGCGGGGTGGTGAAGGTGACGACGTCGGCGCGGGCCTCGAGCGCGCGGTTGTCGCGGACGCCCATCGAGCCCGACAGGACCCGGCCGCCCACCGACGGGGTGGGGTCCGCCGGATCGTACCGGAAGGACACGGGCTCGGCGGCCGGGACGCTGCCGAGCGTGCCGCCGGTGCCCAGGGCGAAGCGCCGCGGTGTCGTCGGCGGTGGCCAGTCCGCGAGCTCGTGCCACTTGTTCTCCCCGGTGCGGAACATACGCACCGCCGCGGGCGTCCCCGGGTCGCCGGCGAGGTGGCGGTCCAGCCACGCCAGGGCGGCGGGTTCCGTACGGGGTGCACCCTTCGTCGCCACGCCGATGTGCGTCCACGGGCCCACGAGCAGCGACACCTCGAGGTTCCGGGCGCGCAGGGCGGCGTACTGGTCGAGGGTCTGGTCCAGGAACAGGTCCTGCCAGCCGCTGATCAGCATCACCGGCACGGTCACGCGGTCCAGGGCCACGCCGGCCCGCATCGGCTCCCAGAACGGGTCGGTCTCCTCGTGGTGGGACAGCCATTCGCGGTACCAGGGTGCGCGGCCGCGGAGGACCGGCTCCGCGGCGTCGGCCAGCGGGAGCCGCTGCAGGCCGGGGCGGATGCGGCGGGCCGCCGTGGCCAGGTTCCGGATCCGGCGCAGGCCGCGTTCCTCCTGGCCGGCGATCTGGTGGCTCCAGCTGAGGAAGTCGCCGAGGGTGAAGGCGCCGGTGCCGTAGACCGCGCTGCGGAAGTCGTGGGGGCCGACCGAGATGACGGCCGTACGCAGCTCCGGCGGTGGCTCCTGCAGCAGCGTCCACTGCGTCCAGCCGAGGTACGAGCCGCCGAGCGTCGCGAGCCGGCCGTCGAACCAGTCGCAGGTCCGCAGCCACGCCACCGTGTCCTGCCCGTCCGCGGCCTCCTGCGCCATCGGGACGAACGTGCCGCCGGAGCCGAACGTGCCGCGGACGCTGCTGACCACCACGTGGTAGCCGCGCGCCGCCAGCATGTGGCCCTGCACCAGCGAGGCGGGCAGTCCCCGGCCGTACGGGGTGCGCACCAGCACCGTGCCCCGCGCCTCCCCGGCCGGGGCGTAGTGGCCGGCCCTCAGCACCACACCGTCGCGCATCGGGATGGCGACGTCGTGGTTCACCTCGTACGTCGTCCGGGGCGGGGGCAGACGCAGTGCGCGCCCCAGCAGGGAGATCAGCGGCCGGGGCACCGCCCCATCCTGAGTGGGTGCGGTGCCCAGCGCAAGAGGGTCGTGCGTTTGCGCGTCCGGGAAGGCAGACTGCCTCGGGTGGAGGTGCAGCTGCGCAGGCTCGGTGACCGCTACACCCTGCTGGACCGGCTCGGCAGCGGCGGCATGGCGGTGGTCTGGCGCGCCCGCGACGAGGTCCTGGGGCGCGCGGTCGCGGTCAAACTGCTGGCCGGACGGTACGCCGGGGACGCCGCGTCCCGGTCCCGCATCCGCGACGAGGCGCGCGCCGCCGCCACCTTCTCCCATCCGCACATCGCCCAGGTGTACGACTACGGCGAGGCGTGGCAGAACGGCGTGCCCGTCCCGTACGTGGTCATGGAGCTCGTCCACGGCGTCACGCTGCAGCATCGCGCGCGGCACAGCGTGCTGGACCCGCGCGAGATCTGCCGGATCGGCGCGCAGGTCGCGGCGGCGCTCGCCGCGGCACACGCCCACGGCCTGGTGCACCGCGACATCAAGCCGGCCAACGTCATGGTGACCGCCGACGGCGTCAAGGTCGTCGACTTCGGGCTGGCGGCCGCCGCCGGCCCGGCCGAGCCGGACGAGGAGCTGCTCGGCACGCCGGCCTACCTGGCGCCGGAGCGGCTGACCGGCGACGCGGTGGAGCCGGCATCCGACGTGTACGCCCTCGGCGTGCTGCTCTACCGCCTGCTTGCCGGCGAGTCACCCTGGGCCGTCGACACCACCACGCAGATGCTGACCGCCCACGTCACCGTGGAGCCGGTGCCGCTGCCTCCGTTGCCCGGGGTGGCGCCGGAGATCGCCGGGCTGGTCGACCGGTGCCTGCGCAAGGATCCGCTCGAGCGGCCCAGCGCCGCGGAGGTCGCGCAGGTCCTCGGCGCGGATCCGGTCGTCCGCCCCGAGACTCCGCCGCCGGCCGCCGCGGCTTCCCGGCATGGCGGGAGGCTGATGGCCGTGGGCCTTGCGGTGGCGCTGGCCGCGGTGGGTACGACGTGGGCGCTGCTCCCCCGGGGCGCGCAAGGGGGCGGCGGCGACGACGTACCGGCAGCCGCGCCGCCCACGGTGGTGTCCGCCCGTCCGCTTCCCCCGCCGAAGCGACCGGCCGTCACGGAAGCCGCCACGACCAGGAAGGCTCCCACGACGCCTACCACGCCCATCAGCTCGCCGGCCCAACGTACGACCTCGCCGGCCGCGTCGCCGAGCACGTCCCGGCCGCCCGCATCGACCGCGACGTTCCGCTCCGTCGCGGGCACCGTGACCGCCCGATGCAACCCGGCCGGCCGCGTCACGCTCGTCGCCTGGGCGGCCGTCGACCCGTACAAGGTCGAACGGGTCAATCCCGGACCCGCGCCCACCGCCGCGGTGGTCTTCGCCCACGGCCCGAGCCGGATCCGCATGCGGGTGACCTGCGTCGCGGGCGTCCCGGTCCTGGCCACCCTCCCGCCCTGATCGATCGGCCGCCCGAACTCCTCAGCCGGACCCGTGGCCTGCCGATACTGGAGGCCGGTCCGATGGAAGGAGGCGTGATGGAGGCATACATCGACCCGGTGTACGCGTGGGTCAGCGCCCTGGTCGGCCCGCACGCGGTGATTCCCGGGTGGGCCTGGCTGGCCGGGCTGACCATGATCTTCTGGGGCGTGCTGGCGCCGGGATTCGCTGCCGCCCGGGCGCGCGAGGCGGAGCGCGAACGCATGCTGAGCCGGCATCCCGGCCTCAAGTACGTCGCTCCGGACCGCTGACCCGGCGCCGGTCATGATCGGCGTGCCCGGAACGCGTGGCGGTACGCGTGCGGGCTCGTACCCACGACCCGCTTGAACCGGTCGCGGAACGCCGTGGGCGACCCGAACCCGACCCGCACCCCGATCCGGTCCACGCCGTCCGCGGTGGTCTCCAGCAGGTGCTGAGCCCGGCGGATCCGCGCCAGGTGCAGCCACTGCAGCGGTGTCGTCCCGGTCTGCTCGCGGAAGCGGCGGTTGAGCGTACGCGTGCTCATCCCCGCGTGCGCTGCGATCTGCGCCATGGTCAGATTCCGGCCGGCGTTCTCCTCGAGCCAGCGCAGCAGCGTCTCCATGCTGGAGCCGCGCGGCGCCGGCGGCTGCTCCGGCACGATGAACTGGGCCTGGCCGCCCTCGCGTTCCAGCGGCATGACCGACAGGCGGGCCGCGTCCGCCGCGACCGCCGAGCCGTGGTCCCGGCGGATCATGTGCAGGCAGAGGTCGAGTCCGGCGGCCGCGCCGGCCGAGGTGAGCACCTGTCCGGTATCGACGTAGAGGACGGCCGGGTCGACCTGCACGCCCGGGAAGCGTTCAGCCAGCCGGGCGGCCGCCAGCCAGTGCGTCGTCGCTCGCCGTCCGTCGAGCAGGCCGCTCGCTGCCAGCACGAACGCGCCCGCGCAGATGGAGGCGATCCGGGTGCCGCGCGCCGCGGCCGCACGTAGTTCGCTCACGACCTTTTCCGGTACGGGCACAGCGACGTCCACGATTCCCGGCACGATGATCGTGTCCGCCACGCCGAGGACGTCGAGCCCGTAGCGGGGCCGCAGGACGAAGGAGCCCGCGTCGACCTCGGTCCCGGCGCCGCAGACCCGGACGTCGTACGCGGGTGACCCGTCGGCGAGCCGGATCCGGGCGAAGACCTCGAGCGGCGTGGCGAGATCGAAGGCGACGACGCCGTCGAGGGCGAGCACGGCCACCATGTGCATGGCCGGACAGCGTAGCCGCGCGGTGGCGGGAATCCGTCGGCCTATCGTGTTCCGGCCACACATTGGCACGTCCGAAATCAGGGCACTTCTGATCGTTCGTCGGATCCGCACCTCGGCCGGTCCGGCGGGAAATGAATCGATGAGCGGTACGGGTCGTTGAGCCTCTCGGTGGCGGCATTTCCGCCGGCGCCACAGCTGCCCGATCAGGAGTCCGCCATGGCCAAGGAACGACCGGTGACCGCCGGTGGCAAGACGGCGAACGACCGGGGCCGGCACCCTGCCGTGCCCCCGGCCCGTACCGCGCCCGCGGCCGGCACCCCGGGTCCGCGCCGCCCCGCCTCGGCAAGCCCCGCACAGGCCGGCCCGGCGCAGACCGGCCCGCAGGCCAGCCCCGCCGACCCGCGCCCGATCCCCCCGCCCTTCCTGACCCACCCGGCCGGATCCTCGCCGGAGGACACCGCCGGCGACGACGACGCCCGCGGCGTGGCCGCGACGCAGCCCGAAGCCGAGGCGACTCCGGCGCAAGACGCGACCGAACGGCCGCAACCCACCGTCGCCCCGCACTCCCCCGCGGCCGAGCCCGCCCAGCCCGTCCCCTCCCCCCGCTCGGACCTGCCCAAACGCGGCGTCGCCCGGGTTCCCTCACCGCGTCCCCTGCTGCCCGGCCTCCAGCTGCAGCCGATGGTCCACGTGGCCGAGATGGCCGACGCCGTGGCCTTCTACGAGCGGCTCGGCGGCGAGATCGTCCACGGCGACCGCGACGGCGAGTGGGTGCTGATGCAGGTCGGCACCGCCCAGATCGGGCTGGTCACCAGGCCGCCGGACCCGGCCCGGGGGGAGAGCACCGTCGAGCTCAACTTCTCGGCGACCATGCCGCTCGAGCGCCTCGAGAAGATGCTGCGCGACCGCGGTGTCGCCGTCGTACGCCTGGCCGTCGACCCGGACCTCGGCACCCGCCTGCACGTGGAGACCCCCGACGGCATGCCGGTCAAGATTCACCAGGTGGAGCCGGACCTACTGATCTGAGCCGGCGTGCAGCGCCCAGCGGCAGATCGCGGCGAGCGGCTCCTCCAGCGTCCGGCCCAGCGGCGTGAGGGCGTACTCGACGTGCTGCGGCGGCTCCTCCTTGACCACGTGCCGGGAGACGAGGCCGTCCGCCTCCATGTCGCGCAGCGAGGACGTCAGCACCTTCTGGGTGATGCCGGGCAGCCGCCGGCGCAGGGCGGCCGGGCGGTGCGGGCCGTCCAGCAGCGCGTAGACGAGCAGCACCCGCCACTTCGCGGCGAGCCGCTCCAGCGCCTGGCGGGTCACGCAGCTTTCCTCGAGCACGTCCGGGACGACCAGTGCCACGTTGACTCCCGTACGACAATGGGCACCGCGAAGTGCCTTCTGGGCAGCGCTCTGCGCCGAGCCTAACGTCGGTACGTGACCGACATCCGTACCGAAGACGTGACCTTCACCGCCGACGGCCTGACGCTGGCCGGGACCCTGCGCGGCGACGCCGCCGAGGCGGTCGTGCTGACCGGCCCGTTCACCGGCGTGAAAGAGCAGGTCGTGGGCCGCTACGCCGAGGAGCTGGCCCGGCGCGGCTTCACGACGCTGGCCTTCGACCACCGCGGTTTCGGCGCCAGCGAGGGCCGCCGCGCGCACGAGGACAGCCAGGGCAAACTCGCCGACCTGCGGGCCGCGGTGAGCCTGCTCGACCGCGATCGGGTGGCGGTCGTGGGCGTCTGCCTCGGCGCCGGCTACGCGGTGCGCGCCGCCGCGGCCGATCCCCGGGTACGCGCGGTGGCCGGTATCGCCGGCGCGTACAACAGCCCGGCCTGGTTCGCACGCGACCCGATCGCCTACCGCGGGGCGCTGCGCGGCTTCCTGGCGGCGTACGACGAGTTCCTGCCCGCGGTGGCACCGGAGAACGGCCCGGCGGCGATGGGCGGCGACGAACCCTGGGCCTACTACGGCACCGCCCGCGGGCACGCCGACCGGTGGGAGAACCGGGTCACGACGGGCTCCCTGCACTCCCTGATGACCTTCGACGCGCTCGGCGCCGCGCCGCTGCTCACCGAGACGCCGCTGCTGGTGGTGCACGGCCGCAAGGACGACTACTGCTCCCCGGAGCTGGCCGAGGCGATGTACGCCGCCACCCCCGGCGACAAGGAGCTGGAGTGGCTGGACGCCCGCGAGCACATCGACTTCTACGACGTCGCGCCGTTCGTCACCCGGGCGGCCGACGTGACCGCGGACTTCCTGCACAGGCACCTGCGCGATGCTCCGCGGACGGCACCGCCAGCCGCAGGATGAGCAGCCCGGCCAGCGCCCCGGCGGTGTTGGCGATCAGGTCGTTCACGTCGATGGTGCGCCGGCTTCCCAGGGTGAGGCCGAGCACCAGCTGCACCGACTCGATCGCCGCACTCGCGGCGAGGGCCCGCAGGCCGATCGCCCGCAGCCCGTCGGTCGCGGGCCACAGCAGTGGGAGCAGGACGCCGAACGGGATGAACATGATGACGTTCAGGGTGAAACTCGGAGCGTCCACGTCGCCGGGGATCCAGTGCACCATCGTCATGAACGGCTCGCCCGCCCAGTACGACGCCGGATGCACCCGGATCGGGAAGATCGTGATGGCGACGACCGCGGCGGCGTACAGAAGCAGGATTCCGACCGTCGCGCGCCGCCACATGATTCTTCAACGCTAGGGCATCTGAGAAATCACGGCTTCAGACGCTCCGGGGGGCGTACATGATGACGCCGACGCCGAGCAGGCACAGTGCGGCGCCGATCAGGTCCCAGCGGTCGGGCTTGAACCCGTCGACCAGCATCCCCCAACCGAGGGAACCGGCGACGAACACCCCGCCGTAGGCCGCGAGGATCCGGCCGAAATTCGGATCCGGCTGGAGGGTGGCGACGAAGCCGTAGGCACCGAGGGCGATCACGCCGGCGCCGGCGAGGAGCAGACCGCGGTGCTCCCGTACGCCCTGCCAGACGAGCCAGGCCCCGCCGATTTCGGCGAGGGCCGCGAGCAGGAACAGGGCGATGGAGCGCAGGACGGGCATGCGCCCCATTCTGGCGGTCAGCTCGGCCGCAGGCCCACCGAGGTACGCGGGCTCGGGGGCTCGGCACAACCCAGCAGCCCGACCAGGCCGGAGATCCAGAGCTGCCGGTAGACGGTGGGGCTGGGGTGGCTCACCACGAGCTTGACCCCGGACGCGGCCGCGGCGTGGAAGCACGCGACCAGGATGCCGATGCCGATACTGTCGATCAACATCACCCGTTGGAGGTCGAGGTCTATCCGGCCCGGCGTCTGCGAGGTCAGGACGTCGTTCACGGCGTCGCGCATGATGTGGGCGTTGTCGAGGTCGATCTCGCCGCTCGGGGCGATCTCGACCGTACCGTCGGCCAGCTGGCGAGTGGTGATCGGCAGATACACGGCTGCCCTCTTCCTGGCGTCGTGCGGGCGACGCCGAACGTTCTGCGGACTCAGCTGCGCACCCAGCTACGCAGCCCGGCGCCTCACCCAGGCCCCGGTCGGACGTCCGCGGCCAACAACTATCCGCTGGTCTGCAAGTTACGCCAGGTAGGCGCGGAACGCCAGAGTAGTTCATATGGCCGGAATGTGCTGGATCGGTCACCGGCGTCGCCTGGACATTGACGAGCCCCGACCCGGTCCGAATACTCACCGTATGCGCAGGGGTGGCCGTACGAGATGACTGACGCTCACTTCAGGACAGTGACGTCCGCGTCGGCATCCCGTGACACCGCGAGCTTCACCAGTGTCGACATCGACGACACCCGCATTCTGCTGACCCGCTTCTACTACCCCCTGGCCATCGGCGCGCCGGAAGGGGCGGAGGGTTTCGAGTTTCATGCCGATGTGATCCAACTCGGACCCCTGACCGTCGGCCACCTGGGCTTCGGCGCCCCGATGACGCTCGTCGCCCCCGAGCTCGACGCCTACCACGTGACCATCCCGACGACCGGCCGGGTGCACGCGCGGTACGCCGGCCGCGAGCTCACCGCCAAGCCCGGGACGGCCATGCTGTACGGCCCCGGCAAGCCGGTCTACAGCCTGCACACCGCGGGTTCCGCCGAGCTCGACGTGAAGATCGAGCGCCCGGCGCTGGAGGCGGAGCTGGCGACGCTGCTCGGCCGCCCGGTCGCCGGCCCGATCGACCTGCCGCCGCTCGTCGACCTCAGTTGCGGGCCGGCGCGCAGCTGGAACACGCTGGTCCGGATGCTGCGCGGCGAGATCGGCCACCCGGCCAGCCTGCTGCGGCAGCCGCTGATCGCCGAGCAGATGCGCCGCAGCGTCCTCAGCGGGCTCCTGCTCAGCGTCCCGCACCGCTACACCGAGGAGCTGACCGCTCCGGCGCCCACCGGGCCGCCGCGCGCGGTCCAGCGGGCGATCGACGCCATGCACGACGAGCCGGAGCGCCCGTTCACCGTCGCCGACCTCGCCCAGATCGCGGGCGTGAGCGTGCGGTCGCTGCAGGAGGGGTTCCGGCGCTCCGTGGACTGCGCGCCGATGGCGTACCTGCTTCAGGTCCGCCTGACCAGGGCGCACGAGACGCTGTGCCGGCAGGATCCGGGGCGCACGACGGTGGCCGCGGTGGCACACCGCTGGGGCTTCGCGCATCTGGGGCGGTTCGCTTCGGCGTACCGGGCGCGTTTCGGGGTCTCCCCGTCGGAGACCCTGCGCCGCGGCGCCTAGCTGGTCACTCGCCCGGGTCGCGACGGCGCCGCGGGCGCGGGAACTCCTCGATCCGGGTGGCCGGTCCGGCCGGCGCTCCGAAGAGGTTGCCGCGCGGCGGCACCCAGTCGCGCCATGGGCCGAGCCGCGGTGGCACCGCAGCGGCCACGCCGTCACCCGAACCCTGCAGCTCACGCAGGTACGCAAAGACCCGGCTCGCCGCCGCGCCCCCGTCCTCGGCCAGCAGAGCCATCAGCTCGTGCTCGTCACCGAGGTCGACGTCGCGGTCGCGCAGCCGGGCGGCGAGCACCGCGAGCAGGCGGACCACCTCACCGGCGTCGCGCTCGGCGTCGGGGAGGCCGCTCACCTCGCCCGGCTCTCGGCCAACGGATCCGGCCACTGCCGGGCATCCCAGCATTCGCTCATGTCACTTCTCCTCGCCACGTCGTGCCCGATCCCCGCCGGAACGCGCACACACATGACACCGCAGAAATGTATTCGTCCGGCTACACACCGTCCATCCGATGCGCGCGATGGTTGTCCGATTCGCGCTCGCCGGGATCGCCGGGACCATCGACCGCCCACTTTCCACCATGCTTGGGGCGGGGCATGCTGGGGTATCCGACCCGGAGGCAGGCAGCCACGTTGGAGGATCCATGACCGAGGAGATGCGGCCACCGCTCGAGGAGTCGCCGGAAGTCGCCGACGCGATCGAGGACGACGTCGCGGTCGACGCGTTCGTCACGGGCGGCGGTCCGGACTCGGAAAACCCCCAGTTCCTCGCGCCGGGTCAGGAGCCCGTCGTCCGCACCGGCGCGGACCAGCCGTGGGACCCGGTCGACCTGGCCATGGCCAAGGGCTGGGACCCGACACCCGAGAACATCGAGCGGGCCCGGAAGGAACTCGAACGCGACGGGCCCGCGGCGATCGAACGTACGGTGCCCTGATCACTCCACCGTCGCGGTGACGGTGTGCCAGCCGGTGGCGCCGTCGGGGAACGGCGTCGCCCGCTCCTCCGGCTGCACCGTGCCTGTGCCGTCGGTCGCGCGTACCGCCAGCGTGTGCGGCCCCGGCGTGGCGGCCCACGCATAGCGCCACTGCACCCAGGTGTCCGAGGACGGTACGGGCAGCAGCTCCGCCTTCTGCCAGGGCCGGTCGTCGACCCGTACCTCGACGCCGCGGATGCCCCGGCCCTGCGCCCAGGCGACCCCGGCGACCGTCACGGTCCCGGCCTGCACGCGGGCGAAGGGCTGCGGCTTGTCGATCCGCGAGGCGGTCTTGACCGGCCCGCGTGCCGCCCAGCCGCGCCGCACCCAGTACGCGTCGAAGGCTCCGAAGGTGGTGAGCTCGAGCTCGGCCAGCCACTTGCAGGCGCCGGCGTAGCCGTACAGGCCGGGGGTGAGCATGCGCACCGGGAAGCCGTGCTCGAGCGGCAGCGGCTCGCCGTTCATCCCGACGCAGAGCATGGCGTCGCGGCCGTCGAGGACCGTGGCGACCGGCGTGCCGATGGTCATGCCCTCGACCGAGCGGGCCACGAGCTGGTCCGCCGCCGGATCCACACCCAGCTCCGCCAGCAGCGGCGCGAGCGGTACGCCCAGCCACCGGGCCGTGCCGACGTACGGGCCGCCGACCTCGTTCGACACGCAGTTGAGGGTGACGTCCCGCTCGATCAGCGGCCGCCGGAGCAGGTCGTCGAAGGTCAGCTTCAGTTCCCGGCGCACCATGCCGTGGATCCGCAGCGACCAGCCGCCCACGTCCACCCTCGGCACGCTCAAGGCGGTGTCGACGCGGTACAGCTTGTCGGTGTAGAAGCCGGGTGCGACCCCGGTGGGCAGGGGCCGGGCCGGATCGGCGGCCGCGGGGAGGGCGATCGCCTCCCGTGATTTCGTGACGGCTGACCCGCGTACCCGTTTGACGGTCTCCGCCGCGCCGCCTGCCAGCACCGCGCCCCCCGTCACCAGCAGGGCCGTCCGCAGGAAGGCCCGCCGGTCCCGCGACGCGGGCCGCGACCGCGACCACGCCGCGAGGGTGCCGCCCGCGACCGCCGCACCGAGCAGCGACGGCAACGCGTCCGCGCCGGTGGAGGCGGGGCGGGAGAGTGCGGCAGCCGCGCCGGCCAGCCCGAACGCTGCCGCACCGGCGATCGCCACCCAGCCGCGGCGGGCGGTCAGGGCGCCCACCACCGCGGTGAACACGACCAGGACGACGGCGATGCTGCCCAGCAGCACGGGCTTGTCGAAGGTGCCGAGCGTCCGAACGGCGAACTCCTTGACCGGGGTGGGCGTCGCGTCGATGACCGCCCCGCCGACCGCGACCAGGGGTCCGGACGCCGGCCGGGTGGCCGCCGCGAGCAGTTCTGCGGCGGCCAGCCCGAGGCCTGCGGAGACGACGCCGATCAGCGCCGGTCTTCCGGTACGCCGGAGCACGTTCAGCTCTTCGGCATCAGGACGGAGTCGATGATGTAGACCGTCGCGTTCGCGGTCTGCACGTTGCCGCACACCACCGAGGCGCCGTCGACCTTGAAGTCCATACCGCTGCCGGTGACCTTGACCTCGTCGCCCTCCAGCGTCTTGTGCGAACCGGCGAGGTCGGCGGGCGCCAGCTTCCCGGGCACCACGTGGTAGGTCAGGATGCTGGTCAGCGTCTTCTTGTCGGCCAGCACCTTCTTCAGGTCCGCCGACGGGATCTTGTCGAAGGCGGAGTTGGCCGGCGCGAACACGGTGAGCGCCGGGGCGGTGTTGAGGGAGTCGACCAGCCCGGCCTTCTTGACGGCGCTGACCAGGGTGGACAGCACCGGGTTGCCGGAGGCGGCGGTGGCGACCGGCACCTGGGCCATGGCCGCGAAGCTGCCCGGGTCCGACGAGTCGGTCGGCACGGCCGAACAGCCGGCGCCGAAGTTCGTCATGGTGTCCATGGCCGGGGAGGACGGCGTCATCGGCGCGGCCGAGGTGGCCATCGGCGCGGCGGCCGCACCGGCGCTGTCCGAGGTGGAGTCGTCGCCGCAGGCCGCCAGGGACGTGGTGAACAGGACGGCCGCGGCGACGGCGGTGAGCTGGGTGGCGCGCATTTTGTACCCCTCAGTAGTAGATGCTGGCTTCACTACTGATTCGCACCGGAATGCCCACCGGATGGGTCTCAGGTGAGCTGAACCTTCGCCATGATGGTCGACGACGGCGTCGGCGACCCGCCCGCCGGCTCGAGCGAAACGGCGAAGACGTCATTGCCGGGCACTCCGTCGAGCACCGCCACACCCGACTCCTCCCCCGGAGCCATGACGGCGGGCGACACCGGACTGCCGGTGCCGCGAATCGTCCACATCTGCAGAGCCTGGTTCGCCGCGAGGGTGCGATCGGACCGGATGGTCACCACGCTCGCACGCAGAGTCGCGGACGACGCCACGGTCACCCGCCCACCGCCGATCATCGGCGCGGTCCGGACCACCAGGTCGCCGGCGGAGAGGATCGCCTGCGTACGCGCCTCCCGCAGCTGCGCCGCGGCGACTACCGCGCTGCTGTCGCGCAGCTTCTGCTCCTGGATCGCGTACACACTCGCGCCGGTGCCCGCCGCCAGGACGACCGCGGCGGCGGCCGCAATGGAATACCGCTGCCAGGCCGGCGTGCTCCGCCGGTCCGGCGAGGCGTCGGGCTCGGCGGGCGGCGGAGCCTGACGGGTACGCCCGATCTCGGCCATCACCTCCGCCCGCAGCCGGGGCGGCGGCACGGACCAGGTGCTGTCGGCGAGCCGCGCCGAGGTCTCCCGGAGCTCGGCGACCTCGGCCCGGCAGGTCTCGCACCCGGCGAGATGGCGTTCGAAGGCGGCCCGTTCCAGGTCGTCGACCGCGTCGAGCGCATAGGCACCGACCAGCGAGTGGACATCCGGTGAGGTCACAGCGCCACCTCCACGCCCAGGCAGTCGCGCAGCCGGATCAATCCGTCACGCATGCGGGTCTTGACGGTCGGCAGCGGCGCGCCGAGCAGCTCGGCCACCTCACGGTACGAGTGGCCCTGGTAGTACGCGAGCGTCACCGCCTGGCGCTGCAGCTCGGTGAGGTCGTCCATGCAGCGCCGCACCTGCTGCCGTTCGAGCCGGCCGGACACCTCGTCGACGACCTCGTCGTACGGCGTGTCGACGGACGCGGCGCCCACCCTCAGCGTGCGGTCCGCGGAGGCCTGCTCGGCCCGGACCCGGTCCACCGCCCGCCGGTGCGCGATCGTGAAGATCCACGCCGTGGCGGAACCGCGGGCCGCGTCGAAGCGGGCGGCCGTACGCCAGACCTCGACCAGCACCTCCTGGGCGACCTCCTCGGCCTGGGCCGGATCGCGCAGGACGCGCCGGATCAGGCCGTACACCCGCGGCGCGACCAGGTCGTACAGGCGCCCGAAGGCCGCCTCCTCGCCCCGCGCGACCGCGCGCAACAGGTCACCGACGTCCGTGGGCGGCGCAGGCACCGCCGACAGATGGTCCGGCCGCCGCGCAGCGCCCTGCTCCGTCATCGGTCCCGCCTTCCCGTCACTCTCGGCATTCAACGCCGATTCGGTGCGGGCGGCTACGCGGATGGGTCGCCCGCTAGGCGAGCTTGACCGTGCGCCCCTCGCTGATCGACTCGGCGGCGGCCGCGAGGATCTTGACGACCTCGGCGCCGAACCGTACGTCCAGCGGCGACGCGGAGCCGCCGTTCGCGGCCTGGATCAGCGCGTCGATCGCCCGCCCGAACGCCTCCACCGGCAGCCACGGCACCGGCGGCACGTCGGCGACGCCGGACTCGCCGAACAGGGCCGCGACCTCCCGCTCGATCTTCGCCGGGGCGTCGACCGACAGCGTCATCGTGCTGATCGCGCCGCCGGTGTGGCGCATCAGAATGTGGGTCATGTCCCGGGCACCGGCCAGCGCGGTGACCTCGCCGACCGGACCGAGCACGGGCAGCACCAGCGCGACCGCGTGCGGACCGACGTCCCACAGCCCGCCGCTCTCCTTGCGCCAGGCCGACTCGCCGAACGGGTTGCCGGGCTGGAAGATCGAGCCGAGGTGGTCGATGCGCGCCTCCAGCCAGCCGCCGGTGGCCCTAGCCCGGTCCACGAACTCCTGGATCTGCGGCATGAAGCGCCGGGTGAAGAACACCACGCTGGCGACGTCCCGCTCGGTCGCGGCGGCCACGATCTCGTCGGCGGCGGCCGCCGTGAACGCCACCGGCTTGTCGAGCAGCAGATGTTTGCCGGCGCGGGCCGCCTTCAACGCGATCTCCGACTGCACCGACGGCGGCAGCGCGACGGCGATCGCGTCCACGTCGGCGATCAGCGCGTCGACCTCCGCGTACGGCTTGGCGCCGAACTCCTCGGCCAGCGCCCCCGCCTTCTCGGCGTTGCGCCCCCAGACCCCGACGAATTCGACGTCGTCGTGCGCCGCCAGCGCCGGCGCGTGCGCCTGGTGGGCCCACGGCCCCGTCCCGAACAGTCCGAACCGCATCGCCGTGCCGCCTTCCACGCAGATCACCCGGCCGAAAGTTAACACGTCCGCGCAGATCAGTACGCTGTGCCGGTGATGAACGGCCCGCTCTCGATCGCCACGATCGTGGTGGCCCTCGCGCTGGGGGTCTGGTACCTGATCCGCACGGCCCTGAACCGCGCGCCGACCAACGCCGACCTGTGGGCCATGCTGGGCCTCGGCGCCCTGGTGGCGGTCCTCGTGGTCGTCGCGGTCGTGGGCCTCTTCGTCGGCGACCGGCCGGCCGAGTGGACCACCTTCGTCGGCTACCTGATGACCACGATCGCCTTCGCGCCGGTCGCGGTCTACCTGGCCCGCCTGGAACCGACCCGGTGGGGCACCCTCATCCTCGGCGTCGCCGCCCTGACGCTGCCCGTCCTGGTGCTGCGCCTGCAGCAGATCGCGGAGGTGACCGGTGGCTGAGCAGCCCACCCCGGCCCCGGCCCGCCCTCGGGACGCCGCCATCGGCTCCGGCCTCGGCCGCGTCCTGCTCCTCGTGTACGGCATCTTCGCCCTCTCGGCGAGCGCCCGCGCCCTGGTCCAGATCTCGACCCACTTCTCCGAGGCCCCGCTGGCGTACCTCCTGTCGGCCTTCGCCGGCCTGGTCTACATCGCCGCCACCGCGGGCCTCGCCATCGGCGGCACCCGCGGCCGCATGATCGCCCTGGTCAGCTGCTCGATCGAGCTCCTGGGCGTCCTCATCGTGGGCACGCTGAGCATCGCCGACGCGGTCGCCTTCCCCGACGACACGGTCTGGTCCCGCTACGGCAGCGGCTACGGCTACGTCCCGCTGGTCCTGCCGTTCATCGGCCTCTGGTGGCTCTGGCGGAACAGGCCACGCCCATGACCCGGTTCACGGACCTCGACGACCTGCTCTCCCGCGAGGAGCTCGGCACGAGCAGCTGGCACCTCGTCGACCAGGCCCGCATCAACGGCTTCGCCGAGGTCACCGGCGACCACCAATGGATCCACGTGGACCCGGAGCGCGCCGCCCGGGAGGGCCCTTTCGGCACGACGATCGCCCACGGCGCGCTGACGTTGTCGCTGTGCATGACCTTCCTGACCGAGGTCGTGCAGGTCGACGGTGCGAGCTACGTGGCCAACGGCGGCTTCGACCGGGTCCGCTTCAAAGCCCCGGTACCGGCGGGATCCCGCCTCCGCGGCGTCGTCACCCTCCTGGAAGCGCGGCGCATGCCGGGGGGAGCGCGCATCGTCGCCCGCACCCGAGCAGAGATCGAGGGCGAGACCCGCCCGGCCTGCGTCGCCGACCAGGTCCTCGCCTTCTACACCGGCTGAACGAGCGGCGTCAGCCGGACGCGCCGATCGTGTGCGGGAGGAAGTTGCAGCGGTCCTTCGTGACCAGGCCCTCGTCGCCCAGCCCCTCACGGATGCCCATGCCCGCCGGCTCCCCGTCGATCAGCCACGAGCCGATCACCGGGTGCACCACGCCCTCGAGCCCCTCGTACGACGGCAGCTCCAGCAGCTCCTGCACCACGAACCGCCCGTCCGCCCCGTACTCCGAGGGGTTGTCGGTGATGGTCACGCCGTCCTTGACCAGGGTGACCGAGCCGCCCTCGCGGCCCCAGACCGGCTTTTTCGCGTACGACGTCAGCTTGGCCGCCGAGGACGATTCCGCGAAGTACGCCGGCAGCAGGTACTTGCCGCGCTCGGGGTCGTCGCCGAACAGCTTCCACAGGACCGGGAGCAGGGCCTTGTTGCCGAGCAGGGCGGCCTTGTAGGGCGGTTCGATCCAGACCGTGCCGCGTTTCGCGGGGTCGGCCATGTTGCGGAAGAAGGCCTTGCCGCCCTCCTCGTTCCAGAACCATTCCCAGGGGTAGAGCATGAAGATGACGTCGATCGGCTCGGCCTTGTGTTCCTGGCCCGCGGCGGGGACGAAGAGGACGCGGTCGCCGGCCACGTCCCAGCCGATCTGGCTCATGGCGATGAGCTCGACGGGGAAGCCCGCCTCCTCGGCCGTGGCCATCAGGTAGGCCACGTTCATCCGGTCCTCGCCGGTGGTCTCGCTGGTCTCGTACGCGAAGAAGATCTTGGGTTTCTCCGGGAGCCAGGGCCGGGCCTCGCGCAGCTTGGCGATGTTGCGCCGCCAGGCGCCGGGGTTGGCGGGCTCGCCGTCGCCCGCCTCCCAGCCGACCAGGCGGTCGTGGATGGAGTTCCACTGCCGCCACGGGTGCTGGGTGAGGTTGGTCTGGTCGGCCCAGTGCCACTGGATCACCGCGGACTCGACCAGGGAGGTCGGTGTCTGGGCGTTGAACTCGAGCAGCCGGGGCACGCTGCCCGCGCCGTTGTACCAGAGGTCGAAGCGGCCGTAGACGGTCGGCGAGTAGTCGGGGGTCTGCATCGGGACCATGCCGTCCGGGTCCTTGTCCCGGTGCGTCCAGGTCTCGGCGTCACCGTCGAACCACGTACGGATGATCTGCTCGTGGGTGTATTCCGGGATGCCGATCTTCGTGAGGAAGCAGCTCTCCGGCGTGCACACCGACGTGAAGTAGCCCTGGCGGCGGCCTTCGACCGTGCGCCGCGGGCACTGCCGGACCATCCAGTCGCCGGCGTCGAGGCACATCTGGTACAGCACCGAGGTCGCCGTCTCCAGCTCCTCGATCTCGGCCTCGGTGAAGTCGTAGTACGGCCCCTCCTGCCAGTACGAGATCATCGTCCCGTCGGGCAGTTCGGTGTCGTTGTAGGTCAGGCCGAGGCTGTAGTTGGTGAGTTTCCAGCCCTCGCGGACCGGCCCGTACGGAATCCGCCGCACCGCTCAGCCACCCGACCGGCTGGACTTGCCGGAGGTGCCGCTGCCGCCCTTGCCCACGACGCTGGTCTTGATGGTGCCGTTGCCGATCTTGCCGGACGACGGCAGGCCGAAGGACGACCGGGCGGCCTTGTCGTTGTAGGCGAACTTGGATCCGCCGGCCGGCAGCCGGGAGCCGATCGGGTAGCCGGAGCGGTAGCTCGTCGAGTGCCAGATGAAGAAGCCGCCGCCGAAGCCGCCGCCGTCGTTGTCGTCGTCGCAGTAGTCCTCGTCGACGATCACGCCGTTCTCGTCGGCGCAGTAGAAGCCCTCGTCCTGGTAGTCGTCGCTGCTGTCGCAGGCTGCCGCGCCGCCCGCGGCCAGCAGCAGGAACGTGCTGGTCAGAGCCACGCTACGAGAGCTCATCCGTCGGTTCACTTCGCGCTTGCCGCCCTTTCTCGCATCGGGGTCGCCCCATCCTGTGTAGCGACCCCGATCAAGACAGGATGCTACGCGCGGGGGCCGCCGGCCACGTAGATGACCTGGCCGGACACGAAGCCGGCTCCCTCACTGACCAGGAAGGATACGGTGTTCGCCACGTCTTCGGGACGCCCCGCCCGGCCGACGGGAATCTGACTGATCGCCGCCTTCTCGAAGTCGGCGAAGTCGACACCCACGCGGGCGGCGGTGGCGGCGGTCATATCGGTCACGATGAAGCCGGGTGCGACGGCGTTGGCGGTGATGCCGAAGCGGCCCAGCTCGATCGCGAGCGTCTTGGTGAAGCCCTGCAGGCCGGCCTTGGCGGCGGCGTAATTGGCCTGGCCGCGGTTGCCGAGCGCGGACGTGCTGGAGAGGCTGACGATGCGGCCCCAGCCCGCGTCGACCATGTGCTTCTGGACCGCCCGGCTGAAGAGGAACGCGCCGCGTAGGTGGACCGCCATGACGGTCTCCCAGTCGTCGTCGCTCATCTTGAACAGCAGGTTGTCGCGGAGCACCCCGGCGTTGTTCACCAGGACGGTCGGCGCGCCGAGCTCGCTGACGACCTTCTCGACGGCGGCCGTGACCTGCTCGGGGTTCGACACGTCGGCGCCGACGGCGAGCGCGGTGCCGCCGGCGTCGTGGATGGCCGTCACCGTGCCGGCGCACGCGCCCTCGTCGAGGTCGACGACCGCCACGGCCATGCCGTCGGCGGCGAGCTTGCGGGCTGTCGCCTCGCCGATGCCGCGCGCGGCTCCGGTGACGATGGCTACCCGACTCGGCTGGGTCATTGCTGGCCTCCCACGGTTCTCGTCAGTCGGCCGACTCTAACCCACCGGTTACCGGCGAGTACCGTGATCTTTCACGGCTTGCGGCACAGCCGGATCCAGCGGTATCCGTAGCCCTTGATCGGCAAGGCGTCCAGCTTGCCGGGGTCGGGATACTCGCTGTCGGACAACACGTCGTTGGGGAATTCCGCCTCCGGGTCCAGGCTGCCCAGGTCCACGACGCCATCGTCCGGCCCGAGGTTGTGGATGAAGACCATGGTTCCCGTACGGTCGTCCGCGCGGTGCACGAGCACACCGGACGGCACCGGGACGTCGACGGGTGTGCAGGTGCCGCTGCCCACCTCGGGCGCCTCGCGCAGGGTGCGGATCATCCGCTCGAACCACGACAACAGCGACGCGCGGTCGTGGCGCTGGAGCGTGACGTTGACCTTCTCGTAGCCGTACTGCGGGTCGGACACCACCGGCCGTGCGAGGTCGCCGGCTTTCGCCGTGGAGAAACCGCCGTTGGGCAGGGCCGACCATTGCATGGGCGTACGGATGGCGTCACGCCCCTTCAGGGAGAGGTCGTCACCCATGCCGATCTCCTCGCCGTAGCGCAGCACCGGGGTGCCGCGCAGGCTGAACTGCAGCGCGTACGCCAGCTCGATGCGCCGCCGGTCGCCGCCCAGCATCGGGGCCAGCCGGCGCCGGATGCCGCGGCCGTAGAGCTGCATGTTCTCGTCCGGCCCGAACTCGGCGAAGACGTCGTTGCGCTGCTCGGCGGTGAGCCGGGAGAGGTCCACCTCGTCGTGGTTGCGCAGGAACGTCGCCCACTGCCCGCCGGACGGCAGCGCGGGCGTGTCGCGGAGCGCGTCGATGATCGGCTCGGGGTTGCGCCGGGCCAGGGCGAGCATGAGCCGGCCGTTCAGCATGAAGTCGAAGAGCATGTGGATGCGGTTGGAGGAGCCGCCGCCGTCGCCGAAGAAGTCCTTGAGCTTCTCGGGCTCGACGTTCGCCTCGGCGAGCAGCACGGCGTCGCCCTTGCGCCACTGGATGTGCTGGCGCAGGTCGGTGAGGAAGTCGAGGTCCTTGGGCGAGTTCGGGTTGCCCGGCTCGGTCTCCTCGATGATGAACGGCACCGCGTCCATCCGGAAGCCGGCGACGCCGAGCTGCAGCCAGAACGCGCAGATCTTCTTGATCTCCTCGCGGACCTGCGGGTTCTTGATGTTCAGGTCCGGCTGGAACTTGTAGAACCGGTGGTAGTACCACTGCTTGGCGGTCCGGTCGTAGGTCCAGGTCTCGTTCTGCTCGCCGGGGAAGACCATGCCCTGGTGCCGGTCCGGCGGCGCGGTCTCGGACCAGACGTACCAGTCCCGGTACGGCGAGTCCGGCGACGACCGCGCCGACTGGAACCACGGGTGCTGGTCGGAGGTGTGGTTCACGACCAGGTCGATGATCACCTTGATGCCGCGGTTGTCCGCCTGGTGCAGCAGTTCGGCGAAGTCGCCGAGGGTGCCGAAGCGCGGGTCCACGTTGTAGAAGTCCTCGACGTCGTAGCCGTCGTCGCGGTCCGGCGAGGGGTGGATCGGATTGAGCCACAGACAGGTCACGCCCAGCCGGGCGAGGTAGTCGAGCCGCCCGATCAGACCGCGGATGTCCCCGATGCCGTCGCCGTTCGAGTCCGCGTACGTGTCGATGTCAAGGCAGTAGATGACCGCCTTCTCATACCACCGGTCGCTCATGCGGCTCTACTTGTCCGCGCCGTCGCCGCAGGAAACCCCTGGTCCACTGCACGGGACGAACCTTCTCGAGGGCCAGGAAGCTCGCCAGTGCGGCGAGGTGCGGCGCGAACGAGATCGTGATGGTCGCGAACGTGACCGCGTGGAACGAGTAGAAGAAGGCCACCGCGCGGTTGCGCCAGCGCTCGTCGAGGAAGAAGATCGCGGGGCTCGTCAGCTCAAAGGCCATGATGCCGATCTGCGCGAGGATCAGCAGGTAGGGCACGCCGGCGATCAGGTCGGCCAGCTCGGTGCCGCGCCGGATGATCGCCCGCGCCAGTACGGAGCTGGTCACCCAGTCCAGTCCGCCGAAGCGCAGCTTGGCCCAGGCCGCCAGGAAATACGTGCACACCACCGCGATCTGGGTGACCCGCAGCGCCCAGCCGCCGGCCTCCGACCGGGTGGGATCGCCGTGCCGGGCCCGTCCCACGGTCGGCAGGGCGGCCAGCGCCACGAGCAGGCCGACCCGGTCGTGGTCGACCTTGCCGTAGCTCATCGCGATGACCATCCACTCGAAGTACAGCGCGAACACGGTCCACCCCAGCAGCCGCGGCGCCCGCCCGGTCGCAGCGGCGAGCGACACCGCCAGCAGCAGCCAGAAGATGCCGTGCACCAGCAGTGGCGTCGGCGTGGGCAGATGCAGCAACCGGCCGACCAGCAGCGGGCGGTAGAGGTCACCCGGGGTGGAAGCGTGGTGGCGTACCCAGGGGGTGAAGACCACGAGGTCGGCGGCGACGAAGAGATAGATCAGCGTCCGGAAGGCGGCGATCCGGCCGCGGGGCACGGCTTCGGTGAGCCACGCGACGACCCGGCTCACGGTGCCGCCGTCCAGGTGGCGATGACCTCGTCGTGGCTCTCGCCGGTCGGGCGCGCGTCCTCGATGCCCTCCCAGCGGATCACGATCCGTACGGTGGTGAGCGGTGCGGCTCCGGGGCTCTTCTCGGCGTACGCGACGGCGACCTGCCGCAGCCGCGCGGGATCGTCGACGTACGCCTGCTGCTGCCCCTCGATCTCGGCCCGGCGCAACCCGCTGTTCGCCTCGGTCAACACGATCGTCCGCCCGGTGGCGTCGACACCCTCGACCCGTGTGTCCGGCGCGTCGGCGTCCGGATCGGGCGCCGTGGAATACATCCGGAACGGCCCGAACGGGAAGTCGTCGTCCTGTCCCCGAAGGGTGCCGAGAAGCAGCAGCACGGCGCCGAGCGCGGTGACCGCGACCCGGACCGCACGGCCCCGTGAGCTCAACGTGTCCATCGCCCAGGGAACCTACCGCCGCGGCGCCACCGGAACTAATCCGACTTTCCGACGGACACGCGCACGTTGTCCCGCAGGTAGAACGCCCCCAGCACGGCGAGCGCCGCCAGCACCGGCAACCCCACCAGGAAGACGACCTCGACGAGGACCAGATCCCAGCTCACCGTGTAGATCCACTGCACGCCCGCCGCCTCGGCGAACCGCCCTTGCGCGACGGGCACGCCGGCGATGGCGGCGAGCAACACGAGGACGCGGCGCCGGACGCCGGCCTCCACCCGGGCGACGGCGGCCAGCAGTACGGCGGCAGCCGGCGGGTAGCTCAGCACCATCAACCAGTCCGACGGCGCATCCCACGCCAGGCCGCCCAGGACGCCGGCGAGCACGACGCCGCCGACCACCACCAGACTCCCGCCGAACCCGAGAACCGCCACCGGCTTCCGCGCCCGGCGGGCCACCGTCAGGAGCACGGCGGTCAGCAGCGCGAGGACCAGCACCCAGCCCGTCGACACCCAGTGCCACTGGTCCGACCAGGACGCGACCGCGCCGATCTCGACCACGACGGCGGCCATGGCGAGAGCAGCACCGGTACGACGCATGCCGGCGAGCAACGCGGCGATGACGAGGAGCCAGGCCGCGGTGCGGGCGGCGACGTCGGCGATCATTGCGAATCTCAGGTAAGAATCCCCGGCCCACAACGTCCACAGCGCCGGCCAAAGCCTGCGCCCGGCGGCCGCGGCCAGGAACAGCGCGGCCAGCAGGCCGGTCACGCCGGCGGCGTCACGCCAGCCGGTGCCGCGCGCCCCCTGCAGGCCGCGGCTGATCCGGGCCAGGAAGCCGGACCACAGCAGGTCGGCGGCCTCCCCCGGCGACGGGCGTTGCTGACCGAGACGAGCGCCCTCCATCAGCACCGCGAGCATTTCTTCCTCGTAGGCCCGCCGATGGTCGCGCGGGTACACGGCGAGCAGGCGCCGGTAGCGCAGTTCCAAGGTCACGGCGAACACCATATACCGATGATAGGTATATACGCGAGACGGTTCGTGCCGTCGGCCACGGGTACCGGAAGAGCATGAGTCTGCCGTACGTCCTCGCCGCGGAGACCGATCTCGGCAACCTCGGCGGCCTGACCGGCTGGGTCGCCTCCGTGATCGAGTCCCTCGGCGCCACGGGCGTGGGCCTGCTCGTCGCCCTGGAGAATCTGATCCCGCCGATCCCGAGCGAGATCGTGCTGTCCATGGCCGGCTATCTCGCGAGCGAGGGCCGGGTCGATCTCGTCCTGGTCACGGTCGCGGCGACCGCCGGCTCGGTGGTGGGCGCCCTGGTGCTCTACTGGCTGGGGTACGCGCTCGGCGAGGCTCGCCTGCGGCGCTGGCTCGACCGCATCCCGCTGGTGGACGCCGACGATCTGGACACCGCGGACCGGTGGTTCGAGCGGCACGAGCGGGCCGCGGTCCTCTTCGGCCGCATGGCGCCGGTGGTCCGCAGCCTGATCTCCGTCCCGGCCGGGGCCAACCACATGCCGCTCGGGCAGTTCACCCTCTTCACCGCCCTGGGCAGCGGCGTCTGGAACTGCATCTTCGTCGGCGCCGGGTACGCGCTCGGCTCCCGCTGGCAGAACGTCGAGCAGTACAGCAACTGGATCAACTACGGGGTCTGGGCGCTGATCGTCCTGGCCGTCGCGAACTGGGTTTTCAAGAAGGTCCGCAAACGCCGCCGCGCGGCCGCGGATCGCTGAGATCCACGGCCGCGCGCGTCCCTGAGGAGGGGTCAGAAGCCGGCGCTGATCCGGGTGAACTCCCAGTCGGACTGGGCGATGCCGGAGCAGTTGGAGACCACGCCGCCGCCCGGGCACGGCCGGTCACGGTTGACCGCCCAGAAGGTGAAGCGGGCGAAGCCCTTGCTCTTCGCGTAGTCGCGGATCTGCGTCCACGTCTGCGGGCTGGTCAGCTCCTGCTGGTCGGACAGGCCGTTCATGCCGGAGATGCCCATGTGCGAGTACGCCTGCGCGTCGTTGTAGCCGAAGGTGGTCTTGAGCAGGTTCTTCAGGCCCTCGGACGCGTTCACCGTGCTCTGGTACATGTCCGAGCCGCCGCCGAAGTCGAACGGCATCTGGGTGAAGATGTCGATGTTCGCGCCGAGCGCCTTGGCCTGCTGGACGAGCCGGGTGCCGTAGTAGTTCGGGCCGGACGTCGTCGTACCGAAGGTGAGGATCGTCTTCACGGACGAGTTCCGCTGCTTGACGATCTTCAGCGCGTTCAGGATGCGGTCCTGCACGACGGTGTTCTCGAACTCGTCGGTGTTCTCGATGTCGATGTCGATCGCCTTGAGCCCGAAGGTGTCGATGACCTTCTGGTACGCGCCGGCGAGCGCCTCCGGCGTCGAGCAGTTCGGGCCCAGCTTGTTGCCCTGCCATCCACCGACCGAGGGGACGACGCTGCCGCCGGCCGACTTGATCGCGTTGATGGTGCTCTCGTGCGAGCCGCCGGTCAGGCCGCCCTCGCCGTCCCAGACCGGGTTGCAGCCGTTGGCGAGCACGAAGGCGATCGTGAAGGCCTTGATGCCGGTGGCGTTCATGACCGTCGACGGTGCGGGCGGGTTACCCCAGCCGGGGTAGATGTAGGGCGCCGACGCCATCTTGGTGCCGGTGGAGGGCGGCGGGTCGGTCGGGTCGGTGGGCGGCGGGGTGGTGCCGCCACAGGTCCCGTTGTCGGCCCACACGTCCCACTGACCGCTGTGGGTGGCCGGGCTCTCGTTCTGCGTCCACCACTTCGCGGTGTAGTTGTGGCCGGACTGCGAGGCGGTCATGCCGTTGGTGTAGACCGCGGTCGGACTCCAGGCGGCGGCGCAGGCCGCGGCGGCGTTGGACGCGGTCATGGGGATGATCGCGGCCGCGGTTCCGGTCAGGGCCACGGCGAGGGCGGCCAGGTATCTCATCTTCAGTCGCATGGGGATTCTCCGGTCAGGGCAGGGCGTGGACGTGGGGGGAGACGGCGTTGGCCCATCCGTTGCCGGCGGTGACGTCCCAGTTGATGGACCAGGTCATCGCGCCACGGAGGCCGGGATAGGTGTGCGGCGGCCGGAAGGAGCCGCAGTTGGTGCCACGGGCCAGGCAGTCGAGCGCCTGGTTGACGACGGACGGTGAGACGTAGCCCCCACCGGCCGCGCTGCTGGTCGCCGGCAGGCCGATCGCCACCTGGTCGGGGCGCAGGCCGGCCTCGAGCTGGATGCAGGCCAGGGCGACGATGAAGTTGACCGAGCCCTGCCCGTACGCGGCGTTGTTGTCGCAGCCGAGCATCGCGCCCGAGTTGTAGAACTGGGTGTGGACGACCGTCAGGATGTCCTTGATGTCGAGCGCGAGCTTGAAGTACGAGCCCGCCGGGTTCTGCATGTCGATGGTCTGCGGCGCCATCGTGATGATCAGGCTCGCGCCCACCTTGGCGCGCAGGCCGCGCAGGGCCTGAGCCATGTAGGTCGGGTTGAGCCCGTTCTCGAGGTCGATGTCGACGCCGTCGAAGCCGTACGCCTGGATCAGCGACTGGACCGAGTTGGCGAAGTTGGTCGCGGCCGCCGAGTCACCGACGGACACCGAGCCCTTCTCGCCGCCGACCGAGATGACGACCTTCTTGCCGCGGGAGTGCAGCGTCGCGATGTCGGCCTTGAACTGGGCGTCGGTGTAGCCGCCGACGCTGGTGGAGAGGCCCGGGTCGACCTTGAAGGACACGGCGCCGGGGGTGCTGGTCGCGTCGGCGAACGCCACCGCGATCAGGTCGTACGTGTCGGGGACGGCGGCGAGCTTGATCTCGTTGGCCGGGTTGTCGAAGTTCTGCCAGTAGCCGGTGACGAAGTGCCCGGGCAGCGGGCCGGTGGGCGGCGGGCTGGTCGGCGGCGTGGTGGGCGGTGTGGTCGGGGGCGTGGTGGGAGGGGTCGTCGGGGGCGTCGTGGGCGGAGTGGTCGGGGGCGTGGTGCCTCCGCACGTGCCGTTGTCGGCCCAGACGTCCCACTGACCGCTGTGGGTCGCCGGGCTCTCATTCTGGGTCCACCACTTCGCGGTGTAGTTGTGACCGGACTGCGAAGCGGCCATTCCGTTCGTGTAAACCGCCGTTGAACTCCAGGCGGGGGCGCAGGCGGCCGCGGCACTGGCCGACGAGCCTATGTAGACGGCGGAGCCGGCGGCGACCAGGACGGCTGCCGTGGCGAGGAGGAAGGTACGGCGCATGGGGGTGGGCCTTCCACGTGTACCGAGGTGGGTGCGCCAATTATTAGGAGTGTTAACAGAGGAAGTAAAGGCATCCGTGAACTTAACTTTCCATTAAGAGCTAGGGCCGGAAGTGCTGGTAGCGCTCCCGGCCCTTATGCCTACGTATTGAAGAAAGTCGCTACCTGCGGAACTGGAACCAGTTGACGTTCACAAAGTCCGCCGGCTGCCCGCTGGCGAAAGTCAGGAACACGGTGTGCCGCCCGGAGACGTTGGCCGCGCTGCCCGGCACCGAGCGCCAGGACTGCCAGCCTCCGGTGTTGGCGAGTGCGAAGGATCCGATCGGCGCGTTGCCCCGGCTGTCGATCCGCACCTCGACCAGGCCACTGACTCCCCCGGCCGCGCCGGACGCCACGCGGGCCTGGAAGTCTCGGACTCCGCCCGTACCGAAATCGACGTCGTTGTATTGCAGCCAGTCGCCGTTGCTCAGCCAGCCGACGTCCTCGCCACCCTCGGAGCAGGCCTCCTTGCCCACGGCGGACGCGGCGTCGTAGGACTCTGCCTGGATCGTGCCGTAGGCGTCCCGCGAACCACCGGTCGGCGGCGGGTCGGTGGGCGGCGGCGTGGTGCCACCTCCGCGGCTGTAGACGGCGACGTAGTCCACGAGCATCGGACGGCCCGAGGCGGTCGAGCCGGTCGGAGTGGCGGAGCCGGCGACGCCGTTCGGGAAGGCGCCGCCCATCGCGACGTTGAGCAGGATGAAGTAGCCGGCGTGCCCGGTCATGTTCGTCCAGTGCGGCTCGCCGACCTGGCTCTGGCTGACCGAGTGGTACTGCTGGCCGTCGACGTACCAGCGCATCTGATTGGGGCTGACGCTGCGGTCCCACTCGAAGGCGTACGTGTGGAACGCGGACTGGCAGCTGGAGCCGGGACAGGCCCGGTTGGCGCCGATGCCGAGCGTCTCGTTGCAGGGCCCGCCGGGGTTGACGCCACAGTGCAGCACGCCCCAGACGGCGTTGATCCCGTTGACGTTCTCCATGATGTCGAACTCGCCGACCGACGGCCAGTTCTGGTAGTTGCCCCGGTACGGCGCACCGAGCGCCCAGAACGCGGGCCAGTAGCCGGCGGCCTCGGCACCGGTCACGTTGGGCATCTGGATCCGGCCCTCGATGCGCAGCACCCCACCGTCCGGCGGCTTGAAGTTGCTGCGCTGGGTCTCGATCCGCGCCGACGTCCACTGACCGGAGCCGTTGCGCAGTGGCGTGATGCGCAGGTTGCCGGCGCCGTCCTGCGCGAGGTTGCTGGTGCTGTTCGTGTACGTCTGGATCTCTCCGGTGCCCCACTGCGCGGGGCCGCCGGGATAGCTGGTGCCGGTGTCGATGATCCAGTTGGCGGAGCTGGGCAGGGTGTTGGCGGGTCCGGTGAAGTCGTCCGCCCAGACCTGGGTCCATCCGGAGGGGACCGGTGGCAGGGCGGCCTGGGCGGAGACGGCGACGGCGGCGGATGCGGTCAGGGCGGCGGCGACGGCCGCGGCGGCGGCGAAACGGCGACGAATTCTCATGACGACGGCTCCCAGGGCAGTCGTGACAGGCGAGAGAGCGCTCTCAGAAAGTTTCCTTCTTGTTTCGCCAAGTTGTCAACATTAAGAACTTTCAATCTCTGGGCGGCGCATGACCAGCTGTTCCAGCGCCGCCCAAGCGGCGAATGTTACGAGACGAGGGCGTTCATGCTTCCGCGCAGCGGGTGTCCACGGGCGGGGCCCCGCGGCCTCCACCACGCCGTTCAGGCCGGTGAGCCGCGCAGCGTCGCGAAGACGGGCAGGCCGGGCGAGATGAGCGGCCGGCGGCACGCCGAGCGGCCGACCCGCTCCCAAGCATCGGGGCCGGAAGCGCTGGTGACGCTTCCGGCCCCGAATGCGTACCGGTGGGAATGCCGCTAGGTGAGGAACTGGAACCAGTCGACGTTCACGAAGTCGGCCGGCTGGCCGCTGATGAAGGTCAAGAAGACGGTGTGCCGCCCGACCACGTCGGCCGCATCAGCCGGTACCGTACGCCAGGACTGCCAGCCGCCGGTGCCGGCGAGCGCGAACGAGCCGATCGGCGCGTTGCTCCGGCTGTCGATGCGTACCTCGACCAGGCCGCTCACGTCCCCGCCGGCGCCGGACGCCACCCGCGCCGCGAAGGCGTGGACTCCGCCCGTACCGAAGTCGACGTTGTCGTACCGCAGCCAGTCGCCGTCGCTCAGCCAGCCGACGTCCTCTCCACCCTCGGAGCAGGCCTCTTTGCCCACGGTGGACGCGGCGTCGTACGACTCGGCCTGGATCGTGCCGTACGCGTCCCGCGGGCCACCCAGCGGCGCGCCGGCTCCTCCGGAGGTGTACACGGCCACGTAGTCCACGAGCATCGGACTACCCGGGGCGGTCAGGCCCGTCGGGGTCGCCGAGCCGGCCACACCATCCGGGAAGGCGCCCCCGATCGCGACGTTGAGCAGGATGAAGTAGCCGGGGTGCTCGGTCATGTCCGTCCAGTACGAGTCGCCCACCTCGCTCTGGCTGACCGAGTGGTACCGCTCGCCGTCGACGTACCAGCGCAACTGGTTGGGGCTGACGCTGCGGTCCCACTCGAAGGCGTACATGTGGAAGGCGGACTGGCAACTGGATCCGGGGCAGGGCCGGTTGGCGCCGTTGCCGAGCGTCTCGTCGCACGGACCACCCGGATTAACGCCGCAGTGCAGCGAGCCCCACACGGCGTCGGCGCCGTTGACGTTCTCCATGACGTCGAACTCGCCGGCCGACGGCCAGCTCTGGTAGTTGCCCCGGTAGGGCTCGCCGAGCGCCCAGAACGCGGGCCAGTAACCGGCCGCTTCAGCACCGGTCACGTTCGGCATCTGGATCCGGCCCTCGATCCGTAACACCCCGCCGTCCGGCGGTTTGAAATCGGTGCGCCGGGTCTCGATCCGCGCGGACGTCCACCGGCCGGAGTCATCACGCAGCGGCGTGATGCGCAGATTGCCGGCACCGTCCTGCGCGAGATTGCTGGTGCTGTCGGTGTACGCCTGAACCTCGCCGGTGCCCCACCGCGCCGGCCCACCGGGATAGCTCGTCCCGGTGTCGATGATCCAGTCGGCGGAGCTGGGCAGGGTGCCGGCAGGTCCGGTGAAGTCCTCCGCCCAGACCTGCGTCCACCCGGAGGGGGCCGGCGCCAGGGCGGCCCGGGCGGGGACTGCGGCGGACAGGGGGAGAGTGGTGGATACGGCGACGGCCGCTATGAACGCAATATGGCATCGAATTCTCATGACAGCGCTTTCCGGGCAGGCGTAATAGGTGAGAGAGCGCTCTCACGGAAGCCTCCTAGCGCTTTCCGCCCATTGTCAACGGTGAGCCGTAAATCCGTCAGCGGCGCAGGACAAGCTGCTCCAAAGCGGTCCAGGCGGCAGATGTTACGAGATAAAGCCCGCCCGCGAGCGGTAGGCAGGCCACCGCCGCGACCGTGAGGTACGGCAGCCGGGTCAGGATCCCGCCGAGCGGGTTGTCCGCCGGCATCGACCGCCGCGCCCGTCGCGACGACCACCACGCCAGCAGCCCGGCGAGGCCGAGCAGCACCGAGAAGACGGGCAGGCCCGTCGCGAGGTGCGCGGTCAGCGGCACCCCGAGCAGGTGTCCCGCGAGGACTCCCGTCGGTGCACCGGCGCCCGGCCGGACCACGTGGTACATGAGCATGAAGAACGGCGCCTGCGCGAGAGCGGGCAGGACAGCGGCGAACGGACTCGCGCCGTTCGCGCGCTGCAGGGCGAGCGTCTCGCCGGCGAGGCGGACGGGATCGTCTCGGTGTCTCTCGCGCAGGATCGCGATCTGCGGCGCCAGGGCGGCGCCCCGTTTCGCGGAACGTGCCTGCAGCCAGGCGAGCGGGCTGATCAGCAGGCGGACGGCGACGGTGAACACGACGATGGCCAGGGCGGCGGCGAGCGTACCGGTGGCCGGGGTGAGGAGGGTGGCGAGACCCTCGAGGGCGGACTGCGCGACACCGATGACGGCGTCCAGCGCGGCGGAAACGGACATGGGCGTACCCCTGCGATCCTCAAGGCGGACGGGACGCGGAGGTGGCCGGGCCTAGGAAAGCGCGACCACCGACGGGGTCGCGGGCGCTCGGGGGCGCGGACGTCCGGCCGCATCGGGATCGAGAAGGCGAGGCAGGCGCCGGATCCGGGACCGCCGGCCGGCGGCGGAGACCCGGCCCGGGGCCGGCGGCGGAAGTGCCGGCAGGCCGGCCGCCGCGACCACCACGAGGAGGGCCGCCGCGACCACGGCGAGCCCGAGCAGGAGATGCGGGGACGAAGTCGCGGGGCCCGGCAGGGCGACAAACGCCCAGAACCCCAGCAGCAGCACGGATATCACGCTACGCCTGAGAGGCAACATCCGTTTTCCGGCACGGACTGGAGGGTACGTTGCGGCGCATGGCGATACCGGAGACTGCGGCGGAGGCGACCACGATCTCCGAGGAGCTGGCCGAGGCGGCGCAAGCCCAAGGGCTGCTGACCCTCGGCGTGGAAGAGGAATACCTGCTCGTCGACGCGGTGGAACCCCGCGCGGTCGAGGCCGTCGAGGAGGTCTTCGACCGGCTCGGCGACGACATCCGCGACTCGGTGCAGCACGAGTACATGCGCAGCCAGATCGAGACCGCCAGCCCGCCGCAACTGGAGCTGGGCAGCCTGTTCGACGCGATGAAGCGGCTGCGCGCCGGCATCGCCACGGCGGCGGAGGCGGCCGGCGTGCGGGTGGTGGCGGTCGGCGCGGCTCCGGGCTCCGGCCCGAACACCCGGGTGGTGGACAAGCCGCGCTACCACCGGATGCGGGAACGCTTCGGCGACCTGTCCCCCGGCGCCGGCCTCAACGGCATGCACGTGCACGTCAGCGTCCCCGACCCGGAGACCGGCGTGCAGGTCCTCAACCATCTGCGCCCCTGGCTGCCGATCTTCCAGGCCGCGACGGCCAACTCGCCGTACTTCGCGGGCCACGACACCGGGTATGCCAGCTGGCGCTCGATGCTCTGGGAACGCTGGCCGACCGTGGGCCCGACGCCGTACCTGGAGTCGCACGAGCACTACCTGACGCTCATCTCCGATCTGCAGGCGAGCGGCGCGATGCTCGACGAGGGGATGCTCTACTGGTACGCCCGGCTGTCGGCGAACTACCCCACGGTCGAGATCCGGATGGGCGACGTCTGCCCGTCGCTGGACGACACCGTGCTCCTGGCCGCGCTGGCCCGGGCGCTCGTCGGGACGGTCCTGGGCGAGATCCACGACGGCAAGCGGGCCCCCGACGTCGCGCACCCGCTGCTGCGGGCCGCGCACTGGCGGGCCGCGCACGACGGCCTCGAGGGTCTCAACATCGACATGGCCACCCGGGAGCCGCGCCCGGCGTGGCGGCTCATGCGTCAGCTCTTCGACTACGTACGCCCGGAGCTCGAGCGCCACGGCGACCTGGAGCTGGCCACCGTGCTGATGGGCCGGCTGCGCGCGCACGGCACCGGGGCGGCCAGGCAGCGCGCGCTCATGGCGCAGAACGCCACGATCTCCGACGTGGTGGACTGGCTCGCCGGCGCCACCGCGGGCGCGCGGTGAAACTGGTCGTCATCGGCGGGGATGCGGCGGGGATGTCCGCGGCCTCCCAAGCGCGCAAGCGCAAGGGCCCGGACGAGCTCGAGATCGTCGCGTTCGAACGGGGCCATTTCACGTCGTACTCGGCCTGTGGGATCCCGTACTGGATCGGCGGCGCGGTGACCGACCGGGACGCCCTGATCGCCCGCGAACCCGCCGCCTTCGCGGAGGCGGGCATCGCCGTACGGCTGCGGCACGAGGTCGTGGCGATCGACCTGGACCGGCGTGAGGTGATCGCCAAGGACCTGGACGGCGGCGGCGAGTGCCGCGAGGGCTTCGACGAGCTGGTGTACGCGGCCGGCGCCGTCCCGGTCACCCCGCAATGGGCGCGCATCGACGCGGGCGGCGTCTTCGGCGTGCAGACCCTCGACGACGGCGAGGCCATCCACGCCTGGCTCGACCGGGAGCCACAGCCCCGCCGGGCCGTGGTGATCGGCGGCGGCTACGTGGGCGTCGAGATGGCCGAGGCGATGGTCCGGCGGGGGCTGGAGGTGACCCTGCTGGAGAAGTCGCCGCAGCCGATGTCCACCGTGGATCCGGACATGGGCGAGCGAGTTCGGCGCGCCATCTGCGGGCTCGGCATCGAGGTGCGCACCAACGCCCACGTCCAGGGCCTGGAAAGCGAGAACGGCCGGGTCTCGGCGGTGGTCACCCCTGATGAAACGCTGCCGGCCGACATCGTGGTGCTCGGTCTGGGCGTACGCCCGAACACGGCGCTGGCCCAGGAGTCCGGCATCCCGGTCGGCGTCACCGGCGGCCTGCGGACCGACCTGCAGATGCGGGTGGTGGGCCCGGACGGGCGCGTCGACGGGCTCTGGGCGGCCGGGGACTGCGTGCAGACCGTGCACCGGATCAGCGGCCAGCCGGTGCACGTCCCGCTGGGCACCCACGCCAACAAGCAGGGCCGGGTGGCGGGCATCAACATCGGCGGCGGCTACGCGACGTTCCCGGGAGTCATCGGTACGGCGGTGACGAAGGTCTGCGAGCTCGAGGTGGCGCGCACCGGCCTGGCGGAGAAGGAGGCGACCGCGGCCGGCTTCGACTACGTCACCGCCTCGGTGGAGTCGACGAGCCGCGCGGGGTACTACCCGGGTGCCAGCCCGATGGTCGTCAAGCTCATCGCGGAACGGCGTACGGGCATGCTTCTCGGCGCCCAGATCGTCGGCCGGGAGGAGGCCGCCAAGCGCATCGACTCCCTGGCGATAGCGGTCTGGAACCGGATGACCGTGGAGGAGATGACGGCGCTGGACCTCAGCTACGCCCCGCCGTTCTCCCCCGTCTGGGACCCGGTGCTCATCGCCGCCCGCAAGGCGACGGACGAGGTCCACGCCTCGCGCTGACCCGTTCGGGACGCACCGTCCGAACTGTCTTCACCATTCGCCGTCGACCACACGGCATTGACCTGCGGTGATTACTTTCAGCCACGCGATGATCACGAATGCGGTATCGTCTTTGATCTTGCGGCAGGGTAGGCATGACGAATGCCGCCGCAACCCCCCGAACGTACGGCGCCGGAGAAGGGCCCCCGACACGCGGCCGGACCGGCGAGGTCCCTGCGTTTCGGCGCGCTGACCGGCGGCACCGGCGGCTTCCCGCACGTCTCCGTCCTGGAGGGCGAGACGTCCCTGGGCCGGCACCGTCGCCCGGAGTCGCTCGCCGACCCGACAGTCCTGCGTCCACCCGGGACGGACCGCGTCGCGGGCGGCCGCCGCCCGGCGCTGGACCTCGCGCCTCGCTCATCCGCTCCTGCTGGCCGCACCCTTCCCGCCCGCTCTCCTGCCGCCCGCTCTCCTGCCGCCCGCCCTCTTTCCGCCCGGCGGGCCCGGGGCCGGCACGCCAAGGCCGCGGATCAGCTGGCGATCACCGTGCGGCCCCTCCCGGTGGTGCGCGAGGCGGCGGGCGCGGTGCGCGACTGGGCGCTGGCCGACAACGGCAAGCGACCGGCCACCGGCGCCCACCGGGCCCCCGGCACCCTGCCCATCGAGTCGTGGCTGCTCATCGGCCGGCACCGCCAGCAGGCGCTGCTCGCCGGGCTCGTCGCCGTCGGCCTCATGCTCGTCGTCCTGCCGATGCGGCAGAACGACACCACCGGCGTGAACCCGGTCAACGCCGCCGACCACTCGATCGCCACCGCGGCCAAGGCGCCGGCCAAGAAGCCCGCCAAGAACCCGCCCGCCGTCCCGGCCAAGCAGGGAACGGCGCCGCAGGCCACCCCGGCGTCCGCGCCGCCGTCCGGCCGACCGGCCGAGCCCGAGCCACCGGCGGCCGCCGCCACGCCGCCCACCTCGGCCACCGAGCCGGCGCCGGCCGTCGCGGTCCCGGAGGGCAACGGACCGGCCAAGTCGCTGCGCACGACGGGTTCCGACACGGTGGCCCTGACCTTCGACGACGGTCCCGACCCGGTGCAGACGCCGAAGATCCTCGAACTCCTGCGCGAGAACCACGTCAAGGCGACGTTCTGCCTGGTCGGCACCCAGGTCCGCCGGCACCCGGACATGGTCCGCCAGATCGTCGCCGAGGGCCACACGCTCTGCAACCACACCTGGAACCACAGCCTGACGATCGGCAAGGACAAGCCGGAGAAGATCGCGGCGGATCTGGCCCGCACCAACGAGGCCATCCGTGCGGCCGTGCCGGACGCGAAGATCCCCTTCTTCCGCGCCCCGGGCGGCAACTTCACCGACCGCCTGGTCCAGACGGCGTACGCCGACGGCATGACCTCCCTCTACTGGGAGGTCGACCCGCGCGACTGGGAGCACACCGAGGGCGAGGACGACGCCGCGCACGTGGAGAAGGTCGTCAAGGGCGTGCAGGACCACGTACGGCCCGGGTCGATCGTGCTGTCCCACGACTTCAACCAGCCGGACACGGTGGAGGCGTACGAGACGCTGCTGCCCTGGCTGCAGGAGAACTTCCAGCTCGGCCTGCCGTCGGAACCGGAGCCGCCCGTCGCACCGCCTCCCGCCTCGGCCCCCGCCTCCGCCGGTCAGTGACGGCTCAGGGCTGGCAGGCCGGGCACCAGTAGAGGTTGCGCCCGGCCATCGGCCCGCGCTGCACCGCCGTCCCGCACACCAGGCAGGGCTGACCCGGACGGCGGTAGACGTACACCTCGCCGCCGTGCCGGTCCACCCGCGGCGCGCGTTGCATGGCCTCCGGCGTGTGCGCGGTGTGCACCGTGTCGATACGGCCGCGCGCCACACCCTCCTTCATCAGCGCCCGCAGGTCGTCCCAGATCTCCTGCCAGCACGCCGCCGAGATCCTGCTGCCCTCGGTCGTCGGGGCGAGCCCGGCCCGGAACAGCACCTCGTTCGCGTAGATCAACCCACACCCGGCCACCACCGTCTGGTCCAGCAGGAGGGCGAACACCGGCTTCGTGCTGGCACGAACCCGGGCGTACGCAACGAGCGGGTCGGCGTCGTCGCGCAGCGGATCCTGCCCCAGCCGCGCGCGCAGCACCGCCACCTGGCCGGGATCGAGCACCTCGCAAGCGGTGGGGCCACGCAGCTCCAGCCAGTGCCCGCCACCCACCATCCGCATCCGCAGCTGGCCGACCGGCTCGGGCACGGGCGGCACCCCGTCGGCGAACTTGCCGTACAGACCGAGGTGGACGTGCAGGCTCCGCTCGCCGTCGAAGTGGTGGAACAGGTGCTTCCCGTACGCCTCGGTGTCGGCCAGCCGGCGCCCGGTGATCAGGGCCGCACCGGCGGCGAAGCGCCCCTGCGGGCTGTCGACGGTGACGACGTGGCCGGCGAAAAGCTCGCGATGGCGGGCGGCGAGCCGGTGAATGGTGTGTCCCTCTGGCACGGTCCGCAACGGTAGCCGATGCATCGATCGCCCGGCTTACCCCATGCCCGGCCGCCGCATGGCCTGCGGCACGGCGAAGGCCCCCGCCGGGGAGAGCGGGGGCCCGGAGAGCCGGAGCGGTCGTGCCGCGGATCAACCGCCCAGGCTGGTGTAAAGGCTGTCCGGCGCCTCGGTGAGCTGCGAGGCCGGCGGACGCTGCGCGTCGACCGTGGTGCCGTAGTCCGTGTACAGCACCTCGAGCGGCTGGGGCTGCTGCCCCTTCACGGCCGGGAGCTGGATGGTGAGGGCGGAGAGCCGGCCCTGCTCGTCGAGGCCCGCGGTGAACGGCACGTCCTGCGCCTGCGCTCCCCACGTACTGATCATCTTCTGGTCGACTCCCGCGACGCCGGCGGCCTTGGTGAGGTCGAGCGTGCCGCGGTAGCTGCGGGGGTCGACCTGCTGGACGTCGGTGGTGGAGTTGAGCAGCTGGGCGGTGTTGGCCGGGTCGATCTGGCCGGGCCGCAGGCCGACGTTCGCGCCCTCGGGCAGGCGGGACACGTCCACGTGGGTCCAGGTGCCGGGCTTGGTGACGCCCGGGACCTGCAGGTAGAGGTCCTTGTCCACCAGCAGCGTCTTGACCTGGATCTCGGTGTTCGGGCCGCTGGCCGTCAACGTCGCGGTGCCGACGCCGTGCGGCGCGTCCATGAGCCCGTTGAGCTTGAGGCCGGGTCCGGACGTCATGGTCACCTTGAAGCTGTTCTCGCCGAGCTTGGCCGCCGCATCGGCGAGCGCGGCGGCAGCGGCGGGATCGGCCGCCCCCACGCTGGCGGAAGCGCTGGGTACGCCGCTCGCTGGGGTGCCGGCACCGGGGGTGGCGTCCCCGTTGTCGGAGCAGCCCGCGACGGCGAGCGCCACCGCAGCCAAAGAAGCCAGGCCCAGCCCACGAACTCGAGCCGTCCGCATGTCGTTCCTCCCTGCATCGCCGCCATGACGAAGGCTCACCCAATGCCCGATCGCCCGGAGAACGAAACAGCGATGGCCGGGCGGACGAGTCCACCCGGCCACCATCGACAGCCGCGGATCAGGCGTTGAGGATGCCCGAGAGCTGGCTCGGCGCCTCCTGCACCTGCGACGCCGGCGGCGCCTGCACCGAGACCGGCGTACCGAAGTCGTAGTACTTGGTCTCCACCTTGCCGGCGCCCGCACCGAGGCTGCTCATGTCGAGCGTCAGCTCGGTGAGACGGCCCTCGCCGTCCTTCTTCGCGGTGAAGGGCACCTTCGTGGCCTTGGCACCCAGCGCCTCGATGCTCTTGTTCTTGTTGTAGCGGGGCGACTTGGTCAGGTCCAGCGTGCCCTTGTAGCCCTTGTCGCCGACCCGCTCGACCTGCGTCATGGCCGAGATCATGGCCTTGGTGCCGGCCGGGTCGTCCTTCGGCATCACGTTGAAGCTGCTGCCCTCGCTCAGCTTGGACGCGTCGACGTGCATCCAGGCCTTGGTCTTGTCGGCGCCGCCGAGCATCGCGCCGATCGAGCCGCCGAACTTCATGTAGAGGTCGTCGCCGATCTTGCGCATCTCGATCGCGGTGCCGTCGCCGAGGGCGCCCATCTCCATCGACATCTTCACGTTGCCCGACTTGGGGTCGGCCACGCCGCTCATGCTCATGGCACCGGCCATGTTCATGTCGATCTTCATGCTCTGCTCGCCGAGCTTCTGCGCCGCGGCGGCCAGATCGGCGGCCGGGTCCTGCTTGTCGGCCGCCTGCTGAGCCGCGACGCCGGAACCCTTGCCGCCGGTCGGCGCCGCCTTGTCCTCGTCCGGCCCGCAGCCGGTCAGGCCGAGCGCCGCGACGAGTGCCAGTCCGGCGATCGCCAGCCGTCGATTGCTCATGTGGGTTTCCTCCCCGTGTTGCCGCATGTCGGCGCCCACCGTAGCGGAACCGTGCGACATTCCGGCCGCGGCCGCCGACGGGAGGGCACCGGCGGCGACTAAGCTCAGGTCATGGCTGACCTGCTCGACGCCGATTCGGTACGCAACGCCGTCGCCGTCCTGGACGGCTGGGAGGGCGGCCCGGACGCGATCGTGCGCACGGTGGGCCTACGCAGCTTCCCCGCGGCGATCGCGGTGGTCGACCGGGTGGCGAAGGTGGCCGAGGAGATGGACCACCACCCCGACATCGACATCCGCTGGCGCACCCTGACGTTCCGCTGCAGCACCCATTCCGCGGGCGGCGTGACGACCCGGGACATCGCCCTGGCGAACCGCATCGACCGCATTCTGGCCGACGACGCCTGACCCGCGACGCCTTTCCGACCGGAAGATCACGTCACCCTGATTGGCCGCAGCCCGCCTCCGGACGGCATGATGGCCGGGGCAGCCGCACGCGTATCCACCGGGAGGCCATGTGAGATTCGAGGTCAGCAAGGTCCTCGACGCCATCGAGGCGCGTCTCACCACCGACCCCGCGCTCGCCCGGGCGGTGGTCGATCTTTCCGAGATCGTCCGGTACGCGGACCTCGACGGCGGCCGGCCCGCCAGCATGCTGCGGCTGGGCCTGGTCATCGACGCGCTCGGCCGGCATGTCGCCGAGGAGAACGTCCCGGTGTACGCGGTGGTTCCCCGCGGCCTGCTCTCCGACGCCGACCTCACCTCGAACGAGCGCATGGTGGTCCGCCGCTGGGCCGACGACGGCGTGGTCGAGGTCGTGCCCCAGCTGGACGACCGGGTGTACGAGGTCGCCGAGCTCCTGGGCCTGCCCGTGCTCACGCGCGGCCGGGCGGAGCAGTTCCGCGATCGCCGCCCCTGGATCGAGGAGCCCGGCCGGTTGCTCGCGGCTGTGCCCGGCGCCGGCGGTCCGGTGCTGGTAGCCAGGGTCGGGCGCGGCGAGGTGCCGCCGGTGGCCGAGCCCTCCCCGACGGGTCAGAAGCTGCTGTCGCGCGTCTGGGGCTGTCCCGAGTCCAACTGCAGCGCGTACGGCTCTGGCGGCGACCCGGACAGCCCGTTCGCCGACATGCGCAAGACCACCAGCCCGGTCTCCCAGCCGCCGCCGTCGTTGCGGGGCGGTGTGCCCACCTGTCCCCGGCACGGCACCCGGTTGCGCGATGCGGGTCCGCGCCCGGCCGTCGAGGTTCTTTCGGTACGCATCGACGGCGTCGTCCGTCAGCGTTTCGTGGTCTCGACCGAGAAGCCGGTCGTGGTGGGCCGGGCGCCGGAGGGTGGCGGCGTCATGCTGGGCCAGTGGCTGAGCGACGACGCCCGGAAGTGGATCAGCCGCGGGCATGTCCGGCTGGCCCTGCGCAGCGGCGAGCTGAGCGCCCAGGACGTGAGCACCAACGGCACGGGCATCCGGCCGAACGGCTCCTTCGACGACGACCAGCGGATCACCCTCAACCGCGACGAGACGCGGGCGCTCGCGCCGAACGACGTGGTCGAGCTCTACGCGAACGTGCACGTGGGCCGGGCGAAGCTGTGGCACTCCGGCGGGGTGGCTCAGCCGCACTCGGTGATGGCCGAGGCCCCGACCATGGCGATCCGCAAGTTCGAACGGTAAGAGCGGCGGCCGTTGCCGGCCGCCGCCCCACCGCCCCCTCTCACAGGATTGCGGCCAGCTGAGCCAGCGCGTGATCGATGTCGGCGGGCGTGACCACCAGCGGCGGCGCGAGCCGGATCGTCGATCCGTGGGTGTCCTTGGCGAGCACGCCGCGGGCGGCGAGCCGCTCGACGGCCTGGCGGCCGGTCATCAGCGCCGGGTCGATGTCGACGCCGGCCCAGAGCCCGCGTCCCCGCACGGCGAGCACGCCGCGGCCGATGAGCGCGTTCAGGCCCTCGTGCAGCCGGGCGCCGAGCTCGGCCGAACGCTGCTGGAACTCGCCGGTCTCGAGAAGCTTGACGACCTCGGTGCCGACCGCGCAGGCGAGCGGGTTGCCACCGAACGTGGAGCCGTGCTCGCCGGGCTTGAGCACCCCGAGCACGTCCCGGTTCGCCGCGACGGCCGAGACGGGGATGATGCCGCCGCCCAGGGCCTTGCCGAGCAGGTACATGTCCGGGACGACACCCTCGTGCTCGATCGCGAAGGTCTTGCCCGTACGCCCGAGCCCGGACTGGATCTCGTCCGCGATGAACAGCACGTTGTTGTCGGTGCACACCCGCCGCACGCCGGCCAGGTAGCCCGCCGGCGGGACCAGCACACCGGCCTCGCCCTGGATGGGCTCGAGCAGCACGGCCACGGTGTTCGGCGTGATCGCCGCGGCGAGGGCCTCGCTGTCGCCGTACGGAACGACCTTGAAGCCCGGGGTGTACGGGCCGAAATCGTTCCGCGCGTCCGGGTCCGTCGAGAAGCTGATGATCGTCGTGGTCCGGCCGTGGAAGTTGTCCGCGGCGACGATGATCTCCGCCTGCCCGTCCGGCACGCCCTTGACCTGGTAGCCCCACTTGCGGGCGACCTTGATGCCGGTCTCGACGGCCTCGGCCCCGGTGTTCATCGGGAGCACGAGCTCCTTGCCGCACAGGTCGGCGAGGCGGCGGCAGAACTCGGCGAACTGGTCGTGCACGAACGCGCGGCTGGTCAGCGTGAGCCGGTCGAGCTGCGCGTGGGCGGCGGCGATCAGGCCGGGGTGCCGGTGCCCGAAGTTCAGCGCCGAGTAGCCGGCGAGGAAGTCCAGGTAGCGGCGGCCGTCGACGTCGGTGACCCAGGCGCCCTCGGCGTCGGAGATCACGACGGGCAGCGGGTGGTAGTTGTGCGCGGTCCAGCGCTCGGCGTCCGCGAGCGCCGCGGGCGTACGCATGTCCAAGTCCGTCACGATCGAACCTCCAGGGTGCAGCACTTCGGGCCGCCGCCGGCCTTGCGCAGCTCGCTCACGTCGACCCCGACGGTCTGGTATCCGGCGGCCTGCAGGGCCGCCGTCAGCGCGGTGGCCTGGACCGGCAGCACCACAGTACGGCCATCGCTGACCGCGTTGAGGCCCAGCACCTCGGCGTCGGCCGCGGTGGCGATGACGGCGTTGGGGAACATGCGGCGCAGCACGGCCTGCGAGCCCGGCGAGAACGCGGACGGCAGGTAGGCGATGTTCTTCTCGTCCAGCACGCACAGCGCGGTGTCGAGGTGGTAGTACGCCGGGTCGACCAGCTGCAGGGTGATGACCGGGCGGCCGAAGACCTCCTGGGTCTGGGCGTGCGCGGCGTGGGCGGTGCGGAAGCCCGTACCGGCGAGCAGCACGTCACCGGCGAGCAGGATGTCGCCCTCGCCCTCGTTGGTGTGCTTCGAGTCGAAGGTCTGGAACCCGGCGTTGTCGAACCACGCCTTGTACGCCGGAGCCTCGTCGGCCCGCTCGGCGTCGCGGAACTGCACGGCGAGCACCTTGCCGTCGACGACGGTGGCGCCGTTCGCGGCGAAGACCATGTCGGGCAGGCCGGGCAGCGGGTCGATCAGGTCGACGGTGTGGCCCAGGTCGAGGAACGTCTGCCGCAGGTTCTCCCACTGGCTGACGGCCAAGGCGTTGTCGTACGGCGCCGTCGGGTCCATCCAGGGATTGATCCGGTACGTGACGGCGAAGTAGGTAGGCCGGCACATCAAGTAGCGGCGGGGGGCAGCAGTCGTCATGAAAGAAACGCTAAGGGCGAAGTGCCTGCGTACGCCCCTGATCACCGTTGCGCACGGCGGTGAATCGTTGCGTCATCCGCGGCCGCCGCGACGATTCGTTGCACATGCGTCGGGGGCGGCGAACCGCCGCCCCCGCACAACGTTGCGGTCCCGTCCCGAGTCGGTCGACGGTGATCGCCGATCGGCCCGTTCCCGCTCTTTCCGGCGCACCGCCGGATGATTCGGGGCGGGACGGTTGATGACCGCCCCGGTTCCGAGGAGTTCCCGGAGGCTCATCGCCGCCGGTGAATGTCAGATACCCGTCAGAAGCGGTTCGCAAACTGTGTGTCAAGCCACTCTCGCAGGCTGGTGACCGGATGCATGTCGGTGCCGAGCCAGGAGAGCGAGCCGGTGAGCGCCAGCACGCCCACGACGATGGCCGCCAGAGCCAGCACCAACCCGATCAAAGCGTCGGTCTTCCCGGCGACGTGCCGCTTCCCCGTGGCACGGATGCCGGCGATCGACAGGATCAGGGCGAGCCCGGCGACGCCGATGCCGTAGCCGAGCAGCGGGCCGGAGAGCACGAGCAGGGCGCCGGCCACGCCGGTGATCAGGGCAAGGGTGGCGAGCAGGCTGGCGCGCGGCTTGGGACCGGCGAGCGGCTCGGGGGTGCGGTCGGTCCGGGCGTCCTCGATCCGGTCGCGGTCGGCGTGCCGGGTTTTGTCGCGGTCGACGACCGCCATGGGGACGGTGCTGTCCCGGTCGTCGGCGGCGGCGCGTTCCGCGCGGCGCTCGTCGGTCCGGGCATCGTGCCGATAGGTGCCGGCGGCGGCGGCGGTCCGGTCGGTGGCCGCGCGGTCCGCGGCATGGTCGGCGCCGGCGCGGCCGGTGGTCGCGCGCTCCGCGGCCCGGTCGGCGGCGGCACGGTCGGTCGTTGCGCGCTCCGCGGCCCGGTCGGCGGCGACGCGCTCGGTGGCCGCCCGATCGGCGGCGCGTTCGGTGGCCGCGCGGTCGGCGGCCGCCAGGTCCTCGGGGCGGCCGGCCTGGACCGCTCCGGACTGCGTGGGGGCATCGGTACGCGCGGAGACAGGCGCTCGGTCTTCGGTCTCAGTAGTGGCGTCGGAGTGGCGGGAGAACGTCGGGAGTCTCACGTCAGCACCTCCTTCAAACCTTCGGGGATGCCCTCGCTATACCCCTGCGGCCCGTGAGGCACACAAACGGGCGCACGGTCACCCCGTACGCCCGTTCGAGTAGACGCGTCAGACCAGCGCGGACGTCGCCGAGACGTCGGCCGCCTTGGAGATCACGTGGTCGACGATGCCGTAGTCCTTGGCCTCTTGCGCCGTGAACCAGCGGTCGCGGTCGGAGTCGATCTCGATCTCCTCCGGGGTGTGCCCGGTGTGGAAGGCGATCCGCTCGTTCATCACCTTCTTGATGTGCAGCATGCTCTCGGCCTGGATGGCGATGTCGGCCGCGGTGCCACCGATGCCGCCGGAGAGCTGGTGCATCATCACCCTCGCGTGGGGCAGCGCGTACCGCTTGCCGGGGGTGCCGGCGCAGAGCAGGAACTGGCCCATCGAGGCGGCCATGCCCATGGCGATCGTGGCCACGTCGTTCTTGATGTACTGCATGGTGTCGTACACGGCCATGCCGGCGCTGATCGAGCCGCCCGGCGAGTTGATGTACAGGGCGATGTCCTTCTCGCTGTCGGCGGAGGCGAGCAGCAGCATCTGGGCGCAGATGCGGTTCGTCACCTCGTCGTTGACCTCGCTGCCGAGGAAGATGATGCGCTCCCGGAGCAGTCGCTCGAAGACCTGGTCGTCAAAGGATGCGCCACCAGACCGCATCACGAAGTCGTCAACACTCATGGACCCACCCTCTCGCACCAGCCGGAGGGGTGCGGCACCCACCCGGCATCAGACTCTCCTACCTTCCCCGGTAACGACCGCCACGCCCAGCGATTCCCCTGAGGGCGAAAGGCGAACGCTCAGCGGGACGGCACTGCGGCGCGACGGGCCGTCCAGTCCGTACCCAGCGGGCGGGGCTCCGGGCGGTGCTCGTCGATCCACTTGTCGATGCGGGCCCACCAGTCGTAGAGCCAGGCCACCCGCTCCTCCTCGCCCGCCGGGATCTCCTCCGGGGGCACGCTCCAGAACCGCATGATGAGCCGCTTGTCCATCGGCAACTCCCGCCAGACGTCCCCGACGGTGATCATCTTGTCGAGGCCGGTGTGGGCCACGAAGATCACGCCGGCGTCCGGGGCCGCGTCGATGGCCGCCAGCAACCCGCCCGGCTTCGGCGGGAGAAGGTTACGCAGGCGCTCCGCGCGTTCGGCCATGTCTTCCAAACCGCGAGCGCGCAGCCCCGCGATCGCCCGGACCCGGCGGTGCGGGGTGAAGTTGCCACCCTCCGGGAAGATGACGAACGCGTCGTTGTGGTCGAGGCCGCTCGCCAGCGCCCCGACGTGCTGCTCGAGGTCGGTGACGCCGGGACGGCCCGGGCTGATGAACCGGTTGGGCAGGCGGTTGAGCAGGACGTCGACCGCCGGGTCCCACTGCAGGGTGGCCTTGAGCACGATGCGTGGTTCCCGCTCGAACCAGTTGACCAGCGCGTGGATCAGCACGAACGAGTCACCCGGCCCGGCGTGCCGGCTGACCACGATCTCGGGGCGCCCCGGCATGCCCGTGTCGGGGTCGGTGCCGACGACGTCGATGCTCAGGTGCAGCGACCACCTCGCCACCCAGAACAGCGCGCGCAGGAACAAGCCGGTCAGTACGTAGTGAGCGCGCTGGAACGCCGGCGTCCTGATCTTCCACCCGAAGCCGGACGCCACCCAGAGGCCGGCCAGGCTGACGAGGGCGGCCGCGTCCCAGACGACGTACACGATGCCCAGGAACACCAGGCGCGGCAACCGCAGATGGCCGGGGGCGAACGGCGACGCGGCGAGCGTGAGCAGCAACCACACCGGCAGCGTCGTCAGCAGCACGACCGCCAGGATCACCACCAGCGGGGCGATGACCAGGCGGCGGGCCCAGGGCGGCGCGAGCATCAGGCGCCGTCGAGGTTCGCGGCCAGGTAGCGGCGGGACGCCGTGTAGGCCCGGCTGATGCGGCGTCCGGCGGCGGCCATGTCGCGGTAGGCCCACGGCGAATCGTCGCGGCTCTCGCCGCCACCGGTCGGTAAGACGTGCACCTGCACATCGTCGGGCAGCGATGCAAGCTCCCGCGCGAACCGGTGCCGCCGCGCGATCTCGAACGCCACCTGCGCGACCTCCCACGGCCGCTTCGGCACGGAGAGGGGCCGCTCGACGCGTCCTACCTGGAGCACGAAGATCAGTTTCGCGCCGACCCGGACCGCCTCCCCGATCGGGATCGAGTTGACGATGCCGCCGTCGACGAAGTGCTCGCCGCCGACCTCCATCGGGGGCAGCAGCCCCGGCACCGAGGACGAGGCGAGCACCGCGTCGACCAGCGGACCGCTGTCGAACCAGTGCTCGGCGGCGCGCTCGATGCTGGCGGCGCAGCACCGGAACGGCACCTTGAGATCGGCGAAATCGGCGTGCTCGCCCAGCTCGGCGCCGAGCAGGCGGCGCAGCGGCAACGGCGAGTGCAGGTGGGTGCGCGCGGCGAACCGGCGGAGCTGCCGGGCGAGCGAGTCCCCGTAGACCTCCGCGGCCTCGGGCGACGACCAGAGCCGCACCAGCCGGTCGGTGACGGCCTCGGTCGGGTCCGCGGCGACGAGCGCCCCGTTGACCGCACCGATCGAGGTGCCCACGACCACGTCGGGCCGATAGCCGGCCCGGAACAGCGCCCGGAGCATGCCGACCTGCACGGCCCCGAGGACGCCACCCCCGCCCAGCACGAACGCGACCGGCTTCTCGACCATGCAGCCATCGTTTCACGTCGTGGCGCCGCGGAACCCGTTGTCCACAGGCGCCGGCTACGAGCGGCAGGTTCCGTCGGAGTAGGTGTTGCCGCCCAGGTCAACGATCTGCGCCCACACGGCCCGGCAGTTCTCGGCACCGTGGCTGGTCGTGTTGCCGCTGACCTCGGTGCGCTGCAGGGTGACCCGCCCGGGGCCGTACGGGTTCTCCGGCCCCGGTACGTACCCGAGCGTGATGTTGATGCCCCCACCGCCGTCCTCGGCGTAGTTGCCGGTCACCGCCGAGTCCACGACGGCCACGGTCTCCGTGCCCCGTACGTCGATGCCGCCGCCCAGCCCCGCGAGTTCCCCGGGTCGGGTGGGGTCGTACGGGTTGGTCACCCGGTTACCGGTGATCGTCGACCGCTCGATCCGGCCACGCCAGTCGAAGCGCAGGCCCCCGGCCTCCCCCGCCTCGTTGCCGTCCACGAGGCTGTCGCGCAGCGTCATCGAGGTGAACGGGATGTTCTGCACCGCGCCGCCGAAGCGAGCCGTGTTGCCGGTCAGCCGCACGCGCTCCATGGTCAGGTCGGAGGAGTTCAGCACGCCCCCGCCGCCGTAGTAGTTGTACAGCGAGGCGACCGGCGCGGAGACACCACCGGTGATCGTCATGTCGGTGATCGTGGCGGGGCCGAGGGTCGTGAACACCCGGTCGAGGTGGGCGCCGTCGATGACCGTACGGTCGCGCCCCGCGCCGACCACGGTGGTGGGCTTGAAGATCTTCAGGTTGCCGTGCGCGGCGTCGGCCAGGGTGTAGTCGGTGAAGGCCCTGCCGAGCAGCGGCGGGATGGAGAGCGCGAACCGCCCCTCCGGGACGACGATGGTCGACCCGGGTGCGGCGTTCGCCTCCATGACCGCGGCGCGAAGTGTGCACGCGCCGCCGTCGGTGGCACAGCGACCGTCGCCGGGGTGGCTGTCGGGTGCGTCCGCGGTGCTGTCCACGTGCAGCTGCAGCGCACCGTCCCGGGTCGCGGCGGCGGCCGGCGACGCCACCGCGACGGTGAGGATGGTGGCAAGGAGTATCGATGTCCTCATGACCCGGCAAGTTACTGGGGAGTAAGGAGGTAATCCCGAACAATGCCGGATTTGCTCAGATGGTGCCAGCTCGATGATCAAAGCTTGCGACGTTCAATATCGACGACGCCGGCGCCGGCCCGCACGGGCAGGCCGGCGCCGGAGATCCACAGTCGTCAGAGAGCGTTCAGGAACGGCTCGTGGCTGTTCTTGAACTCCCACCCGTAGAACTTGTCCCAGTTGATCGACCAGGTCATCAGCCCGCGGAAGTTGGGGTTCGTGCCGCTGCGCGGCGTGTACCCACCACAGTCGGTGTTCTTGACCAGGCAATTGACCGCCTGCTGCACGCCCGCCGGGGCGACGTACCCGTTCCCGGCGCTCACCGAGGACGGCGCCCCGAACGCCACCTGGTCCTCGCGCAGGGCCGGGAACATGGTGGCCGTGTTACCCGCGACCGGGAAGCCGGCGAGCAGCATGTCCGTCATGGCGATGTGGAAATCCGCCCCGCCCATGCTGTGGTACTGATTGTCCAGACCCATGATCGACCCGCTGTTGTAGTCCTGGACGTGCAGCACCGTCAGGTCGTTACGCATCGCATAGATCACCGGCAGGTACGAGCCCGCCCGCGGGTCCTGGCCGCCCCACGGGCCGGAGCCGTAGTACTGGTAGCCGAGCTGGACGAAGAACGTCTCCGGCGCCATGGTCAGCACGAAGCCCGCGCCGTACCGGCTCTTGAGCGACTTCAGGGCCGCGATCAGGTTGACGATCACCGGGGTGGTGGGGTTCTTGAAATCGGTGTCGCCGGTGTTCAGCGACAGCGAGTGCCCCTCGAAGTCGACGTCCACGCCGTCGAGGCCGTACTTGTCGATGATGGCGCTGACCGAGCTGACGAACTTGTCGCGGGCCGCGGTCGTGGTGAGCTGAACCTGGCCGTTGGCTCCGCCGATCGAGAGCAGGACCTTCTTGCCGGCCGCGCGCTTGGCCTTGATGGCGCTGATGAACTCGGCCTCGCTCTCGACGCCCGGGCATTCGGTCGCCGGGCACAGCGTGAAGCGGATGTCGCCGGACGTGGCCGAGGTGGGCTCGCCGAAGGCCAGGTTGATGATGTCCCAGTCGCCGGGTACGTCGGCCATCCGCAGATAGCCGGAGCCGTTGGCGAAGCTGGCGTGGAGATAGCCGATGAGCGCGTGCTTCGGCAGACCCGTCGCCGGCGGCTGGGTCGGCGGTGTCGTGGGCGGGGTGGTCGGCGGCGTGGTGGGCGGAGTTGTCGGCGGTGTGGTGGGCGAGGTCGTCGGCGGGGTCGTGGGTGGAGTCGTCGGCGGCGTGGTGCCACCACAGGCGCCGTTGTCGGCCCAGACGTCCCACTGGCCGCTGTGCGTCGCCGGGCTCTCGTTCTGGGTCCACCACTTGGCGGTGAAGTTGTGACCGGATTGCGAAGCGGTCATGTCCTTGGTGTAGACGGCGGTGGCGCTCCAGGCCGGCGCGCAGGCCGTGGCGGCTTCGGCGGACGAGGCTATGTAGACGGCGGAGCCGGACGCCGTGAGCAGGGCGGTGGCGGCGAGGAGCAGGGATCGGCGCATGGGGGATGGCCTCCACGTCGGTATATCGACAGTTGGCCAATTATTAGGACTGTTAACTGATTCTGTCCAGAGCCGGCGCCGGGAATCTGATCCGCCGGCCCGAGCGGTCGAACAGCAGCAGGTCCTCCACGCGTACGCCGACGGTCAGCGCCGAGCCCGGCTCGATCCGTCCCGGCGCCGGGACACGCACCATCACCTCGCCCAGCGGCGGCGGCTCCGTGAGGTCGTGTGCCGGCTGCAGGCCGTACGGCGACCGGTCCTGCGGCGCCCCCGTCCGCGGCCGGGGCACGACCGGCGTCTCCAGGTGCGACGTCGCCGCCGGCGTCGGTACGCCGCCCACGTCGAGGTGCACGAGCAGTTCATGCCCCACGTTCTCGACCGCACGCACCGTGCCGCTCAGCGTCATCGGGCCCGGCCCGTCCGCCCGCAACGCCCGGATGGCGACCGTGACCCGCGCGGTGTCGTGCCGGGCCAGCGCCGCCGTCCTCGGATCGTCGGCCGGGAACTCGAGCACCTGCGAGCCGAGGTCGAGCAGCACCCGCCCCTCCGTGGCGTACACGGCGGCCTCGAGGAGGCTGGTACGGGGCTTGCCCAGGAACGCCGCGACGAAGACGGTGTCCGGGTCGGCGTACACCTGGGCCGGGGGCCCGATCTGCTGGAGCACGCCGCGGCGCAGCACGGCGAGGCGGTCGGCCATGCTCATCGCCTCGACCTGGTCGTGCGTCACGTAGATCGTGGTGACCCCCAGTTTGCGGGACAGCGCGACGATCTCGCCGCGCAGCGCGGCCCGTGCGCCGGCGTCCACCTGCGACAGCGGCTCGTCCAGCAGGAACACCGACGGCCGCCGGACCAGCGCCCGGGCCATCGCCACCCGCTGCCGCTGGCCGCCCGACAGATGCTCGGGATAGCGGCTGAGCAGGTCGTCCACCCCGGCGTGCCGGGCGACCTCGGCGACCCGCGTGGCGATGTCCGCCGACGGCAACGGCACGGCCCGCAGCGGGAAGCCGATGTTCTGCGCCACCGTCAGGTGCGGATAGAGCGCGTACGACTGGAAGATCACGGCGATACCCCGGTCGCGCGGGGCGATCTCCGTCACCGCCACGCCGTCGTAGCGCACCTCGCCGGCGGTGGGCTGCTCGACGCCCGCCAGCAGCCGCAACAGGGTCGACTTGCCGCAGCCGGTGGGGCCCAGCAGCACCAGGAACTCGCCCGGAGCCACATCGAGATCCACGCCGTCCACGGCCACCGCGCCGTCGTCGAAGACCTTCGTGAGTGCCCGGGCCGCGATAGCGACCATGCCTCCCATAGTGGGGGCCGCGGGGTCCTAGTGCCAGACGGAGCGGTCCAGGAAGCCGTCGCCGTCGTCGTCGAACATGCGCTTCTCGAACGTACCGTCGTGATCCTTGTCGTAATCGGCGAAGTCCACGCGGTTGTCGAGGTCCTTGTCGACCCCGATGAAGTCTGTCCGGCCGTCGTGGTTCAGGTCGACGAGGATCTCCGCGCCGCCGCCGTGGTGCCCGCGGTAGGTGGAGGCGTCGAGCCTGCCGTCCCCGTCCGCGTCGACCCGGTTGTGGTAGCCCTTCGGCGCCGGCAGCTCCGCATGACCGTGGCCGGCGTGCGCCTCGCCCAACCCGCTTCGCGGAGCGTTGCCGAAGCCGGACACCGCCGGCAGACCGTCCAGATCCGGGCCCTCCGAGAGACCGGGTGCGGACCCCAGACCCGAATGCGCCGGTACGCCCCCGCCGCCGGCCCCCCAGGCTCCGGGCGCGTCGCCGAGGCCCTGCGCCGCGGGGTGCTCGACGGCTGCGTTGGCGGCGAGGCCGGCCGCCGTACCGAATTCGGACCACTCCCCGAGCCCGGACCGGCCCGCGGTGCCCGGGCCGATCCCCGCCGCGCCGTCCGCGGGCACCAGCGAGCCGGCAGTCGGCGCACCGGACTGCGCACCGATGCCGTCGGTGAGCGCGCCCATGCCGCCGCTGAAGGAGCTGAACAGCCCGAAGGTGCTCGACTTGCTGACCCGGTCCTCGACGGTGGCCAGCGTGGCTCCCGCGTCGGAGGCGACCTGCTGGTGCAGGATGTCGACCTCGGCGGCGTCGAGGGCATAGCCGGCCAGCGCCGTGCTCGGGTCGCGCGCCAGCTGCGCCTGGAAGGCGGGGTCGGTGAGCAACCGCTCGAGGACGGCGTCGAAATCGCTCATGCCATCACCGTAGGCGGCGGCGTCCAGCCCCCGGTATCCCTCGGTCAGGCCGGATCAGTCCAGCTCGGGCATGGCCACCGGCTGCGGCCGGGGCCGGCAGGTGCCGCACTGGACCGCATCCTCGACCACCAGCGCCTCGGCCCGGTCCCGGCTCGCCGACCGGCTGACCTGCAACAGGTACGGTCCGAAGCGGGCGTGGTCCTCGCACACGCCGCGACCGCAGAACCGGCAGCTGCCACGCGCCGCCTTGGCGCAGAAGAAACAGAGCACGGCTCATCCAATCACGGGCGGCGTCGAGGTCGACGTCGAAGGTTCAGGGTCGTCGGACGGCGGGTCGCTCGGCGTGGACGGGTCGTCCGTCGGCGGGGTGGACGTCGAGGCCGAGGCCGAGGGCGAAGGCGGCCGGGTGGAGGGCCGGATCGTGGTGGGCGGCGCCGTGGGCCTCGTCGTCGGCCGGACGGTGGTCGGGTCCGGCCGGTCTGGCGTCGCCGGGCGGGCCGGGCCGGTGGTCGGGTCCGGCACCGTGGTCGCCTCGGTGGGCGCCGGGGAGCCCAGCGACGGCGGCACCGTGCTCGGCAGGTCGGAGGGTTCCTCGCTGGGCGAGTCGCTGGGCGAACCGGCGGGCGGGGCCACGGGTACGCCGTCACCGCAGTTGAGCGTGGTCGCGTCGGCCATGGCGGGGGTTCCGGCCACGTACACGCGCCCGGTGGCGACGCCGACCGCGACGGGATCCACCGCGAACCAGGCCGCGCCGTTGTTGGTCACCTCGCCGCCGGCCGTCCGGGCAACGGCCAGGTTGAGCGGCTGGTACGCCCCGCTCGTGCTGCCCGTGTCGGCCAGGACGCGACCGAGGCGCAGGGTGAGCGCCCCGTGCGGCACCCGCCGGCGTCCCGCGTCGGTGTAGAGCGGGCCGACCTCGGCTTCGGCGCCGGCGCAGAGCAGCGTCGCCGAACCGCCCTGGAAGGTGAGCCGGCCGGTGGCCTTGGCGCCCACCCGGATGACGGCGCCGCGGTCGACGTACCGGCGGTCGCCCTCGGCGAGGCGCACGGTCCGGCCGTCGATGGTGGCGGTCACCGTGCCCCGGTCGGAGGTCAGCAGGGCCCGGTCGGTGGGCATCTCGGCCCAGGCGGGGCCGGGCGTGAAGTTCATGCCGGTCAGCAGCAGTGCCAGCAGGAGCAGGAGCAGCACCAGCCACCACATGCGCCGCTCGAAACGACGGTCCACCTCGGGGTCCTCGGTGCCGTCCGGCGGCCCGGGCGGCACCGCGAGCGGCGGGTAGACCCCGGCCGAGTGCACGCCCGTGGCGGCCGGGCCCCGCCCCGCCTCGGCGGGACCGGTGAGCCGGCCGGTCGGGCCGACCAGCGGCGGCAGGTCGGCGGCGTCGGGGATGATCCAGAGCCGGGTGGGCGTACGCGTCTGCGCCACCTCGCCCGGGACGCCGTCACCGACCGGCCCGATGAGCGTGCCGCGGCGCAGCTCCACCCCGTCGGGCATGGCGATCACGCCGGACTCGACGACGACCGCGTGGGTCGGCCCCGCCAGCTCGACCGGCGCTCCGGGCTCGAGGTCGACGGGATGCGCCGAGGCGATCAGGGCCAGCCGCTCGTCCCCGGCGAGACCGGCGAGGGCGGGGGTGTCGGCGAACAGCGCCTCTGCCTCGGCCCGGTCCACCGGGGGCGGGCCCGGCAGCGGGCCGACGACGGTCGCCACGGTCGCGGTCGGCACGGCCAGCAGGGTCGTGCCCGCGGTGTGCCAGTCCAGCGACGTGGCGCGGCCGGTGAGCGCGTTGGCGAGGCCGACGACCCCGCCGGCGCCGACGTGGTGACGGATCGTGCCGCCCGGGTCGTCGGGCCGGCGGGCCTGCATGGCGCCGTCGACGACGACGTACACGGCCTGCTGCGTGCTGCCGGCCAGCACCATCTGGGTGCCGGACGGCGGCCGGACCCACTGCGCTCGCGCCGCCAGGCCGGCCAGCGCCGCCTCGGGCAGGCCGCCCAGGTCGGAGTTGCGCAGGGCGGCGAGCCGCCGGGGCGCGTCGGCCTCGCGGCGCTTCTCGGTCGCGCGCACCCGCAACCGCTGCCACGTGCGGAACGCCCACGCCGCGGCCAGGTAGATCAGCGGGGCGCAGAGCCCACCCACGACCAGGACGAGCAGCAGCTTGCCGGCGGCGCCGCTGTGCCAGAGCCCGGTCGCCAGCCCTTCGATCCGATCCGCCCAGACCCGGTACGCGAGGTTGGCCGCGATCGCCAGCCAGAGCACCGCCAGCACGCCGTAGAGCGCGACGATGCGCCCCTCCCGGTCGAGGCGGCCCCACGCGGGCGGGCGCCCCCGCAACCGGGAGGCCACCCAGGCGAGGCCACGGCCACGCAGATTGGGGATCTCGAGCCAGTCCATCAGCAGGTAGTAGCCGTCCAGCGCCAGCAACGGGTTCAGGTTGAACAGCACGTTGAGGTACCAGACGAAGGCCAGCTTGAAGGCGAGCGGGCCGAGCGCGGGCACCACCAGCCCGAGCAGCTGCATGGAGCCCGCGAGCACCAGGCCCGTCGCGGGACCGGCAGCGGTGACGAGCATGCGCGCGCGCCGCCCGGCCATCCACACGTCCGTGGTGTCGACGAAGACCGACGGGATGCCGAAGTAGACCAGCAGCCCGGCGGCCGGCACCTCCCGGCCGGCGTGCTTCGTGGCCAGGGCGTGACCGAGTTCGTGGCTGGCCAGGGCGAGCAGGTTGAGCAGCAGCAGGATCACGGCGCCGAGCAGGTAGGACCCACCGCTGAGGAACACAGCCTGGCTTCCGCGCCACCACGTGGCGACGAAGATCCCGATGCCGGCCAGCGCGAGGACCGACAGGACGATCCCGGCGGCCTTGGTGAACAGCAGCCGCCCGCCACCCCGGTAGAGCGCGGTGACGACCCGGTCGATGTCGAAGACCAGCATGCGCCGTCCGCGCGCGGCGGCGAGCACTCCCCTGCCCACCCGCTGCGGCAGCGGCTTGCGGTCGAGTTCCTGCAGCGGGCGGAAGGCGTCGACCGGCAGCTCCTCGAGCATGCGGTTGCCGGCCAGGTCGGCGACGACGCGGCGGACCTGGTCGGGCGCCAGCCGGCCGGCGAGGCGCGCGAACTCGGCGACCAGGCGGGCGACCGTGTGCGTGCCGTCCATCATCAGCGCGAGCTGCCACTCCTCCGGCGTCAGCCGCAGATAGCAGGCGCGGCCACCGTCGTCGGGCGATCGGAGCATCACGTACGCGGCGCCGCGGACGCTGGTGAGCTCGGCGGCCTCGATCCCCGCCCGCAGCACCGGCTTGGCCCGGGCCGGGTTGAGCCGGTCGACGACAGCGCCCCAGAGCCCGGGGTCGGCGGGTCCGAGAGGCTCACCCGGCGCGCGCCCGGCCAGGGCTTCCCAGACATTCGTCCGGGTATCGACGTAAGTCACTCGGGTCGGCCTTCCACTCCGCTACGGCGAATGGAGACTAGGCGGTCGGCCGGGCCGAACGCGAGCCCCCGATATGCCACCGAACATCAGATACAGCGCGGAGTGGACACAAAAGGTGCGGTGGGCGGTCGTGACCAACCCCCTTGGTCACGACCACCCACCGCTTGGGGAGGTGGTGCCGCCCGATGGCCCGGACGGCACCGGGTGAATGCCTCAGGACGCCTCGGCGAGCGTGGCGCTGACGGTCTGCTCCTGGCCGTTGCGGGTGAACGTGATCGAGACCCGGTCACCGACCTTGCCGTTCTGGATGATCCCCACCAGGTCGTCGGAGTCGTTGACCGCCCGGCCGTTCACCGACTTGATGACGTCGCCCTGCTCGATGCCGGCCTTCGCGGCCGCGCTGTTCGGGCTCACCAGGCTTACCTGGGCGCCGCCGCCCTCGGCCTCGGTGACGCTGACGCCGAGCGCAGGGTGACTCACCTTCTCGCCGTTCATCAGGGACTTCGCGACGAGCTGCACCCGGTCGCTCGGGATGGCGAAGCCCAGGCCGATGTTGCCCGAGCTCGACCCCGAGGTGGCGATCGCCGAGTTGATGCCGATGACCTGCCCGTTGGTGTTGACCAGCGCGCCGCCCGAGTTGCCGGGGTTGATCGGGGCGTCGGTCTGCAGCAGGCCGGACATCGAGGTGGTGCCCTGCGGCTGCTCCTGCTGCTGCCCGCCGAACGGGTTCTGCGGCGTCTGCTGCTCCTCGCCACCCGACTGGATGGTCCGGTCCTTGGCGCTGATGATGCCCTCGGTCACCGAGCCCTCCAGGCCCAGCGGGCTGCCGAGCGCGAGCACCGTGTCACCCACCTGCATGTCCGCGCTGCGGCCCAGGGTGGCGGGCTTGAGGTCGTCGACGCCGCTCACCTTGACCACCGCCAGGTCCGTACGCGGGTCGGTGCCGGTGATGGTGCCCTCGGCCTTCTTGCCGTTCGCGAAGATGACCGTGACGGTCTTGCCCTGAGCGGTGGCGACCACGTGGTTGTTCGTGACGATGTAACCCTCGTCGTTGAGGACGACGCCGGAACCCTCCCCGGTGCCGGTGGTGATCGACACGACGCTGTCCTTGACCGCCGCCACGATCTGGGCCAGCGACGAGCGGTCGACGACCCGGGTGACCGACGAGTTGGCGGTCTGCACGGTGGCCGTGCCGTGGTCGTCGTCGAAGGCGAGCGCGGTGGCCGCGCCGACACCGCCGGCGCCGAGGGCGAGCAGCAGCGCGGCCGCCCCGGTCACCAGGATGCGACGGCTCCGGCCGGCCCGGGCGGGATCGTGCTGCGGTTCGGTGCCCACGGAGGTCGCCCAGATCGGGGCGTCGGCCCGCGAGGCGCCGTTCCACGGTTCCTGACCGCCCTGGTAACCCCCGGCGTAGGCGGGCTGGGGTGCGGTCTGCGGGTACTGCTGGCCCGGGTACGCCTGGCCGGGGTACGGCGGCTGAGCGGACGGGGAGCCCTGCTGCCACGGCGAAGCGGGCCACTGGCCGGGCTGGTGCTGCCCCGGCTGGTGCTGCGCGGCCGGCACGGGCTGAGGCTGACCGGGCTGCTGAGGCTGACCGGGGTGTGCGCCCGGCGCGGACTGCGGCTGACCGGGCTGTGCGCCCGGCGCGGGCTGGGGCTGACCGGGCTGCGGTGCCGGGTGGGGCTGCCAGGACGCCGGCTGGCCCAGCGCGGGCTGCTGAGCCGTCGTGTCGGACTGTCCCCGCTCCGGGCTGCTGCCTGCGGGAGAGGCGTCCGCGGGCCGGTGCGACGGCTCCTCGGGCGAGGAGTTCTCGTGCCGCTGCGGGTTGGTCTCGTGCTCGTTCATGAGGACAACATTGCCCTCGACCGCTCCGACGGACCTGTGCTGACCCTGAAGGTTTTCTGTGAATGGCGAAGCGCCCGGAACCTCAGGATTCGTCGGGAATGAGAGCGGGCAGAGACACCCGGAAAACAGCTCCCTGACCGGGTTCGCCGAGGACCTCCACGGTGCCGTGGTGGGCCCGTACGATCGCCGCCACGATGGCCAGCCCGAGCCCCGTACCGGTGGCCTCCCGGTCGGTACGCCGGGTCCGCGCCTCGTCCGCGCGATAGAACCGCTCGAAGACGTGTTCGCGCTGCTCAGCCGTCAATCCCGGGCCGGTGTCGGCGACCTCGATGACCGCCCGGTTCCCCTCCGCGGTGGACAGCGACAGGGTCACGGAGGCGTCCGGCGGGGTGTGCACGATGGCGTTGGTCATGAGGTTGCCGATCACCTGCCGCAGCCGTGCGTCGTCCCCGAACGCGACCAGCTTCTCCGGCGCGTCCCGGATCTCCAGCTCGATCCTCCGGTCGGGCGCGGTCGCCTGCGCCGCCTGCACCGCGTCCAGCGCGAGCACAGGAAGCTCCACCGGCGCCAGCGTCACCGGCCGTTCCCGATCCAGGCGGGCCAGGAGCAGCAGATCCTCGACCAGCAGCCCCATCCGGGCGGCCTCGTCCTCGATCCGGCGCAGGATCTTCGCCGTGTCCGCGGGTGCGGCCACCGCGCCCTGCCGGTACAGCTCGGCGAAACCGCGGATGGAGGTCAGCGGCGTACGCAACTCGTGGGAAGCGTCCGCGACGAACTGCCGCATCTTCTCCTCGGAACGCACGGCCCGCGCCTCGGAGGCCCGGGCCGCCTCGGCCGCGTCGCGCGCCTGGGATTCCGCCGCCCGGGCGGCCGTCTCGGACAGCGCCCGGGCGGTGAAGGCCGCCTCGATCTGCGCGAGCATGGCGTTCAGCGCACGCGACAGCCGGCCGAGTTCGGTCTGCGGCTCCCCCTCGTCGGGCTCCGGATCGGGTACGCGCTGAGTCAGGTCACCGGCCGCGATGGCGGCAGCGGTGCGCTCGATCTGCACCAGCGGGATGAGGCTCTGGCGCACGATGGCCGCCCCGACCGCCGCCAAGGCGAAGAGCACCCCGGCCCCGACCAGGGTGTCGACCCAGACGAGCTGCCGGACGGCGTCGTCGATACCCACGAGCCGCTGCCCCACGTGCAGCACCGAGCCGTTGGCATAGGTCACCAACATGCGCCAGTGGACCTGGCCGTCCGCGGAGTTCACCGTGAACGGCTTGTCCACGGTCTTGTTGACCTCGTCGAGGCCCTTCACGAGCGGGGGGAGCTGCGAGGGCTTGAGCGACTGGTCGTACTTCTCGTTGCGCGGGTTGCCGACCCCGTCGACTGTGGTCAGGTTGACGTAGTAGTCCGCCGGCAGGATGACGCGCTCGTTGTAGTCGAGCACGTCGAGCAGCTGGGTGAACTGGATGAGCTGCTTGTCCATGCGGCTGACCAGGTAGCTGTGCAGCGCGTACGTGCTCGCCGCGCTGATCAGGGTCAGCGCCGCGAAAACCAGGGCGAGCACGGATGCGACGAGCTTGGTGCGCAGCGGCACCCGGCGCAGCCCGGTCTGCAGCGGGACGTGGCTGCGGACCCGGTCGGTGAGGGTCACCGGTGGCTCAGGCGGCGGGTTTGCGCAGGACGTACCCGACGCCGCGGAGCGTGTGGATCAACCGTGGCTGCACGTTGTCCACCTTGCGCCGCAGATAGGAGATGTACGACTCCACGATGTTGTCGTCGCCCCGGAAGTCGTACTTCCACACGTGGTCGAGTATCTGCGCCTTGGAGAGCACCCGGTTGGCGTTCAGCATGAGGTAGCGCAGCAGCTTGAACTCCGTCGGCGACAGCTGCACGCGCTGGCCGGCGCGGTACACCTCGTGGGTCTCCTCGTCGAGCTCGAGGTCGGCGAACACGAGGCGCGACGGCTCCTCCTCACCGGCGCTGGTGCGGCGCAGCACGGCCCGGATGCGGGCGGTGAGCTCCTCCAGGCTGAACGGCTTGGTCACGTAGTCGTCGCCGCCGAGGGTCAGCCCCCGGATCTTGTCGTCGGTGCCGTCGCGGGCGGTCAGGAAGACCACCGGCGTGCGCTGGCCGCCCTCGCGCATCAGCCGGATGACCTCGAAGCCGTCGAGGTCGGGCAGCATGACGTCGAGGACGACGAGGTCGGGAGTGGCGTTCTTGGCCGCGCTCACGGCGGCGCTGCCGCTGGTCGCGGTGCTGACGTCGAACCCGGCGAAGCGGAGGCTGGCGGAGAGCAGCTCGAGGATGTTGGCGTCGTCCTCGACCACGAGGAGCTTGGCCTCGCTCTGCTTGCCCTGGGTCTGTGTGGCGGCCATGGCCTCCATCTTCACGCAGGCCCCTGCACCCGCGCTGCACGGCGCCTGAAAGTTTTCTGTGAGCGCGCTACGCGGCGAGTCCGAAGGTGGCGGCGCGCACTCCTGCGGACGCCTGCGCCGCCCGTGCCAGCGACCGGCGGTCCGCGCCCGGCTCCGGGCGCAGTGCCGCCGACCCGACGAGCGTCACGGTCAGCCCGCGCAGTGCTGCCACGCGGCGTACCGATGCCCACAGCGTGTCGTCACCGATGAACGACGCCGACGGGGAGTCGTACCGGATGGCGATCGGCATGACCGGGACCCGGGCGTCCACCGCCGCCTGGAACACCGCGGGCCGGAACGGGCCGCCCTCCGCGCCGCAGAAGGTCGTACCTTCCGGGAAGACCGCGACCGAGCGACCGGCCCGCAGCGCCGCCGTGATCTCCGCGACCGTCGCCGGCAGGCGCTTCGGCCGCGTGCGGTCGACGAAGATCACTCCCACCGCCCGGGCCATCGCGCCGACCGCCGGCCACGCGCGGACCTCGCGCTTGGCGACCAGCGTCATCGGCGCCACCGCGAGCAGCGCGAGCACGTCCAGCCACGACACGTGATTGGCGACGAGCAGGCTGCCCGGTCTCGGCGCCGGGCCGCGCCACACCAGCTTCACCCCGAGGGCCGCGAGCAGGGCGCGGGCGACGGTCCGCGGCGCGCGGCCACGCAGCAGCGGCATCAGCATCAAACCGTTGACAAGTACGGCGGCAGCAGTCACCAACCGCAACACCGTGGCGGCCCCGCTCACGGCGTCGTCTCCCCCGGGCCGGCACTGCGGACCGCACGCCGACACGGGCTGCCAGATCATCGCGTCGCTCCGAGGAAGTGCCGGCGGTACCGGGGGTCCATCCGGTCCATGGAGAACAGCACGTAGAAGTCCGCGCACTCGAAGTCGGGGTCGTACGCGGGTTCGCCGCAGATCCAGCTGCCGAGCCGCAGGTAGCCCTTGAGCAGCGGCGGCGGCTGCACCTTGGGGTCGCCGACGAGCGTGGTGCCGGCCAGCCAGTTGCGGCGCGGCTGGACGCGCAGGGCCGGCGGTGACATGTGCCGGCTCTGCACCCGGGCCCAGACGCCTGCCGCCGTACGGCCGCCGTCGTCCAGCGGGACCGAGGCGCAGCCGCCCAGCCAGCGCAGGTTGTTGAGGTGCAGGTAGCGGGCGATTCCGGCCCACATCAGGTTGACCACGGCGCCGGAGCGGTGGTCGGGGTGCACGCAGGAGCGGCCGGTCTCCACGAGCTGGTCGCGCAGCGGGCGCAGGCCGCTCATGTTGAACTCGCCGTCGCCGTAGCGGCGGCCGGCGCGCTCGGCGCCCTTCGGGGTCATCATCCGGTAGGTGCCGACCACCGCGCCGGTCGCGTCGTCGCGGACGATCAGGTGGTCGCAGAAGTCGTCGAACTCGTCCACGTCCCGCCCGTCCGCGGTCGCGCCGCGCAGGGTGGCGCCGAGTTCGGTGGCGAAGACGTCGTGGCGCAGGCGCTGCGCGGCCGCGACCTGGTCGGCGTCGTCGGCGATGAGGAGCGAGTAGCCGCTGGTCCCGGTGGGTGCGGCGGCGGTCATCAGTACCGTCATGAGAACTGTGTAAGGCTCGCGATTGCCGGTGGCGTGGCGCACCGGGTGGCGGCGGATGACCGGTAAGTGAACGACTTTGTGTCGCACGCCCATGAGAGGGTCTGCACCATGCTGATCCCCGCGCGTTTCCACGGGCCACCCACCTCCGGCAACGGCGGCTGGTCCGCCGGTGCCTTCGCCGTCGCCTCGGGCGCGGGCACCGACGGGCGGCCGTTCCAGGTGACCCTGCGGGTGCCGCCTCCGCTGGAGACGCCGCTGACCGTGGCGGACGGCAAGGTGGTGGATCCGACCGGCACGCTCGTGGCCGAGGTCGAGCCGGACGCCGACGCCGGTCCGGGAGTGCCGCCCGCCGACCCGGCCGGCGCCGGCCCCTATCCCGGGCACACCGAGCACCCCTTCCCCACCTGCTACGTCTGCGGCCCCGACAATCCCGACGGCCTGCGGATCTTCCCCGGCCCCCTGCCCGACGGCCGGCTGGCCGCGACCTGGGAGGTTCCCGGCGACGTCACGGTGGAGACCATGTGGGCCGCGCTCGACTGCCCGGGCGGCTGGTCCGCCCTCCAGACCGGCCGCGTCTACCTGCTCGGCCGGATCGCGGTGGCGGTCGACGCGCTCGCGACTCCGGGCGACCGCTGCGTGGTCGTCGGCGCGCCGGTCAGCTCCGAGGGACGCAAGGCCGTGGTGGATTCCACGGTGTACGCGCCGAACGGCACGCCGCTCGCACGCGCACGGGCCACCTGGGTGGCGCTGAACCGGTAGGTTGATCCATCAGCCGACGGGGAGGAGCGAGCGTTGACCGCCGGGACCGGGGAGATCGCCGTCTCCCACCTCACGAAGCACTACAAGAAGCTGCGTGCTGTCGACGACCTTTCCTTCACCGTGCGCCCCGGCCGGGTGACCGGATTCCTCGGGCCCAACGGTGCCGGCAAGACGACCACGCTGCGCATGCTGCTCGGCCTGGTCACCCCCACCGCCGGCACGGCGACGATCGCCGGCCACAAGTACACGGAGCTGACCGACCCGATCCGCACGGTCGGTGCCGTGCTGGAGGCGTCGAGCGCGCACCGCGGCCGCACCGGGCGCAACCACCTGCGGATGATCTGCCGCGCCGCCGGGCTGCCCGACGGCCGGGCCGACGAGGCGCTCGCGCTCGTGGGGCTGACGCCGGCGGCATCGCGCAAGTTCAAGGGCTACTCGCTGGGCATGAAGCAGCGGCTGGGTATCGCCGCCGCCATGCTCGGCGATCCCCGGGTGCTGGTCCTCGACGAGCCGGCCAACGGCCTCGACCCGGAGGGCATCCGCTGGATGCGCGACCTGCTCAAGGGGCTCGCCGCCGAGGGACGCACGGTGCTGGTCTCCAGCCACCTGCTCGGCGAGATGCAGCAGCTGGCCGACGACGTGGTGATCGTGGCGGCGGGCCGACTGGTCCGGCAGGGCCCGGTCGACGACGTGCTCGGCGCGATGGGCGCGGCGTCCGTGCGGGTGCGCACCCCGCAGCCGGAGCAGCTGATCGCCGCGCTGGCCGCGCTGAACGCCACTGCGACCCCGCAAGCGGACGGATCGCTGCTGGTCAGCGGGGCTGAACCGGCGGCGATCGGGCACGCCGCCTTCACCGCTTCGGTGGAGCTGCACGAGCTGGCCGGCGAACGCGGCGATCTCGAACAGGTCTTCCTGCAGCTGACGGCCGGAAAGGCGGGCATCCGATGAACCTCGTCCGGGCCGAACTCTTCAAGATCCGCACCACCTCGCTGTGGTGGATCATGGGTCTGATCCTCGTGCCGCTGTACGCGGCCAGCGTGCTGCTCAACTGGGCGACCGCCAGTGCGGGGGCGCCGGCGGCCGACTCCGGGACGCCCGACACCCAGCAGGCGCAGATCGAGGCCGCCCTCAAACCGATCAACGTGGCGACCAACCTCTACACGAGCGGCCAGTTCATGGGCGTGCTGATCGTTCTGCTGCTCTGCGCCATCATTGTGACCAGCGAGTTCTTCCATCTGACCGCGACCACCACGTTCCTGGTGACGCCGCGGCGGGAGGCGGTCATCCTGGCCAAGTTCGGCGCCGCGGTCATCGTCGGCCTGGCGGTCTGGGCGGTGACCACGCTGCTGAATCTGGTCTTCGTCCCGCTCATCCTCAGCTCCCTCGACTTCGGCAGTCAGCTGGGTGAGCCGGCGGTGTGGCGGGCGATCGCGCTCAACGGGCTGGCGTTCGTGCTCTGGGCCGTCCTCGGTGTCGGCGCGGGCGTGCTGATCCGCAGCCAGATCGCGGCGACGCTGACGCTCGCCATCCTCTACACGGTCGGCACGTCGGCGGTCGGACTGATCTTCTTCCTGCTCACCGAGAACGTCGCCCGATGGTTCGAGAACCTTCAGGTCCTGATCCCGACGACCGCCTCGCAGCTGATGATCTCCGGCACCGAACTGCCCGGTAACCCGCCGCGCTGGGTGGGTGCGCTGGTGCTCATCGGCTACGCATTGGTGGCGGGCACCCTCGGGACCTTGATCACCAAGAAAAGGGACATCACCTGACGTTTCCCCCGGTGACACAGGTCTCTTGAGCCTCACCCGTTAGGCACAGTCCGGACGTGCGCATGGCTACGCCGATCCCACGGCGTAGCCTGGACGCCGAAATCCTTCGTCCTCGGTGACGAACGTCGCGTGCTGACAACATGGTGAAAGAGGCGAACACGGAAGTGTCGACCCAGCAGACTTCGCATGAGAATCCACTCGCGGACTTCGGTCCCAACGAGTGGATCGTCGACGAGATGTACCAGCGCTACCTGGCCGACCCCACCAGCGTCGACCCCGCCTGGCACGACTTCTTCGCCGACTACAAGCCGGCCACGGCCACGGGCTCGATCGTCACGCCCGACGAGGCAACGGCCGCCAACGCGAAGGCCACGGCCGAGAAGGCCGGCACCGATGCTCCCGCCGCCTCGACCGTCGCCCCGGTCAAGCCCACCGTCCCGGCCACCGCTCCGGCTGCCAAGCCGGCCGCCGCACCGGCGCCCGCCGCGCAGAAGGCCGCCCCGGCGCCCGCGAAGGCCGCCGCCAACGGCAGCGCCCCGGCCGGCGCGAAGGTCACCACGCTGCGCGGCGTGGCCGCCCGCATCGTGCAGAACATGGACGCCTCCTTGGAGGTGCCGACCGCCACCTCGGTGCGCGCCGTCCCGGCCAAGCTGCTGGTCGACAACCGCATCGTGATCAACAACCACCTGGCCCGGGGCCGCGGCGGCAAGGTCAGCTTCACCCACCTCATCGGCTGGGCGCTGGTCCGCTCCGTCATGGCGAACCCGGAGATGAACAACTCCTTCGCCGAGATCGACGGCAAGCCCGCCATGGTGCAGCCCGAGCACATCAACCTCGGCATCGCCATCGACCTCGCCAAGAAGGACGGCTCCCGCTCGCTCGTGGTGCCCTCCATCAAGAACTGCGAGCAGATGGACTTCCGGCAGTTCTGGCAGGCGTACGAGGACGTGGTCCGGCGCGCCCGGCGCAACGAGCTGACCATGGACGACTACGCCGGCACCACCATCTCGCTCACCAACCCGGGCGGCATCGGCACGGTGCACTCGATCCCGCGCCTGATGAGCGGCCAGAGCGCCATCATCGGCGTCGGCGCGATGGAGTACCCCGCGCCGTATTCCGGCATGTCCGACGAGATGCTCACCGACCACGGCGTCAGCAAGGTCACCACGCTGACCAGCACCTACGACCACCGGGTCATCCAGGGTGCGCAGTCCGGCGAGTTCCTCAAGGCGATGCACGAGTTCCTGCTCGGCGAGCACTCGTTCTACGACGACATCTTCACCTCGCTGCGGATCCCGTACGAGCCCGTGCGGTGGGTGCGCGACGTCGCCCGTACCTCCGAGGGCCAGATCGACAAGGCCGCGCGGGTCGTCGAGCTCATCCACGCGTACCGGGTCCGCGGTCACCTGATGGCCGACACCGACCCGCTGGAGTTCAAGATCCGCCGGCACCCGGACCTGGACGTGCTGCAGCACGGCCTGACCCTGTGGGACCTGGACCGGACCTTCCCGGTCGGCGGCTTCGCCGGCAAGCAGAAGATGAAGCTGCGCGACGTGCTGGGCGTGCTGCGCGACACCTACTGCCGCCGGGTCGGCATCGAGTACATGCACATCCAGGGCCCCGAGGAGCGGCGCTGGATCCAGGACCGGATCGAGATCAAGTACACCAAGCCGGACCCGGACGAGCAGAAGCACGTGCTCAACCGGCTCAACGCCGCCGAGGCGTTCGAGACCTTCCTGCAGACCAAGTACGTCGGCCAGAAGCGTTTCTCCCTCGAGGGCGGCGAGTCGCTGATCCCGCTGCTCGACGCCGTCCTGCAGTCCTCGGCCGAGGCCGGGCTCGACGAGATGGTCATCGGCATGGCCCACCGCGGCCGCCTCAACGTGCTCGCGAACATCGTCGGCAAGCCGTACGAGAAGATCTTCAACGAGTTCGAGGGCCAGATGGACCCGAAGTCGGCGCACGGCTCGGGCGACGTGAAGTACCACCTCGGCCAGACGGGCAAGTACACGACGCCCGACGGCGAGAATTCCACGACCGTCAGCGTGGTGGCCAACCCGTCCCACCTGGAGGCCGTCGACCCGGTGCTCGAGGGCATCGTGCGCGCCAAGCAGGACCGCCTCGACCTGGGCCTGCACGGCTATACGGTGCTTCCGGTGCTGGTCCACGGCGACGCCGCGTTCGCCGGCCAGGGTGTGGTCGCCGAGACGCTCAACCTGTCGCAGCTGCGCGGCTACCGCACCGGCGGCACCGTCCACGTGGTGGTCAACAACCAGGTCGGCTTCACCACCGCCCCGGAGTACAGCCGCTCGTCGCTCTACTCCACCGACGTGGCGCGCATGATCCAGGCGCCGATCTTCCACGTGAACGGCGACGACCCCGAGGCCGTCGTACGGGTGGCCAAGCTCGCCTTCGAATACCGCCAGACGTTCAACAAGGACGTCGTCATCGACCTCGTCTGCTACCGCCGCCGCGGCCACAACGAGGGCGACGACCCGTCGATGACCAACCCGCGGATGTACCAGATCATCGACACCAAGCGCTCGGTCCGCAAGCTGTACACCGAGGAGCTGATCGGCCGCGGCGACATCACCGTGGACGACGCCCAGGAGCAGCTGCGCGACTACCAGACGCAGCTCGAGCAGGTCTTCAAGGCCACCCGGGACACCGCCGGCTCGCCCCCGCGAGTGCGCCCCGCGCTCGCCGAGGAGCCGGAGCCCACGACCGAGACCGCGGTCGACGCGGCGGTGGTCAAGTCGGTCGGGCAGGCGCACGTCGACCTGCCGGAGGGCTTCACGCCGCACAAGCGCGTCCAGCAGCTGCTCGAGCGGCGCGCCAAGATGTCCACCGAGGGTGGCATCGACTGGGGCTTCGGCGAGCTGATCGCGTTCGGCTCGCTGCTCTCCCAGGGCGTGACCGTCCGCCTCGCCGGCCAGGACTCGCGCCGCGGCACCTTCACCTCGCGGCACGCCTCCATCGTCGACGCCAAGACCGGCGACGACTTCCTGCCGCTGTCCACGCTGGCCACCGGCAACGCCCGCTTCTTCGTGCACGACTCGCTGCTCAGCGAGTACGCGGCGATGGGCTTCGAGTACGGCTACTCGGTGGAGAACCCGGACGCGCTGGTCCTGTGGGAGGCCCAGTTCGGCGACTTCGTCAACGGCGCGCAGTCGATCGTCGACGAGTTCATCTCCTCCGGCGAGGTGAAGTGGGGCCAGCAGTCGTCGCTGGTGCTGCTGCTCCCGCACGGCCAGGAGGGCCAGGGCCCGGACCACTCGTCCGGCCGGCCGGAACGGTTCCTGCAGCTCTGCGCCCAGGACAACATGCGGGTCGCCAACCCGACCACCCCGGCCAACTACTTCCACCTGCTGCGCCGCCAGGCCCTGTCCAGCAAGCGCAAGCCGCTGGTCGTCTTCTCGCCCAAGTCCCTGCTGCGCCACAAGCTCGCGGTGTCGTCGGTCGCCGACTTCACCAACGGCACGTTCCAGCCGGTCCTGGGCGACGCGGGCATCAACGGCAAGCCGTTGGAGGCCTCGGCCGTCAAGCGGGTGCTGCTCTGCTCGGGCAAGGTCTACTACGACCTCTTCCAGGCCCGCGCCGAGCGCGGCAGCACGGACACGGCGATCATCCGGATGGAGCAGATCTACCCGCTGCCCGTCGAGGAGCTCAAGGCCGTGCTCAACCAGTTCCCGAACGCGGAGGACTTCGCGTGGGTCCAGGAGGAGCCGGCCAACCAGGGCGCCTGGTCGTTCGTCGCGCTGAACCTGCTGGAGCACCTGGAAGGCGTACGGCTGCGGCGCATCTCCCGCCCGGCCGCGGCCGCACCGGCGGTCGGCTCGGCGAAGATGCACGAGGCCGAGCAGTCGGCCCTGATCGAGGCGGCGCTCCCGCGCCCCTGATCCAGCCCTGATGAGCAGCGCCCCGTCGTCCGCGGCGGGGCGCTGCTGCATAGGATTCGCAGCATGTACTTCACCGATCGAGGCATCGAAGAGCTGGTCGAGCGGCGCGGCGAGGAGACCGTGACGCTGGAGTGGGTGGCCGAGCAGCTGCGCACGTTCGTGGACGTCAACCCGGAGTTCGAGACCCCGATCGAGCGCTTCGCGACCTGGCTGGCCCGCGACGACGAGGACGATGAGGAGTAGCGCGCGTCCCATCAGGCGCGTGGAACTCGCTCCGGGCGTCGTCATCGACCGGAGCGCGTGGTGGGCCCGGATCCCGGCCGTGGCGGCACTGCTCGACCACGGCCTGAACATCCCGGCCGGGGTGACGTTCCTCGTCGGCGAGAACGGGTCCGGCAAGTCGACGATCATCGAGGCCCTCGCCACCACCCACGGCCTCAACCCGGAGGGCGGCTCGCGCGACGCCCGGCACAGCAGCCGGGTCACCGAGTCACCGCTGGGTGAGGCGCTGAAGGTGATCCGGACACCGGGGCGGCGTGCGAACGCGTATTTCCTGCGCGCCGAGACGATGCACGGGCTTTACACGTACCTGGAGAACCTGCCGGGATCCCCGGACGGCGACCTGCACGACCGCAGCCACGGCGAGGGCTTCCTGGAACTGCTCGCGCGCAAGTTCCGCGGCTACGGCTTCTACCTGATGGACGAGCCCGAGGCACCCCTGTCCTTCACCTCGACGCTCGGGCTGCTCGCCCGGCTCGACGCGCTGCGCGCGGACGGCGCCCAGGTCGTCGTCGCGACCCACTCTCCGGTGCTCACCGCCCTGCCGGGCGCGACGATCCTCGAGCTGGACGCGCACGGCATCCGGCGTACGAGCTGGTCCGACCTCGAGATCGTCGCGCACTGGCGGCGGTTCCTGGACGGCCCGGAGGCCTATCTGCGGTTGTCCACAGGGTCGGGCGACGCCCCGGCACGATGATGGCCGGGCCGGTAGGTTGAGACTGTGGCAAGCAGCGTCTACGTCGCCGGTCTGGGTCCCGGTGTCGGCAAGGGAACCGTCGCCCTCGGGCTGGTCGAGCTCCTGTCCCGGCAGGTCGCCCGCATCGGCGTCTTCCGGCCGCTGGTGCCCGGCCCCGGCAAGGATCCGCTGCTGACCCTGCTGGCCAGCCGTTACCCTCTCGCAGCCGGACATGACGACTCCTACGGCGTCACGATGGCCGAGGCCGCCACGCTGGTGGCCGACGGCCGGCGCGAGGAGCTCATCTCCCGCATCGTCGAGCGCTACCGAGCCGTCGAGCGGCGATGCGGATCGGTCGTCGTGGTGGGCAGCGACTTCTCCGACGGGCTGGACGACAGCCACGACGAGCTCCCCCGCGAGCTGGCCTTCAACGCCCGCCTCGCCACCGAGTTCGGCAGCGTGGTGGTGCCGGTCGTCAGCGGGCAGGGGCGGCGGACCGATCTGGGGGCCGCGGTGCGCTCGGCGTACCACTCGCTCGTCGATCTCCAAGCGACCGTGCTGGCCGTGATCGCCAACCGGGTGCCCGACGGTGTTCCCACGCCCGACGGCCTGCCCGTGCCGGTGTGGACGATCCCCGAGGTGCCGGCCGTCGCCGCGCCGACCGTCGCGGAGGTGGCCGCCGCGCTCGACGCGACCGTGGTGACCGGCGGCGACGCCGCGCTGGACCGCGACGTGCTCGACTACGTCGTCGGGGCCGCGCACGTGCCGGCGGTGCTCGACCACCTCACCGACGGGGCGCTGGTCATCACCCCCGGCGACCGCGCCGACCTGCTCGTCGCCGCGAGCGCCGCACACGCCGCCGGCAACGTCACCCTGGCCGGCCTGGTCCTGACCATCGGCGAGTTCCCCGACCCGCGCGCCGTGCGGGTGATCGAGCGGCTCAACACCGGGCTCGCGATGCTGGTCGTGCAGACCGACAGCTACACCACGGTCAGCGCGGCGGGCCGCATCCAGGCGCGCCTCAGCGCCGGCACGCCGCGCAAGGTCGAGGCGGCGCTCGGCGCGTTCGAGGAGCACGTCGACACCGCGGAGCTCACCCGGCTGCTCGACGTCACGCGTTCCAGCCGCGTCACCCCGCTGATGTTCGAGAACGACCTCATCGAACGGGCCCGCGGCGACCGGCGCCACCTCGTGCTCCCCGAGGGCACCGACGAACGCATCCTGCGCGCCACCGAGACCCTGCTGCGGCGCGGCGTCGCCGACCTCACCCTGCTGGGCGACCCGGCCGAGATCACCCGGCGGGCCCGCGAGGTGGGCGTGGACGTCGGTGCCGCCCGGCTGGTCGACCCGGCGACGAGCGGCTGGCGCGACGGCTTCGCCGAACGCTACGCGGAGCTGCGCAAACACAAGGCCGTCACGCTCGACCTGGCATACGACGTGGTCCGCGACGTCAACTACTTCGGCACGATGATGGTCGCCTCCGGCCTTGCCGACGGCATGGTCTCCGGCGCCAACCACACCACGGCCGCCACCATCCGGCCCGCCTTCGAAATCATCAAGACCGTCCCCGAGGTCTCGGTCGCGTCCAGCGTCTTCTTCATGCTGCTGGCCGACCGCGTCCTCGTGTACGGCGACTGCGCCGTCAACCCGGACCCCGACGCCGCCCAGCTCGCGGACATCGCCCTCTCGTCCGCCCAGACGGCCGCGGCCTTCGGCATCGAGCCCCGGGTGGCGATGCTGTCCTATTCGACGGGCAGCTCGGGCGCGGGCGCCGACGTCGAAAAGGTCGCGGCGGCCACCGCCCTCGTCCGGGAACGCCGCCCCGACCTGCCCGTGGAAGGCCCCATCCAGTACGACGCGGCGATCGACCCCGCCGTGGCGGCCACGAAGCTCCCGGACAGCGAGGTGGCGGGCAAGGCCACGGTCTTCGTCTTCCCCGACCTGAACACGGGCAACAACACGTACAAGGCGGTCCAGCGCTCGGCCAACGCGGTCGCGGTGGGCCCGGTCATGCAAGGCCTCCGCCGCCCGGTCAACGACCTCTCCCGCGGCGCGACGGTGAAGGACATCGTGAACACAGTGGCCATCACGGCGATCCAGGCAGGGTCATGAAGATCCTGGTGCTGAACTGCGGATCGTCCTCGGTCAAATACCGCCTGTTCGCTTCACCGGGTCGCGCGGCGGGCTCCCCGCCGGAGACGTCGGCCAAGGGGCTCATCGAGCGGATCGGCGAGCCCGGCGGCGAGGCGGCCGACCACGCCGCCGCGCTCCAGCAGGTGATGGAGACGGTCGATCTGTCCGGCCTCGGCGCGGTCGGCCACCGGGTGGTGCACGGCGGCAGCCTCTTCAGCGCCGCCACCGTCATCGACGACAAGGTCGTCACGGCGATCGAGGGCCTGGTGCCGCTCGCGCCCCTGCACAACCCCCCGGCGCTGAGCGGCATCGCCGTCGCACGCAAGCTGCTGCCCGAGGTTCCGCAGGTCGCCGTCTTCGACACGGCGTTCCACCAGAGCATCGCGCCGGACGGCGTCACCTATGCCATCGATGCGGACCTGGCGGCCCGGTGGCAGGTCCGGCGCTACGGATTCCACGGTACGTCCCACGCGTACGTCGCACGCCGCACGGCGGAGCTACTAGGTCTGCCGCTGGACGACGCCAAGGTGATCACGCTGCACCTCGGCAACGGCGCCAGCGCCTGCGCGGTCCACGGCGGCCGCAGCGTCGCGACGTCGATGGGCCTGTCGCCCCTGTCCGGCCTCGTGATGGGCACCCGCAGCGGCGACATCGACCCCACGGTGATCTTCCACCTGCACCGGGTCGCCGGCCTGCCCATCGAAGAGATCGAACGCTCCCTCACCCGCGGCGGCGGTCTCCAAGGCCTGGCCGGCGCCAACGACATGCGAGAAATCCAACGCCGCCGCACCGACGGCGAGCCCGCGGCGACCCTGGCGTTCGACGTCTACTGCCGACGCCTCCGCGAATACGTGGGCTCGTACCTGGCCCTCCTGGGCGGCGCCGACGCGATCACCTTCACGGCCGGCGTGGGCGAGAATTCCGCCGAGGTCCGCGCCGCGTCCCTGAGCGGCTTGTCCGCCCTGGGCATCGAGGTCGACCCGGCGCGCAACGAGCACGGCGACCGCATCATCTCCCCGGACGGAGCCCGGGTGAAGGTCTGCGTGGTGCCCACGGACGAGGAAGCCGAGATCGCCGAGCAGGCTCGGAAGGCTGTGGAAACCTGACCCGCCGACCCGTTCGCCCGGCGCACGAGCCGCGCAGACCTCCGCGTGCCCGCCCGGTGGCGGCTCGGGCGGCACTGGTCGGTCGCCGGCGGATAAAAGTGATCGACCTGGTGGCGGTCATGGCCGCAGCGCATGCATGCGACCGCGAACCGACGCCAGGTCAGCCGACGGCAAGCCAGGCGATGATCGCGATGAGGACGACCGCGACCACCACCCCGCCGATGATCAGCGGAGTCTTGGAAGCCGCAGCGGGCTCCTCCGGCGTTTTCTGGGTGAAGGCACGAAACGCCTCGGTGTTGCCGCTCGGGTCGACGCTGTTGTCAGACATGCGGACGACCATAGCGAAGCCCTCCACCTCGTATCCAGGCCCACTCGGCCGCTACCAGGGCATTCGCGGTGCCGTCAGGAGATTCACCCGTCCGTGGGAGTGTCCGGATGGGTAAAATCGCCTGTTTGCCACCATCCCCGACGACCTAGCCTGACGCAGTGAACCCAGACGATCAGCTACGCGTGATCGCCGAAATCGTCGGCGTCTGCGACCAAGCCGGGATGGCGGTCTGGCTCCGAGGCGGCTGGGCGATGGACTTCTTCCTCGGCGAGGTGACCCGACCGCATCGCGACGTCGACTTGTTCTGCGCGGCCCGGGACGCCGATCGGCTGGTCACCTTGCTGCATGCCCGGGGCTACCGTGATGATCCCGGGCCGTACGCCGACCCGCCTCGACCCGAGCTGCACGAGACCGCGATATCGACGCACGTACCCGATCCGCACCAGCCCGCTGGCTCTCCGCTCGCGCCGCAACCACCTGGGGGCGCGCCGTCGGTGGCCGTACCTGTGGACGGAGCCGGCGGTCGACGGCCCGCACCCGAGCAGCAGCGAGATCTCGTCAGCCCGGACGGGGTGGACGTCGGCATCGCGCTGTTCGCCCGCGACCGAGACGGCTGCCCGACGGTCGCCGGCGGCCCGTACGCGGGAGAGCGCTGGCCGCCCGATCTCCTGGACGGACCGCTCGCCTGCATCGAGGGCGTGCGTTGCCGGATCGTCAGCCCCCGCGCACAGATCGAGATCAAGCGCATGATGCCGGTGTGGGTGCCCGGATTGCCCCGCCGCACCAAGGACGCCGCAGACATCGCCCGCCTGCAAGCGGCTCTGGACAAGGGCGCCCCGCACGCCTGACACCGCCCGGCCGCGCTTCGTCCGACGATCACCGGACGATGGTTACCGGGCGCGGGCACAATGGGCGGGTGGGACGCCGGGCCGCCGCGCTGTTGATCGCTGCCGTGACGGTTTCCGGCATGCTCACCTCGTGCTCGTCCTCGCCCTCGACGTCCTCGTCCGGGCCGGCGGGCGTCCGCAGTACGCCCGCTACGCCGGCTGCTTCCCCGCCGCCGTCCGTAGCCGCGCGGCCGAGTGCGACCGGTGATGCCGGTACCAGCAGCGGCGGCCCGGTCGGCAAGGCGCCGGGTCGGACGTTCGCGGTCGCCGTACGCAAGATGAAGCTCAGCCGGGGCCCGGACCGGCCGCTGCCGACCACGATCTGGTACCCCGCGAGCGGCGACGGCCCGTTCCCGGTCATCGTCTTCAGTCACGGGCTGACCAGCCAGCCCAGCGACTACGCCACGCTCCTCACCTACTGGGTCCGCGCCGGTTTCGTGGTCGCCGGCGCCGCCTACCCGCATACGTCCTACGGGATCTCCGACTTCAACGTGCTGGACCTCGTCAACCAGCCCGCCGATGCCTCGTACGTCCTCACCAAGGTCCTCGCACTCGACCGCAAGAAAGGCGATCCCCTGGAGAACCGGCTGGATGAGCACCACGTGGCCGCAGCCGGGCATTCGGGCGGCGGTATCACGACACTCGGCATGCTCTCCGGCAACCGCGACAACCGCCTCGCGGCCGCGGTGGTGCTCGCCGGGCGGCAGCTGCTGCCTTCGCCGTTCTCCGGGCCGAAGACTTCGGTTCTGTTCGTGCACGGCAAGCTCGACCGGACCGTGAGGTACGCCGACGGGCTCGCCGCCTTCGAGGCCGTGCCATGGCCCAAGGCGATGCTGACGTTGCCGCAGGGCGGACACGTGACACCGCGAAGCGGCAAAGAGTTCTCACTGGTGGCCGCGGCGACGACGGACTTCTGGCGGTGGGCTCTGTACGACGACGCGGCCGCCCGGAAGCGGCTAGCCGGCACCAAGAACCTGATCGACCGCCTCTGAAGCCGCTGATGCCGGTCGTGCGATTGCTCGGCTAGATCGGCTAGACCGGAGCGGCGGAGCGGCAAGCCCATCCAGGGCGGCCCGGCCGGCCGGTGTGGAGCTCCCCGCCGGCCGCCATGCACCTCGACGCCAGCCGCCGCGAAGCTCCTCACCAGCCGCCGTGAAGCTCTACGCCGGGCGCGGCGCCACGCGTCGGCGCCTCCACCCCCGATGCCCGCTCTCCGTCAGTGCAGGTGGTCGATAGCGACCTTCCCGAACACCTCCCCCGAGTTCAGCCTCGCAAAAGCATCCGCCACCGCCGAGAAGCCGTACGTCGAGTCGATGACCGGCCGGATGTCCTTGGTCACGCACAGCTCGAGCAGCGCGGCGAGTTCCGGACCCGTGCCCATCGTGCTGCCCAGGATCTCCAGCTGCATGGCGAAGACGCGGCGGAGGTCGACCTTCGGGAACGGGCCTCCGGTCGCCCCGCACACGACGATGCGGGCGCCCGGGGCTGCGCATTTCAGGGAGTGCTCGAACGTGGGGGCGCCGACCGACTCGATGACCACTTCCACACGTTCCGGGAGGCGAGCACCCGGTTCCACCGCCGTAGCGCCCAGTTCGGCGATCTTCTCCCGCTTGGCGGCGTCTCTGCTGGTCGCGTACACCCGTTTGCCCAGGGCTGCGGCCAGCATGACCGCGGCGGTCGCGACGCCGCCGCCGGCTCCCTGGACCAGCACCGCTTCGGCCTCGGCGACGCGGCCGCGCGCGGTGAGCATGTGGTACGCCGTCAGCCAGGCCGTCGGCAGGCACGCCGCGTCGAGGAAGGAGATCCCGGCCGGCTTGGGCACCAGGTTCTCGGCCGGTACGGCCACGCGCTCGGCCAGCGTGCCCGGCCACCGCTCGGAGAGCAGCGAGTAGCCGCGCGGATCCTGCGGGTCTTCGACGACCGGATAGACGACGACCTCGTTGCCCTGCGCATCGACTCCGGACGCGTCGCAGCCGAGGATCATCGGGAGCCGGTCGGCCGGCAGGCCCACTCCCCGCAGGGACCAGATCTCGTGGTGGTTGAGGGAGCTGGCTCGGATGTCGACCGTGACCCAGCCCTCGGGCGGCGAGGGCTCGGGCAGGTCGCCGACGGTGAGGGCGGCGAGGGGTTCGTCAGGCTTCGTGGCACTGGCGTAGGCGGCGCGCATGCCAGGAACGCTAGTCACCGGTACGGGAGCTCGCCACCCACCACGCTCCCCGCTGTGGATAACCGGCTGGGGCGCCGGTTGTGGACGTGCGGACGCAGGCCACAGCGCGGATATCCCGGGCGAGCTGACCCGATGTGGATAACGGCAGCCACCCAGCCCAGACGCGCAAGAATCGGTCGGCAAGCCGAAGCCCAGGCACGCAGCGAACCGGCGGCCGGCCCCGAAGGACCGGCCGCCGCGCGAAGGACGAGCGCGGAGGCCTCAAGAACGAGCCGGAACAGTAGGCCCGGCGCCCGCGCAAAAAGGACGAGCGCGGAGGCCTCAGGAACGAGCCGGAACCGTAGGCCCGGCCCCGCGCGAAAGACGAACGAGGAGGCGTCAGGAATGAGCCGGAACAGTAGGCCCCGTGAGGGTCGCCGCGGGCGACGGCCGGACCGGGGCCGACGACGCCGGGACGGGCGACGGCTCAGCAGATCTCAACCGCGCGACCCCGTCACGTTCCGCGGCTCGGGCGACCGCCGCCGCCACGGCAGGAGCGACCCGGGGGTCCAGCGCCGACGGCACGATCTGGTCGGGGCGGAGGTCGTCGGCGATGACCTCGGCGATCGCCTCGGCCGCGGCCACCTTCATCCGTTCCGTGATGCGGGTCGCCCGGGCGTCGAGGGCTCCGCGGAAGATGCCCGGGAACGCCAGCACGTTGTTGATCTGGTTGGGGAAGTCGCTGCGGCCGGTCGCCACGATCGAGGCGTACTTGTGGGCGATCGTCGGCGGGACCTCGGGCGTCGGGTTGGCCAGCGCGAAGATGATTCCTCCGGGCGCCATCCCGGCCACCGCGGCCTCGGGGATGTGCCCGCCGGACACGCCGATGAGGACGTCAGCGCCGATCAGCGCCTCCTTGATGCCTCCCGTGCGCCCGGAGTAGTTGGTTCCGTGCGCCAGGGCCTCCTTCACGCCGCTGAGGCCGGGCCGGTCGGCGTGGATGATGCCCTTCGAGTCGCAGACGATCATGTTGGCGCCCTCGATGCCCGCGGCGATCAGCGTGTCCGTGATGGCCACGCCGGCCGCTCCCGCGCCGCTGACGACGACGCGCAGGTCGGCGAAGCGGCGGCCGAGCAGGGTGACCGCGTTGCGCAGCGCGGCGAGCACGACGATGGCGGTGCCGTGCTGGTCGTCGTGGAAGACGGGGATGTCGAGGGCGTCGTCCAGACGCCGTTCGATCTCGAAGCAGCGGGGTGCGCTGATGTCCTCGAGGTTGATGCCGCCGAAGGACGGGCCCAGGGCCTTGACCACGGCGATGATGCCCTCGATGTCCTGCGTGTCGAGGCAGATCGGCACGGCGTCGACGCCCCCGAACTGCTTGAACAGGATCGCCTTGCCCTCCATGACCGGCATGGCGGCCTTCGGGCCGATGTTGCCCAGGCCGAGGACCGCGGAGCCGTCGGTGACCACCGCGACGGTGTTGCCGGTCCACGTGTAGTCGTGGTGCAGGTCCTCGTCGGCCGCGATCGCCTCGCAGACGCGCGCCACGCCGGGGGTGTAGGCGAGCGACAGGTCGTCACGGCTGGACAGCGGAACAGTGGCGGAGACGGCCATCTTGCCCCGCTTGTGCAGGTCGAAGACGGGGTCGGCGGCCAAGGCGGGATCGATCTCAAAGCTGAAGAAAGACACGAGGACTCCAGACAACGCATCGGAACGTCGGTGTGCCAGCCGGTCCTGATGCGCGAGTCTGCGCGAACCGACGTGCGATGCGGGGGTCACCCGGTAAAGCAACCGCAAGACTTCGGTGTGCTGCGGTTACTGGACATTAACTTAGCCCACCCGGTCGAGGCCAGTAGCGAAACATCACACGTCCGATGACATCCGCCACCCCGTACGCTCGCGAGTCGTCCGTGACGAAGTCGTTGTCCCCGCGTAGCCACCAGCCCTGGTCCTGGGCACGGACGGCGCGTTTCACGACCAGCAGGTCGGGCCGGGAACGGAAGCGGGCGACCACGACGTCACCCTCGCGGATCCGCCGCGTCCGCCGCACGATCAGGGCGTCTCCCGAGCGCAGGGTGGGTGCCATGGAAGGCCCCTGCACCAGTACGGCGAAGAGCGGCAGTTGCAACCTCATGGCATCAATCCCGCGTCGAGTATGCGTTGACGTGTAAGGGGTAGTGTCAGACCGGATCATCGCAAAACTCATGGAGGGGTCCCGATGCGACTTCCGCGTATCTTCACGCCGCGCACTGTCGTCAGCGCGCACTGCGACCTGCCCTGTGGGGTGTACGACCCCGCTCAGGCTCGCATCGAGGCGGAGTCGGTGAAGGCCATCGCCGAGAAGTACCAGGCGAACACCGACCCCGAGTTCCGCACGCGCGCCATCATGATCAAGGAGCAGCGGGCCGACCTGGTCAAGCACCACCTGTGGGTGCTGTGGACCGACTACTTCAAGGCTCCGCACTTCGAGAAGTACCCGAACCTGAACCAGCTGTTCAACGAGGCCACCAAGCTCGCCGGCGCCTCCGGGGCCAAGGGCTCCATGGACCCCGCGGTGGGCGAGCAGCTGCTGGCGAAGATCGAGGAGATCTCGAAGATCTTCTGGGAGACCAAGCAGGCGTGAGCGACACCAGGGGGCGGCTCGTCCGCGAGCCGGCTCCACGGATACGGCCGGCGCGTCCCTCGGACGTGCCGGCCGTCGTCGCCATGGTGCATGAGCTGGCCGAGTTCGAACGTGAGCCGCAGTCGTGCGTGCTCACCGAGGACCGGCTGACGGAGGCGCTCTTCGGGGACCGGCCCGCTCTGTTCGGGCATGTGGCCGTCGACGAGAACGACGCTCCTTACGGCATGGCCCTGTGGTTCCTCAACTTCTCCACCTGGGAGGGGGTCCACGGGATCTACCTCGAGGACCTGTACGTCCGCCCGGGGCACCGTGGCACCGGAGCGGGCGCCGCGTTGCTGGCCGAGCTCGCCCGGATCTGCGTCGAACGGGGGTACCGGCGCCTCGAGTGGGTGATGCTGGACTGGAATCCCGCGGCCGACTTCTACGCCGCGATCGGGGCCACCGTCACCGAAAACTGGCTCCCCTACCGGCTGACCGGTGCCGCCCTGGGCCGACTCGCCGAGCGGGCCTCCCCCGTCAAGCGCTAGAGTCTCGACCATCGGGAGGATGGGGTCGGTGACTCAGCTTCAGACAACGCATTCGGAGCCGGCGTTCGGTGACGACGTCGTGCTGCTCACCGTGCCCGCCGACGGCGGCTATCTCGGAGTGCTGCGCACGGCGACAGCCGGCCTCGCGGCCCGCCTGCATTTCGCGCTCGATGAGATCGAGGACCTGCGCATCGCGGTCGACGAGGCCTGCGCCATGCTGCTCGCGATCGCGACCCGCGGCGCCGACCTCGAATGCCGCTTCGCGGTGACCGATGACGCGCTGACCGTCGAGGTGACGGTCGCGACGGTGCGAGGGGCCCGGCTCCCGTCCGAGTCGTCGTTCGCGTGGAAGGTGCTGACCGCGCTGACCACGTCCGCCTCCGCGGAAGCGACCGGCCGGCACGCGACAATCCGGCTGCTCACCCGCCGCACCGAGAACTAAACCGCGAACCAGACCGACGAAAACCGCCGGCCCGAAGCCAACCACCGGCCCGAAGCCAACCACCGGCCCGAAGCCAACCACCGGCCCGAAGCCAACCACCGGCCCGAAGCCAACCACCGGCCCGAAGCCAACCGCCGGCCCGAAGCCAACCGCCGGCCCGAAGCCAACCGCCGGCCCGAAGCCAACCGCCGGCCCGAAGCCAACCGCCGGCCCGAAGCGAATCACCAGGCCGAAGCGAACCCCCAGGACGAAGCCAACCGCCGGCCCGCAACGAAGCGCCGCCAGGACAGCGCAGCCCCTCAGCGCGCCATCGCCTCGGTGATGTAATCCAGATGACGCCGGCCGACCTCCATAGCCGCCGCCGCATCCCGGTCCCGCACGCAGGCCAGCAGATCCCGATGATCCGCATCGATCCGCGTCCAGTACCCGTCCGGCAGCGCCTCCACGACCTCTTCCCCGTACGTCACGTGATACAGCGGCCGGGTCACCAGCTCGAACAGCGGATTGCACGTCGCCGACACCACCGCCGCGTGGAACGCGGCGTGCGCGGCCAGCATCGTGTCGAGTTCGTCGAAGTCCGGGTCGAACATCGCGCCGCGCATCTCGACCAGGTGGGCGTCGGTGCGGCGCTGGGCGGCCAGGCCCGCGGCCGGGATCTCCACCGCTCGGCGCAGCTCCAGCAGGTCGACCAGGCCGACCTCGGCCGAGTTGGTGAGCAGGGTGAGGCCGGTGGAGAGCGCCTCGGAGAGTTGCTCGGCGTCCGGGTGGGCGACGAAGCTGCCGCCCGTCACGCCACGGGTGGTGACGATCAGGTGCTGGCTGGCGAGCAGGCGCAGGGCTTCGCGTACGGTGCTGCGGCTCACGCCGGACCGTACGCAGAGCTCGGGCTCCGGTGGCAGGCGCTCGCCGGGCTGCAGCCGCCCGGACGTGATCTCCTCGCGCAGTTCGTCCGCCAGTAGCTGGTATGCCGGCGGGCGCACCGTCGATCCGGTCACTCGCTCACCCCCTTGTGATCCGCCCCACTCAGCGTAGGCCTTTCGGCGCTGGTGGGAAGGGCTATGACATCAGTCGAGCCCCAGCGCGGCCGTCGTGGCTGGGAGCAGGCAGAGCACCGCGACGCCGACCCCCAGCAGCATCAACGCCGCGCCCGCCCACACCGGGCCGGTCTGCAGCAGGAATCCCCCGGTAGCGATGACGAAGAGCTGGACGACGATCGCCGGACCGCGGGCCCGGGCCGAGCGTCGCGCCAGCCCGCGGGCGACGAGGAAGACCGCGCCGGCGCCCAGGGCGGGCGGCACGGTGAGCGAGACGGCCACCGCGATGCTGCCGGGTTCTGCCGTCAGATCGAGGACGATCAGGTACGCCGTGAGCACGGCCAGCCCCGCGAACTCGGCGAAGAGCAGGCGTACCGCCCATACCAGCGTTTCGGGAGATCGCACATCCGGAGGGGTCACCGCTGTACGATACCGGCCTGCCCGGCGCGGGTCCGGGAGGTACAGTGCCGCCCATGCGAGCGCTACTGGTGGTTAACCCCAAGGCCACCACGACGAGTGAACGCAGCCGGGACGTGCTGGTCCGGGCGCTGCGGAGCCAGGTCGAGCTGTCGGTGGAGTACACCCTCAAGCGCGGCCACGCGACCGCGCTGGCCCGCAAGGCGGCCGAGAACGGCGTCGACGTGGTGGTGACCCTCGGCGGTGACGGCACGATCAACGAGGCCGTCAACGGGCTGATGACCGCCGATCCCGGCCTGACGTCCTCCGGTACGTCCCCGGCCTACCGGCTGCCGGCGCTCGCGGTGGTGCCGGGTGGGTCCACGAACGTCTTCGCCCGGGCGCTGGGTCTGCCGCGCGACTGGGTCGAGGGCACCGGTGTGATCCTGGACGGCCTCCGCTCGGGACGGCACCGGGTCATCGGCCTCGGGCGCGCCGACGACCGCTACTTCACCTTCACCGCCGGACTCGGTCTGGACGCGGCGGTGACCCGGCGGGTGGAACAGGCGCGACTGCGCGGCCGTACGTCCACTCCGGCCCTTTATGTGCGCTCGCTCATCAGTCAGGTGCTGTCCGGTGAGGATCGCAAGGCGCCGCCGTTGTCGATCGAGCGCCCGGGCGAGGAACCGGAAACCGGACTGGGGACCGTCATCATTCAGAACACCGCCCCGTGGACCTATGTCGGGGACCGTGCGATCAACCCCAACCCGCAGGCATCGTTCGACCGGGGACTTGACGTCCTGGCCCTTCGTAGCCTAGGAGTGGCGAGCACAACACGCACAGTTACCCAAATTACGGCACGGCGTGGCGATCCCCACGGTCGCAACGTGCTCCGCATGCACGATCAGGCCGAGTTCACCGTCATCGCGGCCCGGCCTCAAGCCTTCCAACTGGACGGGGACTACCTGGGAGAGCGCCAGAAGGTGCACTTCCTGTCCGTTCCCGAGGCGCTGCGTGTGATCTGCTGAGGATCGGGTAGCCGGGGTCGGAGCACCCCTCACGATCCGTTACAGAAACAACGGGCAAAAGGTCGGCAACGCGGCGGGTACCGTACTACATTGATGGGAGCGTTCATGAGCCGGCACCGGGGGAAGCCTCGGAACCGGACAAAAGGGTCGTGAGCTAGCTCACCCGCCCGGAGATTTTCCGAGCGCTACCCTTGACATCGCGGGAGTTCGTGAAAGCATTCACAAGCGATAAGAAGTAACCGGATGCCGCTCGCCCGCGTTCCTAATCCAGAAGGCGCGAAACGGCCTCCTGCACAAAGCTTGCTCACGCACTGGTGATCGTACGAACGCTGTCCGTCGGTCGTCACGGCGTATGCAGATAAAAGTAAGTCAGTAAGTCCGCACCATTTTCTCTACCCCATCCGAAACAAGGAGTGTTGCCGCCATGGACTGGCGCCACGATGCGATCTGCCGCGACGAGGACCCGGAGCTGTTCTTCCCGATCGGGACGTCCGGCCCCGCGCTCCTGCAGGTCGAGCAGGCCAAGGCCGTGTGCCGCCGGTGCCCCGTGACCGAGTCGTGCCTGCAGTGGGCCCTCGAGTCGGGTCAGGACGCCGGCGTATGGGGCGGTATGAGCGAGGACGAACGGCGTGCCGTGAAGCGTCGCGGCGGCCTTCGGGTCGGAGCTCCCACCGCCTGAACAATCCCTCACAGCATTCGCGCCCCGGGCCCATGACGGTGCCGGGGCGTCGTGCTGTCCGGGGTCATCCAAAGTCCCCGACCGATTACGCCAAGCGATCCCGAACAAGGGTCGGAAAGAGATCAACGGAACTTCGCGAAATGATCTCGAAATCATCGCAATCGTTGACACCATTAGTCTCCGCCCGCTCACTCTCCGATGTGGACGAGCTTTTGGGCATCGCACCCGATTCCCGCTCCCGCAACCCGGCGCCGCGGTGATCATCGACACCACGCACTGTCACGCGCGTCATAGCCGGCCCTGATCCGCCGGAAACGACGCGAACGAAAGCTCGAGCCATGGCGCGACTCCGAGAATGCATCAGGCAGCACCCCGCCCGTGACCCCAGTCACTACGCCCCGGCACGCGCACCGCCATTCGCGCGGCCCGGACTGGCGCGCACCGGCGGTCGTGACATGCGGCTGGGTGCCCGGCCGGCGGTCAGGCAGCGCGCAAAGCCGGTTTGGAGGCGATGGCATCGGCCACCCGCTCCCCGACCAACTCCGCCACCTCGGCACGGTCGGTCAGCGGCTCGGCCACCCCATCGACCCCCGCCTCCCGGGCAGAGGCCACCGCGGCGTCCCACAGCAGCCCCGGAGCAAGGAAATACGACGCCAGGCCGACCCGTTCATGCCCCGCAGCCCGGAGCTCCCGAACGGCGTCGCCCGCCAGCGGAGGCGCGGCCGAGGCGTACGCCACCCGGCACGGCACCCCGAGACGAGCCCCGAGCGCCGCGGCGGCCAGCTGCACGGTCTCCCGAGCGGCGGCATTGCGGGTGCCGGCGGCAGCGAGCACCAGCGCATCGCAGGAGGCCCCGGACAACCGGCTCACCAGTCCGTCGAGCAGCAGACCCGGAACCTCGCCTTCGACCGGCCCCAGCACGTCCGACAGCGACACGTCCAGCCGTACGCCCTCGGCCCGCGCCGCGGTGATCTCGCCGGGCACGTCGACCCTGCCGTGATAGGCGCAGGTGAGCAGCAACGGCACCATCACCGCGCGCCGATGCCCGGCCGCCTCCAACGAGGCGAGGACCTGACGCGGCCGCGGCACGCTGTGGTCGAGGTACGACGCCCGCACGTCCCACTCCGGATACCGGGCGCGCACGGCCTGGGCCAGCGCCTCGGTGGCCCGCCCGGCACGCGGATCCCGGCTGCCGTGCGCGACCAGGACGACCCCTAGACGTGCAGGCCGCATTCGGTCTTCTCGAACATCGCCCAGCGACCCGCGCGCGGGTCCTCCCCCGCCTTGGTACGCCGGGTGCACGGCCAGCATCCGATGGACCCGTACCCCTTCTTGAAGAGCTCGTTGACCGGCACGTTCCAACGGGAGACGTACCGGTCGACGTCGGCCTGGGTCCACGCCGCGATCGGGTTGACCTTGACCTTGCCCTTCTTGGCGTCGAACGCCACCACCGGGGTGTTGGCGCGCGTCGGGGACTCGTCGCGGCGCAGGCCGGTGGCCCACGAGTCGTAGTCGGCCAGGGCGCGCTCCAGCGGCTCGACCTTGCGCAGGAAGCAGCACTCGTCGGGGTTGCGGGCGAAGAGCCGGGGCCCGAACTCGCCGTCCTGCTGGCCGACCGTCATCCGCGGCCGGATCGAGCGCACGTTGACGTTCATGGTCCTGGCGACGATGTCGCGCACCTTCAGCGTCTCCGGGAAGTGCAGGCCCGTGTCGAGGAAGACGACGTCGACGCCCGGCGCGACGCGCGAGAACAGATGCGCCACCACCGCGTCGGCCATCGAGCTGGTCACGCAGAACCGGTCGCCGAAGGTCGAGGCGGCCCAGCGGGCGATCTCCTCGGCCGGCGCGTCGGCCAGCAGTGCGGCACCGTCGGCGGCCAGCGCCGACAGCTCCGCGGGAGACCGGCGGGAAGGATCGGCCGGGGCGGCCGGGGACCCCAGGGTCACCAGGCCGAGGCCGGCGGCGGTCACGACAGTCATCGGTTCACTCCCTTGGAAAGCAGCCCGTTGAACTTGACCGTGAAGACTCGGGCACAGGAGTGGCACTCCCACGCCCCGTGCGAGGCCTCGTTCGGGTAGAGGTCCTCTTCGCCGCAGTAGGGGCAGTACAGCGGGGTGGATCGGGCGTCACTCATTTGAGCAACTCCTCGTCGGCCCGGACGACCCAGTCGGCGAACGCCTCGCCGTCGGTGCGCCCCTCCAGGTAGCGACGAGCGACTCTCTCGACGTACTCGGGAAGCTCTTCGGCGGTCGCCTTGAGACCGCGCAGCTTGCGGCCGAAGCCGGCCGTCTGGCCCTTCGCCATGCCGAGCCCACCGCCGAGGTGGATCTGGAAGCCCTCGACCTGCTCGCCGTGGGCGTTCATGACCAGCTGCCCCTTGAGCCCGATGTCGGCGACCTGGGTGCGGGCGCAGGCGTTCGGGCAGCCGTTGAGATGGATCGAGATGTCGGCGTCGAAGTCCTTGAGCCGGTCCTCGAGGCGGGCCACCAGCTCCTCGCCGCGCGCCTTGGTCTCGACGATCGCGAGCTTGCAGTACTCGATGCCGGTGCAGGCCATGGTGCCGCGCCGCCAGGCGGAAGGCCGGGCCTCCAGCCCGATCGCGCGCAGGCCCCGGATCATCGGTTCCACCTGGTCGTCCGCGATATCAAGGACCAGAAGCTTCTGGTACGGGGTGAGGCGCACCCGGTCTGATCCGTGCGCCGCCACCAGGTCGGCCAGCCGGCTGAGCTGCGTGCCCGAAGAACGCCCGACGACCGGGGCGGCGCCGATGTAGTTGAGCCCGTCGACCTGCTTGTAGACGCCGATGTGGTCGATCGGCTTCTCCGGCAGCACCGGCGGCGGCCCGTCGATCAGGGCGCGGCCCAGGTATTCCTTCTCGAGGATCTCGCGGAACTTCGCCACGCCCCAGTCGGCGAGGAGGAACTTGAGCCGGGCGCGGTTGCGCAGGCGCCGGTAGCCGTAGTCGCGGAAGATCCCGACGACGCCCTCCCAGACGTCCGGGATCTCCTCGAGCGGGACCCAGACGCCCAGCCGCTCGGCGAGCCGCGGGTTGGTGGAGAGCCCGCCGCCGACCCACAGGTCGAAGCCCGGCCCGTGCTGCGGGTGCACGACGCCGAGCATCGCGATGTCGTTGACCTCGTGCGGGGTGTCGGCCAGCCACGAGATCGACGTCTTGAACTTGCGCGGCAGGTTGGAGTAGCGGGGGTCGCCGATGTACCGCTCGAGGATCGTGTCGATGGCCGGCGTGGGGTCGAGGACCTCGTCGACCGAGATGCCGGCGACCGGGCTGCCCAGCACGACGCGGGGGCAGTCGCCGCAGGCCTCGGTGGTCTGCAGGCCGACCGCCTCGAGGCGGCGCCAGATCTCCGGCATGTCCTCGATGCGGATCCAGTGCAGCTGGATGTTCTGCCGGTCGGTGATGTCGGCGGAGTCGCGGGCGAACTCGGTGGAGATCTCCGCGATGGTACGCAGCTGGGCGAGGTTGAGGCCGCCGCCGTCGATGCGGACGCGGAGCATGAAGTACTCGTCCTCGAGCTCGTGCGGCTCGAGCACGGCCGTACGGCCGCCGTCGATGCCCTGCCGGCGCTGGGTGTAGAGGCCCCACCAGCGGAAACGTCCCCGGAGGTCCTGCGGGTCGATGCCCGCGAAGCCGGTGTGGGCGTAGATGTTCTCGATCCGGGCGCGGACGTGGAGCGGGTTGTCGTCCTTCTTCATCCGCTCGTTGGGGTTCAGCGGCTCGCGGTGTCCGAGCGCCCACTGACCCTCGCCGCGCGCCTTGCGGGGGCGGGCGGTGGGGGCTGCGGGGGTGTTGCTGGGCGCCATGGCGGCGTTCCTCCGAAGAATCGTGGACACGCGGTGACGCTTACGGCAGGGCTCGCGACATCAGTGTCTGGAGGAAGCCGGCGCGTCGTGCGCGCCCGAGAAAATCAGTCGGGCGACGTCAGGAAGCCGGACACATCGCGCTGCGGACACGGCCGTAGTCGACGTGGCGGCGGGCCACGAAGCGGCGGTCAACTGCAGCGGTCATGCGGGTAAGCCTCTCACGGGCGGCGATTCTCGGCCAGTGCGGTCCAGATTTCGGGAGTGTGTCGGCGGCCACCTCCGGAGCGCGTTCATCTTCGCGTACCCCATTCAGCGTCTCCGATTCATGAGCGCGCGGTAGAACCGGACGTCGTGACCGCGGCGACGATGATCGAGGCAGCTCCCGGCACCGTGCGGGCGGCACCCGCCCGGCGGCTGTGGCCGGTTCTGTACCCGTCCGTCCTGCCGGCGCTCGCCATGGTGGCCGTCGGCGCGATCGGGCTCACCCGGCCGGCACTGGGCTGGGACGAGCACGCCACCTGGTCGGCGGCGGAGCGCACACCGGGCCAGATCGTCGACCTCGCCCGCTCGATGGACGGCGTCATCGCGCCGTACTACCTCTTCCTGCACTTCTGGTCCACCGCGTTCGGCGATTCGGTGGCGGTGCTGCGGCTGCCCTCGCTGATCGCCGTCGTCCTGGGTGTCGGGCTGGTCGGTGAGCTGGGGCGGCGGTTGTTCGGCCCCGGGGTGGGGCTGACCGGGGCGCTGATCGTCGTGGCCGTGCCTCAGCTGTCGCGCTATGCCCAGGAGGCACGGGCGTACGGGATCGCCTTCTTCTTCGGGGTTCTCGCGACGCTGCTGCTCTATGTGGCGGTGGGCAGACCGACGTGGTGGCGTTTCGCCGCGTACGGAACAGCGCTGACGCTGCTCGGCTGCACGCACATGATGGGACTGCTGGTGCTGGCAGGGCACGCCGTCGCGGTGGCCGTCCGCTGGTGGGCCGGGCACGACCGTCGGCTCCCGGTCCGCTGGCTGGTCGTCGTGCTGGCGGCGATCGCCCTGGTGTCCCCGCTGATCCGGCTCGGCCTGGGCCAGCGCGGCACGCAGCTCGAGTGGATCGCGCCGATGGACCTGCACCAGGTGCTCATCGCGCCGGGCGTCATCTTCGGTGCGCCCACGGCGGGCCTGCTGATCGTCGGCCTGGCCTTCGCGGCCCGCTCGGACCAGCCGCTGCTCCTCGGCGAGCTGGCCGCCCTGGCCGCGTTCCCGCCCGTGGTGCTCATCGCCGTCTCGTTCGTCACGTCGCCGCTGTGGGTGCCGCGGTACGTGCTGGTGGTGATCGTCCCGCTGGCCCTGCTCGCCGCCGTCGCCCTGCGGGGGCTGCGGTGGCGTACCGCCGTCGCCCTGCTGCTGATCGTGGCTTCCGGCTTCGAGGTGCACCAGGCCGTACGCGAGCCGGACGCGCACGGCGGCATGGACTTCCGCCGGGCGGCGGCGATCATCACGGCCGGACAGCGACCGGGCGACGGCGTGGTGTACGGCCGCGTCGGCACCTGGTCCCTGCGCGCGGGCCTGGACTACGAGCTGCGCCACCGCGAGAAGCCCGCCGACCTGCTCCTGCGCCGGTCGGCCGCCGAGGCGGGCGGCCTGGACGCGGTCGAGTGCCCGGAACTGACGTGCTTCGACACCGCGCGGGTCTGGTACGTGGGCGCCCGCCGTGCCGGCGACCCGATGGCCGACATGGGTGACGCGCTGCGGGCCAAGTTCGCCGCGGAGTACCGCCGGACCGGCTATTGGCTTCTTCCGCTGGGCACTATCGCAACCTATGAGCGGCGCACAGCCTGAGCTGCGACTCTGGAGGTGTGCAGACGACGCTGACGCGCGAGGCACCTCCGCTACCGGCACTTGCCGTACGCGACCCGGTCCGGGTGGACCGTCTCGCCCGGCTGTTCTGCTGGCTGGGGCCCGCGGTCGTGACCGCGTTCGTCGTGGCGTACCGGGCGGCAGAGCCCCAGCTGTGGCGGGACGAGCTCGCGACGTGGAGCGCGGCCACGCGTACGGTGCCGCAGATCTTCGCGCTGGGACGGCACATCGACGGCGTCACCGTGCCGTATTACCTGCTCGAGCATCTGGCGGTGGGCCTGTTCGGCGACTCTGCGCTCGCGTTGCGGTTGCCGTCGCTGCTCGCCGCCACGGCCACCGCCGCGGTCACCGGCCTGCTCGCGCGCCGGCTGTGGGGCGCGCGGGCCGCTGTCCTCGCCGGGCTCCTGGTCTCGGCGATGCCGGTGGTGTCGCGCTACGGGCAGGAGGCGCGGGGCTACGTCTTCGCCGCCCTCTTCGCCGTGGTGTCGACCCTGCTGCTGCTCCGGGCTCTGGAGCTGCCGCGGTGGCGGCGCTGGCTCGCGTACGGAGCGGGGGTGCTGGCCCTGGGATGGTCGCATCAGGTCGCGCTCCTGCTGCTGCTGGGGCATGCGGTGGCGGTGGTGACGACGGACTGGCGGCTGCTGCGACGGTGGCTGCCGGCGGTGACGCTCGCCGCCGGTGGCGTGCTGCCGTTCTTCGTGCTGGGGCTCGAACAGCACGACCGGCAGCTGAACTGGCTGTTCGCCGCCGAACCGGCCGACCTCGCGACCGTCGCCCAGACGATCTTCCTGTCCGGTGTGCTGGGCGGGGCGGTCTGTGCGCTCGCGGTGACCGCCGTGCGTACCCGTACGGAAGCGGCCCTGTTCCTCTCGGCGCTGCTGCCGGTGCTCGCCCTCTACGCCGTCGACCAGCTGATCACACCAGTCTTCGTGGGCCGCTACCTGTTCTTCGTGGTGCCCCTGTTGTGCGCGCTGGCCGGGCAGGCGCTCGCGCGGTCGGGGTTGCTGCTGGGGCCGGCGATCGTCGTGGTGCTCGCCCTGATCGGCCTTCCGGTGCAGGACGACATCCGGCGCAGCCACTCCCCTTTCGACTACCGGCAGGCGGCGCAGGTGATCGAGGCGAACGCCCGCCCCGGTGACGGCATCGTCTACGCACCTCGGTGGGGCTGGCAGTTCACCGACATCGCGATGCGGTATTACCTGGGTGAGGCCGTACCCCGGGACGTGCTGCTGAAGGACGACGAGGTCGCGAGCGCCTCGCTCTGGGCCACCGAGTGCGCGGACGCGGCGGTGTGTCTGCGCGGCGCCGAGCGCGTGTGGACGGTCAGCGCGGACAATTTGGAGACCGGGCGGCGGGCAGGCGTGACGGACCAGCTCACTCCCGCCGAACGGGCGGCGCTCGCGGCCTCGTACCACCAGGTGCTGCAGACCCGCCTCGAGGGTTTCACCATCGCTCTCTACATCCACCGATAGCACCCGTGAGGGGACCGTGATTGGATACGGTCACCCCGACAGCGCCGACGAGGAGGACGACACCATGGCCGACGAGATCCGTGCCGAGATGGTGGCCAACGTGTGGAAGATCGTGGCCGCCCCCGGCGCCGAGGTCGCGGAGGGGGACACCCTGGTGATCCTCGAGTCGATGAAGATGGAGATCCCCGTGATCGCCGAGTCCGACGGCGTCGTGCAGCAGCTCGCTGTCAACGAGGGCGACGTGGTCCAGGAAGGCGACCTCATCGCCGTCATCGGCTAGCGGTCAGCGGCCGGAGAGCCAGCGGCGAAGCCGGCTCGCCCGGCGATTGCGCTGCCGCGGGATCAGCGGGCCGGTGTAGTTCTCCTCCGCCTTGATGATGGCCGCCGCGCGTTCCCGGACCGCCGGCGCCACGTCCGGCGTCGCGAGCGCCAGATGCGCGAGCGACCACGCGAGCCCTGCCGTGGCGGCCGCCTCGTCGAGGCGGCCGGCCACCAGCGTGGCCACGTCCGCCCTTGCCGACGGGTCGACCCAGGCGTAGGTGACCAGCGCGAAGAGCGCCGCCTCCGTGATCCGGTCGAGCCCGCCCGTCGCCAGGTCCACCAGCAGGCGCCGGCGGGTGGAGTCGGCCCAGGGCTCCTCGGTGCGGTGGTGCAGCAGGCCCAGGCAGGCCCAGGCCTGCACGCATCGGCCCCACAGCACCGGATCGTGCGCGGCGAGCGCCCGGCCGACCTCGTCGTCCGGTGCCGGCGGCGGGTGGACGATCAGCGCCAGCAGGTCTTCGGGCTCGACGAGCACCAGGCCCAGCGCGGCGTCGTAGGCGGCCGGCGGGTGCGGCCAGAGCGGGTGCGCCACCCGGTGCAGCCGCTCCACCGCCGCGGCGCTCGGCTCCCCGCAGACGATGGGCTCGCGGTCGGGGTCCGGCGGGGTGTCGACGGCTGACGGCACCCGGCTCAGCCAGGGGTGGTCGGCGCAGCACTCGGCCAGATCGGCGTGCTCGTGGGTGTCGTCGATGTGGTCGCGCTGGAAGTCCGCGAGCCGTACGAGGTGGGTCAGGTCGCCGTCGGCCCGGTAGCGCAGGCGGTAGCCGGTGTGCACCGCGCAGTCGTCCTCGGGATTCTTGGCGAGGGCCCGGTCGATCCAGGCCAGGGCGTCGTCCAGCCGGCCGTGGTCGGCGAGGGTGCCGGCGATGTCCGCGTAGACGGAGAGGTCGTCGGGGTCGTACATCACCGCCCGGCGCAGGGCCGCGAGGGACTCCGGGATGCGGCCCGCGCTGCGGTACGCGTACCCGAGCCAGATCTCCGCCAATTTCGACGGCCGCAGCCGCGCCCCCCGGGCCGCCCACTCCACCGCCTGCGTGGCCTCGCCGAGCCGGCGCGCCAGCGCCGAGCCGGACCCGAGCAGCATGGCGTGTTCGGGATGGGCCCGCACGGCGTGCCGCACGAGCGTCAGGTACGGCCGGAGCGCCGCCTGGCCCGCCTCGGGCGCCGGATCACCGACCGCCGTGCAGAGCTGCATGACGATCCGGGCGAGCAGGCCGGGCTCCATGCGAGCACCGAGCTGCGGGTCGCTGACCCAGGGCACGCCCGCCCAGTCCACGTCGGGGGTGTGCCCGCTGGCCGCCGCGAGCAGCGGCAGGCCGTCCTCGGGGCGACCGGCGGCGGCCAGCAGGTGCGCCCGGGCCACCACCGTGCCGACGAAGGCGTGCTGCTCGAGCGGGAACAGCTCCAGGCCGCCGTCCGCGCGGGCGGCCAGGCGGCTGAGCAGCTCGTGGATCTCGGGGAGGGTCGGCGCGTGCGCGATCGCGCCGGCCAGGTGATCGGCGGCGTGATGCATCTCGCCACGCTCGAGGGCGGCACGCGCCTGCTCGAGGTCGCGATCGGCGGAGCGCCGGGGGTCGTCCATGGCCACGCCTTCCCTCACCACGCGGAAGGCCTGAGCGTGAGCCCCCGCGAGACGGTGGCACGCGGTGTGCCACCGAGGCGAGCCTAGGCGACGACGCTCGATATGTCAGTCCCGTCCGCCTGCGCAGTAATGCTCGATACGTTGCGATACGACGTCGAAACGTGCAAGACTGAGCACCGTATGAGCGAGAGTGCGCAGCAGGGAGGTCCAGTGACGCAACGAGGCCAAGGCATGGCGGCCGATATCGCGGAGCAGCCGGAGGGCTATGCGCGGTTGATGGAGGGTGAGCCGGCGGCGGCGATTGCCACCGTGGCCGCCCGGATCGCCGAGCAGCGGCCCAAGCACGTCGTTTTCGTCGGCCGCGGCACGTCCGACCACGCCGCGCTCTACGGCGCGTACCTCACCGAGATCCGGCTCGGCATTCCGGTCGGGCTCGCCTCGCCCAGCGCGATCACGCTCTACGGCGCCCGCCCCGACCTGACCGGGGCGCTCGTCGTCGGCGTCAGCCAGAGCGGCGGCTCGCCCGACCTCACCGAGGTGCTGAAAGTCGCCCGGGAGAGTGGCGCCCTCACCCTCGCCGTGACCAACAACCCGGCCTCCACGCTGGCCTCGACCGCGGAGCTGTCGGTCGACGTCTCCGCCGGGCACGAGCGCGCTGTCGCCGCGACCAAGACGTACACCGCCGAGCTGCTGACGCTGCTGCTGCTCGTCGAAGGCATCCGCAACGGCGACGGCACGCTGCCCGCCGAGGAGCGCGCCGCGCTGGAGAAGCTGCCGCGGCTCGCCGAGCGGACGCTGGCCGAGCGCGGGTCGGAGGAGCTGGCCCAGCGCTACCGGTTCGCGTCGCGGATGGTCACCACCGGCCGGGGGTACGCGTACCCGACGGCTCGCGAGACCGCCCTCAAGCTGATGGAGACGTCGTATCTGCCCGCGCTGGCCTTCTCCGGGGCGGACCTGCTGCACGGCCCCCTCGCCATGACCGACCCGGACGTCCCCGTGCTGGCCGTCGTGGGCAGCGGCCCCGGCGGCGGCTCGATGGCCGACGTGGTGACCCGGCTGGGCGAGCGCCGCGCGGACGTCGTCACCGTCGGCGCCCACGACATCGCCGGTGCCGCCGGCCGCCTGGCGGTGCCCGAGGTCGACGAACGGTACGCACCCCTGCTCGACATCCTCCCGCTGCAGAAGCTCGCGCTCGCGCTGGCGCTGGCCCGCGGCGAGGACCCCGACGCACCCCGCGGCCTGAAGAAGGTCACCGCCACCCTCTGATCACCCGTCGCGCCGCGTGGGCATGGCAGGCTTGGTGCGTGTCCACGCTGCGCGATCTCGCCGAAGAGCACACCGACCTCGGCCCGGCCGACATCGACCACCTGACCCGGCTGGCCGGCGACTGGCAGCTGCTGTCCGACCTGTCCTTCGCCGACCTGCTGCTGTGGGTGCCGGTGCGCGCCGAGCCCGGCCGGCCGCGCGACTTCCTGTGCGTCGCCCAGGTGCGTCCGACCACCGCCCCGACGGCGTACCAGGACGACCAGGTCGGCAAGATGGTCGGCGGCCCGGAAGTCGCCCACCTCGACATCGCGTACGCCCAGGGCCGCATCTGGCGTGAGGGCGACCCGGTCTGGTACGGCGACACCCCGGCCCGCCACGAGGCCATCCCGGTGCGGCTGCGCGGCGAGGACGAGAACATCGAGGTCATCGCCGTCATCGGGCGCGACACCAACCTCTCCACCGCCCGTACGCCCAGCCAGCTCGAGCTCAACTACCTGACCACCGCCGACGACCTGGCGCAGATGGTCAATGACGGCACGTTCCCGCCACCGCGGCACGCAGGCGAGCACACGTCCGCCCCGCGCGTCGGCGACGGCCTGATCCGGCTGGACGCGGGCGGCAAGGTCACCTACGCCAGCCCGAACGCGCAGTCGGCGTACCGCCGGCTCGGTTTCAACGCCCACCTCGTCGGCGAGGAGCTGTCGGTGCTGTCCAGCCGGCTCGCCGCCGACCCGCTGGAGGGAACGGACGCCGCCGAGCGCATCCTCACCTCGCTACGCGGCGAGGCACCACCCCGCCACGAGATCGAGGCCCGCGGCGCCACCGTGCTCATGCGCGCCCTGCCGCTGATGCCCGCGGGCGTGCCGATCGGCGCGCTGGTGCTGGTCCGCGACGTGACCGACGTCCGCCGCCGGGACCGGGCGCTGATGACCAAGGACGCGACCATCCGCGAGATCCACCACCGGGTGAAGAACAACCTGCAGACCGTCGCCGCCCTGCTGCGCCTGCAGGCCCGCCGCGTCGATGCCCCCGAGGCGCGGATGGCACTCGAGGAGTCCGTACGCCGCGTCGCCTCGATCGCCCTGGTGCACGAGACCCTCTCGATGTCCAGCGACGAGGCGGTCGAGTTCGACGGCATCGTGGACCGCGTCGCGACCGCCGCCACGGAGGTCGCCGCCACCGAGATCACCGTGAAGATGCGCCGCGAGGGCACGTTCGGCGTCCTGCCCGCGGAGATCGCCACCTCGCTCGTCATGGTCCTCAACGAGCTGCTCATCAACGCGGTCGAGCACGGCTTCCCGGCCCCCGCCGAGGACGGCGAGCCGTCGGTCGTCCCGCCGTCGCCGGTCGGCGAGGTGGTGGTGTCGGCGCACCGCTTCCGCAAGCAGCTGCACGTGACCGTCGCGGACAACGGCCAGGGCCTGCCCGAGGGCTTCGCCGCGGACGCCGGCGGGCGCCTCGGCCTCCAGATCGTGCGCGCCCTGGCGACCGGCGAGCTGCGCGGCACCATCGAACTGCGCAACCGCGCCGGCGGCGGCACCGAGGCCGTCCTCGTCGTCCCGCTGGGCAAACGCTGAAGGGCCAGGGGACTCACCTCGACCCGCCGGACGAGCTGCTCGACCGCCTCACCCCGGCCGGTGCCCAGACCGAGGCGGGTCACGCTCAGCGCCCCCGCCGCGGCACCGGTCCGCAGGGCCTCATGGCCGGCTGGTCCGCGCGGCTGATCATCACCGCGTCCGCGCCCTCCTCGCGCAGCGCCCGGCGGCCTCCACCAGGGCCTCGACACTGTCGTCGCGCTCGCCCGTCCTCGGTCAGCTCCTCGCGGCTGTGGCCTTCAGGAAGGACACGCCGCCGGCGAGAACGGCCGTCAGGTTCTCGCCGGAGAGGTCGGCGGCTTCCATGCCCGAGGCCTGCCCGGCGGCCGATCGACCAACCTGAACATCTGTTGAACTTGCCGCCGGGGTGGATGAGGGAGCGCTCGTTGGGTATCCGCGCGGTATGACCGATCCGAACGACGACCTCAGCAGCGTCGCGGACCCGGGAGCGATGGGCCCGGACGCGATGACCGAACCCGGCCAGGACACCGGCGGCGACCTCTCCTACGACGAGGTGCACCAGGCGGACGAGGGCGGCCCGGGGGTGCCGGGCGAGGCCGCGGACAGCCCCGCGGCGCAGGGAGCACCGGTCGGCCCACCCGACTGACCCACTAGGATCGGCGGGTTGGACGGACCCATCACAGGAGAACGACATGGCCAAGAAGGCTCGTAAGAAGAAGGCCCGGAAGAAGAGCTCTGCCAACCACGGCAAGCGTCCCAACTCCTGAGCCGCTGATGACGACGAAAGGGCCCGCAGCGTGCGCTGCGGGCCCTTTCGGTCGTCGGGCGGTGTCTACGGCAGGAACTCGTGGCTCTCGACCTCGACCACGTACTCGCTCAACTTCATCCTGAGCCGCTCGCGCAGCTCCTTGGGGGCGGTCTCGTCGCCGCAGCAGCGGGCGACCAGTGCCTTCACCTCGTGCTCGATGCCGTATTCGCGCAGGCAGTCGGAGCAGTCGTCGAGGTGTCGCTGGATCAGCTTCCGGCGTTCGTCGCTGCACTCGAGGTCGAGGTAGAGGTAGACCTCGCTGATGACGACGCTGCAGTCGGCCTTGTGGTCCTCGTCGCTCACGTCGCTCACGCCTCCTGTGCGGCGGGCGTGCCGGAGCTACGGGTGATGCCCCGGTCGACGGCGTACTGCTCCAGCAGCTTGCGCAGGTTGCGGCGGCCGCGGTGCAGGCGGGACATGACGGTGCCGATCGGCGTACCCATGATGTCGGCGATCTCCTTGTACGAGAAACCCTCGACATCGGCGAGGTAGACGGCCAGGCGGAACTCCTCGGGAAGCTGCTGCAGCGCGTCCTTGATGTCGCTGTCGGGCAGCCGGTCCAGCGCCTCGGTCTCGGCCGAGCGCAGGCCGGCCGACGTGTGCGACTCGCTCGAGGCGAGCTGCCAGTCCGAGATCTCCTCGGTCGGCGCCTGCACGGGCTGCCGCTGCTTACGCCTGTACGAGTTGATGTAGGTGTTCGTGAGGATGCGGTACAACCACGCCTTGAGGTTGGTGCCCTCCTCGAACTGATGGAACGCCGAGAACGCCTTGAGGAAGGTCTCCTGGACCAGGTCCTCGGCGTCCGCCGGGTTGCGCGTCATGCGCAGTCCCGCGGCGTACAACTGGTCGACGAACGGCAGCGCGTCCCGCTCGAAGCGCGCCCTGCGCTCCTCGGTCCGCTCGCCGCGTCCTACCCGCTCTGCTGGCGTCACCCGCACGTCTCCCCTCGACTGCCCCGCCGAGGATACGGGTAGTGCCCCGTCAGCAGATTCAAAAACCGCCGGTGTGCTCACGCTCACCGATGGGGCGACAAGCGCCGGCGACGCCGCGGGCCACTCCGGGGAGTGCAGCAGTTGCTGCACCCTGCGGGCCTGCAGGCCGTCGCGCTCCGCGAATCCGGCTCGCACCTCATCTACCCCTTCCGACGTACAGCCTTCCGGGTGGTGTAACCGCAACTTGCATGTCCGCATTCCGACTTACCGCGCCCAGCGGTGCCGGCGCAACCAGTCGGCGACGACCGCGGCGGTGCCCGGCAGGTCGCGGCGGAGGTCGTGGACGGCTCCCGGGCGTACGGCGACCTCCACGGCGCCGGTGGCGCCGGGCATGCCGAACGGGTCCCGGTCGCCGTTGACGACCAGGGTCGGCAGGGTGGCCGGCAGCTCGTCGGCGCGGCTGCGCTCCGGCTTGCCCGGCGGGTGCAGCGGGAACGCCAGCGCCAGCACGCCGGCGGCGCTGAGCGCGGCGGCGGTGCGGCAGGCGACCCGGGCCCCGCTGGAGCGGCCGCCGACGATCAGCGGCACCGCCGGGTCGCGCACCTCGGTCACGACGGCGGTCCACGCCTCGTCCAGGTGACCGGCGGGTGCCGGCGCGCGGCGGCCGGCCACCCGGTAGGGCTGGGTCACCAGCACCACCCGGACCCCGCCGGCGACGGCGACGTCGCGGACGGCCGTCAGGTCGGGCGCGTCGACGTCACCCCCGGCGCCGTGGCCGAGCACCAGCATGCTGACGGGCGGGCCGGCGGGGTCCACGACCTGGACCCGCGCCGGTCCGCGCGGTGTGTCGATCTCGAAGCTGCGCACAGCTCCTATGGTTACCGGCTGACCGGCTCCAGGGTGAGCAGGCGGCGATCTTCCTCGTCCGGCCCGTCGTCGACCGGGTCGCCGTTGGGCTGGACCCGCTCGCGCCAGGCGATCAGCATCGCGCGCCGTTCGCGCGGCGTGGTGCCGCCCCAGACCCCGTGGCAGTCGCCGACCTGCAGCGCCCACGCCAGGCACGACCCCTTGACGTCACAGGTGCCGCAGAGCGCCACGGCGCCCTCGGTGGGCTCGTTGGGAGCCGGGAAAAAGGTTTCCGGATCGACGCTGCGGCAGGCGCCCCGGGTGCGCCAGGCCTCGTCCGACCTGCGTTCCGCGATGGCTGCGAGAAGCCTCGGGTCACGCCTTGCGATGGCGACTTCGTGTGGACGCGGCATACGAGCACGTGTCATCAGCCCACCTCCCCCGTGGGTACCGGTAGAGCCGTGGCGACGCGGTCCGCACCGTGCGCACCGTCACCACACCGGCGCTGGTTTCTATCGCACGGAGGAAGATCAGAACAAGGGTCTTGTCTATCTCGAAACAAAGAAGTCAGTGAGGAATGCCGGCATTCTGGGCAAAGATCCCTCACGTTTTGCCAGGAACCGGCAATTCGGACGTCGTTTTCGATCTCCATTTGTGACCCGTCAGAAGAGCGTCGCCTCCCTCTCCGGAGCCTCTTCGGGAGTCGTCAGTTGCGGACCGTTGTTGCGCACATTGCCGACGTCCGGGCGCACCGCGCGCACCTCGATCGCCTCGAGCGCGGCCTCGGACAGCGGGCGCAGCAGGTCGCCGGCATCGCCGCCGCCGGCCAGCCAGGGCTCCCACCGCTCGCGGGGCAGGATCAACGGCATGCGGTCGTGCACCGCCTTCAGCCCGCCCAGCGCCGCCGTGGTCAGCACGCTGCAGGTCAGCGCCTCGCCGCGCCACATCGTCCAGATGCCCGCGAAGGCCAGGACGGAGGAGTCGAGCGGGGTCATGTAATACGCCTGGCGCTGCTTGCCGGTGCGCACCCACTCGTACCAGCCGTCGGCGGGCACCAGGCAGCGGCGGCGCGCGAAGGACGCCGCGAACGCCGGGGACGTGGCCACCGTCTCCGACCGGGCGTTGATCATGCGAGCGCCGGCGCGCAGGTCGGCCGCCCACGGCGGCACCAGACCCCAGCGGGCCGTGTCCACCACGCGTGCCTCGTGGCGCTGCGACATGCGGATGAGCGGGACCGGATCGGTGGGTGCGACGTTCCAGCTGGCGGCGGGCGCCTCGGCCACGGCCACGGCGTCGAAGAGCTCGCCGAGGTCGGCCTCGCTCTTCGTCGTCGCGTATCGCCCGCACATGCCCGCAGACCCTACGCCGGGGCCGCTGCGCCCGCTGACCCGTCAGGCCGTACCGAAGCAAACCCCCCGGAAGAGCACGGCAGAATGGGGCCGTGACCGCAGAAGCCCGGCCGTGGACCGCGCCCCTCGCCCAGGCGCCGGTGACCGCCACCGTGCGGCTGCCCGGCTCCAAGTCGATGACCGCGCGCGCCCTGGTGCTCAGCGCCCTGGCCGACGGTCCCTCGCGGATCCACCGGCCGTTGCGGGCTCGCGACACCACGCTGATGGCCGACGGGCTGCGGGCGCTCGGCACCACGATCGACGCGTCGCAGGGCGACGTCTGGGCGGTCGAGCCGCGGCCCCTGCGCGGTCCGGCCACGGTGGACGTCGGCCTGGCCGGCACCGTGATGCGCTTCGCGCCGCCGGTGGCCGCGCTGGCCGAGGGAACGGTCACCTTCGACGGCGACCCGCACGCCCGCAACCGGCCGCTGCGCCCGATCGTGGAGGCGCTGAGATCCCTGGGCGCCCACATCGACGCCTCGCCCAGCGGCGGCCTCCCCCTCGTCGTCCGGGGCACGGGCACACTCGAGGGCGGCACGGCGGTCATCGACGCGTCGGGCTCCAGCCAGTTCGTGTCCGGTCTGCTCCTGTCCGCCCCGCGCTGCACCAAGGGCCTGGTGCTGCGCCACGAGGGACCGCCCGTGCCGTCCGCGCCGCACCTGCGGATGACCACGCACATGCTGCGGGCCGCCGGAGCCGTCGTCGACGACAGCGCGCCGGACGTCTGGACCGTCGAGCCGGGCCCGTTGAGCGGACGGAGCTGGCAGATCGAGCCGGACCTGTCCGGGGCGGCGCCGTTCTTCGCGGCCGCCATGGTCACCGGCGGCACGGTGACGCTGGCGGGCTGGCCGCGCGACAGCTGGCAGCCGGTGGGCGTGCTCGGCGATCTGCTCATCCGGCTCGGCGCCGAGGTGAGCCAGGGCGACGACGGGCTCACCGTGCGCGGCACCGGCCGGCTGCACGGCATCGACGCCGACCTGTCCGAGGTCAGCGAGCTCACGCCGGTGGTCGCCGCGCTGGCCGCACTGGCCGACTCGCCGTCGTCGCTGCGCGGCGTGGCGCACATCCGCGGCCACGAGACCGACCGCATCGCCGCGCTCGCCCGGGAGCTGGACAAGGTGGGCGCCGGAGTGGTGGAGCACGCCGACGGCCTCGACATCACTCCCCACCCGCTGCGCGCCGCCGCCTTCGAGACGTACGCGGACCACCGCATGGCCCACGCCGCCGCGGTGATCGGCCTCGCCGTGGAGGGGATCATGCTCACGGACGTAGCGTGTACGTCCAAGACCCTGCCCGAGTTCCCCGAGCTCTGGGCCGGCCTGGTGACGGGGGGCTGACGCTGCCGGCGCGCAAACGGGAGTACGACGAGGACGACGTCCGGATCCGTCCGGGCCGGTCGTCGCGACCGCGTACCCGCACCAGGCCCAAGCACGAGGACGCCGTCGACGGCCTCGTGATCACCGTGGACCGCGGCCGCTACGGGTGCGTGCGCGAGGACGCCGAGAGCGAGGCGGAGATCGTCACGGCGATGCGCGCCCGCGAGCTCGGCCGCAAGTCCGTCGTCGTCGGCGACCGCGTGGCGCTGGTCGGTGACGTCTCCGGGGCGCCCGGGGCGCTGGCCCGCATCGTGCGCATCGCCGAGCGCACCTCGGTGCTGCGGCGTACGGCGGACGACGACGACACCACGCCCGAGGGCCGGCTGGAACGGGTCGTGGTGGCCAACGCCGACCAGCTGGTGATCGTCAGCGCGCTGGCCGACCCGCCGCCGCGCACGGGCTTCATCGACCGGTGCCTGGTGGCCGCGTACGACGCCGGCATCGACCCGCTGCTGTGCCTGACCAAGGCCGACCTCGCCGGCCCGGCCGCGGTGCTCGACTACTACACCGAGCTCGACCTGCCGTACGTGCTGGTGCAGCCGGACAGCGATCTCGGCGAACTGCGCGAGCACCTCGCCGACCGCATCTCGGTCATGGTGGGGCATTCCGGCGTCGGCAAGTCCACGCTGGTGAACCGGTTGGTCCCGGACGCGCTGCGAGCGGTCGGCGTGGTCAGCGCGGTGGGCAAGGGGCGGCACACGTCGACGAGCGCGGTGGCGCTGCGCCTGCCGCGGGTCAAGAAGAAGGGCGACCCGGGCTGGATCATCGACACGCCCGGGATCCGGAGCTTCGGGCTCGCGCACGTGAGCGCCGAGAGCCTGTTGCACGGCTTCCCCGACCTGGTCGAGGGCACGGTGGACTGCCCGCCCAACTGTGGGCACGCGGCGGGCGACGTGGACTGCGCCCTGGACGCGTGGGTGGCGGGGGGCAAGGCCGATCAGCGGCGGCTGGCGTCGTACCGAAGGCTTCTGAGCAGCCGCGCCGGCGAGCTGGACGTGCGCGACCAGAGCGAGTGACGATCGGCTAGTTTGCCCGCATGGCTTCGTACGCCGACGACCTCGCGCTCGCCCACCTGCTGGCCGACACCGCCGACTCGATCTCCACGGCCCGCTTCCGGGCCCTCGACCTGCACGTCGAGTCCAAGCCGGACCTGACCCCGGTCTCGGACGCCGACACCGCCGTCGAGCAGGCGATCCGGGCGACGCTGGCCCGCGCCCGTCCGCGCGACGGCGTCATCGGCGAGGAGTTCGGCAGCTCGACAGCGCCGGCCGGGGCGGGCAACCGGCACTGGGTGATCGACCCGATCGACGGCACCAAGAACTTCATCCGCGGCGTCCCGGTGTGGGGCACGCTCATCGCGCTCATGGAGGGTGAGCGGCCGGTCGCCGGGCTGGTCTCCGCGCCGGCCCTGGGTCGCCGCTGGTGGGGAGCGGTCGGGCACGGCGCGTACGCGGGTAAGCACCAGCGGGCCGCCACCAGGATCTCGGTGTCGGGGGTCAGCAAGCTCGGCGACGCCAGCTTCTGCTACTCCAGCCTCTCCGGCTGGGAGGAGGGCGGCTACCTCGAGCCCGTGCTCGACCTCATGCGTGCCACCTGGCGCAGCCGGGCCTACGGGGACTTCTACGGCTACATGCTGCTGGCCGAGGGTGCGCTGGACGTCATGGTCGAGCCCGAGCTGTCGCTCTGGGACGTGGCCGCGCTGATCCCGATCGTCACCGAGGCCGGCGGCACCTTCACCGACCTGGCGGGGGAGCGGGCGCCGGGCGACGGCAGCGCCATCGCCACGAACGGCCACCTGCACGAGGAGATCCTCGCCCGGCTGGCCCGCGGCCGGGCCTGAGGGGGCCGTTCGGCCTCCGGACGCCTCGGAAGCTGGTCTATCCTCGCTCAGGTGATGTCCGCGGGCTGGCTCTTCCTCGCTGCGATGATCGCCGCGTACGGGGTGGCGAACCTGCTGCAGTCCATGGCGGCGGCGCGCACCAGCGTCCATCACACCTTCGATCCTCAGCTGCTCGTGCGGCTCGCCTGTCACCGTACGTATCTGCTCGGGCTGCTCTGTCAGGTGCTCGGCTTCGTTCTCGCGTTCATGGCGCGCCGCGACCTGCCGTTGTTCCTCGTGCAGGCGAGCGTGGCGGCCGGCCTCGGCGTCACGGCGGTGCTCGGCGTCCTGGTGCTGAAATGGACCCTGCCGGTCGCCGAGGTGGCCCTGCTCGCGCTGCTGCTGGGCGGCATCACCGCGCTGGTCCTGTCGGCCCAGCCGGCGCACTCGCGCCAGCTCGGGACCGCCGGGGTGGTCGGCCTCGCGGTCGCGGTCGCGGTGATCGCCGTGCTCGGCTTCTTCGCGGTACGGCTGCACGGCGCGATGGGTTCCGTCGCGCTCGGCTCCCTGGCCGGCATCGCGTTCTCGGCGGCGGCGATCGCTGCCCGCCCGTTGGCGGTGGAGGAGTCCTTCGCGGGCTTCTGCACCAACCCGCTGCTCTACCTGCTGATCGCCCACTCGCTCGTGGGTCAGCTCCTGCTCGGCCTCGCGATGCAGCGGGGGTCGACCACCGCCGCGGTCGCCGCCATGGACGCCGCCGGGGCGGTCCCGGCCGCCGTCGTCGGCCTGCTGCTGCTCGGCGACCGGATTCAGCCGGGCCGCGAGTGGCTGGCCGCGGCCGGCTTCGTCGTCACGCTCGCCGCGGTGATCGCCTTGACCAGGTACGCCGAGCCGCAGCACCACCACGCGACCGCCCGGCCGCCGTCCGGCCGGCGCGCCGAACGTGCCCGCCTCCACCCGGCTGCCCGTTGAGATCCGTGCATGAGCCGCAGCCCGCGGGGTACATCGAGCGCATGACCATGCTTCGCTTATGCAACAAATGCCGCAAATCATCCTAAAGTTCCGAGATCTCGCGGGAATGCGAAAGCCGTACGTGTTAGGCACAATGGAGTGATCATGCCGAGCGAGGTCCAACACCTGGTCGACGGCGGGCAGACCTATCCGGTCGTCCGGCTGGCCGGGATGCTCGACGCCGATTCCGCTCCCGCGGTGCGCTCCGCCCTCCTCGAGGTTCTCGCCGGTCAGCCGGAGGCGCTCGTCGTCGACGTCCGCGACCTGGCCGTGGGCCACCCGGAAGCGGTCGCCGTGCTGCGGGACGTCGCCGCGGTAACGTCCGACTGGCCCTGTGCGCACCTGGCCCTGTGCGCCACCGGCGACACCGCGGCGTGGCACGACGCCGGCCTGCCGATCTGGCCCACGCCCGAAGAGGCGTTCACGGCGCTCGGCACGCCCGCCCCCGAACGTTTCCTGACGGCCGCGCTGGAACCGGTCATGGGCGCGGCGCGGCGCTCCCGGGAGCTCGTGACCGAGGCCTGCGCCCGCTGGGAGCTGGCGGACATGGCCGGCCCGGCGTGCATCGTGGTCACCGAGATGGTCAACAACGTGGTCGCGCACGCCCGTACGGCGATGACGGTCCTGCTGGGCCTGCACGGCGCCCGGATGACCGTGGCCGTCCGCGACCGCTCCCCGCACCTGCCCCGCTTCAGCGGCGAGCCCGTGCCGGTCACCTCGTACGGCGGCCGCGGGCTGCTGCTGATCGACTCCGTGGCCCACAGCTGGGGCAGCCTGGAGGTCCCCGGCGGCAAGGTCGTGTGGGCGTCCCTCGACGGCACCGACGAGCCGGCCGACGATGTGCCGAGCACAGGCATGGCCGGCCACACCCGGGGGTAAGCAGCGGGTATGCGAGACGACGACTTCCCGACCGAGGTCTCCGACCCGGAGGCGTCCGGCCTGCCCGGCACCGCGGACGACGATTCGAACGCGTACGACGAGGTGGACAGCCCCCGCTGGTCCGACGGCCCCGACCCGGCGGCGCTTCCCGGCGTCGGACCGGGCGGCTCCAACCGCTACGGCGACACCGCGGAGGAGCAGCGCGAGGGCGAATCGCTCGACTACCGCCTGCGCCAGGAGGAGCCCGACGTCGGCGCCGAGGACCCGCTCCCGCCGCGCCGCGACCCGTACGACGAGACGGTCGACGACCCGGAGCAGCGCCGCCTGGACGCGGACGTGTGGGGCCAGAGCCCGACCTCCGACCCGAACTCCCCGGTCTCCCTCTACGACGACGGCCAGCTCGACGACGACTCCCCGCGGCCGGTGGGCCGCCTCGTGGAGCCGGACGAGGGCTACGGCACCGACGACGAGCCGGACAGCGTCGCGTACGACGCGGGAGCGGCCGGCGGCGGCGCTTCAGCCGAGGAAGCCGCCATGCACGAGACGAACGCCCCTAACTACCGCTGAACGTCAGTCCAAGCCCTTTTCTATCGCGTAGCGGGTGAGCTCCACGCGGTTGTGCAGCTGGAGCTTGCCCAGCGTGTTCTGGACGTGGTTCTGCACGGTCCGGTGGCTCAGGACGAGCCGCTCGGCGATCTGACGGTATGACAGCCCCTTGGCCACGAGCCGGAGCACCTCGGTCTCCCGCTCGGTCAGCTTCGGGGCCATACCGTCGTCCCCCGCGGGCTCGACCGCCAGCCGCCGGAACTCGCCCAGCACCAGCCCCGCGAGCCCCGGCGTGAAGACCGTGTCGCCGGCGGCCGTACGGCCCACCGCGTCCAGGAACTCCGCCTGCCCCGCCGACTTCAGCAGGTAGCCCGACGCACCCGCCTTCACCGCGTCGAGGACGCTCTGCTGCTCGCCGCTGGCCGAGAGCATCAGGACCCGTACGCCGGGCACGGCCGCCAGCAGCCCGTTGATGACCTCCACGCCGGAGATGTCCGGCAGTTGCAGGTCGAGGACCACCACGTCGGGCCGGGCGGCGCCGGCGATGCGCACCGCCTGCCGTCCCTCGCCGGTGGTCGCGACCACCTCGTAGCCGGCCGCCGCCAGGTCGCGAGCCACGCCGTCGCGCCACATCGGGTGGTCGTCCACCACCATCACCCTGATCGCCACGCGATCACCCTAGCCTTACGGCGTGCGGGGAACGGTCAGCTCGACCTCGGTCCCCTGGCCGGGCGCCGAGGTGATCCGGACCGTGCCGTGCAGATCCGACATGCGTCCCCGGATGGACTGGGCGACCCCGAGGCGGCCCTGCGACTCGGCTTCGGCGAGGCGGTCGGGCGCGATGCCGCACCCGTCGTCCCGCACGCTCACCGTCACCGATGACGGCTCGTCCTCGACCAGCACCCACACCTTCGTGTCCGGCGCGCAGTGCCGGGTCACGTTGTCCAGCGCCGCGGCGACGGCCGCGGCGATCTCGGTGGCGGCTCGGGACGGCAGGCGGACCGCTCCGGCGGGTGCGGCGACCGAGACCGTTGCTGACGCGTACGGATCCAGCAGCGTCATCAGGTCGACGTCGGCGCCCTCGTCGACGGGTTCCGTGGCGCGTCCGGTGACCAGGGTGCGCAGCGCCGCCTCCTGTTCCCCCGCCAGCCGGGCGATCTCTCCCGCCTCGCCGTCGAGGCCCGCGCCGCGGCGCTTGACGAGGGCCAGCACCTGCAGCACGGAGTCGTGGATGTCGCGGGCGAGGCGTTCCCGTTCCCGGGTGGCCGCCTCGAGCTGGATGGCCCGTTCGAGCCGGCGCTGGGAGACCTCGGCGATGCCGACCAGGTAACCGACGGCCAGGGCGGCCAGCAGCATCAGCACCGTGCCGGTGAAGGCGGCCTGGTCGTAGTGGTTGCGCACCACCAGGTCGGTGGCACCCATGGCGAGCGCCGCCACGATGCCCCAGCGGCGGCCGCCGGCGACGGCCCAGGCGATGACGGGGGCGACGTGCCAGGCCACGGCCAGGGTGGGTTTGCCGTCCTTGAGCGCCTGGGGGCCGACGATCCAGGCGCTGGAGGCCATGACGGCCATGGTGACGAGCAGGTCGGCGATGAGCAGCGGCGGCTTTCGGCGGGCCGGTACGGCGTACGCGTACGTGGTGAAGACCGTCCAGCCGGCGGTGAGGGCGAGCACCGGCCAGGCGAGCATCGGCCGCTCGTACGCCCCGACGTTGCGGACCACGAGGATGGCGACGTAGACGAGCGCGGCGATGCGGTACACGGCGATCGCGCGCCACAGCGGGGTCTGCAGCCCACTCGTTTCCGCCATGGGGCAGACCCTACTCATCCAGCGAAATGATCAGGCTTCGCTTACCGTCGGAGTCATCGCTGATTTGCTCCTTTCCGAGGCGTTCGACCGCGGCCGGGTCACCGCGCTGCGGCATGTCGTCGCGTCCCGGGCCGGTGAATCCGGGCTGGGCGGGGACCGGCTGGCCGATTTCGTCGTCGCCGTCAACGAGTTGCTGACCAATGCCGTACGGCACGGCGGCGGCACGGGACACGTCGCCGTCTGGTGCACCGAGGACCGGGTGATTTGCGAGGTCACAGACCACGGCGCCGGTCTCGGGGCGATCCGCCCGGACAAGCCCGCTCCCGACGAGCCGGGCGGCTGGGGCCTTTATCTCGTCCGGGAGCTCACCGACACATTCGAGATCAAAACCGGCCCCGAGGGTACGGCCGTACGCATCTCCAGCCGTACGGGTAATGAGAAAATCTGAATGTTCTTATGGTTCCACGGACGAGTACTTGACCTTTCCGTGGGAATCTTCTTAGGTCTCTGTGACGCAACAGCCTCACCGCCCCCGGAGGTCCCCCCGTGCCGCGACACAGCGCGCAGCAGCAGCCTGCCTGGCTGCGTCCCCGACTCGTCGTCACCCTCGCGGTCGCGACCGCCGGTCTGGCCACCGCCATCTGGCTGCCGACCCGTAACGACAGCGCGGACGCGTCCGAGTGGAACCGCTCCGGCTGGAACCGCAACCGCACGTTGTCGTCGGACCGGTTCGTCGACGAGTTCCGGGGCCGCGAGGGCAGCACCGTGGACCCGCAGAAGTGGTTCCTGAACACGGGCCGGCTGGACAACGGGCTGACCTTCCGGGACAACACGCGCAACGCCCACCTGGACGGCGACGGCAACCTCGTGATCACCGCCCGCGAGGGCGACCGCAGCGGGCTGACCTCGGCGCGGCTGGTCAGCCGCAACGTCTTCCGCCAGGAGGCCGGCCGGGTGGAGGCACGCGTCCGGGTGCCCGAGGGCGACGGCGTGCGGCCGGTGCTCGCGCTGTTCGGCTCGGGCCGTCCGGATTCCGGCACGATCGATCTGCTCGCGGACGCCGTCACGGACGACGACTTCCACACCTACGCGGTGAGCTGGACGGCGGATTCGATCACGCTGTCGGTCGACGACGAGACGGTCCGCAAGGTGGCGGCCCCGCGCGGGGAGACGGATCAGCCGTTCCGGCTGGTGCTGACCCTCGTGGTCACCGACGCCGACGAGGCCGACCTGCCGGCGCGGATGGTCGTGGACTCCGTCAAGGTCGAGGCCGCGGACGACGACGCGACTCCGACCCCGTCCTCGTCGGCCTCGGAAGACCCCACCACCCCGCCGTCGGACGACCCGAGCACGCCGCCGGCCGAGGAGCCGACCACCGCGCCGACGAGCGCGCCGGCGACCTCCACCTCGCCGGCGCCGGAGCCGACGACGGCTGCGCCGACCACCGCGCCGAAGCCGAAGGCGAAGGACTGGAAGGCGTTCACCGTCTACGCGAAGGGTGACGTCGTCAAGTTCAAGGGCGACCTCTACGAGGTGCTGGAGGCGCACACGGCGCTGCCCGGCTGGGAGCCGACCAAGCTGCCGAAGCTGTTCAAGAAGTTGTAAAAAGTGTTCTCCGGGGGTTCCGGAACCAGTCTCCCTTGACTGGCAGCAGTGCATTTGTAAACACTGCTTAAATATTTACAAACCTCTTCCCCCGGAGGCACATCCCCATGCGCAGAGCGAGATTTCTGCTCGCCGCGGCGGTCGTCGCGGTCACTGTCTCGGGCGGCCTGGCCGCCGTCTCCCGCAACGACACGGCCGCCGCGGCGATCGGCGGCATCACCTGGTCCGACGAGTTCAACGGGGCGGCCGGCGCCTCGGTCGACCCCGCCAAATGGAAGTTCGACATCGGCGGCAGCGGCTGGGGCAACAACGAGCAGCAGTACTACACGAACTCGACGAACAACGTGCGCCAGGACGGCCAGGGTCACCTGGCGATCACCGCGCGGCGTGAGAACCCCGCCAACTACCAATGCCACTACGGCACGTGCCAGTACACGTCCGGCCGCATCCTGACCGCGGACAGGTTCAGCCAGGCGTACGGCCGCTTCGAGGCCAGCATCAAGATCCCGAAGGGCCAGGGCATCTGGCCGGCGTTCTGGATGCTCGGCGGCAACAGCTGGCCGAACACCGGCGAGATCGACATCATGGAGAACGTCGGCAACGCCCCGAACACCGTCTACGGCACCGTGCACGGACCGGGCTACTCGGGAGCCGAGGGCATCGGCGGCAACCGCACCATCGGCGCTCCGCTCGGCGACGCCTTCCACACCTACCGGGTCGACTGGTCCCCCAACCTGATCGTCTGGTACCTCGACGGCACCGAGTACTTCCGCGTCACCCCGTCGAACCTCGGCGGCGACCAGTGGGTGTTCGACCACAACTTCTTCATGATCCTCAACGTCGCGGTCGGCGGCTACTGGCCCGGCTACCCGGACGGCACGACCCAGTTCCCGCAGACGATGCTCGTCGACTACGTCCGCGTCTCGGCGTGGAACAACGACGGCGGCGGCACCGGCTCGGCGCTCAAGTCCACCTTCAGCGGCCGGTGCATCGACATCCCCGGGGCGAACGCGGTGGACGGGGCGCGGCTGCAGATGTACGACTGCAACAACTCCGCAGCCCAGAAGTGGTCGTTCGAGGGTGACGGCACGCTCCGCGCGATGGGCAAGTGCATGGACCCGGCCGGCGGTGCGCTCGGCAACGGCACCGCGATCCAGCTCGTCACCTGCAACGGCAACGCGGTGCAGAGATTCACGCTCTCGGCCGCGGGCGACCTGGTGAACGTCTCGGCCAACCGCTGCGTCGACGTCAAGGACTGGAACAGCGCCAACGGCGCCCAGCTTCAACTCTGGGACTGCGGCGGGACCACCAACCAGAAATGGACGAAGGCCTGATCTGAGGAAAGGCCGGTGGCTCGCCGGAGCTACCGGCCTTTCGGCTGTCAGGAAGCGACCGCGTATTTGTCGCCGTAGACGTGCCAGGTCAGCGGGGCGTTGAGGTCGAGGTTGCCGGCGCGCAGGAAGACGCGCTGGGCGGTCTCGACGCGGGAGACGTCGCTGTGTGCCTCCTCCGTACGCATCTCGGCGACGCGGGCGTCGAGGAAGGCGTTGAGCCAGACGGTCTCGTCGCCGCCCTGCTGGGGAGTCTTGGCGACGCGCATCGCCGCCGCCCGGATGTCGCGCAGCCCCGACATGCCGTGCATCACCGCCGCGTCGTAGTACGCGAACTGGCCCAGCGCCCGCAGGTCGTCCGAGGTCGCCAGCGTGACCGCGGGGTCGAAGTACATCAGGTCCCGCTCGTCCTCCTGCGTCTTCTGGAACACCGGGTCGGCCGCGGCGGCCTTCCAGGCGGCCGGGAAGCCCGGGTCGAGGCCGGCGTGGGAGGCCGAGCCGTCGACAGCGCGCAGGGCGGGCAGATACTTGGCGAGCTTGTTGCCCGGCGAGCGCTCGGTGTACTCGGTGACCACCGCTAGCATGTCCGACGTGCCGGAGCAGAAGCCGATGATGCCCGCCGTGTAGCCGCGCCCGTCGCCGATGTCCTCGATGTAGCCGAACTGGCCGCGCCAGTCGAGCGTCGAATTCTCCGCGCTGGAGACGAGCTCGAACGCACGTTCCTTCTTACGCGGGTCGGCCAGTCCCGCCGCGATCGCGGGCACCGACGTCGGTGCGCTGGTCACGGGCGTCGCCTTGACGGCCGGGCCGGGTCCGTACACCTGGAGCTCCCGCAGGGAATAGCCCGACGCCCAGGCCCGCTGGGTGGCCAGCAGCCGCAGGAAACGCCCCGATCCGCTGAGCCGCTTCAGGTCGTCGGTGCCCCCGTCGCCGCCGGTCACCCGCGTCAGGTCGGTCCAGCGGACGCCGTCGGGCGACAGCTGCAGACGGTACGCCCGGGCGTACGCGGAATCCCACAGCAGCCGCACCCGGGTGACCGCCTGCTGCCGGCCGAGGTCGAGGCGCAGCCACTGGGTGCCGGCCGGCGTCGAGGACGTCCAGCGGGTGGTGGTGTCGCCGTCCACCGCCATGATCGCGGTTCGGGCGGCGTCCTTGGCGCTCGAGGCGAGGACCGCGTGGTTGCGGGAGAGCAGCACGTCGGGCGCGGCGTCGGCGGTCATCGTGATGACCAGGGGGACGGTGCACAGGGCAGCGACCCCCACCCCCAGCGCGACCGCTTTCGCCCGAATCCCCACTCCTCGAAGGTAGGGGCGGGGGCTCAGCGGCGTTTGCGGTTCCGGGAAATCAGGACGACCGCCAGGACGATGCCGCCGACCACCAGCAGGCAGCAGAGACCGCCGACGATCGGGAAGAAGCCGAAGCCGCTGCGCCGGCGGCGATACTTCGCGGCCTCCACCGCGAGCCCGTCGACGCCCTTGCTCGCCGCCCAGGCGTGCACCGGCACCACGAGGGTCAGGACCGCGCCCGTGACGGCCGCACTGAGCCGGGCCCACCACTTCACTGCAGAAGACATGTGCCCAAGTCTGGCCCGCCCTCGCAAGACCCGCCTCCCGGGACTAGGACTTTCAGGGCAGGGTATGCGGAAGAGCACCGACGACGAGGGGGCGTGAGTGGACGCTGAGCTGACCGCACTGGCGGAGGCGCACGGGGTGGCGACCTGGTACGAGGACTGGCACCGCGAGCGCCGCGACGTGGCCACCGAATCGGTCATCGGGGTGCTGGGCCTGCTCGGGGTCGACGCCACGACGCCGGAGTCGATAGCGCGGGAGCTGGCCGCCGTCCGGGCGGCGCGCGAACAGCAGCGCCTGCCCGGGACCGTGGTCGTCAAGCAGGGCGAGGCCCGCCCGCTGCCCGGAGTCGGCACGGTGGTGCTGGAGGACGGCACCTCCCGGGAGGTGACCGGGCTCCCGGACGACCTCCCGCTCGGCTGGCACCGGCTGCGCACCGGCGGGCAGGACGTGACGCTGGTCGTGGTGCCGCCGCGGCTGCCGGAGCCTCCGGAGACGTGGGGGTGGATGGTTCAGCTCTACTCCCTGCACTCGGACGCGTCCTGGGGCATGGGCGACCTCGGGGACCTGCGTACGTTCGTCGAGGGCAGCCACGGTGCGGGGCTGGTCCTGCTCAACCCGCTGCACGCGATCACGCCGACGGAGCCCGTACCGTCGTCGCCGTATTCGCCGTCCAGCCGGCGATTCTCGAACCCGCTGTATCTGCGGGTCGCCGACACCGACGCCTACCGCCGCGCGGACCCTACGCTGCGGGAACGGGTCGACGCGCTCAAGCCGGAGCCGACGCCGGACGGGCTGATCGACTACAGCGCCGTGTGGCGGGCCAAGCGGGCGGCCCTGGAGCTGCTGTGGCCGCTGGCCGGCGAGGTCGACCTCGACGCCGACCCCGGCCTCACCGACTTCGCCGTCTTCTGCACGCTGGCCGAGGAGCACGGCGCCAATTGGCAGGAGTGGCCCGAGCAGTTCCGCCGGCCGGACACGGCCGAGGTGCGCGCGGCCCGCAAGGGCGACCGCGTGGCCTTCCACGTGTGGTTGCAGCAGCTGCTCAACGAGCAGCTCGACGCCGCCAACGACGCCGCGCGGGCCCAGGGCATGCCGGTCGGCGTGGTGCACGACCTCGCCGTGGGCATCGACCCGAGCGGGGCGGACGGCTGGCTGCTGCAGGACGTCCTGGCGGCCGGCGTGCACGCGGGCGCGCCCCCGGACGCGTTCAACCAGCTCGGGCAGGACTGGGGGCTGGCGGCGTGGCGGCCCGACCAGCTCATCGAGACCGGGTACGCGGCCTACCGCGACATGCTGCGCCGCATCTTCCGGCACGCCGGTGGGCTGCGCGTCGACCATGTCGCCGGCCTGTGGCGGCTCTGGTGGGTGCCACCGGGCATGGGGCCGGACGAGGGTACGTACGTGCACTACGACCCGGACGCGATGCTCGGCATCCTCGCGCTGGAGGCGCACCGGGCGGGCGCCGTGGTGATCGGCGAGGACCTGGGCACGGTGCTGCCGGTGATGACGAAGACGCTGGAAGAGATGAACATGCTCGGCTCGGCGGTGCTGTGGTTCACCCGGGACTACAAGAACGATCCGGACGAGGGTTACCTGCCCGCCGCCCGCTATCCCCGTAACGCGCTGGCCAGCATCTCCACTCACGACCTGCCGACCGCGGCCGGATTCCTGGCCGGCGAGCAGGTCCGCGTCCGCGCCGAGCTGGGCCAGCTCGTCGGACCGGTGGAGGACGAGCGGGCGTACGCGGAGAAGGACCGTGGAAAGCTCCTCGCCCGCCTCACCGAGGAGGGCCTGATCACGGCGTCGAGCACGCCGGAGGAGATCGTCGTCGCCATGCACGAGTTCCTGGCGCGGACGCCGTGCCGGTTCGTGACCGCGGCCCTCTACGACGTGCTGGGCGAGCTCGACCAGCCGAACCTGCCCGGTACGACGGACGAGTACCCGAACTGGCGCATGCCGTTGCGCACTAGCCTGGAACAGATCGTGGCGGACCCGCGGGTGGCGCGGGTCGCCGACGTGCTGAGCGCGAGAAAGGGCGGTGCCCGATGAGCTTCCTGGACAAGGCGAAGGAGTTCGCCGACAAGCACGACAAGCAGGTGGACCAGGTGCTCGAGAAGCTCGGCGACGAGGTCGACAAGCGGACCGGGCACAAGTACACCGACCAGATCGACCGGGGTGTCGACGAGGCCCAGAAGCGTACCGGCGACGGCGACACCCGGCCCTGAGGTTTTCGCAGGCCGCTGCCGGGAAGCTGATGGGTGTTCGCTAACGGAAGGACGACACCATGGGCTTCATGGACCAGGCCAAGGACTTCGCCGACAAGCATGACGAGCAGGTCGACCAGGGCCTCGAGAAGGCCGGCGACCAGATCGACCAGCGCACCGGCAACAAGTACTCGGACAAGATCGACCAGGGCGTCGACCAGGCGCAGGCCCGTACGGGTGAGGGCGACACCCAGCAGTGAGCCGACCGGCCCCCGTCCTCGCGGCTAGATCGCGAGCGGCGGGGGCGGCGGGTCGTCGTCCAGCGCGAACAGCATCGGGTGGACGGCCAGCCGGTGGTCGCGTTCCCGGCAGCGCGCCGGCGGCAGCAGCGACGAGCGGTGCTCCGGGTGTTCCGAGCAGTGCCGCATCGCCCGGCTGACCGCGTCGCGGTGGTGCCGGCCGCCGCCGTACTCGCCGCAGTTGGCGCAGTCCCAGCGCCAGTACGCGGGCCCCTCGTCGGACTCCTGCCGCCGGATCTTCAGCGGCGGACCGGCGCGGTGCTGCGCTGCGGCGAGGATGGCGGTCATGTCCCCGGCATGTGGTGGTCCGGACGGCCGTGCCGGCCTGTCGCCGATGATCTCGGCCAGCGCGCTGGTCCCCGTACCCGACACTCTTCACCCCCGCAATCGTTGAACGCGCCCAGTGTGGAACGGGACGCAGCGATTGCAGGGGGTTTTCATGTTTCCGGGCCTCCCTTTCACCCCCACTGGTACTCCCGCCTCGCTCGGCGGACAGCCGGAAATCGGCCGGGTGTTACCGTGGTCGATCAGCGGTGCTCGGAGGTGGCGAGGCGGTGTTCACCCACTCGGCGTTCCTCTATGACACCGACTCCGCGTATGCGGCCACCCTCGGCGACTTCGTCCGCGACGGGCTGGAACGCGGCGAGGTGGTGGCCGTCGCCGCCGGCCCGCACGGGCTCGGCCTGCTGCGCGAGGCGCTCGCCGACCACGCCCGCTCGGTGCGGTTCCTGCCGGCCGACGAGTGGTACGTCCGTCCGGTGCGGACCATCGCCGGCTGGGCCCAGATCCTGCGCGCCGCGGCAGCCGGCGGCAGTCCGTTCGTTCGGCTCATCGGGCAGATCCCGTTCGCCGGCCCGTACGACCCGTGGCTGCGTTTCGAGGCGGCGCTGAACCGCAGCCTGGCCGAGCTCAACGGGCATCTGGTGTGCCCGTACGACCGCCGGGTCCTGCCGACCGCCCTGGTCACCGCCGCTGTCCGTACCCATCCGCGGGTGCACGACGGCGACTGGCGCGACAGCGCGACCTACGAGTCGCCCGAGGTCTTCCTGGCCGGGCTGCCCGAGCCGCTGTGGCCCGTCGCCGGCGAGCCGGTGCTGGCAGCCCCGATCGTCGACGCCGTGGCCGCGCTGCGGGCCCGGATCCGGGAGCTCGCCAAGGCCGGCGACTGGCTGCCGCCCGAGCGCCTGCAGACGCTGGTCCTCGCGATCAGCGAGATCGCCACGAACGGCATCCGGCACGGTGGCAGCCACCGTGAGCTGCGCATCTGGGTGACCGACGACGCCGTCGTGGGCGAGGTGAGCGACGACGGCACGCCGGGCCCGGGACCGCTGGCCGGATACCTGCCGCCCCGGCCGGGCGAGGTCGGCGGCATGGGCCTGTGGCTGGTCCAGCAGCTCTGCGACTCGTTGGCGATCCACCAGGCCGACGGCTTGACGAGGGTCCGCTTCGCCCTGCGCCGCGGCTGACTAGCGGGACCGCACGAGTCCCAGCGTGGAGGGTTTCACGCCCGGGAAGACGGCGGCCAGGTCGGATACGCCGCAGCGGGCGCGGAGGATCTCGCCGATGACGGCCCGGTAGTCGGTGGTGACGGCCAGGTCGCCAGCGACGAGCCGGCTCGCCGACAGCCCGGGCCAGCGGCCGTACACCTTGCCGCCCCTGACGCCGCCGCCGAGCACGAACATGGCGTTGCCGTAGCCGTGGTCCAGCCCGCCCGAGCCGTTCTGGGCGACGCGCCGGCCGAACTCGCTGATCGTGATGAGCGTGACCCGGCCCAGCCCGTCCGGTCCGAGGTCGGTGGCGAACGCGGCCAGGGCGCCGGCCAGCTCGGCGAGGTGGTCGTACATCCGCTTGCCTGGCGTTGCCGTGCCCAGGTTCTCGTGCATGTCCCACTCGCCGGAGTCGACGCAGGCGCTCATCAGCCCGACGTCCGACTTCACCAGGCGCGCCACGTCGCGCAGCGCCTTGCCGAGGTCGTTGTCCGGGTACGCGGCGCCGTTCGCCGGCGTGTATCCGACGGCCTGCAGCCGCCCGGCGGTCGCCAGCGCCGAGGTGGCCGTCGCCGCCGTACGAGCGAGGGCTTCCGGCGCGTCGGCGTAGAGGGCCGCGATGGTCTGCGCCATCGGCCGGTACGGGGTCTCCCCGGAGAGCTTGAACTTGTCGACCGCCTTGAGACCCAGGTCGGGGGCGGGACCGGCGAGCACCCGGGCCGGCATCGCGTTGCCGGCCGAGACCGCGTCGAAGGCGCCGCTCGCGCCGAGACCGCCCATCATCCGGTCGAGCCAGCCGGTCCGCAGGGTGGTTCCGGGCGCGGCGCGTTCCAGCTCCTCCATCGCGGAGAAGTGCGAACGGTTCGGCGCCGGTTGCCCCACGGCCTGCACCGCCGCCAGCGTGCCGGCCTTCCAGAACGGCAGCAGCGGGGCGAGCGCCGGGTTCAGCCCGAAGGCCGAGTTGCCACCGATGAGCCGGGCCTTGGGCACGGCGATGCCGGGACGGGCCTTGTAGTACGCCGGGTCGCCGTGCGGCACGACGGCGGACAGCCCGTCGAAGCCGCCGCGCAGCGACAGCAGCACGAACACGTCGCCCTGGTAGCCGGGCGACGCGAAGGCGAGCTGGGTCGCCAGCTGGTCGCCGGCGAAGCTCGCGAACAGCCCGGCCGCGCCGGCGCCCAGCAGCGTGCGCCGGCTGATCGTGCAGCCGCAGTCCTGGTCAGCCATCACGGTCACCTCAGCGCGAAGTAGGGAGAGTCGAGCACCAGCGCCACCAGGTACGGGAACAGCCACCCCGCCGCCCCGTCGGTGTCCTTGAGCGGGCTGGCGGGCACCTTGCCGAAGAAGGCGGCGAGCGCGGCGGTGTGCTGGGGTGCGAGGGTCCGCCCGACCAACCGGGTCGCCAGCGCGTCGATGAGGCCGCCGTACGTCGGAGGCAGGGTGCTGCCCACGAACTCCTGCACCAGCGACGCCGGCCGCTGCAGCGTGGTCGGCCACCATCCCCCGGTGATGTTCAGGTGGGCGTTCCACCGGGTCACCTGCGTGCCCGGCGATGCCCAGGCGGTGGCCACGTCCGGATAGCCGTTCGGCGGCTTCCACGCCATCGGCGCGTTCCCGGCGTCGTTCGCCGTCCAGTAGAGGGCCATGACACCCGCCGTCCCGGACGCCTCCGGCCCGTACCCGAGGGTGCGCACGGTGGCCACGATGTCCTCGTACGGCGTGCGCGTCTTGGCGCCGACCGAGGCGGCGAACTCGGGCGAGGTGAACAGGGCCCGCAGCACCGGCACGATGGCGCTCTTGTTGTCGAGGTACACCTTCGTCAGCTTGGTGACCAGCGAGGCGGGCGGCTGGTCGGCGACGAACCGTACGCACAGTTTGGTGGCGATCCGCTTCGCGGTGCGCGGGTGCAGGGCCAGGTAGTCGAGCATGGCCAGGGCCGCCGCCTGGCCACCGGACGCGGTCCGGTTCGCGTGCCGGAAGCCGAGCACCTTCACCGGTCCGGTGGCGTGCCGGCCGGCGTCGTACACGTAGCGGCCGGTCTCCCAGCTGATGGTGAGGCCGGTGAGCAGCCGGGCGGCGTTCTTGACGTCCGACTCCGTGTAGCCGAGCCCGACGGTGTGCAGTTCGAGCAGCTCACGGCCGTAGTTCTCGTTCGGCGCCTCGCGGGTGGAGAAGCGGTTGTCCAGATACATGAGCATCGCCGGGTGGCGGGCGCTGGCCTTGAGCATGTCGGCGAAGCGGCCCAGCGCGTGCGCGCGGATCACCCTGCGGTCATAGTCGGGGAGGTTGTCCCAGACCTCACCCGCCGGGCAGGCGATGTGCAGGTGGTTGGACCAGAACTCGACCATCACCTCGAAGAGCTGACGCTCGCTCCAGACCGCCCGGGCGATGGTGGCGGCGGCGACCTGGTACATCGCTTCCCAGCCGTACTGGCGAAAGACCCCGGCCCGCGAGCGGGCGCGGACGCTGTCGATGGTGAGTCCGCTCAGCGGGAACCGGGCGACCAGGCCGTCGGCGACCTTGTCGTCGATCGCGGCGGGCTTCAGCTGCCGCTCGAGCCACGCCTTCGCGCCGAGGCGGCGGATCTCGGCGATCGAGGCCGGGGTCGGACCGTACGTGGCGCGGCGCAGCAGGTGCAGCAACGGGTCGCCGGGCAGGAAGTCCGAGGGTGCCGTCACGTCATCGTCGTCGGCCGCCGGTCGGACCTTTATCGGGTTACCGGCCTCGTGCTCCCCAACCGCAACCGACGTACTGTGCAGCCGTGGCACAGCGCAGGCGAGGCGAGCGACGCGTCGAGACCGTCGGCTCCGGCGTCGCCGAGCTGGTCCCCGACCCCGACCGGCCGACCGGGTGGACCCTGCTGCTCGACGGCGCGCCGCAGTCGCACGTCGACCTTGACGACCCGACGCACCTCGAGTTCGAGTACATCCGCCGGATGGCCACGGCGATCGACCTGCTGGCGCCGTCGGGAGCGCCGCTGCGGGTCCTGCACCTGGGTGGCGGGGCGCTGACGCTGCCCCGCTACGTCGCGGCGACCCGGCCGGGCTCGCCGCAGCGGGTGGTGGAGATCGACGGACCGCTGGTCGATCTGATCCGCACGGCACTGCCCTGGGACACCAGGACCAAGCTTCGGGTACGGGTGGCAGACGCGCGCGAGGCCGTCACGGGCATGCGAGACGCCGGGTACGACGTGGTGATCGTCGACGTGTTCGCGGGCGCGCGCACGCCCGCACACCTCGCGTCGGTCGAATTCATCCGCGAGGCGGCGCGGGTGCTGGCCCCCGGCGGGCGGCTCATCGCCAACGTGGCGGACGGGCCACCGCTGACGTACGCGCGTACCCAGGTGGCCACGATCCGCGCGGTGCTGCCGCAGGCGTGCCTCGTCGCGGACGCCGCGGTGCTGCGCGGCCGCCGGTTCGGCAACCTGGTCGTCGTCGCCGGGCGTACCCCGCTGCCGGTGGCGGAGCTCACCCGCCGGGCGGCCGGCGACTGGTTCCCGGGCCGCGTGGAGACGGATCTGGACAGGTTCACCGGCGGTCGCGCCGCGGTCACGGACGCCGACGCGGTCGCCTCCCCGGCACCGCCCGAGGGGCTGTTCAGCACGAAGGCCTAGACACGAGTACGACTCGCGTCGGCCGAAGGTTCAGCGGATCGTCAGGCGAAAATTTGACAGCGCAACGACTTGTCTCCGCATTCGGAGTCCGGATCTAATCGAGGGATGCCGGACCCGCACCCGCAGCCGCTGCCCGATGCCTTCGGTCCGCTCCAGGGAGGGGAACGGGCCCTGTGGCGGGGCCGCTGCGCCGTCGCCGAATACGCCTTCGACCGCGCCGCCTCACTCCCGCGCTGGACGCTCCCCGAGGCCACCGAGGTGCTCGTCACGGACCGCCGCCTCGGGTACGCGTACACCTCCTCGGAATCGCCCGGCGACGTGGAGATCACCGCGGGCGAGCTCCGCTGGCTGTACCCCCAGCACATCCGCGTGCAGCCGGGCACGCGTACGCCCGGCCGCGCCGCCTCCGTCACCCAGATCCAGCTCGTCTGCGGCGGCGCCGACGGCTCCTTCCCCGCCCTCGTGCTGGCGGGCGGCGAACTGGCCGAGGTGGGCGACGCGGACCGGCTCGCGAACATCATCCGCCACGCGATCGCCCGCTTCCGGGTGGACAACGCGGACAAGCTGGGCCTGGCAACGCCACAGGCGCGGATGCTGTCGCGGCTGCTGATCGGACCGGAATTCACCAACTACCAGGGCGGTGAGGGTCAGACGGTGTCGCTGCTGGGCGCCCTCCCGGTCCCCCGTCAGGCCCCCGCCGATCCGCAGCCGCAGCCGGCCGGGTCGCCTCCGGTGCAGCGGGCGGGCCACGCCGAGGTTGCCGCGTGGCAGTCCGACCTCGCCGCGCAGGACGGCCCTGTCGCGGGCCGTCCCGCTCCTCCGGTTTCCGAGCCCACCATCACCGGCAGCGGCCCGCTCCCGGGCTACCGGCCCGGAACGGCCGCCGACGAGGCACGGGCGCTCGAAGCCGCCGCGGCCGAGGAGGCGGCCCAGGCCACCCAGCCCGACCTCGCCTCCCGCGCCGCCGACCTCGCCTCCCGGGTGGCGCACCTGATCGCCGGCGAACCGGAGGCCGCCGTGGACCGCTCGAACGAGCCCACGACCGACCTCACCGCCCGCGCCGAGCGGGTCCGGCGCGCCGCTGCCCGGTTCGCGGCCAACTCGGCGAAGGGCAAGACCGGAATCCGCCGCCCGGACCAGGAGATCGGCTCCAGCACCCGCGGCCGGCGCCAGCACTGAGCCACCCCCCGAGCCGCTTCATCTCGCCGCGGCCGGCCTGGCCCGTCGCGCGCTCGGGGCGCCTGCCCGTCGGTCTCCCCTGACCCCGCAGGCCCGGCGGACCCGGTCAGGCCGCCCGCTCGGCGGTCTCGGCCTCTGCCTTACCCCGGGCTGTCAGGCCGCGTTCTCGGCGCACAGGCGGGTCGTGTCGTCGGTCACGGCCGCCCTGACCTGGGACTCGGTGAGGAACAGCGCACCGCTGAGGTCGGCCCCGCGCAGATCCGCCCCTCGCAGGTCGGCACCCGTGAAGTCGGCCGCCCGCAGATCGGTGTCCCGCAGGTCGGCGCCGATCAGCAGGGCGCCACGCAGGCTCGCTCCGCGCAGGTTCGCGCCACGCATCCGTCGGCCGATCAGGTTCGCGCCCCGGTGGTCGGCGCGCCGCTGAGCCACCCCGGCACGGGCCAGCTCGCTCGCCTTCTGCAGCAGCGGGTTCACCTTCCTCCGGTACGCGTCCAGGTCGAGCGCGAGCAACTCGTCGGGCGTACCCGTGGTGAGCGCGACCGTCTCGTCCCGCGCCGCCAGCAGTCTCGGGTGCAGCCGGCGCGCCGCAGGAAGGTTCAGCGCCTCGGTCACGTACCAGAGAAGCTCGTGGATCTGCCGCATCACCGGGAGCACCGCGAACATCTGCCCCGCGATGCCGGGCGTGCTTCGCCAATCCCGGCCCCCGAAGGTGACCTGCGTCACCTGTTGCCCGGCGCCGAAGCAATCGAAGACGACGCACCCCGGGAAGCCCTTCGCCGGCAGCCGGTCGTGGATGCCGCAGCGGAAGTCGTCGCGAAGGTTCGGGCAGGCCCGGCCGGCCGGCTTGTCGATGGCGAAGTCCGACGACTTGGCGAACGCGGGCGCGACGCAGCACAGCCCCGCGCACCGTTCGCACTCGGCGCGCAGCACCAGATCGGTCATGCGTGCAGCCTAGCGCCGCCCGATCCGCGGCATTTTACCGTTACCTGGCGTGACGGCCCTCGCTGACGGAAAGTGACTCTACGTCGCCTCTGCGCTCCCCCGACCGGCCAGCAACCAGGACCGACAGGACGGGTGACTACGCATAGTCATGATCCGTAAGCTGCGAGGACCGCCCTCGACGCTCAAGGAGACTTTCGCTGATGCGTGCACGCAAGACGGCCCTGTTCGCCGCCCTGGGCTGCGCCGCCGCCCTCGGCCTCGCCGCCCCCGCGGCCGCCGCCGACGCGCCCACCATCTCGGCGCCGGCGAGCCGCCAGGGATACGGGCCCATCACCCTCACCGGCACCGCCCCCGCGGGCGCCACCGTCGCGCTCTACGAGTCGGCGTACGTCTGGAACGACTTCTACCCGTCGCCCGACTACACCAACGGCGGCACCATCTCGACCACCGCGAACAGTTCCGGCAAGTGGTCGCTCAGCCGGATCGTGGACTCCGGCTTCCGCTTCTACGTGATGGCCGGCGGCGTCGAGTCGAACCGCATCTCGGTCGCGATGGGCATCGTGCCGACGATGACCATGACCGCCAGCAACGGCACGGTCAACGTCAACGTCTCGGCCAACCCCACCCAGCCCGGCCTGCGCGTCCACATCCAGCGCGCGGCGAGCGGCGTCTGGAGCGACGTGGCCACCGGCAACACGGTCGGCGACGCCTCCATCTTCACGACCACGCTCTCCGGCCAGGGCTCGGGTACGAAGTCCTACCGCGCGGTCATCGACGGCGACCCGGAGAACAACCTGCTCAAGGGCACCACCGAGACCGTCGACATCAACGTCGGCAGCGGCTCGGGCAGCGGCGGAGGCACCACGCCCACGCCGACGACCCCCTCGGTCGCAGCCGGAGCGGTCCAGTTCAGCAAGATCCAGTACAACTCGCCGGGCTCCGACACCGGCAGCAACACCAGCCTCAACAACGAGTGGGTCCGCCTGACCAACAAGACGTCGGCGACGATCAACCTCAAGGGCTGGACCGTGCGCGACGCCGCCGGCCACGTCTACACGTTCTCCGGTGACTACCGGCTGGGCGCCGGCAAGTACATGTACGTCCACACCGGCAAGGGCACCAACGGCCAGCCCGACTCGAAGCACCGCTACTGGAACCGGACCAGCTACGTGTGGAACAACGGCGGCGACACCGCGTACCTGCGGACGAACACCGGCAAGTCGATCGACTCCTGCAAGTGGGGCAACGGCAGCGGCGTCACGTACTGCTGACCACTTCCCACCGCTGCGGCCCCCGGCTTCCCCCCGCCGGGGGCCGCAGTGTTTCCCCGGTACGCGATCATGGTCCTATGCCTTCTCTGCCGGTGACCAAGGTGCTCCGCGACCGTACTGAAGACGGCCGCTGGACGATCACGCTCAACGACCCGGACCGCCGCAACGCGATCGACCCGGAGGTCCGCGACGGCCTGATCGCGGCGATCACCGACATCGCCGACGACCGCGACGCCCGCACGCTGGTCATCGCGGGCAACGGCCCGGCCTTCTGCGCGGGAGCGGACCTGCCGGCGATGTTCAACCGCACCGGCCGCTCGGTCGCCGAGATCCGCACGGACCTGCACGAGATCTACGACAGCTTCCTGCGCGTCCTCACTCTGCCGATCCCGACCATCGCCGCCATCCAGGGCCCCGCGGTCGGCGCGGGCCTCAACCTGGCGATGGCCTGCGACACCCGCATCGTCGGCCCGCAGGCGCAACTCATCGCCTCGTTCACCAAGATCGGGCTGCACCCGGGCGGCGGCTGCACGTGGTTCCTCACCCGTACCCTCGGCCCGGAACGCGCGATGCAGCTCCTGCTCGACGGCGGCAGCGTGGACGGCCCGGAAGCGGTCCGGCTCGGCCTGGCCGGCACCCTGGCGGAGGACCCGCTCGCCGCGGCCCACGAAAGGGCCGCCCGCTGGGCAGCGCTGGACCCGGCCCTGGCCCGCGACATCAAGACATCGGTACGCATGGCGACCACGTCCGACCTCGCCACGAGCGTCGAATTCGAGGCGTGGGCCCAGGCCTCCTCGGCCACGGGCCCGGCGATCCAGGAGACGGTGGCCCGCTTCCGCCGGTGAGGAGGAACACTCCCCCGGACGAGGCCCCGGGCGAGCGTGCTAACGTTGCCGGGCCGACGCGGGGTGGAGCAGCTCGGTAGCTCGCTGGGCTCATAACCCAGAGGTCGCAGGTTCAAATCCTGTCCCCGCTACCACGGAAAGGGCCCCCGGAGACACTCTCTCCGGGGGCCCTTCGCGTGAGACCGCGTTTGGACTTCCTCCAGGATTTGCCCTCGGGGCGCCGGCTGCATTCCCCGTATGCCCGGTGCCGCGACCATGGTTGCGGGGGCCTGGGCACCACACTGGCATTGGCCCTGATGATCCGGCTCCAGGCGCGCATCGGCGATCAGCTGGTCGCCGAGATCCGGCACGCGGTGGGAGCGGTGGACCGGTGCGGAGTGGCACGGCCACTACGACTGAACCACCGCTGCACTTCCTTCAGCGCTGGCTCGGCGGGCGGCGCAGCGAGCGCACGTTCTCCTCGGCCGGCTGACTACCTGTACCCACGCGCATGCCGTTGAGGTATCCGTCGGTCTCCCGCTGCTCCCCGTAGTCCGCGAGGCGCTCCGCGATGATCTGCCACTCACGCTCGCGGTCGGCGGCCAGCTCGGCGCGTACCTCGGTCAAGAGCTCCCGCATCCGTTCGGGATCTCCGCCCTCGCCGAGGCGCCGAAGGATCTGGTCGCGGGCGAAGACGACCAGGACCGCGAGCCAGGACAGCACGAAGACGCCGGTCACGAGCACGATCACCGCGACCGCCTGAACGTTCGGAGGCGGCCCCGGAGGAATGCCGGGGTTCCCGGGCGGCGGCCCGGGACGCTCCGGGAAGGCCACGATGGACGTGATGACCAACGCCCCCGTGGCAGCGATCGCGACGATCAGGCAGCAGAGCAGCAACCTGCTCATCTGCAGGTGCAATCCGTTCACGCTTGGTACGCGTTCAACTCCGGCCCGCGCAGTCATGTGCCGAGATTACGGACATCCGGCCCGTGACGCGAATTACTGTCACGCGGAACGGCGCCGACGAAGGACCCTCCGGTATGGATCGATCATGCGATCCAGCACCGTCTCGAGGGCCCGGCGGTCGGCCGCCGGTATCGGCGAGTCATCGGCCAGCATCCGGGCCAGCTCCTGCACCAACGGGTGCGTCGCCGGCTCCGGCGACCGTTCACCCCCGAGCCGATCCGGGTACGCGGCCAGCACCAGCTCGTTGATACTCCGCCCGAGCACCGGAGCGATCCGCTCGATGGACCGGATCGTGGGGCGCTGCTCACCGCTGAGCCATCGCAGCACAACGGACGGATCCATCCCCACAGCACGAGCGAAGTGCGTCGGCGTCGGAAACCCCGCGGCGTGGATCACGCCCCTGAGGTAGTCGCCGAAGCTCATCCCCGAAGCATATGCGGGGGAACGGCACCCTGGACGATTGGTTGAAGGGCCATCTACTGCTAGCGTCATTGGCTGGAAAACCAATGGCTCGGGCCGCCACCCGCTGCCGCATGTTCTCGTCCTTCGCAGGGTGCCCGGGACCCGGCGTTCCTCCGGCTCCCACACCGTGCCCCGTGCTCCGTGCGGGACAGCAGAGAAAGGTCGTGGCTCCATGGCGCTGACGATCGTGGCGGCCCTCCTGATGACGGCAGGCATAGCCCTGACCCTCGCCCTGCTCCGGCACGCCCGCAGGACGCCGCCCACCCGGCCGGAAACCCCGGACGGCGGCGTACCCGTCGCGCGTCCGGCACCCGACCCACACCTGCCGGTGGTGGCGGCCACGGCAGGTGTGGGTCCGCAGCGCCCCACCGTCGTACGGCTCACGCCGCCCACGGAAAAGCCGCCCGCGATTTCACCCGCACGGGTGACACCGCCGATCGCGCCGGCGGCTCGGCGCGCGGCCAGGAACAGCGGCTCGGGCCACTTCTCCACCGGCCGGCAGGCGGCTGGGCGCACGCCTTCCTGGGCCGGACCCCGCGCCTAGATAAAAGCCCGCGGGGCGGTACTGACACCCGCGCGCCTCCCCGGCACCTGTCGCCCTCGCCAGCGGCCCGCCGATCGGGTCCGCGCTGGATGGTCTATGGCCGCAGACACAACGGTTCCGAAGCCCTCGGCTCCCCGCCGCACGTCCGGCCCTCTTCCGGCACCTCGGCACGAGTGGACAAAAGGCGCCCGCATCGGGAGGCGGCAGACGCCGTGATCGCCCACCATGACCCCGTTTGCGGCGGTACGGTGCGAAAGACGGCAGATCAGGATCGACCGGCCGCACCATCGACCGTGTCGCTCCCGGGCGCGGCGGCGACGAGCAAGAGGGGCTTGCTGCATGTCCGCCCAAGAGCGTCAGCTCGGACCCGAGCGGTGGACGGTCAAGTGCGCCAAGTTCTTCCTTGCGGTGCTCGTCGTTTTTCTCATCATCACGTCCCTCCTCAGTGGCTTCCTGCGGGGTCTTTCGCACTGGCAAACATGGGAGCTGGTTACACGAATCGGCGCAGGGGTGATGGCCCTCCTGCTCACCGTTGCGCTCTTCGTCATGCGCCGAGGCAGACTCGCCGAGGAAGAGTCGACCGGCGGTACGCCCGACCCGCCCTCCCCGGAGTGGCTCGACGAACTGTGGACCGAAGCGGCTCGGCGAATCACTCGCGATCCGCAGAACGCCTTCGCCCCCGGTGCAGACGCACGCGAATTCGAGTACCTGGCTCCGGTCACCACGTTCGTAGAGCTGATCATGAGCTCCGCGAAGCACAGAGTCAGGGTCGCCGAGACCGTCGACCTCGAAGGGCATCTCATGGTCCAGCGGGTGACCGTGGAGTTCGACCTCCCACGCGGCTGGGAGCAGGCAAAGGTCCTTTACCTACCCGTGCTGCATCCCACGAAGGGCGAGTTGGTCGACAATTTCCACCTTCGCGACGCCGGGGACAACTCACTCGCCGACCTCACCTACGAGGAGACCACGCGCCTGGCGGCAGCCGGCCTCCGGCTGCTCATGGCGTTCGGTTACCAGACCGCTCTCGCCGCCCGGGGCACCAGCGTCGAGGAGGCCGATGAATGGCCCAACGATCAGTCCCGCGCGAGCGAAAAGGAACTGCTGGCCCAGCTGGCCATGCGCGGCCGCGTGCAGCTCGGGGAGGCAAAGCACACGGTCAACCAGCTTCTGGGACCGCTCGATGTCGACGACCTCACCCGCGATCGGCTCAACCGGTATGTGCTTGAACTGTGCGGGGCATACCCGATCGTCGCCGTCGTGGATCCGGCGACGGTGACCGGCGGGCGCGTGCTCATCAAGTACGAACGTACGTTGATGCCGTCGTCCGTGACCGCCCTCGACGACCCGGACACGGCCGAACGCCGAGCAGGGCGGAAGGCCCACCGGGCGAAGCACTGGAGAGGCCTTGCTCGCATCGGCCTGGGCCTTCGGCCCTCGCAGGTGGCCATCCCGGTGATTCTCGCGCTGACCGCCTCGTCGTACCACTTGCGCCTTAACGCTCCGGACAGCAAATACGTGTTCGAGCAGCGCCTGATGTGTCGCTATTGCCGCAGGCTGGTGGACTCGTCGTGGACCGGCAAGGAACCACAGCCCGAACTCCCCGCACCGCACAACGAATGCAGTCACGGCCCGGAAAATCGCTCTCCAGCCTCCCCGTCCGACGGTCGTCATTACTTCCGCATGCAACGCCGCCGCGGTCAGAATTTTGTTCATCTCTATCTGCGCGGATTCGGGTCCATGCGACCGCAGATGGAGGGACTTCAGATCATCGCGCGTTTCAAGGAGGTTCCACCGGGCTCTCGTCTTCAATCCGCGGTGACGGCGCTCGCGACGACGGTCCTCGTCATCGTGGTGGGATACCTGGTGTCGAATCACAGAGTGTCACCTGGAAGCGACTATCCGGCGGTAGTACTTGCCTTGCCGGCCGTCGTGGCCTCCTGGTTCGGCATCGCCTCCGAGAGAAACGCGCTAGTGGGGGGTTCCCTGTTGGCACGCGTTTCCCTCATAGTGAGCGGCATATTGTCGATAGCATCGATCGTGACGTACCTGACGACGGCCTCGGCCGCCCCAGCGGTCGCCCCTGGACCGCGAGTGAGCCTGCTCGGCGTCACGCACACGGCGTGGATCGCCCTTTCGATCCTGTCGCTCGTCAACTTTATGTACATTTACTACAGATTCATTTTGAAACTCGTGCACTATCGGGACTTGATGCGGCGCACCACGGAAATCGGTCGGCGACCGAGTCCGGTCAGAAAGGAGGGGTGATGTCCGACAAGAAGGCCTCAACAAGCAACAATGACGCGATCTGGGTCGTTGAATCCACCGACTTCGTGACGCCTTACGCACCCCTCAAGGGGTCGATGTTCGACGATGCGGACCGTCTCCGCGCCGCCTGGCGACTCACCATGGCGAGCTTCGAACGCGATGCCGGCAACGCCGGCACCCAGGACCGGATCGTCGAGATCCTCCCCCCGGACGATCCGGCGACTACGAACACCGTCGCAGGTCTCGAGCGGCAGGGGCACGATGTCGCCCCGGAGCAGCCGGATCCTTCCGCAGCACCCACCCCGGAGCCCGGCGAGAAACCGTCCGGGTCGATGCATCTCGTCCGTACCATCCTGGCCTGGCTGTTGCGGCGACCCCGGGTGGACCCGGCCTCCTAGGCGGCCGGTTCGTACGCCCATCGCAGGCGAGCCGGCACGACGTCGGCGACCTCGCGGGACTCCCTGGCGATCGCGTTTCTTCCGCCGCATCCGAGCGAACCGCGCCGCGAGCAAGGCCGCTCACGCCGGCTTGCTCCCGTCCGCCGCCTTACCTGGCGACCCGCCCGGCCCGGTGGTGCCAGCCCGCTCGGAATACCCGGTGCTCGTCTCCTGCGGTGGAGACGCCGGAGCCGCCCGGCACCATGCCGGGCGGCTCAGACGTGCACTTGCCGGATCAGCCGAGCTTGACGTTGAAGATCGGGTTGGCGGCGACCTTGCGGAAGGCGGCGAGGTTGGTCTTGGTGCTGTCGATGCTGATGTCGCGGTCGCCCTGGTCGTCGTGGGCGGTGTCGAAGTAGACGATGGCCTTGA
>NZ_JBITLP010000007.1:0-551352 GCF_044465265.1 Actinoplanes sp. NPDC049681
GGTGGTGATCGTGACCGGGGTGGTTACCAGGGTGGCGGCGATCGCGGTGGGTTCCGTGGTGGTGATCGTGACCGGGGTGGTTACCAGGGTGGCGGCGATCGCGGTGGGTTCCGTGGTGGTGATCGTGACCGGGGTGGTTACCAGGGTGGCGGCGATCGCGGTGGGTTCCGTGGTGGTGATCGTGACCGGGGTGGTTACCAGGGTGGCGGTGACCGCGGTGGGTTCCGTGGTGGTGATCGTGACCGGGGTGGTTACCAGGGTGGCGGTGACCGCGGTGGGTTCCGTGGTGGTGATCGTGACCGTGGCGGCTACCAGGGCGGCGGCACGCGCGGCGGTTACCAGAGTGGTGGCGACCGGGGTAGCTTCCGTGGCGCCGACCGGGACCGTGGCGGTTATCAGGGCGGCGGCGACCGCGCCGAAGGTGGCCAGCGGAGCAGCTTCCAGGGTGGTTCCGGCGGCTTCCGGGGCGACCGTCCCGGCAATCGCAGTGGCGGCTTCGGTGGCGACCGGCCCCAGATCGACCGTGGCCCCCGCGAGGGCGGTTTCCGTGGGCCGCGTGACGACCGTGGTTCCCGCGAGGGCGGTTTCCGTGGGCCCCGGGAGGATCGTGGTTCCCGCGAGGGCGGTTTCCGTGGGCCACGTGACGACCGTGGTTCCCGCGAGGGCGGTTTCCGTGGGCCCCGGGAGGATCGTGGTTCCCGCGAGGGCGGTTTCCGTGGGCCGCGTGACGACCGTGGTTCCCGTGACGGCGGCTTCCGTGGTCCGCGCGAGGATCGTGGTTCCCGCGAGGGCGGCTTCCGCGGACCGCGTGACGACCGTGGGCCGCGTGACGACCGCGGCTTCGGTGCGGACCGGGGACCGCGTGAGGACCGTGGGTTCCACGAGGATCGGGGACCCCGTGAGGACCGTGGGTTCCGGGACGACCGCGAGCCGCGGGACGACCGCGAGCCGCGGGACGACCGCGAGCCGCGGGAGGACCGCGGGTCGCAGGACCGCCGGGACGCGTTGCCCGCGTTCCAGGCGCCCGAGATTCCTGAGGACATCGTGGCCGGCGACCTCGACAAGGAGGTTCGTGCCGAGCTGCTGAGCCTGTCGCGGGACACCGCCGATCGCGTGGCGCGGCATCTGGTCGCTGCCGGGACGATCATCGACGAGGATTCCGAGCTGGCTCTTCAGCACGCGATCGCGGCGCGGCGGTTGGCGTCGCGGATCGCCGTGGTGCGGGAGGCCGTCGGGCTTGCCGCGTACGCCGCCGGGGACTGGACGACCGCTATCGCGGAGCTGCGGACGTACCATCGGATGACCGGGCGGCAGACCCACCTGGCCGAGCTGGCCGACTGTGAGCGGGCCCTGGGGCGCCCGGAACGGGCGATCGATCTCTTCCGGGGTGCCGACCGGGAGGCGCTCGACAAGGCCGGGGCGATCGAGCTGCTGATCGTGGCGGCCGGGGCGCGCGGTGACCTCGGCCAGCACGACGCCGCCGTGGCGATGTTGCAGGTCAAGGAGCTCACGGCGGATGACGACGCGGATTGGGCGGCGCGGCTTCGGTACGCGTACGCCGACGCTCTGCTGGCCGCGGGCCGGCGGGACGAGGCGCGGGAGTGGTTCTCGCGGGCCGCGGCCGCCGATGAGGACGATCTGACCGACGCGGCCGAGCGGCTGCTGGAGCTCGACGGCGTCACCATCGAGGGTGATGACGACGAGGACGACGACGCGGCCGGCGCGACGGCAAGCGGCGGCGGTCTGGACGACGAGAGCGACGAGGACGACGCCGAGCGGGACGACGAGGACGACGACGAGGCGGCCTACCGCCGGGAGGCGTTCCTCGACGACGACGTGGACCACGACGACGAGGACGACGACCGGGACGAGCTCGGTGCCGACGGGCTCGACGACGAGGACGACGACGAGCCCGCGGACGGCGAGGACCTCGACGTGGACGCCGGGATCGACGCGGCCGAGGACGGCAAGGCGGGCGGTGACGAGTTCACCGCGGGGCTGCCTGAGGACGAGCACGACCGGGAGGCGCGCGTGACGGGGGACCAGGCGTGAGCGATGCCCTGGCCGACGGGTACGACCTCGTCGTCTTCGACCTGGACGGCGTCATCTACCTGATCGACAAGCCGATCGAGGGTGCGGCCGAGGCCGTCGAGCGGTTGCGGGGCGCCGGCACGGCCGTGGCGTACGCGACGAACAACGCCTCCCGGCGCGCCGGCGACGTGGCGGCTCTGCTCACCGGCATGGGCGTCCCGGCGGCCGCCGACGAGGTCCTGACCTCGGCCGGTGCCGCCGCCGCCATGCTCGCCGGGCGGCTGCCGGCCGGTGCTCCGGTGCTGGTCGTCGGTGCGGAGGCGTTGCGGGCCGAGGTGCGCGACGCCGGCCTCACCCCGGTGGAGCGCCTCGACGACGAGCCTGCCGCCGTCGTGCAGGGCTACGGGCCCGACGTCGGCTGGAAGATCCTCGCCGAGGCCTCGCTCGCGGTGCGGGCCGGCGCGCTGTGGATGGCGACCAACACCGACCGGACGCTGCCCAGCCCGCGCGGGCCGCTGCCCGGCAACGGTTCGCTGGTGTCGGTGCTGCGTACGGCGCTGAACCGGGAGCCGGACGTGGTGGTGGGCAAGCCCGCGCCGGCGCTGTTCGAGACCGCGGCGTCGAAGTCGGGCGCGCGGCGTCCGCTGGTGGTGGGTGACCGGCTCGACACCGACATCGAGGGTGCGGTCGGCGCCGGCATGGACAGCCTTCTCGTGCTCACCGGGGTCAGCGGGCCGGCCGATCTGCTGGCCGCGCCGCCGTCGCGGCGGCCGGCGTACGTGGCCGCCGACCTGTCGGGGCTCTTCGGCCCGGCCGAGGCGGCCCGGGTGCCCGCCGGCACGGCCGAGCTGGGTGGCTGGCGGCTGGCGGACGGGCGGCTCTCCGGAGCGGGGGCCGCGGTCGACGCGCTGCGGCTGCTCACCGGGTTCGTCTGGGACGGCGGGAAGCCGCAGGCGGGTTCGGACGAGGCGGGCAAGCTGCTCGGGGAGTGGCTGGGCTGAGTTCCAGCCCGCCGCCTAGAGCAGCTTGCGGAGCTTCAGCAGGTCGAACGGATTGGCCTTGACCGACACCTGCCGGGCGGCGATCGCCCGGGTGACGTCCAGCCGGCCGGTGACCAGTGCGACGAGGTCGTCGCTGTCGGCGGTCAGGGCGATCTTCGCCTTCGGGTCGTCGCCGTCGGCTATGCCGACCAGGCGGCCTCCGGTCAGCCTGCCGTGGAAGGCGGTGCCCAGGTCCGGCACCCGGCAGGCGAGGGTACGGTCGAGATCCAGCTTGCCGCGGGTCTCGGCGTTGGCATCGAGCCGGGCCGCCAGCCCCTGCAACGCCTGACGGCACTCGTCCACGCTGGCCACTGAGCCACTCCTTCCGCGACACCCGACGACGTTCCGCACGGTACCCGACGGGCAGGCCGGGTATGCCCGGTAGCGTGACACCAGCACGATCGTGGCGCGAGCGCGAGGGGAGAGGCTCATGCAGGACGCATGGCGGGCGTATCTGGAGATGGCGCTCGGGTTGACGGAGGCACCGCGCAAGAAGGCGCAGAAGGTGGCGGGCGACCTGCTGAACAAGGGCGGCGCGACCGCCGGTCAGCTGCAGGGCCTGGTCGAGGACCTGATGTCGACGGGCATGGCCAACCGCCAGGCGCTGACCAACCTGGTGCGCTACGAGGTGGACCGGGCGCTCGGGCTGGTCGGGCTGGCCACCGCCGAGGAGGTCTCCGACCTCACCACCCGGGTCCGTGACCTCGAGAAGGAGCTGCGCCTGGCGCGGGCGCGCGCCGACGCGGCCGGGGCCGGCGAACCGGCGGCTGACCTGACCATCGCCGAGCCCGGCCCGGCGGGGGTCGAGCCGCCCGCCAGGAAAGCCGTGGTGAAGAAGGCGGTGGCGAAGAAGGTGGCCAAGTCCGCCACGCCGAACGCGATGCCCGCGGCCGCCACCACCGCCACCCCGCCGCGTAAGGCGGCGAAGAAGGTCACCCCGGCGACCACCGGCCCGGCGAAGGCCGCGCCCGGCAAGGCCGTGCCCGCCAAGGCCACGAAGGCTGCCAAGGCGGCGCGCAAGACGGCCGCTCCGGGAGGTACGCCGGCCGAGGGCGGGACGCTCGGTGCCGGGGCACCCGGGGCGCCGGCCGGGACCGTCGCCGCGCCGACCGCGCCGGTGAAGGCCGCGGCCGCTGAGACGGTGCTGCCGACGCCGGCGAAGAAGACGGCGGCGAAGAGCACGGCGGCGAAGAAGACGGCCGCCAAGAAGACCGCCGCGAACAAGACCACCCCCGCGAAGAGCACGCCGGCCGAGGACGCGGCCGGCCCGGACACTTCGACGCCGGAGGTCGCACCGTGACGTACCCGAACCAGCAACCGCCTCGCCCGGGGCCGCCGCCCGGTGGTTTCCGGCCCGGCCCGCCGCCGGGACACCAGGCCGCGCAGCCGCCACGGGTGGAGGTGACTCCCGGCCTTCTCGACGGCTCGGAGAAGACGGGTCACCCGGCCGTGGACGCCGTGCTGCAGGCCTTGGCGAACGCCGCGACGCTCGCGCCCGCCGACCAGATCGCCGAGTACGAGGCGGCGCATCAGGTGCTCCAGGAGACCCTGGCGAGCATCGACCGTTGACGGAGGTTGTGTACTGATGGCCCGCCGCGCGCGACTGGACGCCGAGCTGGTCCGCCGGAAGCTGGCCCGGTCCCGGGAGCAGGCCGCCGCGCTCGTCGCGGCCGGCCGGGTCCAGGTCCGGGGCACGGTGGCGGCCAAGGTCGCCACGATGATCGATCCGGCGGACCCGGTGGTGGTCACCGGCGAGGATCCTGCCGACGAGTACGTCTCGCGCGGCAGCCACAAGCTCGCCGGGGCGCTGCGGGCGTTCCCGGACCTGCTGGTGAAGGGCCGCCGGTGCCTGGACGCGGGCGCGTCCACCGGCGGCTTCACCGACGTGCTGCTTCGTGAGGGCGCCGGTCACGTGTACGCCGTCGACGTCGGATACGGGCAGCTCGCGTGGCCGCTGCGTACCGACGAGCGGGTCACGGTGATGGAGCGTACGAACGTGCGGACGCTGACCCCGGACATGCTCGGGGGGCCGGTCGCGCTGACCGTGGCGGACCTGTCGTTCATCTCGCTGCGGCTGGTGCTGCCCGCCCTGAGCGCGTGCACCGCGGCGGACGGGGATTTGGCGCTGATGGTGAAACCTCAGTTCGAGGTGGGCAAGGAACGCGTCGGCTCCGGCGGGGTGGTTCGCGACCCGCTGCTGCGCGCCGAGGCGGTGCTGGACGTCGCGTCCGCCGCCGCCGAGCAGGGGCTCGGGGTGGTGTCCGTGGCGGCCAGCCCCCTGCCCGGGCCGAGCGGCAACGTGGAGTTCTTCGTCTGGTTCCGTCGCGGCGCGCCACCCGCCGACGCCGAGCGGGTACGCGCCGTGGTCGCCGCCGGGCCGTCCGGCGCGGTAGCCTCCGGCGGGCCGGCACCGACGCCGGATTCGTCCCCGTTGGAGGAAACATGACCCGCTCCGCGCTCCTGGTGACCCATACCGGCCGCCGGCAGAGCACGCAGCATGCGCAGGCCGTCGCCCGGGACCTCGTCGCGGCCGGCTTCGAGGTGCGGGTCATCGCCGAGGAGGTCGACGACCTGGAGCTGCCGCCCGGCGTCGCCCCGGTGCACGGGCCGTCCGCGGCCGAGGGTGTGGAGATCGTGTTCGCGCTCGGCGGGGACGGCACCTTCCTGCGGGCCGCCGAGCTGGCCCGGCCGGCGAAGGCGCCGCTGCTCGGGATCAACCTCGGCAAGGTGGGCTTCCTCGCCGAGGCCGAGCTGCAGAACATCGACCGGACCGTGCGGGACATCGTCGACGGCGACTACACGGTGGACGAACGGCTGACCCTCGACGTGCGCGCCGAGTACGACGGCCGGCTCATCGCCGACTCGTGGGCGCTCAACGAGGTCAGTGTGGAGAAGGGGCAGCGGGCGCAGATGCTCGAGCTGCTCGTCGACGTCGACGGGCGGCCGCTGTCCCGGTACGGCTGTGACGGTGTCGTGTGTGCCACTCCGACCGGATCCACGGCGTACGCGTTCTCGGCCGGCGGTCCCGTCGTGTGGCCCGAGGTGGAGGCGCTGCTGCTGGTGCCGATCAGCGCGCACGCCTTGTTCAGCAAGCCGATCGTGACCGCGCCGACGTCGACGTTCGTGCTGACCGTGGACCCGTACACGTCGTTCGCCGTGCTGTGCTGCGACGGGCGCCGGACGTGGGACCTGCCGCCGGGCGCCCAGGTGACGGTCGAGCGCGGGCAGCTGCCGGTGCGGATCGTGCGCCTGAAGCCGACGCCGTTCACCGACACTCTCGTGGCCAAGTTCGCCCTGCCGGTGGAAGGCTGGCGCGGTAATCGACGCTGATGAGCGCGGGGCCGGTGGGCAATTGTCGGTGGGCACCGATACTGTTCGCCCTGTGCTGGAGGAACTGCGGATCACCGGGCTGGGCGTCATCGACGACACGACGCTGCGGCTGACCACGGGCATGAACGCCATCACCGGTGAGACCGGCGCGGGCAAGACGATGGTGGTGACCGGGCTGGGGCTGCTCTTCGGCGGCCGGGCCGACGCCGGGCGGGTGCGTGCCGATCCCGGCCGGGCGATCGTCGAGGGGCGGCTGCGGCTCGACGGACCGCTGGCCGACGCGGTGCAGACGCGCATCACCGACGCCGGCGCGGAGGTCGACGACGACGGTTCGGTGCTGCTCAGCCGCACGGTCACGATCGAGGGACGGTCACGGGCGCACGTCGGCGGACGCAGCATGCCGGTGGCGATGCTCGGTGAGGTGGGCGAGCAGGTGGTCGCGGTGCACGGGCAGTCCGACCAGCTGCGGCTGCTGCGCCCGGCCGAGCAGCGGGCCGCGCTGGACCGCTACGCCGGCCCGGAGCACGAGAAGCTGCTGGAGACGTACCGTCAGGCCTTCACGCAGTGGCGGGCCGTGGTCGACGACCTGGCCGACCGCCGGCGCAACGCGCGCGAGCGCAGCCAGGAGGCCGACCTGCTGAAGCTGGGGCTCGACGAGATCAGCCGTGTCGACCCGCAGCCGGGGGAGGACGACGAGCTGCGCACCGAGCTGCAGCGCCTGGAGCACGCCGAGGGGCTGCGCACGGCCGCGGCGCTCGCGGCGCAGGCGCTGGCCGGCGGCGTCGAGGCCACCGACGAGACCCCGGACGCCACCCAGCTGCTGGGCACGGCGCGGCGCACGCTGGAGGCGCAGGCCGGCGTGGACCCGGCGCTGGGCGAGCTCGCGGCGCGGGTGGAGGAGGCGGCCACCCTGGTCGGTGACGTCTCCGCCGAGCTGTCGGCATATCTGGACCAGCTCGACGCGGACCCGGCCCGGCTGGAGGCCATCTACGAGCGGCGGGCCGCGCTGCGGGCGCTGACCCGCAAATACGCGGACGACATCGACGGCGTCATCGCCTGGGCCGAGCACGCCCGCACCCGGCTGGCCGCCCTCGACACCTCCGACGAGCTGCTCGAGGAGCTCGACAAGGAGCGGCTGCGTCTGGCCGGGCAGGTCGCGGAGCTGGCCGGGCGGCTCACCGCCGCACGCACCGACGCCGCCGGGCGCTTCGCCGAGCAGGTCAGCGTCGAGCTGGCCGGGCTGGCCATGCCGCACGCGCGGGTCGAGATCGCGGTGCTGCCGCGCAGCGCCGGGCGGGACGAGCCGGTGATCGACGGCCTGGCGGCCGGGCCGGACGGCGCCGACGAGATCGAACTGCGCCTCATCGCGCACCCCGGGGCTCCGGCGCTGCCGCTGCAGAAGGGCGCCTCCGGCGGCGAGCTGTCGCGGGTCATGCTGGCCATCGAGGTGGTATTCGCCGGCGCGGGTGGCCCGCCGACGCTGGTGTTCGACGAGGTCGACGCCGGGGTGGGCGGTCAGGCGGCGGTCGAGATCGGGCGGCGGCTGGCGCGGCTCGCGCGTACCCATCAGGTCCTGGTGGTCACCCACCTGCCGCAGGTGGCCGCCTTCGCCGACCGGCACCTGGTGGTCGCCAAGGACACCGGCGGGGCGATCACCACCAGCGGCGTCAAGATCGTCGAGGAGACCGAGCGGGCCCGGGAGCTGGCCCGCATGCTGGCCGGCCTGCCCGACTCCGACCTGGGCATCGCGCACGCCGAGGAGCTGCTGGCGGTGGCGGAACGGGAGAAGCGCGGCGGGTGAAATGCCCCTTTTCGGGGGTGACCTTGTGCATGTCGCGTACGAAGCGCTGGATGAGGCGTGTCAGGATGGCCCGGATGCGACTTCCCACCTTGCGCCGGACCCGGAGCGTCGAACCCGGGGCTGTTTCCGGCACCGCTCGTCTCGACCGCCGGACCAAGCGCCTGGTCGGGCGGCTGCGCCCCGGTGACATCGCCGTCATCGACCACGTCGACATCGACCGGGTGGCAGCCGACTCGCTGGTCGCCGTCGGCGTCGCCGCCGTGCTCAACGCCAAGCCGTCGATCTCGGGGCGCTACCCCAACCTCGGCCCCGAGGTGCTGGTCCAGGCCGGCATCGTGCTGATCGACAACCTCGGCGAGGAGGTCTTCGACCGGCTCAGCGAGGGCGACGTCGTCAGCCTCGACGAGGACTCGGTGCTGCTCGACGGCGAGCCCGTGGCCTCCGGCATCCGGCAGAGCCCCCAGACCGTCGCGGCGGCGATGGCCGACGCCCGCGAGGGCTTGTCGGTGCAGCTCGAGGCGTTCGCCGCCAACACGATGGACTACCTCAAGCAGGAGCGCGACCTGCTGCTGGACGGCGTCGGCGTGCCCGACGTCGAGACCCGCATCGCCGGGCGGCACGTGCTGATCGTGGTGCGCGGCTACGACTACAAGGCCGACCTCGACGTGCTGCGGCCGTACATCCGCGAGTTCAAGCCGGTCCTGATCGGGGTCGACGGCGGAGCCGACGCGCTGGTCGAGTCCGGCCACACCCCCGACATGATCATCGGCGACATGGACTCGGTCACCGACGACGTGCTGCGCTGCGGCGCCGAGGTGATCGTGCACGCGTACCCGGACGGCCGGGCGCCGGGGCTGGCCCGGGTGCACGGGCTCGGGGTGCAGGCCACCACGTTCCCGGCCGCCGCCACCAGCGAGGACCTCGCCATGCTGCTCGCCGACGAGAAGGGCGCCTCGCTCATCGTCGCCGTCGGCACCCACGCCAACCTCGTCGAGTTCCTCGACAAGGGCCGCGGCGGCATGGCCTCGACGTTCCTCACCCGGCTGAAGGTGGGCGGCAAGCTGGTCGACGCCAAGGGTGTCAGCCGGCTCTACAAGCAGAACATCTCCGGTTCGTCGCTGCTGCTGCTCGTGCTGTCCGCGGTGGCGGCGATGGCCTCCGCCGTGGCGGTGTCGACCGTCGGTCAGGCGTACCTCGCCGTGGTGTCCGAGTGGTGGGACAATCTGGTCTTCCAATTAGGACAGCTCTTCTAGCAGAGGCATTTTGGTGTGATCAACTTCCGGTACCACGTGGTGTCGCTCACCGCGGTCTTCCTCGCGCTCGCCATCGGGCTGGTGGTGGGCACCGCCGCGCTCAACGGACCGGTGGTCGACACCCTCAAGGACCGCGTCGACGCGCTGAGCAAGGACAACGGCAACTACCGCGAGCAGGCCAACCAGTATCGCGAGGAGCTCGGCCGTACCCAGGAGTTCGCCACCGAGCTCTCTCCGGCCCTGCTCAACGGCAAGCTCGCCGGCCGCAAGCTCGTGGTCGTGGTGCTGCCCGGCGGCAAGGACTACGCCGACGGCGTGTCCTCGATGCTGAAGGTGGCCGGCGCCACGATCACCGGACAGGTGACGGTGCAGGACAAGTTCTTCGACCCGGCCAACGCCATCGAGCTCCTCGGCCTCGCCGAGCGGGCGTCGCGGCCGACCGTGTCCGCCGAGGGTCTGCCGCTCAACAGCGACGGCGTGGAGACGTCCAGCGCCCTGCTGGCCCGCGCGCTGCTGGAGAAGGCTCCGGCGGTCGCCGAGCAGGACCTGACCGCGGTGCTCACGGCGTACACGGAACCGGGCTACATCGGTGTGTCCGACGAGATGGCGCCGGGCGCCGAGGCCGCCGTCCTGGTGTCGGGCCTGCCCCCGGTCGACCGGGACGCGGGCAAGAAGAACCAGAACGCGGTGACGCTCACCAACCAGTTCTCCAAGGCGAAGCCGGTGGTGGTGGCCGGCAACGCCATCGGCGAGGGCAACCTCGTGTCCGAGGTGCGCGGCGACCCGACCCTGGTCAAGGAGGTCTCCACCGTGGACAACGTGACCACCGCGCAGGGCCAGCTGGCGACCGCGCTGACCGTGATCGAGCGGGTGGTGGCCGGCAAGGTCGGCCAGTACGGCCTGGCGGCCGGCGCCTCCTCGCAGGTGCCCAAAGCAGCCGGCTGATCCGGCGCGCCCGAGGGGGTGCCTCGGCGCGTCCGCGCTCGGGAGGCGGCCAGCCCCTAGACTCGGCGGTCGGCCGCCGTGGGGGCGGTCCCGGTGAGTCAGGAGAGCACACGCATGGCCAGCAGGGTGAAGTCGTCCGGCCTCGGCGCGCTGGCCGCCCGCGCGGCGCTGACCTGGATCCGCCGGGACCCGCACGCCGGCGCCCTGGAGCGCACCAATTTCCACGGCCGTACGGTCAGCCTCGCCGGCGGGCCCGCGCTCGCGGTGGGCGCCACCCTGGCCGCTGCCGCGGGCGCACCGACCGCCGCCGCCACCGCCGCCGTGATCGCGGCCGGCGCGACCTCCGGCGCGGTGGGTCTCTACGACGACGTCGTCGGCAACCGGCCCGAGCAGAAGGCCAAGGGTCTGCGCGGCCACCTGGGCGCGCTGCGGGAGGGGCGCGTCACCAGCGGCCTCGTCAAGATCGTCGGGGTGGGCGCCGGCGCGCTCGCCGCCGCGGCGCTGCTCTCCCGCGACCCCGGAGTGCGCGGTCGCCGCGGCCGCCGGGACGCGGGCGCGGCGCGCCGCACCGCCGACGTGCTGCTCGGCGCTGGCGTCATCGCGGGCACGGCCAACCTGCTCAACCTGCTCGACCTGCGTCCCGGCCGGGCGATCAAGGCCGGCGTCATCATCGGTACGCCGCTGGTCGCCGGCCGTGGCGGCGCCATGACCGCCGGCACGCTCGGCGCGAGCGCGGCGCTGCTGCCCGCCGACCTCGGCGAGGAGATCATGCTCGGTGACACCGGGGCCAACGCCCTCGGTGCGCTGCTCGGCGTGGCCCTCGCGGCCAAGACCGGGCCCGCCGGGCGCGCGCTGGCCCTCACGGTGCTCGCCGGGCTGACCGCCGCCAGCGAGAAGGTCAGCTTCACCAAGGTCATCCAGGACACGCCCGGGCTGCGCGAGCTCGACGCGCTCGGCCGCCGCCCGGCACCGTGACGTCGGCACGCACCGGCGCGGGGGTGGCCGGGGCCGCCGCCGTCATCACCGTACTGACGATCCTGTCCCGGATAGCCGGCTTCGGGCGCACCTTCGTCTTCCTGCACACGGTCGGCCACGACGGGCTCGCCAACGCCTACAACGCCGCCAACGTCATCCCGAACATCATCTTCGAGGTGGTCGCCGGGGGCGCCCTGGCCGGTCTGGTGGTGCCGCTGATCGCCGGGGCGGTCGAGGCGGAGGACCGTGAGCGGGTCGGCGCGGTCGCCTCGGCACTGCTCACCTGGGTGCTGACGCTGCTGGTGCCGCTGGCTGTCCTGCTCGCTCTGCTCGCCGGGCACATCGCCGGGCTGTTCCACATCCCCGCCGCGAACCAGGACGTGGCCGCGCGCATGCTGCGGATCTTCGCTCCCCAGCTGCCCCTGTACGGCATCGGCATCGTCCTGACCGGAGTGCTCCAGGCCTACCACCGCTTCGCGTGGCCGGTGATCGCGCCGCTGCTGTCCAGTGTCACGGTGATGGGCGCGTACCTGAGTTATGCGCTCGTCGACGGCGCGGGTAGCGACGTCGCCGGCCTGAGCCGCACCGGTGAGCTGATCCTGGCCGGCGGCACCACCCTGGGCGTGGTGGCACTGGCGCTGTGCCTGCTGATCCCCCTGCGCAAGCTGGGCCTGCGACTGCGGCCGGGCTACCGCTTCCCCGGCGACGAGGGGCGCCACGCCCTCCGGCTGGGCTGGGCCGGGGCGGTCACCGTCGGCTCCCAGCAGATCATGGTGCTGGTGGTGGTCCTGCTGGCCGCCAAGGGGCCGCTGACGGACTACCTGGCGGCGCAGACGATCTTCCTGCTGCCCTGGGCGGTGCTGGCGGTGCCCCTGGCGACCGCCGTCTACCCGCGCTTGGCCGCGGCGGTTGCGCGGGGCGACGAGCAGGCCTACGCCGACGCCGTGTCCCGGACCGCGCGGTCGGTGGTGCTGCTGGCCTGCCTCGGTGCCGCGGCCCTGGGGGCGCTGGCGTGGCCCGCCGCTCACCTCGTCGGGGACCGCGCCGCCGCGCCGGGTGTCGTGGCGTTCGCTCCGGGGCTGCTCGGCTACGCCCTGTTCGCCGTCCTCTCCCGTGCCCTGTACGCCCGCGGCGCAACGGTCGCCGCCGCGTTCGCCACCGCCGCCGGGTGGGGGATCGCGGCGCTGACCGCGATCGGGCTCGCCGCCACGCTCGACGACCAGCGCCAGGTCGCCGGCTTCGCCGCCGCGAACTCGATCGGGATGTCGGCCATCGGACTGCTGCTCGTGCTGGCGGTTCGCCGCCACGCCGGCCCGGAGGCGCTTTCCGGACTGCCGCGGGTGACCGCCGTGGGTATCGTGGCGGCGGTCGTGGCGGGCTTCGCCGGATGGGCCACCGCGGAGGGCGTGCGACACGTCGCCGCGGGCACCCCGGCAGTCGGGATGAGCATCATGCAGGGCATGCTGGGCGGGGTCGCGGTCGCGGTCGTGTTCGCCACGGTGGTCTACCCGCTCGACCGCCGCGACCTCCGATCACTGGTCTCGAGGTTCACCAGGAGGCATCGCCCGTGACCGACGCAGCGCAGGCGGCACCGTGGCAGGGTTCGGTCGCGCTCGTGCTGGGCTCCAGCACCGGCGGGGTCGGCCGGCACGTCTCCTCGCTGGTCCGCGGCCTGCTCGCCGCCGGCTGCCGGGTGCTGGTCTGCGGTCCCGCCGCCACCGACGACCTGTTCGGCTTCGCCGCCGCGGGCGCCGACTTCGCCCCGGTCGAGATCCCGGCCAGCCCCGGCCCTCAGGATTCCGGCGCGATCCGGGCGCTGCGCCGGGCCCTGGCCGGGCGGGAGTTCGACGTCGTGCACGCACACGGGTTGCGGGCCGCGTTCGTCGCCGCCCTCTCCCGGCCCTCCACGCCGCTGGTGGTGACCTGGCACAACGCCGTCCTCGCCCGGGGGCTGCGGGGCAGCGCCTCCGCCCTGGTCGAGCGCATCGTCGCCCGCTCGGCGGACCTGACGCTGGGGGCGTCCGAGGACCTGGTGGCCCGCGCCGAGCTGCTCGGCGCGCGCGAAGCGCGCCTCGGGGCGGTCGCCGCGCCTGTCGCCGCCGCACCGAAACGCACCCGCGCCGCCGTACGGGCCGAGTTCCGCGTCGCCGCCGACGTGCCGCTGATCGTCTCGGTCGGCCGCCTGCACCCGCAGAAGCGGTACGACGTCCTGCTCGAGGCCTGCGCCCGCTGGCGTGACCTGGACCCGGCGCCCGTGACCGTCGTCGCCGGCTCGGGACCCAGCTACATGCTGCTGGCCCAGCGCGCCTCGGAGCTGCACGCCCGGTTCTACCTGCTCGGGCACCGTACGGACGTGCCCGACCTGCTGGCCGGCGCGGACCTGGCCGTGGTCACCAGCGACTGGGAGGCCCGGCAGCTGTTCGCCCAGGAGGCGCTGCGGGCGGGCGTACCGCTGATCACCACCGCGGTGGGCGGGCTGCCCGGGCTGGTCGGCGACGCCGCCGTGCAGATCCCGCCGGGTGACGTTGACGCCCTCGACCGGGCGGTGCGCGAGCTTCTCGCCGACCCGGCCAAGCGGGCCGACTACGCCGCGCGCGGTCCCCGCCGGGCCGCTACCTGGCCCACCGAGCAGGACACCGTCGCGGATGTGCTGGCGGCGTACGCGTCGGTCGCCCCGGTGCGGGCAGGCCAGGGGTGAGGGTGCCGGCCCGTCCGCTCACACGGCTGCTGGCCACCGTCCGGCGTGGTCGCCGGCCCGACTCCGCGCCGCCGTCGCGGGCCCGCCGGGGCCGGACCTGGGTGCCGTACCTGCTGGTGGTCCTGACCGCCGCCGCGAGCCTGGCGGGGCTCGCCGTGCGCCCGGCCACCGGTGTGCCGGGCGACACCGCGGACTACGTCATCGTCGCCGGGGCGGCCGGGCTGCGCTGGGACGACCTCGACCCGCAGCGCACGCCGACGCTGTGGCAGGAGGCGACCCGCGGCTCCGTCGGCTGGCTGTCCGTACGCTCCGCGCACCACGCCACCTGCCCGTCCGACGGCTGGCTCACCCTCGGTGCCGGCAACTACGCCGTCTGGAACGCGCAGCGGGTCAGCGGGCAGTGCCCGGCCCTGGCCCCGGTCGTGGAACGGCCCGACGGCATCGGCGCCAACCTTCCCGAGCTCGGCAGTGTGGTCCGCGCCAACGCCGACAACCAGCCGTACGGCGCGGTGCCGGGCGCCCTCGCCGAGTCGGTGCGCTGCACCGTCGCCGTCGGCCCGGGAGCCGCCGTCGCCGCCGCCCGGCCGTTCGGCCGCGTGGACCGGTACGCCCCCACCCTGCCCGACGACCCGAAGGGCCTGTTCGCCCAGTGCGTGCTGAGCATGGTGGACCTCGGCACCGTCACCGGTACGGGCCGCGCCCGACGTGACCGGGCGGCGGAGGTCGACGCCGCCCTGGCCAAGGTGCTGGCCGCCCGCCCGGATCGGTCCCTGGTGGTCGTCGCCGGCGTCTCGGACACCGACACGACCTCCCGGCTGCACGTGGCCATCGCCGACGGTCCCGGATGGCAGGGGGGCTGGCTGACCTCCGCCGGCACCGGCCGCGACGGCTATCTGCAGCTCGTCGACCTGGCGCCGACGATCCTGACGGCGCTCGGGCGCCCGGCCCCGGAGCGGCTGTTCAGCGGGCGCACCGCGAGCACGGTGCCCGGGCGGCCGGCGGCCCCGGACGAGTCGGTGCTCGGCGAGCACGACGCCGACAAGCGGGCGGGCGCGCAGCTGGGGGTCGCCGGATCGTTCTTCACCGGGCTGGGCGCGGTCCAGCTGGCCATCTTCCTCCTCGTGGTGCCGCTGATGATGCGCGCCCGCAGGCATGCCGGCCCCACCGGGCCGGCGTCCGCGCCGCGGTTGCTCGTCCGCTCGGTCGAGGTGCTGCTGATCGCCGCCGCGCTGGCCATCCCGGCCGCGCTGGTGGCGGATGCGATCCCGTGGTGGCGCGCGGGGCGTCCCGGCATCGCCTTCGCGCTGCTGGCTCTGCTGCTGACGGCGGTCGGCACGGCGGCGGTCCGGTCGGCGCCGCGTTACCAGCGCACGCTGTGGCCGATCGGCGTGGTCGCGTTGTCCGCCGTCGCGGTGGTCGGCGTGGACCTGCTCACCGGTGCGCAGCTGCAGCTCAACGGCGTCGCCGGCTATTCGGCCATCGAGGGCACCCGGTACGCGGGTGTGGGCAGCGTCGGCCTCGGCGTGTTCGTGGCGGGCGCGCTGGTCGTCGCCGGCTGCGCCGCGCAATGGGTACGCCGTCCCTGGCGTCCCGTGATCGTCGTCCTGATCGGCGGCTTCGCGGTGATCATGGTGGGCAGCCCGTACCTGGGCGCGGACCCGATCGGCGCGATCGCCGTCACGGCCGGGGTGTGCGTGGCGGCGGCGATCAGCACCGGCGGCTGGCTCACCTTCCCGCGCTTCGCCTGGGCGACGGTCGCCGGCCTCGCCGTGACGATCGGCTTCGCGGTGCTCGACCTGCACCGCCCGGCCCTCGAGCAGGGCAGCGTCGGACGGTTCCTGACCGCGCTCCTGGACGGCACGGCGGGCCCGGCCATCCAGCGCGCCGCGACGGCCGGCGGGCACGCCCTGGACAGCCCGCTGACGATCCTGGCCCTGGTCGGTGCCCTGGCCCTCGCCTTCAGCCAGTTCTCGCCGTGGGGCGGCCTCAACCGGGTCTTCGGCCTGCACCCGGCGCTGCGTGCCGCGCTGGCCGGCACCACTGTCACCGTCGTGCTGGCCGGCATCTTCGGAGGAGCGGCCTTCGCGGTCGCGGGGGCGGCCGCCGCCGTCGTGGTGCCGCTGTACGTGCTCACCACGCTGCGGGTGCTGGAGCACGCCGCGGACCGTACCCGTCCCGACGGGGAGACCGACGGCCCCGGCGGCCCGGGGCGGTCGCTGCGCCGCGGCGACGACGGCCCGGCGCCGGACAAAAGCGGCGCCGAGGGCGTGATCGTCCGTTGACACGCGCGCCGACCAGCCCGAACGTGCACCTGCCGCGGTAGGTGTTACTGTGAAATCCCGTGGATGGCGCGATCGGAATACGATCCCGCCGGTCTGCAAGACCGAACTGACCGACCACGGGAGCAGGCCTTGGCACCAACAGTGCGCGAGACGCGGCACATCTTCGTCACCGGAGGCGTCGCCTCCTCGCTGGGCAAGGGCCTCACCGCCTCCAGCCTCGGCAATTTGCTGACCGCACGCGGACTGCGGGTCGTCATGCAGAAGCTGGACCCCTACCTCAACGTCGACCCGGGAACGATGAACCCGTTCCAGCACGGCGAGGTCTTCGTCACCGAGGACGGCGCCGAGACCGACCTCGACGTCGGGCACTACGAACGCTTCCTGGACCGGGCGCTGTCCGGCAAGGCGAACGTCACCACCGGGCAGATCTACTCGGCGGTCATCGCCAAGGAGCGCCGCGGCGAATACCTGGGCGACACCGTGCAGGTCATCCCGCACATCACGAACGAGATCAAGGAGCGCATCTTCGCGATGGCCGCTCCGGACGAGTACGGCCGGATCCCGGACGTGGTCATCACCGAGGTCGGCGGCACGGTGGGTGACATGGAGTCGCTGCCGTTCCTCGAGGCGATCCGCCAGGTACGCCACGAGATCGGCCGGGACCACGTCTTCTACCTGCACGTCTCGCTGGTGCCGTACCTGGCGCCGTCGGGCGAGCTGAAGACCAAGCCGACCCAGCACTCGGTCGCCACGCTGCGCAACATCGGTATCCAGCCGGACGCGCTCGTCTGCCGCAGCGACCGGGAGATCCCGGACAAGCTCAAGCACAAGCTCTCGCTCTACTGCGACGTCGACCGCGAGGCCGTGGTCGCCGCCCCGGACGCGCCGAGCATCTACGACATCCCCAAGGTGCTGCACCGCGAAGGGCTGGACGCGTACGTGGTGCGCCGGCTCGGCCTGTCCTTCCGCGACGTCGACTGGTCCACCTGGGACGACCTGCTGGAGCGCGTGCACCACCCGCGCCGGACGATCACCGTGGCGCTGGTGGGCAAGTACGTCGACCTGCCGGACGCGTACCTGTCGGTCAGCGAGGCGATCCGGGCGGCCGGCTTCGCCAACACGGCGAAGGTCCAGCTGCGCTGGGTCCCCAGCGACGACTGCGACACCATGGCCGGCGCCGCGGCCGCCCTGAAGGGCGTCGACGGCATCTGCATCCCCGGCGGCTTCGGCATCCGCGGCATCGAGGGAAAGATCAACACTTCCCGGTACGCGCGGGAGAACGGCATCCCGATCCTGGGCCTCTGCCTGGGGCTGCAGTGCATGACGATCGACGCCGCCCGCAACATGGCCGGCCTCGAGGGCGCCAACTCGCTGGAGTTCGACGAGCGGGCGCCGCATCCGGTGATCTCCACCATGGCCGACCAGCAGGACATCGTGGCGGGCCGGGGTGACCTGGGCGGCACGATGCGGCTGGGGGCGTACCCGGCGGCGCTGGCCGAGGGTTCGGTGGTGGCCGAGGCGTACGGCAGCACCGAGATCTCCGAGCGGCACCGGCACCGGTACGAGGTCAACAACGCCTACCGCGACAAGCTGTCCAAGGCCGGCCTGCGGTTCTCCGGCACGTCGCCGGACGGCCGCCTGGTCGAGTTCATCGAGCTGGACCGCGAGACGCACCCGTTCTTCGTGGCCACCCAGGCGCACCCGGAGCTGAAGAGCCGGCCGACCCGCGCGCACCCGCTGTTCGCCGCGTTCGTCAAGGCCGCCGTCGCGTACGCGGCCGCCGACGAGCTGCCGGTCGAGGTGGCTCCTTCCATGGAGCCCGACACCGACAAGACGGCGGTTGCGTCATGACCGACTGCACCGCAGCGAAGCAAGGGCCAGGAGGGCATGACCTAGGGACTGTGTCGTGACGGCCTTCGTGCACGAGACGAAGTCGCGGACCGAGAAGTACGCCGGCCCGGTCTTCACCGTCTTCACGGACGAGATCACGATGTCCGGGGGCGGCACGGCCCACCGCGACGTGGTCGTCAACAAGAACGCGGTCGGCGTGGTGGCCCTCGACGAGGTCGGCCGGGTCGTGCTCATCAAGCAGTACCGGCACCCGGTCGGCGCGCGGCTCTGGGAGCTGCCCGCGGGTCTGTGCGACGTGCGCGGCGAGGACCTGGTCGTCACCGCCCGGCGGGAGCTGGCCGAGGAGGCGGACCTCGCCGCCGCCCGATTCGACCTGCTCGTCGATCTGCACACGTCGCCCGGCTTCAGCGCCGAGACGATCCGCATCTTCATCGCGCGCGACCTGACGCCGGTGCCGCAGGACGAGCGGCATCAGCGTCAGGAGGAGGAGGCCGACATCGAGATCGTCTGGGTCGACCTCGACGAGGCCGTGGCGATGGTCCTGCGCGGCGAGATCACCAACGCGGCGGCGGTGGGCGGCCTGCTGAGCGCCGCCCGCGCCCGCGACGACGGCTGGGCCACCCTGCGCCCGGCCGACACCCCGCCGCTCGCCGGAGGCTAGCCTGAGGGCGTCAAGGTCGGGAATCCGACGACAGGCCGCCGGACGTGACCGGCGGCCTGCTCGGCGGGGGCGCCGGCGGGCAAGGTTGTCCACCGGTCGCCACTTCTTGATCTTCGAGCAACAGATCGGCAGTATCTTCCACTTGGTGGGACGGTAACCTGCGAAGCAGCCCGTCTCGGGTATGAGCCATCGACGTCTCTCCCGGAAAGGACGGTGTCGACTCGTGAAGGTCGGCATTCCGAGCGAAGTCAAGAACAACGAGTTCCGGGTGGCGATCACCCCGGCCGGGGTCTTCGAGTTCACCCGCGCGGGCCACGAGGTCTTCGTGCAGGCCGGCGCGGGCGCCGGCTCCTCGATCACCGACGCGGACTACGTCGCCGCCGGTGCCACGATCCTCGACAGCCCCGACGACGTGTGGGGCACGGCCGAGCTGGTACTCAAGGTCAAGGAACCCATCGCGGAGGAGTACGCCCGCATGCGCGAGGGGCAGGTGCTCTTCACCTACCTGCACCTCGCCGCGTCCAAGGAGTGCACGGACGCGCTGATCGACCGCAAGGTCACCGGCATCGCGTACGAGACCGTCGAGCTGCCCGACCGCTCGCTCCCGCTGCTCGCACCGATGTCCGAGGTCGCGGGCCGGCTCGCGCCCCAGGTCGGCTCCTACCACCTGATGCGCTCCGGCGGCGGCCGTGGCGTGCTGATGGGCGGCGTCCCGGGCGTGTACGCGGCCAAGGTCGTCGTGATCGGCGCCGGCGTGTCCGGCATGAACGCGGCGGCGATCGCCCTGGGCATGCAGGCCGAGGTGCTGGTGCTCGACAAGAACATCGCACGCCTGCGCGCCGCCGACGCCGACTACCGCGGGCACCTGCAGACGATCGCGTCCAACGCGTACGAGATCGAGAAGGCCGTGATCGACGCGGACCTGGTCATCGGCGCGGTGCTGGTGCCCGGCGCGAAGGCGCCGAACCTGATCTCCAACGAGCTGGTGTCCCGGATGAAGCCGGGCAGCGTGCTCGTCGACATCGCCATCGACCAGGGCGGCTGCTTCGAGGACTCGCGGCCCACCACGCACGCCGACCCGGTCTACAAGGTCCACGAGTCCATGTTCTACTGCGTGGCCAACATGCCCGGCGCGGTGCCGCACACCAGCACGTACGCGCTGACCAACGTCACCCTGCCGTACGCGCTCGAGCTGGCGAACCGCGGCTGGCGCGAGGCGATCAAGGCGGACCCGGCGCTGGCCCTGGGCCTGAACACGCACGCCGGGCACGTCACCTACGGCCCGGTCGCCGACGCCCACGGTATGCAGGCGCTGTCGCTGGCCGACGCGCTGAGCTAGCCGCACGCGGCGGGAAGACGGTGTTGCGGCGGGCCGTGCAGACGTACCTCGACCATCTGAGCGTCGAGCGCGGCCTGTCGCGCAACACCCTGGCGTCGTACCGCCGGGATCTGGACCGCTATCTGGAGTCGCTGACCGCGGCCGGGATCACCGATCTCGCCGCGGTCACCGCCGCCGACCTCACCCGGCACCTCGGGCAGCTGCGCGAGGGCTCCGAGGAGCATCCGGCCCTGTCGGCGGCGTCGGCCGCGCGGGCCGTCAGCGCCGTCCGCGGACTGCACCGCTTCGCCGCCCGCGAGGGCCTCGCCCCGCACGACGTCAGCCGCGACGTCAAGCCGCCGGCCCTGCCCAAGCGGCTGCCCAAGGCCCTCGACGTCGACCAGGTGACGCGCCTGCTGGACGCGGTCACCGGCGACGAACCGCTGGCCCTGCGGGACCGGGCCCTGCTCGAATTCCTCTACGGCACCGGCGCGCGGATCTCCGAGGCGGTCGGGCTGGCCGTCGACGACCTCGACGACTCGGTCGTCACCCTGCACGGCAAGGGCGGCCGGACCCGGCTCGTGCCGCTCGGCTCGTACGCCCGCGCGGCTCTCGACGCGTATCTCGTCCGCGGCCGCCCGTCGTTGCTGGCGGCGGGGAAGGGGGCGCCGAAGGTGTTCCTCAACGCGCGCGGTGGAGCGCTGTCGCGGCAGAGCGCGTGGACGGTCCTGCACCGGGCGGCGGGCGCGGCCGGGCTGCCGGTCGACGGGCCCCACGCCGTGTCTCCGCACACGCTGCGGCACTCGTACGCGACCCACCTGCTCGACGGCGGCGCGGACGTACGCGTGGTGCAGGAGCTGCTCGGACACGCCTCGGTGACCACCACGCAGGTCTACACCCTGGTGACGGTGGACCGATTGCGCGAGGTCTACGCGACCGCGCACCCGCGCGCTCGTTAGGCGTTGGGCACCAGTGGACGACACGCCGAACGGGTGACCCCGGATCGACGGCTCGCGTGGCGTACAGTCGGGCAGCGGGTCGAGAGGGGGCGAGCGGGACATGGCGGGTAACGACGAGCGTGCGGAGGCCTGGACCTCTGCCCTGCGGGAACAGCAGAGCTCCCTCGATCTGGGCGCCGACCTCGGTCCGGCCGACCCCACGGCATACACGATGCGCCGCCCGATCCCCGAGCCCATGCCGACGGACCGGCACGGCCCGGCGCGGATCATCGCCCTCGCCAACCAGAAGGGCGGCGTCGGCAAGACCACCACCACGATCAACCTGGGCGCGGCGCTCGCCGAGTACGGCCGCAAGGTCCTGCTCGTCGACTTCGACCCCCAGGGCGCGTGCTCGGTGGGGCTCGGCGTCAACCCGCACAACCTCGACCTCAGCGTCTACAACCTGCTCATGCAGGACGACGTCACCGCCGAGGACGTCATCATCAAGTCGGACGTGGCCGGCCTGCACCTGCTGCCCGCCAACATCGACCTGTCCGCGGCCGAGATCCAGCTGGTCAACGAGGTCGCCCGCGAGATGGCGCTGGCCCGGGTGCTGCGCAGCGTGCGCAAGGAATACGACTTCATCCTCATCGACTGCCAGCCGTCGCTGGGCCTGCTCGCGATCAACGCGCTGACCATCGCCCACGGCGTGCTCATTCCGCTGGAGTGCGAGTTCTTCAGCCTCCGCGGCGTGGCGCTGCTGCTCGACACCATCGACAAGGTCCGCGAGCGCCTCAACTTCGACCTGGAGCTCGAAGGCATCCTCGCGACCATGTACGACAGCCGCACCACCCACTGCCGCCAGGTGCTGCAGCGTGTCGTGGAGGCGTTCGGCGACAAGGTCTACCAGACGGTCATCACCAAGACGGTGAAGTTCCCGGAGTCCACGGTGGCCGGCGCGCCGATCACCACGCTGGACCCGGCCTCGTCGGGCGCCCGCAACTACCGGCAGCTCGCCCGCGAGGTCATCGCCGCGAAGGCGGAACGAGGCTAGCTTGCTCTTCGCCCTCGGCGAACCGGTCGCGTTCGTCGCGCTGGTCGCCGCCTTCGTTCTCGCGCTCGTGCTGCGTGCCGTCGCGATCCGGTTCACCGCCCGCAGCCTCGGTCTGGTCGACCGCCGCGAACCGCTGAGCCCGCGCCTGCGCGAGGACGTCGACCCGTTCGGCGCGGTCGCGGCCGCGATCGGCGGCATGGGCTGGGGCAAGACCATCAGCGTGGACGAGGTGCCGCGCTGGCGCGGCCGGGGCCGCGCGGCGATGGTCTTCCTGGCCGGTCCGCTGGCCTGCATCGTCGTGGCCCAGCTCTTCTTCGCCGGGTACGCGTTCAGCACGCCGACCAACTACCTCGGCATCATGCACGTCTCGGACCTGCTGAGCGGCGTCCCGCTGCCCATGCTCGATCAGGTGTTGCTCTCGGCCGGCGGCGGGTTCCTGGCGTTCGGGCTGCTGGCGCTCATCCCGATCCCGCCGCTGGACGGCTTCGGCGTGCTGTGGTCCGCGCAGCGCAAGCCGGGCCACGGCATGCAGTGGATGCGGGTGTGGTTCGAGGAGAAGAACATCGGGGTCCTGATCCTGCTGGTCTGCTCCTTCTTCCCGCTGGGCCGCCCGCTGCTGACCATGATCCTCGATGTGCTCGGCGTGCTGTTCCTGCGCCTCTGGGGCTGAGCCGCACACAGGCGCGCGCCCCGGCCGGTCTGCCGGCGAGGCGCATGCGTCGCGGTCAGAGTACGGGGCTGGTGCCGCGCATCATCCCGTAGCCGGTGTCGGACGCCCGGCCGTTGCCGTGACGCAGGGACAGGAAGCCGGTGTTGGCCTGGAACGCGATCCGGGATCCGCGGACCGCGGGGCTGGTGCCGTTCATCGTCCCGTACCTGCTGTCGGAGGTGGTGCCGCCGCCGTCCAACGGTGTAGAGGAAGCGGGTGTTGGCCTGGAACGCCACCGCCGCGGAGCCCCGCCACACCGTGAGTGCCCGGTCGAGCAGGTCGCCGGCCTCGGCGGGCCGGTCCGCCGCCGGGCCCTGCGCCTCGTCGGTCAGCTGCTGGAACCGTACGACGTCCAGCGTGCCGGCGTCGGCCGCGAGCTGGTAGCCGCCCGGGATCAGCCGCAGCAGCCCGGCCGCGTCGCGGGGCGCCCGGCCGGGTTCGAGGTGCGCCGCAGCCGGGACACATCCGTCTGCAAGAGATCGAGCCGCCGGCGGCGCCGAGCAGGCCGATCAATTCCTCCCGCGGACGGGCACACGGGCGCTGAGGGCGAGACGACCGAGGACGATGCGCGGACCCTGACTGCCGGCGTCGAGGTGTCGTGTGCCGGCGTGCATCGTCACCGGACCCAGGACGCCGATCGTCGCCGGTCCATCGGCCGCGCCGGCGTCCGGGGCGGCGTTCTGCTCGCCCGCACACGCCGGTGCTGCCCGGTGGAACGTCACCGCGTCGGCCGGTCCGAGGTCCAGACCCGCCGCAGGGCCTCGACCGGGGGTGCGGTTGCTTGCTGCGGCGCTGCTCGAGATCGCGGACGGTGGCCGCGCTGACGCCGGCGCGGCCGGCCAGTTCTTGCTGCGTCAGGACCCGCCGTTCTACGGTGCCATCGCAGTAGTTCGGCGAAATCAGCGTCGAGTGTGCGCGCATCAGCCGTCGTTCCCCGTTCTCCATGAGCACCAGGACAGTGCCACGGGAGGGCAAGGTGCCCGTCGATAATGGTGCTGAAATCATGGATGGGTACAGCCGGGCCCCCGGGTCCGTCACGGGGGACCGGGAAGTGGGGCGACCACGGTGTCATCGCAGCCGACGACGTTGACGACCACATCGCCGGCGGTCGCCGAGCCTGCTTCGCCCGCGCCCGTCACCGGTGAGGCCGCGGCCCGTCCGCGCCGCTGGCCGATGCACGTCGCCGCGGCACTCGCTTATCTCGGGCTGGCACTGGTCGTCATGGCGAACTTCGTCGCGCACCCGATGGATCGCGTCTCCGACCACCTGGCCAACGACAACACGTGGTTCCAGTGGTTGCTCTCCCACGGGGCCTATTCGGTCCGGCATCTCGACAACCCGCTTTTTTCGGTACGCCAGAACTACCCGGTCGGCGTGAACATGATGGCGAACACGTCGGTGCTGGGCGTCACCCTGCCGCTGGCGCCCGTCACGATGCTGTTCGGGCCGAGGGTCGCCTATCTCGTGTGGATGGTGCTTGCGCTGGGCGGGACGGCCTTCTCCACGTACTACGTCTTCCAGCGCTGGGTGGTGCGCTCCCGGGCGGCCGCACTGCTGGGCGGCGCCTTCGCCGGTTTCGCGCCGGGCGTCGTGCACCACGCCAACGGGCAGCCCAACTTCGTCAGCAACTTCGCCCTGCCGTTCATCGTCGCCATGGTGATGCGGCTCGGGGTGACCGGGCGGTGGCTGCGGGACGGGATCATCCTCGGGCTGCTGGTGACGTACCAGGTGTTCGTCAACGAGGAGATCCTGGTGGTCACGGCCGCGTCGTGCGGCATCGCCGTGCTCGGCTACGCGCTGCTGCGGCCACGCGCGGCCCTGGGACGGGTGAAACACTTCGCCCCGGCGCTGCTCGTCACCGCCGCCGTGGCGACGACGCTGTGCGCCTATCCGCTCTGGTTCCAGTTCAACGGCCCGCAGACGTTCTCCTCGCTGCCGATCTTCCACTCGTGGGGCGAGGACCTGGTCGCCTACGTGACGTACTCCCGCGACACCCTCGCCGGCGACGCGATCGTGGAGACGACGCTGGGCCGTACGGAACAGAACAGCTGGTTCGGCGGGCCGCTGACGATCGTCGTGGTGCTCACCCTGCTCACCCTGATGTGGCGGTCGACCCTCGCACGGGTGGCCGGCTTCACCGCCGTGGTGCTGCTCGTGTTCTCGCTCGGCCCGCAGATCAAGTGGAACGGCCAGTACACCGAGGTGCCCGGCGTGTGGCACTGGATCCCCGACGACCTGCCCGTCCTCGGCCTGCTCACCCCCAGCCGCATCACGTTCGGCGTGGTCGGGATCTTCGCGCTGATGATCGCGCTGGGCTTCGACGCGGCTGCCCGCGTACGGGAAAGGGACCTGCCCGGCCGCGTCACCTCCGTGGCCGCCATGCTGGCGATCATCGGGGCCCTGGTGCCGCTCATCCCGACGCCGCTGCCGACGCGCACCGACGAGCGCCCCCCGGTGTTCATCACCTCGGGAGCGTGGAAGGCCTACGTGCCGCCGGGCCGCGCGCTGGTGCCGCTGCCCCCGCCCAGCAAGTCCGTCGGCCGGGACACGTTGAGCTGGAGCGCCTGGACGAAGCTCGAATTCCCGGTGCCGGAGGGCTACTTCCTCGGCCCGGGCGACAACGGCATCGGACGCGCCGGTGTCGCGCCCAGCACGCTGACCAAGATCGTGAACAAGGCGGCCCGTCAGCACCGGGTCCCGAAGATCACCCCGGAGGTCCGCGCCGCGGTGCAGGCCGACATCCAGCGCTTCCGCGGGTCGGTGCTGGTGCTGCGGGCCCGCCCCGAGAACGAGGTGGTACGCCGCACGGTCGACCTGCTGGTCGGGCCGGGCGAGCCGTACGCCGACGCCTGGGTCTGGCGAGTGGCCTGACGGCGGTGTCGCATATACCTGCCATCGGTATATGCTGCCGGTCATGACCGATGGACCCCTGCGCGAGCCGACGTTCCTGGTCCTCACCGCGCTCGCCGAGCGCCCGCAACACGGCTACGCCGTGATCGAGGACGTGGCCCGGATGACCGACGGCCGCGTACGGCTGCGCGCCGGCACCCTCTACGCGGCCCTCGACCGGCTGCGCACCGAGGGACTCATCGAGGTCGACCGCGAAGAGGTCGTCCAGTCGCGGCTGCGCCGGTACTACCGCCTGAGCGGCCTCGGCGAACAGCGGCTGGCTGCCGAGACCAGCCGCCTGCGCCACCAGGCCACGCTCGCGGAGCGTCGCCTGAGCGCCCGCCGCCACCTGGGGGGTGCGCCCGCATGAGCCCGCTCGAGACCCGCTACCGCCGGCTGCTGGGGGCGTACCCGGCGGAGCACCGCCGCGTCTACGCCGACGAGATGCTCGGCGTGCTCCTGGCCGGCGCGCGACCCGGCCAGCGCCGCCCCGGCCTCCGCGAGGCCGCCGACCTGCTGTGGTCCGGCATGCGCACCCGAGCCGGCCACGGCGCCCGCGCCCTTCGCGGCCCCGGCTGGCGAGACGCCGCCGGCGTGACCGCCCTGCTCGGCGCCGCCCTGCTCACGGCCGCCGCCGCCCGCCGGCTCGTCAGCGCCCTGATCCTCACCCAGGAAACCCCCCACGTTCCGGCCGCCGGCCTGCTGTCCGACGTGGCCGCGCGGACCGCCGTCTGGCTGGCGGTCCTGATCGCCGTCGCCGCCGGCCTGCGCCGCACCGCCGCCGCCCTGGGCATCGGCGGCCTCATCGTCGAGATCGCGGCGATCGTGGCCTGGCTACCCGGCGAACCCCTGCGCCCGATCCGCATGTCCTGGGCGCCGATGCTGGCCGCCCTGGTCGCCGCGATGCTGCTGCTCGCCCGTCGCGGCCGGCCTCCCGCCCGCGTCCTGGGCACCGCCGGCACCCTGCTCACCCTGACGCCGGCCGCCATGGCACTCTGGGGCGCCATCGTCACCCTGAGCGCCGCCCCGCGGGCGCTGATCGGCTCGCTCGCCACCACCCAGATCCTCGGACTCGTCACCGTCCGGGACGCGCTGCTCGTGACGGCGGCCGCCCTCGTGATCGCAGGCCTGCGGCACGCCGAGCCGAGCGTCCGGGGCCGGCTCGCGGTCCTCCTCGCGCCGCTCGTAGCGATCCCCGCGGCGCAACAGCTCATGGAATTCCTGGTGGGACTCCGGTACGGCCCCGACCTGACGGTCGGCCTGGTGACGGCGGACGTCCTGTTCCTGACCGGTGTCCCGCTGCTGGCGGCATCCGCGGCAGCCACCGTCCGCCATGGACAGAAGTCCTTCACCATCACGGTACGGCGCCGCGACGGGTGACGAACACGTACTCCCGCCCGGGCCGATCCGGCGCCTCCCGAACATCCAGCACCCGGAATCCGCAGGCGTTCAGGCCCTCCTCGACCTCATCGCGCTCGGCGGAACCGCAAGGTCGAATCGGAGACGACCACGGAGCCGCCGGTGCGGAACCGGTAGGTGAACCGGAAGGAGACCAACGGCAGCTCGACGGCGGTGAGGGCGAACGACTGCTCGACCGGTCCCACGACGTCGCGGACGACCGTACCCATGTCCGCAGCCCACTCCTCCCACGCCCGGTAGCCGGGCCGCCGGGTCTCGAAGACGAAATGGCCCCCGGGCCGGAGCGCGCCGCGAACACCACGCAAGGCCGCCAACCAGTCCTCATCGGTGAGGAAAACCTGCGCGACATTGCCGGTCATGACAGCGAGATCCGCATCGCACGCCGGCACGCCGGCGGCATCGCCGACCTGCCACTCGACGGCCGCGGCGCCATCCTTCGCCCGGGCAACCTCCACCGACGCGGCCGCCGGATCAAGCCCGATGACGGTACGCCCGGAGCGAGCAAGCACCACAGCCAGCGATCCGGTCCCGCAGCCCACATCAACCACCCGCCGGGCCCCCAGCTCATCGGCGATGGTCAGCTAAGCGGCCAGATCTCCCCGATCACCGTCAAAGGCGTCGTAGACCGCGGCCAGCCGGGGATCCGCAAAAATGGCATCGGGCACACGCCGACCCTAGGCCGAGCTCCACGGCCCACCGGGGAAGACCACCATCGCGATCGACGCTGCGTTGGAGGCCGCGGTGGGGCGTGGATGCGGTGATCACCCGGAACGGATCACCTTCCTGAGCAGCTTGGCCCGCATAGCACCGCCCGGAAGCCAAGACCTTCGCGAATCACCGGAGAAGTATTCGTCGATTCCTAGAAGAGCGTGTCCGGTTGGGCCGGCGCCGGCTCGGGCAGGGGTTCGAGCCGGGGCAGTCGCGCGCGTACTTCGTCGTGGAAGCGGCGGGCCAGCGCCGGCGCGTCGGCGTTGTCCGGGGTGTGGATGAACACCGTCGGAGAACGGCCTTCCCGCAGCCACTCCGTGACCGCGTCGACCCAGTGACGCCAGCCCTCCACGGTCCGGTCCGGGTCGTCGCGGCCGAGGTAGCGGACGATCGGACGGTCCGTGAGGGCCAGCGTACGCAGCGGCATCCGCGGCTTCTTGGTCCAGGCGTCGCGTTCCATGTCGCTGGTCGGCGGGCTGCGGAACAGCGCTGTCGTGTCGAACGGCACCCATTCCGCGGCGACGGGGGCCAGCGCCTTCTCGAGCGTCGTGGTGGCGTTCGCGTCGTCGAAGAATGCGGGGTGGCGCACTTCCACGGCGTACCGATGAATGCGGGGTAGGTGGGCCAAGAACGCGGCGAGCGAGGTTGTGTCGGCGGGGGAGAAGGTACCGGGTAGCTGGATCCAGACGGCATGGGTGCGCGGGCCGAGCGGTTCGATCGCTGCGAGAAAGGTACGCAGGTCCTCGTCGGCGCCGACCAGGCGGCGTTCGTGCGTGATGCGCTTGGGCAGCTTGATCACGAAGCGGAAGTCGGTGTCGGTCTGGGCCGCCTACGTCTGCACGGTTTCCCGCGACGGTGTCGCGTAGAAGGTGGTGTTGCCCTCGACCGCGTTGCACCAGCCGGCGTACGCCCGCAGGCGCTCCTGGGGCGGCAGAGGGTGCGGCACGAAACGGCCCTGCCAGGATTTCAGATTCCACATCGCGCATCCGACGTGCAGGCGCATGAATGTCGGCCCTTTCCACCCGCTTCGTCGCGACGTTACCGCACCACCGCCGAGAGGCCTCGCCGCGAATTGATGATCTCTCTGTCAGTTACCCCGGGCCCGCCGTGGCGTTTGACCCACGAGAGGCTGTTCGCGAAGGTTGTGGGGGTTGCACGAGTGAGCCGGGAGCAGCTTGTCGGACCCGTGGTCTACGGTCAGCACGTGCCTGAAGAGCCTGCTCTCCCCGCGCCCGGCGAACCGGGCGGCCCCGGTCCGGCGCCGACCGGCTCCGCCGCCGACCCGCCGGTGCTGACGGCTGCACCGCCGCCCGACGGTCCGCCGGCCGGCGAGGGTGCGCCGGAGCAGGCCGACACGGGCAAGTTCACGGTACGGCTGACCAACTTCACCGGCCCCTTCGACCTGCTCCTGCAGCTCATCGGCAAGCACAAGCTCGACGTCACCGAGGTTGCGCTGCACCAGGTGACCGACGACTTCATCGCGTACATCCGGGCGATGGGCGACGACTGGGATCTCGGCGAGGCCAGCGAGTTCTTGCTGGTCGCGGCCACCCTGCTCGACCTCAAGGCCGCCCGGCTGCTGCCCGCCGCCGAGGTCGAGGACGAGGAGGACCTCGCCCTGCTCGAGGCCCGCGACCTGCTGTTCGCGCGGCTCCTGCAGTACAAGGCCTTCAAGGAAGCCGCCGCCCACATCGCCGACCTCGAAAGCACGGGGGCCCGGCGCTGGCCGCGCGCGGTCTCGCTGGAACCACGGTACGCGGAAGCGCTGCCCGAACTGGTCCTCGGCGTCGGCCCGGAGCGGCTGTTCAAGCTGGCGCTCAAGCAGTTCGTGCCGAAACCGGGGCCGCCGCAGGTCTCGATCGCCCACATCCACCAGGTGCGGGTCAGCGTGCGGGAACACGCCAACCTGATCCGCGAACGGCTGCGGCGGGCCGGCACGTCGACGTTCAGCCTGCTGGTCGCCGACTGCGAGAACACCCTCGAGGTGGTGGCCCGCTTCCTGGCGCTGCTCGAGCTGTACCGCGAGGGGCTCGTGGACTTCGAGCAACCGGTGTCGCTGGACGAGCTGACGATCAGGTGGATCGGCGGGGACGACGCCGGGCCGGACCTCGACATCGACGACTACGAGGGCAGCAAGCCTGAGCCGGACACCGCGGCAGCCGAGCCGGACGCCGCGGCAGCCGAGCCGGACGCCGCGGCAGGCGAGCCGGACGCCGCGGCGGGCGAGTCGGACGGTGCGGCCGAGCCGGAGGCCGCGGCAACGGAGCCGGACGCCGCGGCAACGGAGCCGGAGGCCGCGGCAGGCGAGCCGGACGCCGCGGCGGGCGCGTCGGACGGTGCGGCCGAGCCGGAGGCCGCGGCGGGCGAGTCGCATGGTGCGGCCGAGCCGGAGTCCGGCGGCGGGTCGGTCGCGGACGATGACGGGCGTGATCAGGACGATCCGGAGGCCGCGGCCGCACCGGAGGATTCATCGGAAGAGGACGAGGCATGACCGACGAGCGCCCTGACTCCCTCGCCGCCCAGGCGGCCTCCTGGGTTCCCCCGTGGGAACGCGCTCAGCGCCCGCCGGATCCCGCGTACGCGGCAGCGCACCGGGTGGAGGACGAGGACCAGCTGCTGTCCGAGGAGCTCGACGCGGCCGGCTCGGCCGACGAGGAGCTCGACGCGGCCGGCTCGGCCGACGAGGAGCTCGACGCGGCCGGCTCGGCCGAGGCAGACGGCTCGGCCGACGAGGATTTCGCCATAGCCGGCTCGGGTGAGGTGGAGCGGTCAGGCGAGGATTTCCCCGCAGCTGGCTCGGCCGGTGCTGAGTGGCCGGACGACGACTTGGACCCAGCGGGCTCAGTCGGCGGGGAGCGGTCGGGCGACCCCGCCGGAACCGCGTTCGCGGAAATGGGCGCCGGCGAGGATGACGGGTCGGCGCAGGGCGACGGGCTCGCGGCGGCGGCCGTTTCGACCGCGGCACGTGCCTCCGCTGAGGGCGCCGGCTCCGGTGGCGTCGAGGGCGTCGGTCCGGATGGTGACGAGGGCGCCGGTTCGGTCGATGATCTCGGGTCGGCCGGTGGCGATGAGGTGCCGCCGGAGCTTCCGCCGGTTCCCGGGGAGGTTGAGGGGCCCGCGACCGTCGACGCTCCGCAGGAGATTCCCGGGGAGGGCGAACTCGATCCGACCGACGTCGGGGTCGGGCCCGAGTTGCCGTTGCCCGGGGCGATCGAGGAGGCCTCGGAGCACGAGGACGAGTCGTCGCCGCTGGTGGATGCCCCGCTGCCGGTCGGTGGGGACGACGCCGGGGACGTGGTCGATCGCGCTGCGGACGACGAGGTCGCCGATGGCGGGAGCGGGGCCGGGTCCGGGATTCCTGCTCAAGGCCGTCGAGTCAGGGCAGGGGGTGCTGCTTCTGGGGAGCCGTCGACCCGTACCGAAGAAGAAGTAGAGCTCAAGCACCTCGACGACGGTGAGTTGCGGGCGGCGCTCGAGGCGATTCTGCTCGTCGTCGACGAGCCGGTGGCGGAGATGCAGCTGGCGCAGATCGTGGAGCAGCCGACCGAGCGGGTAGCGGCCATGCTCGAGGACATCTCGGCGCGGTACACGGCGGCCGGGCACGGGTTCGACCTGCGGCGGGCCGCGGGTGGGTGGCGGCTTTACACGCGGCCGGAGTACGCGCCGTACGTGGAGCGGTTCGTGCTGGACGGGCAGTCCGTGCGGCTGACGCAGGCCGCGCTGGAGACCCTCGCGGTGGTGGCGTACAAGCAGCCGGTGACCCGGTCGCGGATCTCGGCCATCCGCGGTGTGAACTGTGATGGCGTGATGCGTACCCTTGTCACGCGCGGCCTCATCGAGGAATGCGGCACCGAGGGCGAGACCGGGGCATTCCTGTATCGGACCACGGCGCTGTTCCTCGAAAAGCTGGGCCTCAACTCGGTGGACCAGCTGCCCCCGCTGGCGCCGTTCCTGCCCGACGATGTGGAAGAAGTGCTCGATGCCTCAGGCTGATCCGGACAATTCCGTACGGCTGCAGAAAGTCCTGGCAACCGCCGGAGTCGGATCCCGGCGCGCCTGCGAAGATCTGATCTTCCGGCGGCGCGTGACCGTCAACGGCCGGGTGGCCAAGCTCGGTGACAAGGTCGACCCGGCGACGGCGGAGATCCACGTCGACGGGCAGCGCGTCGTCACCGACACCAAGCTGGTGTACCTGGCGATGAACAAGCCCCGCGGCGTCGTCTCCAGCATGGACGACGAGAAGGGACGCAACGAGCTCGCCGACTTCCTCGGCACGTTCGAGCAGCGGATCTTCCACGTCGGCCGGCTCGACGCCGACAGCGAGGGCCTGCTGCTGCTCACCAACGACGGGGCGCTCGCGCACAAGCTGATGCACCCCTCGTACGGGGTCTCGAAGACGTATCTGGCCGAGGTCGCCGGGCCGCTGCCGCGCAACGTCGGCCGGCGGCTGCTCAGCGGCATCGAGCTGGAGGACGGGCCCGCCAAGGTCGACGCGTTCAAGCTCGTGGACGCGATCGGCAAGACGGCGCAGGTCGAACTGACCCTGCACGAGGGGCGCAAGCACATCGTTCGGCGGATGATGGAGGAGGTCGGGCACCCCGTGTCGCGGCTGATCCGTACGGCGGTGGGACCGATCCGGCTGGGCGACATGCGGCCGGGTGGATTCCGCCACCTGTCCAACGCCGAGGTGGGCGCGCTCTTCAAGGCCGTGGGGGAGTAGCAAGCGCTTCTGCCACGTACGGATGTCATATCCGGGTGGCAGAATCCCGGTCGTGAACGGTGATCTCCGAGTGCTGAGCGGCGGCGACGGGGAGCCGTTGCTGATCCTGCTGCACGGTCTGGGCGCGACCGCCGACGTCTGGGCCGGCTGGCGCCCGACGCTGGCCGACCGGTGGCCCGGGCGGTGGGTCGCGCCGGACCTCCCCGGACACGGCGGGTCCGCGCCGCTGCCGGAATACACGTTCGAGGCCCTGGCCGCCGCGGTGCGGCCGCTCGCCGAGGCCGGTGACCGGACGGTCGTGCTGGGGCACTCGCTCGGCGGTGTCGTCGCCCTGGCTCTCGCCGCCGCCGGTGCGCCGGTCACCGTGGTCGCCGGTCTGGGGATCAAAGTCGCCTGGAGCGACGAGGAGCTGGACCGTGCCCAGGCGATGGCCCGGCGGCCGGTGACGTGGTTCGGCTCGCGGGACGAGGCGGCGGCCCGGCACCTGCGAGTCTCGGGGCTGTCCGGGCTGATCGACGACGGCGACCCGGCCGTGGACGCCGGCCTGTCCGAACAGGACGGCCGGTGGCGGCTCGCGCTGGACGGCAGGGCCTTCGGCGTCGGGGCTCCCGATGTAGCGGGGCTGGTGACACGCAGCCCGGCGGCGGTGATCCTGGCGCGTGGCGAGCACGATCCGATGAATACGGATGAGCAGCTGGCGGGGTTCGGCGTACCGGTCGTCACCCTGGCCGGGCTGGGTCACAACGCGCACGTGGAGGACCCGGAGCGGTGCATGACACTGCTGGACGAGATCACCGCCGCGGACCGTCCAGGAGCCGGTCGAGACCACGGATGAGCCGCTCGGTGATGTTGTATCGGGCTGGCGGTCGTTCGCGGGCACGGCGCGGCGGGAACGCGTTGTGGGCCGCTTGCCGTGCTTCGGGTCCCGCTTGCGGCTTCCAGGGCGACGAAGCCGAGCAGGTGGACGACGATGAGGTGGCCGGCCCTCGGTGTCGACCGGAATTGAGGTCGGCTTACCGCCACTTGGTCACTGCGGGCTAGCTCTCCGCAGCTACGCATCGCGTCTGCACGGATGAAGATGCCCCTTGAAGCGTGTGCATGGTCAGACCGGAAACGGCAGAGATGATCACGCGCTCGCGTGTGGTGACGGCCCATGCACTCTTCGAGGACCAGGCGGATTTGACCGGATACCCCTTCCGTTGCTCGGTGTGGTGTCCCGACGTCGCTGAGTTCACCGGCAGCCACAATGCGTGCGCGGTCCTTGCGTCGTCGTCCGTCCTCCTGAACCACTTGCGGAGAGTGACGGGGACTCTGCAGAGCCCGGCTGCGGAGATGGTCCCGGGCCGGTTCCGAGCCGATGCCGTTCTGGTCGGCGGTCTGTTCCTGCTGCTCACTGCCGGGGCGGCCCTCCTGGCGCCGGTCGCCTTGCGGCTCTCGCGGCTCGCCCGGCCGAGCCGGGTGGCCCGGATGGCACGGGTGGCAGGTGGCTCGGCTGGCTCGCTCGGCTCGCTCGGCTCGCTCGGCTGGCTCGCTCGGCTCGCTCGGCTGGCTCGCTCGGCTCGCTCGGCTGGCTCGGCTCGCTCGGCTGGCTCGGCTCGCTCGGCTGGCTCGGCTCGCTCGGCTGGCTCGGCTCGCTCGGCTGGCTCGGCTCGCTCGGCTCGCTCGGCTGGCTCGGCTGGCCCGGGTGGCTCGGGTGGCGGCGTGGCCCGGGTGGCTCGGGTGGCAGGGTGGCCGGGGTGGCCCGGCTGGCCCGGGTGGCTCGGGTGGCTCGGCTGGGTTCGGGTGGCTCGGCTGGGTTCGGGTGGCTCGGCTGGGTTCGGGTGGCTCGGCTGGGTTCGGCCGGTTCGGCCGGTTCGGCTGGTTCGGCTGGTTCGGCTGGTTCGGCTGGTTCGGCTGGCTGGGCTGGCTCGGGTGGCAGGGTGGCTCGGCTGGCCCGGGTGGCCCGAGTGACTGCGGGCATCGGCGTTGCGGCGGCTGTCGTTCAGGTCGTGGGGCTGCTGCGCTGGCCGCTGGTCGTGCCGTTCCTCGCCGGCGTCGTGACCGGTCCGGCCACGTCCCCGGCGGGCCGGCCGGGTGCGGTGGAGAGCTTCACCACGCGTGCACATGATCCTCGGTGAGGCGGGCGGTTATGCGCTGACCGCGGCCCGGACCGTTCTGATCGTGATCGCGTTGCGGAGTGCGGCTGGATGGATCGGATGGTCGCGCGGCTCGGGGTGAGCTGCGCGCCGATGATCCTCGCCGGTCTGCTCGTGCCGTTCGGTGCCGCGGTGGCTGTCGGGGTGATGCGGCGCCGATGAGGGTGGAGACGGCGGGGCGCGGGGCTTGGGCCGCTGGGAGTGCTGGGGCAGGCACCCTCCGGCGACGGCCTGCGTGCCTGCGTGCCTGAGTGTGGCGGCGTGGCCGTGCCATCGAGGTTCCGGCGTGGCAGCCTCCCGCGGGGCTCGGCGGCTGGATATGGCTGGGAGATTGCGTGTGACTGGATGGCGGCGGCTGCGGCTGGGTGTGTGCGTCCGGCCGTGGTGGGACCCGCTCGGCCCGGGGCCCGGTGTGGTGTCCGCCTCATGCCCGGCCTCTGACGCCGGTCGGTGGTCGCTTGCGGTTGGGTCGGGGTGGTCGCCGTACCTCCGGAATGCGACCCGGCACCGCACCCGGGTGCGGAATACGACCGGCCCGGCCACGCTTGTGCCTCCGGGCGAAATCCTGTCGGAGGGACCGGGCACAATGGGGAAGGTTTCTTCCCCCGACCTTGGAGGTAACGGTGGCGCAAGCAGTACGGCCCGAGCGGTGTGTGGTGGCCGTCGACGGTCCCTCGGGATCGGGTAAATCCACCGTTTCCCGGCGTCTCGCCATCGCGATCGACGGCGTCTACCTCGACACCGGCGCGATGTACCGGGCCATCACCTGGGCCGTGCTCCAGGCGGGCGTCGATCTGGCGGACGCCGACTCGGTGCTCAAGATTGCCCAGGAGACCGACCTCTCGATCGGCACCGACCCGCGCGCGCCGCACTTCGAGGCCAATGGGGTTGACGTCGACGCGGCCATCCGCGGGCCCGAGGTCACCGGCGCGGTCTCGGCCGTCGCTGCGATTCCGCAGGTACGCACGATGCTCGTGCAGTTCCAGCAGGACATCATCTCGGGCGCGCCGCGCATCGTCGTGGAGGGCCGTGACATCGCGTCGGTCGTGGCGCCGGACGCCGACCTCAAGGTCTACCTGACCGCGTCGGCCGCCGCCCGCGCCCAGCGCCGCAGCGCGGAGGACGCCACCGACGTCGCCGCGACCGAGGCCGACCTGGCCCGGCGCGACAAGCTCGACTCGTCGCGGGCGGTCGACCCGCTGCGGCAGGCCGACGACGCGACCGAGCTCGACACCACGGGCATGGGGATCGACGACGTCGTGAACCGGCTCCTCGACATGCTCAACAGCAAGGTGAGTTCGTGACTGACTTTCCCGTCGATCTCTCCGAGTTCGACGACGTGACCTTCTCCGACGGCTCGACCCCCGACGGGGACGAGCCGGCGGGACCCCAGCCGATCGTGGCGGTCGTCGGCCGCCCCAACGTCGGCAAGTCCACCCTGGTCAACCGCATCATCGGCCGCCGCCAGGCAGTGGTCGAGGACGTGCCGGGCGTCACCCGCGACCGGGTCCCGTACGACGCGCAGTGGAACGGCCGCCGCTTCACCGTGGTCGACACGGGCGGCTGGGAACCGGACGCCAAGGACCGCGCCGCCGCGATCGCCGCCCAGGCCGAGATCGCCGTCCAGACCGCCGACGTGGTCGTGTTCGTGGTCGACGCCACGATCGGCTCCACGGACATGGACGAGAAGGCCGTCCGCATGCTCCGCCGCAGCGCCAAGCCGGTCCTGCTGGTGGCGAACAAGGCCGACAACCAGGCCGTCGAACTCGAGGCGACGTCGCTGTGGTCGCTGGGCCTCGGGGAGCCGTACCCGGTCTCCGCCCTGCACGGCCGCGGCTCCGGCGACCTCCTCGACGCCATCCTCGCCGCGATGCCCCCGGCGCCCCCGATCATCGAAGGCGGCCCCCGCGGCCCCCGCCGAGTGGCGCTGGTCGGCCGCCCCAACGTCGGCAAGTCCTCCCTGCTGAACCGCCTCGCCCGCGAAGAGCGAGCGGTGGTCGACTCGGTAGCCGGCACCACCGTCGACCCGGTCGACAGCCTGGTCGAGATGGACGGCGAAGTCTGGCAGTTCGTCGACACCGCAGGCCTCCGCAAGCGCGTGAACCAGGCGTCGGGCACCGAGTACTACGCCTCCCTGCGCACCGCCGGAGCCGTCGAAGCCGCCGAGGTAGCCGTCGTCCTCCTGGACGCGGCCGAAACAATCAGCGAGCAGGACCAGCGCGTCCTCACCCAGGTCGTCGAAGCCGGCCGCGCCCTGGTCATCGCCTTCAACAAGTGGGACCTGGTCGACGCCGACCGCCGGTTCTACCTCGACAAGGAAATCGACCGCGAACTCAAGCGCATCCCCTGGGCCATCCGAGTCAACATCTCCGCCAAAACCGGCCGAGCAGTCGACAAACTAGCCCCGGCGATCCGCCGAGCCCTCGCCAGCTGGGAACAACGCATCCCGACCGGCGCCCTCAACCAGTGGCTGACCGCCCTGACCCAAGCCACCCCCCACCCGGTCCGCGGCGGCCGAGCGCCGCGAGTGCTTTTCGCGACGCAGGCCGGAGTCGCCCCGCCCCGCATCGTGCTGTTCACGACCGGGCCGTTCGACGCGGGCTACCAGCGGTTCGTGGAGCGCAAGCTGCGCGAGGAGTTCGGCTTCGAGGGGAGCCCGGTAGAGGTGTCGGTCCGGCCGAGGAAGAAGCTGGGGCCGGGCGGGCGAGGCAAAGCGCACGGGTGACGACCCGGCATGCCGGTGTGAAACCGGTTGAGGGACTGGGGTAGGGTGATGGTGTTGCCGCGCACTGGGGATCCGGGGCGTGGCATCGGGCTGTAGCGCAGCTTGGTAGCGCACTTGACTGGGGGTCAAGGGGTCGCAGGTTCAAATCCTGTCAGCCCGACCAGCGTTTTGAAGCCGTTGGCGAGGACGAAAGTCCTGGTCAGCGGCTTTTTCTATGGACGATCGTCGCTCGATCAAGATCGCTCTACTGGATCTTGTGGTCACAGGCGTGGTCACAGGCAGGCCTACCGTGGATGAGGTCAGCTCAGCTCTGTGACCACGGGGGCGCCCAGATGACCGTCGGCTCGTACAAGACTTCTACCAAGACGCTGTGGTTCTTCGTCGTCGACCTGCCGCCCGGTGACGACGGGAAACGGCGCCAGTACAAGCGACGTGGATTTCCTAGCAAGACGGCTGCGGAGAAGGCAAAAGCCGAAGCCCGGAAAGCCTACGGCGAGGCCAGCATCGGCGCGGACGGCAGTGTCGCAGCCGAACTGACCGGCTGGCTGTCGGAACGCGAACTCGACATCGAAGAAACCACTCTCGACAACTATCGCAACCTGTTCCGGATGTACGTGATCCCGCACATCGGCGGCCGGCAGCTTTACAACCTCGACAAGCGGACAGTCCAGGACTTCTACAAAAAGCTGCTGAAAGAAGGCGGCTCCGGAAAGAAGCCGCTGTCGCCGACCACGGTCCGCACCGTGCACCGCGTCCTCATGAAGGCGTTCCGGGATCTCGGTATCGAACTAGGCTCCGTCCGCCAGCCACGCCCGGCCGAACGAGAGGACCACGGCCGCAAAGGCGTGTGGACGCCGAAGGAATCGAAGCAGTTCCTCACGTTCCATCGCGACTCACGGCTGTACGCGGCCTGGGCGCTCGCAGTAGTGGCCGGGACCCGGCGCGGGGAGATCGCCGGCCTGCGCTGGTCGAAGGTTGATCTCGAAATGGGGAACGTCTACATCCACAGCCAGCGCACGATCTGCGGCAACAAGGTCATCGAGAAGTCGCCGAAGGGTAAGAGTCGGCGCCCGATCGCGATCGGCCCTGCGATGGTGCGCGTCCTGCGCGAGCACAAGGCCCGCCAGGACGAGGAGAATGCCGCTGCCGGGCTGCTTTACCATGACTACGGATATGTGTTTCCCCGCGAAGACGGCGAACCCTACTACCCGCGGTACTTCACCGATCGCTGGGAGGACGCGTGCACGGCGGCCGGTGTTCCGGTCATCGTGCTGCACGACGCCCGGCACACCTCGGCGACAGCCGGAGCGGACGCTGGCGTTCCCGAGCACGTCATGCAGAAGCGGCTCGGCCACGCCGACGCCCGCACCACGCGCGAGATCTATACCCACGTCCTTCCCGAGAGTGAACGTAAAGCCGCCGAACTGATGGACTCCGCCCTCGGCGAAGTTGCCAACTGATCGCCCGTTGGTCAGCTTCGGACGGCTGGGGACAGTCTCGGACAGCTGCCACTGTCATCGTTGTTGTGATGCGCTGAATCAAGGAGCAGACCTCACGGCACGTCCCACAGGTGACGACGAATGCGACGCCGCGCGGCGCGTGTCGAGGCGAAGGGAGACCGGGTGTCCAAGCGTGTGTGGACGGTGGCACAGGTGCGCGAACTGGGAATGGCGACGGACGTGGAGACGGCGGCTTCGGTGCTAGGTATCGGGCGGACCACCGCCTACACGCTGGCTCGTTCCGGCGAGTTCCCGGTTCCCCTCATTCGGGTCGGAAAGCGTTACGTCGTCTCGGTCGAGGGCTTGCTGGCGGTCCTCGGTGCGACCGCCGCATCCTGACCGGCGGGCGACGACCCTCCTTCGCTGGTGGGCCGCCGACGGGGGTCAACGAGGGGTTACAAGGTCCAGTCAGCAGAGCGGTTGCCAAAGCGAGGATGCGGGCAACGCCGAAGCGCTGATGGCTCGAGACAGTTGCGGACAGCCCTAGACAGGGACAGGCAGCTTGCCCCTGGAAACCTGTTCCGGTCAGGCTCGGTGCGGCATTGGCGGAGGCTCGATGGGGGCTGAGTGAACCGCGCAATCAATACTTTGGCGGCCGTATTGGAATGGCATGACGCCGGGTGTGCTGTCATTCCGATGCGAGCAGATGGAAGCAAAGCGCCACTGGTGTCCTGGCGGGCATACCGACATGCCGCCAACCTTGCATGCTAATCCTCACTGAGATGCACCGATCACGAGGGGCTTCTCGCCACGCCTCTCCAGCGGCCGGCAGGATTGATCCCTACATGACTCACATTCGCCGCGCCGCTGCGCGTCAACTGCCGGTGGTTGCCCAATCCTATCCTCGACGCCCCGGACCATGCCCGGGAGGCCGCCTCTCGGCTCCCTTATCTGGCTTCGTCGAGAATGCGCTGAACGGCGGGAATAGGGAGCCGGTCGGACGACGTGGTGGCACTCAATAGACCGGTTCCCTGGCCTATGGTGAGAGTAAGATGCCCCACTTGCCGAAGGACACAATGAAGATCCTACACATTGCAATTCGTGTCATCGCGACGGCCAGCTTGCTCATCGCCTCGCCCCTCGTTAAGCCTTCCTCGGCCACAGCTGCCACGTCCGCGAGTTGGGCGCAGCCCGGGTATGACGCCGCTGGCACCTACTACAACCCCGCTGAGAGGGTCATCAACGCAGCGAGCGTCGGCAAACTTAAGCTCAAGTGGAAATTCCCTCGGATCTATTCAAATCGCTGCCTATCGGAGACCCACGGACCTCTCGTCATCGACAACCGTGTCCTGGCAGTCGATGACTGGCTGACTGCGTACGCTCCCGCAACCGGCAAACGCTTGTGGCGGGCACCGGTCGACCTCCGGAACCAGGAAGTTCGCGGGTTCACCTCGGTCGGAAAGCTAGCAGTCGTGGCAACACGCACATGTGGACGGCCAGCCAACCCCGATGCCGCCATCTACGCCTTCGATGCCACCAACGGTGCGCTTCGTTGGCAACTGCGCGACGACGTCACTCCGGACCTCATGCTCGCAGCGGACGGCATGATTTTGTTCGCGGGGGTCTCGGTTGAAGGTGCGCCGCAGGCCATGTATGGCGTGGAGGCGAGCAGTGGGCGGAAGCGGTGGACGCAACTCGGGACCGCAGAGCGGCAACTGTGGCCGAGCGATGTCGTCGCGGGGAGCCGCGTCACGGTTCGGCACAGCAACGACGGCGCAGACCGCTCTGATGTCATCGACATCCGCACCGGCACAACTCTCTGGACTGCACCGAGGAACTGGGATGCCATAGCAGCCTCCGCCTCTGGTGACAAGGTTTTCATGCATGACTACGACTTGTACGAGGGGACTCTTCAGGAACTCGTGCACGCGGTGGACGCTCGAACTGGCGTCGTAAAATGGACGGCGCGCCACAACGGGGCGCAGGCAGCCACCGACGGCCGACACCTATACATCAGCGGCTGGGACAGCGTCATCAGTTGCTTTGACACGGCGACCGGCAAGCAGCTCTGGACTCGCGATACTGGCCTTACCACCTGGCAGCCGGTTCGAGCAGGAGGGTTGGTATGGGTGCCGCGGTGGTACACCGGTCGGATGCCCTTGGCGCTCAACGCCTCGACCGGAGCCAAGTTGACCGTCAGTTCGGCACTCGGAAACACGCAACACATTAGGGCTATCGTGGGAGGACACCTCTACGCCGAAATGGGCTCCTCTATTGGGGTTTTCGCGCCCTGAGCGAACGAGTTCGACCTTTGAGGGGCCCTTCAGTGCTCGTTGGCTGGGGCCCCTCGGGCAAATCCCTGCCCGACGGACTCGCCGTCAACCCTGGGTTAAAGATGCCAGCTGGTGGCCGATGCACACCTGAATGCCGTTGATCTGGCCCTCGCTGAACAGACTCACCAGTCGGAGCGCCAGGAACTGCCCCATGGTCCAGCGCCGCGGAACGGCTGACCGAAGGCGTCTCGCAGCCCGTGATAGGTGTCCTGCACATCCTCCAGGGCAACGCCTTGAAGCGGGCGCCGGGTGACGTCAGGCCGGTATGGCTGGACGCTGACACGTTGCGCCGATGGATCCCGTGACCCTCGCGTCCGATCCGGTGATCGTCGGCTGGCCCGGCGGGCGCCGAGCACGTGCCAGCTCGCGGTCGAGATTGTGCCGGTCGCGGTCGTAGCGGCGGGTGGTGCGGGGATCGGCGTGCCCCATCGCGTCCTGCACGTCCTCGAGGGGTACGCCCTCAGCGCGCGCGCCGGTGGCGAAGGCGTGCCGCAGCGAGTGCGGCGACAGCCGGCCGGCCGAGGGCAGGCCCGCGGCCGCGGCCAGGCGGCGCAGCCACGTGAAGACGTTGGGCTCGGCGAGCCGGCCGGGCCGCGCGCCGGTGCCGGTAGTGGCGAACAGCGGCCCGGTCAGCGCCTCGACGGAAATCTCCGCTGCGGCGGCGCGGGCGCCGAGGTAGTCGTCGAGGGCCTCCAGGGTGTGCGCCGGCAGGGCTCGTTCCCGGGGTTGGCCGCCCTTGCCGCGGTAGCGCAGGGTGCATTGCCCCGCCTGGTAGCTCAGTTCCTGGACGTCGCGGTCGAGGGCCTCGCCGATGCGCAGGCCGAGATCGGCGAGTAGCCGCAGCAGGGCCCGGTCGCGTAGCGCGGCCAGGTACCGGCCGTGCCGGCCGGGGCTGGGTGTGGCGTGCCAGGGCTTGGCGCGGTCGGTGGCTTCGGCGTCGGCAGCGGCGAGCAGCTGGTCGACCTCGTCGAGGGTGAGTCCGGCGGTGGGGGAGTGGTGGGCGTTGACCGGGGGGCGTTTCACCGCGGCGGCGGGGTTGCGGGGCACCCGCCCGTCGGTGTTGGCGATCAGGTGGGTGTACCAGCTGGACACCGAGGCGAGGGCGCGGGCGACGGTGGCCGGCTTGGCGGTGCGCCCGCCGGTGCCCTGCAGCTCGCGCCAGAGCCGGAACTGGGCCAGGTCGGTGGGCCGGGCGGTCAGCGGGTCCAGGCGCTCGGCCGCGCACCAGTGCAGGAAGGTGGCTAGGTCCCGGTCGTGGGCCTTCTCCGTGTGCGCGGACTCCGCTTCGAGGAGCCAGGCCGCGGTGAGCCGCCGCACGCTGTACCGGGTGCCGTCGTCCGGCGGCAGGCTGGGGTAGGCGGCGACGCGGGCGGCGATGCGTGCCATCCGGGCGTCCAGGGTGGCGCCGGGTCGCTGTGCGTCGCCCGTCTGCAGACGGATCGGCGTCGTCGACAGTTCAGTGTCCGGGGGCGATGGCGCGGCCGGCTCGGATTGGTTGCCCACCTCGGCGATGGACCCGGTCATGGCGTGTGCTCGGTAGCGTCTGGCGGCTCGGGTACTTCGCGTTCGGGTGCGGGGTCCGTCGGCGTCTCAACGCCGCCGGTAGTTCCTTCGGGGATCTTTGGCCCGAGCTTCTCGAGAGAGCGCAGTGTCGGAAACGGCACCACCGACATCCGCGGTCTCGCGTACGGCAGATCTGCAGGCAGCTGGGTACGGTCGTCGGTCTCGGCGGCATCCACCTGCTCTCGGGTGAGCCCCTTCGTCTCGCGCAGGTCGACTCCGTGCAGGCGGGCGCTGCCCAGGTATGCCCCCTTCAGCACTGCACCGCCGAGCAGGGCGTCGTCCAGCTCGGCGCCGGACAGGTGAGCACCGGTCAGGTCGGCGCCCAGGGAAGCGCGGTGCAGGCGAGCCCCTCTCAGATGGGCTCCGGCGAGTCGCGCGTCGAAGAGGCGTGCGTCCTGCAGGTGGGCGCCCGAGAGCAGGGCTTTCTGCATGCTGGCGCGAAAGAGCTGGGCACCCTGAAGGTCGACCGCCTCCATATATGCGCCACGTAGATCGGCGTTTTGGAATTGAGCTCCGCTGAAGCGCAGCCCGGTGAGGTTGGCGCGACGCAGCCGGGTACCGGACAGCTCGATGGAAGAGGGCTCGGCCCGGTGGGGCCGGCGGCCGAGCACGGTGAGGGCGGCCTGCACGTCGGTGGCCGTCGGAGGCCAGGAGGACGGGTCGTCGGTCTCGGGTTCTTCGGGCACCTCGAGGGTGCGCTCGCGGATGAAGGCGGCGAGGACCTCGACCACGGTGGGGTGATCCCGCTCGGACTCGATCATGAGGTGTTCGAGGGCGTAGATACCGCCCAGACGCTCGGTCAGCTTGTCGCTGGCGAGCTGGGCGATGGCCTTGGTGTAGCGGTCGGTGTACTGCCCGCGGCGGGTCAGAAAGAAGGTGCGCGCGGTGAACCCGGCGCCGGTGAGCAGCACCAGCCCGCCGACCGCGGCGAGGAGGACCTGCCGGGTGGCGTTCCGGGCGTCGGCCTTGTCCTTGCCGTGCAGATGCTTGGCCGGCGTGGCCCACCAGGCGACCGGCCCGAGCAGCAGCACGAGGAGCCCGGCAGCGGCCAGCACCGCGAGGCGTGCCCAGAAGCCGGGGTGGCGCAGCACCCGAGCGAGCCGCCGCTCGACGGGGGAGCGCGGGGTCTTCATCGGCATAGGATAACAGCCGTTATCCTATTCAAATGGACATGAATTGGTCGCGTGCTCTGACAGTGCATGGGCTGGAAACCTGCCGTGTCTGACGCCCTCCAACGAGTGAAGGGCCAACAGAACGAGGGAAATGCATTCGGCTTGGCGTGGTCGCGGTAATGATCCTTCTTTCGGTGGTCGTCGTTTAGCGCCAGGTGGTGCAGTGTGGACGCTGTGAATGACGCGTCGCGGATCTTCATCTCGCATGCCGGTCGGGACCGGCCGTGGGCGGAGTGGGCCCGCTGGCATCTGGAGGCGGCGGGTTACCGGACCGAGTTGGACACGGTCGACTGGGCGCCCGGAACCAACTTCGTGCAGGCGATGTACGAGGCGCTGCACCGCGGCAATCCGATGCTGGTGCTGCTCTCGACGTCCTACCTGGACCCGGGCCGCTACACCACCGACGAGTGGACAACCCGGCTGGCACAGCGTCGCAAGGACCCTGCCGCGAAGTTGATCCCACTGCGGGTCGAGCGTGTTGACCTATACGGCGGGTTGTGGTCGCCGATCGTCGTGCCGGATGTGTTCGACCTATCGCCGGATGAGGCGGTTACCGTGCTGGTCGACGCGGTACGGCGGGTAGTCGATCGGGCGCCTACCGCGACGCTGCACGGCTACCCCGCTGCAAGCGCTGTAGCGGCTGTGCGTGGAGGGCCGCGCCCGCCTGGCTCGCTACCTGCGGTGTGGAACCTTCCTCGCCGCAACCCAAGCTTCACAGGCCGTGATGGCATGCTCAACCGGTTGCACGACACCCTGCACGGCTACAGTCGGGTCGCGGTGCAGGCGTTGCACGGTATGGGCGGGGTGGGCAAGACCCAGCTTGCTTTGGAGTACGCCCACCGGTTCGCCGGGGAATACGACCTTGTGTGGTGGGTCCCCGCCGAGCAGAGCGAGCTGATCGGTGACCACCTCGCCGCCCTGGCGCAGAAGCTGCGCTTGATTCCCGCCGGGACCGCGACGCCGGAGGCTGTCGAAGCACTGTACGAGCACCTGCGTCGGGCGTCGCGATGGCTGCTGGTCTTCGACAACGCCGAGGACCGGGAGCAGCTCGCCTCTTGGCTGCCCGACGGGCCGGGTCATCTACTGGTCACCAGCCGAAGCCCAGTCTGGACGGGTGTCGCCGCCGGGGTGGACGTGGACGTATTCACCCGTGACGAATCGGTCGTCCTATTGCGGAGCCACCTGCCCCACTTGGATCAAGCTGATGCGGACCGGCTCGCTGACGCATTGGGGGATCTGCCGCTCGCAGTCGGGCAGGCCGCGGGCCTGCTCGGCGAGACGCGCCTCGACACCGACACCTACCTGGCGGAGCTCAGCGAGCACGCGGCACAACTAATGGGTACCGGCCAACCCCCAGGCGGCTATCCAGCTCCGCTAGCCGCCACCGTCACACTGACCACCGACCGATTGCGCAGCGCCGACGCCGCTGCGGCAGAGCTGCTATTTCTGTGTGCGTGGCTCGGGTCCGAACCCGTCCCGGTCGACCTTTTCACCGCTCGGCCGGATCTGCTTCCGGATCCACTTGCCGAGGTGGCGGGCAGGCCGGTCGCATTCGCCCACAGCGTCACCCAGCTCAGCCGCTATGGATTAGCCAGGCTTACCGATGTCGGCCCCCTGTTGCACCTACTGGTCCAAGCCGTCCTGCGTGACGTCGACCCCATCCCAGACGTTCACCGCAGTACGGTCGAACAGCTGCTGGTCGCCGCCGCCCCCGACGGCGGCGCTGACCCGCAATGGTGGCCGCGATGGAGCATGCTGCTACCGCACATCCTTGCCGTCGATCCGGCCGGCACAAGCAACCCCGACTTGCGTGCAACCGCAATCAGATCGGTGTGGCACCTGGTGGCGCGAGGTGAAGTGCGCACCGCTCTCCCGCTGACTGAACGCCTGCACCAGGCATGGAGGCAGCGCCACGGCCCCGATGACACCAGCACTCTCGCCGCTGCCGCCGCCCTTGGCGAAATCTACCGGCAGCTGGGCCGCTACCAGCAAGCCCGCCAGCTGGATGAGGACACTCTCACCCGCTTGCGGCGGGTGCTCGGCGATGACCACCCCGACGCCCTTTCCTCGGCCGGCAACCTCGCCGTCGACCTGACCCGGACGGGGGAATACGAGCAGGCGCGCCAGCTGAGCGAGGAGACCCTGGCCCGCTCTCGGCGGGTGCTCGGCGATGACCACCCGGATACCCTTTCCTCGGCCAGCAACCTCGCTGCTGGCCTACGTGCCCTCGGGGACCACGAGGCTGCCCGCCGGCTCGACGAGGACACCCTTGCTCGTAGGCGGCGGGTGCTCGGGGAGGACCACCCGGACACCCTTTCCTCGGCCAGCAACCTCGCTCTCGACCTGCATCGGTTGGGTGACCACGAGCATGCCCGCCCGCTCGACGAGGACACCCTTGCTCGCAGGCAGCGGACCCTAGGCGATGAACACCCGAATCAAGGCGGGCCGGCGAAACCAAGCATCTTTGTGAGCTATGCCGCCGCGGACTCGGCAGTAGCACAATTCTTGTCCGACCAGCTTCTCGAGCTCGGTTTTGTGGTCCACCGAGACTCCTCGGTCCCGCCCGGCAGTAACTTCGCTGAGTTGCTTGAGCGGTACATAACAGAAGCTGATGCGGTAATCGCGGTCATGTCACCAAGCTACTTCGCTTCTCAATGGTGCGCGCAAGAGCTTCTCGTTGCTCTCGAAAGACGCAAAAAGGTACTTCCCATCTTAGTGCAAGGTGAACCACAGGGGCCGCTGCGGCACTTTGGATACTTAAAAGCGGCGGACTCTGGCCTGGCGCAGAAGGTCGCACAGGTACTTGAGGTTTCGAAGTGACCGGCGAGGGAAGTCCGGGAGAACTCAAGCCAGGTACAGATCTAGCTGCGTTGCAACGTGACTTCGAACTTCTGCAAGCCAGATTTGAGGCTGTGCATCGGACGCAGCGTTCATCCACGTCGCGGCTGGCAGCATTCATGATAATGCCATTTGGGCCGGACGATCTTCAGATCGTTTATGAGGACTTCATCAAGCCCGCTGTTGAGTCGAGGTGTGGACTCGAGTGCGTTCGAGGCGACGACATGTTCGGCTCGAACGTGGTCATGGAGGACGTGATCACAGCCATCCAGAAGGCGAAGGTCGTCATAGCTGATTTGACCGGTCGAAATCCCAACGTGTTCTACGAAGTGGGTATCGCGCATGCTCTTGAAATTCCGGTACTATTGATATCGCAATCTCTCGACGATGTTCCCTTCGATCTTCGACACCGTCGGGTTTTGATCTATGACTACTCCCCTCGGGGGTGCAGGAACTTAGAGATTCTGATCGAAGAACACCTTCGTCAAATCGTGGGGACGTGAGGCGCACTGATGTGCCCTCGGGGCATCGAGCGCTCAATCACGCTGGCAGCGTGAAATGAGTCGATGATTCTCGTGTGGTTGATCTGATGGCCCAACGGAGCCCATTCCGGTTCCGGCGATGCCGTTCGTTCACGCACGACATCACCAGGGAGCCGTTTCCAGCCTGATCGTGCTGCTCAGCCACGCGTGGGAGGTCGGTAGCGGCACGAGGTGAGGCTCCCGGTAGGACAGCAATCGACCAAATTAGTGCCCCAACCGGGAGCCTCGTTGCTGTCCTACCCTGCCGCTATCCCGTTGTCCACTCGCACGCTCAATCACCTCGCCGACCGCATCCGCTTACATCGACAGCAGCGCCGATCTCGGTGGCGGCGCCTCGACCCCGGCCGGCAGGCGCTGCTCGCCCTGGCTCACTTGCGCAACGGCGACACCTACACCCGACTGGCCGCCGGGTTCGAGATCGGCGTCGCCACCGCCTGGCGATACGTGCAGGAAGCGATCGCCCTGCTCGCGGCTGCCGCCGAGGACCTGGCCGCGGCGATGCGGCGGATCCAGCGACTCGCGCACGCGATCCTGGATGGCACGCTGATCCCGATCGACCGGGTCCGCAGTCAGAAGCCGTACTACTCCGGCAAGCATCGGCGGCACGGTGTGAACGTGCAGGTCATCGCCGATGCCGCTGGTCGGCTCGTCTGGGCGTCACCGGCCCTGCCGGGCACGGCGCACGACCTGAGCGCCGCTCGCACCCACGGCATCATCGACGCGCTGACCAGCCAGGACGTGATGACCTTCGCCGACAAGGGCTACCAAGGCGCACGGGGCAGCGTGCGGACACCCTTCAAGCGGCACCGCTACCGGCCGAAACTGTCCCGGCGGCAGAAGGCAGTCAACCGGGCTCACGCGAGGATCCGTGCCCGTGGTGAACGGGCGATCGCCACGCTCAAGACCTGGAAGGTTCTGGCCAAGCTGCGTTGCTGCCCGCGCCGCGCGTCCGTAATCGTCCAGGCCATCCTCGTCCTGCACGGAGTCGAAACGAACTGCTACGGAGAATGAGAAATCGAATCAAGTCGCGCGGGATACTGGCGCGATGGACGACGAACGCGTCGCGGCCGTAATTCGGCTATGGCGAGAGCACCTGCAGACGCCGTACCCGTCCAGGCTCCGAGGCACCGAGATCAGTGGAATCGACATGGTCTTGCTCGACGCCGACACCGCTGGCTGCATCCACGCCTGGCTGGAGCACGTCGGCCAGCTGTCCTCCGAGGCCCAGGTCCGGCTCAGCACCTGCCTCAGCAGCCTCAATCACGTCTTGCCGCTGCTCACCAACCCCGTCGAGGCTGGCTACTACCGCAGGCTTCGCGACCTCGCCGACCTGATCTGCGAGCCCCCGGACTGAGGGCCTCACCGGGTGGTTGAGGCTGGAAAGGGCTCAATGGACTGCGCCGGGGTGAAGGGGCAAGACAGCGGTGCCGTGGCATACGGGGCAACGTACGGTATCCGGCTCGTTACTCGTCACGACCCCCATGTTGCCCTTCCGTGGCAACTCCAGCACATCCACAGCTGCCCCCGGCGGGCAGGATCTCCGACCCTGCACCCGGAAGATGCCTCCGGCGGCCAGGGCTGCGCGCCCTGGACCCGAGCGGCTGTGGGATGCCGAAGCCCGGCGGGTATCCATGCACACCGGAAGGCAACCAGCCCGCGCCCGCCTGGTCCAGATCGGTCAGACAGTGGGGTGCTCACCCGGACCAGGCGGGCGCGGCTGCGGCGCGCACGCATTGCGCTACGTCCGGCTGGCTGGGCTCGTGCGCGCGCACAGGTACGGGTACGACAGGGCAAGTGCCGAGGCCGTGAGCGCGATTCCGAGGTAGACCGGCGCGAGATGCTCCCAGTGGGTGTAGCCGATCAGGAGGTGAACGGCCACAGCCGGCCCGAAGCCTGCGACGGCAGTCCCGGCCAGGGTCCACCACACCCACGCCTCGGCGCGCCGCCATCCCCAGGCGCTGAGGGTGATGACGGCCAGTCCCGCCGATACGAGGGCGCCGCCGAAACCGGCGCGGTCGTGGGCGATGAACGGCAGGAGGCGGGGGTTCGCGTCGCGCAGCGGCCCCGGCTGGCTGTGGAGGAAATCGAGATCTGTCGCGACGAACACGTCGGTCAGGCCCACTACCGACACCACCAGACCACCGATGAGCAGACCGACACCGGTGGAAATCATGATCAGTTGCCCGGCGAGCGCTCGCAGGCGGACGGGTTCCGGGCCTTCCGGGATGGGCGGCCACGCCGGCGCGTCCGGGCGCCGGGCCACGGCCAGGATGAACATCGGGAACAGTACGGCCGTGACCGCCGCGTGCAACGGCTCCAGGAAGCCGCAGCCCAAGAAGTAGAACAGGGTGGGGAAACCGAACGCCCCTGACACCAGGTACGACGTGCGCGCCCAGGCCCAGCCCCGCCGCATGCCGCCCCAGGCCAGCCCCGCGTAGAGCACTCCGATGGCGATCATCGTGCCGGCCATGGTGATGCGGTCGTGCTGCAGAAACGAGACTAGGTGCCCGTTGAGGGCCACCAGGTGTTCGCGGTTCATGCCGAGGTAATCGTTGTCGTACCACAGCAGCAGCGGTCCGAGGGTGATGATCGCCGCGCCGAGCCCGGCTGCGATCATCCCGGCGCCGACGAGGAGGCCCCAGAACCAGCCCGGCCACCGGCGGGGGTCGCGGCCTGCCTCCCGCAGGCCGGGCGCCGGCCGGGTCGGCGTCTCTGCCTCGATGACGCGCTGGAACCAGCCCGGCCCGGCCGCGACGAGGACGCCGGTGGTGGCCAGCACGGTCTTCTCCGGCTCCGACAGCGCATGCCGGGCCACCGCAATGTCCGGTTCGCTGAGATGTACGACGTCCGGGTCCGTCCCGAGGATCACCCGGTCGACGTGCGGGCGGAGGGCCGCGGCGACCGCGGGATCCCTGGTTTGGACGAAGACGGCGCCCCTGGGCTTCGCTACGGCGGCCAGGATGGACGGTACGTCGTCGGCGGTCACTGGGCCGATCTCTACCACCCCGGCGCCGAGGGCGGGCAAAGCGCGCAGGGCATCGCGCGCGTGGTGAACCGGCACCACTGCACCGAGCCGGCGAGTCAAATCAACCGGCGCCTGGGGACGGCCGGACACGGCTGCCACGATCCGCGCGCCGCCGGGCAACGCCGTCAGGGTCGCGAGTGCGCGCAGCGCCGCTAGCCCGGAGCGGCGCTCACCGAGCATGCGCGCCGCGAACGGGCGCAGCGGGTGATAGGTCCAGTCGGGCACGCCGCCATGATCCCATGGCACCGCTATTGAGCAGGGATGACGAGGCCTTTCGCCGCCAACGCCCTTTTCAGGCCTACCTGCTCGGGCGTCGATCGGCTTCGCGGCTACGACTCGCGATCGCGCGCCAGACCTGGACGCTCGGACGCTGTGCCGAGGTCGTGGTGCAGCCAGCCGGATCCAACGTACCGGAGGAGTGGCCCAGGCACGCGGGTTCGACTGCGACCAAGCCCCGAGGTCAGCGGCGCAGATCCGGCTGGGGAAGCCCTGATAAACAGTGGTCGCCCCGGGCGCTCGTACTCGGAGAAACCGGCTTCGTCGGCCCCGGCTATCATCGCCTGCGATAAATTCGACGCTGACGGGTGGGCGTGCATCGTGCGGCACATCAAACGCTTCTTGATACTGGCTACATTGGTGTTGACCGTCGCGGGCTGCGCCTCCGAGCCGCCGCCGCCGGAGCTGGCGGCATTGCCGGGCACGGTCGAGCGGGGCCGCACCGCGCCGTTGAGCGGGGCGGCGCTGACCCGGGTCGAGCGCGTCCGGGACCATTTGCAGTCGCGGCTTGAGGAGCATTACGAGCCCCCGTGGGACACCGATCAGTTCTCCCTGCCCGCAGGGACGCCGTGGGACGAGATGACTGCGCATTACGCGGCGGAGCTGGGACGCGGCTGGGAAGTCGATACACGATTTCCGGAGGGCGGTGCGAGAGACCCGGGCTACCGCTGCAGGGTGTGGAGCGACGGTGACCGGGCGGTAGCGATCGCGTTGTCCGTGGGCGAGGATGGCGGCGGCCGAATCCTCACGGTGCTGGCCCCGAAGGGTGACGGATAGTCGCCGCCTCAGCGGCCTGCCCGTTGGGGGCAGTGCCGGTGTGCGGTCGTCCGGGGCGGCTGGATTAGCGGGGCGTGCAAGAGGCTGCCGCGTACCGGCATCCCGCTGGAGGTCGGTAGCGCCCGTCACCGCCTGCGTGAGGCTTCCGTGTGCGGGCACGGGCATCTGTGCAAGGGGTCAACTTCGCCCCGGAGATGGCACGGAGCGGGTGGCCTCGGTTCGGCTCGGGCCGGGAATACCCGGGAATTGGGCTTCCGGCTGAGCGCGTAGTGCGTTGCCGACGCGTGCAGAAGTCGTGGTTCCGCCCGGTTCACGCGGCGGTACGTCGGGGAAGGATCGGACGGTCTGCAGTGCGGCAACGGCGGCCACCCGCGAAGGGTGGCCGCCGTCGAGCGGTCAGCCTTGTGGCGCTCCTGTGCGTCGCAGGTTGTTGATCTCTTCGGAGTCGAGCGCTTCCTGGTACGCGTACACGTCGTCGACGTCACCGGCGAAGTACTCTCCGCTGGCGTCCTGCCGCAGGCCGCGGCCGACGGTGAATTGTTTGGCGGCGTTCCAGGTCCGCGTCGGAACCGTGATGGCGGGCGCCGCCGTGCCGTTGACGTAAATCGTGGCCGTGCCGGCGGTGGCGTCGTAGACACCGGCCAGGTGTACCCAAGTGCCGGCTGTGACGGCGGCGGTCGATTCGACAGTGACCGCTGCCGCATTTGCGGTGTCCGTCGTGGGCAACACGAATCGCCAGCACTTGCAGGTGCTGCCGTAGCCGACCCGGTAGCCGGAGGTGTGGGTGCCGTACTGGCTCAGCACGGCTTGGTCGCGGGTGGTGTCGGTGATGCGGGCCCAGCCGGCGACGGTGAACGACTGGTCGGTGCGGACCCGGGCCCGGGTGGTGACGGCGCCGGTGGTGCCGTTGAGCGTGATCGCGCCAAGGTCGGAATCGGTGCCGCTGGTATCGCCGTCTGGGTGGGGGTGGCCCTCGGTCTTCCAGGCGACTCCGCCGGTGAAGGTGCCGGAAGCTTCGGGTTCCACCAGTGAGGAGTCGGTGGCGGTGGTGGGCTGGCTCTGGTCCTCGAACTGCCAGATCACCATCGGTTTCCGCGGCGCCGCCTCGGCTTCGACCTCGGCGTCGCCCATCGCCCGCTGCCAGACGCGGACGTCGGCGATGTCGCCGGCGAACCAGGCTGTGCCGCTTCGGCCGATCCAGGCGGTCTTGTCGGGCTCGTTGAAGGGCGTCACCTCGTCGGCGTAGCCCTGCGGCTTGCCATTGACGTATAGCTGGAGGCCGTTGACGGACGCGTCGTAGACGGCCGCTACGTGGGTCCAGGTGTTGAGCTGTGCCTTGACTCCTTCATTGCAGATGGCGTCGAAGGTGGCGACCGAGTCCCCGGAGGTGGCTGACGGCATCTGCGCGAGCCAGCAGTCGCTTTCGGCGTCGTATTGAAGGTAGAGCGACGCCTTGTCGCTGCCGGTCCGGGCGAGGATCGTCCGCTTCGCCGACTTGGCGGTCAGCCGTACCCACGCCTCGACGGTGAAGCTCTGCCCTGTGTTGAATGGCAGGCCGGTGTCGGCGTAGCTGCTCGTGCCGTTGAACGTGCCGGCCTTGCTGTCGGCCAGCCGCCCCGGCGATGCCCATGTAACGTTGGACAGTTTGGCGTCGTGGTGGACGGGTTGGGTTGGGTCGCCGGTGCCGGAGCCCGTGTCGGCGGCGACATTGCCGGTGCCTTCCTTGAAGCTCCACTCGCCGAGCGGGACGGAGTCGTCGCCGCCGCTCACCGTGCCGTCTCCGGCGGTCGCATCGACGCTGTCGGCGTCGGTCACGTACTGCTGCGCAAGGCTCTGGTAGTAGAGGTTGTTCGGGTAGGCTTTGCCGTCGCTCGAGGTGTCCAGATCTTCGGGCTTGACGGTGGCCCCGGTGGCCGTGCCGTCGGCGGATACTGCGGCGGCGAAGTCGATGACCCCGTCGGCGTAGCCCTCCATGGTCGACGGGCCCCCCGCGCCCAGGATGTGCGCATTGACGAGCTGCCGTGCGGTCTCCTGCGCGGCGGTGTGCGCGCCGGTGAACGGCGGCAGCGTGGCGACGTACACCTTCAGCGTCCGGCTCGTGGTGGGCAGTGTGACGGCGTAGTTGAGTGCGTCGTCGGAGCGGTACTGCTGGAGCTGCCCGGCGAGCGCGTTCAGCTTGCTGTCGACCGCGTCGGAGCAGGCCGCCGCGGTGTCCGTACAGGTCAGCAGGTCGTTAGTGCCGGAGGCGATGAGCACGATGCGGGCGTTGCTCTGGTTAAGGATCTCCCGGTCGACCAGGCCGTACGCGTTCTGAGGGTACGGTGTGTCGGCCGCCGGTGGCAGTTGCGACGCATTGCTCCAGCTGCTGCTGCCCTGGCTGAGCACGCCGGCGCGGATCGGGTACCGGTTGCCGAACTCGTCGGTGGACAGAGCCGTGGCGAGGTAGTCGCTGAGGTGGCTAGCCCCGTCGCCGGCCGTGGTGTCGGAGTTGACGGTCTGGTCGCCGTAGAGGACCACCGCGCCGGCAGGATCGTCCTTCGGCGTGCTGACGTCGATGCCGGCCAGGAACGGCAAACCGGTCATGGCCGAGGTGTCGAACGTGGCGCCGTCGGTGTCGCGGGTGTGATCGGAGGTGTCGGCGCTGATGTAGACCGGGGTCTTGGCGTCGCGGTGGCCGGCGAGGGCGGCGAGTGAGCCCTTGACCTTGAGACTGACCAGCACCGTGCTCTGGTCGGCCGCGGGCAGATCGACCGGATCGCTGAGCACGTCGGTGCCCGCTGGCAGGGTGATGTTCCGCGCGCCGTTGAAGGTCAGCGGCACGGGTTTGGCCGCGGCCGTCGCGCCGGCGGCGCTGGAATCCTGCAGCGCGACGGAGGCCGCGTCGAAGGTGACCGGCATGGCGCCCCGGCTGTTGGCCAGGCGCACGCGCACGCGACCCGGTTCGGCGCCGATGCTCAGGTGCGCCGGGATGCGCACCGTCTGGCCGCTGAGTGTGGCGTCGGCCGACGCGGAGGTCCGTACCGCTTTGGTGTCCTGCGCGGCCGACCAGCTGCCGACCCAGCGGGCGCCGTCGGCAGTGCTCGAGGTCGGGCGCACGCCCACCCCAAGGATGTGCAGCGCGTTCACGTGGTCCTCGACGGTGCCCGACACCAGCGGCAGCGAGATGCTCGAGATTGCCGCGCCCGGGCAGAGCAACGGGACGCTGGCCGCCATGATGCTGGGTGACTTGCCGGAGTAGGCCGTACCGTCTGCCGTCTTGTTGCGCCACGGAAGCGTGAGGACCGCATTGCCGTTCGGCGCGGCCGCCCAGTCCATCATCCAGTCGATCGTGTACGCCTGGGAGGTGACGTTGCAGCCGCTGTCCTTGGCGTAGGTGATGCGGCCGCTGGCGTCCTTGACGTCGCCGTTGACGGCGAAGCCGACGAACACCACGGCGTTGCCCTTGTTGGTCACGCCGCCGGACGGCACGGTGATCAGCTGACCGTCGGCCAGGATGTTGTCGTTGTGCCCATCACCCCAGGTCGCCGGCAGCTTCACCGAGGCGCCGTGCACGTTGAGCGCGGCGCCCGGAGTCCAGCCGGCGTCGGTGAGGTTGCCGGCGTTGAGGCTGAACCCCCATCCGTCGGCGTCGGCGTCCGTGACGGGCGGTGTGGCGCCGGGCTGCCACGTGCTGATCGCTTTGTTGTTCAGGCAGGCCCTGGTGTCGTTGATTGGGCACGTCACCGCCTGGCTCAGCCGGAGTCCGTCGATGCCGGCCTGAAAGCCGCCGGAGCTCGCGTTCTTCCCGGTCAGCTTGAGGGTGATGGTGTGTACGCCCTGATCCAGCACGATCGGCGCGTTGTTCACGTCCCGCACGATCAGGTTGCGGTACTTCGTGCCGTTGGGCGTGGCGTAGGCGTCGAAGCTCGGAAGCACTGCGGACTGTGTCGATCGTCCCTGGTCCAGGGTCAGCGAGTAGGTGCCGTAGTCGGAGGCTACGGTGAGGTTTGCGCCGATCTCCCAAATGCCGAGCTGCGGCACGGCGAACGAGAACGTGGCGCTGTCTCCGGCAGCTACCTTGGTGCCGGTGGCGGCGTTGTTGCCGAGCATCGCCTGGTAGCCGTCGAGGAAGTAGTAGCCGGCGTAGTTCGGCTGGGCGACCAGCACGCCTCCGGTGCTGGTGGTGGTGGCCTTCGGCACCGCCGTGGTCGTGCCGTCGGTGTTGTTCTGTGTGTACCCGCTGATCATTTTGTCGCCGTACACGTACAGCGGAGTGCTGGTGCCCGCGTTGAACTGGTACGTCGTCTGCCCGGAGGTGGACCCGGCCTGGTCGACGGCCTTGGCCATGACCTTGTGCAGGCCCGCGCGGCCCGGTGCGAACGTCAGTCCGGCGCTGCCGTTGGTTACGACCGTGCCGGTGCCGTCCTTGTTGTCGGCCTTGGCGTAGTAGACGGTGCCGGGCTTGATCGTGGTGCCGGCGACCCACTGAGTGCCCTTGTTATTCGCGTACACGACGCCGTTCAGGTCACCGTCCAGGCAGAACAGGTATCCAGTGACGTTGTTCTTGCGGTCGTTGGACAGCGCGAATACGCCCTTGTCGCTGTATTTGGCACCGACCTGGCCGGGCGGGAACTGGGTCGATTTGATCGAGGGCGGGTTCGGCGCGGTCGCGTCCACCGTGAAGTACTTGTATCCGCTCCAGGCCGGCGCCCACAGCCCGTCCGCGTTCTTGGCGGTGACCTTCCACTGGTAGTCGCCGTCTGGCAGTTCGACATTCACCCCCCAGTCGGAGCCGTTCGTATTGTATTTGTTCTGGCCGGGCCCGTAGCCGTAGGCGATCAGCTTGCCGGTGCCCTTCTGCTCGACGTGGTAGTCGACCATCAGGGGGCGCTGAACCCCGTTGGGGAAGCGGTTGGTGGCCCGCCAGGACAGCGTCGGTGTCCGCGAGGTGGTAATGACCTTGCCGCCGTCGCTGATCGACGGAAAGACGTGCTGCTTGCCGTCATCTGGATTGGTCCTCGGCGGATAGCTGTAGTGCACTGTCAGGCTGGCGCCGCCCTTGTAGCCGAGCTGCTTCCAGGACATCTTGTCGTTCATGTCCTTGGCTTCGATCAGGAAGTACGCGGAACCCTTCTTGTTCTTGACCAGCGACGCGACGTTGCCGGTCACGTTGAAGGTGAACGTTCCCGGGGAGGCCGACGGACTGCTCTTTCCGCAGTTGAGCTCCTGGCCGGACTCGGTGTCCAGCAGCGAGCCGCGCGACGGTTCCTTGCCCCAATGCAGCGTCGATGAGCTGAAGCCCGCGGGCGCGCCTGTGGCGTACAACTCGGCGCTGGTCTTGTAGCAGGACGCCGACCAGCGGTGCTTGACGTAGAAGTAGGCCTGCTTGACCGTGGCGCCCTTGATGCCAGAGATGTTCATCTTGTAGTAGGTGCGGGCCTTCTCACCCGCGCCGCCATACTGCGGCCAGTCGTCGAGGCCGATACGCGCACTGTTAGCCCCCGTGGTCGACGTCGAGTTGTAAACGTTCCAGCCATTGCTGGAGATCCGTGCCCAGGCCGACTGGGCACCGTAGTACTTGACGCCCCAATCCGGGTCGACGAAGACGGGGAACTTGGTGCTCTTCGCGGTGAGCAGAGTCTTGTCGAGGGTCAGCGACTGTCGGCCCTTGCGGAAGCCGACCTTGACGCGGGTCCGGTGGCGGCCGAGCAGCGAAGCTGCCTCGTGCGCTGCCTGTGGGCTGCTCAGCGCCTTTGTGCGGATGACCCGCTCGGCGGGCCCGTCGGTGCTCGGTGTGCTGTCCCACATCATGGCGGTGTTGGCCTGGAACACGGTGCGGCCGCTGGTGGTGTCGGTCGCTTCTGCGCCGCCGTCGCGCGTCGTCGACACCTTCACCTTCGTGCCTACCAGGCCGAGGTCGAGCTGTTGCACCTCAGAGCTGGCGGCAGCCGCGGCGGTCTTCACGACGAAGATCGAGGAGTAGCCGGTGGCGTTGGCGGTGACCTGCAGGTCGACGTCGGGCAGCACGTTCGGGTAGGTGGCTGTGTCGCCGGTGATGGCCGGGGCGGGCAGCTTTGCGGTCCAGCTGAACTTCAACGCGTTTGCGCCGTGCTTGAGGGTCACCAGCGTGGTGTCGCCACCGCCGCCGAACCGCACGTCCGCCGGTGCGGCCTTCGGCGCCCAGCTGCCATCGGCCTGGTGTACGAGGGTGGTGTCTACGTCGGTCCATTTACCGTCGCGCTGCACCTGTTGCGGCGTGACCGAGTAGGTCGTCGCGAAGGTCCCATCCGGGCTCGCCACCGTCGTCGAGTACTCGTCGGTCAGGGAGGAGATCGGCACCGTATGGCCGCTCTTCTGCGCCTGGGCGATCGCGTCGGTGATTTGCTCAGCCGGATCGTTGGTCGGCGCGGGGATGTCCGGCTCCTCCTGCGGCGGCCGTTGATCAGACGGCTGCGCGGGCGTGACGGGTGGCGTGGTGGGCTGGGGCGCGGGTGGGGGCGGATCCGCCATTGCCGGCGTGGTGACCCCGAGCACGGTGGTGGCGAGCAACGCGGCGGCAGCCGTGAATATCGGTAGACGCCCCGGTCGCGTCAAGCGTGACGACATAGTGCCTCGGCAACCCTTCGGAGAAGGAACGATCATCGATCGCGAGGCGCACATTGTGACTGTCCAAGGGCGTTTCCTCGACCCCGTAGCAGCAATCAGGGCAACAGATGTGCCACACGATACAGTGAAATACTTACAAGCATCTCTGTTCGGTAACGAGTTGCTGGTGGTGGCGCACAGCATCGGTGCATTCACCCGTAGCATGTGCCCGCTCGGATCAAGATTGAGCGGGCGGATACGGGGAGGGCACCTTGCTGTCCAAGAGGTTGATGGGGCGGTGGCGCCCGGCGCTCGTCGCCGTTCTGCTTGTCGCGGTCACGCCGTCGCTGACGTACGCGGTGGCAGGGGAGCCACCCGCGGTGGCCGCGCCGAGACCCGTGCCGCCCAAGCTCGAGCGGGTCAAGCTCGGCAAGACCGCAAGGACTGCCACGGCCAAGCCGCACAAGAAGGTCGCCCTCTTCGACGCCTCGGCGCGCGCCTCGCTGCCGGGAGCGCAGACGACCACCATTGACCTGTCGGCCCCCGCGGCGAGGAGCGTCGCCGGCGCGACGCCGATCAAGGTGAGCCGCGGCCCCGGCAAGGCGCCGGACCGCGTACGCCTGCAGGCCACGGACCAGAAGACGGCTCGCGCCGCCGGCATCCACGGCCTCCTATTCTCCGTTGGCAGCGCCACCGGCGCCGGCACAGTGCGCGTGGACGTCGACCCCTCGACGTTCGCCAACGCCTACGGTGGCGGCTACGCGTCCCGGCTTCGCCTGGTGCGGCTGCCCGGCTGCGCGCTCACCACGCCCAAGGTCGCCAAGTGCCGGACCCAGACGCCGGTGGCCACGGCGGCCGTGACGCCGCTGACCGCCCAGGTGTCGCTGGCCGCCGCGGGCGCCACGGTGCTCGCCGCAACGTCCGGCACCAGCGGCTCGGGCGGGGACTATTCCGCGACCAGCCTCTCGCCCGGCGGCACGTGGTCGACCAGCGGCAACACCGGCGCATTCGCCTATAGCTACCCCATCGCAGTGCCGCCACCGATCGGGGCGCTCACCCCGAGCATCAACCTGTCCTACAGCTCCGCCTCGCAGGACGCCCGGACCGTCGGCACGAACAGCCAGTCCTCCTGGATCGGCGACGGGTGGTCGATGGGCGACAACTTCATCGAGCGCACATACCGCTCCTGCGACGACGTGGACGACTCCGGGGCGCCCGAGCACTCCGGTGACCTGTGCTGGGCCGGCCAGATCCTCACCCTGTCGCTGAACGGCGAATCCACCCCCATCGTCTACGACGACAAGACCCACACGTTCCACTCCCAGAACGACAGCTCGACCACCCAGATCGACAACCTGTTCACCGCGACCAACGGCACGAAGAACAACGAGTACTTCCGCGTCACCCAGAACGGAACGCAGTACTACTTCGGCTTGAACCGGCTGCCCGGCTGGACCACCGGCGCCGAGGAGACCAACTCGGTGCAGACCGTTCCGGTGTACAAGGGCCACAAGGGGGTCGACGCCTGCCCGGACGGATCGTTCGCCGACACCTCCTGCAAACTCGGCTACCGGTTCAACCTCGACTACGCCGTCGACCGCAACGGCAACGCGATGGCCTACTACTACAACGAACCGGAGATCGGCTACTACGGCGCCAACATGAAGGACACCGCGGTGCCCTACGTCCGGGCCAGCACGATCAAGCGGATCGACTACGGCATGACCTCGTCCACGGTCTACTCCGCCCCCGCGCCCGAGCAGGTCATCTTCACCACCGACGAGCGGTGCATCGCCGGACAGCCGGACGGCAACACCTGCGCCGACGACCAGTTCACCGTCTCGCACCCGGCGTACTGGCCCGACGTGCCCGTCGACCTCAACTGCACCAAGAGCAAAGACTGCACCAACCACTCGCCCAGCTTCTGGACCCGCCGGATGCTGACCACGATCACCACCCGGATCCGCGTCGACGGCGCCCCCAAGAACGTCGACCGATACGACCTCAAGCACTCCTTCCCCGACAACGGCGACCACGAACCCACCCTCTGGCTGCAGTCGGTAACCCGCACCGGCCTGGACCGGCTCGGCGGCGCGACCACAGACGCCTCCGCCGGCACGGTGTCGTTCGACCCGCAGCAGTACGCCAACCGGGTCGGCGTGCTGCCCGGGCCGAGGATGTACTACAACCGGATCCACACCGTCTGGTCGGAGACCGGCGCCGAAACCGTCGTCGAGTACGACACGCCGAAATGCGAAGGGCTGCCGCCGGCCAACCCGTCCGGTGACAAGACCCAGGACAAGGCCGCCCAGCAGTTCGCCTCGACCAACACCACCGGCTGCTTCCCGGTCTACTGGGCCGAGCAGTACCAGCCCGAGCCGCTGATGGACTGGTTCTACACCCACCCGGTCACGTCGGTGACCACGTATGACAGCGCCGGCAACCACATGCAGGACGGTTCCCAGCCGAAGCTTGTCACGCGGTACGCCTACCAGGGCAAGCCGGGCTGGCACTACGACGACAACGAGGTCGTCAAGAAGAAGAACCGGACCTGGGGCCAGTTCCGCGGCTACCCCGAGGTCGACGTCATCGCCGGTGACCCGGCCGTGTTCCACCTGACGAACGGTCAGGCGGTGCATGACCAAAAGACTCTGACGAAGTCGTACTACTTCCTCGGCATGGACGGCGACACACTGCCCGACGGCAAAACCCGAGACGTGCCGGAGTTGAAGAGCACCGACGGCTCGGTGAGCGTGCCCGACCGCGCCGAGTACGCCGGTCAGACCTTCGAGAGCGTCACCTACACCGGTGCCGGTACCGACGACACGATCGACTCGGCGACGGTTACCGTCCCGACTGTCGTCGGCACCACCGCCTCGCGCGCCCGGGACGAACTGCCCGCCCTGCACGCGCGGATGACCGGCACGGCCAAGACGCTGACCCGCAAGAAGGTGTCGTACGGCTGGCGCCGGACCGAGACCGACACGTTATACAACACCACCCTCGGCCAGAGCACCAGCGGCCGTCCCGTACAAACCGTCGAACGCGGCGAGACCGGCGCCGCCGGCAACACCGCCAAATGCACCTTCACCTCGTACACCCCCACCACGGTGACGCTGCCCGGCGGCAAGACGGCGCCGGTCGTGCAACCCTCCGAGGTCATCAACACCGACCAAGACTGCGCCACGCGGACCACCCCCTCCGGCACCCTGCTCTCCGACGTGAAGACCACCTTCGACACCAAGGGCAACCCCGCCAAGGTCGAGCAGGCGTCGGCGGCCACCGGCACGACCGTCACCGCATGGGTGACGACGGCGAAGTCGAGCTACGACAGCTACGGCCGAGTCGCCTCCACCACCCGTACCCCGGATTCCAAGGCGCCCGACAACACGAGCCTCGCTCAGAGCGTCTACACCAAAATCACGCCGGCGTCCGGAGCATTGCCCACCGCCGTCACCAGCGTCACCCAGGTGACCGCGGGCACGGACTGCTCGACGGCCACTAAGTCGAGCAAAGACTGCCAGCTCAGCACCGTCACGCTGGACCCGGCCCGGGGGGTGCCGACAGCGAGCACAGACGTGGCCGGCGCGCTCACATCCGTCGACTACGACGCCCTCGGCCGCACCACCTCGGTGTGGATGCCGAACCGCAGTGAGGCGGCCGACGCGCCCGCAAACGTCATCTTCGAGTACAAGCTGGCTAAGGCCGGTCCGAGCGTAGTGACCACCAAGTCGCTGCTGGAGGACGCCAAAGACGACCCGAAGCCACAGTACGGCCTGAGCAAAACCCTGTACGACGCCCTGCTGCGCCCACTCGAAACGCAGCACACCGGTGAGAACGGCAGCACGACCGTCTCCGACACCCAATACGACTCGCACGGCTGGACCGTCATCACCAACAACAACTACGTGGTGTCGGGCGCTCCGGTCGACGTGTTGCTCTCCAACGGCCTGTCGCAGGTCACGGTCCCGTCCACCACGGTCACCGACCACGATGCGATGGGCCGGGTCACCCAGCTCACCACCGAGCACGACGCCAAGGACGTCTGGCACACCCGCACCGCGTACAACGGTGACAAGGCCACGACGGTCCCACCGACCGGGGCGATCGCAACCACCACGACCCTCGACGCGCGCGGACGACTGACCGAGCTCGTGCAACACACCACCGCGCCCACGCTGTCCGGCAACCTGACCAACGGGTTCACCGCCACGGGCGGCGTCGGCAACAGCACCAAGTACGCGTACAACGCAGCCGGCCAGCAAACCACCGTCACCGGCCCGGACAACGCGGTGTGGAGCGACACGTACGACCTGCTCGGGCGCCAGATCCAGCACAACGACCCGGATACCGGCATCAGCTACAGCAGCTACGACGACGCCGGCAACCTGACGACAACCAAGGACGCCCGGGGTGTCCGGCTCGGCTATACCTACGACCTCCTCGGCCGCAAGCTCACCGCGGTCGACAAGTCGGCGGCCAACTTCAAGTTCGCGTCATGGACCTACGACACGCTGCGCATCGGCAAGCCGACATCATCCACCCGGTACGTCCCCAACGTCACCGGTAACTACACCGTGGCCACCACGGGGTACACCGTGATGGGCCAGCCGCTCGGCCAGACGATCACACTGCCGAGCGTCGAGCGGCCGCTGCCCCTCTCGTACACCACGAAGTTCACCTACACCCCGAACACCGAGCTCTTGGCCACTCAGCAGGACCCGGCGGTCGGCACCCTGCCCGGGGAAAAGATCGTCTACGACCGTGACGCGCTCGGCGCACCCACGAAGACCTCGGGCATCGATCTGTACGTCTCCAGCACGACCTACGGCGACTTCGGACAGCCGTCGCGGATCACGATGGGCGACTCCACCAACCAGGTCGAGGCAATCTACGACTACGACAAGTACACGCTGCGCCTGCAGTCACGCACCATCTCCCGCAAGCAGGCGCCCGGGCCGGTGATCGATGAGACCGGGTACATGTACGACGACGCCGGCAACCCGTTGTCGGTGGTCGACAAGCAGTCGGAGTCCGGAAACACCGTCACCGACGCCCAGTGCTACCGCTACGACACCCTGGCTCGCCTGACCGAAGCCTGGACGGCAGCCTCCGCCTGCCCCGAAGCCGAAGTCGCCCGGCCCGCGGCCGGTCAGGTAGCCAATAGGCCCGGCGCGTACTGGCAGACGTTCGGGTACAAGACCATCGGCGACCGGGACCGCACTGTGGAGCACTCCACCGCGGGCGGCGCTGACGCCACTACCAAGTACACCTACGGCACCGCGTCCGGCGCGCAGCCGCACACTCTCACCGAGACGGCCGGCGGCGGCGATCCCACCAAGTTCGTCTACGACCTCGACGGCAACCTGCTCACCCGCACCGCGTCCAGCGCCAACAACCAGACGCTGAAGTGGGATGACGAGGGCAACCTGGCATCGGTCACCACGACCGGCGCCCAGCCCGGCACGACCAAGTACCTCTACGACGCCAACGGCCTGCAGCTGATCCGCCGGGATCCCGGCCGCACCAGCCTCTTCGCCGGCGACACCGAGGTCGTGGTCAGCACCGCAGTGAACCCGGCCGTCCTGATCGGCGCGGTGCGCCACTACGCGCACGGCGGCGCAGGAGCAGTCGCCGTCCGCTCCACGCTGCCCGGGGGCGGCGCCCACTACCTGTTCGGCAACTCCAACGGGACCGCCAACCTCGCCATCGACACAACCACCCAGGATGTGTCGAGACAGCAATACAAGCCCTACGGCGAGAACCGGGCCGCAGGCAACACCACCCTGTGGCCGGACCTGACACACGGCTACCTGGGCGCTCCAAAGGACATCAGCACCGGCTACACCGACGTCGGTGCCCGCAAGTACGACCCGGGCCTCGGCCGATTCATCAGTGCCGACCCGCTCTTGGAGACCACCGACCCGGCACAGCTCGGCGGCTACGCGTACGCCGGCGACAACCCGATCACCAACTCTGATCCCAGTGGGCTCCGGATCGACGGCGACCGTCCGGGGTGCGCCCGCGGAAACGGCGGGAATTGCGGCGGGTACGTCCTCCCGGACGAGAAGGACCCGGACAGCGACAAGTACCAGGGCGGCGCCCGAAACAATGGCGGCAGCGGCAGCAGGAATCAGCAAAACCCGGTCGATATCGAGGCCAATGGCAACGGAGTAGGCAGCGTCGGCGGTATCACGGTCACGGTCGACCAGGTCGACGACGTCTATGCCTACGGCCAAAAGGTCAACTACGCCTACTTCTACTTCCGCGCCACCCAGCAGGGCTTCGACGCGCTCGACGACAACCTCAAAATGCTGAAGGTCATGGACTGGGCCTGTCAGCAGATGGACTCGATCTGCAACACGGTGTACGCCACTGCAGTCCACAACGCCATCAACGCCCAAGCGGTCAAGGCCAACGGCGGCGACCCTGAACGTTCCAGCCGCTTGCACGACGCGGTCAGCAACGACGAGGGCGGAAGCGCTGCAGCCGAGGGCAAGATGCTCGCCTCGACGCGGGCGTCGATGAGCAGCTTCGACGAGCTCGAAGAGATGGCCCAAGGCGTCAGCTCGGCCTGCGTCCGCGGCCACAGCTTCTCGCCTGAGACCCGGGTCCTGCTTGCCGACGGCACCACCAAACCAATCTCCCAAATCCAGGCCGGCGACCAGGTGCTCGCGACCGATCCGACCACCGGCACCACCCGCGCCGAAGAAGTCACCGAGCTCCACGTCAACGAGGACACCGAGCTGGTCGACCTGACCGTCGACACCGCCGATGGTCAAACCGTCACGCTCCATACCACGAGCGAGCACCCGTTCTGGAGTCCAGAACGCCAGAAGTGGGTCGACGCCGGCAAGCTAAAGAACGACCAGTCCCTGGGCGCCGAGAAGTCGCACGGCACTGCCACGGTGAGGGAGGTCCACGCGTTCCCCGGTCTGCAGACTATGTACAACCTGACAGTCGCCGACCTGCACACGTACTATGTGCTGGCTGGCAAGATACCTGTGTTGGTACATAATACTGCGTGTGGTGTCGGCGCGAAGCGGGGTCCGAAGCCTGCTGGAACAGGGCCGCACAACCTTAAGATTGAGACAGTTGGAAATTCTGTTACCGATGGCGAGGTAATTGCGGGCGGCGGTGTGCTTCCGGAAAGGGCGATTCCTACACCTGGCGGATTTAAAGGGAGTCGTCGCCCGGATATTCTTGTCCGTCGGCCCGATGGTTCGATCTATGGCATCAACGTTGGTAAGCAGGCGGCAAGTGGGGCTCCCATCAAGCGAGAGGCGCAAGCTATTTCCGACCTTGAGGGAGCGGGAGTCGAGATGCACTTTGTGCCCTACAATTGAGGCGTTATGACAAAGGTGTCCATTCAGTTCCATGCTGATCGTAATGAAGTTGCTTCGTGGATAGCCGGTTGGGTTCAAGAGTTTGGACTGGTGGTCGCCGTCGAGTCGTTTGTTCCCAGGTATGTCGCCCGATCGTGCATCATGGAAGACCTTGGTGCCGAACTTGCAGGCTCATCCGATATCAATCGCGTTTCTCTCAACCTGGTGCCGATAGATCTCTCACCTACCTCGTCGCTCGACTTTGTACGATTGAACCCGAATATTCTTGCGGTATCCCTCGGGATGCAATCACAAACCGATCTTCGCGAGACGGCATTGAGTGCAATGACAGATGATAGCGAAAGCATCAGAATATGGCGGGCGATACGGGCGAAAGTGAAGGCGTCATTGCTCAGTGGTTCGACTGTCGTTAACCCCATTACTGGCGCGGAGCAGCGTGCAAAAGGACACTACTATTCCGTGGGCGCACGCGAGATGGCTAAGCGTGGGATCCGCCTGTTGGCTTCTGCGGGATGGAATGAGTATCGGTTGGACGATTGAGTCCCACGACCATGCCGGGGTGGGGCACTCGTAGGACGCCACGTTCACGCGCTGCGGTGATGGGTGTCCGGCGACTGACGACGGCGGACGATGTGGCACCTTGGTTCCTCCCGGCCGCGTCGACGGCGACATAGCAGCTCGCTCGCCACTGCTTGACTGTGGAGAGGCGAAGGCCCCAAGGGCTCAATCGGCGAGAAGGATGGCAGCATCACCGGCGATCACAGGACGCACTCTCGATTGTCTTGCACCACTCGAAGTCAAGGCCACTCGTTCGCACAGCAGACGCCGGTCGTGAGCGTGGGTGAGGCTGCAAAGGAGTAGATAATACTGCAACGGCAGTTAGGTGAGTGCGCAGCCTCTCCGTTCTTAGTGGCTGAGGCGGGCTTGGTGCTGGCGTTTGTAGCGCCGGTATGATCATCACCGGATGCGTGGGGTCGGTGACGACGCACGATGAGTCCGGAGATCAGGCTCCGGTCGGGTACCGTGTTGCCCTGGCAAGATCCAGGTCAGGCGGGATGAAGCCAGCGTTGAGAGCGTCACTCGCTTGGACCCATTTACTCGGCTGAGTATACTTCTGGGCGCCCTGGTGGAATGTTCATTAGCACGTCGCTGGGCCCTCTAAATGCTGGGGGTCAAGGGGTCGCAGGTTCAAATCCTGTCAGCCCGACCGAAGGTTTTCGCAGGTCAGAAGGCTGGTCTAGATCTTAGGCCAGCCTTCTTCGCGTTCCTGGGGACCACGAGAGTCAAGTAGCGCCAGTGGTAGCGCACCTTGACCGCTGGTCAAGCACCCGGCGGGGTATGTCGTCACGGTTCAGGGTCGGCTGACCTCCAGCAACGCTTTCGGCGGGTTCGCCGTGGTCGTCCAATCGGGGGTGGTCGTTCGGACGTCTGACAGTGCAGGGTGGACGGCGTGAGTGATGCGTCCCGGATCTTCATTTCGTACGCCGGCCGGGATCGGCCGTGGGCGGAGTGGGCTCGTTGGCACTTGGCGAGTGCCGGTTACCGCACGGAGTTGGACTGCGTCGACTGGAAGGCGGGTGACAACTTCGTCGAGCGGATGCATGAGGGGCTTCAGCGGGCGAATCCGATGCTGTTGCTTCTGTCGTCGGCATATCTCGACCCGAAGCGGTTCACGACGGACGAGTGGACGGCTCGGCTGGCGCAGCGGCGCAAGGACCCGGAAGCGAAACTGATTCCCGTACGGGTCGACAGAGTCGATCTGGCCGAGGGGATATGGGCGCCGATCGTCGTGCCGGATGTGTTCGATCTGGCTGCGGATGAGGCTGCTGTGCGGCTGCTGGACACCGTTGGCAGGGTGCTCGAGCCGGAGACGTCTGCGGTTGGCGTGGCGCCGCCGTACCCGGATGGTCCGGCGAACCCGGCGGGCACTGATGTGGGACCGCGCCCGCCGGGGTCCTTGCCGCCGGTTTGCAATCTGGCCCGCCGGAATCCGGCTTTCACCGGGCGCGACAAATTGCTGAGCCAGGTGCGCGACGCGTTGTCCGGCGGCGCGCGGGTGGCGGTGCAGGCCTTGCACGGCATGGGCGGGGTGGGGAAGACCCAGCTGGTGTTGGAGTACGCGTATCGGTTCGCCGGGGAGTACGACCTGGTGTGGTGGGTGTCCGCGGAGCAGACCGGCCTGATCGGTGAGCAGTTCGCGGCGCTGGGCGTCGAGTTGGGGATCATCGATGCTGCGGCCGATTCGATGGTGGCGAAGAGCAAGGTGCTGGGGCATCTGTCGGGGCGCGGGCGTTGGCTGCTGGTGTTCGACAATGTGGTGAACAGCGAAGATGTTCTGCCGTGGTTGCCGCGGGGCGGGGGGCATGTGCTGATCACCTCCCGGCAGGGGAACTGGTATCAGATCGCCGACGCGGTGGAGTTGGATGTTCTGCCCCGGGACGAGGCGGTGGCGTTCTTGACCGGGCACCGGTCGGGTCTGGATTGCGCGGATGCAGACCGGCTGGCCGAGGCGTTGGGGGATCTGCCGTTGGCGTTGGCGCAGGCGGTCGGCTATCTCACCCAGACGGGCATGTCCGTTGCGGAGTATCGGCAGCTGCTGAGTGAAGAAACTGAGGCTGTGTTGGCGTTGGGCCGGCCGGTCGACTATCCGCAGTCGTTGGCGGCAGCGATCACGTTGAGCGTGTCTGCCTTGTCGGAGCTGGATGCGGCATCGGTGGCCATCCTTCAGCTGTGTGCATTTCTGGCGCCGGAGCCGGTTTCGGTGGACCTGATTATGGAGGTGGCCGCACCGGGCGAGCGTTATCCGCAGGCGTTGAACGCGGCTCGGGATGTGATCGGCAAGCCGTTGGCCCGGCAGCAGGCCATCGGCCGGCTCGGCGCGTACGGGCTCGCGAAGCTTGGATCAGGGACCGTGACGGTTCACCGGCTGACCCAGGCCGTGGTCCGCAGCCAGCTGGAGCAGCCGGTGTCGGAGGAGCTTGTCGCTCATCTGGAGGCGACGCTCGGCGGCATGCGTCCAGGGGATCCGCGGGATGCGGCAAATTGGCCGGCGTGGGCACGGCTGTTGCCGCACCTGCTCGCCGCGAAGCCGGCCCGCACTGATGATCCGGTCCTGCGCGAATGTGTTCGCGACGCGGTGGTCTATCTGATCAGCCGCGGTGACCCCGGCCCCGCCCGGCAACTCGCCTCGAGTCTTTACGACGAATGGAAGCAACGCCTGGGCGCTGATCACCGGGACACCCTACGAGCAGCGACCGAGCTGGTGTGGGCGCTTCGCGACCTCGGCGAGTACGACCAGTTGCGGCCGCTGATCGATGACACGTTGACGCGGCAGATCAAGATGTTGGGCCAGGACGATCCCGACACGCTACGCAGCGCGGCCGACCTTGCTGTAGTCCACGGCGCGTGGGGTAACGCCCGGCGTGCAGCCGAGATCGAACGTGATGTGTGGGAACGGCGTCGGCGGGTGCTGGGTGAGGAGCATCCGGACACGCTGATCTCGGCGGGCAACGTCGCGAGGTCGTGGGGTGTGTTGGGGCGGTATCGGGAGGCGTTGGCGCTCCAGCAGCAGGTGCGGGAGCAGCAGCGGCGGGCGCTGGGTGAGGAGCACCCGGACACGCTGAAGTCGGCGGCCAACGTCGCGAAATGGTTGGGGGAGTTGGGGCGGTATCGGGAGGCGTTGGCGCTCCAGCAGCAGGTGCGGGAGCAGCAGCGGCGGGCGCTGGGGGAGCAGCACCCGGACACGCTGTTGTCGGCGGGCAACGTCGCGAAATGGTTGGGGGAGTTGGGGCGGTATCGGGAGGCGTTGGCGCTCAAGCAGCAAGTGTGGGAGCAGCAGCGGCGGGCGCTGGGGGAGCAGCACCCGGACACGCTGATAGCGGCGAGCAACGTCGCGAGGTCGTTGGGGGAGTTGGGGCGGCATCAGGAGGCGTTGACGCTCCAGCAGCAAGTGTGGGAGCAGCAGCAGCGGGGCTTGGGCGAGGAGCACCCGCACACGCTGACGACGGCGGCCAACGTCGCGACGTCGTTAAGTGAGTTGGGGCGGCATCAGGAGGCGTTGACGCTCAAGCAGCAAGTGTGGGAGCAACAGCAGCGGGTGCTGGGTGAGGAGCACCCGGCCACGCTGACGACGGCGGGCAACGTCGCGACGTCGTTAAGTGAGTTGGGGCGGGATCAGGAGGCGTTGACGCTCCAGCAGCAGGTGTGGGAGCAGCGGCGGCGGGTGCTGGGTGACGAGCACCCGGACACGCTGACGTCGGCGGGCAACGTCGCCTCGTCGCTGGGTGACCTGAGGCGGTATCAGGAGGCGTTGACGCTCCGGCAGCAGGTGTGGGAGCAGCGGCGGCGGGTCTTGGGGGAGGAGCACCCGGCCACGCTGACGGCTGGGTTAAATCTCGCGATCGTCCAGTTCAACCTTGGCCGTCTGCTGCCAGCTCGCCATTTAGCTGATCAAGGGTGGAAAGGCTTGAGGGACATGCTCGGCGATCAGCACCCGGACACCCGGTGGGCCTCAGGCGTCCGGAAGGCGGTCAAGAATGCGATGGGAGGCCGCCCGGGCGGTAGGCCGCGGGGTCGGCGCTGAGTTGCGCTGCGTGCGTGGGTCGGTTTTGGGACCGTCCGGGGACCACACGGTATGCGCGCGGATGCGCGGACCTGCACACTCGACACTCGCCTGGACGCTACGGACCGCGCTTGACGTGCGGAAACGCCTGCTCCAACAGCCTGGGGGTCAAGGGGTCGCAGGTTCAAATCCGGTCAGCCCGACTTGTTCAAAGCCCTGACCAGCGGCAACGCCGGTTGGGGCTTTGATATTTGCCTACGAAATTTGAACCCCCCGGAAAACCCCTCAGTAACGTGATCAGCTCAGGCTCGTAGCCCATCGTGGCGATCGCCGCCGGGGACACGTAGCACAGCCGGCCCGCTCGGTCGGCCACCAGGGCCAGGTCGCTGGCACGCAACGCCAGCGCAGTAGACATCGCCTCGCGTTGGGTCAGCGCGCGTTGTGCTTCGCGCAGAGCCCTCACGTCCTGCAGGTACGTCACGATCCCGTACGGCTGTCCGGCGTCGTTACGCAGCACTGCGCCTTGCACGATGACCGGCGCTGGGCCGGCCTGACTGCCACAGAGCGCTCGTTCCCAGCTGCGCGACTCCGCAGGCCCTCGATCAGCGCGGCGATCGCCTCGTCGCCGGCCCCGCCGTCGCTGGGATGTACGAACCCACGATGGGGATGCCTGCGGATCGTGGGGGAGTGCCGCAAGCTCGGCATCCGAGTGTCGCCCACTTCGGTGCGGCGAATCCTGCGCCGGCACCGGCTCGGCCCCGCACCGCGCCGGGGCCCGAGTTGGACGGCAGCCGTCAGCGTCGATGGAGCACGCTGACTCGAGACGGTTGGTCACTCTTTCGACGCTGAGCAAAGGTGGATGCCCTTCTGGGGGCGCATCACAGAACTGCACAGCGCAGCGTGGTTGATCGACACCTGATCGTGGAAGCCAGTGTCGCGCTTACTTACAGTAACAAGCCAGAGACATCTTGCGGAACCAGCGGTCAACGCGTGGTGCGATCCTGACGAGTGTCCGGCGCAGGCCGGCACAACGCGTGCTCGGCGGTGTCGGCCAGGGTGGCGGTGACCGTGTCCGTGGACAGTCGCCGGCCGGTGAACAATAGGTCGAAGCTGTCGAAGCTGGTGAGGAGCCACAGCACGTCGGCGGCGTGGTCAGCGGTGGCGCCGTCGCGCAGCGCGTGCTGTTCGTGGAGGCGTCGGGCGAGGCCGTTCATGCCCTCGGCGCGGCCTTGTTCCAGGCGTCGGATCGCCCCGCCGACTGCGTCGGCGTCCAGTTCGGCCATGGAGAACAGGGCGCGCAGAACGTCGCGGTGGGCCGCGTACATGTGCACGTTGCCGCGGATGCCGTCGCGCAGGCCCTGCCGGGCGTCGGGCTGCAAGACGGCGTGGACCATGCCGGTGAAGCCGCCGCGGTGGAGTAGGTCCATGCCGAACGCGTCGAACAGACCCGCACGGGACCCGAAGACCGTGTAAATGGTCGAGCGGGCTACCTCGGCGAGTTTGGCGACCTTGTCCAGGCTGACCGGTTCGGATGGCGCGTCGACGAGCTGCTGGTAGACGGCTTCGAGGATGCGGCGCTTGGTGTCCACGGCGGCCTGGGCGCGCAGTCGCTGCTCGTACTTGCGCGTGGGGGTCATGAACCGACCCTACCATTCATTTGACATAGCGTCTTATGAAAGACATGCTGTCTTACGAAATACAGGCCGTCTGATGAAAGTGGCCTGCTCAGCGCATCGAAAGGAGCCGGGCGTGCGGGTGCTGATCCACTACACGGTCAAACCGGAGCACATAACCCGCAGCACCGAGTTGCTGCGCGCCGTCTACGCGGACCTGGAAAGCGCCAGGCCGACGGGGCTGCGCTACGAGACGTTCCAGGTGGAGGGCACCGGCCAGTTCCTGGCCGTCATCGAGTCCGACGCCGGCCCAGGTGACGCCGCGCACCACCGGCTCGCCTCGTTCCAGCGCTACCGCGCCGCGCTCAACGACATCTGCGTCGAACCGCCGACCGTCGCCAACGTGCAGACCGTTGGCGCCTACCGCCCCCGCTGACCGCACCCACCACCACAGCAAGGAGACACCTACCGTGATCCGCATCGCCGTCGTTGTCGGCAGCACCCGTCCCGGCCGCCGGAGCGAGTCGGTGGCCCGCTGGGTCGCCGACACCGCCGCAGCACATCCCGCCATCACCGACGGCCGAGCCGCCGTCGAGATCGTCGACCTGGCGACCTTCGACCTGCCGCTGCTCGACGAGCCGGTCCCCGCCGCGTTCGCCAGCTACGCCCATGCCCACACCCGCCGTTGGGCGGAGACCGTTTCGGGATTCGACGGGTTCGTGTTCGTCACCCCGGAGTACAACCATTCCTTCCCCGCGGCGCTGAAGAACGCGATCGACTTCCTCTACGCCGAGTGGCACGACAAGGCCGCCGGATTCGTCAGCTACGGCATCCAGGGCGGCACCCGTGCTGTCGAACAGCTGCGCCAGATCATGGCCGAGGTGAAGATCGCTGACGTGCACACCCAGGTAGCCCTGTCGATGTTCACCGACTTCACTTTCACTGACCCTGCCAATCCCACTGACCCGGGAACCTGCACGCCTGGCCCGCACCACATCGAGGCCCTGGCCACCATGCTCGACGAGGTCATCGCGTGGTCGGCGGCACTGAAGCCGCTGCGCGCCCCTGCCGCCGAGCCGCTGTCCGTCTGACCCCGACACGCGGCCGGGTGCCGTGGGCAGACAACAACGCGCCCACCGCCCGGCCGCGCGTCCGGCCCGCGGACCGTCGAGGAAACGAGGCAGTGCGCCGGACCCGCAGCTCGACCAGCATGCCCCGGCCACCCGCGGGCAGCGCGCAACCTGCCGGCGATGACAGGCATGCAGACGCCCTGTCAGCGCGCCGCGCAGCGGGCACGTCACCGGCACCGCCTGATTGCGCTGGTCAGCGCGTCGGTTCAGAGTCAACCAGCTGCGCCGGCGAGATGGGTCCACCGCGCGGCAACGTGCAGGATCCGGTAGCGCAGTTTCGTGGGCTGAGCGGTGGCGAGGTCGCCCTCCGGGAGCAGGGTTTGGGTCCACTCCCGGCGGCGGTCTTCGGTGACAGCACACGGACGTGCCCCGTTGTCAGCGGGGCACGTCCGAAGAAGTCAGGCGTGCTGCGTCGTTGCGCGGCAGCCGCAGGCGAGCCATACGTTCAGTTTCCTGGTCGACGCAGTGCTGCGGGCGGTTACGTCCGACCCGACCGCGTGGTGACTGTCGTAGAGCTCAACGCCACGATGCCGCCGAAGTGCCGGCGGCCCGAGTTCCTGTGCCCGGGAGATCGCGTTTGCGCGGTCGCCCGACACTGGCGACCTGTGACAGTGGACCCGCCCGAAGGTGCTCAGCGACCGACGGGCTCAGGGCACGACCTCCATCTGGGCCATCATGCCGATGCTGGAGTGCTCGAGGAAGTGGCAGTGATAGGGGTAGCGGCCCAGGTAATCGGCGAAGGTCGCCTGCAGCCGCACCGAGGATCCGGGCGGCACCAGCACCGTGTCCTTGAGCCCTGCATCGTCCGCGGTCATCGGCGCGCCGCTGCGGCTCAGCACCCGGAAGTGCGTCATGTGCAGGTGGAAGGTGTGGAGAATGCTGGGCTCTGTGTCGTCGTTGTGGACCGTCCAGATCTCGGTGGTGCCCCGCTTGATGGTGAAGTCGACCCGGTCGGGGTCGAACTGCTTGCCGTTGACCAGAGCGAGCGGCGGAATTCCGCTGCTGAAGTCGAACGAGAGGCGCACGTCGCGCTCCACGGTGGCAGCGGGGAGCGCGGGCAAATCCCGCAACTTCCGGGGCACCTCGCTGGTGTCCTTGGCTGTGAAGTTCACGTCGAAGCGCAGGATCGGCCCCTTGACGGCGTCGCTGAGCACCACCGAGGAGCCCTTCGGAAGCTTGGTGAAGTCGACGACCACGTCGACCCGCTCACCAGAGCCGAAGGTGATCTCCGGCCGGGCCACCGGTGCCGGCAGCAGCCCCCCGTCGGTGCCCACCTGCCACATCGTCGCCTTGTCGAGGGACAGCTTGTAGGTGCCCTCGTTCGTCGCGTTGAGCAGCCGGAACCGGTACTTCCGGGCGGCCACCGGCAAGAACGGCGTAGCCTTGCCGTTCACCAGCACGATGTCACGCTCGATCGCTTTCGGGGGCTCGTAGATCAGCGCGCCGGCGGAGTCGATCTTCACGTCCGTGAGCATGATCGGTATGTCGTACGCGCCGGTCGGCAGCCGGAGGCTTGCCTCGGCCGGGTCGTCGATGATGTAGATGCCGTGCAGCCCGCGGTAAGTGTGCTCAGACTCATCGTGGTGCACGTGGTCGTGGTACCAGAGCGTGGCTCCGCACTGGCTGTTCGGGTAGTTGTAGGTCCGCGAGTCCCCCGGCATGATCATGTCCATCGGGTACCCATCGTCGACGGCCTGCACGTGCCCGCCGTGTAGGTGCACGTTGGTGTGCACGTCCAGCGTGTTGCGGAAGGTCACCTTCGCCGGACGGCCGGTGCGGGCCCGGATCACCGGACCGACCCAGCCCCCGCCGTAGGTGAGCGCGTCGGTCATCAGGCCCGGCACCAGTTCGAGCCGAGCTGGCTGCACGTTGATCTCGTACTCGTCGTAGGACCCGCCGCGCCGGATCGGCACCGCAACCGGCGGCACCGGCATCAGCGTCTGGAACGGCGTGACGTTCAGCGCCTGACCCTGCACGGCGCCGCCCCCCGAACGGGCGTGGTCTGCGTGCGGGTCCTGCACAGCCGGATCCGCCGCGGCCACGGCCTGCCGCCCGAGCAATACGCTACCGACAACTGCTCCTCCGGCAATGAACACAGAGCGTCGATTCATGGCACTTCCCCCCGGTTAGGTCATTGACTGGAGGAACCTATAGACCGCGATAATGCTGTGTCAATGATTTTTGTCGCCGCTCACAGATTCGTCTCCTGTCGACCGGCGCGGGCGATGTCGGGATTGTGAGATTGGTGGGTCGCCGTCCGGCGGCCTGGCTCTTACTGACGACTGAAAAAGAAGATGTTCGTGATCATCTCTCGCCGGGGTCTGACCCAACGACTGACTGAAGTCGGGTCCTTGACGGGATTTGTCGGCTCCGGCCGGGAGGTTCTCGGGCACTCCTTGACGTGCCGTTGCAACCTCGTCGAGCCTGGTCAGAGGGCTATCTTCCTCGTCCGAGTTGCCGGCTGGTGCCCGCCGCCCTGCATCCGGCCACGAAGGGCAGGGCGGCGATGTCCTCCATTGCAGCTGATGTCGCCGCGATTGATGTCTTCGGTGGAGTCGACACCCAAATGGCCGGCCCCGCTCCTTGGATGACCTGCACTTATGACATTGCCCTGACGTTTGACTGGGAATTCTGTGTGATTCCTGCAGGGAATTGTGAAAACTGACTCGATCTTGCACCCGGGATTCTTGAAATGGGGGTGTGCGATGAGCAGGATGGTCTACGGAGGTGGAGGGACAGCCTTCGAGATTCCCAGCGAATCAGGAGACCGCCAGTCGTGCGTAAGGTACTCATCGCTAATCGAGGCGAGATAGCGGTGCGCGTAGCGCGTGCCTGCCGGGACGCCGGAATCATCAGCGTGGCCGTCTACGCCGAGCCGGACCGGGACAGCCCGCACGTACGGGCCGCCGACGAGGCGTACGCGCTCGGCGGGGACACCCCGGCCACCAGCTACCTGGACATCGAGAAGGTGCTGGGCGCCGCCCGGCAGTCCGGGGCCGACGCGGTCCACCCCGGGTACGGCTTCCTCTCCGAGAACGCCGGCTTCGCCCAGGCGGTGCTGGATGCCGGGCTGATCTGGATCGGCCCGCCGCCCCAGGCGATCCGCGACCTCGGTGACAAGGTGGCCGCCCGCCGGATCGCCCAGCGGGCCGGTGCGCCGTTGGTGGCCGGCACCCCGGACCCGGTGGCGAACGCAGACGAGGTGATCGCGTTCGCCCGCGAGCATGGGTTGCCGGTCGCGATCAAGGCCGCGTTCGGCGGCGGCGGCCGTGGCCTCAAGGTCGCCCACACCATCGAGGAGATCCCGGACCGGTACGAGTCCGCGGTTCGGGAGGCGGTCGCCGCGTTCGGCCACGGCGAGTGCTTCGTCGAGCGGTACCTCGATCGACCCCGGCACGTGGAGACCCAATGCCTGGCGGACGCGTACGGCACCGTGGTGGTCGTCTCCACCCGGGACTGCTCGTTGCAACGCCGGCACCAGAAGCTGGTGGAGGAGGCCCCGGCGCCGTTCCTGACCGAGGCGCAGCGGGCCGAGCTCTACCGGGCGTCGAAAGACATCCTCCGGGAAGCCGGCTACGTCGGGGCCGGCACCTGCGAGTTCCTCGTCGGCAGGGACGGCACCATCTCGTTCCTGGAGGTCAACACCCGGTTGCAGGTCGAGCACCCGGTCACCGAGGAGATCACCGGCATCGACCTGGTCGGCGAGATGTTCCGGATCGCCGACGGCGAGCCGCTCGGCTACGACGATCCGCCCGCGCGAGGGCACTCCATCGAGTTCCGCATCAACGGCGAGGATCCCGGGCGCGGCTTCCTGCCGGCGCCGGGCACGGTCAGCGTCTTCGCCCCGCCGTCCGGACCGGGTGTCCGGCTGGACTCCGGGGTCGAGGCGGGCAGCGTGATCGGGCCGGCCTGGGACTCACTGCTGGCCAAGCTGATCGTCACCGGGGCCACCCGAGAGCAGGCGCTCCGGCGCGCCCGCCGGGCACTGGCCGAGTTTCAGGTCGAAGGGCTCGCCACCGTCCTGCCGTTCCACCGGGCGGTGGTCACCGACCCGGCGTTCACCGGCTCGCCGTTCGCGGTGCACACCCGGTGGATCGAAACCGAGTTCCGCAATGAGATCGACGCCTACGCGGGGCCCGGCGCCGACGCGGAGGCCGGGGAGAACGTCCGGGAGACCGTGGTCGTCGAGGTCGGCGGCCGGCGCTTGGAGATATCCCTGCCGGGTTCCCTGGGCGGCGCGGCATCGGCGCGCAAGGCGGTGCACGGCGAGCGTCCCCGGCGCCGGCCGGGCCGGGCGGCGGGCGGCGGCGCCACCGGCGACACCCTCGTCTCGCCGATGCAGGGAACGATCGTCAAGGTCGCGGCCGAGGACGGCCAGGAGGTCCGGGAAGGCGATCTGATCGTCGTTCTGGAGGCGATGAAGATGGAGCAACCGCTCCACGCCCACAAGACCGGAACGGTCAAGGGTCTGGCCACGACGGTGGGCGCCGCGGTCCGGTCGGGCGCGGTCGTCTGCGAGATCAAGGACTGACGTATCCGCGTGGCTTCGCCCGGGCCGGCTTCATCAAGGGCTTCACCCAGTCGGCTTCATCAAGAAGGAAGAGACGCATGCATAGCACTCTGATCGTGGCGCGCATGGAGCCGTCGGCGGGCGCCGACGTCGCCCAGCTGTTCCGCAGCTTCGACGAGACCGAGATGCCGCACCTGATGGGCACCCGTCGGCGCCAGCTCTTCTCCTACCGCGGGCTGTACTTCCACCTGCAGGACTTCGATTCGGACGACGGCGGTGAGCGGATCGAGGGCGCCAAGACCGACCCCCGGTTCGTCGCGATCAGCGCGGACCTGAAGCCGTTCATCGAGGCGTACGACCCGGCGACCTGGCGCTCCCCGGCGGACGCCATGGCCACCCGGTTCTACTCGTGGGAGGCCTCCTCGTGACCGGTCGGCGTGTGGTCATCACCGGTGTCGAGGTGCTCGCCCCCGGCGGTCTCGGCCGTAAGCACTTCTGGGACCTGCTCAGCGAGGGGCGCACGGCGACCCGCGGCATCACCTTCTTCGACCCGGCGCCGTTCCGGTCCCGGGTCGCCGCCGAGATCGATTTCTCGCCCGAGGAGCACGGCCTGAGCCCGCAGGAGATCCGCCGGATGGATCGCGCCGCACAGTTCGCCGTGGTGGCGGCACGCGGCGCGGTCGCCGACAGCGGCATCGTGCTGGACTCCTGCGACCCGTACCGGGTCGGCGTCACCGTGGGCAGCGCGGTCGGCGCCACGATGGGCCTGGACGAGGAGTACCGGGTGGTCAGCGACGGCGGCCGGCTGCACCTGGTCGACCACCGGTACGCGGTCCCGCACCTCTACAACTACCTGGTTCCCAGCTCGTTCTCGGCGGAGGTCGCCTGGGCGGTCGGCGCGCAGGGGCCCACCACGGTCGTCTCCACCGGCTGCACCTCCGGCATCGACTCGGTCGGGTACGCGGCCGAACTGATCCGAGAGGGCTCCGCCGACGTCATGGTGGCCGGCTCGTCGGACGCGCCGATCTCGCCGATCACGATGGCCTGCTTCGACGCGATCAAGGCGACCACCCCCCGGCACGACGAGCCGGAGCGGGCCTCCAGGCCGTTCGACGGCACCCGCAACGGATTCGTGCTCGGCGAGGGCGCGGCAGTCTTCGTCCTGGAGGAGCTCGAGTCCGCCCGCCGGCGCGGCGCCCACCTGTACGCCGAGATCGCAGGCTACGCGACCCGCAGCAACGCCTATCACATGACCGGGCTGCGGCCGGACGGCGCGGAGATGGCGGAGGCGATCCGGGTCGCGCTGGACGAGGCGCGGATCAATCCCGACGAGATCGACTACGTCAACGCGCACGGCTCGGGCACCAAGCAGAACGACCGGCACGAGACGGCGGCGGTCAAGCGGAGCCTCGGGGAGCACGCGTACCGGACCCCGATGAGCTCGATCAAGTCGATGGTCGGGCACTCGCTCGGCGCGATCGGTTCGATCGAGATCGCCGCCTGCACGCTTGCCATGGAGCACAGCGTCGTGCCGCCGACCGCGAACCTGCACACCCCCGACCCGGAGTGCGACCTGGACTACGTGCCGATCACTGCCCGAGACCAGCTGGTCGACACGGTGCTGACGGTCGGCAGCGGCTTCGGCGGCTTCCAGAGCGCGATGGTGCTGACACGACCGGAAAGGACGTCGGCATGAGCGAGCTTGCGAGCGAACCGATCAGCTCGGTCAGCGCCCCGGCGCGCCGTTCACCAGGCTCAGCGGTCGTGGTGACCGGCCTGGGCGTGGTCGCCCCGACCGGCCTCGGCACCGCCGAGCACTGGGCGGCCACCCGCGCGGGCCGCGGCGCGATCGGCCCGGTGACGCGATTCGACGCCGCGGGCTATCCCGCGCGTCTCGCCGGCGAGGTGCCCGGCTTCACCGCCGAGGACCATCTACCGAGCCGGCTGCTGCCGCAGACCGACCACATGACCCGCCTCGCGCTGGTCGCCGCGGACTGGGCGCTGGCCGACGCCGGGGTGCGCCCGGGCGACCTGCCGGAATTCGACATGGGTGTGATCACCGCGAGCTCGTCCGGCGGGTTCGAGTTCGGCCAGGGGGAGTTGCAGGCCCTCTGGAGCAAGGGCAGCCAGTACGTCAGCGCCTACCAGTCGTTCGCCTGGTTCTACGCGGTCAACAGCGGCCAGATCTCGATCCGGAACAACATGAAGGGCCCGAGCGGCGTCGTGGTCAGCGACCAGGCCGGTGGCCTGGACGCGGTGGCCCAGGCGCGGCGCCAGATCCGCAAGGGCACCAGCCTGGTCGTGACCGGCGCGGTGGACGCCTCGATCTGCCCCTGGGGCTGGGTCGCTCAGCTCGCCGGGGGCCGGCTCAGCGGCAGCGACGACCGGGACCGTGCCTACCTGCCCTTCGACGGTGACGCGGCAGGTCACGTTCCGGGCGAGGGTGGCGCGATCCTGATCCTGGAAGACGCCGAGGCGGCCCGCCGGCGCGGTGCGCGAAGCTACGGCGAGATCCGCGGGTACGGGGCCACCTTCGACCCGGCCCCCGGCAGCGGCCGCGAGCCGGCCCTCCGCAAAGCGATCGAGATCGCGCTGGCCGACGCCGGCCTCGCCCCGGCCGATGTGGACGTGGTGTTCGCCGACGCCGCGGCCCTTCCCGACCTGGACCGGGCCGAGGCGGACGCGATCACTGCGGTCTTCGGCCCGCGCGGCGTGCCGGTCACCGCGCCGAAGACGATGACGGGCCGGCTCTACTCCGGCGCGGCACCGCTGGACCTGGCCACCGCGCTTCTCGGCCTGGCCGAAGGGCTGATCCCGCCGACCGTGAACGTGCGCCCGGCGGCCGACTACGCCGACCTGGACCTGGTCACCGAGGCACGGACCGGCGCCTGTGACACCGCGCTGGTGCTGGCCCGAGGCCAGGGCGGCTTCAACTCCGCGATGGTGCTGACCCGCACCAGCGACAACTCTCACCGATCGGAAAGGACAGAGGCCAGCCATGGCTGACATCGAGTTCACCCTGGACGACCTGAAGCGGATTCTCACCGAGGGCGCCGGCGCCGACGAGGCGGTGGACCTGGACGGCGACATCCTGGACCGCACGTTCGAGGAGCTCGGCTACGAATCGCTGGCGCTGCTGGAGACCGGTGGCCGGATCGAGCGGGAGTACGGCATCGCGCTCGGCGACGACCTGCTCCTCGACAGCGCCACCCCGCGGAGCCTGATCGGTGCGGTCAACGACCTGCTCGGCCTGGTCACGGAGCCGACCCGATGACCACCCGCGAACCGCGAGTCGCGGTCGTCACCGGAGCCACCAGCGGCATCGGTCTGGCGGTGACCCGGCTGCTGGCCGGCACCGGCCACCGGGTCTTCATCGGCGCCCGCACCGCGGAGAACGTCACCGCCACTGTCAAGCAGTTGCAGGAGGAGGGGCTCGACGTCGACGGCGGCCCGGTGGACGTCGGCTCGCGGGAGCAGGTCAAGGCGTTCGTCCAGGCCGCGGTGGACCGGTTCGGCAGCATCGACGTGCTGGTCAACAACGCCGGGCGCAGCGGTGGCGGGGTGACCGCGGACATCGCCGACGAGCTCTGGTTCGACGTGATCAACACGAACCTGAACAGCGTCTTCCTGGTCACCCGTGAGGTGCTCACCACCGGCGGCATGCGGCACAAGGACCGCGGCCGGATCATCAACATCGCCTCCACCGCGGGCAAGCAGGGCGTGGTGCTCGGCGCGCCCTACTCGGCGTCGAAGCACGGCGTCGTCGGCTTCACCAAGGCGCTCGGCAACGAGCTTGCCCCGACCGGCATCACCGTGAACGCCGTCTGCCCCGGATATGTGGAGACCCCGATGGCACAGCGGGTCCGAGCCGGCTACGCGCAGGCCTACGACACCAGCGAGGACGCGATCCTCACCAAGTTCCAGGCGAAGATCCCGCTCGGCCGGTACTCCACCCCGGAGGAGGTCGCCGGGCTGGTCGGATACCTCACCTCGGACACCGCCGCGTCGATCACCGCGCAGGCCCTCAACGTCTGCGGCGGCCTGGGCAACTTCTGACCGCGGACCCCCCCTAGTACCCCGTCACGAGTGAGCAGGAGCAGCACATGGCAGAACCCGGATCGCGTGAGGTGGAGCACGAGATAACGGTCGAGGCTCCGGCCCGGACCGTGTATCGCCTGATCGCCGAGGTGGAGAACTGGCCACGGATCTTCCCCCCGACGATCTACGTGGACCACTTGAGCCGGGGCGAGCGGGAGGAACGGATCCGGATCTGGGCCACCGCGAACGGCGAGGCGAAGAACTGGACCTCGCACCGCACCCTGGACCCGGACGCCCTGCGCGTCACGTTCCGGCAGGAGGTCTCCGCGCCGCCGGTCGCCGCGATGGGCGGCAGCTGGATCATCGAGGCGCTGTCCGAGACGTCGTCGCGGATCCGGCTGTTGCACGACTACCGGGCGGTCGACGACGACCCCGCCGGACTCGCCTGGATCGAGCAGGCGGTGGACCGTAACTCCCGCGCCGAACTGGCCTCCCTGAAGACGACCGTCGAGCTGGCGCACGCCGACACCGAGCTGACGTTCTCCTTCGAGGACACGGTGCGCATCGCCGGTGCGGCCAAGGACGTCTACGACTTCATCAACGAGGCGGACCGGTGGCCGGAGCGGCTGCCGCACGTAGCCCGGGTCGGCTTCACCGAGGAGACCCCGGGCCTGCAGACCCTGGAGATGGACACCCGGGCCCGGGACGGCTCCACCCACACCACCAAGTCGTACCGGGTCACGTTCGCGCCCCGGCGGATCGCGTACAAGCAGGTCACCCTGCCCGCCCTGATGACGCTGCACACCGGGATCTGGACGTTCGCCGAGGACGGCGACGGCGTCGCGGCCACCTCGCAGCACACCGTGGTGCTCAACGCCGGGAACATCGAGGCGGTGCTGGGCCCGGAGGCGACCGTCGCCGACGCCCGGGAGTACGTGCGCGGCGCGCTGAGCACGAACAGCCGGGCCACCCTGGAGCACGCGAAGGCATACGCCGAGGCGAGGCGCTGACCGTGCGGGCGGGGGTGATCGTCGTCGGCGGCGGGCCGGTCGGGCTGATGCTCGCCGGTGAGCTGCGCCTGGGCGGCGCGGACGTGCTGCTGCTGGAGCGGCGGCACACGGTGACCACCGAGTCCCGGGCCTCCACACTGCACGCCCGCACGATGGAGATCCTGGACAGCCGGGGGCTGCTGGATCCGCTGGGCCGCCCGCCGAACATACCGCGCGGGCACTTCGGCGGGCTGCCGATGGATCTCACTCTGCCCGGCCGTCACCCGGGCCAGTGGAAGGTGCCGCAGGCCCGTACCGAGGAGCTGCTGGAGAAGTGGGCGGGCTCGCTCGGCGCCGGGATCCGGCGCGGGTACGAGCTGGTCGCCCTGACCGTCACGGAGGACGGGGTCGAGGCGGCGGTCACCGGCCCGGACGGCGCGCCGCTCACCGTCCGCGGCGACTACCTGGTCGGCTGCGACGGCGAGGAGAGCACGGTACGCCGCCTGACCAGCGCCGCGTTCCCCGGGCACGACGCGGACCGCGAGCTGCTGCGCGCCGACGTGGCCGGCATCGACATCCCGGACCGGCGCTTCGAGCGGCTGCCGGCCGGCCTGGCGATCGCGGCCCGCCAGCCCGGCGGCGTGACCCGGGTGATGGTGCACGAGTTCGGCCGTCGGTTCGTCGAGCGCTCCACGCCGCCTGGGTTCGGCGAGGTCGCCGAGGTGTGGCGGCGGGTCACCGGTGAGGAGATCGGTGCCGGCACACCGCTCTGGGTGAACTCGTTCGGCGACGCGAGCCGGCAGCTGACCCACTACCGGCACGGCCGGGTGCTGTTCGCCGGTGACGCGGCGCACCGGCAGCTGCCGGTCGGCGGACAGGCGCTCAACCTGGGCCTGCAGGACGCAGTGAACCTCGGCTGGAAGCTGGCCGCGGTAGCGCTCGGGCGGGCCCCGCAGGAGCTGCTGGACACGTACCACGACGAGCGGCACGCGGTTGGCCGCCGGGTGCTGGCGAACATCGAGGCGCAGGCTCGGCTGCTGCTCGGTGGCGCCGAGGTGGAGCCGCTGCGCGCGGTCGTCGCCGAACTGCTCGGCTACGACGACGTCCGGCGCCACCTGGCCGGCACGATCTCCGGCCTCGACGTCCGGTACGACCTCGGCGTCGCCCCGGGCGGGCACGAGCTGCTCGGCCGGCGGGTGCCGGACGTGCCGCTGACCGTGGCCGGCGCGCCGACCCGCCCCGCCGAACTGCTGCGCACCGGCCGCGGCGTCCTGCTCCTGCTCGCCGACCGGGCGCTCAACGGCACGCTCACGGTACTCGCCGAGGCGTGGGCGGATCGGGTGGACCCAGTAACCGCCGAGACGCCGGCGGACGGGCCGCTGGCCGGTGTCGCCGCGCTCCTGATCCGGCCGGACGGGCACGTCGCCTGGTGCGCCACCGGCCCGAACGACCCACGGGCGGCGCTGCGGCGCTGGCTCGGCCCCGCCGGCACCCCACCCTCTCCCTCGTCAGAAAGGTAAGCCCACCCATGCCATTCCTTGCACCGAACGACGGGTTCGTCAACGTCTTCAACCTCTTCGAGATCGCCGAACCGGAAGGTCAGCAGCGGGTCGTCGACGAGATGAAGAAGATCGTAGACACGGCCGACTACCCGGGCTGGATCTCGTCGACCGTCCATGAAGGACTGGACACCCCGGGCACGCTCAACTGCGTCCAGTGGCGCAGCGTCGAGGACCTGCGCGCCCGGTACGCCGGCGAGAAGTTCAAGAAGAAGACCGTGCCGCTCTTCGACCAGATCGCGACCAGCGCCCGGCTGCTGCAGACCGAGGTGGCGTTCAGCCAGGTGCACCCGTCGCAGGGCGACGTCGTGGAGATCTCCCCGGAGCGGGACGACTACACCGTCTTCATCGTCCTCGGCGTCGACCCGGAGCAGCAGAAGGAACTGCTGGAGACGGTGGCCCAACCCGAGCCGTGGCTCTTCGAGGTGCCCGGATACCGCTCGCACACCTACCTGCGCGGTCTGGACGGCACGGTGATCTGCAACTACGCGCAGTGGGACAGCAAGGAGCTCTACGACGCGTTCCACACCATGCCCGAGGACCAGCGGCCGGCGGACGTGCGCGAAGCGCGGGTGCGGGCCCGGGCGCTGGCCACGTCGCGGTTCGCCAACACGTTCCGGGCGGTGCACACCCGGTCGGCGGGCTGACCCGTGGAGACCGACGTCATCGTGGTGGGGGCCGGACCGACCGGCCTGATGCTCGCCGGCGAGCTGCGTCTCGGCGGAGCCCGGGTGATCGTCCTGGAACGGCTTGCCACCCCGACCGGGCAGTCCCGCGGGCTCGGTTTCACCGCGCGGGCGATGGAGTCGTTCGACCAGCGCGGCCTGCTGCCCCGGTTCGGGACCTTGGAGACCAGCCCGATCGGGCACTTCGGCGGCGTGCAGTTCGACTACTCCGTGCTGCCCGGCGCGCACTTCGGCGCCCGCGGGATCCCGCAGTCGCAGACCGAGGCGGTGCTGGAATCGTGGGCCGCCGAGTCCGGCGCCGACATCCGCCGCGGCTGGGCGCTGCGCGACCTGACCGACGACGGCACCGGCGTCCGGGTCAGCGTGGACACTCCGGACGGCGTGCGTGAGCTGACGGCCGCCTACCTGGTCGGGTGCGATGGCGGGCACAGCACGGTCCGCAAGCTGGCCGGCTTCGACTTCCCGGGCACTCCGGCCACCCGGGAGATGTACCTCGCGGACGTGGTCGGCTGCGGGCTGAAACCCCGCTTCCTCGGCGAGACCCTGCCCGAGGGGATGGTGATGGCGGCGCCGCTCGGCCCGGGCGTGGACCGGATCATCGTCTGCCCGCACGGCACGCCGCCACGGGACGCGACCGAGCGGCCGCTCACCTATTCAGAGGTCGCCGACGCCTGGCAGCGGATCACCGGCGAGGACATCCACGGCGGCGCGGCGCACTGGGTGAGTTCGTTCACCGATGCCACCCGGCAGGCGAGCGAGTACCGGCGCGGGCGGGTACTGCTCGCCGGTGACGCGGCGCACATCCACCTGCCCGCCGGTGGCCAGGGACTGAGCACCGGGGTGCAGGACGCGGTGAACCTGGGCTGGAAGCTCGCCGCGGTGATCCGTGGCGGGGCACCGGACGGCCTGCTGGACACCTACCACGGGGAGCGGCACCCGGTCGGCGAGCGGCTGCTGGTCACCACCCGGGCGCAGGGAATGGTCTTCCTGGGCGGCGACGCTGCGGCACCGCTGCGCGAGCTCCTCACCGAACTGGTCGGATACGACGACGTCAAACGCCACCTGGCCGGCATCGTCAGCCACCTCGCGGTCCGCTACGACCTCGGCGAAGCGGGCGGTCATCGGCTGGTCGGTGCCCGGATGGCGGACCGGGAGCTGACCGGCCCCGGCGGACGGACCGGCACTACCGCGCTGCTGCACTCCGCCCAGGGCGTCCTGCTCGACCTCGGCGACGACCCTGCGGTGCGGGACCTGGCGGCCGGCTGGAAGGACCGGGTGATCACCGTGACCGGCACCCTGGCACCGGTCGACGGCGACGACCCGGTGGCCGACGCCACCGCGGTGCTGATCCGCCCGGACGGCTACGTGGCCTGGGTCGGTGCGCCCGGCGAGGAGTCGCCCGGCTCGCTGCCGGCCGCACTACGCCGCTGGTTCGGCGAACCGGGGACGGACGCGTCCTGATGACCCCGGCACTGTCCCCGCGAGTACGCCGCATCACCCTGGACGGTGCCGGCGTCACCCTCTCCGCGCTGCTCCGCGAAGCCGACCCGGCCTACCCGGCAGCGGATCGCGACGCGGCCGGAACACCCGGCACGGAGCCGCGCGCGACGGTGGTGGCGTTGCACGGCGGCGGGATGAGCGCCGGATACTTCGATGGACAGGCCCATGCGGACCTGTCGTTGCTCACGCTCGGCGCTCGGCTCGGCTGGACGGTGCTGGCGGTGGACCGCCCCGGATACGGAGCGTCCGCCGCCGCACTGCCGGACGGCCAGACCCTCGCCGCGCAGGCCGCCACCCTGCGTGCCGCGCTGCGGGACTTCGCGAGCCGGTTCCGCACCGGCGCCGGGCTGTTCCTGCTCGCCCACTCCTACGGCGGCAAGCTCGCCCTGACCTGCGCGGCCGACCCGGACGGTCTCGCTCTGCTCGGGCTCGACATCTCCGGCTGCGGCCACCTCTACGCCACCGACATCAACGACGTCACCGAACGGGGCGGTGGGTGGCGGCGCAACTGGGGCGTGCTGAGGCTCTACCCGCCGAACGCCTTCCGCCTGAGCGAGTCGTTAGTGGCGCCGATGCCCGAGCGGGAGCTGCGGGAGGCCGCCCGCTGGCCGGAGATCTTCCCCGGCCTGGCGGCCCGGATCCGGGTGCCGGTGCGGCTGACCTTCGCCGGGCACGAGTACTGGTGGCGGCACGACAGCGATGCGATCGCCGACCTTATCGCCCGGCTGAGCGCTTCACCGCGCGTAGAGGTGGACCGCCAGCCGGACGCCGGCCACAACATCAGCCTCGGCTGGGCGGCGCGTGCGTACCACCTGCGGGCCCTCGCGTTCGCCGAGGAGTGCCGCGCCGGCATCGATATCAACGTAAGGAGCGTACCGACGTCATGCTGACCGATCCGCTGGAGCGATTGCACGAACTGCGGGCAGCCGCTCGGAGCGGCCCCGATCCCAGCGCCGACGCCCGGCAGCACGCGAAGGGCAAGCTCACCGCCCACGAGCGGATCGAGTTGCTGCTGGACAAAGGCAGCTTCACCGAGACCGAGTCGCTGCGGCGGCACCGGGCGAGCGGCTTCGGCCTGGAAGCGAAGCGGCCGTACGGCGACGGCGTGGTCACCGGGTGGGGCCTGGTCGACGGCCGGCCTGTTTTCGTCTACGCCCACGACTTCCGGGTCTTCGGCGGTGCGCTCGGCGAGGCCCACGCGCAGAAGATCCACAAGCTGATGGACATGGCGCTGGCCGCCGGGGCACCGCTGGTGTCGCTGAACGACGGCGCCGGCGCCCGGATCCAGGAGGGGGTGAGCGCGCTCGCCGGGTACGGCGGGATCTTCCAGCGCAACACCCGGGCGTCGGGCGTGATCCCGCAGATCTCGGTGATGCTCGGCCCCTGCGCGGGCGGCGCCGCCTACTCGCCGGCCCTGACGGACTTCGTCTTCGCGGTCCGGGACATCTCGCAGATGTTCATCACCGGACCCGACGTGGTGCACGCGGTGACCGGGGAACGGGTCACGCAGAACGAGCTCGGCGGCGCGGACGTGCACGCGTCGCTTTCCGGCGTGGCCCACTTCGTCTACGACGACGAGGAGAGCTGCCTCGCCGACGTGCGGTACCTGCTCTCCCTGCTGCCACCGAACAACCGGGAGCTGGCCCCAGTGGCGCCGGCGAGCGATCCGGCCGATCGGAGCCTGGAAGCGGTGCTGGAGCTGGTGCCGGCCGACGGCGGACAGGCGTACGACATCCGCGGGGTGATCGAGGAAATCGTGGACGACGGCGAGCACATGGAGGTGCACGCGGCCTGGGCGCCGAACATCGTCTGCACACTTGCCCGGCTCAACGGCCAGACCGTCGGCGTGGTGGCGAACCAGCCGGCCGCGCTCGCCGGGGTGTTGGACATCGCGGCGAGCGAGAAGGCAGCGCGCTTCGTGCAGTTCTGCGACGCGTTCAGCCTCCCGCTGATCACGCTCGTCGACGTGCCGGGATTCCTTCCCGGCGTGACCCAGGAGCACGACGGGATCATCCGGCACGGCGCCAAGCTGCTTTACGCGTACTGCAACGCGACCGTGCCGCGAATCTCGGTGGTGTTGCGCAAGGCGTACGGCGGCGCGTACATCGTGATGGACTCCCGGTCCACCGGCGCCGACCTCGCCCTGGCCTGGCCGGGCAACGAGATCGCCGTCATGGGCGCCGAGGGCGCGGTGAACGTGCTGTTCCGCCGGGAGATCGCGGCCGCGGAGGACCCGGACAAGGTGCGGCGCGATCGGATCGAGGAGTACCGGGAGTCGCTGGTACATCCGTACTACGCGGCCGAGCGGGGCCTGGTCGACGAGGTGATCGACCCGCGCGAGACACGGGCCGTGCTCTGCCGGGCGGTGGCCATGCTCGCCACCAAGCACGCCGACCTGCCGCACCGCAAGCACGGGAATCCACCGCAATGAGGGAGGCACGCCGATGGACGGCGAGGGGACACGACAGGTGATCCGGGTGCAGCGCGGCGCCGCGGGGGCAGAGGAACTTGCCGCGCTCGTCGCGGTGCTGCTGGCCCGCACCGTGCCGGCCGGCCCGACCGGTGGCGGCCGGGGGATCCGCCCGGTGGCCCGGTGGCGGCGCTTCGACCGGCCGGCCCCGTTCGGCGGTGCGCGCACATGGCACCTCTGACCGGACCGCCCACTTTCGACGACCGGAAGGACTTCATGACCCACGACATCACCGCACTTGCCGCCCAGGTCCGGCAGCTCAGCGACCGAGCCGCCATCACCGAGCTGTGCGACCGCTACGTCCTGCACCTCGACAAGGATCGTCACAACGACGACTGGTTCGGCGCGGTCTTCACCGACGACTGCCACCTCACCTTCCCCATGGGTGAGTACAAAGGGCTCGAGGGCCTCGCCGCCTTCCAGCAGATGGCCCGCACGACCTTCGAGAGCACCCACCACATCGGCTCCAACTACACGATCACGCTCGACGGTGACCGTGCCGACATCCGGGCCCACCTCACCGCCGTGCACGTCAAGCGGAGCAAGGAGCCGGCCGTCCACTTCGACATCGGCGGCCACTACGAGGCCACGGCGGTGCGTACCCCGGCCGGATGGCGGCTCCGCCGCTTCGCCTTCGACCTGCTGTGGACCGCGGGCGACCCGAACCTGCGGCACTCCTGAACCCTTCCGCCCGTCTGACGCAAAGTACAGCCCTCACTGAGAAGAGCAAGAAATGACCAAGATCGCCGTCATCATCGGCAGCACCCGCCCTGGCCGTCGCGGAGCCAACGTGGCTCAGTGGGTGCAGGACGCCTCGAACAGCCATGAGGCCGTCAAGACCGGTGACGCCACAGTCGAGATCGTGGACATCGCAGAGTTCGGTCTTCCGCTGCTCGACGAGACCATGCCGGCCTTGTTCGGCCAGTACCGCAACGAGCACACTCAGAAGTGGGCGCGGACAATCGCTTCCTACGATGCCTTCGTCTTCGTGACCCCGGAGTACAACCGGTCCGTGCCGGCTTCACTGAAGAACGCGATCGACTTCCTCTACAACGAGTGGTCGAACAAGGCCGCCGGTTTCGTCAGCTATGGCACTCAGGGCGGCCTGCGCGCCGTCGAGCACCTGCGGACCACGCTGGCAGAGGTGAAGGTAGCCGACGTGGCAACCGCAGTCGGCCTGCAGATTTTCACCGACTTCACGTTCTCCGACCCGACCAACCCTCTCGACCCGGGCACCGTGACCCCCGGTCCGCACCAGGAGCCAACCCTGCACAAGATGCTGGACGAGCTCATCGCGTGGTCCGGTGCTCTGAAGCCGCTGCGCACGGAGGCCGTAACACACTGACCTGTCGTCGGGGGCCAGATCTGCACGTCTGGCCCCACCGGCGGCGGTTACGCATCAGCCCTCCGTCCGTTCCACGACCCACCATCGGCGCGGAACCCCCGGTTCGACATTGGAGTTCTGGACCACATTCAGAAGCCGCGAGCGCTGTCGCCGACTGCGCCGCCTTGCGCATACCAGTCAATGGAAGTGAATAAATGCCCCGCACCCTCGCCGACAAGGTCCTTCGACTCTCCCTGACCACGTTCCCGCACAGAGATGCGGCACAGTTCTTTCCGGCCCTTTCGACCTACCAGGTTGAGAGGCCTTTCGACCTCGTCGAGTTCGAGGAGGCCGTGACGCATTTCTTCCGAGGGAATCCTCTCTTCTCCAAGTGCCACCTGGTGGAGCTGACCTTCGATACTCCCGAGGATTTCCCTCTCTCGTCCTTCCAGGAGCTCCTCGCGGAAAAATACGAAAGCTTCTATGACAGCTTTCTGCTGGCTTCCGTGACCTACCGCTCCGACCCGTACCGGCAGGGAATCTTTACTTGCATGCCGTTTCCGCTGCAAGACGGATACAAGGTTTTCCGATTTCACCAGGCGCTGATGAAGACCCTGAAGACTCGGAAGGACGGCTTCCAAATCGCTCAAGGCCTGGCAGAGCTTGGGGTCCGAGTTGATGAGCTGGCGGACCTCGTGCCGCCCGCTGAGACCGCGCCGTCCGGTGCAAACAAAAAACTCCCGACCACGTTCGCCGAAAGCTGTACTTCACCGGTCAAGATCGGGCCGTTCCTGGAAAGAATGAAGGCCGACTTCCTTCATCGCAACTGCGAGAACATCTTCGTCCTGAAGAACAGCCTTTACTCACCGAAGCTGGCCCTGGGTAACTCGCTTCAGTTTCTGCCGGTGCCGCGAAGCGTCGTCGAGCAAAGCTCGGGAATCCAGATCCGTGATTACTATCGCGCCGAGGAGCAGCGGCAGATGGACCTGCTGTCGCGGGCCGAGTCGCGAGAAGACTTCATTGAAGCCGGCAAGACGAGAATCGGGTGGATGAGTGCCACGCCCAAAATCTTTGCCGTCAACAACTACGGAAATGTATCGGCGCATGACGGCTCGGACACCCATGCGGACCAAGGCATGCTCATGAGGTACGAGTGGCATATGCCGAGCATCGTGTTGGAACTCACTGCGGGCGTCTCGTGGACAATCACCATTCGCGACAAGGCGTTCAACTTCGAGACGGTCCGGCCTGAATTTCAGGATGACATGTAGCTGTTCCTCGCTGAATGATCGGGGCGGATTGCTGCGCCGCGCTCCCACCGCCGTCCACCGATCCGGTCGCCGCGCTTGCTCGAACTTCCGTCGAGGGGCGCGGTGACCCGACAACTGCGAACGAAGACGTTCCCATAGTGGGGTCCGGCTGCGCCAGGTTAGGCCTGTCCTAGCGGATCGGGCAACGGTGGCCGGGGTAACCGCCATCCGCGACAGGGGCGGCGAATGCTTTTGTGAGCGTCAACCACGACAGGGGAAAAATGCTGGCGCCGGATGAGCTTCTCACCACCACCAGGGCCGTACGAATGCGACTTGATCTGTCCCGACCGGTCGATTTGAGCACGGTCGAGGAATGTCTGCGCATCGCATTGCAGGCGCCGTCACGGGCCAACGTGCAACCGTGGCGCTGGATCGTTGTCACCGATCCGCGGCAGCGTGCCGCAGTGGGGTCCTGGTATACCCGCGCCTGGCGGGAACGGTTCGATGCGCATACTGAGCGCTACCCGGCTGCCACCATACGCAGCGCCCGGTATCTCGCTCACCATATCGCCGATGTGCCGGTTCTGATGATTCCGTGTCTGGAACTGGAAGCCCTCGAACTGCCTACGGGAAACCAGGCCGGCCTCTGGGGTTCTCTGTTGCCCGCGGTGTGGAGCTACATGCTCGCCGCGCGCGCCCGGGGGCTGGGCACCGCCTGGACCACCGTGCATCTGGCGTACGAGCGTGAAGTAGCCGCGGTGCTGGACCTGCCGGATCACGTCCGTCAAGCGGCGCTGATTCCCACTGCGCACGCCATCGGCACGGCGTTCCGTCCGGCTCGTCGTCGACCACTGGAAGCGGTGCTGCACCTCGACCGTTGGTCGCGCAGCGAAGACGGTTGGACCGAGAAGGAAGAGTCTGACTGAGATGAACTTCCCCGCCAATATCCTCCAGCCCGTCCCGGGCACCGCCGCACTGCTGGACGCCGTCAGGCGACACGGCGAGGACGGCCACCGGTGGACGGCCGACCTGCGCGTCGACCGGACGGATCCGTTCTTCTTCGATCACCCACTCGACCACGTGCCGGGGATGCTGCTCTTGTGCGGCGCGTTGGATCTGGCCCGGGCGGGCGCCGCAGGTTCGGCTGCCCACCGGCTGCGTACCGCGCTGACCTTTCGGCGCATCTGTGAACTCGCGCCTGACCCGGCGCTGGAACTGGTCGACCGAGACGGCCGGTACGACGTGCACGTCCGGCAGGGCGCGGCGGTAGCGGCCGACGGCTGGTTCGCGTTCGACTCCACGGGCACTGTCGCGGTGCCACCGGCGGCACCCGCGCGCCCGCTGCCGGCGGAGGCTCTGCTGGTGCACCGGGTTCGCACGGAGAACGTCATGATCGGCGATCCCCACCGAACGGACGACGGGTTCAGGGCCCCGGTGCTGGTGCCGTCGGCCGAGCATGCCTTGGCGGGCCGCGGTCCCGACACCCATTCGGTCGAATGCCTGATCGAGGCCGCGCGCCAGTTCATCACCCTGCTGGTGCACCGGATCGGCCGCTGGCCGCTGGGCGCACAGATCATATGGCTAGGGGTGGTGGCCGATCTTCCCACCGACCTGCCGCGCACCGCCGGGTTGGCGCTGCGTTGGCGCACCGCCCCGCTCGGGACCGGGCGGACATGGTGTGACTTCGACCTGGTCGGTGTCGACGATCCGGCCCCGGTGCTGGGCACGCTGCGCTACCACATCAAGGTGCTGAGCGCGCAAGCCTACGGCCGGTTCCGACGTGCCAGCGGGGGGACAGCATGACCCAGCGGTTGACCGTTGCTTGCCTGCGCGTCCTACTGCCGGCCGCCGTCGCGGCGTTCGTCATCGGGATCAGTGGACACCTGCGCTGGCCGGACGAGCCAGTGCACCTCGCTGCGGCGGCCATGGGCGGTGGCTATCTCCTGTGGCTGGTGGGCGAGGCTCGCATCACGGTGCGCCATCCCGATGAGCTGGCCGCGGAGAACCACACGCTGCTGCCGTACGCCCTGGCCCGTATCGGGACCGGCGTGTCCGCGATCCTGTGGCCGTTGCACCGGGAGCACCTGTCACCGTGGCTGGCCGTCCTGGCGGTCGCGTTCGTTGCCGCGGTGGTGCTGCGCCTGGTGGCGATCCGGACGTTGGGCCGGTTCTACTCGCATCACGTGGTTCGGTACCGCGACCACGCGATCGTCACTTCTGGGCCATACAGGTTCGCTCGGCACCCGGCGTACACCGGAATGCTGCTCGCCAATGCCGCCTTCGTGGCCTTCTTCGGCAATCCGCTGAGCCTGCTGTTCCTGATTGCGCTCAGTGGAGTGATCGTGTGGCGGATCCGGGTCGAGGAACGGGTGCTGTTCACCGTTCCCGGTTACCCGGTGTACGCCGATGGCCGTGCCCGCCTCGTTCCCGGAGTGTGGTGAGGGATGCAACTCATCGTCTCCGGGCCGGCGTTGGCCGACCCCACGCTGGTGGGATTCAAGTTCTCTCGACAAGACGTGATGCGTCGGGCTGGGCTCGACGTGCCCCGGTTCTTCTGCCTGACCGGGGAGGCGTTCGGTGCGGTGGTGCCCGCGCCGACCCCGTTCCCCGGCCGGGGTGCGGAGACATCCGAGGTGATCAGGTGGGCGGAGACGAACCGGGCCCGGGTCCGCGCCGCTGGGGTGCCGACCAGCCTGGCGGACCGGCTGCTCGCCGCGTTCGACGACCTGGCCGGGCCGGACGGCCTCGTCGCCGTGCGGGCCTGTGTGGTGGCCGCCGTCGACGGCACCGGCGAGGACGGCGCGCAGGAGCCCTTCGCGGGCATGTCCGACAGTTTCCTGTACGTCAACCGGGCCGGCCTGATCACCCGGGTCGCGGACTGCTGGGCCTCGGCGTACAACCCGGAGGCAACCGTGTACCGGCTGCACCGGGGGGTCGACCCCGCCGCCGTGCGGATCGCGGTCGGCGTCCAGCGCATGGTGCCCGGGGTCCGCTCGTTCGTGGCCTTCACCCGCGACCCGCGGACCGGCACGGACCGTCGGGTGATCGCCGCCGCGTACGGCATCGGCGAGGGCATCGTGCAGGAAAAGGCCGACATCGAGCATTACTTCGTCGACGGGGTGACCGGCGCCGTGCACGCAGACACGGTCACCAAGCGCGCGATGGTCGGGTTGGACCCGGCGCGGCCCGACACCGGCCCGGTTGGCCTGCCGGTCCCGGCCCGGCTGGCGGAGCCACCGGTGTTGACCGACGTCGAGGTGCACGAGATCTGCGCCCTGGCTGCCCGGGTAGAAGGCATCTTCGGTGGTCCCCAGGACATCGAGGGCACCCTCACCGCCGACGGTCGAGTCCACCTGGTGCAGGCCCGACCGGCTGTTATTCCGGCTGTGGCCGTCGGCGGGGTCCGGCCGGATCCCGCGGCCGTGCCGTGGACTAACCACAACCTGACGGAGAGCTTCCCTGGGCTCACCGGCGCCCTGACGTACTCGCAGGCGTGCGTGTTCTACCAGGTGGGCTTCACCGACTTCTACCGGCGGATGGGGGTGCCCGAACGAACCCTGCGGCGGCACCGTCATCACCTGAGCCGGATGGTGGGCCACCTCGACGGGCGGGTCTTCTACCGGCTCGACGCCTGGTTCGCGCTCCACGGGCGGATTCCCGGCTTCGCGCTGATGCGCCCGCTGTGGGAGCGTTCGCTCGGGCTGACCGAGCGGACCGGGATGCCGCCCGAGTCGCCGGGCCGTCCGTGGCGCGAGGTGCTGCGGGCCACCCCGCGGCTCGCACTGCTGCTGGCCCGACAGCCGGCGGAGCTGCGGGCATTTCTGAGCTGGTGGGACGCGCTGGTGGCCGAAACCGGCCGGCTCGCCGACCGTACCCCGGAGGAGCTGATCGCGCGCTATCGCCAGCTGTGGGCCGAGGTCGAGCGCCGGTGGGGGACCACCATGGTGAGCAGCTACTTCGGCCTGGCCGCGCTGGGCGTCACCACCATGCTGTTGCGGCGCTGGGTGCCGGACGGGGAAGCGCTGCTGCCCAGCCTGGTGGCCGGTGGCCGGCCGAACCGGACCCTCGCCGCCGTCCGGTCGGCGATCGGCCTGGCGGAACTGGTCAACGCCGCGCCGGAGCTGCGGGTGGCGGTGCTTCAGCGACCGGAGCCCGAGGTGTGGGCGGAGATCACGGCCGGCCGGTACGGCGCGGACGTCGCGTCCGCTTTCGCCCGGCACCTGGACGCCTACGGCGACCGGGCGCTGCACGACCTCAAGCTCGAGGTGCCCACCCCCCGGCAACGTCCCGCGATGATTCTGGCCACGGTCCGCCCCTTCGTCACCCAGGGACTGACCGTCGCCGGCAGCCTCGCCGATGCGCGCCAGGCCCAGGACGAGGCGCGGCACGCGTTGCGCGCCGCCTGCCCGAATCCCGCCCGGCGCGCGGTGCTCGGCGCCGTCGTCGGCGTTCTGCGGTTCTTCCTCACCGCGCGTGAGGACACCCGGTTCTGCCGGAGCCAGCTGTACGGGCTTTCCCGAGACATGTTGTGGCGGCTCGCCGACGGGCTCGTTGAGGCGGGCCTGCTGGACGCCGCCGACGACGTGGCGCACCTGCGGGTCGAGGAGGTGCTCGGTGCCTTCGACGGCACCGTTCCAGACGCCGACCTGCGCGCCCTGGTGACCCGACGGCGGGCAGAGCTGGCGGCCGCGGCGGACCGCCCGGAACCGCCGGCGTACTTCACCACGCCGGCCGGCGCACCGGTTCGTCTCGGGCTGGCTGCCCGGTGCGAAACCGGGCCGGCGCCGGTAGCCGTCGAGGGTGACACCCTGCGGGGTCTGCCATCCAGCAGTGGCCGGGTCCGGGCCCGCGCCAAGGTGGTGCTGAATGCCGCGGTGCCGCCCGAGTCGTGCGCGGACCGGATCCTCGTCGCGCGGGAGACCGACCCCGGGTGGCTGCCGCTGATGATGGCGGCGAAGGGCATCGTGGTGGAACGCGGCAGCATGGTGTCGCACACCGCGATCACCGGGCGGCTGTTGGGCATTCCGACGGTGGTGGCGGTCGCGGGGGCGAGCACCCGCATCTCGGACGGTGCGCTGGTGGAGTTGGACGGGGCGGCGGGAACGGTCCGGCTGCTCTCCGCCGAGCCGGTCGGATCCGGTCTTCGCGTCCCGTCGGGCGCCACCGACGGGGTGACCGCGTGAGAATACCGCAGCTGTACCTCGCCGGGCTGGCCAGTTACCTCCCCGCCTCCGTCCCGACCGAGCGGGCCGTCGCCGCCGGCTGGTACGACGAGCACGAGTGGCGCAACAGCGGCTGGACCGGCGCGGCGGTGGCCGGCCGGATCTCCGCCCCCGACATGGCGGTCGACGTCGCGAACCTGGCCCTGGCGCGGTCCGGACGCGACCATGCCGAGATCGCTCTGCTGCTGCACGCGTCGGTCGGTGACCAGGGCCCCGACTTTTGGTCACCGCACCACTACGTGCTCCGGCACACTGTGGGCGGGAGCATTCCGGCGGTCGAGCTGCGCCAGGGCTGCAACGGGGCCCTTGCCGCCTTGGAGCTGGCCTACGGGTACCTGTGCGCCGGTGCCGGGCGCCGGACCGCCGCGTTGGTCACCGGGGCTGACAACTTCGGTGTGCTGCGCTTCGACCGGTGGCGGTACGCTTCGGGCGCCAACACCGGCCGCGGTTCCATCATGGGCGATGCCGCGACCGCCGCCGTCCTGTCCATCGTGGACGGCTTCGCCAAGGTACGGGCCATGGATTCCGTGTCGGTGCCCGAGCTGGAGGAGATGAACCGGCCCGAGGGACCATTGTTTCCGCCGGCGCTCACCTTCGACCGCCCGGTGGACGTGGCCGGACGGCAGCTGAGTTTCGCCCGCCGCTTCCCGGAGGCGGCGGCGGCGGCCAAGCACGCGATCAGCGCGGCCCGGACCGAACTGGGCCTGCGGACCATCGCCGAGGCCGGGATTACCCCGGCCGACATCACCCGGGCCACCCACGTCTTCGCCGGCGGCGAGAGCTACGTGCGCAGCGTGCTCGCCCCGCTCGGCATCGACCCGGCGCGCGGCATGCTTGATTTCGGCCGTGCCCTCGGTCATCTCTCGGTCAACGACCATTTCGCCGCGCTGACTCACCTGGTGGCCACCCGCCAGGTCGCACCGGGCGACCACGTCCTCATGATTAGCAACGGGGTGGGGGTGTCGATCTCGGCGGCGGTCGTCGAGATCCTCTCCCTGCCAGAGTGGGCCACCGGGCGACCGGAGCCCCGAAGGGAGACGGTGTGAACGTCCCGCATGGGTGGGCCGAGGTCGATGCGGGCGCCACCCGCCCGCCGATGCCCGGACGGCCGTCGTGACCCACGACCCGGTACCCGCGACCGCCGCCGTCGGCCCCGGCCACGGCGAGGGCGGTATCCCGGGGGGCCGCTGCCCGCATTTTCCCCTGCCGGACCTCCCGGGCATCGCGTTGGATCCCGAACGCCTGGCGCTGTTGCACGACGAGCCGCTGGTACCGGTGCGGCTGGCCGGCGGACAGCAGGTCCTGCTGGTGACCCGGTACGCCGACGTGCGCACCGTGCTGGCCGATCCCAGGTTCAGCCGGGAGGCGTGGCAGGGCGGCACGTTGTTCGCCCGCAAGTCCGCCACCCTCGCGCTGGCGACCAGCGATGGTCCCACGCACGCCCGCCGCCGGCGCGCCGTCCAGTCCTGGTTTACCCACCGCCGGGCCGAGCAGGCGCGGCCGCGCATCGCCGCTATCGCGGACGAGCTGCTGGACCGCATCGAGGCGGCGGGCGCGCCGGTGGACCTGGTCGCCGAATTCACCACCCCACTGGCGTACCGGGTCACCTGTGACCTGCTCGGGATTCCGTTCGGCGACCTGGACCGGCTGCTGCCACTGGTGACGGTCATGATGTCGGCCGGCCGGTTTCCTCCCGACGAGGTTGCTGCCGCCCAGGAGACGATGTACGGCTATGTCCAAGACCGGCTGGCCGAGCGCCGGCCGGACCCCACCACCGGCGCCGCGCCGGGCGGTGACGACCTGCTGACCGCGTTGCTGACCGCTCCGGCCGAGACCCGGCTGAGTACTGAAGAGATCACGGTCTTCGGCTTCGGACTGCTGATGGCGGGAGGCGAAACCACCGCATCCCACCTGGCGATGTGCACCCTGGCGCTGTTGCACCGGCCGGAGCTGACCGCGGCGCTGCGCCGCGATCCCACCCTGATCCCGGCGGCCGTCGAGGAGCTGCTGCGGTGGGTGTGGTTCGTCGCTACCGGTGGGCAGCCGCACGTCGTTACGCAGGAGGTGGAACTCGCTGGCCGCGTCCTCGGTGTCGACGAGGTGGTCATCCCCCTCACCGACGCGGGCAACCGAGACCGGGACGCGTTCCCGGACGCCGACGAGTTCCGGCCCGACCGCGCCCAGAACGCCCATCTCGGTTTCGGTCACGGGCGGCATCTCTGCCTCGGCGCCTCGCACGCCCGGGTGGAACTGCAGGAGGGCCTGGCGGCGATCCTGCGCCGCCTGGACGGGCTGGAGCTGGCGATGCCGGAGTCTGCCCTGCAATGGCGCGACCAGATGTTCATCCGCGGGGTCTGGACCCTGCCGGTGCGGTGGTCCGGGCGGAACCACGCCGCATGATCACGCGACTGACCCGGTTCGTGGCCGGAAGCTACCCGCCGCTGCCGTCACTGCTGTTCGCGGTCGCCTGGGCGTACGGGGTGACCGGTTTGTTCGCCGCGATTGATCCCCGCGCCGCGCACTGGCGCCCGGATCTCGGTACCGCCGTGGCGGCGGCCACACTGGCGGTGAACCTGCTGCTGATGCGGGCCCTCGACGACATCCGGGACCTCGACTACGACCGACGCCTCCACCCCGGCCGCCCCCTAGCCGCCGGTGTGGTGCGCCGGACCGATCTCTGCGTCCTGTACGCCGCCGGCGCTCTACTGCTGCCCGTGCTCAACGCCGGCAACCCGGTCGCCGCGCTCATCCTCGCCGGACAGCTCGGCTACGGCGCCCTGGTGATCGCGGTCCACCACTGGCTGCGTTGGCCGTCGGCAAACAACCTGGTCCTGAGCCTGCTGGTGAGTTTCCCGGTGCAACTGCTGCTGCACCTGTATCTCTACGTCGGCTTCCTGCAGGGCACCGGACTGACACCAGGTCGGCCCGGCGCCGAGGCGATCGCGGTCGTGGTGCTCGCGTCCGTTCACCTCGAGTTGGCTAAAAAGATTACTCGAATCGTCCGACCGGGCGAGCGGACATACGTTGCGACATTCGGCCTCGGTGGCACCGTCGCGCTCGCTCTCGCAGCCCCGATCGCCTCGATGATTGTGCTGTTGCTCGGCGCGACGCGACCATTAGGGCACTGGTGGGTAGCCGCAGTGGCGCCACTTTCGGTGGTGATGGTGGCGGGATGGCGCTTCTGGCATTCTCGCGAGTCCCGATGGTCCGCCAAGGCGGCCAGCTGGTACCTGCTCGTCAGCTTCGTCAGCTACCTATTTCTCGGCCTTCGGGCCTGACCAGCGCAAGCAGTTGCCGGCAGCCGGGATAGTCGTAGCCCTTGTCGCCGTGCAGCTTGGTCGGCCGTTTCCGCGGCCGGCCGACCGGGGGCCGGACCGGCTCGATGCCGTCGACCACCTCCTGCAGCATCCGATGGTCGTTGAGGTTGGCGGCGACAACTCGATGTGCAGACGCAGCCCGCCACGCTCGTCGACAGTGAGGATCTTGGAGCCGGGCTTGCCCCGGTCAACCGGGGCTGGTTCCGCGCTCCGCGCCGTGCTTGGCTACGTCACTGTTCGGGGCGGCGACACCACCCCGAACGGTGACAGCAGATCCGCATCGGTCACGGGCGGCCGAAGCGGAAACCGACACCGCGCACCGTCACGATCCAGTCCTGGCTGCCGAGCTTGCTCCGCAGGCTGCTCACGTGGGTGTCCACCGTGCGCCGCGACCAGGAGTTACCCCACACCTGCTGCATGATCCGCTGTCGGGGCATCACTTTGTCCGGGTTCGCGGCGAGCAGGCAGAGGAGGTCGAACTCCTTCCGCGTGACGCCGAGGTCACGGCCGGCGAGGCTGACCTTGCGCAGCGGGACGTCGATCTGCAGCGGGCCGTGCGAGATCACCGGCGCGGTGCGCGGCCGCCCCAGCGCCCGGCGCATCACCGCGTCCATCCGGGCCATCAGCTCGGGAAATGCGTACGGTTTGGCGACGTAGTCGTCCGCGCCGGCTTGCAGGGCCAGGACCCGGTCGAGCACCGTGCCACCGGACGTCACGGCGATTACCGGAACATCGCAGCTGCCCCGGATGGCCCGGCATACCTCCAGACCGTCGAGGTCGGGCAGCTCCATCTCCAACAGGATGAGGTCGAACCTCTCGCAGATCCGCAGCGCCACGCCGCCGGTCTGGGTGCCCTCCACCTGATGCCCGTGCCGCCGCAGCCGGTTCGCGAGCTCCTTCATCTCACGGCTGTCGCTCTCCACCAGCAGGACACTCCACGATGCCGCCGCCCTCCCCGGCAGCAGCATCGTCGCTGCAGGCGAATCGCCGCGCTCCATTGTGGCGGTCACATCCTGGTCCATTGCATCCCCCGACATTTAGAACCGATGTAGTAATGCCCACACTGTCGGCAAAAGTACAAACATTCGCACGACAGTGTCAAAAGATTTCTGCGTTACGTAATCCTATGAGACTCCAGTGGGGACAGTGCATTCCTCAGAGCCTTCCGGGTAGCTGCTTGGGTGCTTTGAGTCACGACTTGGGTGTTTTAAGTTACGGCGAGACTGCATCGACGCAAATGCTCAATAACATAGGTCATCCCAGCCATGAGTGGGCTGTGATATCGATATCGCGATGATCTGGCTCATGGCTATCCGCCTGCGGGCAGGGCTGTTGCGTAGTCGGTTGAAGGGCTGTTGAACTGGGGTTTGTACGGGATTCGGCAAGCTCCGAAGGTCCAGCTAGGACGGACGCGATCCGTTGGTGATCATGAGTTCGCGAAACCATGACCCAGAACGGGACCGCACCCGCTGATGTCATCATCACTAGATCACTTCACTGCGTTCGAGTGGCCCTCAGCCGTTCGAGTGGCCCTCAGCGTCCGAAGGCTCCGGATGCTGTCACCCTTTGGCGCCACCTAGTCGCAGTGCGGTGCGGCACTCCCTCATGGATCATCAGTCATCAAATGGCTGCGTGCGAGCATGGCACCGCCCACGAAGCTCGTCAACTACTACCGTGAACAGAACAGCTCCGATCGCTGCTCAGCAACAGAGCACACGAGACTACGAATGCCGGATTTGATGTAGTTAGACGGTATTTTTTCCGCCGTCGGTCCGCCCAATGTGGATCTATTGGCGCTGGACACTGTGGACTTGTTCACAGTAGTTGACGCGCCAGGCCGCGGTCCGGTTTGCTGACCTTCTTATGGACGAACAGATTCCCGGGCGTGATCCCGAGGCCGATCCGGCACCGGCACGGACGCTCGCCGACAAGCTCAACGGCCTGATCATCGAGCATTGGAGGGGGCAGAAGCCGCCCGGCAACGCCGTGATCGCGCAACGCATCCGCGCGGAGACGGGACTGTCCATCTCCACCGGATATCTATGGATGCTGAGAACTGGCGTACGCGACAACCCGACGGGGAGCCATCTTCAGGCTCTGGCCAAGTTCTTCGGCCGCTCACCCGCGTACTTCATCGAAGCGGACGCTTCGGAGCCCGACGGCCAGCTCGCCGCAGCGCTGCGGTCAAGCGATGTCGTCCGGATCGCCCTACGCTCCGATGGGCTCTCCGAGCAGAGCAAGAAAGTTATCCTCAGCATGATCGAGCATGCCCGGATGATCGAGAAACTCGACGCTGAGCCGCCAGACTGAAGCGATGGCCGGCGATCACGACGCTCGCGACGATCTGGAGCTGGGCAGGCGTGCGGCAATCTCATCGATCCCGCGCCGGCCGGACGAGCTGAGACTCGGGGGGAGTCCAGGAGGGGGCAGAAATGCTGGACCGGACGCTTCGCCGGTACTGTGACTCGATCGTAGGAGACATCAAGCTGCCGCGGCCGTTCTCCGCCAAGGCCCTGTGCGAATCGCTGGCCGCACAGTCCGCCCGGCGCATCTATCTTCACCCCTACCAAGCAGTCGGGGTCGGCGACGAAGCCCCTTGCGGCGCCTGGATCGCCACGTCGCAAGCGGACCACATCTTCTTCGAACACAGAACGAGCAAGTACCACCAGGAACAGATCATTCTCCATGAGATCGGCCATATGCTGTGCGGTCACCGTCTGCAGGACGTCGACGAACACGTGCTCAGCAGCAGCGATCTGACCTGTCCCGATGTGATTGCTGGCGCGCTCATGCGCACCAGCTACACGAATCAGCAGGAGAAGGAGGCAGAGCTCGTGGCAACCATGCTGCTGGAGCGATCGCGGTCGTGGGACGGTGACGGCGCCGAGGCCAGGGAACGCTATCTCGGTGAAGCACTGGGTTTTTTTTGAGTGGCAGCCTAGGCAGAGTGACTCGCGTCAGGCGCGCCGCTCGGAATTGACTGACGTTCAAGCAACAGTACGGGCGCACACTCGACCTCGATCTGCCGGACATCGACTCGCTCTGCCTGTGCCGAACGATCCGGACGGCGGGGGACACCACCGTGATCGGCCTCGCCGCCGGCGGCGAGGCCGGGCGGGTCCGTGGCCTGCAGGCCGGTGCCGACGACTGCATCAACAAGCCGTACGGCGCCCGTGAGCTCGTCGCGAGGATGGGAGCGGCCGGCTGCCTGCGGTCCTCGGTCGAGGCTGCGTGCGGATCGAGCCCTCGATCCGTCAGGTGCAGGTTTCCGAATCGCCCGTCACGTTGACGCCCAGGGGTTCGATCTCTTGCACCTGCTCGCGACGGAGCCCGAGCGGTGTTCACCCGAGAGCAGCTGATGACCCGGTCTGGCAGGATCGCAGCGCCGCCGCGCGGCGGAAGTGCGAGCCGTACCCTCGACATTCACGTCGGAACCCTGCGCAGCAAAATCGGGCCGACCGCTCAGATCGTCACCGTACGCGGCGTGGGCTACAGCTTCGATGTCGCCGGGACGAGCGCGCGCCGACCCTGCGCCCGGCAGCGCCAGTGCCGGGTCACAGCTCATCAGCCGGCCGCTGCGCGACGAGCAGTGGCTCGCCCCCGGGTGAAGCACCATGCCAGGACCGCCGCTGCGCCGTACGCCAGGGCGGTGACGGCGAAGCCCACCGAGGCCGCACGGTACCAGTCAGCGGCACTGGCCAGCACCGTTCCCGCGACCGCGACTCCGAGCAGCGCCCCGACCTGCCGGTTGGCGTTCAGTAGCGCGCCGGCCGTATTGGCGTGGCTGCCCGCCGCCTCCATGAGGGTGGCGGTCAAGGCGGGAACGGTCACACCGACGCAGAAGTTGGCGACGCCGACGACCCCGGCGAGGATCACGTAGGGCGTCGACTCGGAGATGGTCACCATCGTCGCCACGCACACCGCGGCCAGCGGAAGTGCGATCAGAACCGGTCGCCGGCTGCCGACCCTCCGCGCGAGACGCGCGAACGTGAGGTTGCCGACGACGAACACCGCCATCATGGGAAGCAGCCAGACGCCCGCCGTCATCGACGTCAGCCCCCAGGCCCGCTGCATAAACACACCCAGCATGAAGATCGAGCCGAACAGCGCGAGGTTCAGCAGCAGCCCAATGGCGGCGGCCGAGACGAACACCGAGTTGCGCACCAGGGAACGCGGCATGAGCGGATCCGCGGCAGATCGTTCCACCAGGATGAGCGCGCCCGCCGCGACGACCGCCACCGCGCCGAGAGCCACCATTTGCGGCGAGCCCCACCCGAGGTGCGGCCCCTCGATGAGCGCGATCGACAGCGCGGCCACCAGGCCTGCGGCTGCGAAGTTGCTCGCTAGGTTCAAGGGCCGAGGACGCCTCGGTGAGGGGCTGATCCGTCGAAGGGTGAGAACGGCGCCGACGATCCCGAACGGAATGTTGATGAGGAAGATGCTGCGCCAGCCGAGCGTGCCCACCAGGACACCGCCGATCGCCGGTCCCAGCCCCGAGGCGGTCGACACGATGGCGGTCCACAGCCCGAGCACGGTCGCCCGGCGCCGTGGCTCCGGAAACTCCCCCACCAGCAGGCTCAACGAGCTCGGCATGAACAACGCGGCTCCGGCACCCTGCACGATACGAGACAGAATCATGAAGGTTCCGGCGCCGGCCAGCCCGCACATCGTCGACCCGGCGATGAAGACGGCGAGCCCAGCCAGGTACGTGCGCCTCGCTCCGAACCGGTCGGCCAGCGAGCCGGACAGCAGCAGCAGGGACGCGAACGACAGAATGTAGCCGTCCATCAGCCAGGTCAGGCCCGCCACGCCCATGCCGATGTCGTCGGCGATGTCGACGGCCGCGACGGTGACGATCGTGGCGTCGAGGGTGGCCATCACGAATCCGATCGCCAGGGCCAAGATCTTGACGCCGTCCCCCGGGCGGCCCACGGTGTGTTCCGAACCTGGTGTCGCGGCCCGGTCGGCGACGGACATCAACCCCTCCTGTCGTACGGTATCCCGGTGCTCCATGCGTTTCCGCCTCGGCACTGCGTGCCTCAGTACAGCCGGGCGAGATCGGAGGCGTCGAACGCGACGAGCTCATCGTGGCGCCCTGCTGCGATCTTGTTGACCCATGCCGGGTCGGAGATGAGTGCACGACCCACGCAGACGAGGTCGAACTCGCCGCGGCTCAGGAACTCCTCCACCCGGGCGAGCCCGTCCACCGCGGCTCCCTCGCCGGCCAGCAGCGTCGCGGTGAAGTCGCTGTTCTGCAAGCCGACGGAGCCCACGCCGATCGTCGGCAACCCGGTGATGCTCCGAACCCAGCCGGCGAGCGTCAACGGCGATCCCTCGAATGCGGACTCCCAGAACCGGCGCGTCGAGCAGTGGAAGACGTCCACTCCCGCATCCGCCAGGAGGGAGACGATCTCCTCCAGTTCGGCCGGCGAGGTCGCCAGCCGGGCGTCGAAATCGGTGATCTTCCACTGCGAGAGCCGGAAGATGATGGGGAAGTCGGGTGACACCGCCGACCTGCACGCCCGGACCACATCGGCGGCGAAGCGGGTTCGTCGGGCGATGTCACCGCCGTACTCGTCCGTGCGCCGGTTGGTCCGGGACCAGAGGAACTGGTCGATCAAATACCCGTGCGCCCCGTGCAGCTCGATGCCGTCGAAACCGAGCCGCTCGGCCTCGCCTGCGGCAGTGCCGAACGCAGCGATGATCTCGTCGATCTGCGACCTGCTCAAGGGCTCGGCGCGTACGGCGCCGTGCAGATCGACTCCGGAGGGTCCGGCGGGGCTCACTAGCGGGTCCGGTGGGTCACCTACCTTGCGGTCCATGCCGACGTGCCAGAGCTGGGGCACGATCGCGGCGCCCTCGGCGTGCACGGCCGCGGCCAGCTCGGACCAGCGGCCCAGACTGGCGTCGCCGTGGAAGACAGGAACGCCGATCCGGTTGCGGGCGCTCTCGTGTGCGACGGTCGTGCCCTCGGTGATGATCAGTCCGACGCCACCGGCGGCCCGGCGTACGTAATAGTCGATCATGTCGGAGGTCGGCACGCCGTCGTGTGATGCCTCGCGAGTCATGGGAGCCATGACGACCCGGTTACGCAACCGGAGGCGACCCACGTCGAAGGTCGTGAGCAGGGCGTTCTGCACCGTTGCGGTGGTCATACTCGTCCTTTCGGTGCAACGGCTGCCGCCGTCACATGCTGACGGGTCATCTCGTCCGAGGTGTCCAGACGGTCGATCTCGGCGCGGGCGAGATCAATGGCCTGCCCGACGGGCATCACCGTCGCGAGACCGAAGGTCCGTACGATCGCCTCGAGCCGGTCGGGCAGCGATCCCCCGACGATGTGCACCGCAATGCCCGCCTGCCGCAGCGTGTCCAGCAGCAGATGATCGGACTTCACCCGGAACTCCTCGGAGACGGGCCGGTGCCCGTCGGCAGCCAGCGGAAACTCGATCGGCAGGTGGACGAAGGCGTCGTAGGTCTGTAACGCGTGCCGGCGCATCACGGCACCCATGGCATCGATGACCTGTTCGAAGAATGTGCGCTCCGCCGCGGATTGAAAGCCGTCGCCGTCCTGCCGGGTGCCGGGGTGCAGGCCGACCGCCACCCGGGTCTTGCCGTACACCCACTCGTGCAGCGACGATCCGTCGGAGATGAAGCCGTCGGGCAGATGGCTCTCGTGGACCGCACGCTCGGCGTACCGCACCATGCCGAGCTGCAGCAGTTCCGGGATGCTGCAGTCCTCCAGCCGCCGGCCGGGTAGGAGCACAGGCAGGATCTCCCGCATCGTCTTGGCGTGCGTCCGGGGGATCCCGGTCAGCCGCGACAGAGCGATCGATGTCGTCGTCTTACCGGACGAATAGGTCCCGGAGATCGCCAGCTTCACGCGTTCGCCGCCGGGGGCAGCCGGTGACCGAGCGCGTGCGTGACCGTGGTGTCCGCGAATATCCCCTTCATCGTGGACACCCGCCACCTTCCGCCGGCGAAGTCCAGGATTGAACTACGTGTCACCTGCGAGTCGCAGAACACCGGTCCGGACAGGGCCGGGCCGGGCCCGCTGCGCGCCATGTCGACCGATCGCATCCACAGTGTGTCGGTCTCGTCGCGGCGTAGCCCATCCAGGGAGTACATCAGGACTTGAGCGACCTGGGCGTACACGATGGTGGCGTCGACCAGCGTAATAGCCGGCTGGTACGCGGCGCCCAGCTCACCGGCGCCCGCACCGGTCTCCGCCCCGTTCCGGACGTCGACGGTTGCCACGAGGGAGCGCTGTTCGGGCAGCACAATGATGTCCCCGATCTCGTGCGTACGGAAACGATATCCACCCCCGTGATAGGGCGCGGTGACAGGGGACAATGGTTCGGCTCGTTCAGGCGAGCGACCCACTTCGTGCTCCACGTGGCAGCGGACCTTGATGCCGCCGACCACGCACACGAACTCGGTGGACACCCATCCCCTCGCGCCGGGACGGCTCTCGCCCAATCCGATCCGCAGCGGCACGCTGTGCACGTCGGTGTGCGGCTGGGAGCCGGGCCGCATCGTGTACCGGCGCAGCCAGGCACGGGACACCTGGTCGGAAGTCAGACCGAGACCCGACTGCAGGTAGGTCTCCACCAACCGCTGGCTCAGGACGAGAGCGTCGATGGTGCTGAGGTGGATCGGGCTGGCGAGCCCACGGTTCTTCGAAGACCAGTCGTCGGGATAGGTCACCTCGGCATGGCCGCCGGCCGGCAGGTCCGGCCCGGGAAGCCACGCAAGATCGGCGATCCGCTGGGACACCCGCTTGTAGCCGGAGCCGAAGTATCGCTCGGCGGCAGGCCCGAGGTAGTCGTCCACGTGTCCAACGCGCGGGGCGGGACCGGATTCGACGAGGTCGTCGTTCGGGATTCTCGACACGAGCATCGCTTGTTCCTCAGATCGAAAGCGGCCGGACCGGAAGCGGGTCCGCGGTGCTTCCCGCCGCTCGACATGTGGAGCCCGGCGGACACGACCGTCCGCCACAGCGGGCAGTGATCACAGAGAATACGAGTTGAGGCCCGCGGCGAACAGCGAGCCCAATCCGACTTGGGTAATCCTTGACACTTTCTTGACGTTACGGGGCATCCACATTGCCCGGTCAGGGGCCCATTCGGTCCACCGCGTAATCGCGATATGGAATACATCACATGAGACGCCGAAGTGGGATCGCGCCCACCCGCGTCGCGCGATCCGATTAGACCGGTCGACGAATCGGCGCCATGGGGTGCGGTGCTCTTGGCTTTGTTTTTCCTTCGGCGGTGTGTCGGGCCACGTACGTCCGGGTGGGTTCGTGGTAATGAGGATGGACGGTGGCGGCTCGATAGACGCGGCGTTGGCGTGGCGGTGGTCTCCTGGGTTCCCCGGTCGATGGTTCGAGGGTTGATCGAGGGCCAGCCGAGTGCGTGGACCGCGGTGGTCTGATCAAACGCGGCGGCGCGTGTTTGGCGGTCAGCCAGCGCCGCAGCTGCTGATCACTGGACCGCTCTTGACGCCTTACGATGGAAGCTCGGCTGGGCGTCAGCACAGGCGGCCGGTCAGCCGCATGCGTGCGGCCTCGATCTCTACGTCCGTCAGGCCGCCAGCGCGGAGGTGCGCCACCGGGTCGAGGGAGGCTACGGCACCGGCCACCGCCGCTGCGGCGGTGATGCCGGCCCGCCGCAACGGCGCCTCCAGCTCATTCCGCCGGTCGGGCTCCCCTGCGGCCGCGTACAGGCCCGCCAGGCGCTCTTCGCTGAGCGCGTAGTCGTGTGCGATGTCGGCGCTGGAAACCCCGGCCAAAGCCAGCAGCAGCAGGCTGACCAGTCCGGTCCGGTCGCGCCCTGCCACACAGTGCACCACGATGCCTCCGGGCGCGGCCCGGGCCACCGCGCGCACAACCCGGGCCGTGAGCTGTGGAAAGCGCTCCAGAAACCGCCGGTAGTACAGCGGCGTGCCCTGTCCGCCGATGCTCCACGGTTTCATCGGGGTGCTCGGTGCGAGCGGCAGCGACAGCGTCTCCAGGCCCCGTGGCCGAGGGGCCGCGTCGGGTTGATGCTCGTCGGCGTTACGCATGTCCACCACCGTCCGGACCCCGTGGTCCCAGAGCGCCGACCAGCCCCGCGCGGTGAGCCGGTGCAGCGAGTCCGAGCGGATCACCGCTCCGACCGCGGTGCGTCTCCCCTCGGCAGTGGGAAGGCCGCCTAGGTCCCGAGAGTTGAAGCAGCCCTCCAGATCAAGGTGTCGGTTCACAGCACAACCCGGACACGGTACTTCGCCAGCCAGGTGTTCCACTGCAGCACGGTCTCCAGGGCCGCCCTGCTGAGCCCCTCCGGCAACGCGGACGCGCCGCTGCGACGTACCTCCCGCGCCAGTACCGGGTTAAGGTACGGCAGCACCGGCGTGTCGCCCTCGCACACCGCCTCCGCCAGCAGCTTGCGCAGGCCCTCGTCATAGCCGGTGTCCACCACCGAGGGGTAGGGGGTCTTCGGCCGCTCGGACACCGCTGGCGGAAGTAGCCCGCGTCCGGCCGCCCGTAGCAGGCTCTTCTCTCGGCCGTCGAAGGACTTCATCGCCCAGGGAACATTGAAGGTGTACTCGACTAGTGCGTGGGCGGCGAACGGGACGCGCACCTCAAGGCCGTGTGCCATGCTCAGCCGGTCCTTGCGATCGAACAGCACCTGCGCGTGCCGGGTCAGGGCCAGGTAGGTCACTTGCCGGAAGCGTGCCTCAACCGGATCGAGCACGGAGCCGGTGTCGATCTCGGCTACTGCCGTGGCGTGGCTGTCGCGCTCGTACGCCGCCAGGTCGAGCCTGGCCAGCAGTTCGGGGGAGAGCAGCAGTTCCAGGCCGCGGTGCCGGTGGCGCCCCGAATGCACCCAGGGGAACGTGCCTGAGTGGACCGCCTCCGGGTTGCGTTGCCAACGGTAGCCGCCGAACACCTCGTCTCCGCACTCGCCCGAGAGCGCCACCGTGGAGTGTTGCCCGACGGCCTCGAAGAGTCGGAGCAGCGAGGCGTGCTCGTCGCCCTTGGCCAGCGGCAGGTCGTAAGCGGACAGGACGCCCTCCCGCAACGCCGGATTGAGCAGGTCGACGGTGTCTACCGTCACCTCGGTGTGGTGGGAGCCGGCGTGCTTCGCCAGCAGGCAGGCGTACACATGGTCGTCGTTGGATGATGGCTCGTTGCGCACGGCGAACGAGCGCACCGGATCCCCTCCGTCCGCGACCGCCGCGCGAGTGGCAAACGCTGTGAGGGTGCTCGAGTCCAGACCGCCGGAAAGCAGCGTGCACAGCGGTACATCCGCCCGCAACTGGGCGGCGATCACGTCCTTCAGGAGCCCTCGGACCCGCCCCACGGTGGTCGGCAGGTCATCCGGGTGCTCGTGCACCTCCAGTTTCCAGTACCGTTGGAGCGCAGCGCCATCGCGGCTCACCCTGAGTAGGTAACCCGGCGGTACCTCGTGTACGTCGCGGAAGACGGCGTGGCCGGGGTTCTTGGCCACCGACAGGATGTCACGCAGGCCATCGGCGTCCACTTCGCGCGCCACGGCTGGGTGCGCTAGTAGCGCCTTGGGTTCCGAGCCGAACACCACACCGGTCGGGGTCAGTAGGTAGTACAGCGGCTTGACGCCCAGGCGGTCCCGTACCAGCAGCAGCTCCTCCCGCGGGACGTCCCACAGCGCGAAGGCGAAGATGCCGTCGAGTCGGGCCACCGCGTCCGCGCCCCAGACGAGGCAGCTTCGCAGGACCACCTCGGTGTCCCCGGCAGTGCTGAACATCTGCCCCAACGACTGGAGTTCGCTGCGGAGGCTGCGGTAGTTGTAGACCTCCCCGCTATAGCTGATCACAGCCGACCGGCTATTGCCCGTGGCGCCCATCGGCTGCCGACTGCCGGCCAGGTCGATCACCGAGAGCCTACGGTGGCCGAGCGCCGCGTGCGGCGAAAGCCACATCCCTTCGTCGTCGGGGCCGCGCCGCTCCAAGGTCCGTACCATGGCCCGCAGCGTGTCCGCTTCGCGGGTCAGGTCGCTCGTGAAGTCGACCCAGCCGGCGATTCCGCACATCATGTCCTCCGGATTTCGGTCGTACGGGTGACCCTCTCGGCGGTCACAGTGCCTCGACCCCCGCGCGGGGGCGGATCTTGCCGCGGGTGTCCAACAGCAGCCGCGCGGCTCCGCCGATCGCCTCCAGGTCATAGGCCTCGTGGTCCTGGAGCAGGATCACCAGGTCAGCACCGGCCGCACCGGCCTCCGGCTCGGTCCGTGGCACATCGGTGGCGTCCACCGTCCACCGTTGCACGTATGGGTCATGGAAGAGGACCTGCGCTCCCAGCTTCCGCAGACCGGCAGCGACGCTGCGCGCCGGCGATTCACGTTGGTCGGCAATATCGGCCTTGTAGGTGACGCCGAGCAGCAACACCCGTGCGCCCTCCATCGGCCTTCCCGCGCGGTTGAGCAGGTACAGGGCGCGCTCGACCACGTAACGAGGCATGCGCGCATTGATCTCCTGCGCCAGTTCGACGAAGCGGAACGGGTAGCCCAATGTGCGGACCTTGTACGACAGGTAGTTGGGGTCGATGGGTATGCAGTGGCCCCCGACGCCGGGACCGGGGAAGAACGGCTGGAAGCCGAAAGGTTTGGTGCCCGCGCAGGCGATGGCGTCCCACAGGTCGATGCCGAGTTCATGGCAGAACACCGCCATCTCGTTCACGAGCGCGATATTGACGTGCCGGTAGGTGTTCTCCAGCAGCTTTGCCATCTCGGCCTCGCGGGTGCCCTTCGCCTGCACCACACGCTCCACGAACTTGCCGTAGAACGCGGCCGCGGCGCTGGCGCACGCGGGGGTGAGGCCGCCGACCACCTTGGGGGTGTTACGGATGCCATAGATCGGATTTCCGGGATCGACCCGCTCGGGGGAGAAGGCGAGCCGGAAGTCCCTGCCCGCGACCAGCCCGGACCGCTCCAACAACGGCAGCACCACCTCCTCGGTGGTGCCCGGGTAGCTGGTGGACTCTAGGACCACCAGCGTCCCGGGACGTAGGTGCCTGGCGACCGCCGCAGCGGCCGAGCGTACCGTCCCCAGATCTGGTCCACCATCGCTGGTCAGTGGAGTGGGCACGCAGATCACCACCGTCCCAGCGCCGCCGATCATCCGCTCGTCGTCGGTGACCGTGAACCCCGCCGCGACCATCTGTGCCACATGGGCGTCATCGACGTCGTCGATGTGGGAACGCCCGGCCCGCAGCCCTCCGATGACCCGTGGATCGAGGTCGAAGCCGGTCACGGCCAGGCCGGCCCGGCTCGCCTCCAAGGCGAGTGGCAGTCCCACATACCCCAGTCCCACGACGACGACTTCCCGCTGCGCGGTGCTGTCGCCTGGACCGGGTGAATCGGTGGTGGTCATCGTCAGCCTCCGTAGTCGGGTGCGGTGTTCGCGGTTCCGTCAACGGCTCGCGTACGAGGGGCCAACAGGCGGGCGCCGACGGCGAGGGCGAACAGCAAGGCGAAGATCGAGGTGAAGGCGGCGGCGCCGCCGGCGGCGGCGTAGAGCGTCCCGGCCAGGGCCATAGTCAGGACCTGGCCCAGCGACTGCGAGACCTGCAGGGCGCCGCTGTACCGGCCCTGCTCCTGCGGACGGCAGTATGCGAAGACCAGCACGGTGAGGCTGGGAGCCACCAGGCCCATACCGGCGCCCGCCGCCACCAGAGCCACGGCCGCCGTCAGCGGTGGAGTCCCGGCCGCCACGCCCAGGGCTGCCACCGCGGTCGCGATGGCGGTTGTCGCTATCCCGACCGCGACCAGCTGCTGCCGTGGCACGGCCGACCAGACATGGCCCTGGAGCCAGGAGGCCGCTGCCCAGCCGAGCGTCGCGCCGGTGAAGGCGACGCCCGCCAGCGAGACGGGGACGTGCCGGTAATTGATCAACAAAAGCGGGACAAAGGACTCCAGAGTGAAGTACACCCCGGAACAGACACCGCTGAGCAGCACGACGGCCGGCAGGCCAGCCGCAGCCCGCAGCGTCCCCCGTGGCAGCAGCCGGGGCGCGGTCGGCACCAGCAGGGCGATCCCGACGACGGCCATCGCCACCTGCACCGGGTGCCGACCAGAGCCGGCGTACTGCAACATGCCGGCGCCGACGGCTAGTGCGACGGCGATGCGAACCCGCTTCCACCCCTCGTGCGCGGATTCCCCTGAGCCGGCATCGATTTCCGCCTCGGCCATCCGGCGCCGTGCCAGGAGGAGGACGGCACCCGCAACCGCCGCGGTGATTGACGCCAGGCCGAGGAAGACCCAACGCCACGACGTGGCGGCGCAAACCAGGCCGGCGATCGGCGGACCGGCCATGGAGGGCACGATCCAGCACACGCTCATCAGCGACAGCGCCCGGGGCCGCAGCTCGGCCGGATACGTGCGGGCAACGACGACGTTCACGGAGACCACCACCAGGCTCCCCGCCAGACCGTCCAGGAAGCGTCCGGCGATCAGCTGCCAGACCGACTGCGCCCCGCCGCAGACCAACAGCGCGATCACGGACAGCACCAAGCCCGCGGTGAGCGGGGAACGCGGACCGAAGCGGTCGGCCAGGCGGCCTGCCAACACGCTGCCGAACAGGCCTGCCGTCACGAACCCGCCGAAGGCCAGCGGGTAGAGCCTCAGGCCGTGCAGTGCCTGCACAGCCACCGGCATGGTGGTGACCAGCGCCAGCGCGGCGAAGCCCGTCAGAAAGGTCACCCCACCGAACGCCAGGCTGCTGCCCCGGTAACGAGGGGAGAACAGCCCGGTGCGGGCCGCCGCGGCGGTCAGCGGGCTCATTCGATGGACGTCATGATCGTGGTGGTCAGCGACTCCATGGTGGCGACGATTTCGCGGTCGGTTTCGGCGGCTACCTGTTCCAGGAACTCCTGCAACTCCTCGGGGCTGTCCACGACCAGGTCTTCCAGTGCGGTACCGATGGGCACAGGGCCTCCTCAGACGGTGATGGTGGCGGCTGGACCGCCGAAGTGTTCCCGCATGCGGGCAAGGAGCAGCAGCGCATCGTCGCGCTTGGTGTCCGGGGCGGATTCGGCGAAGTAGCGAGCGACCCGCTCGTACTCGGCCGCGTCGAGTTCAGGTCGCAGCAGCATCAGTACGGTTCGGGTGTTGCGCTGCGGGAAGTACAAGCCCTTGGCGATCTTCAGGAAGCGGTCCCCGGCGGCCCGGGAGAACGCCTGCGCTGCCAGTCCCGCCGCGATCGCGAACCGGAAGTTGACCATCGGCTCGGACAGCGCGGACAGCGCCCTGCCGTCGTAGACCACGGCGACCTCGTCGTCCGCGTCGATGTGGCCGCTTGCGTACTCCTCGAAGACCTTGCCGACTCCCACCATGCCGAACGGTTCGCACTCGGCCGCCCGCAACGCGCCCATGCTGGACGACCCGAATACCGCTACCCCAGCGTCGATGGCGGCCAGCACCTCCTTTGGGGAGATGCACATGCTTTGCAGGAATTTCCCGTCCACGATGCCGATGGCGTCCGGGCGTTCCGGACGGGCCAGCAACTGCGCAATGTCCCCGCGTTCGATCGGGGGCAGGAACTCTGCGTCCAGCACGGCGGCGGCTGAGGACCGGTCGATGCTGGGACCGATGAAGACGACGGCATTCACTCCGGAGCCCCCTGCCCGTGTTGGTTCCGTTGCGCTGTCAGTTCCCGGCTGTGCGCGCGCAGGTCCGCCAGTGCGTGGTTCCAGGCCGCCGCGCCCCGGGCGCCAATCCGGCCGTGATCCACCGCCCAGGACTCCAGCTGGGGGACTATCACCCGGACCACGGTTACCGGTATCTCAGGCGGTGACAGGTCCACGACCAGGGCGCGACGGATGCCGCGCTCCCGCAGGCGGTCGAGCATCAGCCGCAGGTCGTCCATGACGTCGGCGGTCCGCCAGGTGGGGATGTCCGCGAAGTCCACGACCTTGCGCACCGGGCGCCAGGCCCAAGCGCCCTTGTCGATGGTTGAGGAACGCTGGACGTGTTTCTGGTACTTGCTGACCTGCTCGTCGGGCAGGCGGATGTCCTCGCGCATCGCTTGGATGTCCACGACCCGGCTTTGCGCGCACTCAGTGATCGCTCGGATGACGGCGACCTCGGCGTCCGGATGGGTGCCGAAGCCCCCGTGTCCCTTCGAGGTGGTCGGGCTGATCTCCTCGTCGGTGGCCACGAGGAAGCTGGGAATACCTAGATCGGAGGTGATGTGCACGATTCGCAGTTGCAGGCCGGCGGCGCGGAACTGCTGCACCAGCGCCAGCGCCTTCGGTGGCAGGCTTTCCGGGTTCACGTGCGGGTGGATCTCCTTGAGCAGGTCAGTGACCTGCTCCGGCTGGCGCTCGGCCCGGACGCCCTTCTCCAGGATCTGGCACAGCAGGTTACTCACCAGCTCGGCTGTGGTCATGGAGTCGCGTTCCACCAGCTCGGTGAGCGCGTGGCAGATCGCCTCCTCCGGATTGTTCCCCGAGGCCAGGCCGTTGGTGGTGGAGATCTCGTAGGTCGGCGGCTCGTGCGAGGCGAGCGAGTAGGCCACGCATCCCTGCGGGACCAGCACCGTCTCGCCGCTGAGCAGGTCGTGGGCTTCCACCCAGGAGATCGGGGTGTCCTCGCGATAGTGCCGGGACAGTGCGACCAGGTTCTCTCGCGGGTCGAGCACAGTGCGCCCGGCCTTTACCAGTTCCTCGTAGGAGGCGATGGCGGCGGGACGGATCGGCAGGCCGGCCGAGAAGCGTTCGACGGCCTCCATGACCGCCGAGGTTCTGGCGTCCTCGGGGCTGAGGCCCTTGCCGTTGTAGACGGAGATGATGTCGTTGGAGCGTGGGGCGATGGCGTTGTAGACCGGTATGCCGATCCGGTCCAGCCAGGTAATCTCGGCCACCCGGGTTACGCCCATGCGTCTCAGGTGCGGCCGGACACGCTCGTAGGTCTGCGCGGAGGTGCACTCGCGGTGCGTCCCTCCGCCGTTCACCTTGGGTACGGAGTCTCGGAGCTTCACTGCTGTCCTCTCCTGCCGGGCGCGGTGGGTGAAGGGTGTAGGGCCCGTGCCTCGGCCCGCAGGCCGGACCACAGCTCGGACCAGGCGTTCCGCTCCCGGTCGGGTTCCGCGAGGTGCCGTAAGGCGCCGCAGCGTTCCTTGAGTACGTCGTGGAAGCCGTCCCGGTTCTGTTCCACGGCGTAAAGCGCTGCGGCGAGTGCCTCGGCGTCGCCGACCGGGAAGTACCCCGGATAGTCGTCGCCGAGGAGGCCGGTCGAGCCAGGGATGCGCGTGGAGATGACCGGCACACCGAGAGCGAGCGCCTCAGTGACCACGTTCGCGCCGCCCTCATGCTGCGAGGCGAGCACCAGCAGGCGGCTCCGCGCCAACACTCCCAGCGCCTCGGTGCGCGGCAGCGCGCCTAGCCAGTGGTAGCGCGGGTTCTCTGCAGCCTCGGCGGCCACCGCGCGCTCTGATTCCTCGTCACGGGCGCCGCCTGCATGGGTCAGCACGATCCGTGAGTCCGCGGGAAGTAGCCGCACCGCCTGGGCAGGCAGCAGCGGGTCCTTCACCGGGCGGACATGCGCGAGGAAAGCCACTTCGAAGCAGTCCATTCGCGACGGACGGGCCTCGACAGTCGATAGCGATTGGGTGATCACGCGGGCCCGTGGGCGAAGCCGAGGGGGGAGCTGCCGTACCCCGTGGCTCTGCAGGGCGACGAACCGGTCGGCCATGTCGAGCACGGCCGGATCCACGCCACTGGTGGCGAAGTCGGGGTAGAGGTCCGTGCCGGTGAGTCCGATGACGACGGGTGCGCCAGGGCGTTGCGCGGCGAAGCGGCGGATGACGTCGGCGCTGCGGCCGGCATGCAGGGCCACCAGTGCGTCGTACTCACCGTCGGTGTGGCCCAGACAGACGCGCACCTCGTGGCCGAGGTCGCGGAAGATGCCGGCCCATCGGCGGGCGGTGACGCTGTTGCCGTAGTCGCTGGCCGGTGGTTCCGGCGTGGCCAAGAGGATTTTCATCAACAACACTCCGTGTCGTAGGCCAGCCACTGGGCCTGCGCGCGTAGCCCCGCTGCCAGCGGTGCGGTCGGCTTCCAGTCGAGGACGGTTCCGGTCAGATCGGTGTCCAGGATCGGGCGCCTACTACCGGGCGCTGCGTCCGTCCCTAGGCGATGTACGGTGCGTGCGGTGCGACGGGTTACCGCCACCACCTGGGCGGCCCAGGCCGCCTCGTCGTGAACGGCGGAGGCCACGTGCACAAGGCGTGGACCCGCCGCGTCGACAGTGAGCGCGGCGTGCACGGCCGAGGCAAGGTCCCTGATGTCGACTAGTTGGTGGCGCCGGTCCGCTTCCAGTGGCAGCTCCCGGCGGGTCCAGGCGCGGAGGATCCAGTCGGCCGTCACTGTTGCGGTGGGCACGTGCGCACCCACCGGCTCGGCATAACGAAGCACGGTGGCGGACCGCGCCATGGTTCTGGCCGGTACCACCGTGTCCTGCTCTTCGCCGGGGCCGGCCCACCTCCGCACTGACTCCTCCTCCTGCCAGCGGTCGAGCCCTGCCGCTCCGGGTGGGGGCTCCGGCCGGAAGCGCTCGGGCACGACGGTGTCTCCGCCGCATGCCGTCGCGGTCGCCTCGACGGCGTACACGAGCCGCCGGACGCCGGCCGTCCGGGCCGCATCGAGCACGTGACGCACCGTCATCTCTGGCGCTCCCTGGCCCGCGGGTTCGCCGTGGGCCAGGTGGACGAGGCGGGTGCACCCGGCGATGTCCGATGCCGTGACCGGACCGGGCACGTGCCGCACCGTGTTACCGAGATCGGCCAGTAGCCCGCCAAGGGCACGGGCGAATTGCCCGTCGGCACCGGTGACGGCCGTGACATCCCGCTGACCGGCCATCGCGGACACCCGCGGTCGCGGTCCGCGGGCCGCGGCACGTCCGGCCGCCAGGGCGGTTCGTGCCAGCTCGTGGAGGGGAGCCACGAGCGCCTCCACCTGTGCGGGGGACAACTCGTCGCATACTCCGCCCGGTCCCAGCGTACGCAGCGCGGCGTCGGCTGCCGGGGCACTGGTGGCGTGGCGGCCCTGCGCCGTTCCCAGAACAAAGGCGGCCACCCAGGTGTTCCACGCGGCTTCGCGGGGAAGCCCCGTGCCAGCAACCACCGACTCAAAGTCCCGGCGTACCGTCCGTGCCGACCAACCACTGCGCAGCAGGTGGCGTTCGGCCTCCAGGTACTCCCAGCCGTTCCCGGTGCGCACCGCCACCTGGGCGCTGCCGTGCTTGATGAAGGGCACCACCGACAACGCGGCGCAGCCTGACCGGATCCGGTCCGGATCGGGGGCCACTCCGGTGAACAGTGCGGAACGGCGCAGGCCGTGTCCGGAGTTTCCGGCGATACTCGGCAGTCCGGCATGCTCGACGGTGTTCGGCACGGAGATTCGCAGGCGCGTTCCCGACGCCTTCAGGTAACGGTGCATCAGGACGTCGTAGGGCCAGCCGGCGTCGTCGCCCGCGGCGGAGGCGCCGTAGCCCGCGGCCATCCGGGCGGGCAGCATGAGCGCGACGCATGGCGCGTACTCATCGAGCGCCGCGGCCCAGGCGGCCCCCGCCAGAGCCGCGGCGCGCACGGCGGCTCCGTTGCGCGAGTTCCAGTTGGCGTAGAAAGCGATCGCGTCGTCCAGCGCGGCTTCGGCGGCAACCGCGACGTGTTCGAAGAAGCCCTCGGCCAGCAGGACGTCGTCCTGCAGCACCAGATGATGCGTGGCACCATGATCCACCGCGGCCCAGGCCGCGGCGGCGGTGCGTAGCGCCGTGGGTGGCCCCTCGGGCTCGGGGTCCAGCACGACCCGAAGCCGCCCCTGCGGGTCGAGGCCGGCCAGTCGCTCCGCCTCCACACTGCGAGTGGGATGCGCCATCACGGCACCGCTGAGCCGGAACATGTTCCGCATCGCGATCCCTCCGTCCCGTCCACGGGTCATCGTGGAGCGCCGTCGGGATCCGAGGCTAGGTGCCCGCGCTGGTGCACGACCGCGACCCTTCAACGAATTGACCTTCTGCTTTTGAAGATTTGACAGTCGGCCTGTACGGGCGTGCGGCCCCAGGGCTATTGCATAGTCGGGTTACCTCTGGTCACGGTCGATTTTCCGGTGCTCACGGCGTCGATGAGGTCGTGTGGGCGGTGGTTGGCGCGTCGGGTGGCCTCGGCGGTGGCGGTGGCGGTGGCGCTGTCGATGTGGTGGTATCCGATCGCGGTGTTGCGTGACGGCAGGTCCGCTGCCGGTCCGAGCTTGATGGTTGTTCCGCACCGGGTTTGATGGAGACGGCGCTCGGCCAGTGGCTGATCACCACAACACAGCCGGCGCAGGCACCAGCTCGGCGGGTTCTTGCGTTGGATGGCAAGACCGTCCGCGGCAGCCGTCGCCCCGCCGACCGGGTCCACCTGCTGGCGGCATTGGACCAGCAGACCCGACGTCGTGCCGTAAGCCAGGGTGGACGGCAAGAGCAACGAGTGACCCTGTGCCGAGCAGGCCGCTATGGCAGTGAAAGACTGCGGTCCCGTCGCCCGCGGGCGCCGATGTGTTCTTGGCACTTGAAGCCGTCAACGAGTCTGGCGCGGGGCCCGACCTCGATGAGTCGCACACTGTTGCTTCGAGCACGCCGGTCAGATTTCTCTCCGAGCGTGCCCACGGGCGACCGTCCACCCCCTTCTACCCATGGAGCCCGGTGGCATGGCCCGAAAACTTGAAGAGATCCACGACCCGATCACGAGATCCGGTTGACCCGAGTCGCCGCCATCGACGTCGCGAAGGCATCCGGCAAGGTCTCCTCCCGGTTGCCGCATTCGATTCAGTTTCGTCGCAGGGTGACCCTGGGGGACCTCGCGTCCATGACCACCGGACTTTGCGCTCTGGCCTAGCGTCTGATCACCGATCAGATCGAACGCGCCGTTCTGGAGTCGACTGGTGACTAGTGGCGGCCGTTCTACTACATCCTGATCCTGCAAGCCCTGTCGACCGCAGCCTAATCCGCCGTTGACAAGCCCACGGTGTGACCGTGTGGCTGGTCAACACCAACGACGTCAAGCAGGTCCCGGGCCAGCCGAAGACCGACAAACTCGACGCGATCTGGCTGGCCAGGCTCAACGAGCGCGGGATGCTACGGCCTTCGTTCGTGCCGCCCAAGGCAGTCCGTGACATCCGTGACTACACCCGGCTGCGCCATGATCTCGTCAAGGACCGGACCCGCTACAAGCTGCACTTGGAGAAACTGCTGGAACACGCTCTGTTTAAGTGTTCCACAATGGCCCACCAACTTCCTCGGACTGTCCGGCCGGGCGATGATCGACACCTTGGCCGCGGGTGAACGCCATTCCCGTCGACTGACCGAGCTGGCGCCCGGCAACGATGTCGCCGATCCAGCGAGGGCTGACGGTGCTGTGTCGCAGTGTCTTCCATCGTCCGGTGAGAATGGCGAAGCCGCGTTCGCCTTGCCAGCGCAGGCTGCGGTGCCGCCGGTTGACGCTGCGGTTCGCGACGGCGAGGTGTTTGCCGTCGGCGGGTTGCCTTGTCGGGGTCTTGATGCCGTGGCCTGCGCCGTCGTAGCTGGCGTCGGGCAAGGCGGGCAGATGGAGCTCGGCGGCGGCCCAGTTCAGAGCCGCGGTGACACCGAGTTCCCGAGCGCAGGCCAGGTCATGGAAGTGGCCTGGCATGGCGGCAAAGGTCCAGATCGGAATGCCGTCCGGCGGGTGACTGCATGCATCACGCATTCCTGCTTGCGAAATCATCGATTTACCAGACCGAAACGTGATCGCGACGCACGGGAATCCGTGGACGACCTTCACACCGCCCTCTCACCGGCGTTGGCGCCCTCTGATAGATTCGCCACCCTCGAGCGATCGGCGGTGGGATGCGCGAATGGAAACGGCAGGCATGATCGCGGTAATCGGCTATGGCTCCATCGGCCGCGCGCTGACCGCACATTGGCGCGAGGCGGGACACGACATCGTCGTGGGCAGCCGAGATCCCGATCTCCTCAAGTCGGGCGATGCTCCGGTGGACGTACCGTGTGTGGACTGGCGTTCAGCGGTCGAACGCGCCGAGGTGATCGTCCTGGCCGTTCCGTATCCGGCCATCGCCGACGTCGTCGCCGGCTGGCCGGTCGGTGCCGCGGACCGCATTGTCATCGATCCCACCAATCCGGTCGGACTCTCCGCGGACGGACACATCGTGTCGGGTCTGGACGGTGCCGGCACCGTCGGCTCCCGGCTCGCGTCGGCACTGCCCTCGGCGCGCGTGGTCCGGGCGTTCACGCACGTGATGGACGAGCTGCTCGCGGCTCGCGGCCGGCGGCAGCCCGGTCTGTGGGCGATGGCGGTCGCCGGCGACGATGCGGCGGCCAAGACGGTAGCCAGTGAACTGGTCGTGGCGACCGGCTTCGTGCCGGTCGACATCGGCGGCCTGGCCGACTCGGCTCCGCTCGACCCCGGCGGAGTGCTGTTCCCGCAGATGTTCACTGTGGCCGACATGCGGCGGCGGCTTGCTGAGGGCGCGTGAAAGCCCCGGCCCCATGGCTGGCGACGTGGTAGAGAACCTCTCGTGACGGCCCAACAAACCATCAGGCTTGTCCTGCTCGTGGTCAGCTGGGCTGCCCTGATCGTACGCTCCCGGGCCGTGCTGTCGGCGCGCCAGCGCCCCATGTGGCTGGCTCTGCTCGCGCTGGCTGTCGAGATCGCGCTGCTCCAGCGACCCGTCGCGGCGGTGGTCACGCACAGCAGCGGCGTGCCGAACCTGGATGTCTTCGTCGGCGGCTTCTGCCACGTCGCCATGATCACCATTCTGTGGACCGTGGCGAGTACGAGCCCATCCGGTCCGCCGTCACGGCGGGGGAGCCGCTTCCGGCTGTGGTTCACCACCCTGACCGTGATCGCGATGCTGATCAGTGAGGTGTGCTCCACCCTTCTCGCCGAGCCGACGCGCCAACGGGCGCTGCCGATGGCGGTTGGCCGGAGCATCATCACCGTCGGATGGCTCGCCTATCTGCTGTTCATCGCGGTCGTCTCCGTGGATTGCACCTGGCGGTTGTGGCGTCACCATAGGGCCACGAGCTTCGGTGCCCTCAGGCTCGCGATCGCGCTTCTCTGCGTCGGCACGACCGCGAGCGCCGTCTACGTCGTGGGCCGCATCTTCACCATCATGGACGGTGCGCGGCCAGGCTCTCCCAGCGCTCTGCTGGTCATGTGCGCGTCCTCGACCTACTTTCTCTGTTACGTGTTCGGCTGCGCGATCGTGGTGCTGGCGCCGATCGTCGCCGGCATGCGGGCCTGGTGGCAGCGGTGCCGGCTCTATCGTCTCTGGCGCAGCCTGACCGAGGCGGTGCCTGGCGTCGTCCTGGAGGAAAGCCCGTCGATCTACCGCGACGTGCTGCGGATGCGGCGCAACGCCGTACGACTGCAACGGCGTGTCATCGAGATCCGTGACGCCGCGATAACCCTGCGGGAATGGATCAGCCCCGAGCAGTTCGCCACGGTGACCGCGGAGGTGGCCGGAAGCGGGGCCTCCGGGATGGCGGCGAGCGCCACCGTCACGGCGCGGTGTCTGGCACTCGGTCGCAAGGCGAAGCGAGCCGGCGAGGCGCGCTCCATCGATGTGCCGGACATCGCCACCAGCGGCGGCGAGGACCTCGACAGCGAACTGCGGTGGTTGATGGCGGTGCGGGACGCCTACCGTGATGCCACCAGACGCCTACCGTGATGCCACCATCAGGTGACCAGGGAGCCCGCGCGGTAGACGGCGAGGGGCGAGCGTAGGGCGGACACGTCGGCGGCGGCATCACCGGTGACGACCAGGACGTCAGCGTCATAGCCGGAGGCGAGGCGCCCCTTGCGGTGTCCGAGGCCGCACGATTCCGCCGCCAGACTGGTGGCAGCCACCAGCGACATCCGATCGTCCATGCCGATGACGTCCCGAAAGTCGACGATCCCGTGCGGCAGGCAGTTGAACGGCTTCTGCGGATCCACTCCCGCGTCCGAGGAACACACCAGCCGTACCCCGGCCTGACGCTGGCGGGCGAAGGCGGCGGCGACCGCCTGAAAGAGCGGCGACAGCGGCTTGTCCATCGGGAGCCGGGCAGATGCGACGCCGACGAAAACACGGGACTCGGCCAGCCTGTCGATGACCTCATCGCGGACCACCACGCCGCCGGCGCCGAGGAACGACGCGTGCTCGACGCCGTCCACCCCGGCGTCGAGTGCCGCGGCGATGCCGTCTGCGCCGTGCGCGTGCGCGGTGACGGGTATTCCGTGCGAGTGGGCACGGTCGACGACGGCGCGCAGATCGTCCGCCGTGTACTGGGACTCGTGCGGCGCCCAGCCCGGCGTGATGACTCCGCCGGTCGCCATGACCTTGATGACGTCGACACCCCGGGCCGCACGCTCGTCGACCGCGGCGGTCAGTGCCGGGCCAGGCTCGCTCTCCCCGCCGAGGAACCAGCAGTGACCCCGTTCGCGCGTCAACGGGGGGCCGGCACACACGAGTTCCGGCAGGTCCGGGGCGTGCTCGTCGCGGACGCGCAGCGTCAGGTATCCACGGTCGCCGAGGTCCCGTAGCGTGGTCACGCCGCTGCGCAGCGCCATCCGTGCATGATCACGGATGCGCGTCAGCATCGTCTCGTCGGAGTCGGTCAGGCACTGGTCGGCGACATCTCCGCACGGGTCGAAGACGAGATGCGCGTGGGCATCGACCAGCCCCGGCAGAAGCGTGGCCGCGCCGTAGTCCGTGACCGGGATCTCCGCAGCGACCGGTCCATCATGGATGGAGTCGATCCGCCCGTTGCGCAGGACGACGACCGGACGGCCGGGCAGCACCCGCTCACCGTCGAACACGCGGTCGGCGCGCAGTCCCAGGTAACCATTGTGCGAATCCATGCCGCCCTCGGTGTCATCGAAAACCATCAGAATGTCAGACAGACTGTACCGGGCCGGTGAAAACCCTCGTTCGCCCGTCCGGCGCTCATGCTGCAGTGCCGCCTGTACCGGCCGGAATTACGTCGAGGCTGGCCGAGCGGCATGTTCGTATCCGTGCAGGACGCCGCCAAGGCGGTCGCGTCGATGGACGGTCATGTCGGTGAGCCGATCCGGGTCGATGATCGGTTCGGGTTGGAGGGAGGGTGGCCGGGCATTGGCGATGCCGAGCCAGGCGACAGCCGGGCACCGACGAGCGGTCGCGTCACGGTCTGCACAGTCGCGGGCCGAAGCCGGTGTGCCTGACACCGTTGCTTCGCTACGAAACCGCAGCTGGCACGCCGGCTGATCGCCACCGCTCTCGCCGGGTTCCCTGGAGGTGCGAGCCCGCGGATTGTCATCGGGCACCGAGGAGCCGCAGCTCACGCCACGGCTCGGCGGGCAAGGGAGGAGCGCAGAAACCGCCTGGTCGCCGGTGCGCCGCTCGCGCCGCCAACACGGTGGCGCAGGCCGGCTTGGTCGTGGCGCCGCCTCCGGGCGTGACCAGCCAGCGCCCGGCCCTCAGTCAGCTTGGCGCACGTCTCCAGCTCAGCTCGTTGCCGCCTACCAGCACCCATCGCGTGGTGGCACTGCGGCCGTCGGCGGAGGGACAGGTTCGGATCAACCTGTCGGCCCGATTCCGGCCCCTGATCAGTACGTTGAGGCCGGTGGAGTCGATGAATGTCACCGTCGCTAGGTCGACGTCACCGTTCTCGTCTGCTCACCGTCGACCGCCACGGTCAGGGCCTGGCCGAGTTCGGTCGCGGTATCGATGTCGAGCTCGCCGCCGAGCACGACACACACTACGCCGGGATGCAGCTCATAGGACTCGACCTGAACCGTCTTGAGCACCCCCTTCTTAGCTGCCGGCACCGTACCGTCGCCGGCCGCCGGTAGCCCATCGCCGGGCTTGCGCGTACCGTGACCTCGACGTTGACCCTTCTTTCGTGGGCGGGTCAGCGGTTGAGGTAGGCGGCCAGGCCACCGAGTTCTTCGCTGGCGATGTACACCGATGTCACGTTGAGGATGGCTTCTTCGACGTGGGTGGTGCAGCCCCATGCGGAGTCGCCCCAGGAGTCGGCGACCTTGATCTCGGCTGGTGCGGTGCAACCGCGGGCGCCGCCGAGTTCGCACTGCTCGGGGTGTGGCGTGGTGGCCTGCTTCGCTGCGGCGGTGCGCATCTGGGCGGTGAGTTCCGCGGCGGCGGCGGCGCGCTGCTCGGCCTCGGTGCGCAGCTCGCGTTCGGCGCGGACCGCTTGGATGGTGGCCAGGCGCAGTTCCAGGTGCTTCGCGACCTGGTCGGCGAGGTGGCCGAGGACGGTCTTCTGCGTGTCGGTCAACTGCCGAGGGATGCCGTCGATCGCGGTGACTGTGCCGAGGTGGTGCCCGTCGGCGGTGACGATCGGGGCGGCGGCGTAGAACCGTAGCCCGAGTTCGCCACGCACGAGCGGGTGGTCGAGGGTGCGTGGATCTGCGACCGTGTCGTTGATCACGTATGGGCCGTCGGCGCAGAACGCTGACGCGCACAGTCCGGGTTCGGTGCCGACCTGCGCGACGCCGTCCAGGCCGCGGGTGGCGGCGAACCAGACCCGGTCGGCGTCGACGATGCTGACCGTGGCGATCGGGGTGCCGCATACCGCCGCAGCGGCGGCGGCGATCGTGTCGAATTGGCCGTCGGTGGGGGCGTCGAGGATTTCGTAGCGGCGTACCGCGGCCAGCCGGGCCGGATCGGTGAGGGCGAGAGTGCTGTCAGTGGTGATCGACACGGTGTGGTGCTCGCTTTCCCAAGAGGTGCGCAGGCCGGCGGGGTGGAGTCGATCGGGGCGCCGGTGGAACGGTCGTATCGAGCGGCGTCGCAGGGACGCTGTGAAAGGGTACCGGTGTGGCGATCAACGACGTCGGCTACAGCATCAGCCACCACCGGTACAGCTACCAGTGACGCCGCCTCCGGCGCCGGCCACTAACAACAGGGTGGTCGGGGCCGCTGACATCATCCACCCTTCGTTTTGGCTGGCAACATCCTGTCGCTCAACAGCAACCTTGGGCCTCGCCAACTGCCAGTAGCTGCCGCCAGTTACCGCACTCAGTCACGGTCGTCGATGTGACTGAGTGTGGTAGTTGGCGAAGCTGAGCGCGTTAGTTGGCGAAGTCGATCGTGCGAGCGAGTGTTGAGCGACAGGTTGATGTCAACGGGGTTGGAGGGGCGAGGCCAGGTCCTTCACGGCCAGGCCCTCCGCGCCGATGACGTGATACTTGTCGAACCAGACGCGGGCGATGTCCACGTCGGTGGTCTCTGGCACAACACCAGCGCCGGTGGCGCGTCGGCGAGCAGGGCCTCGAGGCGGCCCGGCGTTCCCGCAACGGCCAGGCGGTCAGGTCTTCGCCGCCCGCGGCGAGGACGTCCAACAGAACCAAGCTCGCCGGGGCGACGGGCTACCTCGACGGGCAGCCGACGACCGGCGGTGATCCGGCCGAGCAACGCCGAGAACGACGTCCGGCCTCGTCTGCGGGTCAAAGATGATCAATTCGCCGTCGACGACGGTGTCCGGCGGGAGCGAGGCCCGAACCGCCGCGGCGATCTCCGGGGCGTACGGCGTCAGGTCTTTGGGCTGGCGACTTTGGAGATAGACGCCGCCTGGCCGGGTGAACGGGATTGTCCTGAACCCGTCGAATTTGATCTCGTAGGCGCAGCCGCCGCGGCACATGCTCGGTGCGGGCAGGTCCGGGACGCCGACGGCTCGCATCGGCGCGATCGGCGGCCTGAGCACCCACCGACGCTAACGATCGCCGACAGCGCGGCGGACCAGATTCCGCGCTTGGTACCCGAGGGAGGCACTCGACCGGCCGGCACGGCGGGAAGGTGGCGGCGGCCCGGTAGGTGGGTGCGGATGACATCCATTACCGCATGGCTGCCGCCTGACCGGGCCCGCCATCATAGCCACTGTTACCTGCGGATTTGCTCCCGCCAGGTACAGCAAGACGCAAGACACGCCGTCCAGACCACCCAGTGGTTCACCCCGGCCAACGTCTCGCTGCTGAGGGTGAGCAGCACGGGAGAGGCGGCCGCGGTCGCCCGCCGCGTGCGACTGCTCGACTGATCCCTGCGCCACCCGGGCGGCGAGCTGCCCGGGTCTTCAGAACGGTGTCGTCGCGGCCGATATGGCAAAGGAGCCGGGTCGGCCGGCGATCCGCGGAGAGGAACGACGACACCGGTGCGACCACTGTTCTGTTCTGTTCGCGCGGCCGACCGGGTGGTCGTCCTGACCGCCGGGTGCGTGGTGGCCGCCGTGCTGCTGGGCGTGGTCGGCGTATCCCACACCGTACCGGTCTGGCTGCTGTGGCCCGCGGCGATCGCTGCGACCGGCACGGCCGCGGTGAGCTGCGCGATCGCGGCGGCGACGGGGGACGGGCCGGTGCGGACCTTCTGGCGGCGCCTGACCGTGGCCACCTGCCTCCTGTGCGCTGGTGGGCTGAGCAATCTCTACGACATTGTCACCGGTGTCGGCGCGGCGCCGGCGAGTCGTCCGGTCAGCGTCGCGCTGTATGTCGCCGCGCTCAGCACGGCGGCGTTGGCCTTCGTGGTCCTGCGCGGGCGCCGGCGTACCCGGCGCGCTACCGTCGCGCTGTGCCTGGATGCCGCGGTCGTCGCCGTCGGGGCCGGGCTGGTGGCCGTCCAAGCGCTGTCGATGCTGCCGATGCGGGTGAGCGACCACCTCCAGCCCCTCTTCGTGTTCGGTGCGGTCACCGTTGTGGTCCTCGCCGTGATCCGGGTGGGGATGGCGGGTGCCGGGCCGGTACCCGGGCGGGCGCTGTGGATGCTGACTGCCATCGGGGCGCTGGGCCCCCTGTCGGCGGCGCTGGCCACGCCCCTGCAGGCATGGCCGCACCTGAACACCACCGTCGTCGTCCTGCTGCCGGCCGCACTACTGTTCGCCGAGGCCGCCCGCACCCAGACCCGCGTGAACATGACCCCGCCGGCCCCGGCGGCGCAGCAGCTGCCCCGTGACCGGGGTACCCGGCCGGGCGTCTGGCGACGCAGCATCAGCCCCGTTCCGTACACGGCCGTGGCCGTCACTGTCTCGGTCCTGGTGGGGGTCACGCTGCACACCGGGTACCTCCGGCCCGGGCTCGCCGGCGGCTCCGTGGCGCTGATCGTGCTCGTGGTCATCCGCCAGCTGGTCGCGCTCGCCGACAACACCGAGTTGCTGGACCGCCTGGCTGAACAGGCCGGCCACGATGACCTGACGGGCCTGCCCAACCGCCGACTCTTCACCAGTACGCTGAACCAGCGCACCGCGCCCACCACCGTCGCGGTCTGCGACCTGGACGACTTCGCCGCGCTCAACGATCGGATCGGGGACGCCGGCGGCGACGCCATCCTGCGCGAGGCCGCCGCCCGGCTCACCCTCACCGTCGGCGGCGACGCCGTCGTGGCCCGCCTGCTCGGCGACGAGTTCGGCGTGCTGGTGCCCGAGCACCATCCGCTCGCCGACGGGCCGCGGCTCGCCGACGCGCTGCTGCATGCCTTCCGTACGCCGCTGCGGGTTGAGGATCGGGACCTGCTGGTCACCGTCACGGCCGGCGTCGCGACCGCGCAGGGCGGCACAGTGCCGGATCTGTTGCGCCGCGCCGAGCTCGGGTTGCAAGCCGCCGAGCGCGCCGGCCGCGACCGCTACCGCGAGTACACACCGGACCTGGACACCGCCGCGGACCACCATGCCCACCTCGCCGCCGCGCTGCGCCGCGGGCTGGACCTCGGCGAGTTCCGGCTGGTCTACCAGCCGATCGTGGAGCTGCCCCACGGGTCGGTCGTCGGCGTGGAAGCGCTCGTGCGCTGGCATCCCGACGGCGAGCCGGCGGTGTCGCCGGCGGAGTTCATCCCGGTCGCCGAGCACACCGGCCTTATCGTCGACCTCGGCGCGTGGATCATTGACACCGCCTGCGCTGACGCCGCCGCCTGGCAGCGCACCCACGGCGCCGACGTTCCCTGGGTGAGCGTGAACGTCTCGGCCCGGCAGCTGCTCGACCCGGAGCTACCCACACTCGTCGCCGCCGCGCTGCAGCGCCACGGCCTGGATCCGGCACGGCTCACCCTGGAGATCACCGAGACGGCCGTGTTCGCCGGTGGCGCCGCGCTGGCCGCGGTGCAGGCGCTGCGGGACCTCGGCGTCGGCATCGCGCTCGACGACTTCGGCACCGGCCACTCATCCCTCACCCTCCTGCGGACGTGCCCGGTGACCACGCTGAAGGTGGACAAGTCGTTCATCGACGAGCTGAACGGCACCGCGCAGCAGGAGGCGATCGCCGTCTCGCTCAGCGGCATCGCCTCCACCCTGGGCTTGCGCGCGGTCGCCGAGGGCGTGGAGAGCCCGGCCCAGGCCGACCGCCTCCACGCCCTCGGCTACCGCTACGCCCAAGGCTTCCACTTCGCCCGGCCGACACCGGCCGCCCAGATCGACGCGCTGCTCGCCGGGCGTCCCGCGGCACGGCCTGCCACGCCGGCCCGATGATGTCTCGGACACCGTCTCTCATGGCGGACCACCTTGCGGCGATGGAAAGGGCACGACACGGGAGGCGGCCACGGCGCCAGAGGCAGAGACGGCGCGCGGGTCGGTGCCCAGCTCAACCGCGGCACATCCGAGCCCGGTCATTGACTGGGCAAGGCCGCTGCGGCGATCCCCGACGACATTTTCGACGAGCTGGTGCCGGCGTGATGCTTCCCCGGCCGTCCCGTGAGTTCATCGCTGAGGATGTGGTCCCCGGGCGTGCCGACGTGGACAGCGTGGCTGGGAGTTCTTGCACGTCCTCGAGGGGCCAGGTCGCCTACCTTCGCCGGACAGCCCGCTGAGTTCTACGCCGTCATGAAGGGCTGATGTGCCGCATTGAGCTTGACCTGGAGGGTGTGACGGGGCGGGTACACAGGCGGAGGGATACCGATGCTGGGCGGACTGTGCGGCGTGGGCTGGTCACGAGCACAGGGTGTCGCTCGGTGGTTGGCCGCGGTCGACCGGTAGTCCGTGGCGAATCGGCTCACGCCCGGGCCAGGACATCGGCGCCTGGGTGGCGATCTCGCGGATCTTATGAATTTGACGCGGAGTCGGCCGTCACGAGCGGGGGAGACGCTCGAACCGTCGGTGAACCTGGCCGTGACAGTGGTCGAGCCACCACACCGCGAGCGCCCGTGCAGATACGACATCGTGGCCCGTGCGGCCCGCCATCCCCGTGGTTGGCGGCCTCCCGCGTACGAGCTTGTCTCCGAGTCGCGACAGGCAGGAACGGCTCACGCAGCCGCTGTGTCGCTCCTCGATCGCCAAGATCCGCGACGGGCATGCGCTGGGGTGAGGCGGCCGGGCTGCCGGTGCGGGCGGTGCAGTGGAGCGCGGCACGGTCGACATCATGCAGGTGCTGCGCCGCGGACAGTTCCAGTGGAAGGTCATCCCGCAGCCGAAAGCCGAGGACGGCTACCGCGAGATGCCGGTACCCGTTCAGTTCATGAAGGTCCTCGCCGCTCGCTGCGGCAGCCGAGACCGAGACGCGTTCGCGCTCACCGCCCCTCGAGGGAGGGCATTGGCGCAACGACGACTTCTACACCGACCGGTCACAAGTTCCGCACCCCGCCGAGTCCAACGGACTGCGGAAACGGATGACGATGTACGGACTGCGGCACTCGCTGCTGACCTGGCTGGCTCCGGCGGCGTCGACCTGACAACGCTGCGCATTGTCGCCGGACACAAGCGGGTCAGCACGACCTTCGCCAGCTTCTTTTCCAGCACAGGCGACGCCATCCGAAGGCCAAGTAGGCCGTCTCCAGTTCTCCGGCGTGGCGATCCGCGGACGAGGACCGCGCCGGCTGGCCGGCGGATGCCCGCTCAGGCGTCGCCGTACGCGCGCATCAGGCCAATCACCTCGGACAGCACGGTCAGTACGCGGTTCAGGTCTTGTTCGTCGAGGTTGTCCGTCACGGTGGCCAGGTTGACAAGCAGTGGGTTCAGCGCGTCGCGAATGCTGCGGTGGGCGTGTTCCGTCGCGGCCAGGGTAATCCGTCGGCGGTCGCCCGGATGTGGCCGTCGCTCCAGGTGGCCGGCCCTCACCAGCCGATTCACCAGCACTGTGGCGGAGGCCGAACGGATGCCGAGGCGCTGACCGAGCTCTACCGGGCCGATCGGTTCACCTGCGGACACGACATGGTCGATGGCCTGCAGGTCGGTCGTCCGGAGGCCGAGCCGCGCCGCCATCGCGGCCTGCATGTGCCGTCCGGCCTGCAGCAGGTGGCGGACGGCCAAGCCGAGTTGCGCTGCAGCGTGATCGGGATCCACGCGGGCATCGTAGTTCCGGCCGCCGGTGGGTACGGTGGCAACATGGCTAGAAAATCTAGCGACCAGATCAGGATCATGAACGCCGGGATCGTCGAGCAGTTACTGACCCGCCCGGCCGACGAGGTGACCGAGGGGTCGTACGTTCTCCGGGTTCTCGAGGTACGCGGTCGCATCACCGGTGAGCCCCGCCGTGTCCCGCTGGGCGTCGTCCAGAAGAATGGTGTCACCTACCTCGTGTCCCCCGACCCGAACCGTGACTGGGTCCGCAATCTGACCCACGATCCGGCGTGCACCCTCGCGGCCGGTTCGTCGACCTGGCAGTGCCGGGCCGGGCGCGTCGCGGGCGACGAGGCGATCACCGTGGTCGCCACGTATCTGCGCGCCGTCACCACGCCGTGGGCGCTGCAGGCGTTTCCGGTGGCGCCCGACGCCTCGCGGGCCGACATCGAGGGTGCTCTCGACCGGCTGGCGGTGTTCCGGCTGGATCCGGCATGACGTGTGTGATCGTCGGCGGCGGGCCGGGCGGGATGATGCTCGCCTACCTGCTCGGGCGCGCGGGGATTTCGGTCACCGTGCTGGAGGCCGGGAACGACTTCGACCGCGACTTCCGCGGTGACTCGCTGCATCCGTACACGATGGAGCTGCTGGATTCGCTCGGCCTGGCCGGCAAACTGCTGACCCGGTCGCACGTGAAGGCCCGGAAGTTCCGCTTCCACACCGCGGCGGGCACCATCACCACCGCCGATTACGGGCAGCTGGCCACGCCGTTCAACTACGTCGCGCTGATGCCGCAGGCGTACTTCCTCGACTTCCTCGCGGCCGAGGTCGCCGCCCTGCCCGGCTGTGCCGTGCGCAACGGCTGCAAGGTCGTGGACCTGCTGCACGCGGGCGACCGCGTGACCGGCGTGCGCTACCGCACCTCCGACCGGGTCGCCGAGCTCGCCGCCGACCTGGTCATCGGCAGCGACGGCAGGTATTCCCGGATGCGCCGCCTCACCGGCCTACCGGCCCGTTCCCTGGGCGCGCAGACCGACCTGCTCTGGTTCCGGCTGCCCCGACACGACACCGACCCACCGGACGCCGACCTCGACCTGTACTTCGGCCGTGACCAATACGTCGGTCTGCTCACCGGCACCCAGGGCTGGCAGGTCGGGTACACGGTGCCCAAGGGTGGCTTCGCCGCGGCGCGCGAAGCCGGGGTGGTACCGATCCGGCGGTTCGTGGCGACCCACGTACCCTGGCTTGCCGACCGGGTCGGCGAGCTCACCGGCTTCGATCAGATCACCCTGCTGTCGGTCGACATCTCCCGCGTGGATCGCTGGTGGCGCCCGGGCGTCCTGCTCATCGGCGACGCCGCGCACGTCATCTCACCAGTCGGTGGCAACGGCATCCTGATGGCGATCCAGGACGCCGTAGAGGCGGCCAACCATCTCGTTCCCGCGTTCCGCTCCGGCGGCCCGATTCCGGACACAACCCTCGCCGCGATCGAGGCGGCCCGCCGACCCGCCATCGAGCAGGTGCAGGCCCAGCAGGTACGGCTCGAGAAACGGGTGGCCAACGCCCGCGGCAAGGGCCGGCCGATCGCGCCACCCGCGCTGCTCAAATGGATCACCGCCATCCCGGGGGTGCGCCGCCGGTCGGCGCGGAGCAATGCGTACGGACCGCATCCGCCACGGCTGACGGTGGAATACCAAGGAAAGCCCTGAACCGGTCTTGGGCCCTTTGGCGGGACCACCTCGGTTCACCATGCTTGGTCTGGCAAGCGAGCGTCCGGCTCGCCGCGTGCACCCGAGCCGTGAGGTTTGCTCACCCCATCACCCGGCGGAATACCCCGCTCCCGCGGTTTGAACAAGATCTGGTGTGAATGCCGCCGGTGGGCTCAGGGCGCCCCTTCGCCGAGGTCGCACGCGTACCTGTCTTGCGACTCGGCCCTGGCAGGTGAGGCCCCTGCATCGCGGCGGCCGGCGATGACGATTCGCTGTCAGCCTGCTGCTCCCGTGGGGTTGTGGTATCGATCGCGCCTCGGAGACCAACGTTGACGCGGGGGAGGGGATCCTTAGGGCTTCGAGCGGTGGATCGAGATCAAACTCGACGTATATGCCGCGATTTCCGGTTCCGGAGGCGCGGAGGGCATCGGTCAGTTCTCCGAAGAACGCCACTGGGACCAATTCCACACACCGCAGAACCTGTTACTGGCGATGATGGGAGAGCTGGGGAGCTGGCTGAGCTCTACCACTCTTCGCGTCGATGTGACTGCTGTCCATCGCCTCGCGGGTGCTCGCGGCGCGGATCATCATCGATTCAGCAGATCGTGTTAGGAGCTTAAGCGTCGCCCAGCACTCGCGGCGCTCCCTCGAACGATTGTTGCGCGCCTCGTTCCGGCTGCCCGATACTCCCTTGGTGAGCGACATCCGCGAGGTTCAGCTGCAGTTCACGGTGGACGACGCCGGTGAGGGCGACGATCTGCTCCGGCAGTTCGAGGACGACGTGGCAGACCGAGACCTCGGCACCACCAGTTACCAGCCCGCCGCTTCCGCCTCCGGGCGTGCGAAGCCGGGCGCGGAGCTGGTCGGGTGGGTCAGCGTGACGCTCGCCGTCGGCAAAACGGTCTACGACCTGCTGAAGCTCGCGGGAGAGTGGGCGGAACGGGCCAAGCGGCCGGTTCGTGTGCGCATCGGCAAGGACGTCGACGTGGAGTTGCCCGATTCCACGGCGGAGCAGCGTGAGGCGATCGTGCAGGCTGTCGTCGCTCGGCTGCGGCGCAAGTAGGAGAGCGCCGTCGACGAGCTCTTCGAGCCGGCCACCGCGTCGCAGCGCAACCCCCGGCACGCGCTGGTGATCGCCACCTCGCGCTATACCGGCGCGTACCATGACCTGCCGGCGGCGGAGAACGACGCGACGAACATGGCGGCATTGCTGTCCGACCCGGAGGTCTGCGGGTTCTCGGTGGCGCCGGTACTGGTGAACGCCTCGCGCACGGAGATTCAGGTCGCGGTGAACGCCCTGTTCGCCGACCGTGTCAAGGACGACTTCGTGGTGCTGTACATCTCCGGCCACGGCCTGCGGGATCGGGACAAGCGGTTGTTCTTCGTCACCGCGGACACCAGGTCTGATCTGGTGGAGTCGACCTCGGTGCCGGCGGCCTTTGTGTACGACCTCGCCACCCGTACCAAGGCCGGCCGAGTCGTGATCGTTCTCGACACCTGCTACAGCGCCGCGTTCCGGACCAAGGGAACCAACCTGCGCCAGCCGATGCTGCTCGACCAGGAACTGCAGGCGGCCGCCGCGCGGGGCGTCTGTCTCCTTTACGCCTCCCGGGCCGGGCAGTACTCGTACTGGTACAAGTCGAAGAGTACCGGTCTGACCGGCTCGATCTATACGACGGCACTGGTCGAGGGCATTCGCAGCGGGCTCGCGGACGTGGGCAACAAGGGAAGGATCACGGTCTCCGAGGCGCACCGGCACGCGTACGCGGTGGTGCTGGAGGAGGAGCCGGACCAGACACCGCAGATCGAGCTGCTCGGCGCCGAGGGCGGCGAGATCGTGCTGGCCCGTAACCGGACCGGCGACACCGGGCACGCCGACGACATCTACAAGGTGGTCGGTCTGCTGCGCAGCCCCCGGCCGGATTTTCAGCGGATGGCCGTGCAGATGCTCGGCGACCTGCTGACGGACGAGAAGCCGGCCAGCCGGGCCGCCGCCCGGGAAACGCTCGAAGGGTTGGTCGTCACCAACGATCTGGCGCTGGGTCCGCTCGCCCGGGAGCAGCTCGCGTCGGCCGCCGCCAATCCCGCCGTGTCCAAACCACGACCGGTGCGCCGCCGGCCGTCCCCCCGGCCCCGCCGTGAGCCCGAGATGCCGATCTCCCCGCCGCCCGAACCGGCTCCGGAAACCTCGCGGCCGGTCGACGACGACGAGGTGTTCGGATTCCGGGATCCGGCCTTCGAGTCGGACTATGTGTCGCCGGACTCTCCGGCCCGCGACTACGAGTCGCCGGTGTTCACAGAGGAGGAGCTCCTGGGCATCAGCCCGGTCGAGGACCCGCTCGGGGTCTATGGGCGCAGGCGACTGCCGCTGGAGGACGAGCCGACCACCCTGGTCGTCCGGTATCTGTTCCCCACCGAGCGGTATCGCGGCGAGTGGCGCCGGCATCGCGCCGATCCGATCGTGTGCGCCGCGCTGTCCGGGCTCGCCTCGGGTGCGGCTTTGCATGTGGTCATCCCGGCCGCCTGGCGGCTGCCCGCGCAGCTGTACGGGCTCGCCACACCTACACTCGCCACCGGTCTGCTGATCGCGGTGGCTGTCGTGACCGGATGGCGCGCATTGACCTGGACGTGGGGGCGTTTCGTCCTGACCAACCGGCGCGTCATCCTGGTCCGCGGGTTCCTGTGGCGGCGTACGACCTCCGTCCCGCTGATGCGCATGACCAACGTTCGAACCTCGCAGTCCCCCCTGGGGGCCCTGCTGGGTTTCGGCACGCTCTCCTTCGACGCGGGGCGATTCCGGGTGTACCGCATCCGGCATCTGCCCTCGCTCAACGAGATCCACCTCCGGATGACCGAGGAGACCTTCGAATCGAACGCGGTGGAGGCCCGCCTCGGCAAGTCTCCCGACTACGACTCCTGACGGCCGGGCGCGGGTGGCGGCTCCGGTTCGATCCTCCAGGGCGCCGGCCCCGGTTCCTCCAGGAAGTTGTCGTCGTACAGGTCGTCGTACCGGACGCCCGGATGCAGGTGGCTCGGCAGTGACTCGTCCGCCGTGGTGACCTGCTCCCAGAGCACGCGGACCCGGCCGCGGTTGCGCCGGTCCACCTTCACCGGCAGCGAGGCGCCCACCTCCGGCCACTTCGTCCAGGGGACGTGGTAGTCGACGACGGTCACCGGCGAGAGCATGTGCCAGCTGGGCATTGTCAGGGTCAGCTCGCAGCGCGCAGTGGTGCCCGAGAACGGGCGCGGCGTGACCTTGAGAACCTTCGCGGTGGCGTCCTGCCAGTCGAGACTGCGCTCGACGCGGACGGCCACCAGCCACAGCAGGCCGGCCAGGGCCAGCCCCGCCATGCCGTACCGCGCCACCGTCCACCGCTGGGAGCCGACCCCAAGTAGTCCGGTGTAGACCGCGCCCAGCAGGATCAGCCACGCGAGGGCCCGGCCCGTCGAGCTCACCGATTCGCGATCCATCCGCCACCTCATCTCCCCAGTACACACCCGGGAGGTGGGCGCCTTCACCGGTACCCGCGGACGTGCGGGCAGTTGAGGACTCGATCAAGGCGGTCGGGATTCTTGTGGCCGTTGCTCTGCGCGGCGGCGGCCTCGGCGCCATAGCGAAACAGCAGGACAAAGCCCGCCGCTGCGGGACGCGAGTACTCCGGGATGGTCCACACGACAGGAGCCCTGCGCAGGGTGACTAACTGGGTGACGATCAAGGCACACAGCAGCGAACATCCATGGACGTCGGAGGACGGTATGAGCAGCTCAGCAGCCTTCTGAATGCTGGTCTACACCCGGTGCCGGTCTGGGGGTCAAGGGGTCGCAGGTTCAAATCCCGTCAGCCCGACTAATCTGACCAGGGGATATCATTTTCATGCATATCCCCGGGGCTGTTTTCCGGGCGATATGGTCGCCAAGTGGTCGCACCCAGGCACGGATTTCGCATAGGCGTGCTCAGGCTGCTTTCTTGGCGGCGTTGTCCAGTTCGGCCGCATCACGCTGGTGTAACGCGACGCGGCACTGCCTGACTCGCGCAACGGGCCTGGGGTCGGCTACCACCATCGAAAAGGGTCTACCGGCTAATGATGTACAGGATCTAAGAAACGACGCGTCAAGAGGTACTGACAAATGTCACATGACGTGTCGGTACGCGATGATGCAGGTGGCGAGCCCAAGAAGTCTGACCGCCGCCCGCACCCACGGCGTCATCGACGCGCTGGCTGGCGCCGGCGTCATGACGTTTGCCGACGAGGCGTACCAGAGGGCTGGCGAAACCATCCGCACCCCGCACAAACGCCACCTCTGCGCGCGGGAAACGGTCGTCGTCGGTGTGCGCGGTCAGTTCCGCCGCCCCGCTCCCGTCGGCGGCGGCGAGCCGGGTTCAGGGGCGGGCGGAGGCGGTCATCCGGAACAGCCCGACGTAGCTGCCGCGCCAGTAGCCGAGCGGGAAGCGTCCGGTGTTGGCCCGGCCGCTGCGCATCCGGCCGAGGACGACCATGTGGTCGCCGGCGTCGACGGCCTCGTGGACCTCGCACTCCGTGTGGGCGACGGTGCGGGCGAGGACCGGCATGCCGAGCGTCGGGCCGGGCGCCCAGTCGGCCAGCGCGAACTTGTCCGTGGTGCGGCCGGCGAACAGGTCGGACAGCTCGCGCGCCTGGGCGTCGAGGAAGTTCACCGCAAAGCGGCCGCAGCGGCGCAGCGTGTTCAGGGTGCGGCTCGGCGTGCGGACGCAGCACAGCAGCAGCGGCGGGCCGGCCGACACCGAGCACACCGCCGAGCAGGTCAGGCCGTATGGCGTGCCGTCCTCGTCGATCGTGGTCACCACGCTCACGCCACTGGCGAAGGACCCCATGACGGCACGGAAATCCTCGTAGGACAGCGCCTCCTCGGCGGGCTGGCCGGGGCCGTTCTCCGGCTCGTCGCTCATCGACGTTCCTTTCCTTTGATCGAAGACGGAAGGTCCGGGTCGGGTTGGGAGGGGGCGCGCTGGCATCAACTCATCGTGTGCGGAATAATGTGGCCAAGCGCGGGGGCGATCGGAGGCGAAGTATGGACCCCGGCACGGTCTGGGACCAGCCGATGCAGCCCACGCGTCGGATGCTCATTGATGCTGCGCAGCAGGAGATCTTGGAGCGCGGCTACCACGGCACCAGCCTGAGAGGCGTTGCCCGCCGCAGCGGCGTGGACCCAAGCCTGGTGCGGCACTACTTCGGCTCCAAGGACGAGCTGCTCATGCAGGCCGTTCAGGGCCATATCGACCCCGTGGAGTTCGCCAAGGAGATCCTGCGCGGCGCGCCGGGTGCGGTCGGTTCGCGGATCGTGCGGTTCATGCTCGGATTCTGGGAGGACCCGGCGTCCACCAAGTCGCTGGTCCGCCTGGTCTCGACGCTCAACAGCCCGCAGATCGCCGACCTGATGAAGGATGCGTTCATCGTGCCTTTCTTCGGCGCCATTGCGGCCGAGGTCAGTCCGGATCGGCCGGAGCTGCGCGCCGCTCTGGCGGCCTCGCAGATGATGACGCTGGGCCTGAGCCGCTATGTGCTGGGCGCGCCGACGCTCTCGCGGATGGAGCGACAGGAGTTGGTGCGGATCGTCGGGCGCAGCCTGCAGCGGTGTCTGACCGGACCCCTCCCGGAGGCCAAGGATGGTCGGAGCGGGGCCGTCGCCGCGGCGAGGACAGGCGAGAATCATGGCTAGTCCGCCTCTGGGGCTCCGTGGCAATTCATCATCTGTAGAAGTTTAGGTTTCGTCGCGATGGTGGTCAATGGGCGTGGCGTACCGCAGAGTCCGCCGCCCCTCGGGTCAGCGGCAGTCGTCGAGGTCTGGTTCGTCGGCGTCGACGACGTGGTTGCCGCGGAGCGCTGCCTGCCGTTGCTGGCCCCCGAGGATCGGGCACGGCTCGGCCGGCTGGCTCCGCCGTTGCGGCACCGCCATGTCTGCGCGCATGCGGCCGCCCGCCTTCTCGCGTGCGCGGCGATCCCGGGGGAATCCCCGGCCCGGGTGCTGACGCGGACGGTCGACGGCCGGCTCGCGCTCGCGGCGTCCGCGGCGCCGCCGGACGGGCGGTTCGATATCAGTCTGGCGCACGCGGGCGACGCCGCGGCGATCGCATTCAGCCGATGCGGAGCCGTCGGCGTGGACATCGAGGTCGTCGGCGCGCTGGGGGAGTCGGAGGAGCGGCGGCTGGCCCGCTATGCGTTGGCCGAGCCGGAGTTCGCCCAGTGGTGCGAGGCTGCTGCGGAACTGCGAGCGCGGCTGCTCACCCGCGCCTGGACGCGCAAAGAGGCGGTGCTCAAGGCGCTCGGCCTCGGCCTCGCCGGCGATGTGCGCAGCGTCGCGACGAGGCTGGATCCGGACGTCGAGGCGGCCGCCGGTACCGACCGGACGCAAGCCGTGGTTCGGATCGACGGCTTTCCCGGCCTGGCGGGAGCGCCCTCGAATTGGACTCTGCGTGATCTTCCCGATGAGCCGGGTCTTATTGGTTCGTTAGCGGTTCGGGCGCCGAACGTGACGGTTAGATATCGGCGATCTGGTATATTTGGCTTGCTTGAAAGAATGGATCCGGGGTCCTAGTGGAGATGTTTGAAGAAATGGTGACCGGCCGAAATACGCGCCCGCCGAACCCGAAGAAGCGCAGCGGGCGACGCGTTGGTCCTAGCAACTCCCACGGTGCGATCCTGCACACTGCCCGAACGCTGTTCGGCGAACGTGGATTCGACGGCACGACGATGCGCGGCATCGCTCAGGCGGCGGATGTCGACTCCGCATTGATCCACCATTTCTTCCTCTCCAAGGAGGGCCTGTTCCTGGCGGCCGTGCAGAATGCATTCGTGGTCCCCGGGCTGGTCGAGATGGTCACCGAGGGGGACCCCGAGGGGGCCGGCGAGCGGCTCGCTCGCGCCTTCCTCGCCCACTGGGAGGACCCGGAAGTCCGGCCGCAGGTGGAGGCGCTGATCCGCTCCGTGCGGGCCTTCGAGGAGGCGGATTCCGCGCTGTGCGACTTCGTCGGGGGCGAGGTGATGCTGGACGTCACCACGGCGCTCGGTCACGGCAAAGCCGAAGTGCGCGCCGCGCTGCTTGGTGTTCAGCTGATCGGGATCGTCTACCTGCGCCTGGTACTGAAGGTGGAGCCGCTCGCGTCGATGAGCGTGGACGACCTGGTGTGCTACGTGGCCCCCACCTGTCAGGGATACCTGACGGAGCGCCTCTGAACCGCGGCGCCGGGGCACCACGACCATCGGCTCGACCGGCGCCGCCGGTCGAGCCGATGCGCCGTTTCACGGGACGCCGGACGATTTCTCGGGCGGAGCGGTCACCGCACGACCGGCTCCGATAGGGGGCCTGCTTCCGGCTCCGCTTTGGCTGTCGCCGTCCGGCGGCGGGCGGTGAACCCCGGCGCCGGCACCCGCAGCAGATTCAGCAGCGGGCCGGTCAGCGCCGTTGTCACGAGGGCCATGATGACCAGGACCGTGTACAGGCCGCGGCTGATGATGCCGTCCTGCAGCCCGATGTTCAGCGCGATCAGCTCGGTCAGCCCGCGCGTGTTGAGCATCGCGCCGACCGCGGCCGCCTCCCGCCGCGGCAGGCCCCCCAGCCGGGCCCCGAGGTAGCCGCCGCCCAGCTTCCCGGCCATCGCCAGTACACACACCACGGTCAGCAGAATCCAGGCGGAGCCGGTCATCCCGCTGAGGTTCACCGGCAGGCCTGCGACCACGAAGAACACCGGCATCAGCAGTGATCCGGCCTGTTCGATCGGGCGCACCAGATCGGCGTCCGGGGCCCCGTCCTCGGTCCGCGGCATGATGAGCCCGGCGAGGAACGCCCCGAAGATGACGTGCAGACCGAGAGCGGACGTGGCCCAGGCCGAGGTCATCGCGATCGCGACGATGACCGGCACGTTGCTGCGGGCCAGTGCGCCCGGGCGGCGCAGCCAGCGCAGCAGCAGCGGCCGCACGGCGAACACCATGACCAGGACGTAGCCGACGAACAGCGCCAGCGTGATCAGCATCGAACGGCCGGCGGCCGTGGCGGTGCCGTCCATCAGCACCGCGGCGGTGAGGGCAAGCCAGCCGACGCCGTCGATCGCGCCGGCCGTCGCCAGCGCCACCACGGCGGGCCGGGTGCTGCCGATGCCGCGCTCGCCGACAATGCCGGCGAGCACCGGCAGCGCGGTGATGGAGAGGGCGACCGCGATGAACAGGATGAACGCGCCGCGATGCTGCCCGGTGCCGCCGGTGTCGCGGTAGAGCGAGCCGAACGCGAACACCGAACCGCCACCGAGCAGCATGGGCACGACGAAGGCGGCGGCCGCGACGGTCGGCACCAGTCGACGCTGAATGCGCAGGACCCGCAGATCAAGCTCGTAGCCGACGGAGAAGAGGAAGAGCACCAGGGCTACCTGAGCGACGACGTTGATGTAGGGCACGACCTGTGTCGGAAGCAGCTCATGGAACAGCTGCGGCCAAATCCGGCCGAGCACGCTGCCACCGAGCGCGATGCCGGCCGCGATCTGGCCGATCACCTCCGGCTGGCGCAGCCGGCGGCACAGTGCGCCGAGCGCGAAGCCGAGGCCGATGATGATCGCGCAGCCGGCCACGACATGGGTCACGAGCAGGTCGGTACTCACCGGATCTCCTTCGGGATGGACGGCGACCACCGAACCGGTGCAGGACGCTGTGCAGCGTGACCCGCTAGGAGCACGATGGTCGCCGTCGGCGAGATCCGTGATGTTCAGGACATCCGCCCGGCGAGTGCTCGAACTGGTGCCCGTCTCCGACGACTGCCCTCAGTCAGACGCCCGGTGAGGGTTTCCGTCATCGTCGATCATGGCGCGCAAGCTGTCGGTGGCTTCGAGGTGCGGCTGGGAAATTCTCCAGGCGTTGAAGACAGCCTATCCTCGAACTCGTCAGGTGTGGAAGAGCCGGGGAGCAAGTTCAATCGATATCAGCGAGAGTGTCGCCGGCGGTGCGACCGCTCAGGCGGTGACGCTTCGGCCGGCGAAGGCAATGAGCCGCTGGGTCGGGCTGGCGTCCGGCCCGGCCGGCTGCTCGGCGTCGTAGGGCGTGCTGGTGCGGTCCTCGGGGAGGATGGCCTGCAGCACCTGGAAGCAGGTCGCGATGACGGGATCGGGCAGTTCGAAGCCCTGCCCGGTGGCCTGTGCCAGGTCCCAGCCGTGGAGGCTCAGCTCGTTGATGCGGATGGCGATGAGGCGGCCGCCGGGGCGTTCGCCCATGGGAGTCTTGAAGATCTGCGTCAGCACACCCTCGGCGGATGCGGCCTCATACAGGGCTTTCGAGGAGGCGAGGACCGCCGCGTCCGGGTCCGCGCCGACATCCACGGCGGGCGGCTCGGCCCCCGTGATGACGCGGGTGAACATCAGGTTGCCCTTTACCACGTGGTCGATCAGATCCCGCACCGACCATTCCGGGCACGGGGTCTTGAGCGCGAGCTGGTCGGGCCGCACGCCGGCCGCCAGCTTCGCGAACGCATCGGTCGCGAGCTGGAACTGCCCCAGGATTTCGACTGTCATGGCACCAGGTATAGCACCGGATCGCTAGCCGTGCAACGAAATCTTGGAGCCCGGGGCGGTCGGGTTGCCGCTCACGATGGCGGTTGACATCAATCTATGACTGCGTCATATTCCACATACGGCGAAATCATCGCCTGTTGAGTGCCTCGCTCGTCGGCTGATGCGGATGACGAGGCCGCGTCCTCGTGGCGCGGTTGTGAGGAGATTGAGCATGTCCGTGGAATCCCAGTCGCCAGCGACGGCTGCCGCCACGGCGGCCGGCTGCCCGGTGCACTTCGAGGCGGCGGCTCCCGCCGCGGCGTCCGGCTGCCCGGTGCGGCTGGACGCGGCCTTCGGGCACGAGCCGTACCAGACCTACCGAGAGCTGCAGGACGCGGGACCGGTACAGCCGGTGGTCCTCCCCGACGGTTCCGAGGCGTTCATGGTCACGCGCTTCGAAGACGTCCGGCAGTGCTACTTCGATCACAAGCGGCTCTCCAGCAACCTGGAGGATGCGCCCAAGCCGCCGGGCGCCGACTCCGCCCCGCCGGTCGGCGGCCTGGTGCTGCGCCGCGACGAGGTGTCCGGGCACATGATGATCAATCAGGACCCGCCGATCCACACCCGGCTGCGCAAGCTGCTGGTGCAGGCGTTCGCGGCCAAGCGGGTCACGGCGATGGAGCCGCACATCGTGCGGATCGCCAATGAGCTGATCGACAACTTCCGCGACAGCGACCGCGCGGATCTGGTCAGTGACTTCGGCAAACCGCTGCCGGTGCGCGTGCAGTCCGTGCTGCTCGGTGTCTCGCCCGCGAAGCAGGAACAGCTGATCTTCGACATGGACGAGCTGACCGGCGGCAAGGACACCGAGACCTCGCAGAAGGCCCTCGACCGGATGAAGGTCCTCATCGCCGAGGAGATCGAGCGCAAGCGGGTGGAGCCGGCCGAGGATCTGCTGACCTCGCTCGTCAAGGCCAAAGAGGAGGACGGGCGGTGCGAGGAGATCGAACTGCTTGCGGCCGCGATCCACGTGATGACGGCCGGCTACTTCGGTGTCCAAGGCATGATCGGCAACTGCATGTACTGGCTGCTGAAGGATACCGAGGCGAGGGCGCAGCTGCTCGCCAACCCGGACCTGCGCACCACGGTGATGGACGAGATCTTCCGCCTCGACGGCCCGCAGCAGCCGGGCTCGGTCCGGTATGCCCTGGAAGACGTCGAGGTCGGCGGCGCGGTGATTCCCAAGGGCTCAATGGTGATCCTCTCGCTCGGCGCGGCGAGCCGGGACCCACGGAAATTCGAGAACCCCGACGTGATCGACATCTTCCGGGAGAACGCCAACGACAGCATCGCGATGGGGGCCGGCGTCCACTACTGCCTCGCCTCCCGGATGGCGAACACCGAGGTGGGCCTGGCCTGTCTCACGATGCTGCAGACCTTCCCCAAGCTGCGTCTGGCGGTGCCGGACGAGGAGCTGCGGTGGGAGCTGCGCATCCCGATGCGATCGCTGGACCACCTGCCCGTCCTGCTGCGCTGAGGTTCCGCTCGGCGTAGGAGTCCGTCCCATTCTTCGACCAGCTCGCCAATCGGGGGTCAAGCGTCCATGGCAGAGGAAAGCGTGAACTCTTCGGCGCCGGCGGAGTCCTCCGTCGACACCCGGCGCCTGCTCGCGGAGGCGCTGCGCCGCATCGGCGAGCTCAACGCCGTTGCCGGACACCGGGTCGCAGAACCGATCGCGATCATCGGCCTCGGCTGCCGGATGCCCGGCGGGGTCGCCGACCCCGAGGGCTTCTGGCGGCTGCTGGTCGACGGCGTGGACGCCACCGGCGAGTTCCCCACCGCCCGTGGCGGGGCCGCGCACTACTACGACCCGGATCCCGAGGCCCCGGGCAAGGCATACGTGACCCGTGGCGCCTTCCTCGACGAGGTCGACCGCTTCGAGCCCGGGGTCTTCGGGATCTCGCCGCGTGAGTCGGTGGGCATGGACCCCCAGCAGCGGATGACCCTCGAGGTGGTGTGGGAGGCGCTCGAGCGGGCGGGATACGCCCCCGACCGGCTCGAGGGCAGCAGCACGGGCGTGTTCGTCGGCGTCTCGACGACCGACTACGTGCGGGCCCGCCAGCACGTCGGCGACATCCGGGACATGGATGGCTATCAGCTGATCGGTGAGCCCGCCTTCATCGCCGGGCGGGTGTCCTACACCTTCGGGCTGATGGGGCCGAGCAAGGTGGTCGATACCACGTGCTCCTCGTCGCTGGTGGCGCTGCACGACGCCTGCGAGTCGCTGCGGCGGGGCGAATGCGACATGGCGCTGGCCGGCGGCGTGAATCTGATGCTCACCCCGTACAGCTTCGTCCTGCTGAGCAAGTTCCGCGCCCTCTCACCCGACGGGCGCTGCAAGACCTTCTCCGCGGCGGCCGACGGCTATGCCCGCGGGGAGGGCGTCGGCATGGTCGTCCTCAAGCGGCTCTCCGAGGCGGTGAGCGCGGGCGACCGCGTACTCGCCGTCATCCGGGGCAGCGCCGTGAACCACGACGGGCGCTCCAGCGGGATCTCGGTACCGAGCCTGTCGGCCCAGCAGGCCGTGATCAGGTCCGCGCTCGAGCAGGCGCGGCTCGACCCCGCCGAGATCGACTACGTCGAGGCGCACGGCACCGGGACCGCGCTGGGCGACCCGATCGAGCTCCGGGCCCTACAGGAAGCCCTTGGCCGCCACCGCCCGGCCGGCGATCCCCTGCTGGTCGGCTCGGTCAAGACCAACATCGGCCATCTGGAGTCCGCGGCGGGGGTGGCTGGCCTGCTCAAGCTGGTACTCGCGCTGGAGCACGGCGAGATTCCGCCGCACCTGCACCTGACCGAACCGAATCCGAACGTGGACTGGAACGCGCTGGCCATCGAGGTCGTCACCGGTCGGCGCCCCTGGCCGGGCGATCGGGCCGGCCGGCTCGGGGCGGTCAGCAGTTTCGGGGCCTCCGGCACCAACGCGCACGCTATCGTCGGCGCAGCGCCCGAGCCCGTTGCGCCGGACGCTTCCCGCCACCGGGACGTCGATGCGATCACCCTCTCCGCGCGCAGTGAGACGGCCCTGCGCGCACTCGCCCGCAAGCACGCGGCCGCCTTGCGGGAGCCGTCGGCGCCGGCCCTGGCCGACGTCTGCTTCACCACGCACGTCGGCCGCTCCCGGCTGGGTTTCGGGGTGGCGCTCGCCGCAGCCGACTCGGCCGAGCTCGCGGACGGGCTGGAGGCGTTCGCGGCCGGGCGACGGGAGAGCCGGGGGGTCACCGCGCGCCTGGCCCCGCACCGCCATCGCAAGGTCGCTTGGCTGTTCACCGGCCAGGGGTCGCAGTACCCGAGGATGGGTGAGGCGCTGAGGGCGGAGCCGGTGTACGACGAGGCGATCCAGGAGGTCGCCGCGCACGTGGACCCGCTGCTCGGCGGATCGCTCGCGCAGCTGCTCGCGCGCTCCGCGGCGGACCCGGCCGATCCGCTCGACCCGTCCTCCCCCCTGCACCGCACCGGGAACGCACAGCCTGCCCTGTTCGCGGTGGAGTTCGCGCTCGCCCGGGTCTGGCTGTCGTGGGGCGTCGAACCGAGCGCGATGCTCGGGCACAGCATCGGTGAGATCGTGGCGGCCACAGTCGCCGGCGTGATGGACCTGCCCGATGCCTGCCGGCTGGTGGTGGCGCGCGGCCAGGTCATGCAGGCGCTGCCCGCCGGCGGTGTCATGGCGACGGTCGTGTGTGACGAGGCCACCGCGCTCGAGGCGATCGCGCCGTTCACGGGCACCGTCTCGGTGGCGGCGGTCAACGGCCCTGCGGACACGGTCATCTCCGGCGCGGCGGAGGACGTCGCGGCGGTGACGGCCGGACTGCTGTCGCGTGGCATCAAGCACCGGCTGCTGACCGTCTCGCACGCCTTCCACTCGCCGCTGATGGACCCGGCGCTGGCCCACCTGCGCGAGACCGCGAAATCCATTGCGTACCGGGCGCCGTGTACGCCGCTGATCTCCAACGAGACCGGCCGCATCGTGCGGGACGACGAGATCGACGCCGAGTACTGGGTGCGCCACGCCCGCGGAGCCGTGCGGTTCGCGGACGGCATCAGGACGCTGTACGACGCCGCGTTCCGGACCTTCCTCGAGATCGGCCCGCAGCCGGTGCTCTCCGGCCTCGCCGCCCGCGGCCTGGACGACCCCGCCTGCGAGTTCGTGTCGAGCCTGCGGCGCGGCACCGATGATCGCCGGTCGCTGTCGCTCGCTGTCGGCGCGCTGCATCTGCGTGGCGCCACCGTCGACTGGGACCGCTACCACGCCGGCACCGGCGCGCGCCGCGTGCCACTGCCCACCTATGTGTGGGAGGGCGACTCGTACTGGTTCGCGGAGGCCGGCGCCTCGCGGGCCGAGGCGCGCGGGGACGTGGTCCCGGGAATCGGGCTGCGGCTGCGGTCGGCCCGGCCGACGTACCAGCTGGCCATGGACTCGCCGTGGTGGGTGCCGGCCGGGGAGGCCGAGGGGCCGGTCGGAGTGTCCGTCGGCTCGCTGGTCGAGCGGGCGCTGGCCGCGACCGGCGACGCGATCGGCGGATCGTGGACCGAGGCCGTAGACGTGACGATCGTCGAGCCGCTGGTGCCCGATCCGGAGCGGACGGTTCAGCTGGTCATTACCGGGGAGGGTCCCGCCGCCGTCGAATTCGAGGTACGGAGCATCTCGCCGGCCGAGGAGGCCTCCGCCGCCCCGTGGCGCCTCCACGTGAGCGGCGGGTTGCGGCGCAAGCCGAGTGCCTCCGCGGACGGGTGGGAGAGCCGAACCGAGCCGGGCGCTCCGGCCGGCTATGCGGGTACCGCGTGCGACGAGTTGCCGCCGGGCCTGCGCCTGCTTGCGGCCGAGACGATCTCCCGCGCCGAGCGCGGCCCGGACGGTGTGTCGGTGGAGCTGCGCGGCGGGCGCGATCTCGCAACTGTGCTGGCCACCGCCGTCGGGGCGACGCTCTGGGCCGCGGGGGAGGACGGACGGCTCGCCGCCCTCGGTGCCGTGAGCTGCTCGGCGCCCGAGGACGTCCGCTTCGTGTACGCGGATGCCCGGCGCGCCGTCCTGCTCGGCGCGGCGCATGAGCGGCTCGGCGCGGTGGACGGCGTGCAGATCACGGCGCCGCCGACCGGCCCCGCCCCCGAGCCCTGGCGCGACCCGGACGAGTTGCTGTACCGCATGGTCTGGGAGCCCGTCGACGACGCGGACGACGCCTCGCCGACGGACCTGCGCGGCACCGACGTGCTGGTGGTCGGCGACAGTCCCGGCGCGGCCGATGACCTCGCCGGCGCGCTGACCGCGGCGGGCGCCGTCTCCACGGCCGTCGCTCCTCCCGCGTCGGCGCCGGGCGATGTTCCCGGGGTCGCGCTGTACCGCGACGCGCTGCGCTCGATGCTCGCCGCCTGGCAGCGCGGGCCAGGCGACGGATCGAGCGCCCAACGCGGGTCCCGGATCGTGCTGCTGACCGGCCTCGACGCCCCTGCCCTGGAAGACTCCGGCCCGGGGGCGCTGACCGCCTTCCGTGATCGGACCGAACTGCTCGCGCTCGGCCTGGTCCAGGCGTTGCACGCGGACGCCTCCCTCGACGGGGTGAGGCTGACCATCGTCACCCGGGGCGCCGTCTCCGCCGGCGAGCAGCAGCGGACCCATGCCCCGACCGCCACGCCGCTGTGGGGAGTCGGACGCGTGATCGCCCTCGAGCATCCCCAGCATTGGGGCGGCGCCATCGATCTCGACCCCGACCGTGCGGATGGCGACGACGTCGCCGCCGAGCTGGTCGAGGCCCTGGCCTGGACCGACCGTGAGGACCAGCAGGCGCTGCGGGGCGACGATCGCCTGGTGGCCCGGATCGTCGCCGCCCACACCCCGCACGAGCAGCTGCGTCGTAAGGTGGCGGTCCGCCACCGCGGCAGCTATCTCATCACTGGTGCGTTCGGCGGCATCGGCCGTGAGCTGGCCCGGTGGCTCGCGCTGCGCGGGGCCGGCCGGCTCGTCCTGCTCGGGCGCACCGTGGTGCCCGAGCGCCCCGACTGGGACGACCCGGCGCTGCCCGAGTCCGTCCGGCAGCGCGTCAACCTGATGCGCGAGCTCGAGGGGATCGGCGCCGAGGTCGAGGTGGCCTGCATCGACGTGACCGACGGTACGGCGGTGGCCGCGCTGGTCGCTCGGTTGGCCGCCGACCCGGACCGTCCGCTCGTCGGCGTCGTCCACGCCGCCGGCGTCTCGGGGCCGCAGTTCGTCCGGGAGGTCGAGCGCGCCGAGTACCACAAGGTGTGGGCCCCCAAGGTGCTCGGTGGTCTGGCGCTACACCGCGCAACCGAAGGCGTACCCCTCGACTTTTTCCTCGGGTTCTCCTCGATCGCCGCGACCTGGGGCTCCCAGCACCTTGCCAGCTACGCCGCAGCCAACGCCTTCCTGGACGAGCTCGCCTTCCACCGCCGGGCCCGGGGCGAGGCCGCGCTGACCGTCGCCTGGTCCTCCTGGGAGCTCGAGTCCGCGCTCTTCGACAACGAGATCGCCGCCTTCCTGGCCAAGGCGGGCCTGGTACCACTGTCCAGCCCGCAAGCGCTGGCGCTGCTCGGCACGCTGCTGGCCGGGGACGAGGTGCACCAGGTCGTGTGCTCCGCCGACTGGCCGGTCTACTCGGCGACGCTGCAGGCCCGCGCCGAGCGCCCGGTTCTGCGCCGGATCGAGACGACCGCCGCCCGGCCGGATCCCGGCGCCCCCGCCGTGGTCCGCGATGCGGTGCTCGCCGCCGCTCCCGCGGACCGCCATGCCCTGGTCGACGCATACCTGCGTGAGCAGCTGGCCCAGCTGCTCCGGCTTCCCGTGGCCGACCTGGCCGGGGAGTTCCACCTGCTCGATTTCGGCCTGGACTCGCTGATGGTGATGGAGCTGATCAGTCGGTGCCGCAAGGACTTCGGTGTGGAGATCTCCAGTCCTGAGTTCTTCGCAACCGACGCGAACCTCTGGGCGGCGTTCCTGCTGGCCCGGGTCGACGAAGGCCACACCGGTTCGGAACTCGCCCTTGCCGCGGAGGTTCCTGCGGCTGACGAAAGCAGGTGAAGCAGTTGGATACAGCGCAACGCTTAACGGATTCCGATCACCGGTATCAGGTGGCAATCCTGGGCGCGGGCATCGCCGGGTCGATGCTCGCGGCCGTCCTGGCCCGTAACGGTGTCCGCGTCCTGCTCGTCGATGCCGGCCTGCACCCCAGGTTCGCGGTCGGCGAGTCGACCATCCCGTACACCTCGGCACTGGTACGGCTGATCGCGGCGCGGTACCACGTTCCCGAGATCGCCGCCCTGGCCACCTACGCCGACATCCGGGACAACGTCTCCCGCAATTGCGGACACAAGAAGAACTTCGGCTTCGTGTATCACCGGCCTGGCCTGACTCAGAACCCCGCGGAGGCCAACCAGCTGGTACTGCCGGTCGCGCTCCAGACCGAGACGCACCTGTTCCGCCAGGACGTCGACGCCTACCTGTACAACGTCGCGCTGAAGTACGGCGCCGACGCCCGCACCGGCGTCCGGATCGCCGAGGTCGACGTGGACGGCGGCTCGGGGGTGGTGCTCCAGGCGCAGTCGGGGGAACGGTTCGAGGCCGAGTACATCGTCGACGCCTCCGGATTCCGTTCGCCGCTGGCCGAGCGGCTGAGCCTGCGCGAGGAGCCGACCCGCGCCCGGTCGCACACCCGATCCCTGTTCACGCACATGATCGGGGTGAAGCCGTACGACGAGACGCCGACGGGCGGCCTGCAGGGGCAGCCGAGCCGTTGGCACGACGGCACGCTGCACCACATCTTCGACGGCGGCTGGCTGTGGGTCATTCCGTTCGACAACACGAAGGACTCGCTCAATCCGCTGTGCAGCGTCGGGCTCACGCTCGACCCGCGGGTGCATCCCAAGGGCGATCTCGGTCCGCAGGAGGAGTTCGACGCGTTCCTCGCCCGGTTCCCCGACGTGGCCAAACAGTTCAAGAACGCGCGGGCCGCGCGGCCCTGGGTGTCGACCGGCCGGCTGCAGTACTCGTCGAAGCAGGTCATCGGCGACCGCTTCTGCCTCACCTCGCACGCCGCCGGCTTCATCGACGCCCTGTACTCGCGCGGACTGACCAACTCGTTCGAGGTTGTCAACGCGCTGGCCGGCCGGCTGATCGAGGCGAGCCGCGACGGCGACTGGTCGCTCGAGCGGTTCCAGTACGTCGAGGAGCTCCAGCAGGGTCTGTTCGACGTGCACGACGACCTCGTCTACACCTCGTTCGTCGCTTTCCGCGACTACGACCTGTGGAACGCGGTCTTCCGGACCTGGGCGCTGAGTACGGTGCTCGCCGCCCTCACCCTGGAAAACGCGTACTTCGCGTTCGAGCGGGACGGCCGCGACGAGGTCTTCCAGGCCCTGGAACAGGTCCGCTACCCCGGCTCGCCGTTCCCGGTCAGCGAGGCCTACAACGAGATGCGCTTCACCGCCCTCGAGCTGTGCCGTCAGGTGGACTCCGGGACGCTGGACCCGAAGGTGGCCGCGAATCGCCTGTTCCAGGTGCTGCGCGAGGCCGACTACGTGCCCGAAGCCTTCAAGATCGGGGTGCCGGAGGAGCACTACATCTACATCACCCCGCCCAAGATGGTCCAGGCGGCGAAGTGGGCCGGCACCAAGGCCCCCAAGGAAGTCGGCGAGCTCATGCACGGCGCCATGAGCGGCCTGGTCAAGGAGCGCGTGCGTAACCTCGTGCTTCGCCTGCGCCCGTGATCACGCCCCGAGGCCCCGGCTTATCAATCCAGCCGGTCAACTCTCACGAGAGGTAGCACGACCATGGACACTGACACGGCTCCAGAGAGCGTGACATACGACGTGGCGATCGTGGGATCGGGGCTCGCGGGCTCGATCCTGGCGGCGATCCTGGCCCGGCAGGGGACCAAGGTACTGCTGGTGGACGGCGGGTCGCACCCGCGGTTCTCCATCGGTGAGTCGACGATCCCCTTCACCCTGGTGTCACTGCGCATCTTGGCCGAGCGCTACGGCGTGCCGGAGATCTCCGAGCTCGCTTCCTTCACCAGTACCACCAAGACGCTCGGCCCGCACTTCGGGATCAAGCGGCACTTCGGCTTCCTGCTGCACCACGAGGGAGTGCCGCAGAACCCGGTCGAGGTGAACGAGTTCGGCACGCCGCCGCATATCCTCCACGAGGCCGCCCACCTGTTCCGGCAGGAAACCGACGCCTACATGTTCCTCGTGGCGGCGAAGTATGGCGCCAAGATCCGGCAGAACTTCATCGTCGACGATGTGGAATTCGAGGACTCCGGCGTGCGCCTGGCCGGCAAGCGCGGCGAATACCGTGCGCGCTACCTGGTCGACGCCTCGGGCCTCCGCTCGCCGGTGGCCAGCAAGCTGGGCCTGCGCGAAGACCCGTGCCGCTTCAAGCACCACTCGCGCTCCCTGTGGAATCACGCGCTGAACGTGACGCCGACCGACGAGCTGTTCACCCACGTCAATCCGAAGCTGCGCCCCCCGTGGCCGTGGTACGAGGGCACCGTGCACCACATGTTCGAGGGCGGCTGGGCCTGGGTCATCGCCTTCGACAACAACAAGTGGTCGAAGAATCCTTTGTGCAGCATCGGGATGACGGTTGACCCGCGCAAGTTCCCGAAGGTGCCCGGGATGAGCCCGGAGGAGGACTTCGCGCGGTTGTGCGCGCCGTTCCCGGACATCGCCCGGCAGTTCGAGGGCTGCATCCCGGCCCGCGAGTGGGTCTCCACCGAACGGCAGCAGTACTCCACCAGCACGAGCGTCGGCGACCGCTGGATGCTGCTGGCGAACACCGCCGGGGTCATCGACCCGCTCTTCTCCCGCGGCCTGTCGAACACCGCTGAGGCGATCAACGTCCTGGCCTACCGGCTGCTGCGCGCCGTCAAGGACGACGACTTCTCAGCGGAGCGCTTCGAGTTCGTCGACCGGGCGCAGCAGGCGGCGCTGGACTTCAACGACGAACTGGTCAACGCGGCGTTCATCTCCTGGAAGGACTACGGGCTCTGGTCCGCGGTGTTCCGGATCTGGGCCTGGGGCGCCAACGCCGGCGTCTGGCGGCTGCAGGAGGCGCTCTCCCTGTACCGCGAGGACGGCAAGGACGAGCACTTCACCGAGCTCGAGAAGGTGCCCCACCTCGGCCTGTACTGGCCGGACAACGACGGCTTCGCGGAGCTGCACAACCTGATGGTCAAGCAGCTCGATGCGGTCGAGGCGGGCACCGTCGCGCCGGCGGACGCCACCGACTTGCTCTACGACGAGATCCAGCATGCGGACTACTTTCCGAAGGGTTTCGGGCTGGCCGAGCGGGAGGTTCGCTTCATCAAGCCGAACCCCCACACCATGATCAACCTCATGCGCTGGGCGAAGCGGGAAGGCGATCCGCAGCTGGCCCGGATCATGACCCACAACATCCGCGAGGCGGTCAAGGCGCGGCTACGCGGCAACAAGCTGTTCTGAGCCGCGTCGTTCAGACGCACGGGCAGGGAACCGGGACACGAGACGGGAGAATGACGGTGAAGGACGGACGGCGGCCGCTGGCCGATCCCAAGGAGAAATACGACGTCGCCCTGGTCGGCGCGCATCTGGCGACGAACCTGCTGGCCGCCGTCCTGGCAAAGAACGGTGTGAGGGTTCTGCTGGTCGATGCCGAGGCGGATGCCACGGTGGCGGCGGGGGAGACGACCGTGCCGTACACGGCCGAGGTCTTCTTCACCCTCGCGCGGCGCTATGAAATCCCGGAGATCGGGGCGTTCGGCCTGACGTGCGACCTGCCGGACCGGGTGCGGCGGACCAGCGGGGTCAAGCGCAGCTTGAGCTTCTTGTACCACCAGGCGGGCAAGCAGCAGGACCCCACGCAGACCGTTCAGTTCAACGTCCCGGGCGAGCACTCTGAGTGGCACATGTTCCGTCCGGACGTGGACGAGTACGCGCACGAGATCGCGCGTCAGTACGGGGCCGTCGTGCCCCGGCACCGCAGCGTGCTGGCCGCGACGGGTCCGCTGCCGGGTGGGGACGGCGTCGAGGTCACCACCGCGGACGGGGTGCGCTACCGGGCGCGCTACCTCGTCGACTCCGTGGGAATGGACTCGCCCATCGTCGCCAAGCTCGGCGGCTCGGATCCGGTGGCGAGCCTGCGGACGCGGTCGCGGGTAATGAGCGCGCACCTGAAAGGCGTCCGTCAGTTCGAGCAGGAAGTGCCGCAGAGCGCCTACCCCGGCGCCTCGCCGTGGTCGCTCGGGACGATCAGCCACCTGTTCGACGGTGGTTGGATCCAGATCGCGCACTTCGACAACCACCCGGAGGCCGGCACCGCGCGCACCTCGGTGACCGTGAGCGTCGACCCCGACCGGTACGGGGACCTGCCCAAGGATCCCGAGGCCGGATTCAGAGCGCTGATCGAGCGCTTCCCGCAGCTGGCCGCGACCTTCGCGACCGCGGTCGCGGCGTCCCCGTGGTCCAGCGACGCCCTGTGGCAGCGCACCGTCACGCGGACCGTGGGGTCTCGGCACTTCCTGTTCGAGCGCTCCGCCTCCCGTAACGACATGTTCCTCTCGCGCGACGTGACGATGGCCGCGGAGCTGGTCTATGCACTCGCGCCGGTGCTGATCCGCGCGGTCCACACGGATGACTTCTCCCCGGCCCGGTTCGCCCAGGTGGCGGCGTTCCAGACGGAACTGACGGCATTCAATGACCGGATCCTCGCCGCCGCACGGGTGGCCACCAGCGACTTCCGGCTCTGGAACCCGTTCAGCCGGGTCTGGCTGCTGTGGTCGATGCTGGCGGCGCTGTCCCTCAAGAGCGCTCGCAACCATGCGCTGGGCGACGGCGACTGGAGCCGCACGCAGCGATGGGACGAGGGAGCGTTCTGGTTCACCCTCCCACGGGGACTGCCGGAGCTGCTCGAGTCGACGTTCGAGTGGACCCAGCAGGTGCGCGCAGGCGAGCTCACCGCCGCGGGGGCCGCCGACCGTATCTGGCAGGCGCTGCGCGAAGCCAAGTTCAAGCCTCCGCTGTACGGCTTCGCCGACCCGGACGACCGCTACTACCACTTCACGTTGACCAAGCGCCTCAAGGCCATGGCGTGGACGAAGACGGTGGCGCCGGCGGAGTTCCGGTCCATGCTGACCAAGGAGAACCTGACGAACGTCCCGCCGTCTGCACTCGCCGCGAAGGGCGGCGACTCCCGCCGGTCGAAGCAAACGGGATCGGACCGTTGAGCCTGCTCTCGGTCACCGCCGCCGACGCGGGGCGGGGCACGGACCATCCGCCGCCGCGGCCGGCGACGCGGGTCTTCTGCCTCGCCCACGCCGGCGGCAGCACCGCGCACTTTCGCGCGTGGCGTTGGCTGGACCCATTCGCCCGGGTCGTTCCGCTCGAGCTGCCCGGGCGCGGCACACGGATGGGCGAGCCGCACGAGCCGGACTGGGAAGCTCTCGTCGGCGGCCTCACGGAGACCGTCGCCGCCGAGGTCGGGCCGCGGCCCGCGGATCCGGCGAGCGCCGATGCGCCGTACGTGCTGTTCGGGCATAGCCTGGGGGCCCTGCTGGCCTTCGACATCAGCCACCGCATGCTCGAGCGCGGCCGGCCGCCGGCGTTACTGGCGGTCGCCGGTCGCAACGGCCCATCGCTGCCGGCCTCGCAGTGCCCGGTGCATCGGCTGGCCGATCGGGAGTTCGTCGGCGCGCTGCATGCGCTGGGCGGACTGCCGACCGCGCTGACGCGGCAGCCGGAGCTGATGCGGCTGTTCCTGCCGATGATCCGCAGGGACCTTCGGCTGGCCGAGCAATACGCGCGCCCGGACGTGCCCAGGTTGCCGATCCCGGTGGTGGCATTCGCCGGTCGGCAGGACCCGATGACGGACGCGGCCGGGGTGCTGGCGTGGGCCCACGAGACGACCAGCGTCTGCGAGCTCGTCTTCTTGGAAGGGGAGCACTTCTTCCTCGCTAGCGGCGAGTTTGAGCGGCAGTTCGCCGAACGCATCGCGCGGCTCGCCGGCGTCGCCCCGCGGCGTCAGCGTGGTCTCGCCGCTCAGTCGTCCGTGTGATCGCACTCAACTTCGTGCGTGGCGGACTCGGAGCCCAGCGCGTTGGCTGTGACCCGGTGCAGGAGCCGGATCATGGTCGCCACCTCGTCCGGCTCCAGGCCCGCGGTCAGCTGCTGCCCCAGGTTGTGCATCTCCTTCTCGACCGGCTCGCGCAGGTCGCGCCCCGCATCGGTCAGGTAGAGCCGGACCAACCGGCTGTCGTGCTCGTCCCGCCGCCGGGTCAGCAGGCCGGCCGCGGTCATCCGGTTGGCCATCTTCACGATGGTGGGAGTCATGACATTGACCTCGGCGGCGATGGTCCCGGGGGTCTGGCCGTCGTTCTCCCACAGCACCGCCAACAGGAGATTCTGGCCGAGGCGGAGCCCATGGCGGCGCAGGGCGGCGTCGGACACGGCTCGAAAGGTCTTCGACGAGCGCATATAGGCGTCGATGAAGTCGCTCACGCTTGCCACTCCTTCGAGTCGGTGATCTCACCAATGGTAGTCGGCGGCAAGAAAAGTCGCTAGCCGGGCAATGATTTGACGGCTAGCGACCGTGCGCCTACAGTGCTTCATATCGTTAGCCGGCACACATTCTCGCTGGCGCTCCCACGGGAGGTACCACCAATGAGCTCACTGAGCGCAGCGCCTCCGGCAGCCGGTGCTGACCGGCGGCGGTGGTTGATGCTCGCCGTCGCCCTGGTGGCGATGTTCATGGCCATCTTCGACTTCTACATCATCAACGTCGCCACCCCGTCCCTGCAGTCGCAGCTGAAGCTCGACCGGGCCACCCTCGAGCTGGTCATCGGTGGATACACGTTCACCTATGCCACTTTCCTCGTTGCGGGCGGGCGTTGGGGGGACATCTTCAGCTACAAGCGGCTGTTCATGAGCGGCATGTTGCTGTTCACCGTCGCCTCGTTCTTCTGCGGCATCTCGCAGAACGGCACCGAGCTGGTCGCGATGCGCCTGGTTCAGGGCGTCGGTGCGGCGCTCATGGTGCCCCAGATCGTCGCCCTCATCACGGTGACCTTCGACCCGCCGGAGCGGCCGAAGGCGCTGTCCTGGTTCGGCGCCACGATCGGCATCGCGGTCCTCGCGGCGCAGATTCTCGGCGGTGCGCTGCTGTCGGCCAACGTGATGAACCTCGGCTGGCGGGTCATCTTCCTCATCAACATCCCGATCGGCGCGGTGACCCTGTTCCTCGCCGCCCGCCTGCTGCCCGGCAACAAGGCGGCGAAGCGGCCGAAGCAGGACGTGATCGGCAATGTCGGCATCGCCCTCGCCCTCGGCCTGGCGATCCTGCCGATCGTGATCGGCCGTTCGGAGCACTGGCCGGTGTGGGGCTGGATCATGATGGGCGCCGCGGTGCCGGTCGGGATCGCCGCGCTGGTCTACGAAAAGAACCTGCTCGCCCGGGGCGGCCAGCCGATGCTGGACGTGACCCTGTTCCGCAACCGCGCCTACGGCGTCGGCACCGCCGTCATCGTCGGCGTGATGACGTTCTACTCGGGCTTCCTGTTCTGCATGACGATGTTCCTGCAGTTCGGTCTCGGCCTCGGCCCACTGCAGGCCGGCCTGACCTTCGCCCCCATGGGCCTCGGTTTCGCGGTGAGCTCGCTGCTGGCCCGCCCGCTGCTGATGAAGTTCGGCAGCATCGTGATCACCGTCGGCCAGCTGCTGCTGGTGTCGAGCACGGCTGTTCTGCTGATCGCGCTCAGCGCCTCCGGCTCGAACACCTCCGTGTGGGAGATGGTGGCGCCCATGATCCTGGGCGGGCTCGGCACCGGCGTGACGCTGCCCGCGCTCACTGGCGTGGTGATGTCGAAGGTGGCTCCGGCCCAGGCGGGCGTCGCCTCCGGCGTGCTCACCACCTCGCAGCAGTTCGCCCAGACCATCGGTGTCGCGGTGCTTGGGGTGATCTTCTTCAACGCTCTGGGCGACCAGACGGACAAGAGTGCCTACGTGCACGCGCTGACCGCCATCAGCGCCTCGGGCATCGGGCTGAGCGTCGTCACTCTGCTCGGCACGTTCTTCCTGCCGCGCGGCCGGATGGGTCCGCCGCCCGGTGCGCGTCCGCCGGCGGGCGCCGCCGCCCCCGCAACCGGCCGTCCGGCCGGGCCGGAACTCGCGGCGGCGAAGGAATCGCGGTAGCGCGCCGCCCCTGTCGGGGCCGGGCTTCCCCCACTCCCGGCCTCCTTGGGATCAACCGTCTCGGACCGGCGACGACTCCTGATCCCGTCCTGCCGCGGCCCCGCCTCGACTCGAGGCGGGGCCGCGTTCGTCAGGTCCCGCAACGGTTGACCACGCCGTGACGGAGATCTATGCTCTACATACGATGAATTATACAGTTGACGACTTCATCGGTTGTGGAACGGGCGCCCGGGTGGGGAGACGAGATGCTCGAGGACCATGCGGACAATGCGATGCGACCCGCCGGTGGGCCGGAGATCGCGGTGGTGGGGGCGGGCTGCCGCTATCCGGGCGGAGTGCGCGACCTCCAGGGTCTGTGGCAGGCGCTGTCCGAGGGACACGATGCGATTTCGAACACCCCCGCGGATCGCTGGGGCAAGGAATTCCTCGGCCCGGCCGGGTCCGAGGGGGCCATGTACAGCGGTCGGGGCGGCTTCCTCGACGACGTCGACGCCTTCGACGCCCGGTTCTTCGGCATCAGCCCGCGCGAGGCCGCCGAGATCGACCCCCAGCACCGCCTGCTGCTGACCACGGCCTGGGAGGCCATGGAGGACAGCGGGATCCCACTCGACCGTTGGGCGGGCAGCCGGACCGGCGTCTACACCGGAATCCTCGGCACGGACTACACGCTGCTGCTAGCCAAGGCCAAGGGCGCGCGCGGCGTCGGCCCGTACTACGCCAGCGGCAAGGAAGCGAGCTTCGGCGCCGGGCGCATCGCCTACACCTTCGGGCTGCACGGCCCCTGCATGATGCTCAACTCGGCCTGCTCCTCGTCGCTGCTGGCGGTGCACCTGGCTGCCCAGTCGCTGCGCACGGGGGAGTGTGACGCCGCCATCGCGGGCGGAGTCAGCCTCATGCTGGCGCCGGAGCTGAGCATCTTCATGAGCAAGATCGAGGCGCTGTCGCCATCCGGCATGTGCCGGCCCTTCGACGCGGCGGCGGACGGCGTGGTGCGCGGCGAGGGCTGCGGCATGGTCGTGCTCAAGCGCTACCGGGACGCCGTCCGGGACGGCGACCGGATCCTGGCGATCCTCAAGGGCAGCGCGACCGTGCACGACGGGCGCAGCGCCGGCCTGATCGCCCCCAACGCCGAGGCGCAGGAGTTGCTGCTGCGCACGGCGCTGGCTGCCGCGGGCGTGCCCGCCCGAGCGGTGGACTACGTCGAGACCCATTGCACCGGCACCTCGCTCGGCGACCGCATCGAGGTCAGCGCCCTCGCCGCCGTCTTCGGCGAGGCTCGCGACGAGGGAAGGCCGCTGCTGATCGGATCGCACAAGGCGAACTTCGGCCACACCGACTCCGCCGCCGGAATCCTGGGCCTTCTCAAGGGCATCCTGATCGCCCGGCACGGCGTCGTGCCGCCGCAGATCCACCTCGAGTCGCCGTTGAGCGCGCTGACCGACAGCGGGATCCAGGTCGCCACGCAGGCCACTCCGCTGAACGCGGACGGGCCGAGGACCATCGGGGTGAGCGCCTTCGGCCTGTCCGGAACGAACGTCCACGTCGTCCTCTCCTCGCCACCGGTCGCCGACCCCGCGACCGCTCCGGCGACCGGTGACGCGGCCGCCGGCCCGGTTGCCGAGCGCGGCGAGCCCCTGCCGGTGCTCCTGCTCTCCGCGCCGACGCCCGAGGCGCTGGCCGAGCACGCCCGGGACATGGCCGAGCCGACCGCCGCGACCGGCCCCGAGGCGCTGCCCGCGCTGCTGCACGCCGCGTCGATCCGGCGCACGCACCACGACTACCGGCTCGCGGTGGTGGGCGCGAGCGGCGCGGACCTCGCCGGCACACTGCGCTCCTCCGCGACCGGTGAGGCCGGCGCGGACCACGTCAGCGGCGACGTCCTCGACGGCCGGCCCCCCGGCGTCGTGCACGTCTTCTCCGGCCAGGGCTCGCAGTGGCCCGGCATGGCGATCGACCTCTACGCCGCCCAGCCCGTCGTGCGCCGGACGCTCGCGGAGTGCGACGATCTCGTCCGCGAGTACGCCGGCTGGTCGCTCCTCGAGGAGCTGCAGCGCGGTCGGGAGAGCCGGCTGGCGATGACGGAGTTCGCCCAGCCGGCAGTCTTCGCCGTGCAGGTCGCCCTCAGCCGGCTGTGGACTTCCTGGGGCGTGGCGCCGGTCGCCGTTGTCGGCCACAGCCTGGGCGAGATCGCGGCGGCTCAGGCGGCGGGCGTGCTCGACCTGCGCGACGCGGTACGGCTGGTCGTGCACCGGGGCCGGATCATGCAGGCGGCCGACGGCTCCGGGCGCATGGCCCAGGTCCAGCTGTCGCCGGAGGAGGCGCACGCCGCGCTGCGGCCGTTCGCGAACGAGGTCGTCATCGCGACCGTCAATGGCCCCCGCTCGGTGGTCATTGCGGGCCCGGCCCCGGCCGTCCAGGCGGCCGTTACGCACCTGCAGGGGATCGGCGTCACCTGCCTGCCGCTCGCCGTGAACTACGCCTTCCACAGCCCTGCGGTCCGGGCCCTTGGCGACGAGCTCGAGGAGCTGATCGCCAACCTGCGCCCGCGGCCCGCGGCGATCCCGATGCTTTCCAGCGTCCGGCCGGACGATGACGCCCCCGTGGCGGACGCCGCCTACTGGGGCGACAACGTGCGCGACGCCGTTCGGTTCTGGCCGGCCGTCGACCGGTGGCTCGCCCGCCGAGACGCGGTATTCGTGGAGATCGGCGCCCACCCGGTGCTGGCCCGGCCGCTGCGCGAGGCACTCGCGCACCGCAACCGGCGCGGCATCGTCGTGGCTTCGCTGTCCCGCGGCAAGCCCGGGCCGATCACCCTGGCCGCCGCGCTCGGGAGCTTGTACTGCACCGGCGTTGAGGTGGACTGGCGGACCGTGCATCCCGCGTCCGGACCATTCCCCGCGCTGCCCCGAGTCCCCCTGCACGAGGAGCGGTTCTGGCTGCCTGGCCTGGAGCGCGGCGAGCAGGGCGACACCGCCGGCTCGCCGTCCGGGCTCCCGGTCAGTGGCGAACTGCGGCTCTTCGACGCCGACCACCGCCTGATCGCCACCATCGGGGAGCTGCCGGTGGCGGCCTTCGGCAATGGCGCGCAGCCGACGTCCGTAGTGTCGTCCCTGCCCTCCAGGCCGCCGGTGGCGCTCGCGCCGCCCGTTGAGGCGCCGCCGGCCGCCGCTCCCGCCGCCTCCGTGGCCGGCACCGACACCGTGCTCGGCGGCCGAGGGAGCCTCAGTGCCGTTGTCGGTCGGATCGCCGCCGAGGTGCTGGGCGTGCCCGGCCAGCGTCTCTCCGGCGCCCGCGGGTTCTTCGAGCTCGGCTTCGACTCGATGTCCATCGTGGAGCTCGGCGCCCGGATCGGCGCCGAGTTCGGCCTCGAGCTGCCGGCCACGACGGTCTTCGACCACTCCAGCATCGACGCGATGGCCGAGTTCCTGCACGGCGAGGTCGGTACGGCCGCCGCCGGGCACGCGTCGGTCGCCGCGCCCGCGGTGTCGACGCCGGCCGGGGCGGTCGAGGAGCCGGTTCCGGCCGGCGCGGCCGAGCCGATCGCCATCGTCGGCATGGGCTGCCGGCTGCCGGGCGCCAACGGGCTCGACGCCTACTGGTCCCTGCTGTCGAACGGGGTCGACGCGACGCGGGAGGTGCCCGAAGGCCGCTGGGACGAGACCGCCCCGGGCGCGGTGGTCTCCCGCCGAGGCGGTTTCATCGACGACATCGACCTGTTCGACAACGAATTCTTCCGCGTCTCGGCCCGCGAGGCCCGCAGCATGGATCCGCAGCAACGGATGTTCCTCGAGGTCGCCTGGGAGGCTCTGGAGGACGCCGGCGTGTCCCCGCGCGTCGGCGATCGCACCGGCCTGTTCGCCGGCCTGAACACCGTCGACTACGGGCAGCTGCTGTCCAGCGATCCGGAGAAGATCGACCTCTACTACGGGACCGGCAACACCTTCGCCGGGGTCGCCGGGCGGATGTCGTACTTCCTCGGCGTCCGCGGTCCCAGCCTGGCCGTCGACACGGCGTGCGCGTCCTCGCTCACGGCCGTGCACCTGGCGTGCCAGAGCCTGCGGGCGGGCGAGAGCGACATCGCGGTGGCCGGCGGCGCCAACGCGTTGCTGACCCCCACGGTCTCCATCGCGATGTCCGCGGGCGGCGCGCTGGCCCCGGACGGGCGGTGCAAGGCGTTCGACGCGGCGGCCGACGGCTACGGCCGTGGGGAGGGCGCCGGCGCCGTCGTGCTCAAGACGCTCAGCCGGGCCCGGGCCGATGGCGACCGGATCTACGCGGTGATCCGCGGCAGTGCGATCAACCACAACGGCGCGTCCGGCGGGCTGACCGTACCCAGCGTCGAGGCGCAGGCCGAGGTCATCGGTGCAGCGCTGGCCGACGGCGGGGTCGATCCGGCCACGGTCGACTATGTCGAGGCGCACGGCACGGGTACGGCGCTCGGCGATCCGATCGAGCTGACCGCGCTGGACCGGGCCCTCGGCGGCCAACGACCGGCGTCCGGCCCGCTGCTCGTCGGTTCGGTGAAGACGAACATCGGCCATCTCGAGGCGGCGGCCGGGATCGCCGGGCTGATCAAAGCCGCGCTCGCGCTCCGGCACGGCGAGATCCCCGCGCACCTGCACCTCGCGCATCCCAGCCCGAAGGTGCCGTGGGACCAGCTGTGCCTGGCGGTCACCCGAACGGCCACCCCCTGGCCGCAGGGCGCGCACCCCAGGACGGCCGGGGTCAGCGCCTTCGGCTTCACCGGGGCGAACGCCCACGTGGTGCTGACCGAGGCGCCGCCCACCCCGCCTCGCCCGGTACCGTCCGTCGCGCGCCCCTATGCGCTGGCCCTGTCGGCCGCGAGCCCCGCCGCGCTCGAGGCCGCCCGGTCGCGGCTCGCGGAGCGGCTGGCGGCCACACCGGCGTCCGGGCTCGCCGACCTCGCCCACACCCTCGGCGTGCGGCGCAGCCATCTGGAGCACCGGCTCGTCGCGGTCGGCTCCGAACCGCGGGAGCTGCTCGACGCGCTGCGCATCGCGCCGGCCGTGACGGCGGCCCGGCTCGGCGGGACCGCCGCCTTCGCCGCGGTCTTCGGGCCGGGCGTCGGCGCCCTCCCCTGGGCGCGCCTGTATCAGCAGGAGGCCGCCTTCGCCGCGGCCCTGGACGCCGCCGACGCGGCGCTGACCGCGGCCGGAGCCGCGGTGTCTGTCCGCGACGAGCTGCTGCACGGGGCGGCTGCGGCCGGCTCCGTGTCGCCAGCCGGGGTGACGGCGGCCCAGATCGCCCTGGCCGCACTGTGGTCGGACCTCGGCGTGCGGCCCGACGCCCTGGTCGGCTTCGGGGCGGGCCAGATTTCCGCCGCGTACGCTGCGGGCGCGCTCGGCCTCGACGAGGCGATGGCGGCGGCGCTGCGCGGCGGGTCGGTCGAGCTCGGGGCTGGCTCGACGCGGCTGCTGACGGCCGCCGGGAGTTCCGGCCTGGGCGACCGGCTCAGCGAGCTCGGCGTCGCAGTCCTGCTCGACGCCGCCCTGGGCGGGGCGGCCGACGAGATCGCGGCGACGGCGCCGGGCGGCCTCGTCGTGGTCGCCACCGAGGACGTGGCCGGCTCCGCCTGGCCGGTGCGGCTGGCGGCCGAGCTGCACGTGCACGGCTGCTCCGTAGCGTGGGACGCCCTGTTGGCCGGCCGAGGCGCGCACATCTCGGGTCCGAGCTACGCCTGGCAGCGTCGCAGGCACTGGATCGACTCCGCCCCTGAGGCTCGTACCAGCGAGTCCGGCCGCGGCCTCGGGTGGGGGCCGGCCATCGTACCGATCGGGGCGGACGGCGACGGCGTCCGGTACCACCCGGTGTACCGCATCGGAACGGATCAGCAGGAGTTCGTCGACGCCTCGGCGTTCGTGGCGTTCGTGCTGACCGCGTGCCGTGAGGTGTCGGGCGAGGCGGACTTCGTCGTGCGGGATCTCGTCGTGGAAGCCGCGAGTGTCCCCGCGACGGCCTTCGGCCCCGGTTCGGGGTCGTACCTCGAGCTGCGGCCCGGTGCGGACGGATGGTCGGTCTGGCTCGTGGCCGGCCGCTACGGCACGCGCGATGCCGGCCCTATCCTCCGCGCGCTGCTGAGCGGAGCCGCCACCCGACCGGCGGCGACGACCGGCGCGGACCCTGCGGGGGACAACGCCCGGCTGGCCCGGGCGCTCGGCACCTTGTGGCACGGTCGTACGGTCGTCGAGATCGAGTCGATCAGCGTGCGCGGCGGCAGGCTCATCGACGTGGACGGACGCGTTGCGGCCGAGATCGTCGGTCTCCGGTTCGCGACCGAGGAGCCCCAGGCCCCGCAGGACGTGCTCCCGGCGCTCGAGGACCGGCTCTACGGCGTCCGGTGGCAGGAGGCCGAGCTGCCCGGCCCGGACGCCACGGCGGCGGCGGGCCGCTGGCTCGTCGTGCCGGTCGGCTTCGACGACCAGGATGCCGCATTTGCTCTCGCCTCCAGATTGATGGAGACCGGCGCGACCGACGTCCACGTCGACGCGGCGACGGAGGACACCGAGCGGCTGCTCGGCGAAGGCTTCGCCGGGGTCGCGCTGGTCGCGACCGGGAAGTCGGCCGACATCTCGCTGGTCGAGGCCGCGATCACCGTCGGCCGAGCCTTCGTTCGCGCCTCCGCGCCTCCGCGGCTGTGGCTGGTCACGCAGCGGGCGCAGGACCCCGATGGCGATACCGCGCTCGTCCCCGAGCGCGCGGCCGTCTGGCACATGCTGCGCGTCCTCGCGATGGAGTCCGGCCTGGCGTGGGGTGGCTGCGTCGACCTCGACGTGGCGACGGCAGCGGACGCGAGTGGCGACTACGCCGCCGTCGCGGCCGCGATGACCTCGCGGGACCGCCAGACCCCCGTCGAGGACGAGCTCGTCCGCCGCAACGGAACCTGGTACGTCCCGCGCCTCGTCCCCGTGCGCGTGCCGAACGTACCGTCGGCGCCCCGCTTCCGGGCGGAGGGACGCTACGTCCTCGTCGGCTCCGTCGTCGCCTACAGCGAGGTGATCGAGCGGCTGTTCGCCGCGGGAGCTCGCCGGTGGATGGTGGTCCGGGGAGCCGGAGAACGGGCGCCGGAGGTCGGGCACGCCGAGCAGGCGTGGGCCGAGCGGATGGTCGCCGCCGGGGCGTGCGTGGAGTTCGTCGACGCGGCGCAGCTGCCGGCGGCGGGTGAGCCGCTGGCGGGCGTCGTGATCGCGCCTCCGCCGCTGCCAACGCGACCGTTCGTCGAGACCTCCGTGGAGCACGTCGAGGCCGCGCTGCGCTTCGTGGCGCTCGCCGAGAACGTCGGGTCGCGGGTCCGCGGGGTGTCGCTCGAGTTCTTCCACATCCTCGGCTCTGCCGCCGCTGCCTGGGGCGCCGCGGGGATGGCTGCGGCGGCCGCGGTGGACGGCGGGCTCGCCGCCCTGGCGAGCGCGCGCCGCGCGGCCGGCCGGGCCGCCACCGTCACCGTCTGGATGCCTGGCGCGGACACCGGCGAACTGACCCGGCGGGACCTGCTGATGATGGAGAGCACCGGGCTGACCCCGCTCACCGCGGCGGATCGCAGCGGCGCGGCCGAACTGTTGCTGCACGGCGGATTTCGGGACGTTGCGATGGCCCGGGTCGATGCGCGGCGTTACATGGCCGCCTGCCGCCAGCAGACCGACCGCGGGTTCCTCGCGTTGCTGGACTCCGGGGTACGCCACCCGGGGCTCGACGCGTTGCCCGGCGGCGCCGCCGCACCGGACCTCGGCGTCGCCGCGGCCCCCGCCGGCTCGGCGTTCCTGGCCGAGCTGGCCGCGCTCAGCCCTCGCATCCGCGGCGAGGTCCTCGTGGACCGGGTACTCGGCCACGTCACGGACATCCTGGGCGAGGGGCCCGGCAGCGAGGTCGATCCCGAGCGCGGCTTCTTCGACCTGGGCATGGACTCCGTCATGGCGGTCGCACTCAAGGGGCGCCTGGACGAGGAGCTCGGCGTAGGCCTGCCGGCCACCCTCACCTTCGAGTTCCCCACCTCCCGTGCCCTTGCCGAGCACCTCCTCGAGCGGCTGCGGGACCCGGAGACGGAGCCCGAGCCCCAACCGCAACGCCAACCGCAGCCCGAAGTGGACCTCGACATGCTGTCCGAGCAGGAGCTCGCGGCCCGCCTGATGGCTGAGCTGGCGGTGTCCGAGCGGCTGCTGGCCGGCGAACCCTAGCCCCGATCAGCAGTCACGGCGGTGCAAGCGCCGGTTGAGCTGCCTCGTCCGACCATCCATGCGACAGGAGAAACCGTGGACTTCGATTGGAACCCGCGGCAACGGGCTGCGCAGAGCGCCGTGCGGGATGCTGTACGCGACGCGTTCGGCGAGCCGCCCGACCGGCGCCCGCAGGAGTCGTTCTTCACCCGCGAGGAGTGGCGCACGCTCGGCGACCTGGGACTGCTCGGCCTGTGTCTGCCGACCGAGTACGGCGGAGGCGGCCTCGGCGCGCTGGAGACCGCCGGCCTGGTCGAGGCGTTCGGCCGGGCCTGCGACCGGACCGGTCTCGTCTTCGCCGCGAGCGCGCATCTGTTCGCCTGCTGCGTGCCGATCTCGGAGTTCGGCTCGGACACGCTCAGGAAGCGGCTGCTGCCCGGCCTGGCCAGCGGTGAGCTGGTCGCGGGCAACGCCATGACCGAAACCGACGCGGGCTCGGACGTCTCCCGTCTGGCCACCGTCGCCGAGCCGACCGAGGGCGGCTGGCTGCTCAACGGTGAGAAGAGCTTCGTGAGCAACGGACCGGCGGCCGACGTGTTCGTCACCTACGCCATGACGGATCCGGCGGCCGGCCACCTCGGCGTCACCGGCTTCGTCGTCGAACGTGGCGCGCCCGGGCTGAGCGTCGGCGAGCCCTTCGACAAGCTGGGGCTCGCGGCCTGCCCGGCGGGCGGCCTTACCTTCAACCAATGCTTCGTCCCGGACGAGAACGTCCTCGGTGGCGAAGGCGCCGGCGGCGCGGTCTTCCAGCACTCCATGGGCTGGGAGCGGGCCTGCCTGTTCGCGGGCTACCTCGGCCTGATGGACCGGCTGATCGAGCAGTGCGTCGTCCACGTCCGCTCGCGCCGGCAGTTCGGCCGCCGGCTCGCCGACTTCCAGGGCGTGGCCAACCGCCTCGTCGACATGAAGATGCGGGCGGAGAGCGCACGGCTGCTGCTGTACCGGGCCTGCTGGTCGATGGATCAGGGCGCGGACAGCGTGCTGCAGGTGGCGCTGTCCAAACTCGCCGTTTCCGAGGGCGCGCTGGCCGCGGCGCTGGATGCGGTGCGGGTCTTCGGCGCCCGTGGCTACCGGAGCGACTTCGGCATCGCGACCTACCTGCGCGACGCCATCCCGAGCACGATCTTCTCTGGCACGTCGGACATCCAGCGCCTGCTGATCGCGAAGGAGATGGGATTGTGAATCGGAATCTCCAGGACCTCGTCGTCGCCGCGGCCCGTCGTGATCCATCGGCGCGGGCCGTCGCCGACGCGGATGGAACCCTGAGCTACGGCCGGCTGGACGCCGCCGCCGACGATTACGCCCGTGCGCTGCGCGCCCGGGGCGTCCGTCCCGGGCAGCGGATCCTTCTCTGGGGCGGTAAGTGTGCCGACATGGTAGCGCTGATGCAGGGTGCGCTGCGCGCCGGCGTGGTGTACGTCCCGGTGACCGCTGCCAACCCGGCCGTACGGGTGGCCATCATCGCCGGCAACTGCGCCGCCGCCCTGGTCGTCGTCGACGAGCCGACCGCCGCCGGGCCGGGGGCGGTCGGCCTCGGGCCGAGCGCCCCGGACCTGGTCACCCTCACCGCGCTGCGCACCGAGGGCGAGCGGGCGGACGCACCGGCCGAACCGATCCACCGGGCCGATCCGGGAGATCTCGCGTACATCCTTTACACCTCAGGCTCCACGGGCGCGCCCAAGGGCGTCAGCATCAGCCACCGCAATGCCCTGGCCTTCGTCACGTGGGCCGTGGACCTGCTCGAACTCACCAGCGAGGACCGCCTTTCGAACCATGCGCCCTTCAATTTCGATCTCTCCGTCTTCGACCTCTACGGGGCCTTCGCGGTCGGTGCCTCGGTCCATCTGATCCAGCCGGAACTGGCCTACACTCCCGAGCACCTCGCCGAGTTCATCGATGTGGAGCGGATCTCCGTCTGGTATTCGGTCCCGTCGGCGCTGGCGCTGATGATGCGCGACGGCGGGCTGCTCGATCGTCCCCGCCCGCGCGCGCTGCGGGCTTGCGTGTTCGCCGGCGAACCATTCGCCCTGCCGCAGGTCCAGGCGCTACGCAAGCACTGGCAGGACGTGCGGATGCTGAACTGGTACGGCCCGACCGAGACGAACGTGTGCACCTCCTACGAGGTCACCGACGCGGACCTCACCCGCGTCCGGCCGCTGCCCATCGGCACCGCCGCCAGCGGGGACACCGTCGTGCTCGACCCGCCGGGGGAGGGGGAGATTGTCGTGGACGGCCCCACCGTGATGCTCGGCTACTGGGGCGCCCCCGCGCACTCCGGCCCCTACCGGACCGGGGACCTGGGCCGGGTCGGTCAGGACGGCGAACTCGAGTACATCGGGCGCCTCGACCAGATGGTGAAGGTCCGCGGGCAGCGGATCGAGCTCGGCGAGATCGAGGCCGCGCTCGGCGCCCACGAATCGGTCGCCTCGGTCGCGGTGCTCGTGCGGGGCTCGGGTCTGGAATCCGCACTGCATGCCATCGTCGTGCCGGCCCCCGGCCACCGCCCCGGCCTGCTGGAGATCAAGAGCTTCGCCGCGGGCCGGCTGCCGACCTACATGCTGCCGGATGCGCTGCACCTGACCGCGAGCATCCCACTCACGCCGAATGGCAAGATTGACCGCGCCGCGCTCGCCGCGGTCCTCGAGACAGGCGAGATCTGATGGACGTCGACCTCGACTACGAAGCCTTCCGCGCCGTCATGGGCTCCTTCGCCAGTGGTGTCGCGGTGGTGACCACGCGCACGCCGGCGGGCGAACCCTACGGGCTCACCTGTTCCTCGGTCTGCAGCGTGTCCGCCGACCCGCCGCTGTTGCTCGCCTGCATCCGCACGCCGAGCCGCACCCTGGACGTGCTGCGCGAGAGCGGGGTGTTCGCGGTCAACTTCCTCGACGCCCACGGCCGGGAGATCTCGCGGCGCTTCGCCGGGCCGGTCCAGGACAAGTTCGACGGCGTCCCGTGGCGCCCCGGTACGGCCCGCGGGGTGCCGGTGCTCGACCGTGTCCTCGCGCATGCGGAGTGCTCGATCCAGCAGCTGATCGACGCGGGCGACCACGTCGTCGTCATCGGCCTGCTGGTAGGCGGCGACGTGGACCGCTCGCGATCCCCGCTCGGCTACTGGCGAGGCAGCTACATGCAGGTGTACCGGATGGATCAGCCGGGCAGTATCCGCGTCGAGGTCCCCGAGATCGTCGAACCGCACGGGGTCGGGGACGCGGAGATGGTCGTGGAACTCGGCTTCGGCCTGGAGCGCATCGGCCTCTGATCCGGGACGACCGCGAGGCTGACCTGATCGTCGGGCTCCGTGCGCCCTCGGCGCATGGAGCCCGTTGTCGATGTGGCGGAGCTTCGTGGTCCCTTGTGCAACGACGCGTGCCGCCGGTCAGCTTGCTGAACGGGGGCACTGGACAGTCTGTGGGAACCTCAGAAGCTGGCCTTCGCCGCAGGCGCCGTCAGGCTGCCGAGGAAGGGCCGCCAGAGGTGGGTCGGGTCGTTCTCGACCGCGGTGATGACCTCGCGCATCGCCGCCAGGGCCTTGGGCTCCTCGTCGTCGTACACGTCGCCCTGCAGCATCTTGAGGACGTCGAGGCGGTAGTTGGGGTCCTGGACGAACACGGTGAACAGGATGTTCAGGCGGTAGTAGATCGAGATGAACTCATACCAGTTGTTCACCGCCTTGCGCAGCTTCGTCTCGTAGCCGGTGAAACGCGCCTTGCGGAAGTCGCCCGCCTCGTGCGCCGCCAGGATGTCGGTCGCGGCGATGCGCGCGCTGTTGAGGGCCACGCTCACACCACTGGAGAAGATCGGGTCGACGAAACGGGCGGCGTCGCCGATGAGGAGGAAGGAGTCGCCGGTGATCTGCTGCATCCCGTAGCTGTAGTCGCCCTCGACCTTGAACGGCTTGACGCGCTTAGCCTTCTCGAGGGCGGCGTGAAGGTCGGGCCGGCTGGCGACCGTCTCCCAGAAGAACTCCTCGCGGGTCCCTTCGTGCTGCCGGAAACGCTGCTTCTGCGTCACCACGCCGATCGAGGTGATCGTGTCGGTGATCGGGATCTGCCACACCCAGGTGTCGGTGAGCGGCAGGAAGTGGATGAAGATGAAGTCGGCTTCCTCGTTCGCGGGGTTCAGCGCATTGCGGTCGAAGTTGTCGAACCACGTGTGCACCGCGTACTGGTTGAATACCGGGTCGTTCACCTTGACCTTGAGCTGGTTGCCGAGCATGGTTTGCCGGCCGCTGGCGTCGACCACCATCCGCACCGGGATGTCCACGATCCGGCCACCCACCCGGGCCGACACCGTCGGCAGATCGCCGTCGAAGTCCACGTGCTGCACGCGCACCCCCTGGTGCACGACGGCACCCAGACTTTCGGCGTGCTTGAGCAGGATCAAGTCGAACTTCGAGCGGTCCACGTGAAAGGTGTAGTCGCGGTCCACCCCGGGCTGCTCGCGCTCGCGGAAGCGGATCTGCGCGGTTCGGAAGTCGTGCGGCCCGCTGCCGTAGCCGAGCGGGTCGATGGTGCGGGTCTCGGCCGAGGTCCACGCCGCCCCGTACTTCTTGGGGAAGCCGGCGGCCTCGATGGCGGGCATCGCGCCGATCTCCAGCAGCACCGGTGTCGTCGCGGTGACCAGGGACTCGCCGACGTGCTCGCGCGGGAAGTTCTCGGCCTCGAAGAGGACGACGGACATGCCGCCCTTGGCGAGGTAGGACGCGACCGTCGATCCGGCGGGGCCGCCGCCGATGACCGCGACGTCGAAGTCTGGTTTCATGGCATTCTCCTGCGGTCGTCGCTGGGCGTTGAGGGAAACACGGCAGGCGAGCGGGTCATTCGGCGATCAACCCGGCGACCAGCGCGGTGATGCTGTCGAGGTTCGCGAAGTGCTTGCCGGTGATGCGGGTCGGCGGGACGGTCACGCCGAACTCCTCGCGGATGTAGGCCAGCAGGCGGCCGGTGTTGCGAGAGTTGAGAATGCCGAGCTGCAGCAGCGGAGTGCCGCCGGACAGCTCGGCCGGGCTTTCGGTCCCCTCCAGCAGGTTCGCGCTCACGTATTGCGTGATCTTCTGCTGGATCTCGTCCTCGGTCAGCGAGATGGTGCCCATGGGAGTCCTTCCTCGGGACTATGGCCGCCGTGCCCCGCACCGCGACGATCGGCGGTTCTATACATGATGAATTCTACAGTTGACGATCTAACGGTCAAGGGTCAAGCCGAACGAGACGTCGGCTTAGGTCGATATCTCCACGGCGACGGCGGCGGTGGGAACCCGGAACGCCGAACGGCCGACGCCGCCCGCCGAGGCTCCGGATGAACCGGGTCGTGGGCAGCGTCGGCCGTTCGACGCGGGTCCGCTTGTGGATCAGCGGATCTTCGGGATGACCGCGCGGCTCGCCGGGCAGCCGACCTGCGGTGCCCGCCGCGGCGCCCGGGGTGCGTTCCAGGTGGCGCTTGAACGTGTGGTGACGGTCAGATCGGGCACGCGGCCGACGACGACCACGGACAGCTCACCGCGCAGGCTGTCTCCCATCACGGCAGCCTGGCCCCACACTGTGTACTTGAATTGGACGGGCTCGTCGCCGACCGTTCGGTACGCGAGGTTCGCGTTCGCGGACAAGCACCCGTTGTGCGGCGTGGTGCCGGCGCCGACCAGGCGCGCGACGACGACGGCCGGCTCCTCGCGCTCCGCCGGAGGCTGCGTCACGGGGCCGCCCTCGAGGGCGACATCCACCGTGATCTCGCCGCTGCCGAGGTAGCCGAGCTGGAAGGTCAGGAGGTGTGAGCGGTGCTCGTCGTCGGCCGGGAGCAGGCAACTGCGCAGCAGCAGTCCCTCCGGCTCGTAAAAGAGGTTCGTCGCGCTTCCGCATTGCAGGTTGGACTTCCCCATAGTCTCTCCGAATGCCGGTGCGGTGCGGTGTGGTTGCGAAATCGTGCTTTGTCGGGCAACTGCTTAGTGACCTTCTCCCGTGCCAGTCGCACTCACGAGAGTCTCGGCCGGCCGCTTGACCCAGTCGCAAGCAAAGCTACCGGCTGTCCCGCAAAATCGCGGTACCGTGACGGCCGGTGATCCATAGTTTATAACTGCCCATTGACGTTAGTCGCCCGATATTGGCGGTTATCCGACATGGGTGGCCAGCTGGAATATGAATTGATCACGTTTGCGGACGGCCCGTACGACACGGGCAGATCGGTCCGTATCGGATGGTGCTGGAGACAGTCGTGAAACCATCGACAGACAGGTCCTTGCGACAGAAGCCAGTCTTCGAGAGGGCTCCACGTGCTCGCCTATCCTGCGATGCTCGACGTGCCCCGGGAACTTATGCAGTACCTCGGCCGGCTCCTTGCGGCGGATCGCCGCGCCCGCGGTGCGCGGCGTGACACTCGGGCGTTGACGTACTTCTATCAGGCCTGTTCGTAAGGCCCAGGATGTAGCCTGGTGGCGCCGGGTTCGGGGTCTCCCGGGCGACCGCGTACCGCTACCGCGATGAAGGTGTCGCCGTGCTTGCCGCCCAAGCCCAGGATCTGCACATCGCTCCGAAGCGGGTCGCCGACGACTGCCGGTCGCACGTGATCCTGGACGGCAAACTGTTCGACTGCCGCCGGCCGGCGGAAAGCCCTGTTTCGGTAAAGCAGGAAACGATCGACGCCTGGTACTCCGGAAAGCACCGCGACTCCGGTGCGGGCGTGCGAGCGGTGACGCGCCCGGACAGTATTCCGGTCGAGACCTCGCCGGCGATGCCTGAAATGGGCGTGACCGCGACGCTGAACCGGGCTGCCGCCGACCTGCACCCCGGCGCTGGTCAAACTCCGGCTACGAAACGCCGGTCAGGGCATCAAGACACCGATCAAAGCAGCCTGCCAACGGCAAACCGGTGAGCGAATTCAGCGGCTAATATCTCGGAGGGCTTCGTCCAGTTATGGAGCTCTCGGGGTCGATCGTTTGATTGCGGAAGCCACCATCGCCAAAGAGTTCGTGGTCGGTGGTGATCTTGACGCTTCGGGGAAGTATTCGCGCAGGATCCGGTTGAGGTTCTCGTTGCTGCCGCCCTGCCAGGGCGAGCGCGGACGGGCGAACTGGACCGGCAGTCCCGCCGCGGTGATCCGGGCGTGCGGGGCCATCTCCGCGCCGCAGTCCCGGGTCAGGCTCTTGGCGATCTACGGTGGCACAGTGCCGGCGGCGGGCGTTGCCGCGTCCCCGACGGTCAGGGAGTCCCGGCCGGTCAGCGGGACCAGGACCACCAATCGCTACGTACGTTCGACCAGCGTCGCGCCGACGCTCTTACCGGCCTTGCCGATGACGAGGTCACCTTCCTTATGGTTTCGGCGTGCTCGAGGTCCGTAAGGTCTTGGATCCACTGGTAGATCGCTTCGTAGCACACCCGTACAGCGTGATCGTCCCGGCGAACACTCGGTTCGCAGCAGGTCGGTGAGGACCGCCTGCCGCCGCGGTGACCGCTCGACCGCGTACGCCTTCGGCCGCTGCCGTGCATCCGCTGTCGTGTCGTCGGCCGTCGCGGGGAACCCCTGCCGCGGTGCGGCCTCTGAAAGCCGGACGACAGGGAACTGACGGATGGCGGACCGGGGCAACCCGTCCGCCACACCGGACGCAGCCCGCAAGGAACCGGGCGGAGAGAGGCTGCACAACCGGTCCTGCCGTGGACTGATCCGGTCACCTCGACTCATCGAATCAGCCGGCGATGAAATGTCAGCCGGACTGCTGGCTCGCGTTCACTTGAACGCCATGGCGTTCGGCGGGGAGCCGACGCCGCCCGGAATGTTCAGGGGCTTGGCCGTCAGGAAGAAGTCGTACCGCCCGTCCTGCGCGCAGTCGGCGGCCAGGTCCTCCAGATTCCACAGCTCGCCCATGGCCATGCCCAGCAGCGCGATCAGCGGTTGGTGCAGAATGACGCTGCCGGACTGCAGCCGCCCGGGCGCCCGGAAGTCGGACTCGAGCACGGGCTGGGCCTCGACCGCCGGCGTGTCGCTGGCCACGAGAGCGATCTGCTTGTCCCACAGCCAGCGCACGACTGCTTCCCGCCGCGCGAGCCCCGGCGACTTGGCGCGGTAGCTGAAGTCCACCCGCTGCGGCTCGGTCTTCGACAGATAGCTTTCGGCCCAACCGGTCCGCAGCAGCAGCATGTCGCCGCCGTGCCACTCCACACCCTGCGCCGCGGCTATCTCGTCCAGCGTCGTGGCATCGAGCAGGACGGTCGCCTCGCGGTCGTACTCGCGCCCCTGTTCGGCGAAGAACCGTACGACGTCCAGCAGCACGCCCCGGCCGGCGATGCCGGACTCGGCCCAGTTGTGGATACCGAGGCGGGTGGAGGCGCCGCTGTTGTCGGCCGCCGACAGCCCGTTGTAGAAGCCGTATACCGGGTGGCCGATGTGTCGCAGTCCGTCGATCTGTGATGTCGACTGCAGGTAGAACGAGTCGAGCCAGTCGTCGCGGGCAAACTCACCGAGCTCGAACACCTGATGCCGGGTGGCCGGCCGCGGGGCGGTCGGAAAAGGCTGGAATGCGTTCACCGGATAGTCGAGGCTGAAGCGCCGGCCCGTGCGGACGAGCTGCGCGGCGGCCGCCACCCGCTCGGGCGTCAGCAGGTTGATGGTGCCCAGTTCGTCGTCGCGGCCGAAGATGTCCCACGCCGAGTAGGGCGGCTGGGCCGAGGCGAGCTGGTCATACGTGCGCATCTGCAGCCCCTTCACAGGATCTCGGTTCATCGGCCGAAGGTGCCGCGAGCAGGCATCCCCGGCGATGCTCGTCTGAGCACCCCGACCACTTCGTTAGCCATGCATCGATCCTAGCCCGTCCCGGCCTGCGGGCAGCGGAATGGTCGGCCTAAATGTCGGCCCGTGACCGAGACACAGATCGCCGCCGCATGCCCGCGGCCTGTTCCGTCCACGTGCCACCGGCAGCCGGCCCGTTCCCCGGCGCCACGAGGCGTGTCCCGGATGAAGGCCGCCGGTTTGCTCGCGGCCGCCCGCGCCGTTCGTCGGCAGAGGGCCGGAGTCGCGGTGACACAGCTGGTGGCGGCCGCCTTCTACATTCCTGCCATGATCAAATTGGCTGTCTCGTCGACCGCCTCCAGGGAGGCTGAAGCGGCCGTCGCCCGGTTACCCTCCTTGACCGGGCTTCGCTGGGCGGCGGCGTTCTTCGTCTTCGCCTTCCACCTGCACATCGTGGGGGCTCTGCGAGGCGACGCAGGCGCGGTGGCCGCAATGTTGTTCCGCGGTGGCAGTGCCGGGGTGTCCTTCTTCTTCGTGTTGTCGGGCTTCGTGCTGGCCTGGTCGTACCGCGCACGTCGTGGATTTCATCGCGCACGGTTCGCACGGGTGTATCCGCTGCACCTCTTCACTGCCCTGGCAGCCCTGCTGTTGGTGATCACCTATGAGCGCGGTCCCGCCCCGCCCCTGACGGTGATCCTGACGAACCTCACCCTGACGCACGCCTGGATGCCGGACGAGGCGTACGTCCAGAGCCTCAACACGGTGAGCTGGACGTTGTCCTGCGAAGCTCTCTTCTACCTGCTGCTGCCGTGGCTCGTGGTGGCGACACGGCGGCTGAGCACATCCGGCCTGTGGATCGTCGGCGGTGCCGCAGCGCTGGTGGTGCCGGTGGGGCCGGCGCTGCTCAGCGCGGTCGCCGGCCCCGACACGGCGACGTGGTTCTTTCACTGGACGCCGCCGGGCCGGCTACCGGAGTTCGTGGTCGGCGTGGTGCTGGCCCGTCTCGTTGCCACCGGCGCATGGCGCTTTCATCCGCCGATGGCGGCCGCGGTGGCGATAGCGGCTGGGGGCTGTCTACTGGCTAGCTTCGTACCTACGCCGTATCGCTACGCGGCGGCGACACTGCCCGGTTTCGTGCTGTTGATCGCCGCAGCAGCGCACACCGATCTGAGCGGGCACAGGTCCGGCGCCGGCGGCCCGCTTATGGTGCGCCTGGGTGAGGTGTCGTACGCGTTCTATCTGGTCCACCTCCTGGTGTTGCGAGTCGGAATCGCCGTGGTGGACGAACGTGGTCGTGCTGTCGGCGAGGGGGTGCCGTACTCGCTGGGCTGCTTTGTCGTGTCGCTTGGTATAGCGAGTTTGCTTTATGTAGCAGTGGAGTCGCCCGCGCGGCGGCTACTTCATCGCGGCCGGCGGGCGGGCAACCCAACTTGTACGCCGTGAGACGTACCCGGACCGGCTTCGCGGTCTTGCTAGTGTCGTGGCTTCCGTACCCGTGGAGCCGTGCAACTGGCCGACATCGGCAAGGTGATCGGCGTGCTGACAAAGGCGGAGACAGGTGGGAACGTGGCTGACAACCATTCGGTTCCCCGACGGTACGCATAAATACGCTGAATACAGCACGAACGTCGAGGCCATGTGCCACCCGCTGTACTCGAGGGCGTGCCCCGAGGGCGGCACTCTGCCGGGCGGGGAACCTTGCTACCGGGCCGCCGTCGTGGGTGAGCCGGAACCATGCCACCCGCACGTACAGCACGAACCGCCCGACCGGCTAGTCCCGGTCATGGTGTGCGCGGAACCCGACGACCGGTGCTGGCACGCACTGTTCTGCCCTCGGAGGGCCATGGTGCTCGGCCCCCTGTCGCCGCACCACAGCCGCGTACTGCAGCAGAACTACGAACTGATCACCGGCGCGCAGGGGGTACGACACCTGTGCCGGTTTGCCGTGCGTGAGGGGTACACGGGGCCCGTGGAGCCGAACAGCTTGTGCGGTGTCGTCCTGCGCGAGCGGCCTTTGCCGTACCACAAACCCCAGGAATGGTTGACCGAAATCCAGCCGGAGGAAGCGCGAGAGGAAGTACCCCACATCGACCTGTACGCCGAATGGGATCGCGCCGACCTGTGCCGCTCCTGCCTGATCTCTGCGCTGGCGCCCGAGCCCGGATCCACACCATCCCCGGCGCCGCAACCGGCGCGGCGGCACTGGTTGAGTCGATCACTGCGTAGATGAACAGTCGGGCTCCTTGACGAGTTCACCGTGCCGGGACGCTCGCGCAGCTTGCCGCCTACCGTTTGGCGGCAACAATCGGTGCGTGGAACACGCAGCGATGCACCGGACCGTCGGTTCACTGGTACCGGATGGGTTCGAAGCGTACGCGCGCGTATTGCACCCCGCCGCCCGCGACGACACGGAGGTGCGGTGGGCCGTTGTCGCCCGAGCCAACGGTCGCCGCGTCCACCCAGGCATGCAATGGTCCGCGATCGCCGGCACTTGGCGGACGGCCGGGGCGACGGCCTGGCAGGTGCCCGAGGACCTCTGGGAAGAGTCGGACGGTCACGGCGGCCGGCTCTGGACGCGCAGCCCGCAACTGGGTGCCCTGCCGCCGGCGCAGGCCCGGCTGCTGGCCGACGCGGTGGGAACCGGAGTGGTGGCGACCGACATCGATCAGGACAGCACGTACGTGGGCGCGGACCGGGCGACGGTCGACTCGCTCCTGTGTCATCCGGCCCTGGAGGTCGTCGAGGTTCGGCGGGATCAGCCCATCGGCCGCGACAGCGACACGATCAACCGTCCGGCCCCACCGTGGACGCCCCGGCGGCGACTCTTCCGCGGGCGATGATCGAGCAGCAAACTCCAACGGCGGCCGCTGGTCCCCCGGGCGTCGAAGTTGTGGTCGGGCGAGGTGCCGCTCAGGGGACGGGCTACAGGAGGGCCAAGGTGCTCAACGGCGCGCAGCGCCGGCGGCGGCTTGCCACGTATCCGAGGACCAGGAGCGGGCCGATGCCGAAGCGGCGGGCGAGCGGGCCGGTGACCGCGCCGTCGGCCGGCCCGCCGATCGGTGCGATGCCGATCACTGCGCCGGGCATTCCGGGCGAGATGCCCGGCACGGTGGTCCCGCCGTCGGGAGGGGGGAAACCCGCTGTCGGTTGTCGGATGCGGGTGGTACAAAGCCGCGGTGGAAGAGACTCTGGAGTTCGCTGACCTGTTGCGGCTGATGGACGAACGATCGACCGCTTTCCGGGCGGCGGTCGCCGCGGCACCGAGCCTCGACGTGCGGGTGCCGACATGCCCCGAGTGGACGTTGTTCGACCTGGTGCAGCACCTCGGCGAGGGGCGCCGCAAGTGGGCCGCCATCGTGGCCGCGGGGCCCGCGGACGCGCCTCCGGCGATGTCCGCCCCCGTGGCGCCCAGGGAGCGCGAGGCCCTGCTGGCCTGGTTCGCCGCGTCGACGGGGGAGCTGCTGGACGCGCTGCGGGAGGCCGGCCCGGATCGTGGTTGCTGGACGTGGTGGGGTCCGTCGCAGTCGCCGCAGACGACCGGTGCCGTCGCCCGGCACCAGCTCCAGCAGGTCGCCGTGCACACCTACGACGCGCAGGTCGCCGTGGGCGCCCCGCAGCCGCTGCCGGACGAGGTGGCACTCGACGGTGTCGACGAGTTCCTGACCACCTGCGTCGCGACGACGGCCGCGTGGCCGCACCAGCCCGCGGTCGTCGACTACCACGCCACCGAGGGCCGTTCGTGGCGGCTCTGGTTCTCCGCCGACGGCGCCCGGACCGCCCGCCTCCCCACGCCGGTCGTCGGCGTAGGCCCGGAGGCGGCCTATGTCTGCGCCCAGGGCACGGCCAATGAACTGGTCATGTTCTGCTACGGCCGCATTCCGATGGACTCGCTGCGGCTCGACGGCGACCGGCGCGTCCTCGACCAGCTGATTGCCTGGGAGCCGGAGGCATAGGACACGACGACGAGGCGCCGTGACGATCACCGGCGGGCGGCTCGAAGCGTGTCCTGCAGGGCGCCGACGGCGGGCTTCGGGCGTAGTCGCTCGTCCCAGGGCAGTTCGTCGCCCGGTTCCAGTGGATAGCTGTCGTGTTCGGCGGTGGAGCCGTAGCGATCGGTGATGCCCCAAGTGGTGAACGAGGTGCAGGTCGGCTCGGACAGGCAGGCACCCAGCACGCCGGCGAACTGGGCGGCCTGAACACGGGGTGATTCGCCGTACACGTCGATCTCGGAGATGCGCGCGGAGAGGCCGAGCTCGGCCAGCGCGGCGATGTGCGACCGCAGCACGGCGGGGTCGATGTGGTCGCCGGCTTCGTGGACATGACTCTGGAAACCGACCCCATCGATGGGCACTCCACGCCGCTTGAGACGGGTGACCAGGGCGTACAGGGCGTCCCAGCGAGGGCCGTCAGCCTCCGCACCGAACTCGTTGAGGTAGAGCTTTGCCCCGGGGTCGGCGGCGCGGGCGGAAATGAACGCCTTGTCGATGTACGACTCGCCCATGGCCTCCTGCCACAGGTGTTCGCGCAGGCCGGGAACACCGTCGGGCCCGTCGTCGTCCGGGGACAACGGCTCGTTGACGACGTCCCACTCCGCGACCCGGCCGCGGTAGTGACCGACGACGGTCCTGATGTGTCCGGTCATGACGCTCTCCCGGTCGGCGAGTGCGACCTCCTGCATCCATCGCGGGTTGGCCTCGCCGAAGACCAAGGTGTGTGCGTGCACCGCCATATGGTTGGCGGCCGCGAAGTCGACCAGCAGGTCGCCCTCGGCGAAGTCGTAGGTGTCCGGCCCGGGGTGCACGAACTGGGGCTTGAGGTCGTTCTCGGTGGTGAGCATCGAGAACTGGGTCGCGGCGAGGGCGCGGTAGCCGTCGTCGCTGACCAGTGGTGCGGCCGCCATCGCGGCTCCGATCGGGAGCCGGCGGCCGGTGGCTTCGGCCAAGCCGCGCAGGGCGTCGGCGGGCGGCGCGGCCGGCCCCATCATCGGGGTGTCACGGACCGCGACGCTTCCGCCGCCGCGCCCCATCGCCTCCAGCGCCGCCAGCGTCCAGTCCGGCCGGCCGGGAGCGGCGTCGCCGCCGAAAGTGACGGAACCGGCGGCGAACACTCCTGGATCCGGGACGGACACTCGGATGTCACCGGCGGACAGCACGAGGTCGCCGCCGTAACGCTCGACCGTGACGGTGACCGTTCCGGGTGACGTGGCCGACGCGGTCCGGTCCGTGGCCGGCGTGGCGGAACGGCCGTCCCAGACGGTCAGGCGCAAATCGCGGTCCGAAACCGCGACACGCAGGCCCCGCCGGTTCTGTCGCCACTCGTCGTAGACGATCGGGACCTCGCCGTACAGGTACAGCGACGCGGTCTGGCCGGCCGGACGGTGCAGCGTCGCACTGACCTGAAAGTCGCCGCGGACCCGCAGCTGTGGCCCGCGCAGGTTCACCGGTGGATTGGGTTGTCCACCCGTGCCGTCCTGAAGCACGATGCGCCGTCCCAGGCCGTGGATGCGCACGCCGCCGGAAGCGGCGGTCGCCCCCGGGAAACGGCTCCAGTCCCCGGCGAGCAGGTCCACGTGGCCGGACGCCGGGATGGTGCGCGAGACGCTGGGCCGGGCGCTCTGGCCACGGGACGGATCGCACGCGGCGACACCGCCGGCGGGCAGGCACAGCAGGGAAACGAGCAGGGCCAGGCGGGCGCGGGGGACGTTCGGCACGGGTCCTCTTGCGGTCGACGGCGAGGAACGGTCGACAGTACAGACAGCACGCACCCGGGAGCTCCGTCAATCACTCCCTACGGCGAGGAGGGTCCTGGCACCGCGGTGAACGCTACAACCGGCGAGGCGGCCGGATCCCGTCCTGGATACCGAAGCGCCGGCCCCGCTCGAGCCGTCAGGCTCGCTGGTCCAGGGAGGCTCGCAGACGCTGCAGCAGGTCGGCCAGGGCGATGCGGTCGGCGTCGCCGAGGCCGGCGAGCGCCTGATGCGTGGCCTGCATCTCGTCGCGTACCCGCAGAATGGCGTCGGTGCCCGCGTCGGTGCGCACGACGTTCTTGACCCGTCGGTCGCCGGGCCTCATCTCCCGGCGCACCAGTCCGCGGGCCTCCAGACGGTCGACGATGCCGGTGATGTTCGAGGCGTCGCAGACCAGCCGCTCGGCCAGCTCCCGCATGGACAGCGGTTGACGCAGCTGGCTGAGCAGCTTCGCCTGCGTCGAGGTGAGGCCCTGGTTGGCCGCCACGGCGGCGAAGTCCTGGAAATACGCCGTGCTGGCCAGCGCGAACAGCTCCATGAGCTGAACGGTGGTGGGTGGCGCCGGTGTGACCGGTGTGGCGGGCGCTGCGAGGGAGGAGTGGCTCACGTCGCAAGAGTAGCGGCAAAGCTTGACCACCTCAACCATCGAGGTTACGGTCTTTTTCCTTGAGGTCATCAAGCTTCAAGCTTGTCAAGTATTCGCCGACGGCCTGTTCAGCCTGGCCAGGGGCGGCATGTGAAGGGAAACGGTGTGGTGGAACTGCGCTCCGAGGTCCGGTCGCGACGCGGCGGTGACACTGTGTTGATCCTGGCTCTGGGTCTCGCCACCATGATCGTGTCTGTGATGCAGACGCTGGTGGTGCCGATTCTCGGCCTCATTCAACAGACGCTGCACACGAGCGCGGGCAACGTCAGCTGGGTGACCACGGCGACGCTGCTGTCCGCGGCCGTCTTCACACCGCTGCTCGGCCGCCTCGGCGACCAACGCGGCAAGAAGCCGACCCTGGTCGCCGTCATGGTCGTCATGGTGGCCGGAAGTGTCCTGGCCGCCCTGACCGATTCGCTGGGCTGGTTGATCGTCGCCCGGACGATGCAGGGCGCGGCCACGGCGATCTTCCCGCTTGCGCTGTCCGTGCTGCGTGAGCAGGTGCGCCACGAGCGGCTGCACGCGGCGATGGGTCTGGTCAGCGGCACCTTGGCCTTCGGCAGCGGCCTGGCGCTGGTCCTGACCGGCCTGCTGACCCGCGGTGCGGACGCGGACTACCACCGGGTGTTCTGGCTCGCCACGGCTCTCGCGCTGCTCGCCCTCGCGGCGGTGGTCTTCCTGGTGCCGGGCGCGGGCTCCCGTACCGGTGGCCGCGTGGACGTACTGGGAACGGTGACCCTCGCCGCGGCTCTCGTCCTCCTCCTGCTGCCGATCTCCCAGGGACAGTCCTGGGGCTGGACGAGCGCGCGGACGCTGGGCAGCTTCGCCGGCTCCGCGCTGATGGCCGCCGTGTGGGTCCTGGTCGAACGCCGGGTGCGCGAGCCCCTCGTCGACCTGCGGATGTTCGTCTTCCGGCCGGTGTTGTTCACCAATCTGGCCGGCCTGTTCGTTGGCTTCGGCATGTTCGCCCAATTCATCGGCGTGTCGTACCTGGTGCAGATGCCGCCCGCGCTCACGGGCTACGGCTTCGGTGCCTCGGTGCTGCGCGCCTCGGTGGAGTTCCTCCTGCCGGCAACGATCGTGTCGCTGTTCGCCGCGCAGTTCGCCGGCGCGCTCGTGCGCCGCATCGGCGCCCGGTCCACCCTGACCCTCGGCGCGGTGGTCGGCGCGGCCGGCTTCGCCGTCCTGACGGTCGCGCACGACAGTCCGGCCTCGGTCATCGGCACAGGCATGGCGATCGGCGCCGGCATCAGCCTCGGGTACGCCGCGATGCCGGCGCTCATCATGGCGAGCGTGCCCCTGCACCAGAGCGGCATTGCCAACGGGATCAACTCCATCTCCCGTTCGGCGGGCAGCTCGATCGGCAGCGCCGTCGTCACCTCGCTGCTCGCCGCGAACACCATCGCGAACCTGCCGGCCGGCGTGCCCGCCCTGCCCGCAGAGCGGCAGTTCACGATCAGCTTCGCCGTCGCCGGCGTCGCCTTCGGCCTGGTGGGGCTGATCAGCCTGTTCGGTCTGCGTACCAAGCCGGTCCTGCCGGCGAGCCAGGTCACGGCCGACAGCGCAACCGGCGACGTCCAGCCGGCCGAATCGGGCACGGGAGCCGAGCTGGAACCGCCGGTCGCGGCCCGCGCCTGACACACGGGCCGAAGGCCCGCATGACGACCCGTACACACGACATCCAGGGGGAGTACCGCAATGAAGGCCATCATCTACCGCACGTACGGCGGCCCGGAGGCCCTGGAGTACGGCGAGGTCCCGAAGCCGAAACTGGGCCCGGACGCCGTCCTGGTCCGCGTGAAGGCCGCCTCCGTCAATCCGGTCGACTGGAAGATCCAGGCGGGATACCTGGACAGCGTCCTGGACGCCGTCTTTCCCGTCATACCCGGCTGGGATCTCGCGGGCGTGGTCGAGCAGGCCGGTGTCGGCGTCACCGAGTTCGCTCCTGGAGACGAGGTGATCGGCTACGTCCGTGAGGACTTCGTCTCTCGCGGCACCTTTGCCGAGTACGTCGCCGCTCCGGTCCGTACGCTCGCCCGCAAGCCGGCGAACCTCACGTTCGAGGAGGCCGCTGGTCTTCCGCTGGCCGGGCTGACCGCGTACCAGGCACTGACGCGGACCCTGCAGGTCCGCGACGGCGCCACCGTGGTGGTGCATGCGGCGGCCGGCGGCGTCGGTTCCCTGGCGGTCCAGATCGCCAGGTCGCTCGGCGCCCGGGTGATCGGCACCGCGAGCGAGCGCAACCACGACTACCTGCGTGGGCTCGGCGCCGAACCCGTCACGTACGGCGAGGGTCTCACCGACCGCGTCCGGAACCTTGCACCGCACGGCGTGGACGCTGTGCTCGACCTCGTCGGCGGTGATGCCCTGAAGGCATCGCCTGAGCTGCTCGCCGCAGACGGCCGCCTGGCATCGGTCGCGGACGCCGCCGTGCTCGGACTTGGTGGCCAGTACGTCTTCGTGCGACCTGACGCCCGCGACCTGGCGGCGCTCACCGAGCTCGCGGAGAACGGGAGACTGCGGGTGGAGGTGGCCGCGACGTTGCCGCTCGAACGTGCAGCCGACGCCCAGCGACTGAACCGCGAGGGTCACACCCGCGGCAAAATCATCGTCGTTCCCTGACCACAGCTCCACGGGCACCGTCGAAAGCGATGGCGCCCTAGGACGGGGCGGCCAGGACCGCGCGGTCGCGGCCGGCGTTCTTGGCGGCGTACAGGGCGGCGTCCGCGACGCGGACCAGTTCGCCGGAGTCGGAGATCCGGCGCGGGGCGGTCGCGCCGCCGAGGGACACGGTGACTTTCAGATCCACCCCGGTGGCTACCGGTACGGGCTCGGCGACGACGGTGTGGCGGACGCGTTCGGCAAGCTCTCGCAGCTCGGCGCGGGTCACGTCGGCGGCCAGGATGGCGAACTCCTCACCGCCGAAGCGGGCGATCACGTCGTCGCGTCGGCACGCCTGTTCCAGCCGGCGGGCGACCTCGATCAGTACCTGGTCGCCGGCCGGGTGGCCGTACGCGTCGTTGACCTGCTTGAAGTGGTCCACGTCGACGATCAGCAGGCCCATCTCGCCGTCGCGGCGCGGCCGCGGCGGCGGAGCCTCGAGCCGTTCCTGCAGGAAGCGGCGGGTGTGCAGGCCGGTCAGCTCGTCGGTGATGGCGAGGTGGCGCTGCGCGGAGACCAGGCCCGCCATCCGGGTCAGTACGAGGAGAAACAGCACCGTGCAGGCGGCGGCGATGATCAGCAGGTTGGGATGCGTGCCGCGCAGGTTCTCCACGACCAGGACGGCGGGGACCACCATGACCGCCGCGGTGAGCAGCCCCAGGCGCCACCGGGAGATCGACTCGGTGTTGACCGGGCCGGGCTCGTCGATGCGCCGCATGGACGGGTGCAGGGCGGCGGCGCCGAGGAGCACGTACCCGGCCAGCCAGAGCGCGTCCAGCCAGCTGCCGTTGACGAACTCGCCGAGCAGCGTCTGCAGCCCGTACACGGTATCCGCCAGCAGGGTGAGCGCGAGAAAACCAGTGAGCAGGTGGAACGACATGGTGTGTCGGCCGCCGCCGAGGACGAGACGCAGCGCGACGGCGAGCACCGCGAGGTCCATCACGGGGTAGGCGGTCGCGGCGAACCGGTCCGGGGTCGAGACGCCGGGTGCGGTGACGATCGGCTGGATCAGGTACGTCCACCACAGCAGCGCGGCGCCGGTGGCCACGGTGCCGGCGTCGATGAAGGCGGTCGCGTTGTTGCCGGTGCTGCGACGCCGGATCAACAGTGCCAGGGCGGCGGCGACCAGCGGGTACTGGGCGAGGTAGAAGAGGTTCGCGACCAGGGGGTAGCTCGTGCTGGGGTCGGCGCTCGTGATCACGGTGTAGGCGATGTCGCCGAGGGTGAACATGATCTGCCCGGCGCCGAGCAGCCACCACGCCGCCCGGGCCTGCGGCCGGTGCAGGCGCGGCCCGGCCAGGACGGCGACCGCCGAACCGAAGCTGATCAGGCAGTACCACACGCCCTGGCCGGCCGGGGAAACGCAGGCCAGTGGCATCAGGTAGTACGCCGCGACCGCGGAAACGCCGCCCAGCAGCCACCCGAGGTGGATGGGCGGCCTGCGATGGCCGGTAGACATCGGCCCATTCGACTCCGGCATGGTTGCGGTTCGGTATCCACGCTGGAGCCATACGGTGGTCGCCGTTCGCGGATACCTCGCGGCGGGGAGGCGCAACCGGGGTGCCAACCAGGAATTGCGGTGGTCTGGAGGTCGGCTTGCGCTGGGATTGAGGTGGAGCTGCGAGTCTGGTTCAGTAGCCGTCCGGGTTGGTGTGGCTGAGATCCCCTGGCCTGGCTGAGCACACAGCGGCCCTCCTTCCGGGGGGCCGTCGTGCTGTCCGGCCCTCCGCTCACCTCGCCATTGAGGGCCGGCTGTGCCCGGCGGGCGTGCCGGGGCGGGCCGGGACCGTGAGTTCCATGCCGAGCACCGGGACGTCCACCGTGCCGTCGCTGGTGGCGTGCCAGCGCCAGTGGGCGCCCTCGCCGATGTCGCCGCAGACCAGGCCGGTCCAGCCGACGCCGTTCGTGCCGCACAGCGCCAGCAGGCGGGCGGTGTCGCGTTCGTCGGGGGTGCCCAGGACCACGACCAGAGCGCGTACCGGGCGGCGAGCCGCCGCGCCGCGGATCGGGACGTCGGCGCCGTCGTCGCCGGCCTGGACCGGTACGGGCACGTGGGGTGTGACCGCGAGACCGGGCGGCATGGCCAGCGGGATCCCGGCATCGGCCGTTCGCAGCACCGCCACCGGGATGCCGGGCCGGACCCGGGCGATCTCCCACAGCAGGTTCTGGACGATCTCGCGGGCCACCCGCCGGTCGCCGGTGACGCTGAGCACACCGTCGAGCCGGCTGAGGTCCACGAAGACGGGCTCGCCGGCGGCGTCGCTGCCGGCCCGGACCATGCATGCCGCCATCTGTTCGTTCCGTACCCGCTGCGCCTGGCTCGCCGCGTCACCGTGGCCGGACCTCGCGGTCGCGGTCGACATGCGCCGCCAGCGGGTGCTGTCGATGCGCTGCCAGGGGGTGGCCAGCGACTCCGACGCAGGTAGCCATACCGTCGTGCCCGCGCGGTCGACGCTCACGGCGTGGACCGGGCCCTCGCCCGCGGGGAACATGACGGCGACCTCGCCGATCGTGTCGTACGCCCGGCGCAGGGTCTCGCCGTCGGTGGCGAACCGCCGGCCCAGCGACAGCCGGTCGGACAGGCGACGGCGGCGCCGGGCCGGCTCTCCGAGGGCATGGACGGCCCGGGCGATCCATCGGGTCAGTCGGCGCCGTCCGGCGATGGCGGCCGTGACGAGCGCCACAAGGACGGCGGCGAGTACGGCCAGGACCGCCGGCAGGGGAATGGAGATGACGTCGCCGGAGGCCGCCCGTGGCGGGGGGTCGCTCCGGCGGTTGCCCGTCTCTCGGGCCAGGCGTACGTCCGGACCGGATGCGTCCTGCGGCAGGCGCAGGATCCACCCCGGGTGCAGGCGATCGTCCGCACGGGTCAGTGCCCCGCCGTCCGGCTGAGTCCGGCCCCTGTTGAGGTCGAGGATCTCGCCGGCGCGGGCGGGGTCGTCGAGGGTGCTTCCCGCGATCGACGGCAGCGTGGGCAGCTGGCCGCCGGTCTCGTTCACGTCGGAGACCACGAAGACCTTGATCAGATCACCGTCGTCGGCGGCGGCCGGGGCGACCGCGGCGAACGCGGCCCAGCACGCCAGCACCAGGACCGTGGCCGCCCGGACGAGTGCCCGCCCGGCGCTTCTCTTACCCATGTTCCCCGCCATCGCTCGGTGTAGTTCGGCGGCCGTGCCGCCGGACCTCCTATCGGTGATCGCCCTATACACGCGGCCGGTGGCGTGAGGGTTCGGAAAATTCCGTGAACCGTTCGGCGGGGGGCGCCGTGTATGCCGCGACGTCCTGATCAAGGCCGGGCGTTGGAGAGAACACGGGGGAGAGGTGAAGGATGGCGCGGCGGTTCGCGACACCCGCGGATTTCGAGCTGGTGGGCATGAGCTCGGACCCGACCCCGGGTGATCCGGAGCACATCGAGGACGTCGTACGGCGGTATGCCGAGATCGGCGACGCGGCGGAGAAGGCGCTGAGCGTCCTGAAGCGGGACGGATCGATTGCCACCGGCCGTGGATCCGCGATGGACCAGCTGCGCGAGAAGGTCGGCGACGACCTCCCCGACAAGCTTGCGAAGACGGCCCGGTCCTATCACGACGCGGCCGACGCGATGCGGGCGTACACGCCCCGGCTGCGGGAGGCACAGGACACCTTCGACCGGGCGGTCGAGCAGGCGCGCCAGGCGGCGCCGCAGGCGCATCAGACCCCGCCGGCGCCGGCGCCGGACGCCACCGGCGAGGAGAAGGCCGCCGCTGTCCGCGCGCAGGACGGCATCGACGCCGCCAAGGGGCAGATGTCGGCGGCTCGAGGCCTGGCCGAGCAGGCACAGAGCATGCGGGAGGCCGCGGAGAAGACGTGCGCCGACGCCCTCGACCGCGCGGCGGGCGAGGCGATCCCGGAACGCAACTTCTTCCAGAAGATCGCGGACTTCTTCGCGGACTTCCCGTTCGTCCAGATCCTGCTCGGCCTGCTGCTCGCTGTCGTCTCGGTGTTCTTCCCGGTGGTCGGTCTGCTGCTCGGCGCCGCACTGTTCGCCGTCACCCAGATCGTCGCGATAGCCACGGGTGCCTTCAAACTCGGCGACTTCCTGATCGGGTTGCTCGGCCTCATCCCCGGTGCGTCCGTCCTCAAGGTCGTCGGGAGCGGGCTCAAGGCCGGAGCCGGCCTGGCCGCCAAGGTGGTGCCACAGCTCGCGAAGACGGTGAACGGCAGCATCACCGGCATCAGAACGACGATCAACACCAGCAGGACGATCGGGCCCCTGGTGAACAGCTCCGCGGCACGGTTCGCAGGCTCCGGCGCCAAAGGCTTCGCCGAGGGCGCTACGGACGAGGTCGCGGCGCAGGCGATCAACGGCGACGGCTTTGATGCCACCCAGATCGCCACGGCCGGCGGACTGGGCGCCGGCGGCGAACTGGCAGGACACCGGGGCACGAAGGGAGACACCGCCTCCGGCGGGATCCCCGTCAAGACGGCACCGGCCGACGGCACCTCCTCGCGCGGTATCGACACGGACACGACGCTCGATCCCGGCGCCCGGCCGCCGTCTCCGTCGTCGCTGCCCGGAATGCAGGACGTGTTCTTCCCCCACGGCACCGCGGTCAAGAGCCAGGACCCGCTGATCCTGGTCCACCCCACGTTCCCGCATGTCGACCTCGAGTTCCAGCACCACATCGACGGCGATCCGGTCTTCAAGGTGAAGGACACCGGCGAGACCGTGTATTTCGACCTCGACGACAACACGTTCCGCAAGTTCGAGGGCGATGGCTTCACCTACCAAGAGCCTCTCGCGGACTTCACGAGGTTCCAGGGGCCGGTCCCCACGGATCACTTCGTGGTCAAGAACTTCGAGGGCCAGGACCTCACGCAGGTCGGCAGCCTCGGCGAGCTGCACGACCTGCCGCGTACCGACCAGCCCGTCCTGGTGCCGACGGACCAGATCCCGGACTCGTTGCTGCGCGGCGACGCCGAAGAGGCCCGGGTGGACCGCATCGTGCAGGCGTTCCGGGACGGCACCCCGCTGCCCCCGATCGGCCTGGCCAAAGACGACCTCAGCATCAACGACGGCAACCACCGCATCATCGCGGCCAAGCGGCTCGGGCTGCCGTTCGTCCCCGTCCGGCTCTCCTAGCCGCGGCGGCTCCAAGTTTCCATCCGTCCGGATGGGTTCCAGAAAACAACACGAGGGAGACACCATGCCCGACTACCGGGTCAACTCGGACGAGACCGCATCGACGTCGCAGGGGCTGCTCAACGACTTCAGCCAGCTGCAGGACAAGCTCACCGAGGTCAAGGGGAAGATCTCCGGTCTGCTCGCCAACGGCTACTCCACGCCGGCCGCCCAGCAGAAGTTCTCGCCGTTCTTCGACGAGTTCGCCAAGGGCTTCGATCAGGTCAACCAGGGTCTGCAGGGCATCGGCCAGTACGTCCGGTCGGTCGGTGACGCCTTCTCGCAGACCGACGATCAGCTGGGCGCCAACCTCGGCTGACCGGCGGCCGTACCGAGGCCACCACGCCGTCCACCATTCCTCTACGACAAGGGTCGAGAAGCCGTGCGATTGAACGTGAGCGTCCCTGATCCTCAGTTCCCGGGGGTCTCCACCACCGTCGTGGTCGACACGGAGCCGTCCGCCACAGCCGGCAGCCTCGCGGCTGAGCTGGCCCGTGCGGTCGGCCCGGTGCGACCCGACGATGCCGGGGCAGCGGAGCCGGTGCTGTACATCGGTGCCGATCCGGTGGACCCACGGGCGACGCTCCAGGCGGCCGGGGTGCGTGACGGCGTGGACCTCGGGCTCGGCGTACCCCTTCGCGCCGAGCCCGAGGCGCAGGGCCGTACCGAAATCCGGATCGTCTCCGGTCCCGGCGCCGGGACCATCTTCCGTCTGGTCCCCGGCGACTACGACATCGGCAGCGCGGCGGTCTGCCGCATCCGGCTGTCCGCCGAGGAGGGAACGCTCGCGCAGGCGGCCCGGGTGCGGGTCCGGCTGGACGGTACGGCCGAGCTGCTGACCGCCGAGCACGCCCTGCTGGACGGCAAGCCGGTGGAGGACCGCACCCCGTGGCGTGAGGGAAGCCTGCTGTCGGCCGGTGACATCCTGCTGGAGCTGACCTCGCACCGAGGGGCCCGGGCGCCGCTGACACCCGCCGCCGACGGCCTCGGCCTGAGCTTCAACCGGCCGCCACGGTTCCTTCCGGCGGCGAGCGGCGGCCGGTTCCGGCTGCCGAGCCCGCCGGCCAAGCCCGACAAGCGGCCCATCCCGCTGCTTCCCGTCCTGCTTCTGCCGGCCGGCAGCGCCATCGTCGCCATCCTGGCCACCGGCAGATGGACCTTCGTCTTCGTCGCGCTGCTCTCACCGATCGCCGCCCTGTTCACCCAGTTCGGCGGCCGGAAGCAGGCGATGCGTAAGTACCTCGACGAGGTGGGACAGTACGAGGAGAAGCTGGCCCGGGTCCACGCCGACATCGAGACCACGCTGCTGGACGAGCAGCGGGAGCTGCGCCTGTCCCTGCCCGATCCGGCGTCGCTGCTTCAGATGGCCGTCCAGCCCTCCGAGCGGTTGTGGGAGAGGCGGTGGCACGACCCCGACTTCCTTTCCGTACGCGTGGGAACCGCCGATCTGCCCTCCGCGGTGACCGTGGACGACCCGACCCAGGACGAGCACCGGCGCGGCACCGTGCCGTTGCTGAACGAGGTGCCGGTCGCGGTGTCCGTACGCGACGCCGGTGTGGTCGGCATCGCCGGGCCGCGCGCCGCCGACCTGGCCCGATGGCTCGTGGCCCAGGCCGCGGCCCGGCACAGCCCCACCGATCTGCGTGCCGTCGTCCTCGCCGGACCGGACGGCGAGCAGAATTGGGCGTGGACCCGCTGGCTGCCGCACACCCAGCCCCAGGGCGAGGATGCGTACGCGCTGGTCGGTAGCACCACCGACTCGCTGGCCCGGCGGATCGGCGAGCTCGGGCGGATCGTCGCCGCCCGCGCCGCCTCCGGAGCGGAACTGGCCCGCGGCGGCGTCAACGGCTACCCGGACGTCCTGGTGGTCCTGGAACAGGCGCGCCGCGCCCGCTCACTACCGGGCGTCGTCGGCCTGCTCCGCGACGGCCCTGCTGTCGGCGTCTACGTCATCTGCATCGACCGGGAGGAGCGGCTGCTCCCCGAGGAGTGCGGCGCGGTCATCGTCACCGGATCCGGCCGCCGGAACGTGTCCGAGGTGCGGGCCGGTGGCGCCGTACCGCTCGACCAGGTCCGGACGGACTCGCCGGAGCCGGGCTGGTACGAGCCTTTCGGCCGGGCCCTGGCCCCGCTGCGCGGCGTGGGCGACAGCGACGAGAGCGTGCTGCCCGGCGCCGTACGGTTGCTGGATTTGCTGGGCATCGAGCCCCCGACCGCGCAGGCGCTGGTGGCGGGATGGTCGCTGGGTGGCCGGAGCACGACGGCCGTCCTCGGCGCCGGCTTCGACGGGGCCTTCGCCGTCGACCTGGTCCGCGACGGTCCGCACGCGCTGGTCGCCGGAACCACCGGTTCCGGCAAGTCTGAGCTGCTGCAGACCCTCGTCGCCACCCTCGCGGTCGTGAACCGCCCCGACGAGATGACCTTCGTGCTCATCGACTACAAGGGTGGCAGTGCCTTCGCCGAATGCGCCGACCTGCCGCACACCGTGGGCCTCGTCACCGACCTCGACACCCACCTGGTCGAGCGGGCGCTGGTGTCGCTGGGCGCCGAGCTTCGCCGTCGGGAGGCGCTCCTGGCCTCCGCCGGCGCCAAGGACATCCTCGACTATCTGGACAAGCGCGCCCGGGGCGGCGATGCGCTGCCGCCGCTGCCCCGGCTGCTGCTGGTCATCGACGAGTTCGCCGCCATGGCCCGGGAACTGCCCGACTTCATCTCCGGGCTGGTCAACGTCGCCCAGCGTGGCCGCTCCCTCGGTATCCACCTGGTGCTGGCTACTCAGCGGCCGGGCGGGGCGGTGACGCCCGACATCCGGGCCAACACGAACCTGCGGATCGCGCTGCGCACGACCGACACCACGGAGAGCCGCGACATCATCGATGCTCCGGACGCCGGGGAGATCTCCCCGGCCCACCCCGGCCGCGCCTTCGTCCGGCTCGGCCCGTCCGTGCTCCTGCCCTTCCAGTCCGCCCGGGTCGGTGGACGCCGCCCCGGCGGTGCCGTGCCCACGGACACGCCGGCTCCCGTCCGGGCCCAGGCGGTCTCCTGGCGGGACCTCGGCGGTCCGCTGCCGAGCCCGGAACCCTCCCGCGGCGGCTCGGGGACGGCTCAGACGCAGGCTGTCACCGACCTCGCGGTCCTGGTCACCGCGATCGCGCAGGCCGCTGGGCTCGCCGGGATTCCCCGCCAGCCCAGCCCCTGGCTGCCGCCCCTGCCCACCCTGCTCGAGTGGACCAGGCCGCCTGCGCCCGAACCGGCCGAGACCCGCCCGGCCGCCCTGCCGCCGGTCGCGTACGGCGTCGTCGACCTGCCGGCGCGGCAGAGCCGGGCGCCCCTGACCCTGGACCTCGACCGGGCCGGGCACCTGCATGTCGTCGGCTCTCCCCGCAGCGGGCGGTCGCAGGCGCTGCGTACCCTCGCCGCGGTACTCGCCCTCGCGCACGGCGCCGACGACGTGCACCTCTACGGGATCGACTGCGGCAACGGTGCGCTCAACGCCCTGGTGAGTCTTCCGCACTGCGGCGCGGTCGTGGACCGCAACCAGGTCGAGCGGCTCGGCCGCCTGCTCGACCGGCTCAACGCCGAGCTCACGTCCCGCCAGTCGGCGCTCGGCGCCCGGGGTACCGCGGACCTCGCCGAACTACGCCGCTCGCAGGCGCCCGGCGAGCGCCTGCCGCACATCGTGCTGATGGTCGACCGCTTCGAGGTCTTCGACCGCGAGTTCATCGCCTACGACAACGGCAGCTACATGGAGCGGATGCTGCGCCTGCTGCGCGACGGTGCCGGTGCCGGCATCCACGTCGTCCTGGCCGGTGATCGGATCCTGGGTGGCGGTCGCTACTCGGCGACCACCGAGGACAAGCTCGTCCTGCGGTTGAACGACCGCCAGGACTATTCCTCCGTCGGCATCCCCTCCCGGTCCGCCCCCGCGGACCCGGCTCCCGGCCGGGCGTTGCGCACCCAGGACCTGAGCGAGGCCCAGATCGCCGTGCTCGGCGGCGACCTGTCCGGCGCCGCCCAGGCTCAGGTTCTGCTGGCACTGGGGGAGGAGCTGACCAAGCGAGAGGCGGATGTTCCCCCCGCCCGTCGCCCGCTGCGGCTGGACACCCTTCCGGACCGGATCTCGTACGCCGACGCGATGGCGCTGCACCACCCGGCGCCGATGCGGCCGCTGGTCGCCGTCGGTGGCGACACGCTCACCTCGTTCGGCCCCGACCTGACCGACGTACCGACCTTCGTGATCGCCGGCCCGCCGCGCACCGGCCGCAGCACGACTCTGCTCGTCGCCGCCGAGTCGCTGCTGGCCCAGGGGACGGCCGTGGTCGTCCTGGCGCCCCGCCGGTCGCCGCTGCGTGAACTCGCGGGCCGCCCGGGGGTCGCGGCGGTGATCACCGATCCGGAGGTGTCGGTCCGCGACTTCCGTACGGTGCTGAGCGGCATCCCGGAGCCCAGCGCCGTGATCGTCGTGGACGACGCCGAACTGCTGATGGGCGCCGAGATCGACTCGGACCTCGCCCTGCTCGCGCGCGGCGCCCAGGGCACCGGGTGGGGCATTCTCGCCGCGGGCAACGCGGAGTCGCTGGCGCTGAGCCTGGCCGGCTGGATGGGCCAGGTCAAGCGCAACCGCACCGGCATGCTGCTCTCGCCGCAGGGCCTGAGCGACGGCGAGGTCATCGGCGTGAAGCTGAGCCGCGGGTACGTCGGCCGGGCCCCGCAGCCGGGTCGCGGCCTGCTGCACCTGGGCGACGGCAGTCTGCTCTCGGTGCAGGTGCCGGAGTTCACCGGGTAAGCGCAGCAGTCCCAGACGGCAGAAGGACGGCCGGGAAACCGGCCGTCCTTCGCTCTGTGGTCCCGCTCAGGCCGCGTCCGCGACCTCGACCGGCCGCCCGTCCTCGGTCAGGAAGCGGAAGGTGCTGGTGATCGCGTCGAACAGGTCGTAGACCTCGTTCTTCAGCGGCAGGTTCGGGCTGGCCAGGGTGACGACCAGGAAGTCCGCGGGCCGGCCGGGAACCGGCATCATCGTGTGCATGGTCAGCAGCCGCACGTCGATGTCCGCGGTCAGCCGCGTGGTCTCCGTACCGGTGACCCGGGCGACCGTTCCGACGTGCGGTAGCCGGACCGAGGAGACGATCCGGTCCTTCGGGGCCTGGCCGCTCGACGAGGAGACGCCCAGCTGCGTGGAGAGCACCGGCAGCGTCAATTCCTGACCTGCCGGCGTGGTGACGGCGAAGACCATGCCGTACGCCATGAACAGGCCCTCGTCGTAGACGGTTGCCGTGCCGGTGGCCAGCAGCGCGCCCTGCCGCCGCGCCGCGCGGCTGACCTCGCGACCCTGCCGGAACATGTCGTTGATCCGCATCCGCTCGCGCGGATCGTCCGTCATGGAAAGAGCCTGCGCCCGGATCCGGGCCAGTTGCTCACCGCTGAGATCGACCTCGTCCCACAGATCGGGGACGTCGAGCAGGAAGCGTCGTGCGCTGCTCATCGCTTCACCCCTGCCCGTCGTCGAGATTCCGGGCGGCGTCCTGATCGGTCTTGCCGAACGCGTCCAGGATGCTGCCGATGGCGTCCCGTACGCCCACGACCTGCCGCCGCAGCTGGAACCGGCCGTCGTTCCACCGGTCATCGAAGTGCCCGGCCGCGCCGGCGAGCCGGCCCCGGCCGAACGCCGCGGCGAAGTCGACCCTGTGCGGGCCGACGTCGATGAAGTCGTGGATGAAGGTGAGCATGTCCTGCGCCTCCTTCAGCTCGCTTCCGGGAATGTGCACGTCTGCGGCCATCGGCGTTCCTTCCTGGCGTAGCGACGACGGCTCGTCGTCCGGGTCACACACGAAGCTGCCCCGCCCGGCGGTTCAATCGGTGAACCGTTCCGGCTGCCGTTCCGTGTGTGCGGTATGGCTCCGACCCCCACCCCTCCTTCATCGTGGACCGGCCGAGTGGTTCGCGCCGCCGGCGCGGTGCTGATCCTCGGCGCTGTCGCGCTGACGTCCGGCTGCGGCAAGTCGATCACCATCACCGATTCGGGTACGGGAGGCCCCACGGCCGCTCCGCCGGCTGCGTCGGCCGCCGTGCCGGGATCCGGATCACCGGCCGCCGGCAACGACGAGCTGGAGGTGGTCGACCAGACCGCGACCCAGGCCGGCAAGACCGGCAACGGTGGCACGGTCGTCGGCGTCGCGGTCCAGGAGAGTCCGCCTCGGTGGGTGCAGCTCAGCACGGTGACCTCCGCTGCGTTGAAGGCCCCGCATCTGGTCAACGTCAACCAGGCGGCCCTCTATCGCAACGACGGGGACAGCGCGAAGCCGCCCCGGTCCACCTGCGACGCGAGCTGCGCGCGTACGTGGCCGCCGGTGACCGTCGAGGATGGTGGCAAGGTGTTCTTGGCGGGTGTCGATCCGGCCGAGGTCGGGGCGATCCGCCGGGCGGACGGCGACGTGCAGGTGACCGTGGGCGGCTGGCCTCTCTACCGCTTCTCGGGTGACTCACAGCCCGGGGACCTGAACGGCCAGAGTCAGGACCGGACCTGGTACGCCGTCGGCCCGGACGGGGAGAAGGTCACCGCAGACCGGCTATGACGTTGAGTGACCAGCCGGCAGCACGCCGGTGCCCATGCACCACGCGTCATGCGAGGTTGGAGCGGCGGCAGAAATGACGTAGGGCCGGCACTCAGGTGCCGGCCCTCCGTCACTTCACGATCATCGAATGATGAAGGCCCTGCCGGTACCCGAGGACGGCTTACCGTAGGCGTCGCCGGCGAACTTGACGACGACGCGATACTGCACCCCCTTGTTCGCAGAGATCAGGCCGATGTAGTAGCCGCCGGAAGCGTTCAGGGTCATGCTCTTGGTCTGCAACGTACGCCACTTGGTGCCGGACTTGCCCTGTAGCACGGCGGTGATCCGCCGGCCGGGGACGGGCGAGGACACGGCTACCGTGACGAGGACGTTCTTCTTGTCGCGGAAGTAGGCGACGTTCTTGACCGTCTTGTACTGACCGGAGACGGTGACCTTGGTGGTCGTGATGGTCTTGTAGGTGGCCTTGGCGGACGACGGCTTGTTGCTGTCGTCGCCGTCGTAGTAGGCGGTGACTGTCCCGCCGGCCGGTGCCGGAATGGTGACGGTCGCGACGCCCGCCGAGTTCGTCTTGGCAGTCACCGTGAGGTTACCTGCCGGGCTGGTGCGGACGAACCGGACCGTGACGCCCGGGTGGCGGGCCACGGTGGCGGTCGCGCGGACCTTGGCACCGGCCTTCGCGGGCTGAACGAGCGTCAGCTTGGTGGTCGTCACGGCCGGGGCGGGAATGGTCTCGAAGCCCTTGGCGAGGTAATAGACGTGCGGCTGGTCGGCGCGTCCGGTGAAGTCGTCGAGGATCGAGTAGAGACGCGCGTCGTCGGCAGACCAGGTCAAGGTGCCAGAAACCGGCGCCGGGCGGTTGTAGGCGGCCTTCGGGTGGGCGTTGCCGGAGAGAACCTGGGTGCCCGCGAGGACGTCGAACGCGACGATGTTGCCGCCCGGCCCGTACGTGCTGTCGACCCCGCCACCGATCATGGTGCCGTTGTTCGAGTAGGCGACGTCGGCCGGGTACGAGCCAGTGTCGAACGACCCGGCCGCGGTCAAGGTGGCGGCCTCGTACTGCGCCAGGTAGTACGGAGAGCCGGCAGCCGTGGCGACCTTTTTGCCGTCGGGGCTGATGGAGACCCGAGCGAGGTACCCGTCGGTGTCCTTCTGCGCCAGCTCGGTGACGGTGGCTCCGTCGACGGTGTAGGTGTAGACCGGGCCGCTGCTGATCCCGCCGACGCCCGCCACGAGGGTGTTCCCAGCACCGTCGAGCAGCGGAGCGGAGTACATGCTGACGGTCTGTACGGCGCGAGGGTCGGTGCCGGTGGCGGCGTCGACCGAGCCGATGGTGCCGTCCCACTGGCCGCACCCGGCGCCGTAGAACAGGCGGGAGCCGGCGAACGCAAGGTGGACCGGGCATTCACCGGTGGTGTATCGGGCGACCTCGGTCAGGGTGTCGGTGTCGATGACAGCGATAGCGCTGGCCTGGCTGAGCGCGACATATACCAGGTCACCGGATGGCGACGCCAGGACGTCACGTGCCCCGAACATCCCGGTGACGCTCTTCTGCGTGACTCCGTCGGTGCCGAGGACGGCGACGGCATTGCCGTCGGAGACGAACAGCCGCCCGTTCGCTGCCGTCATGCTCTTCGGCGCGGCCAGCGTCGTGAGGTTCGTGGGGGTGTCGGCTACGGCGGCAGCTTGCGCCGGCGCGGCCGCGATGAGGATAGCGGCGACAGCGCTGGCAGTGGCCAGTGCGGCGGCCGCGGGGCGGGAGCTGAGGGGCATCGCGTGGGGGGTCCTTCGGTTCGGTCGCGGACATGCCGTTGGTTGATCGGCAGTGCGAGATCCGCGGTTAAGCAGAAACAGCGACCCATCCATCACATCTGCGGTGCGGCAGCCGCTTGGGGGCGGGCTGCCGTACCGCACGGCGACCGTATGGTGAATCCGGACATTGAGGTGCGGACTCCGCGAACCGCGTCCGACCACTCCCGCCCTTGCGGGGTATACGTGGCGTTGTCCGTCGGCGCGACCATGGTGGTGGCCTCTTTCGGTTTCGCCGCGACGGCCTGTCCGCTGCTGCGCTGAAGCCGACGAGGGAGGCGGTGGCAACCGCAGCAGAGAGGGCCACATCGGGAGCCCAGACCCATCGTGTGCTGCCGGACTGCCCGGCTGCCGGAGTGGATGAGCGGGAGAAGCCAGACGGGTTCTCTGGCCCTGCCCGTCCGTGCGCCGGAGGTCCGGTCCGGAAAATGACACGGCGCCGTGCCGGGGGTCGCGCCATCATGGACACGTGACGGCCGGCCGGGCGGACCGCGTGCGGGCAACGTCCCGCTCGGCCGCGCCTGCCGAGCGGATCGAAGAGCGCGCTCCCGCACCGGCGGCGGGGAGGGCCGACGGTCTGGCTGGTCTGCTGTTGCGGGTGCAGTCGTCGGCCGGCAACGCGGCGGCGGTGCGCCTTATGCGGTCCGGTGCGCCCGCGGAGGTGCCGGAATACGTCGCGGGATTGATCGGCCGCCGGATCGGTGGCGGCGACGCCCTCTCGCCCGAGCTTCGGGACCGGCACGAGGACGCCGATCTGGACGGGGTGCGGGTGCACCGCGACGCCGAGTCGGCCGGGTTGGCTCGGGCCGTCGGAGCGCGGGCGTTCACGGTCGGGCAGGACATCTTCTTCGGCGCCGGCGAATATCAGCCGCACACCGGTGACGGCGCCCGCCTGCTGGCCCATGAGCTGGTGCACACCACCCAGTCCCCGTCCGTGACGAGTGGCCTGACGGTTAGCGAGCCCGGCGACGCCCACGAGATCGAGGCGGCGCGCCGGGCAGACAGTGGCACGGTGGCCGGAAGCCGGGCGCGGACGGCGACGATCTCCCGTGAGCCTGACCAGGTGGAGGGTGACACGGCGGACCAAGCGATTCCCGAGCGCTACCGCGGCCTACTGAAGCCGGGCCTGAACGAGGCCGACACCGCGAAGCTGGCCCAGGTCACCGGCGGCGCCGAGGTCGTCGCCATGATCCGGCGGCGCGACGATGCCCGTGTCAGGATCTTCCGGATCGAGGCTGACGGCGACACCCAGGACCCGGACGTCGGCGGCCCGCACCAGGAATATCAGGCGCTGGTCGACCTGGAGCGCGACCTCACCCAGCGCATCGAGCACGACTGCATCAGCCTCGACGTCGCCAGCGAGGCGGAGATGCTGGCGATGGCCGAGCAGTGGTTCCCGGACCGGTTCCTGGCCGAGGCCAAGCAGGTCGCCCTCGACATGCTGCAGCACAACGCCGACGAGGCGAAGGCCGAGCTGGAGCGCTACTCGGCGCAGGTGTGCTCGCCCGACATCGACGGCCTGCTCGCCGCTGACCAGGCCCTCGACCAGCTGGCTCCGTTCAGCCTGGCGAACGCGGTGCGGATGGCCGAGGAGGCGCTGTCCAGGTACGCGCCGTCGGCCGGCGTGCTGACCCCGGAGGAGTTCGCCCGCACCATCCCGCCGAACGAGCAGTCGGTGATGGTCGACATCGCGAACCTTGACCAGAACCGGCGGATGCTGGCCGCCAAGACCCCGATCTATCAGGCGGCCCGGTTCTCCTACGGGCGTACCTATCCGATCCTGCTGAGCAGCGGTTATGTGCCGGGCTCGTTCGCCGTGGCAGACGCCACTGAGCTGGGCAAGGTGGCGGCCGGCCCGGTCACCGAGGTCTTGGAGAACATCGAGCGGGTCCGGAAAGCGATCAACGCTGACGAGCTCAAGATCTGGAACATGCGCGACGTCCTGCGCATCACCCAGGAGCGCCTGAACGTGCGGCATCCGGTGCTGCTCGGGGCGATCGACGCGAAGATCGCCGAGATCAAGAGTGACGAGGCGTTCCTGGGCTGGGTGAAGGCGGCGCTGGCGATCACTACGACGATCCTGGCCGGCATGCTGTTCACCCCGGCGGCCGGTGCGGCCGTGGCGGGCCTGTGGGGTGCCGGCTCGCTGTACGGCAGCATCCGCGACTACCTGAACGAGGAGGCCGCCGAGAACATCGCGCTGGACGCCTCGGTGGCGGATCTGTCGCTGAACGAGCCGAGCCTGACCTGGGTGCTGCTGGATGCCGCGTTCCTGCTCATCGACATGGCGACCGTCGCGAAGTCGTTGCGGGTCGCGGCGCGCACGCTCGCCTCGCAGGCCGACTCGACGGCTGCGGCGGCGTTTCGGCGGGAGGCCACCGAGACGCTCGGTGAGCAGGCCGGCGAGCAGCTGGCCAACCGCGCCGCCGCCCGGTTCGGCATCGCCGAGGCCGCCGTGGCGGCCGGTGAGGAAGGGCTGTCCCGGGCGCGGACCGCCCTGGCCGGCCTCGAGCTGTCCGACGACGCGATCGCTCGGGTGCTGGGCAAGGCGCGGGTGGGTCCGGTGGCCGACCGGATCAACAAGGTCAAGGGCCAGCTGCTCGAGGAGCTGGCGCACGTGGACGTGCGGCGCCGGTTGGCAGCGGGAGCGTCCGACGTGCTCGGTGTCGGCGACAACGCGGGCCTGGAGCTGATCGAGGGGCACCGGATCGCCGACCTGAGCCGCCGTCAGCTGACCGACGGGGTGCTCGCGCGGCGCCTGCCGGACGGCTCGATCGAGATCGTCACGGTGCTCGAGTCGAAGGCCGGGGCCAGCGCGGCCGAGGGGCTGCGAACCGCGTCGTCGGGGATCGGGCGGCGCGACGAGTTCGCCAAGGTGGTCATCGAGGAGGACGCCGAGGCGGTGGAGGCGCTGCTGCGGCGCAGCGGGCTCAAGGCCGACGCGGACGCGGTGGCCGCCGGCGGCCGCAAGGTGTCCCGGCGCGCGCAGAAGGTGATCGCCGAGGACAAGGGCATGCGCGACATGGTGACCCAGTCCGAGTGGGGCGGCCAGATCCGCAAAGACGTCGAGCGGCTGAGCCCAGGCACCGTGCCGGGGGAGACGCAGCTCTCCTCGACGCTGGACGAGGTGCCGGCCGAGATCCTCGTCGACGGCGTACCCACCCGGGTGCGGTTCAGCCCGACCCGAGCCCGCTTCGTCGGGATCGTCCCGGAGGACGTGCCGGTCGCCGACATCACGGCGAGCCTCACCTCCGAGTTCAACTTCACCATGTTGCAGACCGGCGGTACGGCCGCCGACCTCACGGCCCGCGCGGAGCGACTCGTGTCCGAGGCCGCGACACCCTGAACGGGCCGATCCCCGCCGACCACCTCAAACTCTGGATCAACGACGAACGGTCCAGCTGGTACCTGAAGGTTCTGAAGAGCGGGACCCAGCAGGGCCGGCCGCGGCGCGAGGTGTAGGCGGATCCCTTATACCCGGCGGCGGCCTGCATCGGCACTCTGGAGACGCCGGTACGCACCTCTCTCTCGTCCCGGTCTTGTGAGGAGTGCTCGTGGAGATCGCCAGCGGCCCGTCGGACGTCATCTGGGACATCACGTACGCGTGCCCGTTGCGATGTATCCACTGTTACTCGGAGTCCGGCCGCCGTTCGACCCGGCAGCTCGGTGCGCCTGACCTTTTTCGGGTCGCCGACGCCCTGATCGCCATGCGCCCGAGTGCGATCGCCATTGCGGGCGGGGAGCCGTTGGCCGTACCGGACTTGGTGGACGTCGCGAAGCGCTTATCCCGGTCCGGCATCGCGGTCACGCTCTATACCGGAGGTTGGCACCTCGACGCTGGCATGGCCGATGCCCTCATGGGCGCGGTAGCGCAGATAAACGTCAGTGTGGACGGTGCTACCGCCGAGGTGCACGACCGCATCCGTGGACGGGCAGGCTCGTTCGACCGGGCTGTCGAAGCGCTGACGCTGCTGGACGAGGCCGTCCGCCGGCGTCTCGCGGCCGGGCTGCCCGCGCCCGTGCTGGGCATCGACTGCGCCGTCGTTCGCGGCAACTTCCATCAGATCGACGATCTGTGTACGGCGGTGGCCCGGCGCTTTCCCCGGCTGGGGTTCCTCTGGTTCGGCGCCGCCGTGCCGTCCGGGCTGGCCAGCCGCGCCGACTTCGCGGTGCACGAACTGGTCACCGATGCACAGCACCGGCAGCTGGGCAGCCCGGAGCAGTTGGCCCGGATCAGGTCGCTGGCGCCACGGTCGGTGGCCGTCGCGAGCAACGACAATCTGATGCTCATGATGCGCCCGGATCTCGTCGCGCGGGGCGTCTACATGCCGGCGCTCCAGGTCGAACCCGACGGCGAGGTCCGGGCGATGCCGATCTACGAGGGAACTGTCGGCAACGTGCTGACGGAACCGCCGGACGTGCTGTGGGATCGGGCCGTTCAGCGATGGGGCGACCCGTTCGTCGTGGAGGCGCTCACCCCCGTACGGACGATGGTGCAGTGGGCCGACGCCGCCCGGAGGATCGACTACCACTTCGGTACCGACGCGACGCGCGCTCGTATCGACCGGCGTCCGGCCTTCGCGCCGTCCTGATCGACCGCTGACGCCAATGGGGGAACAGATGGACGCGGCGAACGACGACGACAGTCTTCTGGTGGACTGCGTACGGGCGATGCTCGGCGAGGGGCGCCAGGATTGGCAGGTAAGACCGGACGGCTTCTGGTGCTTCGTCCAGCCATCCGAGAACCGCTCGCGTACGCAAGGCTGGAAGCTGCACCTCTCGGCCACGCCGTTGTCCGCGCCGGTGGTGCTGGCCCGGGCTGCCGCCGTTCTGCTCGCGCACGGCTGCTCGTTCAAGTTCGCCCGTACCCTTGAGCACGTCGGCGAGCTCGGCTCCCGGCGAGCCGACCGCGGTGGCGGAGGCAAGTTCCTGACGGTGTATCCCGACACCGACGACGACGGGCTGCGGGCCCTCGCGGAGCAGCTGCACGAGGCGACCAGGGGCCTGCCCGGCCCAGGCATCATGAGTGACCGCCGCTACAAGCCGGGCAGCCTGGTGCACTACCGGTTCGGTGTCTTCCGCGGCGTACCCATGCTCAGCAACGACGGCTGCTACGAGGCGATGCTGGTCGCGCCGGACGGCAGCATGGTGCTCGACCAGCGCAAGGCGTGGTACAGCCCGCCCGCGTGGGCGCCGCGTGACCCCTTCGGCGGGGACCGGGCGGCGAAGCCCGCTGCGCCGCGTCCGGTGCTGCTCAATGATCGGTACGTCGTGAACGAGGTGATCCGGCACTCGTTCGGCGGCGGCGTCTACCGTGCCGAGGACCAGCACACCGGCGATCCGGTCGTCGTCAAACAGGCCCGGGCGCACGCCGGTGCCAACCTGACCGGCGCCGACGTGCGGACCGCGCGCCGCCATGAAGCGACCATGATGCGGCGTCTGTCCGGCACCGGCCTGACCGCGCGTCTGGTCGAGACGTTCGAGCAGCAGGGCGACCTCTTCCTGGTTCAGGAGCTGGTCACCGGCGCGACGCTGCGGCAGTGGGCGACACAGAACTGCGTCCTCGACGACGGCGCCACCTGGGGACCGCCGCCGGCCGTCGTGGACCGGCTCGCGGATGGCCTGCTGGACCTGGTCGACGCCGTCCACCGCGAGGGCCTGGTCCTGCGTGACCTCAACCCCAACAACGTCATGGTGACCGATGACGTCGACCTTCGGCTCATCGACCTTGAGCTGGTCACGCCGGTCGGGGAACCGGCCACGCGGGCCTTCACACCCGGGTACGCCGCACCGGAACAGGTCGGCGCGCCGCCGCTGGACGCGGAGCACGACCCCAGCGTCGACCTGTACAGCCTCGGCGCGACGCTTTTCCACCTCGTCACCGGCTCCGACCCGCTGTTCCCTGGCGACGAGCCACCGGCGCGTGAGCACCGCACCCGGGTCGCCGCCCTGCTCCGACTGCTCGGCGAACGTAACCCGTGTGCCCGCCGGTACGCCCCCGTCGTCGTCGCGCTGCTGCACGACGATCCCGCGCAGCGGCCCGGCGTCAACGACGTCCGTAGCATGCTCGCCGCTCGGTCCCCGGTCGGGGTTGCACCACGGGTCGTGACAGCAGCCGACGGGGAGCCGGTTCGCTGGATCAAGGACGGTATCGGCTTCCTCCTCGCCACCCGTACCCCGGAACGCGACCGCCTATGGCAGTCCGGGGAGGTCGGCTCCCGCACCGACCCGCTGAACGTGCAGCACGGCGCGGCCGGGATTCTCGCCGTCCTGCTCCGGGCGAGCCGCCACCTGAGCGACGACGTATCGCTGCGGGAGGCGGCGGCGACCACGGCCCGATGGATCGGCTCGCGCGCCCTGCGCGAGCCGCGGACCCTGCCCGGCCTCTACTTCGGGCGTGCGGGTACCGCCTGGGCATTGCTCGAGGCCGGCCGACAGCTCGACGACCACGGCGTGTTCGAGCTGGGCACCGACCTCGCGGGCCGGCTGCCGCTGCGCTGGCCCAACCCGGACGTGTGCCACGGCATGGCGGGCTGCGGTTTCACGCTGCTCCGAGCGTACGAAATCACCGGCGTCCCGGTCTTCCTGGAGCGGGCCCGGCAGGTCGCCGCCGGTCTCCTGGCCATGGCCGACGACCGTGACGACCGCCTGGTCTGGCCGATCCCCGCCGACTTCAGCTCGACGCTGGCCGGCCTCGTCCATTATGGCTTCGCCCACGGTGTCGCCGGCGTCGGTGCGTATCTGCTGACCGTCGCCTGCGCGACGGGGGACCGCTCCTTTCTGGATGCTGCGGAACGCGGCGGCCGCACGCTCGCCGCGGCCGCTCAGGTCAAGGACGGAGCGGCATATTGGCCGAGCGGCCAGACGAAGCAGGTCGGCATGACGAGCTGGTGCAGCGGGGCCTCCGGCGTCGGCACCTTCCTGCTGCGGCTGGGCGCGCGAACCGGTGACGAACGGTTCACGGAGCTGGCGCTGCAAGCCGCCACCGCGGTGTACCGCTCGCGCTGGCACGCCGGGCCCGCCCAGTGTCACGGCCTGGCCGGCGACGGGGAGTTCCTGCTCGACGTCGCCGACGTGACGGGAGACGACACGTACCGGGACCGGGCGCGCGACCTCGCGGTCAGCATCTACGGCCGGCATGCCCTGCGCGACGGGCGGATGCTCGCCCCGGACGAGTTGCTGGACGCGGTGACCGCCGACTACAACACCGGCCTCGCCGGCGTGGTCGCCTTCCTCTTGCGGCTGGAGTTCGGTGGCGACCGGATGTGGCTTCCGGCCTCGTACACCGCCATCGGGATGGAGCGGTAGCCACCGATGGCAGTGCCTTCGGGCATCCGGTGAGGACGGGACCGCCCGATGAACCGACGTCGTCGCACTTTCGCGCACCTGGTGTGCCGGCGTGCGATGTCGCCCTGTCCGTGACGACTGAACGAGGAGGTGACTGACGATGGAGATCGATGTCGAGGCCCTGCAGATGCTGGAGGAGCCGGAGCCCGAGAGCGGCCTGTTCCCGTGCCCGATGACGTGCAAGACGTCCTTTGCCTGAGTACGGCTGCGCTTCCCGTAGCTGCACTCTCGGCCGCCGGCCCCGCCACGACGACGGGGCCGGCGGCCACCGAACGGGGTCATCACGGTTGACGGCCGGAGCCGTGCTGCTCAGCCGGTTCGCGTGTGCCGGGCGCGTTCTCCACTGGCGCCCGCCTTGTACGTTCGGCGACAGACCCTCTTGAGCCCATCGAACGCCCGGCAGGGGGGGCGTCGAGAGGCAGTCGTCGTCCGCGCTCGGTGCGGGGCGCGCGGATACGTGCTCGTGTCCGTTCCGGCGGCGGCCCTGGACCGCGGGCACGGTCGGACGTACGGCGGAGCCGTTTGCTCCGGTGGCGGCGAACCGGGCATGATCGCCCGACGCGCGGGGGCGCCGCGACGTGCGGTCGGCGCGTCGAGAGCGGGGGAGAGGGCGACGCTGGTGGATGTGCAGCGTGGTGACGGCGAGGCGGACGGCCTGTTGGTGGGTCGAGACCGGGAGCTCGGCGTCCTGCGCCGCTCGCTCGGCGAGTCCGGCATGTCGCGGTGTGTCGGCGTCGCTGGTGACCCGGGGATCGGTAAGAGCCGATTGTTGTCCGAGTTCGGGGAGATGGCCGCAAGAGCCGGGTTCGCTGTGTGTTCGGGGCGTGCGTCGGAGTTCGAGCTCCATGTGCCTTTCGGCGTTTTCGTCAATGCTCTCGACGATCGTCTCGCCGAGCTCGGCGAGGAACGGCTCGCTGAGCTGGGGGACCCGCAGCTCACGCTGCTGGCCGCCGCGTTCCCGTCGATCTCCGCCGCTGCCCCGGTCGCCCTGGTCGACGTGGAGCGGTACCGGCTCCACCGGGCGGTCCGCTCCCTCTTGGAGCTGGTTGCCGGGCCGGCGGGGTTGGTACTCGCCCTCGACGACCTGCACTGGGCGGACGAGGGCACCGTGGAGCTGCTGGATCACCTGTTGCGCCATCCGCCCCGGGCCCGGCTGGTCCTGGCGTTGTCATGTCGCAGCCGGCAGGTCAGTCCAAGGATGTGGCACGCGTTGTGCCGGGCGGTGGCCGATGGAACCGCCGAGCTGCTCGAGCTCGCCCCGCTCAGCCGGGTCGAGGCCGAGCCGCTGCTGCCGGCCGAGCTGAGCGGCACCCGACGCGAGGAGCTGTACCGGGCCAGCGCCGGAAACCCGTTCTACCTCGACGCATTGGTGCGCGCGGACCGTCATGGTGCGGCCCCGGGCGAGGTGCCGCCCGGCAGCGGAGGAGAGCTACCCCCGGCGATCCATGCGGCGCTCGCGGCCGAGCTGGCGGCGCTGGATCCGCACCAACGCACCGTCGCACACGCTGCGGCGGTCGTCGCCGACGACTTCGACGCCGGGCTGCTGGCAGAGGCCGCCGCCCTGCCGAGGGAACCGGTGCTGAGAGCGCTCGATCACCTCGTTCACCGCGACCTCGTGCGGACCGGCCGCGCTGCCGGACTGTTCAGATTCCGGCATCCGCTGGTGCGCGCCGTCGCCTACCGCGACGCGGGTCCGGTCTGGCGATTGCAGGCTCACGGCCGCGCCGCCGCGGCACTGCGCGCCCGCGGCGCGGCGAACGTCGAACTCGCACACCATGTCGAGCGGTCCGCCGTCGGCGGCGACCTGGAAGCCGTCGCCGTTCTCGCAGAGGCCGCCGAGGCGACGCTGCACACCACGCCGTCGGACGCCGGGCACTTCCTGCGAGCCGCCCTCAGGCTGCTGCCCGAAACCGAGCCCACCACGCCACAGCGCCTGTTCCTGCTCGGCAGACTCGCCCAGGCCGTGGCGGCGACGGGTGATCTGCGTGGCGCCCGCGCGGCATTGCACGAGGTGCTACGGCTTCTGCCGGCCGACCTCACCAGCCTACGGGCCGAGACGGTCCGGCTCTGCGCGACGCTGGAGCGCCTGCTCGGCCGCCACATCGAGGCCCGGGCACTGCTGCAGACAGAGTGGCAGCGGACCACCGGTAAGGATCCCCATGCCGCGGCCGGCCTCGTCGTCGCTCTCGCCGCCGGCGAGGTCGTCGAACGCGATGCGGGCACGCGCACCCGGATTCCCGAGGCGATCGAAGCCGCCCGGCGTACCGGTGATCACGTGTTGCTGGCCATGGCGCTGTCGATCGCTGCGCTGGCCCCGTGGGCGAACCCAGCCGCGCCCGAGACAGCGGCGGGTCTCGACGAGGCAGCCGCACTCTTCGACGCCCTGCCCGATGGCGAACTGGTCCGCAACCTCGACGCCGCGCTGTGGCTGGGTTGGGCCGAGGCGTCCGCCGACCGACTGACTGCGGCAGGTCGTCACCTGGAGCGTGGCCTTCAGCTGGCACGGGCCGGCGGGCAGACCCATGTGATCACCACGCTGAACGCCGTCCACGGGATGGTCCACGCGTACCTCGGCGAACTGGCCGAGGCGACGGTCTGCTTCGCCGACGGGCTGGAGTCGGCTGAGCTGACCGACAGCGACGAGCTGCAGACCATGGCGCTGACCTTCGGCTGCTGGATCACCACCTGGCGCGGCGACCTCGACGAGGCCCTCCGGCTCGGCAAGCGGGCGCTGGCCGCCGAGGATCGTTTGACGGCGGGGCTGACCTGGCGAAGCGGGCAGGCCGCGGCGATGCTCGGCCAGGCGATGCTGCACTCCGGTGACCCGCACGCCTGCATCGAGCTGCTCCTCACCGCCGGCGGAGGCGCCGAGCTTCCAGCCGTCGAGGCCCTGAACCGGCCCGTGGTGTACCAGATCCTCACCGAGGCTGAAGTCCGGTGCGGCCGGTTCGCCGCTGCCGCCGACTGGGCCGGCCGGGCCGAGGCGGCCGCGGCCGCGGTGGCTTCGCCCGTACGGAGCGCGGTCGCGCAGCTCGCCCGGTTGATGGCCACGATGCCGGTGGATCCGGCCGCGGCGGCCCGGCTGGCCCCTGCGGTCGCGGCGGCGTTCACCCGCGTCGGGGTGGCGGTGGAGGCCGGCCGGGCCCACCTCTTCGCCGCGGTCGCGCTCGCATCAGAAGGGCGTACGGGGGCAGCCCGGGAGCACTTCGACGCGGCCCGGAACCTCTTCGTACGGTGCGACGCGCGGCTTTTCCTCCCTCAGGTGGCGCGGGAGGAACGGCGTATGAACGCGCGTCGCCCGCGACACGGCGCCGACGCCACGCCGGCGGCCGGGTCCCTGGCCGAACGCGTCGGGCTCACCGGGCGGGAGATGGAGGTTGCCGCCCTGGTCTCGGCCGGGCTGACCAATCGCGAGGTGGGCCGTCGCCTGCATCTGAGTCCCAAGACCGTCGAGGTGCATCTCGGCCGGGTGTACGCGAAGCTCGGCGTCTCCGGGCGTACCGCGCTGGCCGGCCGCTGGGCGGCGGAGGCGAGCGCGGATTAGACGTGCTCGAGCTATGCGCTGCCCGGGTCCCGGCCCGGGCAGCGCATGGCGTCAGGCCGGCAAGGTGGTGAGGAAGACGTTGTCCTTGCCCTCGGTGTCACCGTCCACCAGGGAGCCGTCGTCCGAGATGAACGCCACGTGTCGACCGTCGGCCGACAGTGCGATGTCGAGACAGGCTTGGACGGCGGGCTTGCCGGTGGTGCCATGGCTGGCGGGCACCACCTCACCGCTGCGACGGTCGCGGACGTAGACGTTGGACCCACCGGACCAGTCGTTCTCCATGCTGCCGGAGCCGGCGGTCAGCGCCAGGTAGCTGCCGTCCGCGGAGAGCCGGGGCTCCCTTGCCCCCACGAAGGCGCCGCTGGAGTTCCGGTCCTCCCGGCTCAGCTGTCCGGTGCGGACGTCCTTCACGTACACCTTGCGCTCCCAGCCGCCGTCCGTACCTTCACCCAGGTTCGTCGCCCACGTCACGAAGGCGATGGAGCGGCCGTCCGCCGAAATGGACGGGTCCTCGCTGCGGCCGTTGCCCTGCACACCGGCCGGAGTGATGCTGACCAACTTGGTCACGTCCTGCTGCCGGTCCCGCACGAACACGTCCTTCTGCCCGTTGACGTCCCCGGCCACGAGGTTCGACGCTTCGGACTCGAACGTGACGAACCGGCCGTCGTCCGAGATCCCGGTTCCGGCCCAGAAGGTGTGCTGGTTGGCGGGCTCGCCCGTCGGGGTGACGGTCATGCGCTCCGGCGTGCCCGTCACACGGTCGAAGACGTACACGTCCCTGAGGCCGTCGGTATCCGTGGTCACCAGGCGAGCCTCGGTCTCGAAGGCGATGAACCGGCCGTTCCCGGAGATCGCCGGCAACTCGCTGTCGGCGTGCCAGCCGCCGGCGGCGGCACTCGCGGTGACGCTGACCCGGGTGGTCGTGCCGGCCTGCAGATCCCGCACGAACACGTCGTTGGCGTCGTTCTTGTCCTCCGGAGCCAGGTTCGACGCCGAGGAGGCAAAGGCGACGTAGCGTCCGTCCGCTGAGATCGACGGGTCGAAGCTCGGCGCGTCCGCCTGGACACCGCTCGAATCCACACTCACCAGTGTCGTGGTTCCGGTGGCGGTGTCGCGGACGAAGACGTCGAGTACGCCGTTACGGTCACCGCCGACGAGGTTGGACGCGAACGACTCGAACGCGACGTACCGGCCGTCCGCGGACAGCGAGCAGCAGCCCTCGGCCCGGTCGTCCGGTCGGCCACCGTCGACGGCGAGGTCCACCGCTTTCGGGACACCGCCGTCCGCGGCCAACGCCATTGCCGGTGTCGTCGTCGCCACGATCGCCGTGACCAGCGTGGTCACCGCGAGACCCGCGGCTCGCCTCATCGCACTGGCTCCCTGTCGCCGACGCGGGAATTGGACACCGTTGACGCTCATGGCTTGCCCGACGACCCCGATGGTCCCGAGGGCCCGGCTCCGCAGCACGGAACGGAAAGTTGCCACACATACCTCACTTAGGTGATCGAAGAGCTCGCGCAGCATAGGAACTGCTCGCTGAGGCCAGCAAGGACCACCCGATAGGACGAAATGAGTAAACGGGATGTACCCGCCGGAGAAATGGGACATCCGAGACTTTACGACGAGTGATTGTAGGGGGTTCCCTTATGCCCACTCGGCACTCGGACGGCATCGACCGGCAGGCCGATCTGCGGTCCGCGCTGCGTCGAGCCGGGCACCTCATCGAGGGGGCGAGGTGCTGACGGTTGATCCCGCCCCGCCCCGCACGGCAAGCGGACGGCGGCCTCCAGCCGCGTGCTCCTGGAAGCGTGGACCAGGGCGGCACCCGAAGCAGGCGTGCGGTGAAGGTGTCGTGGTAAGTCGTTCCTATTGCGACGGGTCCTGGCGAGAATCAGTACGGTTTCGGTCGAATACCGCGGGATCCGCTGAAATGGGGCGGCGCGCCGTCGGCCGGTCGTCTATAAGTGACCAGGTTATTGACCCAGACCTGACAGTTGATTCACGGACCGAATCGTAAGTCCTACCCTCTGTGTCATGTACGGGGATCCGGCATCCAGAGGTGCCCATTGACGGTGCTGAACCCGCCCGCGGTCGCCGATCCACCCGCGGTCCCCACCCCGCCCGTCGGCGACGCCCGATGGAAGCGCCCGCCCCGCGCCGGTCTCAGGTTCGTGCTCCGCGCCTCTGTCCTGGCGGCCGTCGGCCTCGGCGGGAGATACCTGTGGTGGCGGCTCGGCACGCTGGGCGGCACCGGGGTGCCCGGCCGGGTGCTGCTGGTCACCGAGGCTCTCTGCTGGTTTCAGCTGGCCTGCACCGCCGTACTGATCATGCGTGCTCGGTGGCGTCCGGGGCCGCCGAGGCCGCCCTTCGGCACGCTCGACGTGTTCATCACGGTGTGCGGCGAACCGGTCGAGATGGTGGAGAAGACGCTGCTGGCGGCGCTGCGGATCACCTATCCGCATCGGACGTACGTGCTCAACGACGGCCGGTTGGCCGGCAAGGCGGGCTGGCAGGAGATCGACGCGTTGGCCGCGCGGCTGGGGGTCGTGTGTTTCACCCGTACCGGCGGCGCCCGGGGCAAGGCCGGCAACCTCAACCACGCCCTGGAATACACCGACGGGGACTTCGTGGTGACGCTGGACGCCGACCACGTGGCCGAGCCGGACCTCGCCGAGCAGACCATCGGCTATCTGCGCGACGAGTGGGTGGCGTTCGTCTGCACCTACCAGCGGTTCGCGCTGACCGGGCGGGATGTGCTCAACAACCGGGAGACCTATTTCTACACGGTGATCCAGCCCGCCAAGGACCGCGACGGCGGCGCCATCTCCTGCGGCAACGGCACGGTGTACCGGCGGGCCGCGCTGGCCTCGATCGGTGGTTTCAGCGAGTGGGGTTTCGTCGAGGACCTGCACACGTCCTACCGGCTGCACTCCGCCGGCTGGCGTAGCGTCTTCCATCCACGTCCGGTGAGCACCGGGACGGCGCCCGAAACCGTCGCCGAATACCTGGCCCAGCGGCAGCGCTGGGCCATGGACAGCCTGCGCCTGCTGCTTCGTGACTCGCCGCTGTGGCACCGGGGTCTGACGCTGCGGCACAGGCTGCACTACCTGGACACCACGGTCAGTTATCTGTTCGCCGGCCTGCAGCTGGTGTTCGCCGTCTCGTCACTGAGCTACGCCGTCACCCGGTTCGCCATGGTCGCGTCACCGAGCGACGCGGCGTATCTGTGGCATGCGGGCCCGTACCTGGCTGCCTTGTTCCTGTTCATCGCCATCGCCCATCGGGGTGTGGTGGCCGGGCTGCGTTCCCTGCAAGTGACGCTCTCCAGTGCGGTCATGTTCCTGTCCGCGGCGGTCCGGGTGCTCCTGGGCCGCCGGCCGGGCACGCTGATCTCCGTCAAATATCACCAGCGGCGCTTCTCCGGACTGGTGGTGCCGCCGGTGCTGCTCCTGCTCGCGATGATCAGCGGGCTGGCGCTGCTGCTGCGCGAGGGCCGCGCCGGGATCTCACCCATCGGGCTGTTCTGGACGGCGTTCATGGCGCTGCTGCTGAGCGGTCCGATCACCGCGGTGACCTGGCGCCCACGCCAGTCCGCCGGGCTTCGGGCCGGCCTGCGCCTGGGCATCGCCGCAGCCATGGTCGTGTCCCTCTTCGCGCCGGCCGCTGCCGAGCCCCGCTGGTCGAGTTCCCTGGTGGCCGACTCGCACGTGCCGGCGGGCGCATTCGTCGTGCCGTTGCCGACCCCCGTACCGAAGAGCGCGCCCCGGCGCCTGGTGCCGCCGACGACCGGTGCGTACTTCGGGCTCTCACACGGCGACGGTGGCACCACCCCGGCCGAGGTCCTGCGCACCTACGCGGGGGACCGGGTCCAGCTCGTCCAGTGGTTCCAGCAGTGGCGCAGCGGTGAGGTGCGGCTGCGGGAGGACTGGCTGAACGCCGTCTCCGAGGCCGGTTCCGTACCCATGATCGTCTGGGAGCCCTGGGCCCGCCCGCCCGGCGGCTACTCCAGTCCGGACCAGGCCGCCGCCAGCGTCGACGTCATCGCGTCCGGCCGGTATGACGCGTACATCCGCAGTTGGGCCAAAGGGCTGGCCGCTTACCGGCGACCGGTTCTGATCAAGTTCATGCACGAGGCGAACGGCTGGTGGTATCCGTGGTCGGTCGGGGTCAACGGGAACACGCCGCGAGGCTATGTGCGCGCGTGGCGCCACGTGCACGACATCTTCCGGGCGGCCGGCGCGACCAACGTTTCCTGGGTCTGGTCACTGAATTCCGGGTACGGGATGAGCCGGCCGTACTCCCCGGACGACTTCTATCCCGGCGACGACTATGTCGACTGGCTCGGCGTCAGCGGCATGAACTGGGGAAAGACGCGACCGTGGAGCTCGTGGACGAGTGCCGGCACCATCTTCGCCGGTGACTACAAGAAGCTGCGCAGGTTCGGCAAGCCGATCATGGTGAGCGAGATCGCGACGGTCGAGCAGGGCGGTGATCAGGCCGCCTGGGTGACGAAGGCGCTGGACACGTTCCGCACGTCGTACCCGTTGATCCGGGCCGTCGTGTGGTTCAACCTGCCCTACGCGCCGCCGGTCGACTTCACGCTGGACGACCGGTCGCGGCGGGCACTGACCCACGCGTTGGCCCATCCGTACTGGCGCCCGACCCCGCGGCTGGCGCCCGGGACCGGTCGCTCGGCCGTCGCGGCCTCACCACAACCGTCCTAGACTTGACGACCACGCCCACAGGCGGGAGGAGTCCGTGGAGTACGGGCTAGGCGTCGACCTCGGCACCACGCACACCGCGGCGGCGGTAAGCGTCGGCGGCCGCGTCGAGATGATCCGGCTCGGCAGCCGGCGGCTCGAGATTCCGTCGCTGGTCTTCCTGGGCGACGACGGCGAGGTGCTGATCGGCGAGGCGGCCGAGCGGCGCGGATCCGCCGAACCGTCCCGGCTGGCCCGCGAGTTCAAACGCCGCGTCGGCGACCCGGTGCCGCTGCTGGTCGGCGGCTCGCCCCTGGCGGCACACACGTTGATGGCCCGGCTGCTGCGCTCCGTCCTGCAGATCGCCGCCGGCTATCAGCAGAGCCCACCGGCCGTGGTGACGGTGACCCACCCCGCCAACTGGGGTCCTTACAAATGCGAGCTGCTCGGCCAAGCCGTGCGGATGGCCGGCGTCGAGGACGTCCGGCTGCTGACCGAACCGGAGGCCGCCGCCGTACAGTACGCGGCCGGCGAGCGGATGCGGTCCGGCGAGGTGATCGCGGTCTACGACCTCGGCGGTGGCACCTTCGACGCGGCCGTCCTGCGCAAGACCGATACGGGCTTCACCCTGCTCGGACGGCCCGAGGGAATCGAACAGCTGGGCGGGGTCGACTTCGACGAGGCCGTCTTCGGCTACGTGGTCGACGCCCTCGGCGGCGCGGTCGGCGACCTCGACCTGGCCGACGAAGCGGTGACCGGCGCCCTCGCCCGGCTCCGGCGCGATTGCACCGAGGCCAAGGAGGGCCTGTCCTTCGATACGGCGGTCACCATCCCGGTCGCCATGCCCCAGCTGCACACCCGCGTCCGGCTCAACCGCTCCCAGCTGGAGACGATGATCGCGCCGGCGCTCGCCGACACCGTGGAGGCGACGCGCCGCGCGTTGCGTTCCGCAGGTGTCGCATCGAGCGAGCTGCGGTCGATTCTGCTGGTCGGCGGCTCGTCCCGGATACCGCTGGTCGCCGAGGCGCTCTCCACCGAGTTCGGTTGCCCGGTGATCCTCGACGCCCAACCCGAGCATGCGGTCGCCCTCGGTGCGGCCCAACTGGCGACCGTCGGCGTCGCGCACCCCCCTCCGGGCATCGCCCGGCCGTCCCTGAGCCGGCCGCAGGCGCCGGCCGTACCGGTAAGGCAGGCGTCTGCCGTCGCCTCATCGCCTGTGCCGGTCCCGGGCTCCCCGGTGGCCGTCGCTGCGCCGCCCGCGCCGCTTGCCCGGCCCGATGCGGGGGTCCCGGAGCGGCCTGCGCGCCGCACCGGGACGGTGTGGCTGGCCGGCGTGGCCGTACTGGTACTGGTAGCCCTGATCGGCGGATTCACCGCCTGGTTCCGGTCCCACGGCGGCCCCGGTGCCGCCGGCGCGCGGCCGTCGGCCACCGTGGCCGCGCCGAACGGGGTCGAGACGTGGAACGTCAGCACCGGACGGCCGATCACCGGCCGTCCCACGGTCGCCGGCGGGGTCCTCTACTTCGGCAACCAGAACGGGACGTTCTATGCGGTCGACCGCAAGAGCCGGTCGGTCCGGTGGAAGTACGAGACCGGCTCCTCGGTCACCTCGTCGCCCGTGGTGGCCGGCGGCGTGGTCTATTTCGCCAGCCAGGGCACCGCCCGGCAGAGCGGCTACGTCTACGCGCTCAGTGCCGATCAGGGCGTCGTGCGTTGGAAGGCGCGGGCCAGCGTCGAGTTCTCCTCGCCGGCCGTCGTCGGCGATGCCCTCTACATCGGCGGCCGCAACGGTGCCGTGTACTCGTTCGACCTGGCCGGCCGCGAGCGGTGGCGCTTTACCACCGACGGCGTCGTCTGGGGCACCCCGACGGTCGCGGCCGGGACCGTCTACGTCGGCAGCGCCGACGGCAACATGTACGCGCTGGACGCCAGGACGGGCGCGAAACGGTGGGCCACCCGGGTCGGCGACGTCCGCTCGTCACCGACCGTCGTGGACGGCACCGTCATCTTCGGCAGCGGCGACAAACACGTGTACGCCCTCGACGCCCGCAAGGGCACCGTGCGCTGGACCTTCGCGACCAACGGGTACGTCTCGTCCTCGCCCCTGGTGGCCGACGGGACGGTCTACGCCGCGGACTTCCAGGGCACCGTCTTCGCGATCGACATGCGTACCCACGGCGAGCGCTGGCGCTACACCGTCCCCGGCGATCCCAAGCCGATCTTCTCGTCGCCGACGCTGGCCAACGGCATCCTCTACTTCGGCAGTCACGACAACCGGCTGTACGCGCTCGACGCCACCACCGGCACCCGCCTGTGGACCGTCGCCACCGGCGGCATCGTCGGCGCGTCGCCGCTGGTGTCCGACGGTTTCGTCTTCGTCGGCAGCGACGACGGTCTCATGCACTGCGTGAAACTGTCCGGACCGGGATCAGGGACGAAGTGAGCGGGCGACCGTCCGCGCGGCCGAGGGCGGCGAGGAGAGTCGCCAGTCCTGCTCCTTGTTCACGTTGAACCAGACCACCGCGGCGCAGCGCGGGAACCGCCCGGGCGTGAGCAGGTCGGCCACCCAGGCGGGCTTGTCGCCGCCCACCGGGCTGCAGCCGACCTCCGCGAACCACATCGGCTGCGGGCCCAGCGCGATCAGCCGGGCGTAGGCATCGGCGAACAAGGTGTCGACGTCACGCCATCCGCCGTACTCTGGCACGTCGGCACCCCAGTTGTAGCCGTCGAGCGCCAGTACGTCGACCGCGTCCGTACCCGGGTAACTGAGTTCGAAGCGGTTGGTGGCCGGCACGTCGTCGCAGAGGGGTGACCACACCCACCGCACCCGGTCGGCACCGGCATCGGCGAAGACCTCGCGCAGATGACGCCAGGCAGCCACCACGTCGGCCGGGCTGGAACCGGGCACGCCGGCCGCCCACGGATACCAGGTTCCGTTCATCTCGTGCAGGGGACGGAGATAGACCTCGAAGTCGAGACGGGCCAAGGCCCGTGCCCAGGCCAGGATGTGCGGGTCGTGATCTCCGGCGGCGATCCGGGCCGCCGTGTACGCCGCCTGCTGGATCCCACCGTCCAGGTGCCACGGCTCCCAGGTCAGCAGCACGATGCGTCCGCTGTCGTGGGCCGGACGCAGCCACTCCTCGTGGAAGTCGCTGACCGGGCTCGGCGCCCACGGCTGGAAGAGATGCACGATGTCGAGCGGGCCGGTGTCCCGTTCCAGCCGCTGCAGGGCGTCCAGACCCTCGTACGGCGACGGCGGCACGTGCGCACCGAACAGTGGCATGACCCTGGATCCTACCGGGGGCAGATTTTTGACAAGTTCGATGCGACGGTCGTGGTAGTCACCGGCTGACCTCGCCGCGTAAGGTTCGATCGGTGACGACCACTGCGGCGCGGCGCGGCGGTGCTGTTGCGGAGGTGCTCGCCGAGCTCGACGGAGCCCGGCGGCTTGCCGAGGGCGCCGACCGGCCGGACCTCGCCGAGCGGCTCGGGCGCGCCGCCACCCGCTTGCGGGCCGACGATGTGCCCGTGGCCGTGGTCGGCGAGTTCAAGCAGGGCAAGAGCACGCTCATCAACGCGCTGTTGCGTACCGACATCTGCCCGGTGGATTCCGACGTGGTCACAGCACTGCCGACCGTCCTGCGCTACGGGCGGCCGCCGGCCGTCTTCCTCCAGGTGCCGGATTCCGACGGCGCGCTGCGGGCGGTGCCCCTGCCGTTCGAGCAGCTGCGGCGCCACGTCACCGAGGGCGCCGTGGCCGGAGACGGCGGCCCCGCGCCGCGAAGTGTGGAGGTGCACCTGGACCGCCGGCTGCTCGGCGCGGGACTGTCCTTCATCGATACGCCCGGCGTGGGCGGCCTCGACTCCGCCCAGGGGAACATGACCTTGGCAACGCTGACGTCGGCCGGCGCGGCGTTGTTCGTCACCGACGCGGCTCAGGAGCTGACCGCACCCGAGGTGGAGTTTCTCGGCCGCGTCGTCGAACGTTGTCCCCGCGTGTTCTGCATACTGAGCAAGATCGATCTGTACCGCGAGTGGCGGCGCATCGCCGAGCTCAATCAGGGGCATCTGGCCGGCGCCGGCCTTGACGTGCCGATCATGGCAGTGTCGTCGTTCCTGCGGATGCGGGCGCAGGCGCAGGACAGCACGTCGCTCAACGAGGAGTCGGGCTTTCCCCGGCTGATCGATCTGCTGCGCCGCGACGTGCTCGGCACGGCCCAGGCCGTCGCGCTCGCCGCGGCCCGCGCCGAACTCGCCTTCGTCGTCACCCAGCTGCGCGAGCGCGTCGAGGCCGAACATGCCGTTGCGGCCGTGCCCGCAGCCGCTCCGGCACTCGTGGAGCGTTACGCGGAGAAGACCCGGCGAAGTGCCTTGCTCGGGGAGGGCTCCTGGCGGACCGTACTGACCGACGGCATCCAGGACCTCACCGCCGACGTCGACCACGACCTCTACGAACGGCTGAGGCTGATGGTGCGCCGCGGGGAGGAGCTGCTCGACCAGGGCGACCCACGCGACATCTGGCGAGACTTCCAGACCTGGGCCGCGCGGGAGGCCACAGCGGCCGCCGTCGACAATCTGATGCTGCTCGTCGCCCGCACCGAGAAGCTCGCCCGCGAGGTGGCCGAGCGCTTCGACATCGAGTACGACAGCCTGGACGTCGACCTGCCGTCGCCGGAACTGGCGCTGCGGAAGGTCACGGACCTCGATGTCAGCTTCGAGAAGTCCGGCCTGCAGCAATTCCTCGGGGCGTTCACCGCGGCGCGCGTCACCTACGGCGGGTTCTACATGCTGGGCGCGGTCGGCGCGCTTTTCAACGTGGCCCTTGCCGCGCCGCTCGGATTGCTGGCCGGGATGACCCTCGGGCGGCGGCTGATCAAGCAGGAGCGCGAGCGCCAGGCGCAGCAGCGGCGGCTGCAGGCGAAGGCGGAGCTGCGCCGGTACGTGGACGATGTCGCGTTCCACGTCGGCCGGGATTCGCGCGAAGCGGTCCGCCGGACGCAGCGGTTCCTGCGCGACGATTTCGCGGCACGGGCGCAGGCGGTGCAGCGCTCCGCCGAGGCGACGGCCGCGGCGGTCCGGAGCACGGCCGCGCTGTCCGAGACTTCCCGTGCTGCCCGAGCCCGCGAGCTGGCCGAGCAGCGCCGCGAACTCGACCGGCTGGAGGTCGCATGAGCTCCGGAAGCCTGATCGGCCGGGTTCGTCAGCTGCTCGACCGCGCGCTCGTCGAGATCCGCGACCCCACGTCCCGGCCCGTGCTCGCGGCGGCCCGCCGGCGGGTGGACGAGCCGCTGCGGGTGGCCATCGCCGGTAAGGTGAAGGCGGGCAAGTCCACGCTGCTCAACGCGCTGGTCGGCGAGGAGCTGGCGCCCACCGACGCAGGCGAGTGCACCCGCATCGTCACCTGGTACGCCGACGGCCCCACCTATGCGGTCACCGCCCATCTCACCGACGGCACCACGGAATCGCGGCCGTTCCGCCGTACATCCGGGTCCATCGACATTTCCCTGGGCCGGCCCGCCGAACAGTTCGACCACCTCGAGGTACGCCTGCCCAGCGCCCGCCTGCGTCGCCACACGCTCATCGACACACCGGGCATCGCTTCGCTGTCCACCGACGTGTCCCTGCGGACGATGGCGTTCCTCGAGGCGGAGGGGGAGCGGGCCGCGCAGACCGACGCAGTCATCTATCTGCTGCGGCACATGCACAGCAGCGATGTCCGCTTCCTCGAATCGTTCCACGGTGACGGCCTCGCCAACGGCACCCCCGTCAACGCGGTGGGAGTGCTGTCCCGCGCCGACGAGATCGGCGGCTGTCGCCTCGGCGCGATGACGGAGGCGTCCAGGGTCGCCGCCCGGTACGCAAGCGACCAGCGACTGCGCCATCTCTGCCCGGTGGTCGTGCCGGTGGCAGGGCTGCTCGGGGCCGCCGGCGCCACGCTGCGGGAGGACGAGTTCCGGGTGCTCGCCGCCGTCGCGGGCGAACCGATGACCGAGGTGATCGAGATACTGCTCACCGCGGACCGGTTCGCCGCCTCGGGCGCCGGGCGTGACCGGGTCCTGGACCGCCTCGGCCTTTTCGGGGTGCGGCTGTCGGTCCGGCTGATCCGCGAGGGCGCGGTCGGTGACTCCGCCGACCTGGCCCGGGCACTGACCGAGCACAGCGGCATCGACCGTCTGCGCGAAGTCTTCGCCGCCCAGTTCGTGGGCCGCAGCGAGGTGCTCAAGGCGCGATCGGCGCTGGCGGTGCTGGACGGATGCCTGGACCCGAACTCGGCCCTCGCTGCCGATGCCGAACAGATCCGGGCCAGCGCCCACGAGTTCGTGGAGCTGAGGCTCCTGCATCTGCTTCGCTCCGGCCGGCTGCCCGGCACCGAGGAGCAACTGGCCGAGATGGACCTGCTGCTCGGCGGCGGGGGCGGGGCCGCGCACAGCCGGCTCGGCCTGCCGGCCGACGCGCCGCCGTCCCGGATCGCCACGGCGGCCCGGACGGCCCTGGCCCGCTGGCAGACCGTGGCGGAACATCCGTTCTCCTCGCGGGAGCTGAGGACGGGGGCCCGGGCGGTCGCCCGCAGCTGCGAGGGGATCCTGGCCGCGGAGACGGCCGCGCCGGCTCAAGGCTGACGCCGGAGTCTCACGCCGTCACGGTGCATTGGGGGGCTACGCGCCGCCATTCGCCGCAGTACGACTGCGCCGCGTCGACGGAGGTGAACCCGTCCTGCAGCAGCACCCAGAAGCCCGAACCGTCGTCGGCCAGCACGTCGGAGGTGAGGCTGTCCACGAGCCGGACGGGCATGCCGGCGCCGGTCAAGCGGGTCTGCGCGGCTTCGGCGACGGCCCTGCCGCCGTCGGCGCCGCGGTGCGGGAAAACCTCGACCAGCGCGTACGGGCGGCGGACGGGGACCGCAGCCGTGGGCGCGGGCGCGGAAGGCGGGGGCTTCGCGGCTTTGCGGTGACCGGGCAGTGGCATGCGTACGCCCGACAGTGCCACCGCGGCGGTGGCGGCGAGGGCGAGCACGATCGCCACCGTGCCGGCCATCCACGATGTCACCCGCGGCCTGCGGCTGCCGGTGCCGGTGGCGGTGAACAGGGCCGGCCGGTCCGGGTCGAGCGCGTCGTGGACCGAGACCACGACGGCGTACGGCTTGGGCGTACCCGTCAAAGGTCGTTTGGGCCGAGCGCGGACGGACGCCGTGACGGTCTCGCCCGCATCGAGCCGCGCCGCGGCGGGCTGGGCTTCGACGCTGCCGAGAGGCGGTTCCAGCGTCGTGGTGATGCGCACGGCCGCTTGTCCGTCGCCGTTGTTGACCAGGCGCAGGTCGAAGGCGTCGGCTGCACCGGTCCGGGTGGTCAACGTACCGGTCACGGGTACGGGGAGCGCGACGGTGAGCAGCCCGGTGGCGAACCCGGCCGGCTCGCCGGTCACGTCGTCCTCGGCGCGCACGGTGAAGGGCGCGAGCGACGGGCTCGGCGGCTGGTCGGCGGGAACCCGCACCAGCAGGTCGACGGTGGTCGTTGCGCCCGCCTCGATCGTCGCGGTCGGCGGGTCGACCGATGCCCAGGCCGACACCCGGCCGCGGGCCATCGAGATCCGCACGGTGCGGGACGCACCGCCGGGGTTGCGCAGCTCGACGGGAACCCGCGTGGCGGCGCCCGGGGACATGGCCACGGGCGCCGTCGGCAGGGTCAGTTCCACGTCCACGATCGCGGCACCGTTTCCGATCAGGGCAGGTGGATCGGGTCGTCGGGCTGGCCCGCGCCCGGCGGCTGGTGTGCCCCGGCCATCTGATCGGCCGGGCCGAGGTGCGTCAGCGGATTGTCGTGCGCGTCGAGCGCGCGGGAACCCGCGTGGTACTCCAGGGCGTCACTGAAGCCGTCCGCATCCGAGTCGCTGAGCTGGGCGTTCAGGCCGAGCACCCGCTCGAGCGCATCGTCGAGGCCGTCGTGGTCGGTGTCGGTCTGCACCGGTGCGAGGCTGCCGTCCATGTGCCCGTCCGCGTCGCTGTCCGGTGAGAGCGGGTTCAGGCCCTGTGCCAGCTCGAACGCGTCGTTGAGCTGGTCGCCGTCGGTGTCCGCCTTGCGGGCGTCGGTGCCGTACGTGACCAGTTCCTGCGCATCGTTCAGGTTGTCGCCGTCGGTGTCGGCGCGCCGCGGGTCGAGGCCGAGACGGCGTTCGAGTGCGTCGCTGAGGCCGTCCCGGTCGGCGTCCGGGCCGCCCAGCTCCGGGGCCGGCTCGGGCACCACGGTCGCCGCCGGAACGACCTCCATCGGCATCGGCGGGGGCGTCGGCTCGGCGAGCGGGGTCGCCGTGCCGTCGGAGATGCCGGGCAGCACGGCGGCGTACTCGAAGCGATGGCCGGCGGTGGACTCGCGCACGCCGGCGCGCCGGTTGGCCGCCTCCACAACTCTGCCCTCGCCGAGGCTGATCGCCACGTGCGCGCCCGGGGTGCGCCCGTCACCGGGACGGGGTTCACGGTCGAAGGAGAAGAGCAGCGCGCCGGGCGTGTCCTTGGCCTGGTCCACCGGGATCAGCAGACCCCGTTCCTTGAGATCGAGATACTGCGCCGTGGCGCCGTCGGGAATCTTGACGCCGGCCTGGTAAGCCGCCCATTGCGTGAATTCCGAGCAGTCGAATACGTCCGGATCATGATCCTTGAGTTTGACTTCCGCGCCGAACACGTACGGGTCGCCGACCTGCGCTTTCGCCACTTCCAAGAACGTGTCGAGAGCGGAGTTGTGGCCGACGCCGGCGCCGTCCGATGCGGACGCCGCGACCGGGTGGCCGTAGCCCGGGGTGCCGGTCCAGACGCCGCGCCCGTCGCCGTCGCCGTACGCCACCGCGGCCGCCTGGGCCTCTTCGCGATACCGCAGATAGCGCGCGCTGTTGCCGCCGTGGGTCACCGTCCACGGCGAGATGTCCCTGCCATGACGGGAAACCTCGTAAGCCGCCATCGCGTTCTGCAGCGGATCGTAGAGGTCGGACCCGGCCAGCAGATCAGGGTGGGCGCGGCCGTTGATCTGCCACAGCCCGCGCGAGTCCTCACCGTGCGGGTTGTGCGCACGGCTGTTGCCCCCCGACTCTGCCAGCGAGATCGCGGTCATGGTCGCCGCCTCGTCGGGGGAGAACCCGGCGCGACGGGCGAAACCGTAGATCTGTTCCGCGGAGTACCTCGGCATGGATCCGACATTAGAACTCACGAACGCCGCTGCATAGCTGCCATTTGTCAGATACATATGCCCGCGGGAAAGGTCACCAGAGATGGATCAACGACACAGCCGGAAGACCTATTGTTCTGATCGACTTCGCGGGGGCATCATGTGCTGATGGTCGTGCCGGGAGGCCGCCAGCCTGGGGGAACGCATGCTCATCCAACGGCCGCCGTCTGTCTGGATCGACGACAGTAGTCCCATCGTCCGGCGTGGCATGGCCGCGTGTCTGCAGCAGGCCGACTTCGTGGTCCGGGGTGAGAGTGCGACGCTGGCCCCCGTGCCGGTCGTCACCGGTCTGGACATCCTGGTCTTTGAGTACGCCGGCCCGAATCTGCGGCGCGCGGTCCGTCTCGCCGAGGGATGCGCGACCCGGCTCGTCGCCACCATCCGGGACGTCAACGAGCAGGCCGTCCGCGAACTCGTCGATGCCGGCGTCGGGGCGATCCTGCCGCACGCCACCCTCACCCCTGACACACTCATCGCCAGTCTTCGAGCGGTGGTGGCCGGCACGGTCGCGCTGCCGGGCGACATGCTGGCCCGGTTGCTGCTGCACGTCAGCCAGACGTCGCACCTGGGCCCCGCCGGCCTGAACACTCGCGAGCGCTCGGTGCTGCGGCTTCTCGCGGACGGCATGGACACCCGCGGCATCGCCGAGGACCTCTGCTTCTCGGAGCGCACGGTGAAGAACGTGGTGCACGACGTACTGACGAAGCTCAATTGCCGGACGCGGGCGCAGGCGGTCGCGGTGGCGACCCGCGAAGGCGTGATTTGAGCCGGCGGATGATGTCGCCCACTGAACCCTGGGCCACTCTGGCGGACACGCTGTTGCAGCGCGAGGCGCTGATCTGCCGCCTGGCCGAGGGCCGCCCGCCGCGCGACTTCGCGGGCCTCTACGTCGCCGACGAGGAAGTCCGGCGAGTCCTCCACTCCCTGCCGGGCCTCGACGGCCCGGATCTCGAACGGGCCGCGGCCGTCCGCACAGCGCTGGCGGAACCGGTCACCGCCGCCCGCGAGGCGTTCGTCGCGGCCCTGCAAGGACGGTCGCGGTTCGCCGACGTCACCCGGACGGCTCACCTTCCGGTCGCCGAGGCCGAGGTGCTCGCCCTGCTCGTCGCGGTCGAGCTGTCCCCGGCGCGGCAGCGGCTCGTCGCGTACGTGCAGGACTCGGTGCAACTGCCCCGGCTGACCCTGGCGACGCTGGCGCGGATCTTCGTGGAGCCGGGTCACCCCGGAGAACGCGCACTCGCACCCGGCTCAGGACTGCGCCGCGCCGCTCTCGTACGCCTCAGCGGCGACGGACCGTGGGCGACCCTGGTGGGTGAGGCCGCCGCGCGGCTGATCTGGCACCTGCGCGGCGACGCCTCGCCGGATCCGGCACTCCCGCCCGGCACGGTGATCGCCGCCGCGCAGTCCCCGCGGCGACCCGGGGGACTGCTGCTGGTGCACGGTGGCGACCGGGAGAGCCGCCTGCGTGCGATCCGTCGGCACCATCCCGGCGCCGGAATGGTGACCTGCTCACCACCGGCCGCGGCGCAGGGGTGGGAAGCCGTGGTGCGCGAGGCGACCGTCGGCAACCTCATGGTGGTGCTGGACCTCGCCGAGCCGTTGCCGGTCGCGGGCCGCGACGCGGTGGTGCGGGCCGGTCACCTGCAATGGGTGCTGTCCTCCGCGGGTGAGCAGCCGCTCGAGGCACTGCCGGAGCGGCGCTGGCGGGAGGTGCGGATCACCGACGGGGAGGCGGACGCCGAGGACTGGCGGCGGGCGCTGGGACAGGACCCTGATCCGGCGTACCGGCTGAGCCGTGAGCAGTTGCGCCTGGTGGCCGGCGCGGCTGCGGCGGACGGGGGCCGGGTGGCTCCCGCCGTGCGCCGGCTCGCAGGTGGTCATCTCGACGGCGTAGCCGTCCGGATCCGTCCCCGTCGCACCTGGGACGACCTCATCCTGCCCCGCGACGAGGCCGGTCAGCTGCGGGAGCTCGCCGCCCGGCACCGCTGCCGCGAGACGGTGTACGGCCGTTGGCAGTTCAGCCCGGTGCCCTCGACCGGCGTGGTCGCCCTGTTCGCCGGGCCGTCCGGCACCGGCAAGACGCTCGCGGCCGAGGTCGTCGCGGGCGATCTCGGCCTCGACCTGTACAAGGTGGATCTCTCCGCCGTGGTGAGCAAGTACATCGGCGAGACCGAGAAGAACCTCGAGCGGATCTTCGGGGCGGCGGCGGCGGGCGACCTGGTGCTGTTCTTCGACGAAGCGGACGCGCTGTTCGGCAAGCGTTCCGAGGTCAGCGACGCCCACGACCGGTACGCCAACATCGAGGTCGCCTATCTGCTGCAGCGGCTGGAGACGTACGACGGCCTGGTAGTGCTTGCCACCAACTTGCAGCGAAACATCGATCCGGCGTTCCTGCGGCGCATCTCCGTGGCCGTCGACTTCGTCGCGCCCGAGGAGCCGGAACGCCGGGCGATCTGGGAGCGGGCCTTTCCGGCGACCGCGCCGCTGGCCGACCTCGACCTCGACTTCCTGGCCCGCCAGTTCAAGATCACTGGCGGCGTCATCAGCAACGCGGCCCTCGGCGCGGCGTTTCTCGCGGCGGCCGAGGACAGCCCCATCACCATGCGGCACGCGGTGCTGAGCGTGAAGCGGGAGTTCCAGAAACTCGGCCGCTTGCGCACCGAGAAGGAGTTCGAGCGCTACTTCGACCTGGTGAACAGGGGATCCGATGCTGCACCTGCTCGATGAAACGCTGGAGACCTTCCTGCGCGCGGTGGTGCCGCTGCCGGCCCGCGACGTGGACGTGGCGTTCGACGCCCCGGACGGCGAATGGGCGGCCGCTTTGTCCTCCCGGCCTACCGTCGATCTCTACCTGTGGGACGTCCGGCCCAACCTGTCCGAACGCGACTACGGCGAGGTGATTCTCGAGGAGGCGGACGGCAAACGGTTCCGCCGGGACCCGCTGCCGCGGGTGGACTGCCGGTATCTGGTGACCGCGTGGACGAGCGAGGTCCGCGACGAGCACTCGCTGCTCGGCGATGTGCTCTCGGCGCTGTTGCTGCACCAGGTGATCGAGGCGCAGCATTTGCAGGGCGTGTTCGCGTCGGTCCGGCCCCTGCCGCATTTGCGCCTGCGCAGCGGCGACGGCACCGAGAATTCCGATTTCTGGTCGGCACTCGGGGGCCAGCTCAAACCGGGCTTGGATCTTGTCGTGACGGTCACCGTGGACGCCGCGGCGCGTGCCATGGCCGGTCCGCCGACCGAGCGGGTCGCCGTCCGCGCCAGCAGGCTCGGCGAGTGACTCCTGCCCCAGGGCCGGTCGGACGGCCGCCAGCGTGCGCTGACGGTGTCGCCCTCGCAATCAGTCGCAATGTCGACCGACGCGGCGTGGCGAAGCGGCGTCGCGGCCGACCTCGGCGGCCGGCGATCGGCGGATAGTCGGAGATTGGCGAGCCGTTGCCGTCGCAGGGTCAGGTGATGCTCAGCCGGGTTCGCCGCGTTCAGCGCGACCGCACGCATCGTCACTGGACCATACGCCGGACCAGAAGCGACGCGGCGGGATCAACGCCGCGCGTTACCCGGCCCTCCGGCCGGTGTAGAGAGCCGTCAGGTGCCGGCGGGTGGCAACGCCGCCGCAGCGATCGTTCACAAGGTTGGCTATCGTGTCCAGCGTGCGGGTGCGCTCATCGTCGGGCAGCTGCCGGACGGTCATCATCGAGCTGAACAGTGCCCGCACCTCAACGGCGCTCATCGGCAGGTCCCAGGGGATCAACTCCGCGGCGATGTCGACCAGACCAGCACCCCGGCGCAGATCTTCGCATCGAGCGTCGGTGTCGAGTTGGAACGCCGTCCCACCGCGTTGGTTGCCCGGTTCGAACCCCAGGGCGGCGCTGGCCTCGGCCAGCAAAGGATCTTCTCGGTACGGGTCGGAGAACACCGTCCACCAGATCGCCGCCCACCCGTCCGGCCGCAGCACGCCGCCCAGTTTCCGTAACGCGGTCGACGGGTCGAGCCAGTGGAAGGAAGTCGCGGCGAAGACCGCATCGAAACCGGTGCCGACCTCAGCCTCCTCGAACGGCGCTTCCACCACCTGAATCTCCGGCATGGCGCGACCGAGGTACTCCGCGAACCCGGGGTCCGGCTCAACCGCGACGACCCGCGCGCCCGCAGCGACAAGATGCTCCGTCACCAGCCCAGACCCGGGGCCGATCTCCAGCACCCGGCTACCCTCTCCCAGACCACATCTCGACCGCAGCAGCTCGTACAGCCGCGGCGGATAGTCGGGCCGCCCTTCCCGGTAGCCGGCGGCGTCGGCGCCGTAGGTATGGCGGGCCGCCTCCCGCAACGCGGCGAAACTTGACCTGTCGTCACCGTCGTGCCTCGCCGTTTCACTACGCGTCCCCACGCCGTCATCGTAGAGACGCAGACACGGGAAATTCGACCATGCAGAGCTGTGCCGGAAGTCACGACGGGCCTCGTGGAGATGGGACCAGGCGCCGGGGTGTGGTCAATCCACCAAGACGAAGCCCTTCTTGCGTAAGCGCTCGCGGACCTCCTCCTTGTGCAGGAGTTCGGCACGCGCCAGAGCCATGAGGTCCTTCCACTGTTGCGTTGCTGCCGCCATGACGTCGGCGGCCGTGGGAAGCGGTTGCTCCCGGGTGTCTTTGCGCCCGCGGCGTTCGCCATTTTCGCGCTTGGCTTTCGGCAGCTTCTCCTTGTTCTCCGCCTCGATCGCCTTCACCGTGCGGTCGCTTGCGTCGGCGCTCGCCTCTTGCAGCGGCCTTTCGATCCGGTCCAGCACCGCTCGCCCGTCGGTGATGGCGTCTGTCACGCCTGCTTCCATCCGCACTGTGGCGACGTCAAGGTCCTGACGGATGTTGAGGCTGGCGACGCTGGTCTTGAACAGCTGACTGACCTCGTTGTCCTGCGGCGTCTTTAGCCGGGCCGCCCCGTAATAGATCATGATCGTCGTCTGCTTCATGTCCTCCGGGAAGCCCCGGCTCGGCAGGTAGAGGTCCAGTGCGTTCCACAGGGCTCGGCCGGTGGCGAAGGGGAGAATGTGCTCGGATTCGAGCCACCACAGCCGGTGGGTGTTCCGTAGACTCGACGGCTTGTTCCCATGCAGGCCCGTGTCGCCCAGACCTGGCGCGCTCGCCTGTGGATCGCCCATTCCCGTGCTGTTCCGAACCGCCTCGATGACGTCCTTGAGCGGCCCGGCGGCTGCCTCCTTCCGACCCGAGGGCGAAGCCGCAGCCACGGCGTCCAGGTACAGCTTGTACGCCTTCTGCACGGCCGTATCGGGATGATTGGCGAGCGAGGTCGGATTGTCCGAGGCTTCGATGAGCTCGAAGGTACCGGGCTTGTTGTAGAGCTCGTGGTCTTCCTCGTCCGGCGTCTTGAGTGACTCGTGCACGGTGAATCCGGCTGCTGCGGGGTCATCCGGGGCTGAGTCCGGCTTGCCGATGCCCAAGGCATTCAGGGCCGCTTTTCCGAGCCGCACCGCCTGCTCGAAGAGCCAGTCCAACGCCTTGTCCACCAGCTCCCGGAGCTGGCCGATCAGCTCGACCAGCTTCTGCGGCACATTGCCCAACCCGGCCTGGTTCGCCAGGAATCCGATCGCCACCGGGATCGCGTTCGCCAGGCCTCGTTCCACCTTCGCCGCACCCGCGGAGATGTTCCCCGCCGCCACGGCCGCCAGGGTGCTGACGTAGTCGTTGACGATCGCGAGGATCTCGCGCACGTACTCGATGACCGACTGCACCGCGTTGAAGAAGGCGATGCCGCTGTTGACCACGGCCATGATGCCGGTCGGGTCCAGCATCGACAGCAGCTTCGCGGTGGCCTTCTCGATGATGGTGCTGACGATCCAGTCCTTCGCCATCCCCAGCAGCGTGTCCCACAGGTTGCCGAGCTGGCTCTCGATGTGCTTCCAGACCGCGCCGACACCGTTCTCCTGGACGTCCTTGATGAAGTCGAACGCCTCGCCCGCCATGCCGATACCGGCGCGGATCTTCTGCACCACGTCGTCGCCGAGGTGTTTGCCCAGCCGGGCCCACAACTTGTCGACGGTGACGTCCAGGACCTGCAGCACCAGCTCCAGGATCGACTTGAACGTCAGGTCCGGCGGCTTCCGGATGCCGAGCGCGCCGAGTCCCCGGAACAGCCAGTCGGCCAGGCCGCTCAGGAGGTAGTCGAGCACCTTGTCGAGGAAGCTCATGAAGCCGCTCTTCAGGGCGGCGATCATGTTGAGCAGGAAGCCGACGGGGTCGCGCTCGATGTCCTCGATCGCGGCCATCGCGTTGCTGATGATGCTGCCGAGCAGTTCGCTCGGGAAGTTCATCAGCTTGAGGATCAGCGTGATGACGACCTTGAGGACCTCGCCGGCGAAGGCCACGATCCGGCCCAGCGGTTCGCCGAACTTGTCCAGCACCCGCATGAAGGCGCCGATCGGGTTCAGCAGGTCTTCGAGGGTGAGGGAGTCCCACACCGCCTTGAAGGTGCCGACGATCATGTCGAGCGAGATGCCGAGCCGGCCGATGGCCGCCTCGATCTGTGCCCCGGCCTCGGCGATCACGCCGGCCTCGGCGAGCTTGCTGTACGTCTCCTCGCCGCCGGGCAGCAGCGCGATGAAGCCGCCGATCAGGTTCTCCGCGCTCCGGGGCACCGCCTTGCCGGTGACCGGGTCCTGTCCCAGGATCACCGTCATAAGGCGGTAGCCGCGCATCCCCGCCGCCTCGCGCGACAGCCAGTCGAGCAGCGCGTCCTTGATGAGCCTGAGGACGGTGACGATGATGTCGTTCGCGAACGCCCCGACCCGCTGCACCAGCCCGACCGCGTCGCGGGCCAGTTTGCTCAGGTTGTCCGCGAGGCTGGCGATGGTGGCCGGCTGGATCGCGTTCCACCCGGCCTCGAAGAGCGCGGCCAGCTCGCCGATCAGGCCGAGGAAGCGGGGGATCTGCACGTCCAGCCAGTCGGCGGTCTTCTGCAGGGTCCCGCGCTCGGTCATCTGCGCGACCGTCTGCTCCTTGCCGATCAGCCGGAGGAAGTCGGCGAGGATCTCCACGGTCGGCGCGGTGACCGGGGTGCCGCGCAGCGGGTCGTGATGCAGCACCTTCTTGGTCAGGTCCCAGAGCGGCGTACCGACCAGGTAGGTCTCCGCCAGGCCGACCGCGGCGTCGCGGATCAGCTGGACGACCTGGTCGATGATGCCTCGGACGAACGCGAGCGCGTCGTTGTAGAGGCTGTCGACGTACCGGGTGATGACCGCGACATTGCCGTCGATGCCCTTGTCGATCGAGATCTCCGCCCACGCCCGGTCGATGTCGCCCTGGATCCGCGCGAGGGTCAGGTTGTTCGCGGTGAGCCCCGCGTCGATCATCCGGAACGCGTCCTGCAGAATGCCCAGCTCGAGCAGTTTCGAGGCGACGATGGTGCCGAACGGCACCAGGTCCATGACGCCGCGGACCAGGTTCTCCGGGCTGCGGTCCACGGTGCGGTTCGCGATGGGGTCGTACCCGGCGACCACGGTCAGCATGTCGTAGCCCGGCACCGACCGGGCAAGCTCCTCGATGCCCTCCATGATGAAGTCGGGCAGCAGGCTGTCACTGCTGCGCTGCAACCGGTACACCGCCACGGACTGCTGCTGCACCACGTGCGTCGCCTCGTGCGCCATCAGGGCCAGGTCGGTCGCCGACTCGCCCGCGCCGAGAAAGATGTGTCCGCCGGAGGTGAACGCCCGCGCCCCGAGTTGCGCCGACGCGGCCTGCGCCTTGTCGTTGCCGTGCACCTGCACGCCGCCGAGGTCGAAGCCGAGGTGTGGCTCGATCCGCGCGCGGATCTCCGGCGGGATCGCACTGCCCGGCCCCGGATCGGCGAGCAGCGCCTCCAGGCCCGGGGGACCTGACGGATCACCGGGCGCTCCCGACGCCGTCGCCAGCCGTGTGATCGTCGGCGCCGGCCCGGCGGGAGCCTCTCCCGGACCGACCCTCGCCGCGACGGCCTCGGCCTGCACCTCGAACCGGTCGCCCGGCTGACTCACCGTCAGCCTCGGCTGCACCGGCGCCGTCCGCGCGTGCAGCCGGTGCAGCGCCCTGCTGCCGCCCGCGGAGAGCAGGCCGAGGTTGGCCGGATGTGGCGCGGGCCCGGTCGCCAGACGCTGGATCGCGGCATTACCGCCGGCGGCCGCCGGCATCGTGCGGGCGAGCGCTGAGGGATGGGGGGTACGCGGGGAGCGCGCGACCGCATGCACCGGCTCGGGTGCCTGCCCGTCGGTCTGCGGCTCCTGTCGCGTGCTCAGCTTCACCCGGCCCGCTCCCTTCCCGCCCTCCAGGATCGACGGAGCGGGGGAGGGCGGCAAGAGCTCTCAGCGGCACTGCACCTTCGGCTGCACCGCCGCACCTTCTCTCCGCGCGTGTACGCGAGGCACGCTCAGCACCGGCGGGAAGGCGCTCGTGGGGGTGAGGCGATGACGCGGGTCCTGATGGGGGACTTCAGCGCCCTGCATCGTCTGGGTCTCGAGAACATCCTGCGGGTGGACGGCATCGAGCTGATGGATGTGCAGGGGCGGGACGTCCTGGCCCGGCTGCTCGAGGCGCTGCCCGACGTCATCGTGCTGGACCTGGACAAGAGCGCGACGGACGACCTGGTCTGGGTGATAGTGCACCGGTTCCCGGCCGTCAAGGTGGTGGCATGTTCGGCCAACCACCCGATGATGCGGGTCTTCCCGCCGCTGCACTACGGCGAGTTCTACGAATCCGATCTTGATCCCGCGCTGCTGACCAGCGCGGTGCAGGCCTGAAGACGAAGGGTGTCACCCATGGCCGCGTCGTACGGAGCCCCGGGCGTCTACATCGAGGAGCAGCCGAGCGGCTCCATGCCGATCGAGGGGGTGGGAACCGCCGTGGCCGCGTTCGTCGGCTTCACCGAACGGTACGACCGGGAGGCGGGCGATCCGACCGACCCTGCGGGCGTGAAACCGCAGCTGGTCACCAGCTGGCCGCAGTACGAGCGGGTGTACGGCGGGTTCGTGCGGGGTGCGATGCTGCCGCACGCCGTACGCGGCTTCTTCGAGAACGGCGGCAGTTCGGCGTACATCTGCCGCATCCCGACCACGGCCGACGGCGACGGCGACGCGGGCCTGCCGACGCTCACCCTGCCGGCGGCGGACGATCCGCAGACGCCGAGCATGCAGCTGTCCGCGGTGGACCGCGACGCGCATCTGGAGATCGAGGTCGTCGCGCCGGCGCCGCCACCCGCGCCGGCCGAGGGCGACGGCGCGGACAACGCCTCCCGCACCAACGGTGCCGGCGACTACACCCTGCGGGTGTACGAGGATGGTCAGCTCCGCGAGGAACTGGGCGGCATCCAGTTCAGCGGCCGCAGCGCCCGTACCGTCGAGAAGACGGTCAACGAACGGTCGAAGTTCGTCAGGCTCGAGATGAACCCGCTGCAGGGCGCGTCGCTTGCCGAGCGGAGCCCGGCCGCCGGCCGTTACACGCTCGAGGCGCCGCCCGTCTCGGCCGTCTCGGTCACCCCGGCCGACCTGGTGGGCAGCGAGAGCGAACGCACCGGCTACCAGGGCCTCGCCATCGCCGAGAACGTCACCATGGTGGCCATCCCCGATCTGGTCACCGTCGCCACGAGGGACGACGGTTCCGTCGACGAGGAGATGTTCCTGGGCGCGCAGAAGCAGCTGATCGACTTCTGCGAAGCGAGCCACAACAAGATGGCGATCCTGGACACGCCGCCCGGCCTCAACGCCACCCGTGCGCTCGAGTGGCGCTCCCGGCTCGCCCGCGACTCCGCGTTCGCCGCGCTCTACTACCCGAACGTGGTCGTCAGCAACCCGCTCGCCCGTCCCGGCGCCACCAACGGCGAGTTGTACCTGAGCGTGCCCACCGCCGGTCATGTCGCGGGTGTCTGGGCCCGTACCGATGGCGCCCGCGGGGTGTGGAAGGCGCCGGCCAACGAGGCGGTGCGCGGCATCGTCCGGCTCGAGAACGACGTGACGAACGGTGAGCAGGATCTGCTGAACCCCGAAGGGGTGAACTGCATCCGGTCGTTCGGCAGCTACGGCACCAAGATCTGGGGCGCCCGTACGCTCGCCAAGACCGACCCGAGCTGGCGCTACATCAACGTGCGGCGGTTGTTCAACTTCATCGAGGAGTCGATCCAGCGCGGCACCCAGTGGGCGGTCTTCGAGCCCAACGACTACGACTTGTGGCAGCGCGTCAAGCGCAACATCACGTCGTTCCTGCGGGGCCTCTGGATGCAGGGGGCGCTCGTCGGCGCGACCCCCGAGCAGGCGTTCTACGTCCTGTGCGACGAGAGCAACAACCCGGCGTCCTCGGTCGACGAGGGCAAGCTCATCGTCGAGATCGGCATCGCCCCGGTGAAGCCCGCCGAGTACGTCATCTTCCGGATCAGCCAGTGGCAGGGCGGCGGCGCCACTTCCGAGTGATCCGGCGCCACCCACCGTAGAAGTCGCGCAGACATAAGGAGGCGGCGATGCCCGACCTGATGACCACCTTCAACTTCGTCCTGGAGATCGGCGGCGTGGAGATGGCCAGCTTCCGCAAGTGCTCCGGGGTCGAGTCGGAGACCGAGACGATCGAGTACAAGGAAGCCACCAAGGACGGAAAGATGATCATCCGTAAGGTCCCGGGGGCGATGAAGTGGAGCGACATCACCCTGGAACGCCGGATCGACGAGTCCAAGGCGCTCTGGGAATGGCGCAAGCAGGTCGAGGACGGCGACGTCGACCAGGCCCGCCGCAACGGTTCGATCGTCATCAAGGACTCGATGAAGAAGGAGGTGGCCCGCTGGAACTTCGAGCGCGGATGGGTCTCCAAGTGGACCGGCGCGGAGCTCGACGCCGGCAGTAACGAGGTGGCGACCGAGAAGGTGGTCATCACCCACGAAGGGCTGCACCGCGCATGAGCCTCCAGACCGAATTCCCCTTCACCCTTCCGAAGGGGTACGTGGACGAGCACGGCACGCTGCACCGTACCGGCATCATGCGGCTGGCCTGTGCCCGCGACGAGATCGAGCCGCTGCGCGACGGGCGGGTCAAGGAGAACGAGGCGTACGCGACGGTGATCGTGCTGGCCCGGGTCGTCACCGAACTGGGAACCGTCCAGCGGGTCACCACGAAGACGATCGAGTCGCTGTTCGTCAGCGACTTCGGTTACCTGCAGGACCTGTACCGCATCGTCAACTTCCAGGACCCGAGCATTCTGGACGCGCTGGAGCCGGGCGCCCCTTTCCCGCGGACATCCGTGGAGGTGGGTTAGGGCACTACGCCCACGACGAACTGTGGCAGGAGATCGCCTTCCTGGCGTACCACCTGCACTGGGACCTCGACCGGCTGCTCGACCTGGAGCACGGGGACCGCATCCGGCTGCTCCAGGAGGTCGGCGGCCTGAACGAACGCGCATGGCAAGGAGTGCAGGGTGGCTGAGGCGTACACCGTCGACCCGCCGTTCGTCGGCAGGTTCAAGTTCGAGATCGGTGACACGGTCATCGGTGCGTTCACCGAGGTGTCGGGCCTGTCGGTGCAGCTCGACGTGGAAGAGATCGCCGAGGGCGGCCAGAATTCCTACACGCACAAGCTGCTGGGCCGGATGAAGTGGCCGAACCTGGTCCTCAAGCGTGGGCTCACCGACACCGACGCGTTGTTCGAGTGGGTCATGGAGTGCTCCGGCGAGGGCCTCAGCAAGGCGGGCAACAAGGTCAAGCCCCGCAACGGCAGGATCAGCGTGCTCCACGCCGCCGGCACGTCGATGCGTACCTGGACCATCCTCGAGGCCAAGCCCGTGAAGTGGACCGGTCCGCGCCTGGCGGCGTCGTCGCGCGACCTCGCCGTCGAGGAGCTGGAGGTGTGCCACAGTGGCTTCCGCTCCGGCAAGTGACGGCCGTCCCCGTACGCTGCGCCGCGTCGTCCGCCGGCTCGCCGCCCGGCTGCTGCCGATGCGCGGGCGGCCCATCGGCCTGCGCCGCCCCTCGATCGCCGGCCCGGCCGCCGGAGGGCGGTCCGTGTCGGCCGGGACAGCGGGTACGCTTCCGGTCCGCGCGTCGCTGCTGGTCCTGCGCTGGTGGTGGCGGCGGCTCCACGGCGGGGCGCAGTCGCGGCCCGTGGTCACGGCCGCCCCGGTTTCGACGGCGGCGGCACCGCGGCCCATCGGTGCCACGGCACCCGCGATGCTGCACCCCGGTCCGCGCCTGCATGCGATGCTGCAATCCGGTCCGCGTCCGCATGCGATGCTGCAATCCGGTCCGCGTCCGCATGCGATGCTGCAATCCGGCCCGCGTCCGCATGCGATGCTGCAATCCGGCCCGCGTCCGCACGCGATGCTGCAATCCGGCCCGCGTCCGCACGCGATGCTGCACCCCGGTCCGCGCCGGCTCGTGGGCCGCTCCGCGGCGCCGTCAACCGGGGACGCGCCGCTCCTGCCGGGCACCGCTCGCACACCGGATGCCACCACACCGCCTGCCGGCGAATGGCTCGCGCTGACGGCCTCCGCCGGCGCATCGCCCCCTTCGACCCCGCCGGCCGGTCCCGACGTCAGGCCTGGCCACGACCTCGTCATGGGCCCCGGATCCGTCGGACGAGCCTTCGCAGCGTGGTTCGCAACCACCCGGCCGGTGGCGCCCGGGTCCGCCGGTCCCGGGCCCTCCTCGCCCGTCGCCGAGGCCGCGCAGCTTGCGCTTGAACTCGCGGGCTCCGGGCGTGAGGCACTGACGTCGCGGGCGGCCCGGCGATCGGCCGCGCGGGACAGCGGATCGCAACCCGAAGGTGGCCTGCTGGACGGACCCCTGGCCAGCGCGGCGTCGGCCCTGCCCGGCACGGCCCCGTTCGCCCCGGTCGCCCGCGTTCCGGCCCCCCGGCGGTCGATCGTCCCCCGGACGGCGGTGTCCTATCGGCAGTCAGGGCTCGGCGATGCTCTGCGGGCACGGACTACCCGGACCACCCGTACACCGGCGTCTGCCGGGACGAACTCGTCATCGGCGGCCCGTACGAACCCCGGGCCGTCCGTGCACACTCCGCACCCGGTCGGCGACCTGCGCGTGCTCGGGTCTGCGGCGCTGCCGCCCGGCAACGAGCCGGATCCGTCGGGTGCCGTCCACCTCAGCCCGGCAGCCGGGCAACGGCCGGGACCGGGTGCGGACCGCCGCCGGTCGATCGGTGACTTCGCTGTGCCCGTACCGAAAAGGTCTCCGCGCGAGCGGTGGGAAGCGGCCGTGGCCGCACGGCCGCTGGAAGCACCGAGGCCGCTGCCGTCGGCATTTCACGCCATGGCCTCGGCCATCACCGGGCGTTCACGGCCGCCGCTGTTCACCACCGGCCCGGCAACGCGCCATGCACTGGGCGCGGCGGGTGCGCTGGGAGCGACCACCGGGACCGTGGTGCACCTGCCTGCACCGCCCACCAGCGCCCCCGCGGTCTCGGCCGTCCTCGCGCACGAACTGGCGCACACCCGCAGCCCGGTGCTCCGGCCCCGGTTCCTGCTCGAAGGCATGTCGGGCATGCTCGACGACGACGAAAGGCAGGCCCTCGCGGCCGGGCGCCGACGGCTGACGCAAGGAGCGGAGAACGCGGCCGGCATCGTGGATCAGCTGCCCGTCGGGGGCGGCTTGGGAGCCGTCGGCGACGTCGCGACACGTGCCGCACGGGCCGCCGTGATGGAGGCCACCGCCGGACCGCTGGCCTCCGCATCCGGCGCGGCCGCCGATGTCCGCAGGACGGCGTCAGATGTGGTGGCTGCGGCGTCCGGTGCCACGGAGAGCGCTGAGGGTCTGGTGTCCGGGGCCGGAGACATCGTGAGCGGCCCTGCCTCGCAGGCCGCGTCGGCGGTGCCCGGAGCGGCCGGGGGGCTCGCGTCCGCGGCCAGGACCGCGCTCGACCCGGACAAGATCGTGGAGATCGTCGAGCAGCGGCTGCTGCGCGAGATCGAACGCCGCGGCGGCCGATGGGCGGGTGTGTTCTGATGACGGCTCCGAGCGCGCCGGTGAAAGCGTTCCTGCGCACCGAGCAGGGGACACAGATCAACTGCCTGTTCAACCCCGCCGAGCTGACCATCACCAAGTCGAACAGCTGGCAGGCGTCCGAGAACAAGGGCGTCAACGCGCCCGAGCTGCGGTTCCAGGCCGGTCAGTCGGGCACGCTGACGCTGAGTCTGACGCTGGACACCACGGCCGACGGTACGGACGTCACCGTGCACACCAACAAGCTGCTCGACCTGCTCAAGGTCGACCCGGGCCTGGCCGGCTCGGACCGGCAGCGCAACAAGGCGAGGCCGCCGTGGGTCGAGTTCCACTGGGGCAAGCTGCATTCGTTCAAGGCGATAGTGGAACGGCTGCAGATCAAGTTCACCTACTTCGCCAGCGACGGCATGCCGCTGCGGGCCAAGGCCGACCTGGCGCTGAAGCAGTACAAGGACGAGGCCGAACTGCCGCTGCAGAACCCGACCTCGCACACGCCCACGCTGGACACCGTGCACCGGCTGGGCCACGGCGAGACGCTGGATCGGGTTGCGGCCAAGTACTACGCCGACTCGACCCGGTGGCGGCTCATCGCGGAGGCGAACGGCGTCGTCGACCCCCTCGCGCTCGAGCCGGGCGCCCTGCTGGTCATTCCCGAGCTGCCGGTGCGCCGCCGTGGCTGAGGCGACCCGGCGCCTCGACGGCGTGGTGCTCACGGTGGACGGGCGGCCGCTCGCCCCGGAGCTGTATCCGCGCGTCGCGCTGGTCCGCGTCGAGGAGTCCGTGCACCTGCCCGACTTCTTCTCCGTGCACTTCGACGACCCGCATTTCGAGCTGTTCGACCGTGGCACGTTCACCATCGGTACCCGCATGGAGATCGCGTTCCGGGCCGAGGGCGACCCGGTCGTGGTGACCTCCGGCGAGATCACCGCCGTGGTGGTGGAGCCGGGCGCGTCCGGCCGGCACGAACTGGTGCTGACCGGTTTCGACCTGACGCACCGGATGGCCCGCGAGCCGAAGTCGCGCAGCTTCCAGCGCGTCACCGATGCCGACATCGCTGCCCGCATCGCCGGCGAGTACGGCCTCGACGCGGACGTCGACGGCACCGCAGGCGTCCACGAGTACGTCCTCCAGGCAGGTGAGACCGACTACGCGTTCCTGCGCCGCCGCGCGGCCCGGATCGGCTACGACGTGTGGATCAGCGAGCGTACGTTCCACTTCAAGAAGGCGCCGCGCTCGAGTGCGACCCCTCCCAAGCTGCGCTACGGGCAGAACCTGTCCCGCTTCACCGTACGGTTCTCCGCCGCGGAGCGCTGCGACGAGGTACAGATCCGGGGCTGGGACCAGCTCGGCAAGGAAGCCATCAAGGGCCGCGCCACCGAGACCGATCCGGGCACCGACGCACCCGCCGCGCGGGAGATGGCCGACGCGGCGCGCCGCGCGTTCGGCCGGGTGAAGCGGAATGCGGGTCAGTTCCCGGTGGTCGATCAGGCCGAGGCGGACGCGCTCGCCTCATCGTTGCTGCTGCGCGCGTCCGGCGAGGAGGCGGTGCTGCGGGGAGAGGCGGCCGGTGATCCGCTGATCGGCGCGGGCGCGAAGGTGCACATCGAGGGCATCGGTTCCCGGATGACGGGCGACTGGCGGGTCACCAGCGTCGAGCACACGTACGGCGCCGGGAAACCGTACGTCACCCGGTTCGTGTGCGGCGGCAAGGAACCGGCCGGGCTCGCCGACCTCACCGGTACGCCGCCCGGAACCGGCGACCGGCACGGCTGGAGCGGCCTGGTGGTCGGCATCGTCACCAACAACGACGATCCGGAGAAGCTGGGCCGGGTCCGCGTACAGTTCCCGACGCTGTCCGCCGATGACGAGAGCGCATGGGCGCGGGTGACGGCGCCCGGCGCCGGCGACCGCCGCGGCCTGCAGTGGCTGCCCGAGGTGGACGACGAGGTGCTGGTCGGCTTCGAGCTGGACGACCATTCCCGGCCGGTCGTGCTGGGCGGGCTGTGGAACCGCCAGGACAACCCGCCGCGACCCGAGGCCGCAGCCAACGGATCGATCACACAGCGCCTGCTGGTCAGCCGCACGGACTCCCGGCTCGTCCTCGACGACGACCAGCCCTCCGTCGCCCTGTCGCTCGGGGGCAGCCCCTGCATCGTGAAGCTGGAGAAATCCGAGTCGTCGCTGACCGGAGACCAGAAGCTCGTCCTGTCCGCCGCCCAGGTGGAGATCAAGGCGACGCAGAAGCTGACGTTGAGCGGCGCGCAGGTCGAGATCACCTCGTCCGGACCCCTGGCCGCCTCGGGCAAGCCGATCCAGCTGAACTGAGGAGAGACGATGCCCCAGCCCGCCGCGCGGCAGAACGACCCGGTCACCGGCACCGACCTGCACATCCTCCTGGTGCCCTCGCCCGGCGGGCCGGTGCCGACGCCCACCCCGATGCCGTTCGCCGGCCGGCTGATGACCGGCCTCTCCACCGACGTCCTGATCAACGGCTTGCCGGCCGCGGTGCAGGGCAGCGTGGCGCAGAACATGCCGCCGCACGTCGCCCCGCCGCCGGCGACGTTCAGCAAGCCGCCCACCAACCAGGGCCGGGTGGTGCTCGGCTCGGCCACCGTGCTGGTCAACGGCAAGCCGCTGGCGCGTGCGGGGGACCCCGTGGCCACCTGCAACGACCCCGCGGACCTGCCCGCCGGAACGATCAGCGGGGGCTCGCCGGACGTGCTGGCGGGATGAGCATGCGGCGCGACGACTTCATCGGCAGCGGCTGGGCGTTCCCGGCCGCCATCTCGCGGACCGGATCGGTACGGCTCGTCAACGGCGTCGAGGAGCTGGACGCGGCGATCCGGATGATCCTGTCCACGGTGCCGGGCGAGCGGGTCATGCGGCCGGACTTCGGGTGCGCCATGTGGGAGTTGGTCTTCGCCCCCCTCACCGCGGGCACCCTCGGCCTCGTGGAGCAGGCCGTCCGTGAGGCTCTCGAACGCTGGGAGCCGCGGATCACGGCGGAGTCCGTGATCGCCACCGGCGAGCAGGCCACCGGCACGGTCACCATCACGGTCGCGTACCGGATCCGGGCGACCAACGACGTGCGCAACCTGGTCTTCCCGTTCTACACGATCCCCACCGAGGAGCCGGCGCCATGAGCCTCCCCGCACCCGACCTCGACGACCGCCGCTTCCAGGACATCGTCGACGAGGCGAAACGGCGCATCAACCGGCTGTGCCCCGAATGGACCGACCACAACGTCTCCGACCCCGGCGTCGCACTGGTCGAACTGTTCGCCTGGATGACCGAGATGACCTTGTACCGGCTCAACCAGGTCCCGGACCGGCTGTACGTGAAGTTCCTCGAACTCGTCGGCGTCGAACTGTTCTCCGCGGTGCCGGCACGAGCCGACCTGCTGTTCCGGCTCACGGCGCCGCGCGACGAACCGGTCCGGGTGCCGGGTGGCACCCAGGTCAGCACCGAGCGCCGCGAGGACGAGGAGCCCGTCGTCTTCCTCACCGACTCGGAGCTGACGATCACGCCGCCGAAGCTGGTCGCGTGCCTCACCCACACCGATGAACGGTACGTCGACCACTGGGAGGACCTGCGCCGCGAGGCCTCGTCGGTGCGGCTGTTCCCCAGCCTGCGCCCGGACGAGGCGGTGTACATCGGGCTCGCCGACTCCGCCGCGGGAAACCTCCTGCGCCTGGACGTGAGCACCGGTCCGGAAGGCGCCGGAGTGGACCCGCGCCGGCCGCCGCGGGTCTGGGAGGCATGGGACGGCCAGCAGTGGTGCGACGTGCGGATCCTCGAGGACACCAGCGCCGGGTTCAACAGTCCCGGCCAGGTGATCCTGCTGCTGCCCGCCCGGCACGAGGCTCTGGCGATCGGGTCGCGGCGTGCGCACTGGTTGCGGTGCCGGCTGATCCGCCCCGCCGAAGGACAACCCGAGTACGCCAACCCGCCCGAACTGGAGTCGCTGTCGGCCGTGGCGCTCGGCGGTGCGGTGCCCGCGCACCACGCCGAGCCGGCACCGGCCGAACTGCTCGGCGTCAGCAACGGCCGGCCCGGGCAGATGTTCCAGGTCCGCCGGGTGCCGGTGCTGCCCCGCCGGCACAACGAGAACGTCCGGGTCGTGCTGCCCCGCCACGAGCGCACCGGCGATCCAGGGGAGCAGGAGTGGACGGAAGTGGGCGACTTCGCCGACGCGACCGCGGACGACCGTGTCTACACCTGGTCCGGCGCCACCGGTGAGATCCGCTTCGGTCCTCGCGTACTGGACAGCCGGGGCGAGGTCCGGCAGCACGGTGCCATCCCGCCGATCGACGCCCAGATCTTCGTGACGGGTTACCGGTTCGGCGGCGGCCGGCTCGGCAACGTGGCCGCCGACCGGCTCACCGTGCTGCACACGTCGATCCCGTTCGTGGCTTCGGTGACCAACCTCGACCCCAGTTCCGGCGGGGTCGACCCGGAGACCGTGGAGAACGCCAAGCTCCGCGGTCCGCTGTTGCTGCGTGGCGGGCGGCGCGCCGTCACCGCCGAGGACGTCGAACGGCTGACGCTGGACGCGGCGCCCAGCGTGGCCCGGGCTCGCTGCCTGCCGCCGGCGTCTCCCGGCGAGCCCGCCCGGCTGCTGGTGGTGCCGCGCGTCGACGTGGCGCCGGAGAAGCTGACTCTGGACGACCTCGCCATCCCCGCCGAGCTGGAGGAGCAGATCAAGGCGTACCTCGAGCCGCGGCGGATGCTGACCATGCGGCTGCGCATCGAGGCCCCGCGCTACCAGGGCGTCAAGGTGGTCGCCGAGGTGCGGGCGGGTCCGGCGGTACGCACCGAGACGGTGCGCGAGCGCGCCGAACGAGCCCTGTACGAGTACCTGAACCCGCTCACCGGCGGCCCGGGCGGACAGGGCTGGCCGTTCGACGTCGACCTGCGCCTCGGCGACGTGTACGGCGTCCTCCATGGTTCGTTCGGGGTCCAGGGCGTCGAGGCCGTGCACTTCTTCTCCGCCGACCTGCGCCGCCGCCGGACGCTCGACCAGGTGCAGCAGCGACTGCGGCTGCTGCCGGAGGCCCTCTTCATGTCCTACGAGCACCGGGTGGTGGTGCAGCAATGACCGTCACGACGGGCTGGCTGGTGGGCCAGCTGCCGCGGACCATGGCGGCGGACCCGGTGCTCCGCACCTTCGTGTCAGCGTTCGAGGAGCTCGCCGACACCGTCCGCGAGCGCATCGACAGCGTCGAGCACCAGATGGACCCGGGGCTGGCCAGTCCCGAGATGCTGCAGTTCCTCGGGTTCTGGCTGGGCATCGAGCTGGAACCGACCGACCCGGCCGAGTACCGCCGCTCGATGGTCCGGGAGGTCGCCCGCCTGCTCGGCTGGCGCGGTACCCGGTACGGCGTGGAGGCGTTGCTGGAGGCCGCCACCGGCGCGCGGGTCACGGTGACCGACGTCGGGGGCGTGTACGGCCGCAACGACGCGGTGCCACCGGAGGACCCGGTGGTGGTCGTGCAGATGGACCACACCGGCCACCTCACCGAGCGGCAGGTCCTCGGCTTCCTGCAGAGCGAGCTGCCCCTCGGTGCCCAGGTGCGGCTCGAGGTCCGTTTCCAGCCGAAGGTGGCTCGCGGCCGCGCCCGGCCGGTCAGCGGGGACTCCGATGGCTGAGCGTTCCGGGGCGTTCCGGCAACTGCCCTGCCCGGACTGCGGTTCCCCGGTCCAGATGGACCGCGATCAACTCTGCCCGAACTGCGGCTATCCGCTGATGTTCCTGCGCCGTCCGGCCACGGAGGACGCCCGTGCCATCCCGCGGGCCCCCGGCGAACGTAACGACGCCACCGGCGTGATGCCGGCCACCGAGCAGCGTCCGGCGCGCGTTCAGCCGGTTCCGGCCGTCGCGTACGGCCAGGCGCAATGCCCGCAGTGCGGCTACGGCAACGAGCCGGTCCGGATCCGCTGCGAACGATGTGGGTTCGAACTACGCGAGGCCCGCCCGAGAGCGGTGACGCTGGGTCCCCCGGCGCCGCGCGCGGCGTCGCGCCGCTGGGGTTGGCTCATCGCCCTGATCGTCTTCGCGACGCTGGCTCTGCTGGTTCTGGTGTTCCTGCTTCTGCGCGCAACCCTGACCTGAGCGCTCTTGCTCAGCCACCCAGCGGGGCGACGCGGATCGCCTTCAGGGCCACCGGCGCGGTGGCGGCGCCGTCCGCCGAGCGGGGGCGGATCAAGACGAAGTCGATCCCCTGGTGGGCGGCGGCCTTCGCCGCCGTCACCGCCAGCGTCGGTTCGGTCGTGCGCCTCAGGTCGCGATAGACGACATCCATCTCGAGGGCGTCCGGGTCCACCGGCGTCACGGCGATCGCGCCGGCGGGCGCGTCCACCAGGAAGTCGATCATCAACGGTACGGTGTGGCACACGGTCGGATCGTCGGCGGTGGACGACGTGAGGAAGCGGGTGCCGTCAGGGTCCGTCACGACCGCGGCGCCGCGGGCGTCCTCGCAGCCCGATACCTCGATCGCACCGGGGTCCGCGCTGACCAGGAAGCCGTTGGCGCGGAAGGCGTCGCCGGGTATCACGCCGTCTTTCGGCCCGGTGAGGTCGACATCCCGGGCCGTACCGCTGCCGTTCGTCGAGCCGGTCGGCGCCGCCGTGGACGCTTCGGCGGAAGCTGCGGGCGGGGAAGCTGCCTGCGAGGCCGGGGTGCTCGCTGCCGAGGAGGCGACGGCCGACGGCCCGGCGGCACTCGGCAGGGTCGGTACGACGACGGCCGCCGTGTTCGCGGCGACGGGACCGGGATCCTTGTCCTTGTCGCGAGAGGCCAGCAGCGTCGGCACCGCTACCGCGGCGGCCAGGATCAGCACGGCAGCGCCGATCCCGGCCACCTTGGCGAACTTCGACGCGAACCTCGGCTTCTGCACGAAGGACGCGGTGCCGCTGCCGGCCGCGGCGCCGGGCAGGTCAGGCGTCGCCGTGATGGACAACTGCCGCTGCTTCTCCCGGTTCCACGGGAGCGGCGCCTGCACGGTGAGCAGAGCGCGCGCGGACGTGCCGGGCGGCAGGTCCACACTAGGCGGCCGGAAGGTGGCGCTGACCCGGCGCTCGGGGTCGGTGGCGGCGAGGTAGAGCCGCACCGGGGCGTTGCCGCCATTGGTGATCTCGATGGTGTACTGGGCCGCCCGCCCGCCGGTGACCACCTCGGGCGTGGCCTGCACGGTGATGCGCTCCACCGCCGCCAGCTCGACGGGGATCTCGACGCAGCGGGACACGTCATGGCGATACTTGGAGCGGACGAGCGCGCCGACGACATAGGTGCCGGCCGGAGCCGGCGGTTGGACGGGCAGGGTCACCCGTACCGTGAGCGTCCCGGCCTCGGACGGCCGCAGCTTGGCCACATCGGGTTCGGTCCGGACGGTGGCGCCGTCCGGCAGGCCGAGCAGTTCCACGCCGTAGTGCTCGACGATGTCGCTGGCGTTGCGCACGGACACGTCGAAGGTCAGATTGTCGCCGGGAGCCGCGTCGGCGCGCTCCGGGGCGACCGTCACCCGCAAGGGCAGGGTCATGCGTGCCTCCCACGCTTCCGTACCAGGTGGACGGAGAGGGCAATGCCATGCTCGCAGACCGGCCCGCGGGCGATCAATCGTGCGAGCGTCCGATAGAAGACAGGGCGGCCGTTGGCCAAGTTGCCCGTCGTGCCCTCGTTGTTGCGGCGGGTCGGGCTCGAACGGGTTGATCACCGAGAGCGCGAAGCCGGCGGCCGACAGCGGCATCCAGACCGAGAGCATCCGCTGCCGACGGCGGTCGGCTTGCGCGACGGGGTGGCGTTCGTGATCCATCGATCCCGGGTGACACCGCCGTAGCTCACCGGGAAGGTCTGGTTCGATGCGGTGCCCGAGTCGATGGTGTCGTCGAGGTCGCGCGCGACCACCTCGCCGGCGTGCCGGTTGACGTCGCGCTGTACACCTTGCGGTCCTTGTGCATGCCGTCACCGTTGTCGCCCCCCGGTACGGCAGCGCGGCAACGATCGTTACGGACACAGCAGCGATCGGTAGAGACCTCGAACGTCCGTGGAAAGGGCACCTCCGACCCGATCGGTAGAACGGAAATCTCGCTGATCGGGGGGCGGTCGGTCGCGGTCGGTGGAGGTGTTCAGGGTGCCGGGTTCGGTGCCTTCTGCTTGCGCCGTCTGGTGCGTACGACTCGAACCGGGGTGGAAGCTTGCAGGTAGAGGCTGCGGCGTCTCTCGCTGAGAGCCAAGTGCACCTGGACGACGTCACGTACGGGCGCGTCGACGCTGGCGACTCGGTAGCGTTCCGCCCCGGAGATGATCAGATCGCCGGGGCGGACATGCGAAGGGGACTGCACGATGCTCTCACGGCCGACGACGGCACCGGTGCTGACCCGGGGAAGGGTGGCGACCCACGTCGCATAGGTGTCTGCGCTCGTTGGGCGACCGGTTCGAATGCCCCGCATCGCTGGCCCCCACGCTGTGTGTCGACGCTGTCCTTGCGGCTTCGGTATCGGCGGGCGCCAGCCTCGGTTGAGCGAAATGATCAGATCTGTTGGTTCAGCACCTGCTCAACGCCGGAGACAAACTGCTCGAGGTGGCCGACGCATTCATCTCAGATCCAGGACTACGTGGGCCCGATCGATGATTGACCCTTTGGAACCCGGGATGATGAGCGTCAAGCCGGGGGCGGGGGTGAGACCTCTTTGCCGGCGATCACCACGGGGGAGGCCGCCGAGGTCAGTCCTCCACGTAGATCGCGGCGAGGCCGTACGAATTCGCCCGGCTGCGGTCGGTCTGGCCGGCTTGACGCGAACCGGTTTCTCAGGTGCTCAGCCGGGGCCCGGCAGGCGTTCAGCGGGGGGTGTGCTGCGCTTCGAAGGTCGACCAGCCGCGGTCGAGGACCTCGAAGCCCGCGTCGAGCATCCGCAAGCGGTCGCTGGCCGTCCCGGCGAGTAGGGACAGCTGGAGCACGAAGCGGGTGAACACACGGATCTTGTCGTCGGGCTCGTGCAGGCCGAACTCCTCGGCGATCGCGGCGGCGATGGCGTCCTCGTGGCGCAGCCACATGCGCTGCCCGTACTCCTTCAGGGCCGGCGTCGAGTTGACGAGCTCCCAGAACCGGCGGACGCGGTCGTCGAAGTCGGCATGGCCGACGAGGTTGGCGTTCAGGTCGTCGCGCAGGTGATCGTGGAAGGCCTGCGTCAGCGAGGTGCCCTTCGGCCGGTCTGTCACGACGGCGACCAGCTCGGCGCGCTGCTGCTCGTCCTCATCGAAGACGAGCGCTTCCTTCTGCGGGAAGTGCGCGAACACCGTGGTCGGGGAGACGTCGGCCTTGTCGGCGATCTCGCGGATGCTCACGTCGTCGAAGCCGCGCTCCAGGAACAGCTCGGTCGCCGCGTCTGAGATCGCCTTGCGGGTCGCGGCCTTCTTGCGCTCCCGCCGGCCTGTCGTCGCATCCGCCATGAGCCCCATCTTAGCGTACTCATCTCACAACAGGATTGACTTCAAAACTGGTACGGGTACAGTTATGGCATGACTCAAGCAACGGAGGTGGTGTCGACGCCACCCCACGCTCGCCGAGCGTGGATCATGCTCATCGTCCTGACGATGCTCACGACGGCGGGCATGACCGTCGTCCTGCCCGTGCTGCCGTTCGTCGTGCTGCGCTATGCACCCCACCAGAGCAGCCTCGCCCTCTGGGTCGGCATCCTCGAAGCCGTCAACGGCCTGTGCGCGTTCCTCGTCGCACCGGTGCTCGGCGCGCTGTCCGACCGCATCGGCCGAAGGCCGATCATCATCCTCGCGGCGTTCGGCGCTGCCCTGGGCTATCTGCTCTTCGGCATCGGGGGCGCCATCTGGGTGCTGCTGCTCGGCCGGATCATCCAGGGCGCCACAGCCGGCGACCTGCCCGCCCTGTTCGCCTACCTGGCCGACATCACTCCACCTGAACAGCGGGCCAAGCGATTCGGACTGCTCGGGGCGCTTTCCGGGATCGGCACGATGGTCGGTCCCGCGCTCGGCGGCTTGCTGGCCGCGGTGAACATCGACTTTCCCGTGTTCGTCACTGCCGCAATCGCCGCCACCATCGGCGTTCTCAGCATCTTCCTGCTGCCGGAAAGCCTGCCCGCCGATAAGCGCACCCGCGGCGGCGTGATGCTCAACGACCTGCGGCCCCTGCGGCTCCTCAAGGACGCCTTCGCCCGCCCCGAGCTGCGCGTCCTGCTGGTCGGGATCATCCTCGTGACCATCCCGTTCTCGTTCTTCATCAACAACTTCAGCGTGCTGGCGCTCGATGCGATCGCCTGGACCGCGACGAAGATCGGCCTGCTCACCGCATTCGTCGGCATCATCGACATCGCCATCCAGGGCGCTCTGCTGGGATTCCTGCTGCGCCGGCTCGGAGAGCGGGGCGTGCTGATCGCCGGCATCGTCACGCAAGCCGGCGGAATCCTCGCTCTCGCGATCATCGCCTCGCTGCTCGCCCAACCCTGGCTGTTCATCGTCGGCACGCTTGTGCTCGCGGCAGGCCAAGGCGCAGCCCAAGCCACCATGGACGGCGTCGCCTCCAGCGCCGTCGGACCTGACGAGCAGGGCTGGCTCGCCGGCGCGATCCAATCAATCACCTCGGGCATCGGCGTCGTCGCCCCACTGGTCGCCGGCCTGCTCTACAGCTCAGTCGCGCACTCCGCGCCGTACTGGCTCGGTTTCGCCATGATGGCCGCCGCGGCGCTCCTGCTCGCCCGCGCCAGGTTCGCCAGCCCATCGAAGACAGTCGAACCTGCGCTCACCGACGCACGCACCCGCCTGCCCTGACCACAGCATCAAGTCACACGTGGACCTGGCTGGCGGCCGGCATCGGCACCAATGGTCTCGTCGTCGACATGAGCAGCGGCCAGGTGGCGATCACGTTCTCGGGCCCGATCGGCTGGCCTGCGACGGATCAGGTCCTCGAGGCCGAGCGTGTCTTCGTGGTACAACTCACCGGCCACCGTGGCAAGCGGTTCCGTCTGCTCGCCAAGCGCGGCTCGCCGATCCGACCGAGCTTGACGCACTACGCGAGATCTCAGCCGCGCTTCTGTGGCCCGTGCTGCAGAACGTCCGACCTGATAGATCATTCCCAGACGGCGAGCGTGAACCGGTCCCGACTGGCCGGCCGGCATCGGAGAGGACGCCCGAGAGATGGCAGACGACGACCGCCCGGTCCAGTGCACATACTTCGGCACGACGTCGGTGTTCGTGAGCGACGGGACGGCGAGCATCTTCACCGACGCGTTCTTGAGCAGACCATCGCTGCTGCGCGTCGCACTGGGACGCATCGCGCCAGATCGTGGCCGTATCAGCCAGGCGCTGGCCTGGGGAGGAGTGCAGCGTCTGGACGGCATCTTCGTCGCCCACTCACACCACGACCACGTCATGGACGCACCAGAGGTGATCAGGCAGCTCGGCGGCACGCTGTACGGGTCCGAGTCGACCCTCAACGTCGGACGCGGCGCCGGCTTGGGCGAGGACAGCCTGCAGCTCATTGCCGACGGAGATGAGCACCCCGTCGGCGACTTCGGCGTACGGGTCTTCGAGGGTCTGCACAGCCCCGGCAACCGGTACCCGGGCACGATTGATGAGCCTCTCACCACACCGGCCAGAGCGAGCAGCTACCGCGACGGCGGCTGCTACTCCTTCCACATCACCCATCCCACCGGGTCGATCTTTATCCACCCCAGCGCCAACTTCGTCCCCGACAAGTTCGAAGGCGTGCGGGCCGACGTGCTCTACCTCGGGATCGGTGCCCTGGGGGCGCAGCCGGAGCACTTCCGCGAGGGTTACTGGCATCACGTTGTCGAAGCCATTCGCCCCAAGCTCATCATCCCGGTGCACTGGGACAACTTCATGCACCCGCTCACCGAGAAGCTGCGCCCGATGCCGGCGTTCATGGACAGGCTCACCGACACCAAACGCTTCCTCGAGCGTAAGAGCACTCGAGACGGTTGGACCGTCCGCTTCCAGGGCCCGTTCGAGACCATTACGCCCTTCGCCTCCTGAACCGTGGCAGCACTTTCACGGGCCCTCCAGGGTGATGCGCCCGCAAGACGCGGGACAACCGGCAGCACGAGCGCGCTCGCGGCCGGCTGAAGCTCACCACCAACCCTCCACACCTGCCGCGCGGCCCGCGCATCCTCATCTGCCCGCCGATAGCACCTAGCGTCCGCAACGGTTACCTCATGCGCCCCGGCACTCGTTGCAAGCACCGCAGGGTCGGGGACCGCTCTGACTGCCGCATCAGGCTGTGTCTGCGATCCAGAACAGGGGTCGTACGCTCGTGGCCTCGCGCAGGAGCACCGGCCCTTGCGACCGACACCTCGCGGTAACTGGTTATCACCGCGCCACCCGGGGTGAGGCGTGGCCTTGGCTGCGAGCGGCGGCCGCCGTAGGTGTCATTGGACCAGCTGGTAGTTGGGAATCTGCGGTTCGCGCTCTTCCCGTGGCACGTGGATGTCCTGAATGACGGCATTATCGGGTATTGCGGTGCGGGATATGCCAATGCCCTGCAGGCAGTTGTCACACCAGAAGTGTGCGTAACCCACCATTCGCTGGAGATCACCGGTGAAGACCAGACGTAGGCATCGGTGCCCGCAGTTCGGACACGAGTCAACAAGCGGACCGGGAACCATGTCGTAGGCCGCGCTGTACGCATCAAGCCATTGATCGAATGTCGCCACTTTCGGCTTCCTGCTCAGGCCTTCGACGCGAGTGCGCGGGTGCGAGCAAGCCGCGCCTCGATCTTCGCCTGCCAGTCGTCAACCCACTGGTCCGCCGCATCCAACGCCGCGTCGTCCAATACAGGCACCCCCCAACGGACTCATTATGGCCACCCAAAGCCACCACAATTCCTGTCGGGGTCTGGACCGGCAACCCCGGCCACGGCCGCCGTCAGGCCCGTACAAGCCCTCACTGTCGCCGCAGCCGGTGGTCCCTTCCCGCACGCGTAGCAGGCGCACGTCGTTCCCGGATAGGTAGCCGGAAGTAGGCGCCGCGAAAGCCTGCCCGGCCCGTGACGTCATGGCTCGGTGGTGTTGTGTCGCCGCCTCGGGGCCTTGGTCGATCGCGGTTACATCTGGGCAGCGGTACGGATGAGCCCGGCGACGGCCAGGGACCGGCTGTGCGGCGGCCAGGCGAGAACGGTGGTGACGTCCGGCGAGTCGGTCAGCGGGATGGCAGCGTGTGCGCTCCACAGTGCCGATCGGGCAGAGGCGCAGTTCACGCCTACGGCGCGGCCCAGGGCGATCAGCTGGGCCATTTGCAGCTGGTCGTGGATCTCGGGTCCTGGTCCGGGTTCGTAGGTGGCGTCTTGGCGGGGCCACCGCGCGATCGGCAGATCCGGTACGTCGTTGATCTCGGCCATCGTCAGTGACGTGCGTGAGGCGAGGGGATGTCCGGCGGGCAGGATGGCGATCAGCTGCTCGGTCAGCAGGTCTTCGGTGTCGAACCCGGCGAGGTCGTCGAAGGGGCGGTGCATGAGTGCCACGTCGGCGCGGCCGTCGCGAAGCATCTGCGCCTGCTCTCCCATGCCGCAGAGCAGCACCTCGATCGCGGCCGGGTCGGGTTCGGCGGCGTTGGCGTCGAGGAGCTTGCGCAGCAGTTCGTGGTTCGTGCCGGCCTTGGTCACCAGTGTCAGGCTTCTCGGGGAGGACGCGGCGCGGCGGGCGCGGCGTGCGGCGGCAGCGGCTCCGTCGAGGATGGTACGGGCCTCGCCGAGCAGTACCTGACCTGAGCAGGTGAGGGTGACGCCGCGGCGGTTGCGGTCGAACAAGGTGACGCCGAGTCGCCGTTCGAGCTGCTGGATCGCCCGGGACAGAGGCGGCTGAGCTATACCGAGCCGTTCGGCTGCCCGGCTGAAGTGCAGTTCCTCGGCGACGGTGACGAAGTACCTGAGTTCTCGGGTTTCCAGCATGGCCACGGCCCCACGATACGGGCGGTGATACCGGTCGGGTATCACAGCGCACCCGATCGGTGTTGGGACACCGATAGCCGCCGGGCCACCATCAAATCCATGAGCGACACGAAGACCGTGCTGGTGACCGGCGCGAACAGGGGAATCGGGTACGAGATCGCGGCAGGGCTCGGTGCTAAGGGCTACCGGGTGGCGGTGGGTGCACGCGACAACGCCCGGGGGGAGGCGGCCGTCAAGACGCTGCACGCCGCCGGGGTGGACGCGTTCGCGGTTTCCCTGGACGTCACCAGTGACCGCAGCGTTGCCGAGGCCGCAGATCTGATCGGCCGTCAGGTCGAGCGCTTGGACGTACTCGTCAACAACGCCGGCGTCTCCGGGGAGATGGGGCCCGATTGGGGGCAGGATCCGACCACGCTCGACCTCGACAACGTCCGCACGGTCGTGGAGACCAACGTGTACGGGGTGATCCGGGTGACGAACGCGATGCTGCCGTTGCTCCGGCGCGCATCCTCGCCACGCATCGTCAACGTCTCCAGCAGCGTGGGGTCGATAGCCCTGCAGGCTGACCCCACCATCGACGTCGGCCCGATCATGGCCGCCTACGCGCCGACGAAGTCATACCTCAACGCCGTCACGGTGCAGTACGCGCGGCAGTTCGCCGGAACGGACATCCTCATCAACGCCGCCTGCCCCGGCCTGGTCGCGACCGACTTCACCGGCTTGCGGGGGCGGCCGCCCGGGGAGGGCGCCGCCATCGCGGTTCGCCTCGCCACTCTGCCCGAAGGCGGCCCGACCGGCTCATTCTTCAACGACGAGGGCGCCATTCCCTGGTGACTACGCAGGCCTGGCAACGAACCGACAGCCAGGGTGGCCGGCTTCGGCTTTACGGAGCGCCGTCCCGGCGGTCGCCGGACGCGGTAGGCACGTTGATCCCGAATCGCCAGCCGGAAAGCCGTACGACTATGCACACCAGGGCACCGAGCACGGGAAAGGCGGGGTTCGTGCTGCCGGCGTGCTGGGCGACGACCAGCACCGTGGCTCCGAGCAGTGCCGGTATCGCGTACAGGCCTTCTCGCAGAACGGTCGGAATCTGCCGCAGCAGCACATCGCGGAGCATCCCCCCGCCGACGCCGGTGATCGCCCCGAGCAGGATCGCCGGCACGGGGCCCAGCCCGAACTGGAGCGCCTTGGTCGCGCCCGTCACCGCGAACAGGCCCAGCCCCAGGGCGTCGAAGACCATGATGCTGCGCTCGGCGCGCTCGAGCGTACGCCCGGCGAAGAAGCAGACCAGGCCGGCAGCTGCGGCGGCCGCGAGGTAGCGCCAGTCCCGGAATGTCGCCGGTGCCGTGCCGATCAGGAGGTCCCTGGTGATTCCTCCGGCGAGACCTACGACCGCCGCGAGCACGACGACGCCGAGGAGATCGAGGCGGGCCCGCACGGCCGCCAGTCCGCCGCTGAGGCCGAACACGAACGTCCCCGCCAGGTTCAGGACGAGGATCAGCGTGGGGTTGAAACCCTCGGGAACGTCCATCGGCCTGTAGCGTAAGCGCCCCGCTGCACCCCGGCCACCGCTACGCCGGTGGCTGTCCGACGGGAAATCGCTCGCGGCGGTCGGTGTGGGCGTGCGGGAAGAACAGCAGGCGGAGCGGGGCGAGCCGAGCAATGCGCTCCACCGGGCGCCGACGACCAGGTCGCGGTCGCCGGACCTGTCACGGTTCGACCGGGAACCGGGCGTCGCCGATCATGCGGGCCGCACGCGGTCTCGCCGGCGGCGGCGGAGGGCAACGCAAGGTCAGACGGTACGCGGCGCAGGCTCAGCGGCGAGCCAGGCGAGGGCGGCGACGACGAGCGCCTCGGTTCCCGTACGCAACGTGGGCTGCAGGACGGGCGCGAAGGCGGCCGAGTGGTTGACCGGGATGTCCTGGGCGACCCGGCCGCCCTGCTCGGCGCGGCGGTAGGCATCGGCGTCGGCACCTCCGATGCACCAGTAGGTGTAGGGAACGCCCAGCGCGCGGGGGATGTCGCTGAAGTCCTCACTCGCCGACTGCTGCGCGATGGTCGCGGCGCGGTCGCCGAAGAAGTCGGCGAACGCCGCGCTGACCCGTTCGGTGGTGGAGGTGTCGTTGTCGGTCAGCGGGAACCGGTCGAACAGCTCGAACTCGGGCGCGCGCGGGGATGCCGACGCCTCACATTCCGCGGTCACGATGCGGCGGACGGCGGCGAGCATGGTGTCGCGGGTGGTGTCGCTGTAGGTGCGCAGGTTGAGCTGCAGCTGCGCGGATTCGGGGATGACGTTGCTTTTCGTACCCGCCTGGATGCTGCCCACGGTCAGCACGGCGGTTTCTGTGGGTGGCACCTCGCGGGCCACGACCGTCTGCAGCCGCACCACGATCATGGCGGCGAGCACCACCGGGTCGACGGCCGCCTGCGGCATCGACCCGTGCGCGCCGCGGCCGTGGACCGTGACCCGCATGCTGTCCGCCGCGGACAGGATGGGACCGGCGTGCGTCCCCACCCGGCCGGCGGGGAAGGGCAGGACGTGCTGCGCGAGAGCCACGTCGACACCCGGGACGATCCCGGTCAGGTCGTCGTCGATCATGCCTTGGGCGCCGTCACCGGTCTCCTCCGCCGGCTGGAACAGGGCGACGACGGTCCCGTTCCAGGCGTCACGGGTGCTCGCGAACAGCCGCGCCGCGCCCAGCAGGCAGGCCACATGGACGTCATGCCCGCATGCGTGCATGACCGGGACCTCGTTGCCGTCACCGTCGGTCGCTGTCTCCGTGCTCGCGTACGGCAGACCGGTGTCCTCCCGCACCGGCAGGGCATCCATGTCCGCCCGCAGCAGCACCGACGGTCCGTCGCCGTTGCGCAGCACGCCGACCACGCCCGTGCCGCCGACCTTCTCGTGCACCTGGAAGCCCGCGCGATGCAGGCCCTCGGTGACCACCGCCGCCGTCCGCTGTTCCTGGTGCGACAACTCCGGGTGCCGGTGCAAGGAGCGGTAGAGCTCCTCCTGCTCAGCGCGGATACCTTCCAGGCCGGCCAGGACGGCCGCGGCCGCGGATGACGTGGTCACCGTTCCTCCTCCGGGTGGGCCGGGACCGGGGCTGCGGCTCACCGCACTGCCGACGGTACGCGTGCGGCGGCCGGACATCCTGTCTCCGGTGTTCGGAAATGCGAGGTGACCCCTCACAAGAAAACATCGTGGCGCAGGGCTGCTGACCGCGTCTCTTGGACCGCCGGTCACCCCGGCGACGCTTCCCGGTCACCTCCGGCTGATCGGTTGTTCCTTGACATCAGTAACCGATTTTGGAGTGCGCTTCATGAGTGTTCTGCGTTCCCGCAGGCGGCAGGTGGCGGTGGTCCTGGCCGCCCTCTCGGTGGTCGCGGTGCCCGCCGTGGCTGTGGCCGGCGATTCCCACCCGGACAAGACCCGGGCCGCCAAGCACGCCATCAAGGGTGGCAAGGCGCGCAACGTCATCCTGCTCATCGGCGACGGCATGGGCGACAGCGAGATCACCATCGCCCGCAACTACCAGGTCGGCGCTGCCGGTCGGCTCGCGATGGACACCCTCCCGCTCTCCGGCGCCTACACCACGTACGCCGTACAGAAGGCGAACCCCAGTCTGCCCGACTACGTGACCGATTCGGCCGCGTCGGGCTCAGGCTGGTCGACCGGGCACAAGACGTACAACGGTGCGATCTCGGTGCTGCCCGACGGCAAGCCGGTGCCGACGATCCTGGAGCTCGCCGAGAAGGCAGGGTTCCGGACCGGCGACGTCACCACCGCGGAGCTGCAGGACGCCACCCCGGCCGTTCTGGGTTCACACGTGGTCAGCCGCGACTGCAAGGGTCCCGACGCCATGGCCGCCTGTGCCGTCAACGACAAGCGCAACGGTGGCGCGGGCTCCATCGCCGAACAACTCGTGCAGACCCGGCCGGACGTCCTGCTCGGCGGTGGGAAGCAGTACTTCGACCAGACCGTGAAGGCCGGGCAGTACCAGGGCATGACCGTACTGCAACAGGCGCAGGCCGGCGACTTCCAGATCGTCACGGATGCGGCCGGGCTCGCCGCCGCTTCGGGCGACAAGCCGATCCTGGGCGCGTTCGCGAAGAACAACATGGACCTGGAATGGACCGGTCCGACCCCGACGCTGACCGGTACGGCGCCCGCGAAGTGCGTGGTCAACGCCGCCCGTACCGCCGCCCAGCCCCACCTCGCGGACATGGCGGGCAAGGCGTTGCAGGTGCTCGACAAGCAGACCCGCCACTCCCGCCGTGGCTTCTTCCTGCAGATCGAGGGCGCCTCGATCGACAAGCAGGACCACGCCGCGAACCCGTGCGGGCAGATCGGTGAGACGGTCGCCTTCGACGCGGCGGTCCGCAAGGCGCTCGACTACCAGAGGTCCCACCCGGACACGCTGGTGGTCGTGACCGCCGATCACGGTCACACCAGCCAGATCGTGGAGTCCGCGACACTGGGTTACACCGCGACGCTGACCACCTACGACGGCGCCAACATGACGATCAGCTACGCCACCGCACCGATCACCGGCTCCCAGCAGCACACCGGCACTCAGGTGCGGATCGCCGCCGGTGGCCCACAGGCTGCCAACGTCCTCGGCGTGACCAACCAGACCGACCTCTTCTTCACGATGAAGCGCGCACTGGGCGTGTGAGAAGCGGCGCATGCCCGGCTGGAGACCAGCCGGGCATGCGCTGCGTACCTTTCAGCGGACCGCCGGCCGCGACAGGCGCAGCGTGATCAAGGTCGTGGGAATGCCGCTGTCGATGAGGCGGCCGTCGGCATCGAACGCCTCCGCGCCGTCGGTCATACCGAAGTCGTTGTCGTTGATGAGTGCGATGGTGCGGGCGTTGAGCACCGCGACGCCTTCGATCTTGTTCGGTACGCCGTCGACCTTGTTGAAGTCGATCAGCAACCGCTTCGGCGCGACCTGCACGCCGGCCGTGGCGGGGTCGGTGAGCTGCTCGAGCGACGGGCTCGTCGCGGGACTGTCGTAGGCCCCGCCATGCAGGTCCGTGGCGCCGCGCAGGTCGGCGACGTAGAGCCGGCCGGCCCGATCGGTGCGCTCCTCGACGATCACCGTGTGCGGGCCGACGCCGACGATCGAGGAGATTTTGAGCTCGCTCGGGTCGTCCTCGCCGGGGTCCACGACGGGCACGGGATCGAAGCGGTAGGCGTATTCACCGACGACCTGACCGGTACGCGGCGAGAAGCGCAGCAGCCTGCTGTTGCCTGACGCCTCGCCGGCCGCCTTGTCCGGGACCAGCAGCGGGCTCTGCAAGGCGATCACGAGGTCGCCGCCGGGCAGCAGGCCCAGGCCCTCGAACCCGCGGTTGACCTTGCGCTGGGCGTAGATGGCGGGCAATGCCTCGATGATCGGGTAGTCGGTGCCGGTGAGGTGCAGCCCCTGAGGCACGTAGCGGGCCAGCACCTGGCCTGTCGCCGAGACGTGGACGAGCGAGGGACCGTACTCGTCGACCAGCCAGAACGTGCCGTCGTGCGCGCGCACGACGCCTTCGGTGTCCAGGCCGTCCGGGTTGAGCGCGAGCGGGGTGGAGGCGTCATAGGTGTACGGCTGCTCGTCGTGCGGCAACTGGTTGGGCAGCCCGGTGACGGGCTTGCCGGACCGGATGGTGAGGGGGATCGTCTCGAGGACGCACAGCGCGCCATGGTCTGCGCGTACCTTGACGATCATCGGGTTGAAGTCGGGTGCCGGGAACGTGCGGCGCTTCTCCTTGCCGACCTTGATCTGCCCATTCGGGCCGCGGTCGGTGACCGTCCAGAACTCACCGGGCCGGTCGGCGGGGAAGATGTCGCTGCCGATGCCGCCGAGCTTGATGCCGCGATCGTCGGCCACGCCGAAGGCGCTGAGCGGGACCGGCGGTAAGGTGGCCGTCGTGACCACCTCGGCCGAGAGGTCCACGTCGTGGGCGGTGGCCGGCGTCGGCGCGACCGCCATCAGGGCAAATGCCGGGGCGAATGCGGCGACGGTGCGTGCCACGGAGGTGCGGAATGCCATGGACCGGAACGCTGCAGGAAAGTGATGAACAGCGTGGGGCCGGAAGGTGAACCGGCGGCGGTGCGGACCCGAAGTTCGACAGGTCTCAGGTCCTGCCGTGATCTGCCGATAGGGGGCAGGTAAGACGACCTACCCGATGGTTGGAGTGGCATGAGCCCCGCAGATCGGGAGACCGGCCGACAGCCGTGCCAAGACGCCGCGCTCATCTCCCAGGTGCTGGCCGAACGCTCGATCCATCCCCTCTACCAGCCGATCGTCGACCTCGCCAGCGGTGCGCTGGTGGGCGTCGAGGCGCTGGCCCGGGGGCCGGCCGGCTCTCCGGTGGAGTACCCCGACATGCTGTTCGGCGCCGCCGAGCGGGCCGGGTTGATGTCCCAGCTCGACCAGCTCTGTTTCGCGCGGGCGGTGCAGCTGGCCCGGGCAGCGGAGGGTGTCACGCCGCCGCTGGTGTTCATCAATGCCGAGCCGGGCGTCCTGAACAACGCCGTCACACCCGAGCTGGCGGCTGAGGTGAGCGCCGAGCGGTCCTTCCGGATCGTGATGGAGCTGACCGAGCGGGCTCTCGGAACCTTCCCGGCGTCGCTGCTGAACATCGCCGGCACGGTCCATCACAGTGGTGGCGCCCTGGCCTTGGACGACGTCGGCGCCGACCGGCTGTCGATGGCGTTCCTCCCGCTGCTCGAGCCGGAGGTGGTCAAACTCGACATGCATCTGCTGCGCAACCCCCACTCGCCGTACACCATCGAAACCGCCGCGATGGCAGGTGCCTACGCCGATCGCACCGGCGCGGTCGTGCTCGCCGAGGGCATCGAGACCGAGGCGGACCTGGCGACGGCGAAGACTCTCGGCGCCCGGTGGGGGCAGGGCTGGCTGTTCGGCCGGCCCGGCCCGCTCAGCGCCATGGCCGGCCGGCCGGTCCACCACTCCGCCCGGCTCCGTCCGTCGCGGCCGGACCTGCATCTGCCGGGCGGCACCCCGTTCAGCATGGTTACCGCACGTCACCACAGCCGGTCCGGGGACCGGCCGATGCTCGACGGCCTGATCGAGTACATGTGGCGTCAGGCGGCCGGTAGCGGTTCGTACGCGGTGGTGCTGGGCGCGTACCCGGATCCGGACACCGGCCAAGGATGGCTGCCCAGGCTCGCGGAGGTAGCGGAAGCAGCGGCGTTCGTCGGCGTCGCCGGGCCCCCGCTGCCGGGCGGTAACCCGCCTTCGGTACGGATCGCGACGGCACCGGCCGACGAAGCGGAGTCAGCCGAGACTGCGCTGGCCGTGATCGGCCCCCATTGCGCCGTCGCGCTCTGCATCCGGCCCGGCGCCCACGGCGCCGGCGATTTCGTGCTGACCCACGACCGAGATCTGGCGCATGCGGTGGCCCGCATGCTGTTGCGGCGACTGGGCACCGCCGCTGAGCGGCTGCTGAACCACCCGGCCGACTACCGGCAGGCGGGCCCGACCGTACCGGTGCCGTAGCCCTTACGATCGGCTCGGGATAGTACGGTTGACGACATATGACGGTCGGCGTAGGTTGTCGATCATGCAAGAGCCGACTTTCCTCATCCTCACCGCGTTGGCAGCCGAGTCGCTGCACGGGTACGGGCTCATCCGGTCCGTGGCCGACCTGTCGAACGGTGACGTGCGACTACGTACCGGCACCCTCTACGGCGCCCTCGACCGCCTGACCGACCAAGGCCTCATCGAGATCGATCGCAGCGAGGAGGTCGACGGGCGCCTGCGACGCTACTACCGGCTCAGCGACCGTGGCGCCGCCGTACTCGCCGAGCAGGCCGAGCGGCTCAGGCGGCACGCCGCGGCAGCCGAGACGAACCTGCGCCGCCGGCCGGCGGCGGGCATGTCGTTCACCACCACGGCTTACGCGCCGGAGGTGACCGCATGACCCGGACTGTCGCGCCCGCCCCGTCCGGCTCCCTGGAGAACTGGTTCCGCCGGCTGTTGCTGGCGTACCCGGGCCCCTACCGGCGTCGGCACGGCGGCGAGATCCTCACGACCCTGATGGAGACGACCGAGCCGGGCCGTCGGCGCCCCAGCCGCGCCGACATGACGGACCTGATCGTCGGTGGCGTGCGCCAACGGTTCCGGGTGTCGGGCCGGCGACCGGCGGTCCTGCTGGCGGCGGTGCTGGCGACGGTGGCGCTAGGCGCGTTCGGGGCGGCGGCCGGCTCCTGGTGGGGCGAGCGTACGTTCACCGCCCTGCCGTCCACGGCAGAGATGGACCGGCTCGCGGACGTCATCGCCGGCAAGCCTCAAGGCGCGCCCGACAAGCTGCCCGCCGGCCCGGTGCTCAGCGCCTCGACCGCCGAGATCGTCGGAGGCGGAACCGGCCTGATCACCACGCCCGGATGGACGGCCGACCAGGCACTGGCGCGGATCGCGGAACAGGGATGGGAACTACGCTCCCACAAGGCCGCCGACGCCGAGGAGCTCGGCTGTTCCGGCGAGTTCGTCGCCACCCGCGCCGACGGCCTCGTGCTGCGCGGCGACGAATGCCGCACCGAGGACGGCCTCCTGGTCAAGACCACGGTCTTCGCCCGACGCAGCGGCGCCTACCTGCCTTTGACGGTGGCCGGGGCCCTTGCCGGCGCCCTCGCCGGCTGGCTGCTGACCGCCGGTGTCTCGTACCGAATGCGAAACCTGTCATCCCTGCGCCGCGCGACGATCGGCATCCTGGCCGGCGCGGGTCTGGCAGGCGCGGCGCTCCCGGTGGTCGCGGTATGCGCCAACACCCGGCGACTCCTCACCAACCTCGACGACTCCACCGCCCCTGTGTACGTCCTGCACGCCCCGCTCAAGCCGCTCTGGTACTTCAGCTTCGGTCCGTCCCACATGGTCATGGCAGCAGCGGTCGCCTCGTTGCTGTGCGCATTCACTGCTGTGGCCCTGAGCCGTAGCGGGACTGTTACGGCCGCCGAGCAGACGCCGCTGGCCGGCTAGTTTCCGCGCGGTCTTGACCTCAGGTGAGGTGTGGTCCGGGCCGGTTCCCGGTCTGAGGAAGTGTCACTCGGCCGTCAGACGGGTGGTGTCGCCCCGAGCAAGGCCCACGGGAAAGCGTTGGGCGATGTAGCGCAATCGGTGCCGCGGCACGCCGGCCGACGTCAGCAGCTCCGCCACGTAGGCGGACGGATGGTCGAAGAACACGGCAACCTGATGGTCGTCGCCGATGGCATAGGCGGCGGCGAGGGTGCCCAGGTTGACCGGGTCGAGACCTTGGACGCAGGACAACTCCAACGTCAGGCGCAAAGGTCGCGTGTGCCGGATGGCCCGGACCAGCGTGCGCCTCAGCCATATCGCGTCCTCCGCGGCGAGGACGCCGCGGGGCTGGAGGATCAAGGTGCCGTCGGGGCTGGTGTTGACGTCGACCGTTGCAGCGGTCATCGCGTTGCCTTCCGTTACCCGGTGTGGTCCCGAGTTGTCAGGCTAGGTTTTGCGCCGGGCCGGGTCGAGGTCCCCGGCCGATGTTCACCCTGGCCAGGGCGCCGGCACTATCGCCCAATGTGCCCACTGAAACGGCGTTGACCAGGCAAGAAGCCCGTGTGACCGCCGATGGCCGACGACTGACCCGAGTATTTCGGGCTGGCGGCTGATGCAACGTCGGCTACGCCGTGCTACCAAGGGCTGAACTCGTGCAGTGGGCGGGCCGGGGCCAGCCGTGCCCGCGGGTCTGTGGTAGCCGGATGGCGAGCTCAAAGAATGCTGTCAGGCATCCCGAGGGCGCGGGCCAATCCGGCTACCACCAGGGCGCCTCCCGCCACGAGGACGGCGACGCTCAGCCGGTCGACGTGGACGCGGCGATTCCAGTTCGGATCGTCCAGCATGGCGATGAGAATGCCGAGGCAGGCGACCAACCCCGCGGCGATGAAGGCAATCATGGCGGTTGCTCATTCAGCAGGCGATGTAGTGCCTTCACCGTGCCGCAGGTACGGCGGTACCGGAACAACCGTACCGTGACCGATCGATGAATGTCAGCGGAAGTGGTCGGCCCGGCGAAGCTCAGCCGAGGTACTTCTCCCACGGGCCGGTGATGCCGAGGGTGATGCCGGGAACCTGGATGTTGACGAACAGCACCCTTCCGTCCGGCGAGAAGGTGGGGCCGGTGAACTCCGAGTACGTCGGGGCGCCGTTGCTGATGCCGTTGGCGAGCTGGTTGCGGGCGACAGCGTACGTGGGCCCGCCCGGCACGGAGCTCAGCACGTGTGAGGCGCGGACCCCGTCCTCCGCCAGGACCAGGGTGCCCCACGGGGTGACGGTCACGTTGTCGGGGCCGTCGAAGGTCAGGTCGGCGTACTTCGGGAACGTGCCTTCGCTCTCGGCCGCCGGGTTGTGGGGGAAGTAGGTGACCAGCGTGATGGTCTCGTCGTCGTAGTCGTAGAACCAGACCATGCCGTTGTGCTTGGCCGCGTCGGCCGGCAGGTCGGCGGCGCCGAAGGCGAAGCTGTTCACGATGTACGCTCCCCGGCCGGTGCTCCACACACCTTCGAACTTCTTGCCGCGGGTGACCGTGCCGTCGGCGAACTGCTTGCGGGTCGGCGTCGACCGCGCGTCCCGTTCGGGCACCTCGATCCAGGTCACCTTGAACGGGCGTCCGAGCTGAGCGGACGTGATGTAGGCGACGTCCGGCACGATGCTTGCGTCGTCGAGCCGGATCTGCATGGCCTCCAGCTTGCCCGCGTTGTCGCCGAGCGAAGCGGCCAGCCCGGCCCGCAGGTGTGTGCCCTGTGCGGCGGTCCACCGGTAGAACAGGCCGTTCGGGCCGCCGGCGTCCTCGGACAGATACACGTGCCGCAGGTTCGGTTCCACCGCCAGGGCCTCGTGCTCGAAGCGGCCGAACGCCTTGATCGGCTGGGGTTGCTGGAGTCGCGACTCGGCGGGCGTGACCTCGAAGACGTACCCGTGGTCCTTCTCGTAGGTGCCGCTCTGGCCGCCGGCCGTCCAGGTCGTGCCGGCGTTGATGAAGGTTTCCTCGCAGGTGAGCCAGGTGCCCCAGGGGGTGACGCCGCCGGCGCAGTTGCGTACGGTGCCGGCGATGCCGACCCACTCGGCGACGCGGTTGCCGCTGCGGTCGGTGGTGATCACCGTGCAACCGCCCGCATTGCCCGCGCCCGGGTCGTAGACCGTGCCGGCGATGTGCGGTACGCCGTGCGCCGACAGGTACGGCGTCAGCTCGTGGTTCTGGATGACGGTCAATCTGTCCCGGCGGGCGCCCACCACGCCGGTGCCGTCGTGGTAGGCCGGAGTCTTGCCCTGGCCACCCGAGAGATCGGAGACGCCCTCCCGCGTGACGATCTTGTACGAGAAGCCGGCGGGCAGGGCCAGGATCCCGTCCGGGTCGTCCTGCAGGGGCGGGAACGGGCGACCCGTGGCGGGGCGCGGGCGGTCGGGCCGGGCAGCGGCGACGGCGGGTTCCGCGAGGCTGGGCAGCGTACCCGCGACGGTCAGTCCGACGCCTGCGGTACCACCGGCGAGAATCTGGCGGCGACTAAGAGTCATGCTGGGGAAGCCTCGGCGACCTGCCTGAAGTCCAGTCGTACACCGGGTGACGTGGCGATGGTCAGCTGCCATCGAGAACTCGGGCGTGATCTATCGATCATGTTCGGGGAAGGAACGGTCGCTGAACGCCGGATGAATCCGGTGGCGCCCCACATGTGGGTTCGGGCGCCCGGCCTTAACGTCGATGGTATGCGGCTTGGCGTGTTGGATGTCGGCTCGAACACCGTGCATCTCCTCGTCGTGGACGCACATCCCGGTGGCCATCCCACTCCGATGCACTCGGAGAAATCCCTGCTGCGCCTTGCCGAACACCTCGAGGCGGGGCGGCTGACCGCAGCCGGCGTGCGAGGACTGGTACGTGCGGTGACGCGGGCGAAGGCGGCCGCGACGCTCGCCGGATGCCAGGAACTGCTCGCCTTCGCGACCTCGGCGCTGCGCGATGCGGACAACTCTGCCGCGGTTCTGTCGCACGTGCGGGCCGAGACCGGCGTCGGGCTGCAGGTCCTGTCCGGTGAGGACGAGGCCCGGTACACCTTCCTGGCAGTCCGCCGCTGGTACGGCTGGTCGGCCGGGCGTCTGCTGGTGCTGGACATCGGGGGCGGCTCGCTGGAGCTGGCCGCGGGCCGCGACGAGGACCCCGAGGTGGCGCTCTCGCTGCCGCTCGGTGCGGGACGGCTCACCCGGCAGCGGCTGACCGGTGACCCACCCGCACGAGGCGACCTCAAGTCCCTCGCCGAAGACCTCGAGGTCGCCCTGGCGCCGGTCGCGCGGCAGATCCGGCAGGCGGGACCGTACGAACTCGCCGTCGGCACATCGAAGACGTTCCGCTCGCTGGCCAGGCTCGCCGGGGCGGCTCCGTCGACCGCCGGGCTGCGAGCTCGCCGCACGCTCACCGACGCCGGGTTGCGCCAGGTGTTCGGCTTCATCAGCCGCATGGCGTCACCCGACCTGGCGAGTCTGGAAGGCGTCAGCCCCGGCCGTGCGCACCAGCTCGTCGCCGGTGCGCTGGTGGCCGGGGCCGCGATGCGGGCGCTCGACGTCAGCGAACTGCAGATCTGCCCCTGGGCGCTGCGCGAGGGAGTGATCCTGCGCCGGCTGGACTCCCTCGGCGTTCCCGCCGCTTCCGAGCGGTCGTGGCCACTCACCGACCGAGGCCCGCGGCGCGTCATGGACATCGCTCAGTAAGAGCGCGACGTCACTCGGCGACGTGCTTGTCGAAGCCGATGTACAGGCGGGCCGCCGCGTTCTCGCCCAGCGCGCCGAGCGTCTCCAGCTCGCGGAGCCGGAGCAGGGCCGGGTGCTGCGCGTACGCCTCGGCGGCCGCGGCCAGCCGGCGCAGCGCATCCACCTCGGCGTCGGCACGGATGCGCTTGGCCTCGGCGTCCGCCTCGGCGCCGACCCGGGTCGACTCGGCGCGTGCGGCGGCCTCGAGCGTCTCCCGGTCGGCTCGCGTACGCGCCTCGACCATCTGCGCCTCGGCCATCCGCTGCGCGGTGAGCACGCGATTCATGACCTCCTGAAGATTGCCCGGGAAGACCAGGTCCTTCACGTCCGCCCGGATGATCTCGACGCCGTAGCCGGCCGAGACGCCCTCGACGTCACGCAGGATGTCTTCGCTGAGCTGGTTGCGGTTGGTCAGGATGGCCTCGAGCGTCATCGACGCCAGCGACCGCCGCGCGGCCAGCTGAACGTCGCTGTAGATGCGGTCGTCGAAATCGGCGACCCGCTCCTTCGCGGCGACCGGGTCGACCACCCGGAAGTGCGTGATGATGTTGACCCGTACGGCCACCTTGTCGGCGGTCAGGATCTCCTGGCCCTTGATGTTGAGCTCTCGCTCACGCACATCGACGAGCACGACCTCGACCCGCGGCACCCGCCGGCCACCGAACCGCCGGCGGGGCAGCTCGTACCGGCCCGGCTCGAGCACCTCGTCGAACCGGCCGTCCACATAGCGAAGACCACGGAAACCGCTGCGAATGATCACCTCTGGGCGATTCGTCATGGAGCACCTCAATACAAAGAATGAAAAGAATAGGGTGGCCCCGTAGCGGATCCGATGGGAAGGATCGGTCGCCGTGAAGGCGGCGGAAAAGCGCGGTGTGATCGCCAGGGCATCCGCCGCGGAGGCGCTTTCTTCTGAGTCCGCCGGGGCCGAGTAAAGGATCCCAAGCGAGTCGATCACGCACAACGCATTATCTCCGCGGTCGGAGCGCGGGGAATCGCCGGTCGCCCTCCGACGCTCGATCGATCGCAATCTGCAAGGTGGCAGGTTGATAGGTAGCTACCAGCGCGATGGCTGTGTTCTACTGGTGCCATGCAGTCAAGGGCAAGGGAGGGGACGACATCACGGCACCCGGCGGCAACCGGGTGCCGTTCATGCCTCTCGTCCACTCGAGCGCGACCGTGGCGTGCCTACTACCGCGGGCCCGGCGCACGCGTGACCGACCAGCACTTCATGTGGTCCTACGTCTTCAACCAGGTCGGGCGCGCTCTCCTTCGGTCATTGAGGACGCCCGTCGGGGCCGTGGAATGCCACGCCTCGCTAGCGCCAGGTGATCACCGAGAGTTCCGGACGGGTGACCTGTCTCGTTTCGATGAACCTTCCGTTCGCTGTTTTCTCGTTCTGATAGGACAGTGAGTAGGCTGGCGCGCGATCTCGCTGGGTGCTGTCTGGCAGGCAGCGAGGTAGCAATTTGAGTTTCCATCGCACCGACTTCGACGTTGAAGGATTCATGGCTGAGGGTGACTCGCCGACGGTCGCGCGGAGGCGCGTGCGTCTCGCGCTGCGTGAGGCGCGGGAGGCCGCGGGGTACACCCAGCTGGACGTCGCCGAGCAGATGGAATGGTGCCTGGGCAAGGTCGTCCGCATCGAGAACGGCGACGTCACGAACGCGCCCAACGATCTGCGGCCGTTGCTCACCTATCTCACGGTCGAGGACCGCGCGAGTCCGTCTCTCCGCGGGTTCTCGAACACGGTCATGTATCGCGAGACCGGGACGACGGACGAGGTCGTCGAGGACGAGGCTGTGACCACGCGGCACTTCGGACGGTACCGGCAGCTCTGCGGAGCGGCGCGGACCGAAGGTGAAACAAGAAAACGCATCAGAGAGCTGCGGTGAGGTCGAGAAGATTTCAGCGACTTATCGGTGCGGTCGATAACGAGATCACAGGGCCGCCGGCGGCGTCCGACCAAAGACTTTGTCCGCCGGCGAGCCCTGCCCCAACCATGAGGAGAGCGCAGTGGCGATCCCCCCGGCCCCTGGCCCTTCAGCGCCAGGGACAACGGTCGTAGAAATAAAGGTATACGGTGCCCAGCTCGATCAGGAAAAGATCAACCGGCTGATCCGGGCCTCGACCGAAGGCGTGACACCGCCCACGGCGGAGCTCACCACGGTCTGGAACGGGGCCCGGTTGCGCGCGGATTCGCTGAGCGGGTTGCGCACCGCGGTCGAGAACCGCCTGGAGCCGGGTGACTGGCGGCGTCTCGACAACCTGCGAATCAGTACGGGTGATGAGACGCGCAGCGTGGTCGTCGAGATCGGCGCGCAGGCCGCGACGGTCACCATCGAGTCGACGGACGGCGACTGGGCCATCGGCCGGGGTGAACAGTTCCGCAAGATCCTCCAGTACGCCGGCGGGTCGCGCGTTCTGCGCCGGTGGTGCGCGGCACGGCTGTCCGCGGCCGGCGCGATGGCCGCGGCGATGATCGTGGCGCTGCTGGCCGTGGCCGGGGTCGTCGACGGCCGTCCCGGCTCGGTCGCGACTGCCGCATTGATTCTCGCCGTCGCCACGATCAGCGGCTTCCTGATCGGCCGCCTCCGGGCGCGGCGCAATCGGATCGTGCTGTGGATCGACGGGCCCATACCGAAACCCGGCTGGACCACCTGGGCCGTCGGCGAGCGGATCGCCGCGCTCGCCCTGGTGGTAGCGCTGGGCTCCTTGGTCGTCAACATCCTCAAGTGAAACGGCCACGCTGACCTCGTCACGCCGTACCGCGACGACGGCTACCTGCGAGAATCTCGCCTGTTACGTAAGGCGGCACCACGTCACTCTGCCGTCGGATCTGCTCGCCACCATCAGGGAGCGGCATTACACGGTGCCGTCGGTCGACGAGGAGCGGCTGATCGTCCTGACCGGGGACGCCGAGCATCTCGATGCCGTCCGCGACCACCGTTACGCCTGAGCCGCGGGTCGTCGGCAAGCCGACACCGTCCGATACGGCAAGCTGATCCGCCCAGCTCCTGGCGTCGTTACCGTGCTACTACACGGTTCGGCAATGGGGGTCGGTCATGACCACACCAGCTACCAAGACGCTCAGCGCCCATCCCGCACTCTGGTGGGGGTGCGCGGTAGGTGTGCTCACCGTCCACGCGATGATCCGGGCCGTGGGCAGCCTGCTGCAGCAGGTGCAGCAGAGCGGCAGCGATCTGTTCGGTGGGATGGAGACCCTGGGCAGCGGGTTGCTGCCGGCTCCGGCTTTTCAGCGTACGCAGTCCCTGCTCCGGGTCTGGCACGAGTCGTACGTGGCGTACCACCCGGTGAAGGCCACGATCCTCGATACGTCGCGCCTCTACACCGTGCTCGATCTGATTCTCATCGTCCTGTACACGGTGCTGCTCGCCGGCCTGATCCGGTACCTTCGGCCGGTCACCGCGCCGGGGCCGGCCGGGCCGGACGAGCGGTTCGCCGTGCTCCGCCAGGTCGCCGGGTCCTCGGCCGCGTTCTGGTTGCCGATCGCCGCGGCGGCGGCCGATCTTGCGGAGGACGGCCTGCGGTACTGGCTCATCGCCAATGCGTTCGGCGACGGTGACGGGTCCGCACCCGGCTGGGTGGTCGGCCTGAGCTGGTTCTGCACCACCGCCAAGTTCGTCCTCATCGCATTGTCGATCCTCGTCGTCGTCGCGCTCGGTCACGGCCGGCTCGTCAATTGGCGCCAGGCCCGCTGGGCGCTGTGGCGGCTGCGGGTGCCGGTCGGCGCGGTGCTGTTCTTCGTCGCGCTGGTGCTGGGGGATCCGACCGGGCAGGCCGACGACCTGATCCGCCGGTGGCTCGACAGCTGGTGGAACGCCCTGACCGGGGTCGCGGCGATTGCCGGGGCGATGCTGCTCGGCCTGACGGTGTGGCTGGTCACCCGGCGGGTCGTCCTGGCCAACCAGAGCGACACCGGCTCCAGCCGCCGGCACCGGGAACTGATCATGACTGGGCTGTGGCTGGGTGTCCTGGCGGTGACGGCGGTGGTGGCGATCCTGGCGCTGGGGTGGCACGTCGACCGCAACACGATGAGCATCCTCGTGGTGGCGGTGGTGCTGCTGCTCGCGGCGGTCTTCCTGGCCGGGACGGAGGTGCCGACCACGTTCGGCAAGGTTGCCACCGACTGGCGGACCATCCTCGGCCTGGCCGTCCTCGCGGCCTGGGTCGTGTCCTTCGCGGCCGGCTGGCCCGAGCTGCGGGCGCCGGCGTTGGTGGCCTCGGTGATCCTGGCGCTGGAGGGGCTGGCGGCGCTCGGTCGCTGGGCGGCAGATCGCAAGCGGGACAAGACCGCACCGGGGGAGGGCGCGCCCCCGTCGGGGGATGCCACCGATGCCGAGCAGACGGAACACGAGATTGCGCCCGGCAAACCCGACAAGGCAGTGGCCAAGAAGGCCGCACCGGCCGACGTCATGACGGCGCTGCGGCAGCGGGCCAACACCGCCCGGGACGCCGATGTGGCGGCCGCCGGGGACGGGAAGCTCGCGGCGGCCCGGCGTACCGCTCGGTATCTCGCCGTCGCCTGCCCCGTCGCGCTGCTGGTCGCCGCGGCAGGGGCGTTCGCGCCGGTGCCGCTGGTGCTGTGGTTGTCCGGCGGTGCCTCGAGCCGGCGGTTCTTCTGGGGTACGGTCGTCGCCGTCCTCCTGCTGGCCGGGCCGGCGATCGTCGCGGTGACCGGCCGCGCGGTGATGCTGGCATTCGACGAGTACGGCTCCGACGTGCCGGAACCGCTGGAACTCGGGTACAAGGTGCTCGTACCGGTGATCATGCTGTGCGCGGCGCTCGGGCTGATCGGCGGCCCGGCGCACTGGCCCGGAATCGGGCCGATATCCATCGTGGCGGCCTTCCTGGCGGTGGTGATCATCGCGCTCGGGGAGGCACAACTGCGGGCGGAGACGCACGAGGCGCCGCCGAGCTTCCTGCTCGCCGGATTCACCCGGGTGCCGCCGGTGACCCTGATCGTGCTGACCTCGCTGGTGGCCGGGTTCGCCTTCAGCGACGGATCCGGGCACGCGGTCTTCCGCAGCGGGTCCCTGCCGGCCGGGATGGTCGCCGGGAACGAACGGCCGGGCGTGTCACTGGCCACCGCCTTCACCGAGTGGGCCGCGGCGAACTGTGCCGACAGCAAACACCCGGACGCGACCGTACCGATGGTGCTGGTGTCCGCGCCGGGTGGTGGTCTGCGGGCGGCGTACTGGACGGCTTCGACCCTGACCGGTCTCTTCGGCGCGGCCGCGGCAGAGAAATCGAGCTGCCCCCAGGCCGCGCCGGCGGATCGGGTGTTCGCGGTCGGCGGCGCCTCCGGCGGCAGCCTCGGCGAGCTGACCTGGATGGCCTGGCGGGCCGGGAACGACACCGACCGGACCTGGTACGACGCCGACCTGGCCCGGCCCGACTTCCTCACCGACCCGCTGGCCTGGCTGCTGACGGTCGACCTGGCGCGGGGCTACCTCGGCTTCCGGGGCCAGGACCGCGCTCGCCGGCTGGAGAACCGCTGGTCGGACACGATGCCGGGGCTGACGTCGAACTTCTTCGACGGTAGCTGGGGCCAGGGCGGCCGGCTGCCCGTGACCCTGCTGACGTCCACCCAGGTGGAGACCGGCTGCCGGCTCAACGTCGGTTCCGTACGCGTGACCGACGAGCGCCTCCATGCGAGCGAGAGCAGCTGCACCACGATCCACGAGAACGTCGGGCAGACCGACGCGCCGGCCGCCTCCGACCTGCTCGACTACCTGTGCGGGCCGGCCCGCGGCGACACCCCGTCGGCCGTGTCGCGATCGACCGCGGCGCTGCTGTCGGCCCGGTTCCCGTGGGTGTCGCCGTCCGGGCAGCTCTACCGGTGCGGACCGCAGGTCGCGGGCAGCACGAAATCGGCCACCCGGATCGCCGCGGTCGACGGCGGGTACGCCGACAACACGGGGATGGGTTTCCTGCTCGATCTGTGGCCCCGGCTGGAGCGGATGATCGCCGCCCACAACGCGAGTCCCGGCCAGGGCCGGATCGTGCCGGTGTTCCTCGAGGTGGACAACCACTACGCCGAGGTCGCCGCCCCGGCCACCCCCGACCGTACGGTGGAAACGCTGGTGCCGCCGCTGACCAAGAACCGCCCGGACCAGCTCGACGACCTGACCATGCGCGCCCGCGCCGAGGCGGCGTTCGTCGGCACCGCCCCGGGAACGAGCTGTCAGCTGGACCCGCTGGCCGGCCGCTACCTGCGGATCAGCCCGAAGACGTCGCCCGGGCTGCCGGCCCCGCTGGCCTGGACGCTGTCCGAGGCCGCGACCGACGACCTCCGCCGCCAGCGTGACGCGGCGCTGGCCGAGGCGGTGCCGCAGGCCCTGTCGAACTGGGTCAGCGGCGCCGCGGCACCGGCGGGCTGCTAGCGCCGCGTACCGTCAGCAGGCAGGCGTTCCGGCGCGCTGCAGCGCGCTGTTCACGGAGTTGACCCAGTCCCCGAGCAGCTCCGCGACATCCTTCGCCGGCCGGCCGGGCACATCGCGCAGGATCAGCACGGCCCGGGGGCGCGGCGCCCGCGGGCAGCTCGTCGAGCAGCCGGTCCGGGTAGGGCTTGCAGCCAGGGCACCTCGCCACCGGTCGCAGGCTCCGAGCATCCGATAGCAGTGCACGGGCAGCTCTCGCCGGTGGCGCTCCGCCAGCCCCGAGAACGCCGGCTCGTCGGCCTCGCGCAGATCGCTCACGCCCATCACGTCATTCTCCCGCCTCTTCGGTATCCGTCGTAGGTATGACGGGTGCGGGCCCGGCAACTCGTCACCGGCGTGCCGGGTCCCTACCCGGAGACGACCAGGGGAGCAGCCTCGGGAGCGTCGGGGCGGCCGGTGCCGCGGCGTCGTTTGGCGGCGTACATGAGGCCGTCGGCGCGAGCGGTCAGCGCGTCGAGGTCCTCGTCGCTGCCCTCCTGGCGCACGGCGGCGCCGATGCTGGCTCCGATGACCAGGTCGTGCTCGCCGATCAGCGCCGGGGCTTCGAGGGCCGCCCGGACCTGGCCGGTGACCGCTTCCGCCGTCTGCTCGTCGCAGCCCGGCAGCAGGATGAGGAACTCGTCGCCGCCGAGCCGCCCCGCCAGGGCGCCGGCCGGCAGGCAGCCGGTGATACGAGCGGCGACGGTACGCAGCAGCTCGTCGCCCACGGCGTGCCCCAGCGCATCGTTGACCGGCTTGAAATTGTCCAGATCGAGCAGCAGAACCGCCATCGGCCCGCCCGCGTGCCGGGCGGCGAAGTCGGCGAGATGAGCCCGGTTCGCGAGGCCCGTGAGCCCGTCGTGCGTCGCCTGCACCTGCAGAGCGTGGCGGGCGGCCCGGAGATCGGCCAGCTGGCGGGTGAAGGCGGCCGACTGCGAGCCCGCCACCAACGCGATCAGCAGGTGCAGTCCGATCGCGAACGCGACATCCTGCGGCTGGCCGGCGCGGTCGCCGAGGAAGACCATCTCGCCGGCGTACGAAAGGGAGGTCATTGCCCACACGCCGAGCGTCGCCACCAGCCCGTGCCTGATGGCGGCCGCGACGATCGGCACCGCCAGCAGCGGCCACGTGGTGCGCTGGCTGTGGGCGCTGAACTCGATGACCATGGCGACGCAGACCAGCGTGTCGAGCATGACCTGGCCGGCGCTGTACCAAAGGTATGCGCGGCCGTAGGGCCGCAGCCATGCCAGGGCGGCGAGGATGTTCGCCAGGGTCATCACCGCGAGGCCGGCATAGCAGGCGGCGAGCAGATCGGAGGTCAGCGGCGCAGCAGCACGGTCCGCGGAGGGCACCAGCGCCACGGTGAGAGTGCCCGCGAGCCCCAGCCCGCGCGCGATGAAGGCGGAGCCGTCGATGGTACGGCGGCGCCGGCGCATCGACGTCTGCGACGCCGAGGGTGAGCCGGCGAGCATGCTGACTGCGCTCATCGGGCGTACCTCACCGCGCTTTGATCGGCCGGACCTGCCCCGACTTGAGGTAAAGCCTGCGGGCACAGGACGAATTGCCACGCCCGCACGAAGATGGCACCCGACACCGCCGCGATGTCGACGATGCGCCGCACCAGCGCCAGGCCGCGTACCGGCTCGGCAGCCGGGATCAGCCCACCGGCAACCGCCCGGCCGCGAGCATCGACAACGTCGCCGGCCCGCGGCTACGAGCGCGCTCAGGAGGCGAAGATCGAGGCGGCCCATTCCGGGTGGTCGACGAACGGGTTCCGGTTGTGCTGGTAGGTGGTGTAGATCGTTTCGTTGCGCCGCTTCTCGAAGGCGTCCGGCGGGTCCTGCGCGCTCCACTGCAGCAGGACCGACACGCGGCCCAGCCGGGGTGCCGTGCCACCGGTCGTGGCGTCGTCGACCTCGAGGTCGGGGTAGCCGTCGCCGCCCTCGTAGCGGACGGCCATGTAGAAGATCATCCGTGCCACGTCGCCCTTGACCGCGGCCCGGGGCTCCCACGAGTCGGAGTCCGTCTTGTTGCCCGGGGCGTCGGTGACCGCGGCGCCGCCGGCGTCGAAGTCCTTGTTGTCGCGCTCGCTGTTGACGTGTACGTCCTCGGGGCGCAGGTGGTGCAGATCCGTGCCGGGGCCGTTGACCGTGCCGAAGCCACCGTGGGACTTGGCCCAGACGTGCTCCCGGTTCCAGTCGCCCGTGTCGCCCCCGTTGAGGTCCTTCGACCGGCTGATTCCCGAGTACAGCAGGATGACGTTCGTCGGGTTAGCCGGATCCTGGTCGGTGACCTTGAGTGCGTTCCACACCGCGTCGTACGACAGAGTGGTCACCCCGCTCGAGATGATCCCGTGCAGCGCGCTCTTCAGGCTCGCACCGGACTTGCCCGCCGCGGCCGCGTAGTAGGCGTCGGTGGAGCCGGTCGGTGTGGGCGCGGGGGTGCTCGTCCCGGCAGTCATCGCGGTCGGCGACTTGAGGCCCGGGTGGGAGAAGTACGCCGCGAGGGACCCGGTCACCGTGATCATCGCGTCCATCCGGCCGGGGTTGCTCTGCAGCCCGAAGGACGCCCGATAGGCGCTGGTGACCTGGACGTACAGCATCTTGCCGGTGCTTCGCTCGCCGGCGCTGTCGGCAAGCGCCAGCGCGGTGTCTCCGGTGAAGCCGCTGGAGAGCACCGTGCTCGTGCCGATCGGCTGGCCGACGACGTAGCCCCGGACACTGCCGGTGCCACTCTGGGTGCTGATCGCCTGGGCGACGGTCATCGTGACAGCGGCCGCGGGCCGCATCCCGGCCGGACCGCGGAACACCGGGACGAGCAGCGCGAACAGCCCGAGCAGTGCGGGCGTCATGAGCGCCGCGGCGCGCCGGTGCGACGAAAGTCCGGACATCAGCACTCCGCTCGCCGGTCCTACGGATGGTCGTCACAGTATGGAAGATCGGCCGATCCTCAAGGTCATACCAGCTTCGTCATACGGATTGCCGACTGAAGGCGGGCTTTGCTCAGGGCGACCCGTCAAGCTGGGGAGATGACTCCGGAGATCGAGGCGATTCTCGCTTCGGGCGCGACGATTCTGGTCAACGCCGTGGCCACCGATGCGTGGAAGGCGACCCGCGAGGGCTTCTCGAGACTGTTCGGCCGCGGCGAGCCGGCACGGGAGGCCGCGACGGAGCGCCGCCTCGACGCTCTGGTCGCGACCGTGGACCGGTCCGACCCGGACCGGCGTGCCGACGTCCGCGAGCAGGAGTGCGACCGATGGCTGGTGCGGCTGAGCGACCTGGTCGAGGACGACCCGTCCGCGCTCGGCGACCTGCGGTCGCTCGTCGAGCAGCTTGCTGCGCACCTGCCGCCCCAAGCGCAGACCTGGGTCCAGACCAACATCGCCCGCGACAACGCCGAGCTGTACGCGGCGCAGGGCGGTGGAACGATCAACGTGGACAAGGGGGATCCTCCGTCCGGAGCGTGACCGCCGCCGCCGCGCGTCCGATACTGGTGTCGTGGCACGGCATCGAGGGCGGCCGGAATGACGGGCAGCGTTCCATCCCGTCAGATCAACCTCGCGTACGACAACGCGACCGTCATCGCCGCGCAGGCCGGCGGCCGGGTCGATGTCCACCAGCGGATCGGCACGCACCTCATCGACGAGCTGTCGTTCGGCGCGGTTGCGCCGCCGACCGACGAGCAGCCCAGCCGGCTGCTGAACCCCGCGAACCGCGTGGTGCGCTTCACCGGCCGCAAGCGGGAGATCGCCGAGCTGGAGGCCTGGCGGGACGACCCGGCGCCGGTGGCCGTACGCCTCATGCACGGCGGTGCCGGTCAGGGCAAGACCCGCCTGTCCCACCGGTTCGCCGAGCTCTCCGCCGCGGCCGGGTGGGTCACGTTGCGTGCCCGCCACAGCCGCGACATCGCGGTCCGCCCCATCGACGTGCACCCCGGCACCTCGGTCGTCACGGCGAGCCCGATGCTGGTGGTGGTGGACTACGCCGAACGCTGGCCGCTGTCCGATCTGCTCGCCCTGCTCGTCGATCGGCGGCTGCACAACAGCCGGGCCCTGCGGGTGCTGCTGCTGGCCCGGCCGGTCGGCAACTGGTGGCACGCCCTGACCCACCGGCTCTCCCAGGATCTGGGCGTCGACGCGGTCAGTGTCGAACTGGCCGCGCTCGGCGCCACCCGCAGCGACTCGCAGAACGCGTTCGGAGTGGCCCGCGCCTGTTTCGCGGAGGCGTTGCGGGTAGCCGTACCCGAAGGCCCGACGCCTGATCTCAAGGGTTCGATCCTGACCATCCACATGGCCGCCCTCGCTCACGTCCTGGCCGTGCGGGTCGGTGACACGCCGCCGTCGGATCCCGGCGAATTGTCGGCGTACCTTCTCTCCCGCGAGCGCAGTCACTGGCAGTCGATGTACGACAACGACCGCCGCGTCGAGTCCACCCCGCAGGTCATGGGCCGGGCGGTCCACGTCGCCGCGCTGACCCGGTCGCTCGACTACGAGGCGGCGGTCGTGGCGCTGAAGGCGGCCGGCGTGGCGGACAGCGTCGCCACCGCGGGACGGGTGCTCGACGACCACGCGATGTGCTACCCGCCGCACGATCCGACGACCGTGCTGGAGCCCCTCTACCCCGACCGTCTCGCCGAGGACTTCGTGGGACTGCAGACGCCGGGCCACCGGATCGGCGGATTCCGGTCCGACCCGTGGGCCGCCGGGGCGCCGAGGGCGTTGCTGGATCGCGGCGGGGGAAGTCCGGCCACGGTGCTGCCGCTGCTGATCGACGGTGCCCGACGCTGGCCGCATCTTCCGGAGAGCCAGCTCCTGCCCCTGCTGCGGGAGCGGCCCGAGCTCGCCGTTCAGGCCGGCTCGCCCACCTTGTCGGCCCTCGCCGCGGCGCGGTGGATGCCGCCGGAGATCCTGGCGGCGATCGAGTCCGTCCTGCCGGTCGACCCGCCGGCGGATCTGCACGCCGGCATCGCGGCACTCGGCGAGCGACTGGCGGACGAGCTCCCGCGTCCGACGGATGATCCGGTACGCGCCGTCGCCGCGCTCCTGAAGCGCGGCTGGCGTCTGATCAACTCCGGACGGATCGCGGACGGCGTCGGGCTGCTCACCGCGGCCGTCGCGACCGCCCGGCTGCTGAGCGTGGAGGAGCATCCCACCGAGCTGGAACGGGCGTTGCGCCTGCTCGGCCGCGCACACGTCCAGGCCGAGAACTGGGCGGCGGCCGCCGCGGCGCTCGGCGAGGCGGTCGGGCTCTGGAACAACCACGGCGCCCGCGTCCAGCCCCCGGCCGACGAGATCGCCCGATGCCTGACCGATCTGAGTCTCGCGCTCTGGCACGAGGGCTTCGGCGAGTCCCTGGCGGTCCGCCACCGGGCGATCGTGCAGCTCCGGCGCCTGGTGGCCGCGAATCGGCGGCATCGGCTGATGCTCGCGCGTGTGCTCGTGCAGCAGGCCGAACAGTTCCGCGAGCGGGACCGGTATCGCGACTCCCTGGAGGCGATCGAGGACGCGGCCCGGCTGCTCGGCGAGGTCGCGGGCGAGGCGGGCACGTGGCTCGAGCCGGATTTCGCGGCCGCGCTGCTCGGCCGGGCGCGTACTTTGCGGTCGCTGCGGCAGCTGAACGGGGCGGCCGCGGCGGCGTCGGCGGCGGTCCGGATTCTCGAGCAGCTGGCCGGGCGGAATGTCGCCTTCGACGAGGACCTGGCCGGAGCGCTCGGCACCGAGGCGTCGGTCCTGGCCGGGCTCGGGCGGTGGGCGGACGCGATCGGCGCGCAGGAGAAGGCGGTCTCGATCTTCCGGCGCCTCCGCGGCATCAACGGCGGGCGTTACAGCACGGGCTTCGCCCAGGCGCTGATCGATTTCGGCCGCATCTGCCGGGATGCGGGCCGCCGGTACGACGACGCCCTGCTCGCCCTCGGCGCGGCGATCGAGGTGGTGCGGTCGGGCCAGGAGGCCGCCGCCGTCAAGACGCGGCTGCTCGTCGACGCCGAGTCCATCGGCGCCGACCTCCTCGACGCGTCCGGGCGCCGCGACGAGGCCGACGCGCTGCGCAGGACTGCCCGGCAACGGCGGCCGGCGGGTTCCCCACCGCAGAATCCCCCGGCGCACACACCGCCGCTGCAGAAGCGACGGGAACCCCCGGTGCCCCCGGGAGGTGAGCGGGATGCGCGGCAGTACGCCGACGAGATCTCCGGTCTGGAACCCGACGAGGCGAGGGCGCGGCTCCAGGCATTCAGCCCGCACAACATCGCGGTGATCCTGCTCGCCATCAACCCCGGTTACGAGTGGCTCGCGAAGGTGTTCCACGGGTTCGAGCCGGTGCAGAAATACGCCGTTCTCCGGGAGTTCGTGTGGTTCGACCGGCTGACCGAGCACCCTGTCATTCTGCGGTTCGTGGGGAAGCAGCTCCTGAACCGCACGTCGGAGTACGAGGCGGCGTACGCGATCTCGGTGTTGGAGACCGCCACTCCGGCGGTGGTCGCGGGAGTCCTCAGCCACCGGGACTGGGCCAAGAAGGCGCGATTCGTGCTGGCCTGGATGGACTCCTCCCGGGCGCAGCAGATCATTCGCCTGCTGCCGTACAACCCCGGAAGGATCCCTTCCCGCACCGACCAGATCATGTACTGGTAGCCCTGCCCGGCCGGCCCCCGTGTGCCGGCCGAGCCGCAGGCGCACCGAAGGCTATGACCGACCAGTCGGTCTGTCAATGTGCCTATACTGCCGCCATGACCGAGCGGACAGGGCTGTTCCCGACATCTCTCGGCGAGGTGGCGTACGCGGCGACCGGCAGCGGGCCGGTCCTCGTGCTCCTGCACGGCAATCCGGGCGATGCGCGTGACTGGGACGCCGTGGTCGGCCCCTTGGCGCAGCGGCACACGGTGGTGCGGGTCGACTGGCCCGGCTACGGCCGCTCGCCCTGCACCGCAGGGGCCATGGTGGGCGCGCCCGAGCTCGCCGCCGTGCTGGACGAGGTTCTGGACCACATCGCTGAGATCAGCGATCAGGGCGGGCGGAAGGTCGTGCTCGTCGGTCACAGCGTCGGCGGGTATGCCGCGCTGTGCCAGGCGCTGACCAGGCCCCAGCGCGTCGCCGCCATGGTGCTGGTGGCTCCCGGCGGCTTCACCCGCCTGACCGGTCCCACCCGGATGGTCGTGCGGGGGATGGGTTCCCCCTCCGTGGGCGGCCGGCTGGCCGGACCGCTGGCTGCGGCATATACGGTACGGCGCACCGCAGCGGGCCGGGCCGCGTCACGGCGAGCGCGGTCGGTTCGCACCAGTCCCTGCCGGTCGGCGGTGCACAGCGCGGTGTGGCGGTCATTCCTCGACCCGGCCCACGATCTGCGCGGCCGTGCGGGTGCCATCACCGTCCCGGTGCTCCTCACGTGGGGGCGCCTCGACCCCGTGGTGCCCTGGTACAGCGACGGGCGGCGCGCCGCCGGACTCCTGCCGCATGCCGCCGTGGCCAGGTTCTGGTCGGGGCACTTGCCGCACGCCGAGGTGCCGGAGCGTTGGCTCGCCGCAGTCGTCCCTTTCCTCGAGGGGGCGTACGGAAATGGCTAGGCCCGCGGAACCCGGACGCCGCGCCCTCCTCGATGCCGGCGCCGCCCTCCTCGGTGACCCCGGCGGTCCGAGCCTTGCCGGGATGAGCGTCAACGCGGTGGTGGCGCGGGCCGGCATGAGCAAAGGGGCCTTCTACCAGCACTGGAAGGACCGCGGTGCGTTTCTGGTCGCCCTGCATCGTCGCTTCCACGACGAGCTGCAGGCCGCCGTGATGGACGCGGTCCGTGACCTGAGCCCCGGGCTGCCGCGCCTGACCGCCGGCTTGACGGCCTACCTGGACGGGTGCCTGGCCTCCCCGGAGGCCCGCGCCCTGCTGTTCCAGGCACGCCACGACGGCGCGCTCACGCCCGAGGTCGAGGCCCGTAACGCGGCCTTCACCGCCGTCGCCGAGCCGGACCTCATCCTGCTGGGCTGGCAACCGCCCGCGGCCGCCGCTTCGCTGCTGATCGCGATGGCGGTGCACATCGCCGCCATCGAGAACGCCATCAGGGCACCCCGGCCCGACCTGCGCGAGACCGTTGCCGCTTTCCTGCGGCGCGGGCCCGAGGCCGGCGACGGCTGACGGGGTCAGGCGCCGCGCCGGCGGGCCACGAAGAGGGCACCCGCACCGGCGATGAGCAGGCCCAACCCGAACAGGGCGAGCGACCAGGCGGGCGCGCCGGTGATCGGCAGGCCGGGCTCGCCCCCACCGGTGCCGCTGCCGCCGCCGGTGTGGGTCGGCGAGGGGGAGGGCGACGGCTTGGTGATGTCCGCCCGGTACGTGGCCTTGTTGTTGGCGGGATCGGTGTCCGGAGCAAGGGGAGTGATCTCCGGGCTCAAGGTGATCGGCTCCTCGTCGAACTCCGTGACCTTGAAACGGACGGTGAAGCTGTACGTGTCCCCGGCCTCGACCACGGGAATCGTGCAATACATCAGGCCGGGGTCGGCGACGCAGCCCTCCGGCCACCCGGTGTAGCTCAGGCTGTAGGGAGACACGACCGAACGCATGTCCGCAGGGGAGCGGTACGGCCCGGAGTTGTGCACGCTGATCCTCGCGTCGAACGACGAGCCGACCTGCCACGGCCCGGGCGGGGCGCTGATCGTGACGGACATGTCCCCGCTCGTCGTGACGAACACGTCGGTGGAGGAGACGTTGTTGGACTGCTCGGGATCCGGAATCTCCGTGGTCAGCCTGGCTTCGGCGGTGACGTACCGGCCGAGCGGCAGATCCTCGGCGAAGTCGGTGGTGACGCGCCAGCCCGCGTCGGCCACCGGAGCGGCGGTGGTGCAGGTGACCTTGCGCTCGGTGTCGTCCGGCACGCAGGGGCCCGCGGCATGCTCGTTGCCGGCGGAGCGGAAGGTGACGCCTTCCGGCAGCTCCAGCACGACGGTGAGGTGTTGCGGCACCTTCTCGGGGACGCCGGTCGCGGTCATGACGAACGTGACGCTGCCGCCCGGTGCCACGGGCGCCTGGCCGTTCTCGTTGTAGAGGAACAGACGCTGGTCGACCTGGGAAGGAGGCGGTGCGGCCGCTGCCGGCCCCGGGAGGAACACGAAGCCCGCCATCGCTGCGCAGGCCGCCGCCAGACCACGCCGGAGGTACCTGGCCATGTTCCCTCCTCTGTTCGAGATGGACGGACGGTAGCGCAGAGCTTCGCGACTTTCGACCCCGTGACGACGTACCGGTGGGACCGTTTAGTCCGAATAGCGCTATTTGTGATAAGCGTTCCCATGGGCGGCCGATGGGCCGGGTGGTAAACCTGAGGTGGCCCGCTGGGTGACCGGAGATGGCCCTCCGGGTAACCGACGGGTGACCGTTCGCCGCTGACCAGGAGATCATCGGGGCGATGGGATCGCCGAAACGCGGACGCGAGGCGCCGACCTGGGGAATACGCTCTGCTGACCCATCCCCGGGACGGAGATCCATGCGCCCGAAGCGTCCTCCGGCCGGTGCCTTCGCCGCTCGGCGCAGCGAGGCCAAGGAGCGGCGGGCTCGGCCCGGAGATGGTCGGCGGGCTGCCCGACATCACGACGTGGCTCGCCCACGGGGGAATGACCATGGTCGTGGAACCCACGAGATGGGCCGGATCGCCGTATCAGCACGAGGAGCATGAAGATGCGTTTCACCCGATTGACCGCGGCGGCCGGCGTACTGGTCCTGGCGATGACCTCGGCGGCGTGCGGCGGGAACGATACCGGCTCCACCGGCGAGGGTCAGGGCTTCCCGGCCGGGTCCACCATGCAGCGGCTCGTCGAGGCCCACAAGATCCGGGTCGGCACGAAGTTCGACCAGCCGGGCTTCGGCCTCGAAGGGCCCGGCGGCCTGCCGAAGGGCTTCGACGTCGAGATCGCGAAGATCATCGCGAAGAAGCTGGGCATCCCCTACTACGCGATCGAATACACCGAGACGCCGTCGACGATCCGCGAGCAGGTGCTCCAGCAGGGCAAGGTCGACATGGTCGTGGCGACGTACACCATCAACGACAAGCGCAAAGAGGTCGTCGACTTCGCCGGCCCCTACTACGTCGCGGGCCAGACGCTCATGGTGAAGAGCGACAACACCGACGTCACCGGCCCGGACTCCTTCAAGGACGGCACGAAGAAGGTCTGCTCGGTGACCAACTCGACGCCGGCGGCCAACATCGAGAAGTACCTGAAGAACAAGGCGAAGCAGCTCGAGCTCTTCGACAGCTACGACAAGTGCGTGGAGGCCCTCAAGGCCGGGAAGATCGACGCGGTCACCACGGACAACGTCATCCTCACCGGCTTCGTCGCCACCAACCCGGACCAGTTCGCGCTGGTCGGGAGCGCCTTCACGGAGGAGCCGTACGGCATCGGCGTGAAGAAGGGCGACAAGGACTTCCGGAACTTCATCAACGACACGCTCGAGGAGGCGTTCCACGACGGCTCGTACATGAAGGCGTGGAAGGTCACCGCCGGCAAGTACGACCCGAACGACCCGCTGATCCCCGAGATCGACCGCTACTGAGCTGGCAAGCTGCTGATCCGCTGCCACGCGGCGTGTGAGGTATCGGCGGCATGGAGCCCTCGCCCGCCGCTTCAAGACCTGAGGCGAAGGGCTTGACCCTGACGCTGCGTCAACCCTCCATGCTGGCTGCCATGAATATCCCGATCCGAGTGCAAGGCCTGACGAAATCGTTCAAGGACCTCGACGTGCTGCGCGGCGTGGACTTCGAGGTGGCGCGGGGCAGTATCTTCGCCCTGCTCGGCTCCAACGGGGCGGGCAAGACCACCCTGGTACGGATTCTGGCCACCCTGCTCCGGGCCGATGCCGGAGCCGCCCGGGTGAACGGCTTCGATGTCGCCTCACAGGCCGCCGACGTGCGGGAGTCCGTCAGTCTCACCGGGCAGTTCGCGGCGGTCGACGAGGTCCTCACCGGGCGGGAAAATCTCGTCCTGATCGCCCGGTTGCGGCACCTGAAGAATCCCCGCGCCATCGCCGATGGCCTGCTGAAGCGGTTCTCGCTGACCGAGGCGGGGGCCCGGCGGGTGGCGACGTACTCCGGTGGCATGCGCCGGCGGCTGGACATCGCGATGAGCCTCATCGGGGATCCGCCGGTGATCTTCCTCGACGAGCCGACGACCGGTCTGGACCCGGAGGCGCGCCTCGAGGTGTGGCAGGCCGTCAAGGAACTCGCCGCCGGCGGTACGACGGTGCTGCTGACGACCCAGTATCTGGACGAGGCGGAGCAGCTCGCCGACCGGATCGCCATCCTGCACGAGGGCCGGATCGTCGTCGACGGCACACTGGGCGAGCTCAAGCAACTCCTCCCGCCGGCCAAGGTGGAGTACGTCGAGAAGCAGCCGACCCTGGAGGACGTCTTCCTCGCACTCGTCGGTGCCCGGACGACCGGGGGAGAACGATGAACAGGCATGTCGTCGGCGACACCGCCGTGCTGCTGGGTCGTTCCCTGCGGCACATCCTGCGCAGCCCGGACACCATCATCACCACTGCGGTGATGCCGATCGCGTTCATGCTGCTGTTCGTGTACGTCTTCGGGGGCGCGATCGAGACGGGTACCGATTCGTACGTGAATTATCTGCTGCCCGGAATTCTGCTCATCACGATCGCATCGGGTATCTCGTACACCGCTTACCGGCTGTTCCTGGATCTGCGGGGCGGTATTTTCGAGCGGTTCCGATCCATGCCGATCGCCCGGCCCGCCGTGCTGTGGGCGCACGTCCTGACCTCGGTGGTCGCCAACGTGATCTCGCTCGTGGTGGTCGTCCTCGTCGCCCTGGTGATGGGTTTCCGCTCGGGCGCCGGCTTGCCGGCGTGGCTGGCCGTGGGCGGCATTCTGGTGCTGTTCACGCTGGCCCTCACCTGGATCGCCGTGATTCCGGGCCTCACCGCCAAGTCCGTGGACGGTGCGAGCGCGTTCTCCTATCCGCTGGTCTTCCTGCCGTTCATCAGCTCGGCCTTCGTGCCGACCGCGTCGATGCCCGGCCCGGTGCGGGCTTTCGCGGAGAATCAGCCGGTGACCTCGATCGTCGACGCGATCCGGGACCTGTTCGCCCGGCAGCCGGTCGGCGCGGACATCTGGACCGCTCTGGCCTGGTGCGTCGGCATCCTCGCGGTCGCGTACCTGCTCGCCACCATGACCTACCGGCGAAGGTCGTGAGCATGCTGACGATCGGTCAACTGGCGGCTTACGCCGGCGTCACGGTGCGGGCCGTGCGGCACTACCACCAGGTCGGGCTGCTGCCGGAACCGGAACGCGATGCCTCGGGATATCGACGGTACGGCGCGACGGCCGTCGTGGCCCTCATCAAGATCCGCACCCTCGCCGACGCCGGCGTGCCGCTGTCCCGGATCGGTCCGATGCTCGCCGCCGACCCGGCGGCGTTCGACGCGGCGATCGACGTGATCGACCGGCGGATATCCGAGGAGATCCAGCGGCTGGAGGCCAGCCGTAAGCAGATCGCCCAGCTCACCGCGGGCGACAGCGCGGCGCTTCCCGCGGCGGCGATCGCCTATCTCGACCGGCTCCGGGAGATCGGGGTGTCGGAGCGGATGGTGCAGGCCGAGCGGGACGGGTGGATCCTCATCGCGGCCCGCTGGCCCGACCGCATCAGCGAGTGGATACCGGACAAGCTCACCCAGCTCGCGGATCCGCGGGTCGTGCGGCTCTACCGGATCCTGTCGGAGATCCTCGGCAGCGACTCGGCCCACGAACCGCTGCTGGCGGAAGCCGCCGACATCATGGCCGCCCTGGCCGGGGAGGCCTATGCCGCGGGCGCGGTGATGCGGCCCGAGGAGACGCAGGACGAGCTGCCGTTCGACCTGCTCGACGCCCTGGCCGACGAGTCCGACCCACGGGCACGGCGGCTGCGGGAGCTGATGCGCGAGCGGGGCTGGGGCAGCTGGACCCGGCTGGAACGGCTGGCGGACCCACCCGGCTAGGGCTGCCTCACCGACGACGCGCGGAGAGTATCGGTGTCGCTGGTGGCGGCCCAGGAGGCGAGCAGGGAGAGGGCGTGCGCGGTGGGGGAGCCGGGCTCGGCGGCGTAGATGGTCAGCACCAGTCCCGGCTCGGCGATCAGGGCCGTACTTTCGTACGCGAGGTCGAGGTCGCCGACCACGCCGTGGTGGAAGTTCTTGACGCCGGTGCCGTGGATGCGCACGTTGTGCGCGCCCCAGCGGCGGCGGAAGTCGTCGCTGCGGGTGGACAGCTCGCCGACCAGGTCGTGCAGGCCCTTGTCGTGCGGGTCGACGCCCGCGGCCGTCCGCAGGTTGGCGACGGTCATGTCGGCGAACAGGTTCCAGTCGGGGAAGAACCGGCGGGCGGCGCTGTCGAGGAAGGTGAACCGGCCGAAGTTCGGCGGCCGCGACGGGTCGGCGTACATGTCGCTGTACATGGCCCGGCCCAGCAGGTTCGCGGCGAGCAGATCCTGGCGGCCGTTCACCACGATCGCCGGCGCGGTGATGGCGTCCAGGGACCATTGCAGGCTGGGGCGTACGGTCCACTGCCGGGGCCGGCGGCTCGGGCGCAGCAGCGCGTTGCTGCCGTTGGCCTCCTGGGCCAGGCGCATCAGGTGGGCGCGCTCGGCATCGTCGAGCTGCAGCGCGCGGGCGATCGCCTCGAGGACGCCGGCGGAGACGCCGGCCAGCTGGCCGCGTTCGAGCTTGGCGTAATACTCGACGCTCATCCCCGCCAGGGCCGCGACCTCGCTGCGGCGCAACCCGGGAACGCGGCGCTGCCCGGCGGTGGGAATCCCGGCACGCTCCGGCGTGATCTTGGCGCGGCGCGAGGTGAGGAAATCGCGTACCTCGGCTCGGTTGTTCACGTCCTCGACGGTACGACGGGCGGCCGCGAACTGGGATGTACTACTGGTACACCCATCGTCCGTGACTTCTCCGCGGTGTGCCGGTCCGGTGTGCTCGACGTATGACCGCAGTCCTCGCCGAGCAGGCGCCACCGGACCGCGCCGCCCGTCGGCGGGCGGGGCTCACCGGCACCCTGATCGCGACCGTCATCCTCGTGACGGCGATCGCGCCGCTGGCCACCGACATGTACGTGCCGGCGTTCCCGCGCGTGGCCGGTGACCTGTCGGCGACGGCTACCCAGGTGCAGGTGACGCTGACCACGTTCTTCGTCGGCATGGCGCTGGGGCAGTTGGTCGGCGGCCCGGTCTCCGACCGGTACGGCCGGCGCCGGCTGCTGATCGCCGCGCTCGTGCTGATGAGCGGTGCTTCGATCGTGTGCGCGGGAACCGCGTCGATCGGCGTCATGATGGCGGCCCGGTTCGTGCAGGGCTTCGCCGGTGGCTGGGCGATGGTCATCGGCCGGGCGGTGATCGTGGACCTGGCGACCGGGGCCCGGCTGGTCCGCGTACTGAACGTGATCGCCGGGGTCGGCGGCATCGCGCCGATCGTGGGCCCGCTGCTGGGCGCCGCCATTCTCCAGTTGTCGCACTGGCGGCTGTCGTTCTGGGTGGTCGCGGCCATGGGTGCGGCGATGACTCTCGCCACGGTGCTCGCGGTTCCGGAGTCCTTGCCCAGGGAGCGCCGGCACGGCGGCGGCCTGCGCACGTTCGCCGTGGCCGGGCGGCAGGTGCTGGCAAGTCGTGGTTACGTGGGATACCTGCTGGTCAGTGGTTCGGCGATGGGGGCGCTGTTCGCGTACGTGGCCACTTCGGCGTTCGTGCTGCAGTCCATGAACGGGATGTCGCCGGTCGCGTACTCGATCGACTTCGCCGCCAACGCCGCCGGGATGACCGTGGCCGCGCTGGTCGCCGCCCGGCTGGCGGGGCGGGTCGCCACTCGTACGGTCATCCTGACCAGGCAGGTAGCGGCGCTGGCGGCGGGTGTGGCGATGGTCGCAGGCGCGGTGTGGTGCGGCACGCCGGTCCTGCTCGCGATGATCTGCTTCCTGGTGATGATGACCGCGCAGGGCGTCATCGGGCCCAACGCCGGTGCGCTGGCCTCCGCCGAGGTGCCGCAGCATCCGGGTACGGGATCGGCGATGCTCGGCTTCGTCCAGTGGCTCGCGGCGGGAACGATCGCTCCGATCGCCGGCCTGGGCGGCGAGCGGACCGCCCTGCCGATGGCGCTGCTCATGACCGGCGGGGCCGCACTGTCGATGATCGGCCTGCTCGTCGTCGCGCGGGTCCCGCGTTACCGAGCGTGAGGAAGGGGTATTGCGAAGACCAACGCTGCCGCGCCCGTGAACCGTCCATCAAACGCTGAAGAGGAGTACGTCATTCTTACCGTCAACGCCATCGCCGCCACTTCTGCCACCGATCCGCTCGTGCGCACCACGATTCAGCGGCGTGATCTGGGGCCGCGGGATGTTCTCATCGAAATTCGTTACGCCGGGATCTGCCACTCCGACATCCACACCGTGCGGGGGGAGTGGGGCGAGGTGCCGTACCCGCTGACCGTCGGCCACGAGATCGTCGGGCAGGTCACCGAGGTCGGCGCCGAGGTGAGCAAGCACGCGGTCGGCGACCGGGTCGGCGTCGGGTGCATGGTCAACTCGTGCCGCGAGTGCGACAACTGCAAGGCCGGCCAGGAGCAGTACTGTCTCAACGGCAACACCGGGACGTACGCGAGCGTCGACGCCGACGGCACGATCACGCAGGGCGGCTACTCCACGCACGTCGTCGTCGACGAGGACTTCGTGCTGCGGGTGCCCGTCTCCATCCCGTACGAGAAGGCGGCGCCTCTGCTCTGCGCGGGTATCACCACGTACTCGCCGCTGTCGCACTGGAAAGCCGGACCCGGCACGAAGGTCGCCGTGGTCGGCATGGGTGGCCTCGGCCACATGGCCGTCAAGATCGCCGCTGCCATGGGTGCGGAGGTCACCGTGCTGTCGCAGACGCTGGGCAAGAAGGACGACGGGCTCGCGTTCGGCGCCCGGGACTATCACGCCACCAGCGACCCCGCCACCTTCGAGGCGCTCCGGAACGGCTTCGACCTGATCATCAACACCGTGAGCGCCCCGATCGACATGGCCGCGTACCTCGGCCTGCTGCGCCTGGACGGCACGCTGGTCAGCGTCGGCGCCCCGCCGCAGCCGCTGCCGGTGCCGGTGTTCGCCCTGTTCGGCAACCGGCGGTCCTTCGCCGGCTCGAGCATCGGCGGCATCGCCGAGACCCAGGAGATGCTCGACTTCTGCGCCGAACGCGGCATCGCGCCCGAGGTCGAGGTCATCGGCGCCGACGCGGTGAACGAGGCGTACGAGCGGGTCCTCAAGTCCGACGTCCGCTACCGGTTCGTCATCGACGTCGACAGCCTGCGCTGAATCCGTTCACGAAAAGGGCCGGCCCGCCGGGCCGGCCCTTTTCGTGGGTTCTCAGCCCGCCGGATCGGACTTGATCAGTTTGCCGTCGGCGCCGACCGCGAACCATGCCCCGTCCACGCCCTGCCCGTCGATGTCACCCGCGCCGAGGTCGCCCGCGTAGTAGTACAGCGGCCAGCCTCCGTACACGGCCTGGGCGGCGCCTTCGGCCCGGGAGATCGTGGTGAGCAGGGCCGCGTTCGCACCGCTCGCGGCGGCGACCGCCTTTTCGCTGGTCAGCGCGGGCCATGTCGCGATGCAGGTTCCGGTGCAGCTGCTCGTACCGTTCTTGTCATTGGTGAACGCGTAAAGGGTACGGCCGTTCTGGTCGGCGAGAATGGGTCCCACCGCGGAATTCTGGACCTGAATGCCGGTGGGCCGGCCGGCCTGCTCGCTGACCGGGGCCGCGTTCCACTTCGGTGCGTTCTTCGCCGAACCGCCGGTGCACGCCGCCGTCCCCGCAACGAGGACCGCTCCACAGAGAATCAGAGCGATGGTGGTTCCCGTATTCCGGCGCATGACGTTTCCTCTCTCGATGGTGACGTGGCCCGAACGGCTGCCGCGGGGAAAGCGGTTCAGGTACGGACGTCGTTTGTGATCCAGCTCATGTTCCGGTGAATTCCCCTGAACCGTTCGGGACGACGACGCGTGTGCTGCCCGGAAACGCCGTCGAATTCTTGGAGAACTCATGAAACTGCCCGTCACCGTCACCGCGCTCGCGCTCGGTATCGCCGGCCTCGTGCTGGGCCCGGCGGCCGTTCCGGCGTCCGCCGCCACGGGCGGGTCCACCGCCCCCGGCTCGACCGCGATGGCCGGCATGGACCATTCCGCGATGGCCGGCATGGACCACACGGCGCCCGCCGCGGCGTCGCCGTCCACCCAGGACCTGGCCTCCGGGGTACGCCGCTCGCGCCAGCGTCCGCGGTACTTCGTGGCGGCCCTGCGCGGCGGCAACGAGGTGCCGGTGGCCGGTGGACCCGCGGTCGGGGACAAGGACGGCCGGGCCACCGGCCTGGTACGGGTCCAGGGCAACCGCGTCACCTTCGCGTTCTCGTGGAAGCACATCGGAGCGCCGACGCTCGGTCACATCCACCAGGGCAGGAGCGGCGTCAACGGCGACGTGAAGGTCCCGTTGTTCACCACGGCGATGCCGAAGACGGTCACCGCGGCCGCCGGCGTCACCACGGTGAGCGACCCGGCGATCGCCGACGCGCTCCGTACCCGGCCGGACGGCTTCTACCTGAACCTGCACACGGCCGAGTTCCCCGGCGGCGCGGTGCGGGGGCAACTGCACAGCCTCCGCGGCCGCGCCGACGTGCTCGGGCTGCTGCACGGCGGCACGCTGAAGGCGTTCCTCTCCGGTGACCAGGAGGTGCCGACGCGCGGGGGCCCCGCGGTCGGCGACCCGACCGGCCGGGCGGTCTCCTTCGTCCAGCCGTACGGGGCCACCAGCGTCGGCTACTCCTTCGCCTGGGTCGGCATCCGGCCCACCCTGGGCCACATCCACAAGGGCCGGGCCGGCGTCAACGGCGACGTGGTCGTCCCGCTGTTCACGACCCCGATGCCCAGCACGGTCATCGCGGTCTCGGGGCGCGCGACCGGCGTGGACCCGGTGATCGTCCGGCACATCAAGCACCAGCCGAGCGCCTTCTACGCCAACCTGCACACCGCCGACTTCCCCGGCGGTGCGGTCCGCGGGCAGCTGTTCCGTCGCTGAATCGGTCGCCGGCCCTGCGAACTCGCAGGGCCGGCGGTCAGGGCTCGGCCGTGGACTCCCACTGCCAGAGGATCTCGGTCAGCCGGTCCACCCCCGCGGCGAGGTGGCGGCGGTACGTGCTCATCGGCAGGCGCAACAGATCGGCGGCCGCCTGCTGCGTCCCGGCCGGTTGCAGATACGTGTGGTGCAAGGCGCGATAGGCCGACCGGTCCCGGGGCGAGTCGGCCAGCGTCGCCGCGGCCTCCTCGACGACGGTACGCAGTGCTTCGGCCGTACGGCCGCCGGAGACGCGCGCGAGGAGCCGGCCGGACAGCAGCGGGCTGGTCGCCAGGCGGTCGAGCCGCCCCCATTCCCGCAGGGCCGCGCGGACCGCGGCGGTGAAGGCGGCCCGGTCCAGCGGGCCGGATGCCGTCGACGGTTCGGGTGCAGCCGTCTCCGCAGAGGTCTCCCGGGAGGCCAGCATGCTCAGCCAGGCCAGCCGCGGCATGCCGCGCCAGTCGTGGCCGAAGCCGGCGTACCGGCGGTCGTCGACGACGAAGTCCGCGTCCTCGACCCGGGTGAAGCCGACGTACTCGCACATCGGGGCCCACAGCTCCGGATCGGCGTGGTAGATCAGCGAGTAGGCGAGGCCCGGCGTGACCAGGTAGTGGCGGACGGCGTGCAACGAGATGAGCGCCTGCACCGGGGACGGTTGCTGGTACGCCTCGGCGTCGAGCCAGAACCGCAGCAGCGAGACCGCTTCGCCCGCGGCGGGTGCGGCGCGCCGCCACGCCGCGGCGGCCGCCGGGTCGCGCGGGTCGGGCGCGTGCAGCGTCGGGAGCACCGCCAGGCCCACCGCCGTGTCCTCCGCGTCGACCACCGCGTGCACGGCTTCCGGCTGGTTGCGACACCAGTGGTCGAAAAGGTCCGCCGAGGTGGTGCCCTCGTGACGGCGTACCCATTCGCGAAGCGCCGGCCACCGGCGCGGGCCCGCGGTCACCACCCGGAGGTCGCCGCTCGGACGCTGTTGCAGGAACGCTCCGATCACCGGGTTGTCGCGGTGCAGGAAGGCGAAGTCCAGCAGGATCCGGCGCTGCTCGTCGGGACCCGCGCCGGCGAACCGGCGCCGGTAGTAGCCGCCGGCCCGCTGGTGGATCGTGGCGTGCAGCTCCGGGTGCCGCCAGCGCAGGTCACGGGCGAGCACCTCGCGGGCGAGATCGTGCAGGACCAGGCCGTGGCTGCTCGCCGTCATCACCGACAGCCCGCGCAGCCACTCGAACAGCTCGTGCGCGTCCGGCAGGTCCAGCAGTTCGGCGAGCAGCGGTTCGGTCGTCCCGGCGACCTGCGACACCGCGTCGAGGGCCAGCCGGTGGGCGGGGCTCGGCACCGCGTCGAGGAGCGCGGCCAGCAGCGTCGCCACGACCTCGGGGCCCCCGGCCGGTGCGGCGGCTTCCCGGCGCTGAGCCCGTACATCCGCGATGAGGGCCAGCGCCAAAGGATGACCGTGGGTGAAGGCCATCGCGTCGGCGTGCGCCGCGGCGGGTACGCCGCGCCGGGTGAGCAGCAGCGCGCTCTCCACCGGATCGAGGTTGACCAGGGGCATCGGGTGCAGCACGCTCGACCAGCCCGGGTCGGTGCGGTATTGCACCGGGGGCCCGGCCCGGCTCGCCACGGCGACCACGGCGTCGGCCGGCAGCGCCGCCAGCAGCTCCGTCTCGACCGCCTCGTCGGCCAGCACCACGAGGTGGTCGCCGTCGGGCACGCGCTCGTCCAGCCACACCACCGTGCGGCCGGCGCGCTCGGCGAGACCCGCGAACTGGTGGAGCAGCGAGGTCTTGCCCACGCCGCCGGGGCCCGAGACCCAGACCAGCGCGCCGCCCTCGCCGGTCAGCAGCTGCGCGAACGCGGCGAGCTCGGCCGCGCGGCCGACGAAGTCCCGGCGGCGCGCGCTGGCCACCCGGTCGGCGAACCGCGTGCTCATGACCTGAGTCTCGTCCCTTCCCGGCCGGCCGTCTGTCGAAATCCCGACCGCCGGGGAGTGGACGGGGTGAGCGGAAAGTGGGCGCGGATCGGGCGCGGAACGGTCTGTCTTCCGGAAATCCGGCGGCCATAGCGTCAGCGGCGTCAGTAAGGCCCAGCTACTCCAAGGAGATCACCATGAACCGCAGCTCTCTCACCCGCCACGCCGGACGTACCGCGTTCGCCGCCGGCATCGCCGGGCTCGCCATGGCCGTCGCACCCCACGCGGCGTTCGCCTCCGCCCAAGGGTGGAGCGGCACGCTTCGCCCGGGGGAACAGCACTGCCTCACGGCCAGCGACACCGCGACCTATCAGGTCCGCGCCGACGGTCAGGCCACCGGGTCCGGCGCCAGGTTCAAGGTCACCCGCAACGGCGGCCTGGTGTACGGCACCCCGACCGGCACGATCGCCGGCTTCGCGTACGAGGGGCGTACCTCACTCGGCACCTTCGCCGGTTCCGGGAGCTACGCGGTCTGCGCGACCAACAACAACGCCACGAACACACTGGTCAACCTGCACATCTACACCGACGCCAACCTGCCGTACTGATACCTCCTCGTCGGGTACCGCCGAATTCGGCGGTACCCGATGCATGCCCGATGCATAGGTGTCCAGGGCACGGGTAACGCAGCTGTCCATGGCGTTACGGATCGAGGAGTACGGACTGCTCGGGGACCTGCACACCGCGGCCCTGGTCGGCAGCGACGGATCGGTCGACTGGCTGTGCTTGCCGCGCTTCGACGCGCCCGCGTGCTTCGCCGCGCTGCTGGGCGACGAGCGCAACGGTTTCTGGCGCCTGGCGCCGGAGTCCGGGGGACGGTGCAGCCGGCGCCGCTACCGCGGCGATTCGCTCATCCTGGAGACGGAATGGGACACGCCCGACGGTACGGTGCGGTTGATCGACACGATGCCACCGCGAGGCGAGGCGGCCGATGTCGTTCGCGTGGTCGAGGGCGTCAGCGGCCGGGTGCCGATGCGGATGGCTCTGCGGCTGCGCTTCGACTACGGCCGTGTCGTGCCCTGGGTGCGGCACCGCGACGGTCAGCTCGCCGCGGTGGCGGGCCCCGATGCGGCGTGGCTGCACACTCCGGTGGCCCTGAGCGGTGAGGATTTCACCACCTACGCCGAGTTCTCGGTGGGCCCGGGGGACCGGGTGCCGTTCGTGCTGACGTACCGGCCGTCACACGAATCCGTGCCGAAGACGGTGGACGCGGAGAAGGCGCTGGCGGAGACCGAGTCCTTCTGGGCGTCGTGGATGAGCCGCTTCCGCTATGAGGGGCGCTGGCAGGAGCCGGTGCGCCGCTCGCTGCTGACGTTGAAAGCGCTGACGTACACCCCGACCGGCGGGATCCTCGCGGCCGCGACCACCTCGCTGCCGGAGCAGTGGGGCGGGCCCCGCAACTGGGACTACCGCTTCTGCTGGCTGCGCGACGCCACCTTCACCCTCCAGGCCCTGCTCGGGACGGGCTTCGTCGCCGAAGCCAAGGCGTGGCGCGAATGGTTGCTGCGGGCGGCGGCCGGCGACCCGGCGGATCTGCAGATCATGTACGGCATCGACGGCACCCGCCGGCTGCCGGAGTACACCCTGGACTGGTTGCCGGGCTACGAGCAGGCCACGCCCGTACGGGTGGGCAACGCCGCGTCCGGGCAGTTCCAGCTCGACGTGTGGGGCGAGGTCCTCGACGGGCTGCACGAGGCCCGGGCCGCGGGCCTGCACCCCGATGACGAGGCGTGGGACCTGCAGGCGGCCCTGCTGGACTACCTGGAAGGGCACTGGGACGACCCGGACAACGGCCTGTGGGAGGTACGCGGCGACCGCCGGCACTTCGTGCACTCCAAGGTCATGGCCTGGGCCGGCCTGGACCGGGCCGTGCAGGCCGTCGACCGGTTCGGACTGCCGGGACCGGTCGACCGGTGGCGTGCCACCCGCGACCGGATCCACGCCGAGGTGTGCGAACGCGGCTACGACCCGGACCGCACGACGTTCACCCAGTTCTACGGCGCCCGCGGCCTGGACGCGGCACTGCTGCTGATCCCGCGGGTGGGATTCCTGCCCTGGCACGACCCGCGGGTGGCCGGCACCGTGGACGCGATCCAGCGGGAGCTGTGCACCGACGGCTTCCTGCTCCGCTACGACCCCACGGCCGACGGCGGCGTCGACGGCTTGCCCGGCCGCGAGGGCGCCTTCATCACCTGCACGTTCTGGCTGGCCGACGCCTTGTTCGGCATCGGCCGCGAAGCCGAGGCCGTCGAGGTGTTCGAGAAACTGCTCGGCCTGCGCAACGACCTCGGGCTGCTCAGCGAGGAGTACGACCCGGCCACCGGCCGGCAGATGGGCAACACCCCGCAGGCATTCAGCCACGTCGGGCTGGTCAACGCCGCCCGCCACCTGTCCTCTTCGCGGCCCGCCCGCGAAACCACTGTCAACGGAGGTGAGCACTGATGCGTGCCCTGACCGTGATCCCCCTGCAAGCCGGCTCCCTGTCCGTCACCGACGTCCCGGATCCGCAGCCCGGCGACGGCGAACTGCTGGTCGACGGCCTCGCCGTCGGCGTCTGCGGCACCGACAAGGAGATCGCCAACGGGGACTACGGCTGGGCGCCGCCCGGACGGGACCGGCTCGTGATCGGCCACGAATCCCTCGGCCGCGTCCGCACCGCCCCGCCGGGCAGCGACTTCTCGCCCGGCGACCTGGTCGTCGGCGTGGTACGGCGTCCCGACCCCGTTCCGTGCGGGGCCTGCGCGCACGGCCAGTTCGACATGTGCCGCAACGGCCGCTACACCGAGCGCGGCATCAAGGAGCTCGACGGCTACGCGAGCCAGGCCTGGACCGTCGAGACCGGCTACGCGGTGAAGATCGACCCGGGCCTCGCCGACGTCGGGATGCTGATGGAACCGACCTCCGTGGTCGCCAAGGCCTGGGCCGAGGTCGACGCCGTGGGCGCGCGTGCCTGGTTCGCACCGAGGACCGCACTGGTCACCGGCGCCGGCCCCATCGGGCTGCTCGCCGCGCTGCTCGGCGTCCAGCGCGGCCTGGACGTGCACGTGCTGGACAGGGTCACCGACGGTCCCAAGCCGCGCCTCGTGGCCGACGTCGGCGCGACGTACCACAGCGACGGCGTCGACGAGGTCGCGGCGAAACTGCGCCCCGACGTGGTCATCGAAGCCACCGGGGCCGGCCCGGTCATCTTCGCCGCGATGGCCAACACCGCCCCGTACGGCATCGTCTGCCTGACCGGCGTCTCCTCCGCCGGGCACACCCTGCCGGTGGACGCGGGCGGGCTCAACCGCGACATCGTGCTCGAGAACGACGTCGTCATCGGCTCGGTCAACGCCAACCTCGGCCACTACGCCGCCGCTGCCGAGGCGCTCGCCAAGGCCGACATCGAATGGCTCGGGCGCCTCGTCACCCGCCGGGTCCCGCTGGAACAGGCCGCTGACGCGTTCACCGCCGGCCCCGAGGACGTCAAGGTCGTCATCACCCTCGACGGGACCTCCTCATGACCGGCGATCTGTTCGCCCCGTCGCGCGGCCGACCGCGCGTCGTGATCGTCGGCGGCGGCTTCGGCGGCCTGCGGGTCGCCCGCGGGCTGCGCCACGCCCGCGCGGACGTCGTCGTGATCGACCGGGTCAACCACCACCTGTTCCAGCCCCTGCTCTACCAGGTGGCCACGGCCCTGCTGCCGCCCGGCGACATCGCCCCGCCCCTGCGGCAGATCCTCGCCGATCAGGCCAACACCAGCGTGCTGCTGGGCGAGGTCACCGCCGTCGACCCCGCGACCAGGACCGTGCGGGCCGACACCGCGGACGGCGCCGACCGCGCGGTGCCGTACGACTACCTCGTCATCGCCGCCGGCACTACCGACAACTACTTCGGCCACGACGACTGGGCGGCCGCCGCGCCCGGAATGAAGACCCTTTACCAGGCGATCGGCCTGCGCAGCCGGCTGCTGCACGCCTTCGAAGCCGCGGCCGCCGCTCCCGACCCCGGCACGCGCCGGGAGTGGCTCACCTTCGCCGTCGTCGGCGCCGGCCCCACGGGCGTCGAACTCGCCGGACAGCTCGCCGCCCTGGCGCGGCGTACCCTGCGCCGCGAGTTCCACGACCTCGACCCCACCCACCTGCGCATCGTCGTGGTCGACGCCGGTCACCACGTCCTCGCGCCGTTCCCGCAGCAGCTGCGCCGGCACACCCAGCGGCAGCTGCGCAGGCTCGGTATCGAGATCGTGCTCGGCCACACCGCCACCGCCGTCGACGACACGGGGCTGACGGTCGCACCCGCGGACAGCCACGACGGCTCGCGGCGGATCAGCGCCCGGACCGTGGTGTGGGCGGCCGGCGTCAAACCCGTACCGTTGGCAGCCCGGCTCGCTGCCGCCACGAACGCCGCGACCGACCACAAGGGCCGCGTCGTCGTCGGCGACGACTGCGCTCTTCCCGGGCACCCGGACGTGTTCGCCATCGGTGACATCGCCAACGTCCACGACCTGCCCGGCATCGCCGAACCCGCCATCCAGCAGGGCCGCTACGTCGCCGAGCTCATCAAGCACCGGCTGGGCCACCGTCCGCACCCGGGGCCGTTCCGCTACCGCGATCTCGGCATCATGGCCACCATCAGCCCCTTCGATGCCGTTGCGGACATCCGCGGGCTGCGCCTGCACGGCCCGCTGGGCAAGGCGGCCTGGGCGGGCGTCCACCTCGGATTCCTCGTCGGCTGGGCCAACCGCGCGGCCGTACTTGCCACCTGGGGCTGGGCGCTGGGCACTCGCAGGCGCCGTCAGCAACTCATCCTGACGGAAGCTACCGGGTGACGGAGACGCCGGGCTGCCTGGCCGCGGCGCAGCCTCGTCGGCGGAACGGCCTGCTTTCGCACTTCATTCGTGGCGCCTCCCGGACAAATTGAATCAGAGCAGCGGCTGTGCGAGCTGCGCGACTCGGCGTCCGCTTGTGAGCGCCGACAGCTCCGGCAGGATCTCCCAGTCCTCCCAGTCCGCCGAGAAGATGACTTCGCCGTCCCGGCTTTGGAGCACGGCCTCCTCGCCGTTGAACAGCAGGACGCTGTCGGCGCCAGTGCGGTCTGCGATTTCGAGGAAGGCGCCGACCATGAGCGCAGTGTTGTGCTCTTCCAGTTCACGCCTGGTCGAGGAGAACCGGAACAGGCATGTCACGCGATGGACGAATCCGAAGCGCTGTGGCGCAGTGGCCTCCCCGTCAGGATCGATGTGATACGCCGAAGCCGATAAGCCTTCCCGCATGATCGAGCCGTCCGGTGTGGCGGAGCCATCCAGCGCGGCTGTCACCGCCGTTCGCAGCTCGTCGGTCGTCAGGTCAGCCGCGCTGTAGTAGGTGTACTCCATTGCCATGGCTGTCCCTCGGCCTCGCTCGTGTTTGTCAGCAACACGCTGGGAACGTGCGTCGTCCCGCCGCTGAGCGCATCCCGGTGATGCGCTCAGCGGCGGTTGGCCGTCGCTGGCAAAGGCGATCTCGTATCGGTCGCGCTCGACGGCGTGGAGGAGTTCCAGGTCACGTGCTGCGCGACGACGGATGCGTGGCCGCACGAGCCCGCTGTCGTCGACTACCACGCCACCGAGGGCCGCTCCTGGCGCCTTCGGCTGTCCGGTGACGGGGCGCGGGTCGCCCGGCTCTCCGCGCCCGGTGCCGGCCCCGCCGACGCCTCCGCGCGGGGTACGGCGAATGACCTGGTCCTGGCCTTTTACGGCCGGATCCCGCTGGAGTTCCTGGAGCTGGACGGGGACCGGCGCGTCCTCGACCAGCTCGTCGCCTGGGAGCCGTGACGGGGTCAGCCCTTCGGCAGGACGCGGCCGTCGGGCAGCGTACGGCCACCCAGCAGTGCCACCAGTGAGCCGCTGTCGGCGCGGTGGAGCCGGCCGTCGCCCCAGCTCCATCCGGTGTCGGTGGCCTCGAGCCGGGCGTCGGTCAGATCCAGCCCGAACCAGGCCCCCTTGGCGCCGGTGAGCAGGTCGAGGACGGCGGTCAGGGCCGCTGCCGGCGCGACCGGCGGCCGGTCGAGCGGGATCGTCACGTCCAGGGAGTGGATGACGGCGTGGGTCAGCGCACCGGCCGCGCCGCCTCCCGGCGGCTGCCACGCGTGCAGCCGGGGCGATCGGAGCTGGTCGAGCAGCTCGGCGGCCGGCAGGGAAGCGTCCCGGGCGGCCACCGTTTCGGAGAGCGTGGTGAAGTCGCCGCGCGCCGCCGCCATCTCGGCTCCGAACTGCTCGGGAGTCAGCCGGGCCGGCATCGTCACGTGGGCGACGACGTGGCGTACCAACCACTTGTCGCAGAGCGACGGGGCGTCCCACGCGTCGGCGTCGGCTGCCAGGAGCTCGGCGAGCCCGTCGAACGTCGGCGCCACCCAGGTCTGCGGGTCGGTCATGATCGGTCTCCTTGCATGAGGCGAGCGAGGTGGTCCTCGAGCTTGTCGAGGGAGGTCAGGAAGCCGGCACGGTTCTCGGGAAGGCGCATGGCCTCCGGTACGTGCCGCTGATGGATCACGACCGCGGTGGTGCCGTCGCCGAGGTCGTCGAGCGTGCTCGTGGTGTGCATGCCGCTCGCCGCCTCGACCCACGCGATCCGCTCGGGCGCTACGACCTCGGTGAAGGTGGCCACCATCCGATGGCTGCCGTGCACGCCGATCATCAGGGTCTCGAAGCGGCCACCGGCCCGCAGCTCGACGACGATGCCGTCGGCGGGGGCCGCCATGCCGCGCGGCCCCCAGAAGTGCGCCAGTTCGGCGGGCTCGGTGAGGCACCGCCACACCAGCTCGCGCGGCGCCCGGAGGACCCGCCGGTAGACGAGTTCGTCGTCGCTCATCGATCCTCCCGCTCCTGCAGACGGGCGAGATGCGACTCCAGCCGGTCCATCCGCTCGGACCACGTACGCCGGCTCTCCTCGATCCACGAGCCCGCGACCTCCAGGGCGGCCGGTTCCAGCCGGCACGGCCGCGTCTGCCGGTGGCGGCCGCGGCTTATCAGGCCGGACCGCTCGAGCACCTGGATGTGCTGCGACACGGCCTGCATGCTCATGGCGTACCGCTCGGCCAGTTCCTTGACCGTCGCCTCGCCGGCGCTGAGCCGCACGACGATGTCTCGCCTGGTCCGGTCGCTGAGCGCCGTGAACAAGGCGTCCAGCCGTTGATCCTCGACGGTGGTTCCCATGGCTCTTACTCAAGCATGTGCTTTATCAAGCGTCAACTAGAGGAACGGGTCGCTATGATCCGCAGCATGGTTGAACGCGTTCAAATTGAGCGGGTGGCGCCGGCCACCCGCATGTGGGCGCTGGCGGCGACCGCCTATTGCGTCGTCGTCGCCCTGAGCTTTTCCGCTGCGGATCCGGACCTGCGGTGGTTCAGCTGGGGGTTCGGCGCGTTCTTCGCGCTGATCACCGCCATCCCTCAGCCGTTCCGCCGTCGCACCGTCTTCCTCGCGGCGTGCGGGACGTCGATCGTGCTGCTCGCCGTCAGTGGGTTCTTCGCGCTGATGGTGGGAGGCTGTTACTTCCTGCCCGCGATCGTGCCGATGGTGCTTGCTGCGGCTCTCGATCGGCCGGCACCGCCGCAATCGGATGCGATCCCGTGGCGTGAACGGCTGCCCGGCGTCTCGAAGCGCTTGGCGGTCGCCGCCCTGATCCTCGGGGTGCTGTTCGTCATCGCCGCGATGCCGGCCTGATCAGTGGCTCACAAGCCGTTGTGCAATGCCGTCATCAGCGTGCCGCCCGCGGTGTCGCCGGACATTTCCCAGACCATCGCGCCGAGCAGGTTCTGCTGTTTGAGCCAGGTGCTCTTCTGCCCGATCGACCAGGCGTCGTCGAAGGTCCACCACTGGCCGCCGGCGCCGGTGTAGCAGTACGTCGACACCGACTGCGTGTCGTGCTGGACCGTGCACCCGGGCACATTCGCGATGAGGTTGGCGTACCCCCGAGTCCCGGCCTCCTCGGGGAACTGACCGGGAGCCGCCCCCGTGGCGGTCTGCCACTCACCGTTGGCACCGGCCGGTCCCGCCGCCACGCCCTGCCAGCCGCGCCCGTAGAAGGCGAAGCCGATGGTGACCTGGCGGGGATTGACCCCGGCATCGAGGTACGTGCGGACGGCCCGTTCCACGCTGAACTCGAACGGGTACGGGTCCTGCGCGTCGCGATAGAGGTTGCCCTGGTGGCCGGTGCGGTTCGGCTCCCAGGAGTTGTCGCTGCCGGCGCCGTGGAAGTCGTAGCCCTGGACGTTGGCGAAGTCGAGGGAGTCGAAGACGCTGGGCGTACCGTCGGCGTGGGTGATGTCCCAGCCGGCGGCGATCTTCGCCGGGTCCGCCGGTGTGAACGCGGTCAGCAGGTAGCGCTTGCCGGTGGTCGCGCCGAGGGCGTCCATCTGCCGGCGGAACTCGGCCAGCAGCGCGGTGTTGTTCGCCTTGTCCTGTGCGCCCCAGTGGTTGCCGGCGTGGCCTTCGGCGCCCGGCCACTCCCAGTCGAGATCGATGCCGTCGAAGATGCCCGCCGCACTGCCCGGTCCGCCGGCGCCGTTGTACGCCGGCAGGTTCCCGCGCAGATACATGTCGATGCAGGACGTGACGAGCTTCTCGCGCGAGGCCGGGGTGGCGGCCGCATCGGAGAAGAATTTCGAGTACGTCCACCCGCCGATCGAGATGAGCACCTTGAGCTGCGGGTACTTGGCCTTGAGCTTGCGCAGCTGGTTGTAGTTGCCCCGCAGCGTCTCCCAGCCGGTGTCGGCAACCCCGTCGACGGATTGCGCCGCGCTGAACGGCCGGGCGTAGTCGGCGTCCGCGTCCCCGGCGCCGGTGCCCTGGTCGGGATCCTGCGGGTTGGCGGTGGTGCCGCGGGTGACGCCCTGCAGGCAGGTGAGGTTGACCGGATCGAGGTTGGCGAAGGCGTAGTTGAGGTGGGTCAGCCGGGCCGCAGCTCCCGACGTGTCGAGGTTGCGGACGAAGTACTGGCGGCCGTAGATGCCCCACTGCACGAAGTAGCCGACCTTCGCGTACTTCCCGGCGCCGACCGAGTCGTCGGTGGTGACGGTCAGTCCGCCGGACGGGGGCGACGCGTTGTCGTAGCCGTCGCGGGCGCGCACGGTGAACGTGTACGCGGTGAGCGGGGTGAGCCCGCCGACGGTCGCGGTCGTCCCGGTTACCGACGCGGCCAGGGTCGTGCCCCGGTAGACGTCGTAGGCCGCGATGCCGTGGGTGTCCGTGACCGCGTTCCAGGCGAGGGTCACGCTGACCGCGCTCTTGGCGGTGGCCCGTAACGCGCCGGGTGCGGGCGGCGCGGTGGTGTCGTCGGCCGGGTTCAGCGTGGTGGCGCTGACTGCGGCCGAGGCGGGGGAGACGTTGCCGCGCGAGTCCTTGGCCCGCACGGTGAACGTGTACGCGGTGTTCGGGGTGAGTTCGCCGATCGTGGCGGCGGGCTCGGTCACCGTCGCCGCGAGGGTGGTGCCGCGGTAGACGTCGTAGCCGGCGATGGGGAAGTCCGTCGGGCTGGCCGCGGTCCAGCGCAGCGAGACGGTCCTGGTCGTACGCCCCGCGACGGTCAGGCCGGTCGGTGCCTCCGGTGCCCGGTCGGCGCTGCCGTCGCACTTGTTGCCGTTGATCCGGCAGTGGAGCGGCGCGGCGTCCGAGCCGGTCGCGATGAACCAGAAGCTGTACGGCTCGGTGCTGCCGCCGGGGGGCACCGTGCCGTTGTAGTGCGCATTGACGACGGAGACATGGTCGCCGGTGCGGGTCACGACGCCGTTGTACGGGCTGCCCATGGTGACTCCCGCGGGCAGGTCGAACTCCAGGGTCCAACCGGTGATCGCGGTGCTGGTCGGATTGCTGACGACGTACTTGTCCATGTAGTAGGTGCCGTAGTCGGTGGCCGAGAAGGCGGCGGTGAGGCCCGCGGTCACCCCGGCCTGTGCCGCCGCGGCGGGTCCGAGCCACCATCCGATGAGGAGCAGGGCGGCGAGGCCGAGGCGCGAGTTCCCGAATCTGGTCATCGGAGCGCTCCCTTAACAAAGTTTACAAAAAGTTTGCGCCGGGGTTGCACTTCAGTCAAGAACGTCGATTTATCGAGAGGGGGTGCGTACCAGCATGCGGACACCCGGGGTGGCGCAACGGTGCAGACCGCAGACGTTTGTGCAGGTCGAACGCGTTACTGCGGATTGATTCGGTGGCGTAGACCTTGCCGACTTCCCCCTTCTCCTATGAGTTTCGTAGGGTTCGTCTCGACGAGAGGGGGTCGCCATGAGCAATCTGGAGCAGGCACGGCGCCGGCGCGCCGACCGGGCCCGCCAGGTCGCCGACGTGCTGCGCCATCAGGTGCTCGCCGGTTCCTTCCCGCAGGGCCAGCTGCCCCGCGAGGCCCAGCTGTGCCGCGACTTCGAGGTCTCGCGCAACACCGTCCGTGCGGCGCTGGCCCTGCTGGCGGCGGAGGGTCTGGTGGAGCGTTCGCCCGGGGTCGGTACGACCGTGCTCACCGAGAAGTACGCGCACGGCCTGCACCGGCTGATGGGCCTGAATGAGACCCTGCACGGCCAGGGGCAGATCACCAACGACGTCCGGACCGCCGCCCTCGTCCGGCCACCCGCCCTCGTGGCGCAGCGCCTGGGCCTGCCCGAGGATCAGCTCGTCGTCTACGTGGAACGGCTGCGCCGGCTCGACGGCGTACCGATGTCGCTGGATCTGACGTATCTGCCCCGGGACATCGGGGAGCCGCTGCTCGCCGCCGATCTCGCCGGGCAGGACATCTTCGTGCTCATCGAGCGGGTGGCCGGCCGGCCGCTCGGCGTCGCGGACATGTCCTTCGAGGCGGTCAACGCCGACCCGCACACGGCGGCGTTGCTGGAACTGCCGCAGCAGGCGGCCGTCCTCATGGTCGAGCGGCTGACCCGCCTGGCCGACGGGCGACCGGTCGACCTGGAGTGGATCCGCTTCCGCGGCGACCGTCTCGCCATGCACGGCCAACTGCAACGCGGTGCGCCGGCAGCCCGCGTCATCGGCTACTGAACCCGCGACGGGAGACATCCATGGCCCTGGTGAACCAACGCATCGACGTCCCGGTGACGATCGACGAGAGCCTCTGCATCGACGGTTGCACGCTGTGCGTCGACATGTGCCCGCTCGACTCCCTCGCGATCGATCCGGAGACGAGCAAGGCCTACATGCACGTCGACGAGTGCTGGTACTGCGGGCCCTGCGCCGCCCGGTGCCCCACCGGTGCCGTGACCGTCAACATGCCGTTCCTGATCAGATGAGGTCGCCTATGAGAGCACGCCGTACCGCCCTGCTGATCGCGCTGGTCGCCGGCCTGAGTGGCTGCACCGTCGCCGGTCACGCCGCCGACGCCGGCGCGGAACAGGTGGTCGTCGGATACCAGTCGAAGACCATCAACACGGTGACCGCCGGCACGCTGCTGCGGGCTCAGGGCTTCTTCGAGAAGCGCCTGGGTGAGCTCGGCGGCCGCACCGGCAAGAAGTACGCCGTCACGTGGCAGGACTACGACACCGGCGCTCCGATCACGGCGCAGATGATGGCCGGCAAGATCGACATCGGCTCGATGGGTGACTACCCGCTGCTGATCAACGGGGCCCGCGGCCAGCAGTCCGCCGAGACGCGCACGAAGATGGTGGCCGTCACCGGCTACAACCTGCGCGGGGCGTTGAACACCGTAGTGGTGGCACCGAAGTCGCCCATCCACAGCCTCACCGACCTGCGCGGCAAGGTGGTGTCGGCGAGCTCCGGCTCGGCCGGGCACGGACTGCTCGTCCAGGCGCTGCGCAAGAACGGGCTCGACCCGGACCGGGACGTCAAGATCGAGAATCAGCAGCCGCCGATCGGCGCCTCCGCGCTGCAGTCCGGCAACGTCGACGCGTTGTCGCAGTTCGTCGCCTGGCCGGGGCTGCTGGTGCACCAGGGCGCCGCCACCGTCATCTACGACGGCGGGGAACTGGGCGTACCGACCCTGCACGGCACCGTCGTGCGGGAGAAGTACGCCACCGCCAACCGTGACGTGGTGGAGGCGTTCCTCCAGGCGCAGCAGGACGCCACCAGGTTCCTGTGGGACCAGCCGCTGAAGGCGTCCGAGATCGTGGCGCAGGCGACCGGACTGCCGCCGGAGGTGGTGTACCTCTACAACGGAGCCAACGGCATCGCCACCTTCGACCTCACCCTCAAACCGCAGCTGCGCGCCGCCCTGCAGCAGGACGTGCCGTTCCTGAAGTCCATCGGCGTGCTCCAGCAGATCGACCTTTCCACGTTCATCGACGACAGCTACCTGCGTGGGGTCTACGGCACCGCGTACGACACCGACGTCGCCGGCACCGCGAACAGGGCCGCGCTGGCCGGTACCGACCCGGTCTGCAAGACCCCGGTCACCGACCCGGCCCTCGCGGGGGAGTTGTGGCTGTCCGGCCGTACTCAGCCGGCGGCGAACCCGAGGTGCCTGCTGCGGGCGGTCCGGGCCGCCCAGGCCGCCGGTGAGCAGATCAAGTCCGCGTACGTCCCGGACGCCGGCACGGGCACCCGGTGGTTCGCCGACAAGAGCGTCTGGGTCCGCGACGGCGCCACCTTCCACCCGTTCGTCAGCGCTGCCGCCGCCCAGCGGTACGTCTCGGCGCACACCGGTGCCGCCGTCGTGCCGTACGCGGAGGCGGTGAAGGCGGCATGACGGCGCTGTCCACCGCGCCTCGCACCCGAGCCGTGGCAGTGGTGTCGCGCCCCGGGCGACGACGGCCGGAACCGCTGCGCTGGGCCGTACGGATCGGATCGCTGGCCGGCGCACTTCTCCTGTGGCAGTGGCTGACCAGCGCCGACATAACCCTGTGGCTGCGGTTCGACCGGCTGCCCACCCCGCTGGCGGTCGCCCAGCAGTTCGGCCACGTGGCGCAGGACCCGGTGTACTACCAGGACATCGCCCAGAGCCTGGTCCGCATCCTGACCGGCTTCACCCTCGCGGCCGTCGCCGGGGTGGCCGCCGGCGTCGCGGTGGCCCGGTCCTGGCTGCTCTCGGACCTGCTCCAGCCGCTGTTCGAGGTGGTCCGCCCCATTCCGGCGATCGCGCTGGTGCCCGTCGCGATCCTGCTCTTCCCCCGCAACGAGGAGGGCATCGTGTTCATCACGTTCACCGCCGCGTTCTTCCCCATCCTGGTCAGCACGCGGCACGCCGTCCGCGCGCTGCCGACCGTGTGGGAGGACGCCGTACGCACCATGGGCGGCGGACGGTGGCGCGTCCTCTCGAGCGTCGTGCTGCCCGGCGCCCTGCCCGGCGTGCTCGGCGGCCTGTCCGTCGGGATGGGGGTCTCGTGGATCTGCGTGATCTCCGCCGAGATGATCTCCGGGGACTTCGGTGTCGGCTACCGCACCTGGCACGCGTACACCATCGTGGACTACCCGGCGGTGCTGGTCGGGATGGTGACCATCGGCGTGCTCGGCTGGGGCACCTCCGCGGCCGTCGAGCTGATCGGACGGCGGGTCACGCGCTGGCTGCCCGACCGCCGGTCGGGGGGTGCGCGATGACGCTCACCGCCGTTCCGGAGACCATCCGGACAGGTCTGCGGCTGCGGGCCGAGGGAGTCACCCTCGGGTACGGGGGCGCGCCGGTCGTCCGCGACCTGACGCTCGACGTGGCCCCCGGGGAGATCCTCGTGGTGGTCGGCGCTTCCGGGTGCGGAAAGTCCACCCTGCTGCGGACCCTCGCCGGGCTGTTGCCCGTACCGGCCGGCGTGATCTCGGCGGACGGGTCCCCGGTCACCGGCCCGTCGCCCGACCGCGCCCTGGTGTTCCAGGGTGATGCGCTGCTGCCGTGGCGTACGGCGCGGCGCAACGTCGAGCTGCCGCTGGCCATCCGGAAGGTGCCCCGCGCCGACCGGCGGCAGCGAGCCGAGTCGTGGCTCGCCCAGGTCGGGCTCACCGGGCAGGGGCACCGCCTGCCGGCCCACCTGTCCGGCGGGATGCGCCAGCGGGTGCAGCTCGCGCGCACCCTCGCCGGCGGCCCGCGGGCGATCCTCATGGACGAGCCGTTCGGCGCGCTCGACGCGCAGACCCGCGCCGCCATGCAACGCCTGCTCGTCGAGGTGCTGCGGACCACCCCGGCCACCGTCGTGTTCGTCACCCACGACGTCGACGAGGCGCTCTTCATCGGTGACCGGATCGCCGTGCTCGGCCCGGACGGCGTGCAGACGCTGGTCGACGTACCGCAACCGCGTGACCTCGCCACCCGCGGCACCCCGGTGGTCCGGGCCGCCCGTACCGCCGTGCTCGCCGCGCTCGGCGCCGACGACAGGAGCGGCCAGTGCTGATCCCTTCGCCCACCGATCGCCGGGAACTTTCCTGCGACGTCCTCGTCGTCGGCGGCGGCACCGCCGGCACCATGGCGGCGCTCTCGGCCGCCGAGCAGGGAGCCCGGGTGCTGCTGCTGGAGAAGGCCCACGTGCGGCACTCCGGCGCCCTCGCGATGGGCATGGACGGCGTCAACAACGCCGTGATCCCCGGCAAGGCGACCCCGGAGGACTACGTCCGGGAGATCACCCGGGCCAACGACGGCATCGTCGATCAGCGCACGGTTTACCAGACCGCCACGCGCGGCTTCGACATGGTGCAACGGCTCGAACGGTACGGCGTCAAGTTCGAGAAGGACGAGTACGGCGACTACGCGGTCCGCCAGGTGCACCGCTCGGGCCGCTACGTGCTGCCGATGCCCGAGGGCCGCGACGTGAAGAAGGTGCTCTACCGCGTCCTGCGCCGCCGCGAGATGCGCGAGAAGATCCAGATCGAGAACCGGGTGATGCCGGTGCGGGTGCTCACCCGCGACGGGCGCGCCGCCGGGGTGGCGGGCTTCGACACCCGCAGCGGGGCCTTCGTCACGGTGGCGGCCGGGGCGGTGGTGCTCGCGACCGGCGCGTGCGGCAGGCTCGGGCTGCCGGCCAGCGGCTACCTGTACGGCACGTACGAGAATCCCACCAACGCCGGCGACGGCTACGCGATGGCGTACCACGCCGGCGCGGAACTCTCCGGCATCGAGTGTTTCCAGATCAACCCGCTGATCAAGGACTACAACGGGCCCGCGTGCGCGTACGTGGCCAACCCGTTCGGCGGCTACCAGGTCAACAACCGCGGCGACCGGTTCGTCGACTGCGACTACTGGTCGGGCCAGATGATGGCCGAGGTCGCCCGGGAACTCGATTCCGACCGGGGTCCCATCTATCTCAAGCTGTCGCATCTGCCCGAGGAGACCATCGGTCAGCTCGAGGGCATCCTGCACAGCACCGAGCGGCCCACCCGCGGCACCTTCCACGCCGGCCGGGGTCACGACTACCGCACCCACGACGTCGAGATGCACATCTCCGAGATCGGGCTGTGCGGCGGCCACTCGGCCTCCGGGGTGTGGGTCGACGAGCACGGCGCCACCACCGTCCCCGGCCTGTACGCGGCGGGCGACCTGGCCTGCGTGCCGCACAACTACATGATCGGGGCGTTCGTCTTCGGCGACCTGGCCGGCACCCACGCCGCCGGGCACACGACCGGCCCGGGTCCGCTGCCCGAGGACCAGATCGCCGCCGCGCACGAACTCGTCTACCGGCCGCTGCGGCACCCCGACGGCCCGCCGCAGCCACAGGTGGAATACAAGCTGCGCCGCTTCGTCAACGACTACGTCGCGCCCCCGAAGTCGGCGGCGAACCTGGAGATCGCGGTCGAGACCTTCCAGCGGATGGCCGGCGAGATCGCGGGCATGGGTGCGCGCACCCCGCACGAGTTGATGCGCTGTGCCGAGGTCACCTTCATCCGGGACTGCGCCGAGATGGCGGCGCGCGCGTCGTTGGTGCGTACCGAAAGCCGCTGGGGTCTCTATCACGACCGGACCGACCACCCGGAGCGTGACGACGAGACCTGGCTGTACCACCTGAACCTGCGCCGCCGCCCCGACGGCGAGATGGAGTTCGTCAAGCGCCCGGTGGCCGAATACCTGGTGCCGGTGGACGACTTCCGCCCGCCGGCCGGGCCCGCGGAGAGCGTGGTCGCGGAGGAGCGTCATTTCGGCGCGGCGGCCGGAGATCGGGCATCGCGCGGTCACGCGGTCGCACGGACCAGCGCGGCCGCCTCCGACCGGATCGTGGCCGTGCTCGCCCTGGGCGAGCAGGAACCCGCGCTGGGTGCGTTCCGGCCGTATCTGACCGACGCCGACCCCGATGTCCGGCGTACGGCCGTGGCGACCTTGGTCGAGGTGGCCCCGGCGGGAGTGGCCGACGCCCTGGTCGACGCACTCGCCGACGAGCACGCCGAGGTTCGCGCCACGGCCGTTGCCGGGCTACGGGAGATGGCGGACGTCCTGCCTGCCACGGTGGCACTGGCGAACCGGTTGCGACGGGCGGTTTCCGGCACGGATCCGGCGGTCCGGCAGGTCGTCGTCGAGCTCCAGCGGATCACCGGCGTCGGGGAGACCGCCGACTTCCGTGCCGCCGCCGCCGACCCCGAGCAGGCGGTACGCCTGCAGGCCGTACGCGGGCTGGTCCGGTTGGACGACCTGGCAGGGCTCGGGGCGGCGGCGAGCGACCCGGCGAGGGAGATCCGGGTCGCGGTGGCGCACGGCGTCGGCACCGTGGGCGACTCCGCCGGGTCCGTGGTGCTGCACCGGCTGGCCCATGACGACGATCCGCTCGTGCGTGCGGCGGCCCTGCAGTCGGCCGGGCAGATCGGCTGCGACGGAGAGCTGGCGGCCGCGGCGGTCGCGGCGCTCACCGATCCGGCATGGCAGGCGCGGGAGGGAGCCGCGAAGGCGCTCGGCGGGGCCGAGCCCGAGATCGCCGTACCGGCGCTGTCGGAGGCGGCCCGGGATCCCAACCTCGATGTACGGCGGGCGGCCGTCCGCTCGCTGGCGGGATGGTCCCACCGCGCCGACGTGGTCACCGTGCTGCGGGCCGCGGGCGCGGACCCGGACGCGGACGTGCGGGCCTACGCCCGGCGGGCCCTGGCGCCCGAAAAGGCGCCGGCCGGCCGCTGAGCCGCGGTCGGCCGGCGCCCGTTCGAGCAGGTCAGGCGGGCAGGGTGAAGTCCTGGTTGGCCTTGCCGTTGCACGTCCAGAGCTGCAGCGGCGTCGAGTTCGCCGTCGCCTCCGCCCGGACGTCGAGGCACTTGCCCGACCCGGCGTTCACCAGGTCCCGGGTGGAGGCGTCGTACGTGAACCGCTGGGCGCCGCTGCCGTTGCAGTCGTAGATCTGGATCTTCGTACCGTCGGCGGTTCCCGCGGCGGCGACGTCCAGGCACTTGCCGAGGGCCCGGAGCGTGCCGTCGGTGCCGACGGTCCACTGTTGGGCCGTCCCGCCGGCGTCGCAGGTGTAGATCTGGACCGCGGTGCCGTTCGCGGGATTGGCGGCCGCGACGTCGACGCACTTGCCGCTCGCGACGGCGCGGATCTTGCCGCTGCCGCCCGCCGGGGGCGGTGGCGGCGGGGTGCCGCCACCGAAGGTGATCTCACCCCGGTTCAGCACACGCGGGTTGTTGTACGTCGCCTGGATCTCCGCGGTGGAGTTGTTGCCGAGCAGCTGCTCCGACCAGATCATGAAGTACGTCCACTTCGGCTGGCCCGACAGCAGGGCCGCGTCCGGCATCTTGCCCATCTCGGCGATCGCGATCGGCTTGCCCGCCGCGATCGACTGGATCTGCTGGTAGTCGGCGGCCGACGGGTAGTTCTTGTACCACGCGTCGAGGGTGACCACGTCGACGTACGAGCTGCCGGGGTAGTAGTTCGCCCAGCCGCCGGCCGGGTTGTCCTGCACGTTCCACACCCAGATGAGGTTGTCGAGGCCCTGGCTGTCGAAGTAGTCGCGCATCTGCTGGTAGATCTTCGCGCCGCCGTTCGCGCCGGGCCGGGCACCCCACCAGTTCCAGCTCTCGTTCATCTCGTGGAACGGCCGCCACAGCACCGGTATCCCGGCGTCCTTGAGCTGCCGCAGGTACGGCACGACCGCCGCCATCCGGCTGCGCCAGACCGAGTTGAGGTTCGTACCCGCGGTGACGATCTCCTGGAACTGCGCGTTCGAGATCTGCGTCTTCACGCCGCCGTCGAACTCGCAGGTGGCGCCGACGGTCGGCGAGCAGGCGTGCCAGGTGAGCGCCACCAGGGAACCGGCCGCCCACTGTGCCTTGGCCTCGTTGATGACGAGCTGCCGGTTGGCGACGTCCTCCGCGCGGAACATCATGTCGCTGCCCCACAGCCCCGGGAACTGTCCGGTGGCGGTGCGTACCTGCTGCGTGTACTGCGCCGGGCTGCTGGCGGGCTCCTTGTTGTGCTGGCCGGACACGATCGACGTGCCGGTGATGGTCCGCAGATAGTTGATCACGGTCGACCTGGGGGTGGCCGCGAACGCCTCGGCGGTCGTGGCGGCGTGGACCATGCCGGCGGTCAGCAGCAGCACGGCTCCGCCGACTGCCCAGGCGGGGCGGGGGATGCGCATCGGGACCTCCGTGGGGGACGGATTGTCTTGGCGGGCCCAGCATGCGTTCTACGCTACGAACCTGTCAACATTAGATTAATAATTTAATCCAAAGCCAAAGACGTACGGCCAGCGGCCTCCGTGCAACGCCCGTGGCACTCGCCAGCGCCGGCGTGCAGCTGGCGGCCTGTTCGGCAATCGAGGTCAGGATCCAGCCCAGGAACGAGCTCGTGCCGGGCCTGCCGCCTTGCCGGGCGCCCTGAGCAGAAGTGGACCCGATCGTTCCCGCTAGGCGCGCGGATGGCGGCCGGGGAGGGCGCCGCTCATGTTCGGTAACCAGCGGAATGGAACCGTGGGCGCCCTAGAATGAGGGATGCTTGTAGCGGGCAGCCGGCAGCGCCATCAGCCAGCACCACCCCATGTGATCTTCGAGGTGTTGACCGACCCCGGCCGGGATTCGGCTCGACCATGGCTGTTGCTCCTGGACGATGAGCAGTCGCCGAACCTGGTCGAGGCCAGCGAGCCGGATTTTGTCGTCTGGTCCTCTCTGTGGGAGAAGCGGCCGGACGCCCGGGTTCGATTCGACCTGGCGTCCGACGGCGCAGCAGGCACTGACCTGCGATGGACCCTGCTCGTCGAGGAGTCGATGCCCGATCCGTCGCTGCTCGGACACCTGCGCAAGCGGCTCAACGAGCTGATCAACGCCAACCTGCGGTACACCTTTGGGCAGTAGCCGGGCCGGTCATCGGACGACGCGCCTTGTTGCGGCCCAGCAGGCCCAGCATGGCGATCAGCGCGAAGTCGTCGATGGTGGGCGAGAGCCGGGGTGCGGTGACTGCGCCTTCATGGCCTGCCGCGACCGCCTCACCGACATGTGCGGCCTACGAACCGCGCCAGTATTCCGCCGAACGCCTCCTCATCCAAGCCCAAGGAGTAGATCTCCGACAGGTGTGTGTGGTCCGGGATGGTCATGAAGAGGGGGTGGGTCCGCTCACCGGTCAGCATGGCGTCAAGGAGCGTGGTGGCCTGCCGGTGACAGGCAGGGAGATCCCGTTCAGCCGTCGCGATGAGCAGGGGCAACTCGCACTCGACCAAGCCGGTGACGGTCGACTGAAGGCGATATCGATCAGAGTCGTCGCCGAAGTATGCGCGGATCGTCGGCTGGTCCTGGACCGGTGCGGGATCGAAGAAGGCCGACATCAGCACCGCTGAGGCGACACCCGTCATCGGGGTGCCCGCTTGTCCGGCGAGGTACCCGGCGACATGCGCGCCGCCCGCCGAGTGTCCCATCAAGACAATGCGGTCCGGATCACCGCCGTGCTCCGCGATGTGTTCGTGGATCCAGGCGACCGCGTCAGCGACATCCTGCGCACCCGCGGGCCATCGATGCTCAGGCGCCAGCCGGTACGTCATCGTGACCGCGACCAGTTGGTGACGAGAGGCCCATCCGCCGATGTGGTCGTAGAACGGTGAACCGGGCAGGGTCTTGTCGCCCGCGACGAAGCCACCGCCGTGGACGAATACCAGCACTGGGCGGTCAGCGGCGTCTGGAGCGGTGTGTACGTCGAGCCGCTGCCGGGCATCCGCGCCGTAGGGCAGGTCCCGGTGCACGACTGGCGCCAGATACTCCTTCATCCCGAGCAGCGGCGCGAGAAGCGCGTGGTGGGCGGTCGTGGTCTCCGGTGTGATTCGCCAATCGAGTTGACGAAGCGCCGAGAGGCTCTCATCGACAAGCATGGACGGACACTACCTCTGGCTCACGCGGTCCGGCGTGAACCCCCGGCCGCTCGCGCGGGACACCTCGAGCACGCGAACCGGTATCCGAAGGTTATGCGCGGCATGGCCGCCGGTTCGGTCACCCGGGGACCGGGTACGCCTCCACGTCGTCGACGATCAGCCGGCCCGCGTCGCTGCCGCCCAGATAGAACGACAGTTGCGTGACGTGCTGCAGGTCCAGGGTGGCGGTAGGTGCCCAGGGCGGCTGGGTGAAGGCCGTGAACGGTACCCGGACGGTCCCGGACGGCGTTCCCTCCGGGAGGGTGTGCTCCCAGTAGGCGCCGCTCGCGACGAACTGGATCGTCACGCTCGCCCGGCTCCCCGATCGATCCAGCAGGAACGAGATCCCCTGCTGACCCCAGATGTCGATCGGGGAGAAGGTACGGGTGACACCCGCGTACCCCGCAGCTCCCGGTGTTACGTCCAGCTGCATGGCGTGACCGGTGCCCGAGGGCGACGCGACCAGCGAGGGGGTCACGGCGTCCCCGCCAGGGTTGCGGACGTACGCCTCGGCGAGTGCGGCGCTGGTGGCGTACCCCTCGAAGTCGTCGATCGTCGCGGGCGCCGTCGGCAGGGCCCGCGTGGTGAAGGTCGCGACCGGTGTGGCCGTGCTGCCCGCGGCGTTCGTGGCTCGCACGTTCCAGTACCACGTCGTTGCGGGATCGAGGTCCTCGGCCGGTGTGTACGTCGTCGTGTCCAGCCCGGTCGCGCTGATCACCGGATCGGTGAGGTCCGGACGGCGGGAGACCGTGAGGGTGTAGTAGCCGGCGCCGGGGGCCGCGCTCCAGGAGTAGGACCGGGGACCGATGACGCCGGTGGCTCCCGCCGCCGGTGACACCGGCTCGAACGCGGCGGGCGGCTGGGTCACCGGTGCCGGATCCGCGGCCCAGAACGTGCCGCTGGACACGCCGGCGTCTCCGGCGGTCCACACCATGCGCACGTGGTCGACGGCGGGAGTGGTCGCGGTGATCGTGAAGCCGGTGCGGCCCCGCCGATCGACGTGAGCCGCCACCGTGCGCCAGGCGGTGCCGTCGGCCGAGACCTGCAGCGTGAGGCCGGGGCGCCGGGCCGCGAGCACGTCGAACCGGATCCGGTGCGTCCCGGGGTTGTGCCAGCTCACCCAGGCCGGGCCCGGGCCGGTGGGGCGGACCACGGCGTACCCGGGGCCGGGGCGGATGTCCACCCCGGAGTGGCCGTCGGCGATGCCGAAGGTCTCGAGCGGGTCCGTGAGGACCGATTCGGCGGCGCCGGCGTACAGAGGCGGCGATGGTGTGCCGTTCACGGGGACGACGCGGTACCAGGTGGTGCCGGGCGGGGTGAGGTCGGTCCAGGGCGTGTCGTTGTCGGAGAGCAGGCCGTCGTGTGCCGCCCGCCAGGGTCCGTGCGGTGTTCGCGCGCGTTGCACGCGGTAGCCGTCGGCGAAGGCGGCGCCCCGCCACTGCAGCACGTTGAGCCCGCCGCGCTTGGTGATCGCGGTGATCAGCGGGGTGCCTTCCGGGCGGGTGGCGACGGATCCGCCCAGGGCTTCCGCGTACGCGATCTGGGCCCGGTTCGCCGCGATCATCCGCTCGTCGTCGCCCGGGTAGTGGAAGGTGAACCCGTCGTCGTGCTGGACGAAGCCCGAGCGGTCGTGGTGCCCGAACAGCGACCACGACAGCATGCCGGTGACGTTGCGGTCCGCGACCAGCGGGTCGAGGAGCGAGCCGCTCGCGGCCGTGGAGGCGTACTCGCCGGCGATGTAGACCTTGCCGGACGCGGCGACCGTGGCGGCGTCCGCCGTCACCTTCGGGGTCGTCGGCGGGTAGTAGTGGACGTCCACGATGTCGACGTCGGGGGCCACCAGGGTGTCGGGGTCGATGTCGAACTGGCGGCCCGCGGCGATGAGCTGACGCGGCGCCCAGGCGGAGAAGGCCGCCGCGTTGGCGTTGATCCAACCGGGCGTCATGCCCTCGAGCTCGTTGCCGAGCTCCCACGCCATGATGGCCGGGTCGTCGACGTAGCGCTTGCCGGTCAGCCCGTTGACGTGGTGCATGATGTGCCAGACGTACGCCTGGTAGTCGGCGATGACCCGCGGATCGGTGTAGAAGGCCGACTCGGGCAACCCGTACGGTGCGGTGAAGTCGGCGTGCCCGCCGTGGTAGTACGCCCAGTTGTCGGTCAGCGGGAGGACGAGGTGGATGCCTGCCTTCCCGGCGTACGCGACGGCGTAGTCGATGGTCCGGAACGCCGCGTCGTTGAAGCCGGCGTCCTTCGAGGGCAGCAGCGTCTTGGGACTGCCCGTGGACACCAGCATGTGGGAGCGGATGACCGTCATCCCCATGGCCTTGGCGGTGTCGATGGCGTCCCGGATGCGGAAGAACGTGGGGTAGTCCACCCCGCCCACGTTCTCGTCCAGCCCGAGCCAGTAGATGTTCGTACCGGCGAAGCGGAAGTCGCGACCCGCCAGCTTCAGGTGGGAGCCGTCCCGCGTCACGAAGCCGCGATCGCCGGCGTTCGCCGGGGCCGGGGCGGCCACCGCCGTCGTCAGGACGGTGAGGGCGACGGCCGCCATGCGGATCAGGTTCTTCATGGTGTCCTCCGGAGGACCGAGGAAAGATCGGTGAGCACCCAGGGCGCCTTGACCAGACCGGCGTCCAGCTCGATCGGTGCGCGGACGTGGTACACCGTGGACTCGCCCGCCAGGAGCGTGACGAAACCCCGGTCGGTCACCGCCCGCGGGTGGATGCGGTCCGGCTGAAGCAGGACGTCGCGGGCCAGGGCCACCGCCTGCACGCGGACGTCCAGCCCGCCCGCCACGGCCTCGACGTCGACGGTGAGCCCCGGGTCGTCGTACGCGAAATCCCGGTCCTCGACCGCGAACCACAGCGCGCGGGCCTCCTCGAGCCGGGCGACCAGCAGCTCGCCGGCCGGGTCGCCGAACCCGGCCACGGCGTCCGGCACCGGTACCAGGGCCACCGACCGCGCGGCGACGGACACCCGCCCGGTCACCGTGGCCCGCACCTCGCCGCCGGTGTCCTGCCGCTCGATGAGCAGGGTTCCGGTCCACTCGTCGGCGTGGTCGTTGAGGACCGCCACCGTCAGGCCGCCGTCGTCGCCCGGCTGGATGGTGAGTGCGCGGTCGGCGTACAGCTCGCGCAGGGCGAAGTAGAGCGGCTTGTGCCGGCCCGCGCCGTCGATCGCGGCCCACGAGGTGACCGGCCACAGGTCGTTGAGCTGCCAGACGATCGTGCCGGCCGTGCGCGGCCAGTGGGAACGCCAGTGCTCGATGCCGGTGCGGACCGCGCGTACCTGATTCAGTTGGGTCAGGTAGTGCCAGGCCTCGGTGTCCGCCGGCGTGCCGAAGTGCGGGGCCAGGCCGCGCGCCAGCTTGCCGTTGCCGTCCTCGGCCTTCTGGTGGTGCAGCACGCCCGGCGAGTCGGGCAGCAGCGGTTCGTCGGAGACCGCGTCCCGCAGCGTGGTCCACGCCGGCGGTGCCTGCCAGCCGAATTCCGCCACGAACCGCGGTGCCGAGTCGCGGTAGTGCAGGTAGTCCTGCCGGTTCCACACGTCCCAGGAGTGGAAGGTCTGGTGGTCCGGGTCGTTCGGCGGGTGGTCCCAGCTGCCCGACCACGGGCTGCCCGCCTGGTACGGCCGGGACGGGTCCAGCTCCGCGACGATGGCCGGGAGCGTCCGCAGGTAGTACGTCTCGCCCCAGCTCAGATCTCCGCCGGGCTGCTCCGGCCAGCCGCACGGCTCGCGCAGCCACAGGTTCTCGTTGTTGCCGTTCCACGTGACCAGGCTGGGATGCGGGGCGAGCCGGACGACGTTCTCCCGGGCCTCGGCGGCCACCTCCGAGGCGAGCGGCTCCTCCTCGGGATAGCAGGCGCAGGCGAACAGGAAGTCCTGCCAGACCATCAGCCCGAGCTCGTCGCAGACCTCGTAGAAGGCACGGTCCTCGTAGATGCCCCCGCCCCAGACCCGGATCAGGTTGACGCCGGCGTCGGCGGCCTCGCGCAGGCGCCGCTCGTAACGTTCCCGGGTCATCCGGGACGGGAAGATGTCGTCCGGGATCCAGTTGACGCCCCGGACGAACACGGGCTTCCCGTTGAGGTGGAACACGAATCCGCCATCGGTACGGTCGATCTCCACGGTGCGGAAGCCGGTGCGGCGCTGCCACCGGTCGAGGACGTGACCGCCGTCGAGCAGCTCGACGGTCAGGTCGTACAGCGCCGGTTCGCCGTACCCGCGCGGCTGCCACGGGGTCACGTCGCCCGCGTCGACGACCGCTTGCGCGAGCGTCGCGCCGGCCGGCAGCTGCAGGACGGCGATCTCCCGGCCGTCGAGCAGCACGCGGGCGTGCAGGTCGCGCTCCCGGGTGCGCTCCACGCCGACGGTCACGTCCAGCCGGCCGGTGCCGTCGTAGGTCGCCAGCGGACGTACCTCGGCCAGCCGTGCCGTGCTCCAGCCCTCGAGCCGGACCGGCCGCCAGATGCCCGCGGTGACGAGCGTCGGTCCCCAGTCCCAGCCGAAGCTGCAGGCCATCTTGCGGATGAAATTGAAGGGCTCCGGGTACGCGTTGGGCCGCGGCCCGACGAGGTCACGGACGCGTTCGGCCTCCGTGTACGCCGACGTGAAGCGCACCGTGAGCGGGCGTGGGGTGCCGTCCAGCAGCGTCGTGACGTCGTACCGGTAGCTGCGGTGCATGTTGCGGGTGGCGTCGAGGGCGGTGCCGTCCAGCTCGATCGCCGCCACCGTGTCGAGGCCCTCGAAGACCAGGTCGATCCGCTCGTGCTCCGGGCCGTTCCAGGCCACGTCGCGGTTGTACCGCCAGTCCGTACGCCCGACCCAGGCGACCGCGGCCTCGTTGTCGTCGAGGAACGGGTCCTCGAGCCGGCCGCCGTTCATCAGGTCGGTGTGCACGCAGCCCGGGACGGTCGCCGGAAGCGTGATGCCGCCGGACTCGGCCCGCAGTTCCCAGGCGCCGCCGAGATCTTCCACCTGCAGCATTCGGACGTCCTTTCTCACTTCGTGGCTCCGGCGGTGATGCCGTTGTAGATGAAGCGCTGCAGCAGCAGGAAGATGACGACGGTCGGGAGGATGACGATCATGGTGCAGGCGGCGATCGTCTCCCACTGCGCGCCGTACGGTCCCTTGAAGCGGAACAGCGCGGTGGAGATGACGTTGAGGTCGGGCGAGCGCAGGTACAGGAACGGGATGTAGAACTCGTTGTAGACGGCGATGCCCTTGATGATCACCACGGTGGCGATCGCCGGCTTCATCAGCGGCAGCACGATCTTGCGGTAGATGGTGAACCGGCTCGCGCCGTCGATCAGGGCGGCCTGGTCCAGGCTCTGCGGGATGGACTGCATGAACTGGATGAAGATGTAGATGGACACGATGTCGGTGCCCATGAACAGGACCATGGCGGAGCCCAGGGTGTTGACCAGGCCCATCGACTTGACGATCTGGTAAGTGGCCACCTGGGTCGTCACGCCGGGTACGAGCGCGGCGACCAGGAACAGCCCGAGGACCAGGCGCTTGAAGGGGAACGTGAAGCGGCTGATCGCGTACGCCGCCAGCGTCCCGACCGCCACGGTGCCGGTCAGCGAGACCGCGAGGATGATCGTGGTGTTCCAGAAGCCGCGCAGCATGTTGCCGTCGGTCCAGGCGGTGGCGAAGTTCTCGGCGTTGAGCCAGTTCCGCGGCGGCGTCAGCGGGCCCGTGGTGCTGTATTCCGAGTGCGTCTTGAGCGACGCGAAGAGCACGACCACGAGCGGGACGAGGACCACCACGGCCGCCAGGACGAGGGAGGCGTACTTGGCGGAGCGAGCCACGGTTCTCATGACAGGGTCACCTCGTCGTCGGGCAGGATCCGGCGCTGGATCCAGGTCATGACGAGGACGATCACCAGCAGCACGACCGCCATGGCCGAGGCCAGGCCGATCTGCCGGAACTGGAAGGCCGTGTCGTACGCCTGGATCACGAAGGTGCGGGTGCCGTTCGCACCGCCGGTCATGATGAACGGGATCTCGAAGACCGAGAGGCTGCCGGAGACCGCCAGGATGAAGGACAGACTGATGATCCGCCTGATGCCCGGCGCGATGATGTGCCGGAACTGGTGCCACCGGTTGGCGCCGTCGACCTCGGCCGCCTCGTAGATCTCGCCGGGGATCGACTGGATCGCGCCGAGGAAGAGCACGAAGTTGAGCCCGGTGAAGCGCCAGATCGACGTGCCGGCCAGCGAGAAGTTGGCGATGTCGGGATTGCCCAGCCACAGCTGGGTGTGCCCGCCCAGCCCGATCATCCGCAGCAGGGTGTCGAGCGTGCCGTCGGGCTGGAACAGGTAGAGGAACACGAAGCCGACCGCGACGCCGTTCAGCAGGTACGGGAAGAACAGGATGCCCTTGAACAGGTTGCGGAACCGGACGTCGAACGACAGCACGACCGCGAAGTACAGGGCGACGGCGATCTGCACGAACGACGCGGCGAAGTAGTAGAGGCTGATCAGGAAGACCCGCCAGTACCGCTCGTCGGTGAACACCCGCACGTAGTTGTCCCAGCCGACGGGGTCCATCGCCGGATCCAGGCCGTCCCACTTGTGGAAGCTGTAGAACAGCATGTTGCCGACCGGCACGTACGTGAAGGTAATCAGCAGGATCAGCGCGGGCGCCAGGTAGAGCCACGGGCTGTGCCGGAACCGGCGCCGGCGGGGCGTGCCGGCCACCCGGTCCGCCGTGGCGGCGGACCGGGCCCGGGGGATGACCTGACTGGTCACTTCATGACCTGGGACTGGGCCGCGCTCCACCGCTTGTTCAGCTCGGCGAAGTACGAGTCCTTGTCGCCCTTGGCGGCGCCGCGGGCGATGTCGATGAGCTTCTGCCGGTAGATGTTGCCCTTGAGGTCGATCTCGGACTCCTTGATGATCTCGTCCTCCTTGCCGGCGTTCGTGGTCGCGGCCGGGGTCTCGAGCAGCTCGGCACCGGTCGCGGTGAAGTCCTGCAGGGTCTTGGGCAGCGGCTGGCCCAGGGCGGGCGGGATGGCCTGCTGGTCGGCGGCGAAGCCGGAGTCGTTGACGAACCAGTCGAGCCAGGCGCGGGCGGTCGCCTTGTTCTTGGAGGTCTTGCTCACCGCGGCCGAGTAGTCGCCGTCGATGCGGGCGTGGAACTTGCCGCCGGCCTGGTAGGGGAAGGGCCAGAACGCGATGTCGTCGGGGTTCGCCTTGGCCGCCGTGGCGGCGTCCTTCATCTGCGGCACGGCCCAGGAGCCGAGCAGCATGGTGGCGACCTTGCCGGTGGCGATCATCGGCTTGGAGCCTTCCCAGTTCGTGGTGAGCGGGTCCTTCTCGCTGAGCCCCGCATGCACGATGTCGTAGAGCAACCCGTCGGTGATGTGCTGGACCTTGCCGGGCTGCCAGGGGTTCGCGTCCGTCGGGAAGGTGTCGTTGATCTTCGGGTCGGCGAGGATGGCGCGCTGGTTGTTCCACATGCTCACCGGCCAGCCGTCCTTGTAGTTCGTGTAGTACGGGACGGCGCCGGTCTTGTCCGCGATCGCCTTGAGCCCGGCCAGGAACGCCTCGGGCGTCTTCGGCGGCTCGGTGATGCCCGCCTGTGCCCAGATCCGCTTGTTGATGACGAAGCCGTTGGCGACGCCGCCGAGCGACAGGCCGTACACCTTGCCCTCGTACGCCTTCTCGTCGACGAACCGGTAGCGCGCCTTGAGCTCGTCGACGGTGCCCAGCGGCTCGAAGAACTGGCCGAGCTGGTCGACGGCGACGGTGTTCGGGATCAGCAGCACGTCGCCGTAGTCGCCGCCGCTGAGCTGGGTGGTGACGTCGTGCTCGTAGTCCGTCACGCCCTGGAAGCTGACCTTCGTGCCGGGGTACTTGGCCTCGAACTTCTTGGCGTACTCGGGCAGCTTCGTGGTCGCCAGGTCGGTCCGGTTCGTCAGCACCGTGATCGTGCCCTTGACGTCACCCGAGAAGTCGCCGCTGCCCGCGGTCTCGTCGCTCGCGCCGCCGGTGCACCCGGCCACCAGGGCGAGCGCGGCGGCCGCGCCGATGCCCGCGAAAGACCTTCTATTGATCATGCCGATATCCGTCCTGCTGGTTCGACGAGGGCGGATGCGTCGACCGCCCGGTGGAGCGCTCAGCATGCGGCGGCCGCGAGGGAGGTGTCAAGGTTAGATTACTAATTTATTTTACTCCAGGACGGCGGGCCGAGCGCTCGTTCCGGGCCTCGCGGCGGGTACGGTAGCGGCGGAGCGGACCCGCCGCTCACGGTCAGAAACCGGAGAACCCCACCGCCATGGCACGTCGAGAATCGCCCGCGGCCGGACCGGGAAGCCGCGCCCTCGTCGTGGACGTCATCCGTTCGGCGGTGACCATCAGCCGGGGCGAGATCGCCGAGCGGACCGGCCTCACCCAGCCGTCGATCTCCAACATCGTGCGGGAGCTCATCGCCGACGGCATCATCCACGAGATCGGGTCGCTCGACTCCGTCAACGGCCGGCGGCGCAAGCTCATCGCCATCAACCCCGGCAACCGGTTCGGCATCGGGTTCCACCTCGGACCCGAAGCGGTCACGTGTGTCGCCGTCGATCTGACCGGCGGCGTGGTCGGTCGCGAGGTCGTCCCGCGGCCGCCGCACGAGGCGATGCGGGCTGATCGCCTGGCCGAGCGGTTCGACGACTTCACGGCCGGGCTCGATCTGCCCCGGGACCGCATCGAGGGCCTGGCCGTCGTCGCGCCGGCCGACGTGCCGGGATCGGCGGGAGCCGGGGCGGAGCCGGCCGGGCTGCGTGCCGAGCTCGGGAAGAAGATCGGCGTGCCCGTTCTGGTCGAGAACGACGCCGCGGCCGCCGCCCTCGGCGAGTTCTGGAGCCGCAGGGTCTCGCGGGAACAGGCGTTCGGCTGCATCTACCTGTCCTCCGGGATCGGCGCCGGGTTCGTCTTCGGTGGAGCGTTGTTCCGCGGCGCGAGCTTCGGCGCCGGCGAACTCGGCCACATGTCCATCGACTACGCCGGGCGTCCCTGCCCCTGCGGCAACCTCGGCTGCATCGAGCAGTACGCGTCGATGCGGGCGACGGTGGCCGAGGCGCGCGAGGACCCGGCGCTGCGGGAGCGACTGGCGCTGGACGGCAGCGAAGCCAGCGCCTACGACGCGATCGCCCGGGCCGCGGTCAACGGGGATCCCGCCGCCTACGAGGTGCTGGACCGGGCGGCCGAACGGCTCAGCGTGGCCGCGACGTCGGTGGTGAACCTGCTGGATCTCGGCCGCCTGGTGCTGACCGGACCGGGCGTCGCCCTCGCAGGATCGATCTTCGCCCGCCGGCTGCGCGCCCACCTCGGCCGTACGGCGCACTCCCGGCAGCGGCACGACGTGTCCGTCGAGCTCTCCGCCCGGCCCCGCGACGCGGCGGGTATCGGCGCCGCGGTGCTCGTCGTGCAGGCGGCCGTCGCTCCCGGCCACACCACCCCTGCGATGCGGAGCGAGCGATGACTCAGGCGCCCGGTCGGATCGGTCTCGTGCTGGCACGTGCCTCCCAGGTTCTCGGGGAGGAGCCCTACTACCACGAGTTCCTCGAGGGTCTCGAACGCGTGCTGACACCGGCCGGGCTGTCCGTACTGGTGAAGGTCGTCACCGACCGCGCGGCCGAGACCGCCACCTATGAGCAGTGGTCCGCCGAGCGGCGGGTCGGCGGCGTGATCCTGGTCGACCTGAGCCCGGACGACGACCGCGTCGCACTGGTACGCGAGCTCGGCATCCCGGCCGTCGTGATCGGTGACCCGTCCACGGCGTCGGGGCTGCCCACCGTGTGGACCGACGACGCCGGATTCGCGCGGGAGGCCGTCCGGTTCCTCGCCGACCGCGGTCACACCGTGCTGGGCCATGTCTGCGGGCCGCTCGAGTTCGCGCACACGCAGCTGCGCCGCGGCGGCTTCGAGGCCGAGGCCACCGACCGCGGCCTCACGCTGATCACCGCGGAGGGCGACTACTCGCAGGAGTCCGGCCGGGAGGCCACGGCGCAGATCCTGGCCGCACGCCCGGTGCGGCCCACGGCGATCGTCTACGACAACGACGTGATGGCGCTCGGCGGCCTGGAGACGATCAGGGAACACGACCTGGCGGTGCCGGCCGACGTCTCCGTGGTCGCCTGGGACGACTCCGCCCAGTGCCAGCTCGCCGTGCCGGCCCTCTCGGCGATGAGCCACGACGTCGGCCGCATCGGCGAACTGGCGGCCGGCGCCGTCCTGGACGCCATGCGCGAGGCCTCGGCCGACGGCGTCTACGAGGCTCCCAAGGCGCACATCGTGGTGCGGGACAGCACCCGCTGAGCGAGGTCGCCCACTCGACGTTCGCCGTTCATCCGGAAGCCACGCGCAGGGACCGCGGGTCTAGTTGGCTCAACCGGTCTCGGCAACGATCTGGAGGAACAACAATGTTTGCCCGCACCGCCCGGTGGCTCACCGCCCCGGTGCTCGCAGGAACCGTAGCGGCCGCCGGGATGGCGCTGCTGAACCCGCTGACGGCCGCCGACGCCGGTTCGGCCGCGAAGCGCCCCACCCAGGCACGCAACGTCATCTTCATCAACGGTGACGGCATGGCCGCCGCTCAGCGTGAGGCCGCGCGCCTCTACTACGCGGGTCTCGACGGCCAGCTGACCATGGACAAGCTTCCGGTCTCGGGCCAGCTCACCACGAGCCCGCACGACCCGAAGACCCCGATCACCGACTCCGCCGCGGCGGCCACCGCCTGGGCCACCGGGGAGAAGACGTACAACGGTGCGATCAGCGTGGACGTGGACGGCAACCCGCTGCCGACGCTCGGTGCGCAGGCCAAGGCCGCCGGGAAGGGCACCGGCCTGGTGACCACGGCGCAGGTGACCGACGCGAGCCCGGCCGCCTTCTTCGCCAACACCGCCAACCGCTCGGCGCAGGACGAGATCGCCCGCCAGTACATCGAGGTCAGCAAGCCCGACGTCATCCTCGGCGGCGGCGAGGACTGGTGGCTGCCCGCCGGCCAGCCCGGTGCGTACCCCGACCACCCGGCCGAGGACCCGGCCGAGGCCAGCAAGGGCACCAAGGGCGACCTCGTCGCCGAGGCCCGCCACGCCGGCTACCAGTACGTCTCCACGGCCGACCAGCTGGCCGCGGCGAAGCGGGGCAAGCTGCTGGGCCTGTTCGGCAACGAGGAGATGTTCCAGCAGCGGGAGGAGGGCAAGGGTGACATCTACAACCCGCCCGTCAGCCTCGCCACGATGACCACCAAGGCGCTCTCCACGCTGTCCACCCACCGCAAGGGCTTCTTCCTGCTGGTGGAGGAGGAGGGCATCGACGAGTTCGCCCACGAGAACAACGGCACCCGCATGCTGCAGGCCCTCGGCGAACTCGAGAAGGCCGTCGTGGTGGCCCGCAACTACGCGGCCACGCACCCCGACACGCTCGTCGTGGTGACCGGCGACCACGAGTGCGGCGGCCTGACCGTCGAGGACACCGCCACCACCGACGAGTCGGGTGACGGCATCTCCGCCGAGGACGGCCCGTTCGCGATCAAGGGCAGCCCGCTCTCGTTCAACCTGGACTGGACCACCAGCGGGCACACCGGCGTCGACGTCCCGGTCACCGCGTACGGGCCGCTGGCCGACCGGTTCACCGGCAAGCACCCCAACACGTACGTCCACGATGTGCTGGCGCGGGTGCTCACCCGCTGACATCGTTCCCCGGAACCCCCGGTCGGCGGCGACGCCGGCCGGGGGTTCTTCGTCGTCAATAGTTATTGATCTCTCTGCGTATCGGATACCGGACAGGCCAACGATCGGAAACCCGGCAATGATTTCCCGGTACGGTCCGCCTTTCCCCCGGAGATCGCATTCATGACTTCTGACCTTGGTACGTCCGCTCGGCAGTCCCTGATCGCCCTGATGGTGCGCGTGACGCCGGTGTCGAATCCGGATCTCCGGAAGAGCTATCGAATGGAGATCGACAAAGCGACCCGGGAGGAACTGACCGCCGCCGGACTGATCATATGGAGAAAGGGCCTGCGTGGCGCCATCTTTCATGAGCTGACGGAACGGGGCTGGATCCGGGCCCGGAAGGAATTCACGTCGCCGCCGCCGGAAAGGGTGTCGAGCGCCTGGTTGCTGCACTACGCCACGTTGCGCCACCTCGGGTCCATGCTGGAGCGCCACGACCAGAAGATCGCGGACGTCTTCGCGGAGACCGATCCCGGGCCCGCGGCCGACGGCGCGACGCCGGCGCCGCGGATGCCCCTCGAGGACCGGATCAAGCAGGCCTATCTCGACCTCGCCGAGACGCCGGGCGACCTGGTCAGCCTGCTCTCGCTGCGCAAGCGGCTCCCCGACGTCGACCGCGCCGAGCTCGATCGCGTGCTCAGGGAGATGGACCGCCGCCGTGATTTGCACCTGGATCCGGATCCCGGCCGCAACGAGCTGTCGCCGGAGGCGCTCGACGCGGTGATCGTGGTCGGGGGAGAGGACAAGCACCTGTTGACGATCGGCCGAGCGTGATCGACGCCGACCAGCGGCGGGCGCTGACGGAGCTGCGCCGCCTCGACTGGGCTCCGACGGCCGAGGACGTCTGGACGTCGCTCGACATCCACCTGGACGCACTGAACGGCGCCGCGGGCGCGGCCGTGCTGCGGGCCTTCGACGACGCGGACGTCAGCCGCCTCACCTGCCCGCTCGGGCTGGTGGTCGAGGGGCAGCACGGCTCGGGAAAGACCCATCTGCTGCGGTGGGCCCGGGAGAAGGTGCAGCTCCGGCACGGCTACTTCTTCCTGATGGGCGTGGCGGACGGCCGGTCCTTCTGGGCCAACATCGTGCACACCTTCCTGCGGGGGCTGCGGCGCGCGGGTTCGTACCGGCATTCCCAGCTCGCGGTCCTGGTGGAGCGGCTGAGCGAGCGGGCCCGGATCCTCCTGGCGTTACGCCAGCAGGTGCGCGGGCAGCAGCCGCTGACGCCCGCCGCGCTCGACACCTTCGTGGCCGAGCTGCGCAACGCCGAGCCGGAGATGGGCCGCGAATGCCGGCACACCCTGCGCGCCCTCGTGCTCCTGGCCTCGTCGGACGACGACATCGCCGACCTCGGGGAGTCGTGGCTGATGTCCCTGCCCGACCTGACCGCGTCCGAGCTGGTGCACTGGGGACTGCCGGCGCGCGTCAAGAACGCCGAGGACGTGGCCGGGGAGATCTCCCGGCTGCTCGCCTGCACGGGGGCGAGCATGCTGGCGGTCGATCAGATCGACGTCATCTTCGCGCAGAGCCGTCCGAACGATCGCACCGGCATAGACGGGGACGCCGTGACCATGGCACTCGCCGCGGATCTCGGCAACGGGCTCATGGATCTGCGCGAAAAACTGTTCCGCACCGTGACGGTCGTGGCCTGCCTGCCGAGATCATGGGAGCTGATCAAGAAACGCGCGGTCATGTCCGTGAGCGACCGTTTCCGGGAGGAAACGCGGCTGCACCGGCTCCCTTCCCAGGAGATCGCCGAAGAGCTGATAGGCGTCCGCTTCGCGCCGTTCTTCGAGGCGGCCGAATTCAAACCGCCCTATCCCACCTGGCCGATACTTCCGGAAGCGTTCGCCGAGGCGCTCGACTACACGCCGCGACAGCTGATCGAGCATGCCGACGAGCACGTGCGGCGCTGCCTGAGCCGGGACGAGGTCGTTCCGCTCGCCGGATTCGGCCAGCACCGCGCCGACGTCCGGCCCGGGACCCCCGCCGTCGAGCCGGGGAAACTGGCGGCCTTCGACGAGCGCTTCGCCCAGCTGCGGGCGGCCGCCGACGTCGAGGGCGCGCTCCGGCCGGCGACGGAGGACGCCGAGATGTCACGCCTGCTGGAGGCCGGGCTGCGGGCATGGACGGTCGAGCAGGGGGAGCGGGCCGGCCGGTACAAGGTGCAGCCCGGCGAGCCGGGGCGGCCCGCGGCGCACGCGTTGCTGCGCGAACTGCTCGACGACGAGACCGAGGACGAGGCGCACTGGTCGTTCCGCGGGCTGTCCCATCTCCACCATCGCGCGGTCCAGGCCCGGATGGAGCGGCTGCGCGGCGTCGTCAACCTCGATCCGGCCGTCAGCAAGCGCCGCGCCGTCGTGCTGCGCAACGAGCCGTGGCCGAACGGGCCCGTGAGCCGCCGGGTCCTGGACGAGTTCCTCGACCTCGGCGGCATGGTCACCGACGTCTCCACGGAGGACCTGCGGACCTTCGCTGCCCTTGCGGAGCTGCTGATCGACGGCGACGCGGCCCTGGCCGACTGTCTGCGGACGCGGCGCCCGGCGAGCCGCACGTCGCTGTTCGCCAAGGTCTTCGGGTCACCCCCCGGCCAGGTGACGCAAGGCCCTGCGAGCATTCCGCTGGGCACGGTCGCCGAGACGCAGGCATCGGTACGCGTACCGCTGGAGTCGCTGCGCAAGCACTCAGTGATCTTCGCGGGCTCCGGATCGGGCAAGACGGTCCTGATCCGCCGGCTCGTCGAGGAGAGCGCCCTGCACGGCGTGTCCGCCATCGTCCTCGACCCGAACAACGATCTGGCACGACTCGGGGACGCCTGGCCCGAGCCGCCGCCGTCCTGGCGCGGTGACGACGCGGCCAAGGCTCAGGAGTACCTCGCCGGCACGGACGTCGTGGTCTGGACACCGCGGCGGGAGGCCGGGCGCCCGCTGAGTCTCCAGCCGTTGCCGGACTTCAGCGCCGTCCTGGACGAGCCGGACGAGTTCGCGCTGGCCCTGGACGCCGCCGTGGCGACCCTGGCCCCGCGGGCCCGGATGGCCGCCGGCACCGCCAAGGCCGATCGGGGGCGCGCCGTGCTGCGCCAGGCGCTGCAGCACTTCGGTCGCCACAATGGCGGCGGCCTGGACGACTTCGTCGAGCTGCTGACCGACCTGCCCGACGAGGCGACGTCCCTGAGCCGGGCCCGTGAGGTGGCCGCCGACATGGCCGAGACCCTCAAGGCCGCCATGGTCAACGATCCGCTGTTCGGCGGCGCCGGCGCGCCCCTCGACCCGGGGGTGCTGCTGACGCCGGCCGAGGGTCGCCGGTCCAGGGTGTCGGTCATCAGCCTCATCGGACTGCCCGGCGACGAGCAGCGGCAGAGCTTCGTCAACCAGCTGCAGATGGCGCTGTTCGCCTGGATCAAGCGGCACCCGGCGGGAAACCGGCCGCTGGGCGGGCTCTTCGTCATGGACGAGGCCCAGAATTTCGCGCCCTCCGGCGCCATGACCGCCTGCACGGAGAGCACGCTCGCGCTGGCCAGCCAGGCCCGCAAGTACGGCCTCGGGCTGGTCTTCGCGACCCAGGCGCCGAAGGGCATCCACAACCGCATCGTCGGCAACGCCGCGACCCAGTTCTACGGCTTCCTGAACAGCCCGACCCAGATCGCGGCGGCGAAGGAGGTGGCGCAGGCCAAGGGCAGCGCGGTGCTCGACATCTCCCGGCTGCGGGCCGGGCAGTTCTACACGGTCACCGAGGGGGCGCCGTTCCGCAAGGTGAACACGCCGATGTGCCTGACCCACCATCCGACCAGCGCGCTCACCGCGGAGGAGGTGCTCGTGCGGGCGCGGCGATGATACGGCTCAGCGGGCGGAGAGCAGGTGGGTGACCCGGGGCGGGCCGTCGGCGAGCGCCTGGGCCCGTTCCTCCGCCGCCCGGTCGGTGCCGGTCAGCCGCCCGGTGTGCTGCCGCCGGTGCTCGTCCCAGCTCGGCACCAGGTACGCCTCGACGAAGCGGTCCGGCTCCTCGCCGTCGCGGAACAGTCCCCAGCGAGCCGCGCCGGTACGGAGCCGGGTGCGGCGTACGGCCTCCATCGCCTCGACGAAGGCCTGCTCGTGGGCCGGGCTGACCGGGTAGGAGACGGTGACCAGGACCGGGCCGTCGTGATCCTCCGGGTCGAGCTCGAGGTGCGGTTCCGGCCAGAACACCGCCGGCTCCTGGTTCATCCCGCTGGTGTCCCGCAGCGGCCACCAGCGCATGGTCAGCACGCCGGCCGCCATCAGCGCTGCCGCCGCCAGATGCGCGACGACCAGCCCGGACGCGTCGGAGAGGGCGCCCCAGGCGAGGGCGCCGGCGGCCTGCGCCCCTGCGAAGATCATCTGGTAGACGGCGAGGCCGCGGGCCCGGACCCAGTTCGGCAGGAACAGCTGCATGGTGGCGTTCACGCTGGAGAGCACCATGACCCAGGCCACCCCGGCCGGCAGCAGCGCCACCACGACGACCGTCTCCGAGCGGGCCGTGCCGAGGGCGACCAGGACCACGGCGAAGACGGCGCCCGCGACGGACAGCAGGCGGTTCACCGACCAGCGGGCGCGGAGGCGGGGGAGGAGCAGTGCGCCCGCCACCGCTCCCACGCCGACCGCGCCGAGCAGGATGCCGTACCCGCCCGAGCCCAGGCCGAGACGGCGGCTGGCAACCAGGGGGAGCAGGGCCCAGAGCGCGCTGCCCGGGACGAGGAACAGCGCCGCGCGCAGCAGGATGCGCCGCACGACCGGAGAGTGGCGCACGTATCGCCCGCCGGCCCGCACCGCAGCACCGAAGCGTTCCGGAGCGTCGGCCATGCCGGCGGCCGGCGGGTGCCAGCGCCACAGCGCCAGGACGAACACGGCGAACGTCAGGGTGTTGAGGCCGAACACGACGCCCGCGCCGGTACGCGCGATGAGGACGCCCGCCACCGCCGGCCCCACGGCCCGGGCCAGGTTCATGCTGATCGCGCCCAGCGCGGACGCCGAGGCGAGCTGAGGGCGCGGCACCAGCTCCGGAATGACGGCCTGCCAGGCCGGAGCGGTCAGCGCCTGCCCCGCGCCCAGCGCGAAGGTCAGCGTCAGCAGCAGCGTCGCGGGCATCCGCCCGGCGAGCGTCAGCACGGTCAGCAGCGTTCCCACGCCGACCAGGAAGCCCTGCACGGCGATGAGCAGCCGTCGCCGGTCGAGGGTGTCGGCCAGCGCCCCGGACGGCAGCGCGAGCAGCACGATGGGCAGGGTGCTGGCCGTCTGCACCACGGCCACCAGCGTGTCGGACCCGGACTGCTCGACCAGCAGCCACTGGGCGCCGACGGTCTGCATCCACGTACCGATGTTGCTCGCCAGCAGCGCCAGCCACAGGCTGCGGTAGGCCGCGATGCGCAAAGGCGCCCAGGCCGACGGTGCAGTGCTCGGGGCGAGGGAGGGTTCGGCGCTCACGCGGTGGGGTGTACCCAGGTCTGACGGGGTCTAGCGCCCGTCAGGGCGTCGTCGTCAGCCGTACGGTGAAGTGCTCGGCGTGCGGGAAGAAGTCCAGGCGGTCGCAGAGCCGGCGGGCCAGCCACAGGCCCAGGCGGTGCCGGGCGGGGTCCGCGTGGTGCTCGGTGTGGTAGCCGGCCAGGGGATCGTCGAAGCCCCGGCCGTGGTCACGAACCGTGCACAACACCTTCCTGCGGCTGCACCAGAGCCGGACCTGCACCGGTGGGCGGCCGTGCTGCAGCGCGTTGCTGGCCACCTCGTTGACGGCGAAGGCCAGATCCTCGGCGTACTCCACCGGCAGGGGGCTGCCGGCGAGCGTCTCCTCCAGCGCGCGGCGCAGCACCTCGAGATCGGTGACGTTGTCCACCGTCAGGGCGGGTCCGGTGGACTCGAGCGGATCCGGCGCCGGCGCGGCGAAGCGGCGCAGATAGTCGCGGGGCTCGAGGTAGTCGGGGTTCCTGCGCCGCGAGCGCGCGGTGATGACGCTGGGATGCGTACGCCGGACCGTGTGCAGCGCCTCGTCCGAGAACTGGCGGACGTTCCAGGGGCAGATCGCCTGCACCGGGTAGCCGGCGAGGACGTCGTTGAAGGCCGCCTCGAAGCGAACCCATTCCCCCCACTGGGAGGGGCGTACGGGGAGGCCCACGTCGCCCGCGAGACGGACGCCCCGGGCTCCGGCCGCCAGGGCCTCCTCCACGGTGTGCTGGAACATGCTCAGCGTGCGCGCCGGTCGCTGGTGCGCGTCGCGGGTGAGGTGGCCGATCCGCGGGTCGTCGCCCAGCGCGTACGCGATGGGTGCGCCGTTCCTGCCGGCGTCGACCACGACCGCCGCCTCGCCGTTCGCCAGGCCTTGGCGCAGGAACGGCACGGTCACGGTGAGCAGCTCCTCAGTGGTGTCGAAGAACAGGACGTCGTGGGCAAAGGGACCGGGCATCACCGTTCGCTCCCCCGTCCCCCTGCGCTTATCGACACGTCGAGCCGCAGCAGCTTGATCATCCTGGCCACGGCCGGCTGCGGGGAGATCAGGACCAGCCGTCCGCCCCGCTCGCGCAGGTCCGTGCTGCCCTGTGCCAGCGCCCGCCACCCCGCGGCGCTGATCAGCGCCAGGGCCTCGACATCGAGGTACAGCACCGCGGATGCGGCCAGCGCGGCCGCGACGGCCGTGCTCAGGACGCCTCGCAGGAGCCGCTCGTTGGTGAAGTCCGCCTGCCCGGCCACCACCACCGTACGGTCGCGCCGCCGAAGTTCGAGATACCGGTGGCGGGCATGGGGATGCCAGACCGCGAAGTCCCGTATCTGCTCGTCGGTCAGGTCGTCCTCCCGGTACGGGCAGAGCACGGTAGCCGGGTACCGGAGGCACACGTCGTTGAGTATCTGCTCCGAGGCCGCGTACTCCTGCTCGGAAAGCGAGGCCCCGATACCGGCGACGACCCGGACCGCGGGGTATCCGCGCTGCAGAGCCCCGCGCACCGCGGCAGCCAGGTCGCCGGGCCGCAGGTACAACTCGGACGGCAACGCCAGCAGATCTCCGCGGGCGGTCGCCGTCGTGACGTCCACACCACGTTCGTCGAGGATGTCGGGCAGCGGGGGAGCGGACCCGCCGGCGTCCACCGGGTAGAGGATCTTCTCGCCGGCCCGCAGACCGCGCCTTACCCAGTCGCCGATCCAGGCCCGGTCCGGGCCGTACAGCAGCATCACATGGCGAGCGGCGCCGAGTCCGGCCACGGTGGAATCCCACCCCTCACGAAGGCCTGTCACCCAGCGTCCCGCACACGGTCGTTTCCTTACAAGGACGAATCCTTCTATGGTGGAAAAAAGGCATTGCGAGCGGGGGCCGACCGGAAGGTGCGCCTCATGATGCGATTGTCCGCCGCCGACGTGTCGGTGCTGGACGAGATCGCCGGGATCGCGCTGGCGCCCGGCAGCGCCGTGGAGCGTGCGGAAGCGCTGCTGGCGCCGCTGCGGCGGATCGCGCCGTGCGACGCGGCGTTCATCACGGCCTTCGACCCGGAGCGCCGGATGCAGACGCCGCTGCTGCGCCATGGCTACACCCCTGCGGTCATGCGGGCCCTCGACGGACCTCAGCTCAGTGAGGACCTCGAGCAGGCCGGTCTGCTGGGCCCCTGTCCACCCGTACGGATAGGCGACCTGCCCGTGCCGGCCGAGACTTTGCCGACGTGGTCGCAGCACATGTATCCGGCGGGGATCCGCCAGTGCCTGAGCAGCGGTCTCTTCACCCGCGACGGCCGGTATCTGGGCGTCGTGACGATGAACAGCGCCGACCCGCGGCCCGCCGCCGAGCAGGCCCGGGGCGTGCTGGGCCGTGCCGTGCCGTGGATCGCGCATGCGATCGACCCGCTGCGTACGGTCAGCGCCATCGCCCGGCTGGTGGGCGACGCCGTCGCCGGAGTGGTGCTGACCCGCGGCGGTGCGATCGTGCCGCTGACCGGGCTGCCCGATGATCCCCTACTGGCGCCCGGCTCACCGTTGATGGTCGCCGTGGCCGCCCGTTCGGTCGCCGGGCATCCCCTGCTCACGTTCCTGTGCCCGGACGACCGCGCGGAGTCCGGGTTGGTGCGGGTCAGCATGCTCGTCTGTCCACCCCATCCTCCCGGCCACCTGCGCCGGGTGGTCCTGCTGTCACCGGTGCGGCACACCCACGGGCTCACCCGCTACGAACTGCACCTGCTCGGCCTGCTCGTCGAGGGGTGGGCCCTGGAGGGGATGGCCGCGGCGCTGTCGGTCGGCGTACGCGTGCTGGCGGGCCAGCTCGAGCTCCTCCTGGCCAAGCTCGGCGCGGCCACCCGGCACCTGGCCGCGGCCCGGGCGCTGCGCCGGGGCCTTTACATACCCGCCGAACTCACGCTTCCGCAGGAGCGCGATTCCCGATGAGTGCGATCTCACCGCCGGCGCAACGCCTCATCAGCGAGGTGAACACGATCGGTTCCCGTCCGGGCCCCATCGCCGCCCGCGCCGAGGAAGTGCTCGACGTGCTGCATCGGCTCACGCATTTCGACGCCGCCCGGATCGCCCTCTTCGACGTGCCCCGCCGGCGGCAGACGAGCCTGGCCGGTCGTGGCTACCCCGAGCGGGCGCGGGAGTATCTCGCCGGGCCGGCAGCCGTACGCGAGGCGGAGCGGCTGGGCCTGCACCGCGACCCGCCACCGATGCGGATCAAGGATCTGCCCGTCCCCGCCCAGGAGAGCCGGCTGTGGGCGGAGTACCTGTACCCGGCCGGGCTCCGGGAGGGCGTCATCGTCCCGCTGGTCACCTCGGACGGTCGTTACCTCGGCTTCTGCACCACGCTGAGCGCGGACGCCGAGCCCGTGGACGACGCCACCTACGCCGTGCTGAGCCGGCTCCGGCGGCCCATCGCCCATGCCCTCGACCCGATGCGTACGGTGGCCGGCCTCGCCGCCCTCGTGGACGACGCGATCGCCGGTGTCGTGCTCACCCATCGCGGCGACACGATCGCCCTTCCGGGGCTGCCCGGCCACCGCCTGCTGGCCGCGGGCTCGCCGATCCTGGCCGAGGCCCGGACGTCGTACGACGAGGGCGACACGCGCGCCACCTTCCTCACCCCCACGGGTGCCGCGAAACCGCCGGGCTACCTCAGGGTCACGATGCTGGCCTGCCCCGACCAGCCGCCGTACGAGCTCACCGCCGTGGTGCTGCTGCGTCCCGCCGGCGACCTGCGCCACCTGTGCCATCGCGAGATGACGATCCTCGGCCTGCTGATCAGCGGCTGTGCCGTCACGGAGATCGCCGTCCGGCTGGGCATCCCGGTCCGGTCGGTGCGGACGGCCCTCGACCAGGCACGGATGAAGCTCGGCGCCGGCAGCAGCGCCGCGGCGGTCATGCGCGCCGCAGATCATGGCCTCTACCTGCCGCCCGTCCTCGCCCGAGTCGCGTGAGCCGAACTCGTACGCAAGTGCGTTCTTGTTCCTGTCGGGAACCCGACTGAGGATCGATTGCTGTGAGCGTCACAACCACCCCGAAGGTGCCGCCGGACCCGACCGGCGCCGCCACTCCGATCGAGTTCGCCCGCCGCCTGCGCGCCCTGATGGATGCCTGCCGCAGGTCCCTCGACAGCGTGGCCCTGCGCAGCCGCGACGCCGGGACACCGATCTCGCGCGCCACGGTGCACAACCTGGTCACCGCCCGGAGCGTGCCCCGGCGGGATTCGCTGGTGGCCTTCCTGCGCGGCTGCGGGATTCCGCCGCGGGAACAGATCCGGTGGCTGACCGCCTTCGACGCGGTCTACCCCGACCAGCGCCGCGGCGCCGTGCCGCAGCGTGCCTGCGCCGACGAGCGGCGACAGGGGTCACGGCCGGCGGCGTGACCGGGGACCTCTCTCACCCCGGTCACGCCGCCTACCCGTGGCTCAGGAAAGGGCCTTGGACTCCCCGTGCACGCCGAGGAAGGACAGGCTCTTCGAGGCGGTCGTGCCCTTGGGCACGGCGTGCCACCAGAGGCGGATACCCCAGCGGTCGTACAGCTCGATCCTGGTGGTGTCCGCCTTGTCACGTCGGTGAAGACGGCGCCGAAGCCCTGACCGTGCGGGCTGAAGGCGCCGAAGACGTTCGGGTACGGGGCGTGGCTTCCCGGGGTGCTGCCGTTGCCGGGCTCGCCCAGCGGCGAGCGGTAGGCGTCGACCGTGGGCTGCAGACCCGCCGCATCGGCGGCAGCGCCCTCGATCTGGGTGACGGTCGGCGCGGCGGCGGCCTGGGCGGCCGGCTGCACGCCCGCCTCCGCCGATATCCCACTCACTCTATGGGAAATGTATGTGACGTGGGTCACAAAGTGGCTGACGTGGGCGGATCGGGATGTTTACGTTGCTGGCATGAACCGGAGCAAGCGTCTCACCCGACGCCGCTTCGTCGACTACCTCCGGGTGTGTAGCTGCACCTGTTGAGTCGCCGGGCGAGCACAGCGGATCCCCGCCCGACCTTTCTCGCATGACGACGCCGCGAGCCGGCGCGATCAACCCTGCCCTCCTCCGGTGGCGACGCCGCCACCCGGGCCGATGACACCTACCCGCAGCAAGGAGCTCTCCCATGAAGCTGACCAGAGCCGCCGTGGCGGCCGCCCTGGCCGCCGGCCTCGCCGCGGCCGCATTGTCCGGATGCGGGTCCGGCGCCGCCGGCGCCGCCAAGAACGTCAAGGAACTGCGATATCAGGGCTGGGTGGGCCAGGTGACGCCGCCCGAGCTCGCCGAGGATCTCGGCTACCTGGGCGACGTCAAGCTCAAGTGGATCGGCAACACGATCAGCGGCCCGCAGGACATCCAGGCCGCGACCACCGGCGACATCGACTTCGGCGGAGCCTTCAACGGCGCGATCGTCAAACTGAAGGCGGGCAAGGCGCCGATCACCGCCGTGATCGGCTACTACGGGTCGGACAAGGACACCTACAACGGCTTCTACGTCCGCTCCGACAGCCCGATCAAGACGGCCAGGGACCTCATCGGCAAGAAGATCGGGGTCAACACGCTGGGCGCCCACGCCGAGGCCGTCACGAAGACGTACCTGAGCCGCAACGGGCTCACGCCGGAGGAGATCAAGCAGGTCGAGCTGATCGTGGTGCCGCCGGTCAACACCGAGCAGTCGCTGCGCCAGGGCCAGATCGACGTCGCCTCGCTCAGCGGGACGCTGCGCGACAAGGCTCTGGAGCGTGGCGGCATCCGGCCGCTCTACACCGACTACGACCTGCTCGGGGCGTTCACCGGCGGCAGTTACGTGCTGCGCGACGACTTCCTGAAGAAGAACCCCGAGACCGTGCACACCTTCGTCACCGGGGTGGCCAAGGCCATCGAGTGGTCGCGGACGCAGCCGCGGGACGTGGTCATCGCCCGGTTCCGCGACATCCTCGCCAAGCGCGGGCGCAACGAGGACGACAGCCAGCTGAAGTTCTGGAAGAGCTACGGCGTCGCCGGCAAGGGCGGCACCATCACCGACAAGGACTTCTCCACCTGGATCGAGTGGCTGAGCAGCACCGGTGAGCTCAAGAACAAGGACCTCAAGCCCTCCGACCTGTACACCAACCAGTACAACGACCTGGCCTCGGGCGGTGCGGCCCGATGAGCGACGCCAAGATCCGGTTCCGGAACGTGAGCAAGAGCTTCCAGGCCCGCGGCACCACCGTCACGGCGCTGCAGGACATCGACCTCGACGTCCGGGCGGGCGAGTTCCTGGTCATCGTCGGCCCGAGCGGCTGCGGCAAGTCGACCCTGCTGGACCTGCTCGGCGGCCTGACCCGGGCCAGCAGCGGGCGGATCCTGGTCGACGGCGCCGAGGTCACCGGCCCCGGCCTGGACCGCGGCGTCGTCTTCCAGCAGTACGCCCTGCTGCCCTGGCGTACGGCACAGGGCAACGTGGAGTTCGGCCTCGAGGCCAAGCACGTGCCCCGCCGCGAGCGCGCCGGCCGGGCCCGCGAATACCTGGACCTCGTCGGGCTCGCCGGCTTCCACGACCGGTACCCCCACGAGCTGTCGGGCGGCATGAAGCAGCGGGTGGCGATCGCTCGCAGCCTGGCCTTCGACCCCGACGTGCTGCTGATGGACGAGCCGTTCGCCGCCCTGGACGCGCAGACCCGCGACGGCCTGCAGGACGAGCTGCTGCGGATCTGGGAGAAGACCGGCAAGACGGTCGTGTTCATCACGCACGGCATCGACGAGGCCGTGTACCTCGGGCAGCGGGTCGCGGTGATGACCTCGCGCCCGGGCCGGATCAAGCAGGTCGTGGACATCCCGCTCACCGCCCGCTCGGCCACCGAGGACCTGCGCTCCGACCCCCGGTTCGCCCACCACCGGCACGAGATCTGGACCCTGCTGCGCGACGAGGTCCGGAAGGCGCGCAGCGCCGAACTCGGCCTGGCCCACAAGAAGGAGACCACCCGTGTCTAGCGTCGTGCTGCCCGTGCCACGTGAGATCGTCACGACCCCGCGCGTACCCGTGCTGCGCGCCGTCGGCGCGGTCGTGACCCGGACCGTCGCGATCGCCGCGCTGGCGGTGGTGTGGGAGATCCTTCCGCGGCTCGGCGTCGTCGACGCGACGTTCCTGCCGCCGCTGTCCGAGGTGCTGGTCGCCTGGTGGCAGCTCGTGCAGTCGGGCGAGCTGTGGAACCACGTGCAGGCCAGCCTGAGCCGCTCCCTCGCCGGCTTCGGCCTGGCGATCGTCGCGGCCATCCCGCTGGGCCTGCTCATCGGCTGGTACCGGCCGGTGGCCAACCTGCTCAACCCGCTGCTCGAGGTGTTCCGCAACACCGCGGCGCTGGCGATCCTGCCGGTGTTCGTCCTCATCCTCGGGCTGGGCGAGACCTCGAAGATCGCGATCATCTTCTACGCCTGCGCCTGGCCCGTGCTGCTCAACACGATCAGCGGCGTACGGACCGTCGACCCGCTGCTGATCAAGTCGGCGCGCTCGCTCGACCTGGGGGCGCTGCGGCTGTTCCAGAAGGTGGTGCTGCCGGCCGCCGTACCGACGATCTTCACCGGGATCCGGCTGGCCGGCGCGTACTCGATCCTGATCCTCATCGCCGCCGAGATGGTCGGCGCCAAGGCCGGCCTCGGTTATCTCATCAACTACGCCCAGTACAACTTCGCCGTGCCCGACATGTACGCGGGGATCATCACGATCTCCGGCATCGGCCTGCTGGTCAACCAGCTGCTCGTGCTCATCGAGCGCCGCTTCTCCACCTGGCGTACCGCCTGACCGGAAGGAAGAGACCATGACCATCCGCCGAATCGGTGGCCGCATCGGTGCCGAGATCGAGGGCCTCGACCTCTCCCGGCCGCTCGACGACACGCTGAGAAACGAGCTCAACCAGGCCCTCGTCGAGCACAAGGTGCTCGTCTTCCGCGGCCAGGACCTCGACGACGAGGCGCACCTGCGCTTCGCCGCGGCGTTCGGGCCGCTGACCACCGCCCACCCGACCGTTCCCTCGGTGCACGGGCAGGCGAACATCCTGCCGGTGCAGGGCGGCGAGGGCGCCCGCGCCAACTCGTGGCACACCGACGTGACGTTCGTGCTCCGGCCGCCGAAGGCCACCACGTTGCGCAGCCTGGTGATCCCGCCGTACGGGGGCGACACCCTGTTCGCCAACACCGCCGCCGCCTACGCCGACCTGCCCGAGCACCTGCGCCTGCTCGCCGACCGGTTGTGGGCCGTGCACACCAACGACCACGACTACGCCGAGCACCCCCAGTTCCGTACGGAAGAAGTGGAGGAATACCACAAGGTGTTCGTTTCCCAGCGCTACCGCACCGCGCATCCGGTGGTCCGCATCCACCCCGAGTCGGGCACGCCGAACCTGTTCATCGGCGGCTTCGCGAGCAGCCTCATCGGGCTGTCCAGGACCGAGTCGCGGGACGTCCTGCGGCTGCTGCAGGCGTACGTGACCCGCCCGGAGAACACGCTGCGCCACCACTGGGCGGTCGGCGACGTCGTCGTCTTCGACAACCGCGCCTCCCAGCACTACGCCGCCGACGACTACGGCGACCTGCCCCGCAAGCTGCACCGGGTGACCGTCGCGGGCGACGTGCCCGTCGGCGCGGACGGCGGCAAGAGCCACGTCCTCGAGGGCGGCGACGCGGCCCACTACACCCCGCAGGCGGCGTGATGACCCGGCCCGGACACCTGCACCTCAACGCGTTCCTCATGGGCGTCGGCCACCACGAGGCCGCCTGGCGCCTGCCGGAGAGCGACCCGTACGCCGCCGCCGACGTCGAGCACTACAAGAACCTGGCCCGCATCGCCGAGCGCGGCAAGCTCGACTCGTTGTTCCTCGCCGACGGGCCCGTGCTGTGGGACCAGGTCGAGCGCCGCCCGTCCGGCGTCCTGGAACCGACGGTCCTGCTGACCGCGCTGGCCGGGGCCACCGAGCGGATCGGACTCATCGCCACCGCCTCCACCACCTACAACGAGCCCTACAACCTGGCCCGGCGATTCGCGTCGCTGGACGTCGTCAGCGGCGGCCGGGCCGGCTGGAACATCGTCACCACCGCGGGGCTCGACGCCGCCCGCAACTTCAACCTGGACCACCTGCCCGCGCACCGCGAGCGCTACGAGCGGGCCGCCGAGTTCGTCGACGTCTCCCTGAAGCTGTGGGACTCGTGGGACGACGAGGCCGTCATCGCCGACAAGGAGCGCGGGATCTGGGGCGACGGCGGCAAGATCTACCCTCCGGCGTACGAGGGCAGCTACTACCGCGTGGCCGGGGCGCTCAACGTGCCCCGGACCCCGCAGGGTCACCCGCTGCTGGTGCAGGCGGGTTCCTCGGAGAACGGACGGAACTTCGCGGCCCGCTACGCGGAGGCGGTGTTCACGGCACACCAGACGCTCGCCGACGCCCAGGAGTTCTACGACGACCTGAAGCGCCGCGCCGCCGAGCACGGCCGCGACCCGGACGGGGTGAAGATCCTGCCCGGCATCGTGCCGCTGATCGGGGCCACCGAGGCCGAGGCTCGCGAGCTCGACGCCGAGCTCAACCGGCTGATCCGGCCCGAGTTCGCGCTGCCCGGCCTCGCCGAGCTGCTCGGCGTCGACCTCGCCGAGCTGCGCCTGGACGAGGAACTGCCGGCGCACCTGCCCGAGGAGGACGAGATCGAGGGCGCCAAGAGCCGGCGCACGCTGGTGGTCAACCTGGGCCGCCGCGAGCGGCTCACCGTCCGCCAGATCATCGCCCGGCTCGGCGGCGGGCGGGGGCATCTCACCTTCGCCGGTACGCCGGCACAGGTCGCCGACGCGCTTCTGCACTGGTACGACGCCGGCGCGGCCGACGGCTTCAACATCATGCCGCCGGTGCTGCCGTCCTCGCTGGAGCGTTTCGTCGACGAGGTGGTGCCGATCCTGCAGGAGCGGGACCGGTTCCGCACCGAGTACACCGGACGGACGCTGCGCGAGCACTACGGCCTGCCGCGTCCGGCGAACCGCAACACGGCTGACCGCAGTCCCGTGGTCCTGCCGTGACGCGGGTGCGGGGCGGGGGCTGTTCTGGGCGGCCTCTGCCCCGCACCGCCGCCTACGCGGTGCTGCAGTCGCTGGTGGTGCCCGCGCTCGCGTCTTCCCGCGAGAGCTGGGCTCCACCCCACGCCGCTGCTCGGCCGGCTCGCCGCCATGAGCGCCGGATCGGCGGTGTCGGCGGCGGCCGGCGGCCTCGGCCCGATGGTCGCCGGGCGGGCCGTGCAGGGCCCCAGCGGCGCGGTGTTCCCGCTGTGCATGGCCGCCGCAACGCTGCGCGCCGTACGCATCCCGAAGTCGTCCGCCCGGATATCCGACAACGCCGCCGCCCGCCGCGGTGCCGCGCACTACCTTGAATCGGCATGACGGCGGACTCCCCGAAGCTGCTCGCGTGGATCACCCAGCTGCTGGGGCTGGGCCTGGTGATCATGGGAACCGGGCTGGTCTACGTCCTGATCGTCATCTGGCCGGCCGTGACCGCCACCGGCCCCGGCGCGGCCCATCGGGTCCACCTCTTCGGCGTCGTCACCCTCGAGCTGGTGCCCGACGCGGCCCTGCTCCTGCTCGTGGTGGTGAGCAGTGCCCTGGGCGGCTTCGTCCACGCCGCGACCTCGTTCGCGACGTACGTGGGCAACCGGGCGCTGACGCTGAGCTGGGTGTGGTGGTACCTGCTGCGGATCTTCATCGGTGGCGCCCTCGCCGTCATCTTCTACCTGGCCGTCCGCGGTGGGTTCCTGGCTGCTCAGGCCGACTCGGGCGACGTCAATCCGTACGGCATGGCGGCCCTCGCGGGCCTGGTCGGACTCTTCTCCAAGCAGGCCACCGACAAGCTGGAGGAGGTTTTCACGACGCTGTTCCGCGTCCAGGACCGCAAGGGCGACGCGCTGCGCAAGGACAAAGTGGCGCTGCCGGTGCCGCGGCTGGTCGCCGTGGAACCGGCCAGCGTGCCGATCCGTGCCACCGCGGTGCTGCGGCTGCTCGGCGAGGGTTTCGCCGAGGAGTCCACCGCCCGCGTGACCCGGGCCGGCGGGCGCGGCGACGTTCCCGCCGAGCAGCGCGTGGTGAGCGACACCGCCATGGAGCTGACGATCGACGAGCGGGCCCTCGACGAGGGCGGCACGCTCGAGCTCGTGGTCGTCAACCCGGCGCCGGGCGGCGGGACGTCCAACGCGATCGTCATCCAGGTGGAGGACGTCGAATCGGGGACGTTTCCCGCGCTGCTCGGGCGGCTGCGTCGCCGCCGGCGGTAGGGCGGGCACGACCCGCGTCAGTGCGCGTGGTGGAAGACCTCGACGACGGAGATGGGCATCCGGCCGTGCCCCGTCAGCTCGTAGCCGATCCGGTTCGCCCACTCCCGGATCGCGTGGTGCTGGTCCTGGCCGGGCCCGGCGCGGCGCCTCGTCCGTCCCTGGTTCCGGCCGGGACCGATGCGGGTCGCGGCGGACAGGTACGGCTGCAGCGCCGTGCGCAGGTGGCCGGCGTTCTGGTCGGAGAGGTCGATGGTGTAGGTCATGCCGTCGAGGCCGAACTCGACCGTACGGTCGGCGCTGCCGCCGTCGATGTCATCGGTCAGCACGGTGGTGAGGTGCCTGGCCATGCGGAGATCTCCTGGAGCTGGCGATGGGGTTCTGCATACGTGCCTCCGGTGCTCCGAGCGCGACGCCCCCGATAACCTGCCGTGGCGTTCGGAGCGGTGGATCGCCCGTGATGCAGATCGCTGCGTATCCATTCTCGTGGCTATTTCGACAGCCTTCACAATTGCGGTTTCCTCCTGAAGGCGTGATTGAGCCTAGGAGGGGCCCCGGAGGGTGTCAAGTGCATTGGACGCCACAGTGGACGTGGCACAGTGGTTGCTGCGCCAGGGTTTTCCGGAAGGAAGGCACAGTCCTTAATAGAATGCATTCAACAGCGTGACATCCGCGACGCCATTTGTGGTGTAGCAGACAATTGTGGGACGTGAGGCGGTGGCGGTGGTATGAAGAGCTGATCATCGAAGGGCCGTACACTGACCGGAGTCAATGACGTCGCCCACGAGAGGACCTTCTCGACGATGGCTTTCCCGCAAGAGCTGGTTCTGATGGCGGTGCATGCCCACCCCGGGCCGGAGTCCACCAACACCGGCGGCATCCTCGCGCACTACGCGCGGCAGGGTGTGCGTGTCGTCCTGATCACCTGCACGAACGGGGAGCACCGCGCCGGGCCGGCGGCCGATGGAGGTCGCGTCGCGGAGCTCCGCAGCGCCTGCGCGCACCTGGGCGTCTCCGACCTCGAGCTGCTCGGCTACCACGACTCCGGGATGACGGACGAGCGCCGGCCCGACGCCTTCCGCGACGTTCCCGTCGACGACGTCGCCGCCCGGATCGGCGCGCTCATCGGCCGGTACAAGCCGCAGGTGGTGGTCACGTACGACCCCGAGGGGCGGTATCACCCGGACCATGCCCACGCCGCGGCCGCGACCCACCGGGCCGTGGCCGCCACCGGCATCCCGGCCAAGGCGTACGGCGTGGCCCTGGGCGCCTCCTACTGGAGGGGGATCCACGACGCGGCGGTGCAGGCCGGGCTGGGGGACTCCTTCGCCGAGCCCGAGTCCAGCGCCGAGGCCGAGCGCGTGGACGAGCGGACCACCACGACCGTCGACGTGGCCGGCGTCCTCGACCGCAAGCAGGCTGCCATCCTCGCGCACGCCAGCCAGGTCGGGGGCACCTGGATGGAGCGGCTCTTCGCCAAGGAGCTGCCCGCGGTGCTCGCCCGCGAGTCCTACATCCGCACCTGGGACCGCAGCGGGGCGCCGCTGCCCGAGCGCGACCTGTTCGCCGGCGTCCGGGGGGAGGGCTGACGTGATGACCGGCACCCCCGCCGGCGACACCTCCGGTGTCTGGCTGGCCAGCACGGTGATCAGGCTCCTGGAGCAACGGTACGGGCGCGGCCGTGTCCCCTCCGTACGCGTTCTGGCCCGGCACATGAAGGACGCCAACGGCGGCGACGCCATCTCGCACGGCCACATGCACAACATCCTCAGCGGTGACGCCGTGAACATCACGGACCGGACGAGAGCCGTGCTCGCCCGGTTCCTCGGTGTGCCGCCGTCCGTCCTGATGCCGGCGGTGGAGCCCGCCGGTGAGACGGACGTCGAGACGCTCGCGATGCGCTTCTCCTCACTGCGCCCCGAGGAGCTGGACGCGATCGAGAAGGCCATCCACATGGTCAAGGAGCGTGACGGACAGCGCGACACCACCGACCGAGGGTGAGCCGGCGATGCCCCCGGGGGCGGAGAACGGAGAGGGCTTTGACGTCCAAGTACACGCGCGCGATCGCCGGCAGGCTCGTCGCCCGGCTTCCGGACCTGCCGAAGCCCTGGGACATCGAGACGCTCTGCCGGGACATCGCCGAGGCGCGCGGCCGGCCGCTCACGGTGCACGCGGTCCGGCTCCGGGGCCTGCCCTCGGGCCTGTGGTACGACGACGGCACCCACGACCGGATCATCCATCGTGCCTCGGCCACCGGCTACTACCGGGACCACATCATCCTGCACGAGATATGCCACCTCCTCGCCGGCCACGGCACTGCGCGACGTGACATGGCGCGGGTGTGCAACAGCATCGAGGAGGAGATCGCCGAGACGTTCGCGTCGATGGTGCTGAAGGCGGCGGGCCAGCTGCCCCCGCCCGACCTGAGTGCGACGGAACGACGCGCCGAGGAACTGCTCGGAGCCTTCCGTGCGTGACGTGCCCGGCTGGGTGGAGAGCCTGCGCGGCGTCCTCCTCGTCATCGTGTGGACGGTGCTGGTCCTCCGCCTGCCCGCGCTCCGGCGGCGGCAGCAGCGCCCGGCGTGGGTCGTGCTGCTGTGCCTGGCCCTCGGCTCGGTGGTCATCCAGGCCGGTGTCGCCCGGTGGATCGACGGCACGGGGGTGGCGCACCTGAGCGACCTCGTGGTGTCCCTGGTGGCGCTGACCGACTTCGCGGCCGTCTGGTGGTTCGCCCTGCACCTGCACCGGGCCGCTCACCCCGGATCCGGACGACCCCTGCGCGCCCCGCTGATCGCGGCCGCCACGATGGCCGTCATCGCCGTCGTGCTGTTCCTCCTCACCCCGGACGCCGACCGATACGGCAAGCAGGCCCACGGTTGGTGGATCCCTTACGCCATCGCCTGGATCGGGTACGGGGCGACGACGGCGATCGGGGCTTCGGCCATCTTCTGGCGCACCGCCCGGTCGATGCGCAGCCCGATCCTGCGGTTCAGCATGATCGCCCTGGCCCTGGGCGTCGGTGCAGAGCTGCCGTACCTCGTGATCAGGGCCGTCCGATGGTTCGTGCCGGACACGCCCGCCGGCCTGGCCGTGGCGGGTTTCTGGTTCTCCTTCACGCGATTCGTCGTGGTGGCCCTGGCCTGTTCCGTCGCCGCGCTCGAACCGATGCGCAGGGCCCTCGTCTACCGGGCGCGCCGGCAGCGCCTGTACCCCCTGTGGCTGCTGCTCAGGAGGGCGACGCCGGAGCTGGTCCTGCACGAGCCGCGGTCGCGACCGGCCGACCTGCTGAGCTCCGGCGACAGCTGGGAGCTGCTGCACCAACGGGTCGTCGAGATCCGTGACAGCATCACCTTCCTGCACGACGGCTGGGCCACGCCGCGCCTGCTCCGCGAGGCCGCCGAGTACGCCGCCGAGGTGGCGGAACCCGGCCGGGAACGCCTTGTCGCCGTCGCCTGCTGGATCGAGGCGACCCGCCGGGAGGCGCGGACCGGTGCGCGCCGGGCCGATCAGGAGCCGGGGCAGGAGTTGCTGCCCGACGTACGCGCCACCACGTCGACCATGCGCCGCGAGGTGAGTCAGCTGGTGAAGCTGCACCGCCACCTGACCTCGCGGGCCGTGCAGGACTTCGCGGACCGGCAGGAGAGCAGTTCCGCCAGCTCGGTGCCGTAAACCGATCGACACTCGTCGTTAATGGTCCGGTGGTGATTCCTCGGACCTTCCAGATACGCATGTCGCCATCTGGACTTTCGTCTGGACCAAGGGTGACGCGGCTGTCACGGTGAGGAAATTCTGCGACCGCCGGCCGATGTGCGGATCACGAGCACACAGGGACTCCGGGCACAGAACAAAAACCCCATTCGTGCTCCGAGGAGGCTGAAGCCGTGACCGTCAATCACCGGCGCCTGACCTGCATCACACCGCCCTACATTCTTCAGAGTCTGCTCGAGAGCGACGACGCCGAGATCCGGCGCGCCGCGCTGGCCACGCTGGTGTCGACCGCCCAGCTCCGCGGCGAACGGGGGGTCCGGTCCCTGCTCGCCGGGGCTGCCGGCGCCCCGGTCGCGGGACGCCGGACGATCTTCGACTGCCGTACCGGCATCGTCCTGCAGCTGGCGACGCTCGCCCGCAGCGAGGGCGGCCAGGCGGTCGCGGACGAATCCGTCAACCGCGCATACGACGGATTCGGGGTCACCCGGGATTTCCTGCGCGACGTGTTCGAACGGGACTCCATCGACGGCCGCGGCATGCGGCTGCACGGTTACGTCCACCGGGGACTGCGTTACAACAATGCTTTCTGGGACGGAAGTGAAATGGTCTTCGGCGACGGAGACGGACGCGTTTTCAGCGATTTCACCGGGTCCCTGGACGTCATCGCGCACGAACTGACGCACGGTGTCACCGAGTTCACCGCCGCGTGGGAGTACCACGAGCAGTCCGGCGCCCTGAACGAGTCCATGTCCGACGTCTTCGGCTCGATGGTCAAGCAGTGGGCGCTCAAGCAGAGCGCCGCGGAGGCCGACTGGCTCATCGGGTCCGACGTGTTCACCCCGGGCATCGAGGCCGACGCCCTGCGCTCGATGAAGGCCCCCGGCACGGCCTTCGACAACCGGTTGTTCGGCAAGGACCCGCAGCCGGCGCACATGAACGACTACGTCGAGCTGCCCGACACCGAGGAGGGCGACTTCGGCGGGGTGCACATCAACTCCGGCATCCCGAACAAGGCCTTCTACCTGGTCGCGACCGCGATCGGCGGCAACTCCTGGGACGCCGCCGGACACATCTGGTACGAGTCGCTCAAGGCCTCGACCGCCCGCGCCCAGTTCGCCGACTTCGCCGGCATCACCTACCGCAAGGCGGGCGAGCTGTGCGGTGCGGGAAGCGCCGAACAGCAGGCGGTCGCGAACGCCTGGGAGGCCGTGGGCGTCGCGATCAGCGCACCGCCCGCCACGCCGGGCGACGGCACCGGGTCCACGACGGCGATCTCCGAGCAGCTCGAGGGCCTCACCGCCCAGGTACAGGCCCTCGCCGCCGAGGTGCAGGCGCTGGCGGGCAGGCGCTGAGTGAGGGTGACCCTGCAGGAGCACGGCGGCCTGGCGGCGGCGATCAACCGGGTCGCTGCCGTACGGGTCGCCGACACCCGCCTGCTGCTGCCGGAGCAGGCGGAGGAGCTGGCCCGGCTGACGGACGCGGCGCTCGGCACGGACGCCGCCCCGCCGGCCGGGCCCGCCGCGGCTCGGGATGCCATGTCCTACACCGTCACCGTCGAGGACGCCGGGACGACCCGGGTGCTGACCGGCTCCGACACCGACGCGTCCCCGCAGTTCGCCCACCTGGTCCGGTTCCTGCAGGACCACGCCATCTGAGGCCAGGTATCTCGGCGCCGGGAACCCGCCTCGTGACAGTACGAGGAAGGAAGTGAACTCCCGTGGCCGCACCGACGATGACGCCGTCCCGCATTCTGCGGACCTCACCCCGTACCGTCCAGGACGAGAACCGATGGGCACCACCCGCCGCGGCGCCGTGCTGGTTGATCCGCAACGAGACGCCGCGCCCCATCTGGCTGGAGAACGACGGGCGGGTGCTCAGCCTCGCCCCGCACGAGGAGAGCATCTGGCACGCCGGACCGGCGCTGCTCGAGGCGTTCCCGCAGCTGACCCGGCTGGAGGAACGCCATCAGGTCACCCTGTGCCGCAAGCCGGACGCGCCGGAGACCGACCCGCAGATGGCCGCCGCCGTCCGCATCAGCATGATCATCGGTGCGTGCTGGCTGGCCGCCTGGTGGCCCCTGCCGCTCTGGTGGTGGGTACGCCTGGGCGCGGCGCTGGCGATCGGCTGCGGGGTGTGGTTCCTCGCGCTGCTGACCCAGCCCGCCCGCAGAGGGCGCAAGCGCAGTGCGGCGCTGACCCGGGGCACGGGACGGCAGGTGCGCCGCTGGACCTGGTACAACTTCACGATGGTCATGGTGGTGGCCATCGGGATCCTCGTACCCGCGGTCATCCTCTATCTCGCCACCGACCTGCACGACGTGGTCACCTTCTGGCCCGACGGGTTCGCCGTCGACTTCTCCCAGCCGCTGGTGATCGTCGGCCGCCTGATGCAGCTCACGTTCATCTCGGTGGCGACCCTCATGCCGGCGCTGATGTACTTCCAGTTCGACGCCGAACGGCTCGGCACGTTGCGGCACCGCTGGATCCAGAACGTGTTCCGGCTCGACCCAACCGTCTTCACCATGGCCGACGTCAAGGCCAAGTACGAGCGCCAGCTCGAGGAGGCGTACGGCGGCGACGACGGCCGCGGGCGGCTCACCCGCGGCCGCCGCTCCCCGATCATCGTCACCACGGTGATCCTCGCCTTCGGCTGGCTGCTGATCATGCTGCGCGCCGGCGACCGGGTGCAGCTCGGCCCGGGGGAGAGCCTGTCCTTCCTGGGCCTGCTCGACCCGGACCAGTCGCTGGTCACGTTCGCGTTCCTGGGCGCGTACTTCTTCGCCCTGAACCTGATCCGGTCCGGCTACATGCGCGCGGACCTGCGGCCCAAGACGTACACGACGATCGCGGTGCGCATCCTCGTCGTCGTCGTGCTGGCCTGGCTGATCGAAGCCGTCTCCGACGCCGGTGACAAGTCCCAGCCGCTCTTCCTGATCGCCTTCGCCGCCGGCTTCGTGCCCGACCGGGTCCTGCACCTGCTGTGGGAGAAGGTGCTGCCGAAGATGACCAACCTGCTCAACCTCGACCAGCAGCAGCCCCTCACCGAGATCGAGGGCATCGACCTGTACGAGCGCACCCGGCTCTCCGAGGAAGGCATCACCAACGTCGAGGCCCTGGCCCACCACGACCTGCTCGACCTCTTCTTCAAGACCCGCATCCAGGCCGCCCGCCTCGTCGACTGGGTGGACCAGGCGATCCTGGCGATGTACCTCAACGGCGTCCAGGAGGACGAGGAAGCACCCAGCCATCCCAACGCCGCACTGCGCACCGCGCTGCGCACGGTCGGCATCCGCACAGCGAGCGACCTCGTGCAGTTCGTGTGCCGGGCGTCCGGCGACACCGAGCAGGCATGCCACCGCAGAGTCGACGAACTCACGGAAACGCTGGACCCGCTCCTGCCGGACACCGACGCGGCGACGATCCGGCGGCGGATCCGGGTGCTGAGCGAGGCGCTGAACCACAGTGAGTGGATGGGCCGCATCGAGAACTGGCGGTACAGCGACCTCATCGAGGCCGATCCCGAGAAGCGGCTCTACATCGGCGACAACGGCGACCTGCGTCCCGGCGACCCCCGGCGCAGCGGGGTCCGGTGCCTGCACCGGGGGAGCGGGTGGGTCGTCAAGCCCGAGCAGGCCTGACTCCCTTCCTCATCCGGCGCCGCGACAGGCGCGCAGCTGCCGGCGGACCCGATGACGGTCGAGGCGGCGCTCCGCATGCCGGTAGTGGTACCACTCCCGGCCGCCGTCGTCCGTCCGGAGCCGATCGAAGGAAGCGGTCGAGGTCCAGTGGCACCGGCCCGGATGCGGGGAGGCGCTCTCCGCGGTGATCTTCGCCGGGAGGGCGCACGGACCTGCGCGGTGGTCGTGCGCGGGGATGCAGGTGGTCATCGGCGCGTCGGCGATCCGGACCCATCGGGGCCGGGTGGTGTCGGTTCTGCTCATACGGGCGCCTTCCGGCTCCGTGACGGCCCTCGGCGGGGCCGTCGTCAGACCGGGTGCACTGTGATCACCTGAATCGGGGAATGACATTCCGTTCGACGATAGCGGTCAGGACAAGGCGCGAACCGCCGCCGGTCCGTCGGAGCCGAGCGCCCGGGCGGCCACGGCGGCGGCCCGGGCCCGGTCGGTGGCTCGTACGGCCTCCTTGACCGCCGGGATCAGCGGGGGCGCCACGCTCAGCTCCCGCACCCCGAGCCCGGCCAGCAGCGGCACCGCGGTCTCGTCGGCGGCCAGCTCACCGCAGACCGAAACGGAAACCCGGTCGCCCGCGCCGCGGCAGACCGCGTCGATCAGCCGCAGGACGCCCGGGTCGAGGCCGTCCGCCAGGGTGGCGAGGGCCGGGTTGCCCCGTTCGGCGGCCAGGGCGTACTGCGTCAGGTCGTTGGTGCCGATGCTGAGGAAGTCGACGTGGGGAGCGAGGGCCGCCGCTTTCAGAGCGGCTGCGGGCACCTCCACCATGATGCCCACCCGCAGGCCGGGACGAGCGCTTCCGCCGGCGAGCGACATCGCCTCGCCGAGCATCCTGCGCGCCGCCACCACTTCGTCCACTGTGCTCACCATCGGGAACATCACGTCCACGGGTACGTCGTGAGCCACGCGCACGATGGCGAGCAGTTGGGCCGCGAGCAGTGCCGGGTGGGCCAGGGAGTGGCGGATGCCCCGTACCCCCAGGAAGGGGTTGTCCTCCGCGGCGGCCGGCGCGTAGGGCAGGGGCTTGTCCCCGCCGACGTCGAGCGTGCGGATCCTGAGCCGCCGGCCGTCCAGGGCGGCGGCGATCTGCCGGTAGACCGCTTCCTGCTCGTCGGCGTCGGGCGCAGTGTCGCGGCCCAGGAAGAGGAATTCGGTACGGATCAGGCCGGCCAGGTCGGCACCGCTCGTGGCCGCCGAGTCGGCGTCCGCCACCGAGCCCACGTTGGCACCCACCGCGATCGGCACGCCGTCCCGGGTCACCGCCGGTTCGGCGGCGCGGGCCAGGGCACGGCGGCGGCGTGACGCCTGGGCGACCGCTCGTTCGCGCAGGGCGGCGAGCACCGGCTCGGACGGATCCACGACGACCTCGCCGGTGGCGCCGTCCAGGGCCACCGGGGTGCCCTCGGGTATGTCGAGCAGCGCGGGGCCCACAGCGACGACGGCCGGGATGCCGCGGGTGCGGGCCAGGATCGCGCCGTGCGAGGTGGGGCTGCCGGAGGCGAGCAGGATCCCGGTGATGCGCGCGGGGTCGAGAGCCGCCGCGTCCGCCGGGGACAGGTCCGCCGCGATGAGCACTCCCTCGTCGGGCATCGCCGTTGCCGGGACGCCGAGCAGGGTGCGGAGGACCTGCGTGCCCACCGAGCGCACGTCGGTCGCCCGAGCCTGAAGGTACGCGTCCGGCAGCGCGTCGAACTCTGCCGCGATCCGTGCGGTGGCGTCGGCCCATGCCCGCGGCGCGGGGGAGCCGCCCTCGATACGCGACCGGACGTCATCGAGCAGGTCGGCGTCGTCGAGCAGCAGCAGGTGGGCGTCGAAGATCCCCGCATGGTCGTCGGTGGTGCCGGCGCGGATCCGGAGCAGGTCCTGCCGCGCCGTCGAGAGCGCGTCCTCGATCCGCTGCCACTCGGCGCCCGGCCCGCGGGACGGCACGTCGGGAATCTCGGGTTCGGCCGTGCTCGCGTGCCGGGCGGGACCGTGGCCGATGCCCGGCGACGCCGGCCGGCCGGCGCCGGGGGCGACCGGTGCGGGCGCCGTCGCGGGTGGAGGTGGCGAGGCGCCTGTTTCGTCGAAGGACCGGGCGGCGAGGGCGACGACGGCCTCGACGGCTGCGGCTGCCTGCGGGCCCGACGCGCGTACGCCGATCTCGTGTCCCTGCAGGACGCCGAGGGTGGCGAGGCGCGACAGGCTCGCCGCCGGCACCCAGGCGGAGCCGGTGGTGGCGTTGCGGAGCTCCACCGTCGCGTCGAACGACCGGACCTGGGTCACGAGCCGGGCCGCCGGGCGGGCGTGCAGGCCGTGCGGGTTGACGACCGTCACCGTCGCCGAGGGGCCCGGCCCGGACGGTGGCGCGCTTGCCGGGCCCGGTGGTGGCGCGCCGAGGTGGGACTGCTTGCCGCTCAGGGCCCCGGCGGCCTCCTCCGCGACCTCCTGCCGGGTCGCCCCGCCTGCCGCCGCGACCGTGGCGGCGATCAAGCCCTCCACCAGCGGGGCCGGCGTCAGCACCACCCGGTCGCGGACGCCGTCCTCCAGGAGGTCCAGGGCCAGCTCGGCGGAGAGCACCGCGCTGCCCAGGTCCATCAGGACCACGACGCCGTCACCGTGATCGGCGGCGGTCACGGCCTCCGTGATGGCGACCGCGTCCGTGCCGAACGTGGTCTCGTCCAGGCCGGCCGCCACCTCGAGGGGCACCGGCCGGTCCGGGACCATCTCCGCCGCGAGGGCCGCGGCGGCGCGGGCGAGCGCGCGGCTGTGGCTGACGACGACCAGGCCGACCATCCGCCTCAGGCCTCGCCCGGCAGGGTCGTGGCGGCGGCCGTGAGCAGCAACGTCACCGAGGTCGCGCCCGGGTCCTGGTGCCCGGCGCTGCGCTCGCCGAGATAGCTGGCCCGGCCCTTGCGGGCGATCAGCGGGATGGTGGCGTCCCGGCCCTCCTCGGCGGCCCGGACCGTGGCCTTCAGGGCCTCCTGCAGGGGCTGCCCGTCGGCCAGTGCGGCGTCCAGCGCGTCGATCGCCGGGGCGAGCGCGTCGACCATGGTCTTGTCGCCCGCCTCGGCCTTGCCGCGCGCCAGCACGCCCTCGAGACCCGCCCGCAGCACCTTGGCGAAGGCGGCCCCGTCCAAGCTGGTCGCGTCGCCGGCCGCGGCGGCCATGCGCAGGAACGCCGTGCCGTACAGCGGGCCGCTGGCACCGCCCACCTTGCTCACCAGGGTCATGCCGGTGCGCTTGAACAGCTCCGCCGGTGTGCCGGGCGCAGCCTCGTCGTATGCCGCGACCACCGCCGTCATACCGCGGTCCATGTTGGCACCGTGGTCGGCATCGCCGATGGCGGCGTCGAGCTCGGTGAGCCGCTCCCGGTTCTCGGCGACGAGGCGGGCGAACTCGCGCAGCCACGCGGCGAGCGCCGCGGTGTCCACGGTGCCGGTCATGCGGCTCACACCCCCCAGCGCAGCGCCGGGGTACGCACCGGGGCGTCCCACAGCCGCAGGATCTCGTCGTCGGCCTTGAGCAGGGTGACCGAGCAGCCGGCCATGTCGAGGCTGGTGATGTACGGCCCGACGAGCGAGCGGGCGACACCGATCCCGTTCTTGCCGAGGATCGTCGCGATCTCGTGATACATCACGTACAGCTCGAGCAGCGGGGTGGCGCCCATGCCGTTGACGAACGCGATGACGCCGGAGCCGCCGGTGAAGTCGAGGTCGGCGAGGATCGGGCTGACGAGCATCTCGGCGATCTCCGCGGCGGGCGCGGTCGGCACGCGGCGGCGCCCGGGCTCGCCGTGGATACCGATGCCCAGCTCCATCTGCCCGTCGGGAAGCTCGAAGGTCGGTTTGCCCGCGGCCGGCACGGTGCAGGAGGTGAGGGCGACGCCCATGCTGCGACCCTCGGCGTTGACCTTGCGGGCCACCTCGGCGACCTCGGCCAGCGGCCGGCCCTGATCCGCGGCCGCGCCGGCGATCTTCTCGAGCAGGACCGTGACGCCCACCCCGCGGCGCCCGGCCGTGTAAAGGCTGTCCTGCACCGCCACGTCGTCGTCGGTCACCACCGCGGTCACGGAGACGCCGGTCTCGGCCTCGGCCAGCTCCGCCGCCATCTCGAAGTTCATGACGTCGCCGGTGTAGTTCTTGACGATGTGCAGCACCCCGGCGCCGCCGTCGACGGCCTTGGTGGCGGCCAGGATCTGGTCCGGGACCGGGGACGTGAAGATCTCGCCGGCGCAGGCGGCGTCGAGCATGCCGGGGCCGACGAAGCCGGCGTGCAGGGGCTCGTGGCCCGACCCGCCGCCGGAGACGAGCCCGACCTTGCCGCGGACCGGTGCGTCGCCGCGGCAGACGATGTGATTCTCGTGGTCGACGCGCAACTCGGGATGGGCGGCCGCGACGCCGCGCAGCGCGTCGGTGACGACAGTGGCCGGGTCGTTGATGAGCTTGTTCATCTCCGGACTCCTCACCGGTCTCGCCTGAGGGATGAATCTGGCTGGAGGGACGACCTGCTCCCCACAAGCTACGCCGATCACCGGCGGTCGTCGCCGTGCCTGTGGACAACCCGGTTCCGGGCCGGTCCGTCCGGCCGACCGCCATCCCTTCGATGGCTGAGGGCCCCGGCGGCGAACCGTCTGCCGAGGGGGGACGGATGAAGATCCACCAGGTTCTGAAAGCGTCGGCCGCCGCCGGGGCGAGCGTGCTGACCGTGCTGGCGAGCGCGCCGGCACCGGCTGCCGCGAGACACCCCTCATCGGCGGCTTCACCGCACTGACGCATCCTCGTGGAGTGTCGCCGAGTTCCTCGGCATCGAGCACGCCGGGCGACTGGTGCGGGCGAGGTCCCGCGCCTTCCACTGAGTATCGTGCCGCGGCCGGTCTATGAGCCGGCCGTGGCCACGCGCGGCACGACCCGTCGCACCAAGCGGCCCGCGAGCGGCACCACGCCGAGGCAGGTCGCACCGATGGCGGTGAGCACCACGCCCGTGCCGCCGGAGTGGTCGGCGCCGGCGGTCAGCGCGCCGACCGTGGCGAAGACGCCGACCCAGATGGTGGTGCCCAGCGCCGACCAGCCGACGAACCGGCCGAACGGCATGCGGGCGGTGCCCGCGACGATCGGCACGACCGCGTGGATGACCGCCACGAAGCGGACCGCCACCAGTGCCGCCGCGCCGTTGTCCCGCAGGTACGCCTCCGCGCGGTCCCACCGCTGCGGACCGATCCGCCGGCCGAGCCGGGTCTCGCGCAGCCGTGCCCCGAGGACCCGGCCGACGGCGTAGCCCGCGATCTGACCTGCCAGCGCGCCGGCCGTACCGGCGGCGACCGCAAGGGCGAATCCGCCCGGGCCGTGCGGTAGCGAACCCGCGAGCATGACCACCGACTCGCCCGGCACGAACAGGCCGAGCAGGAACGTGGTCTCGACAGCGCTGGAGAGCATCGTGAACAGCAGCACCGGCCACTGGTCCAGCGTGGCCAGCCACGCGACGAAGGTGGAAGCGGAGCTCATCAGTTCGGCGATCACACGATCAGCCTTGTCAACCCGGACGCGCGGCACCATGGGGCCATTCCCCGACCCGTCCCTGAGGCGACCCTGAGTCGTAGTCCCACTTCCGGTGGGAGGAGCGCCGGCTGGTGCAGGCGTTCGACGACAGGGAACGCACCGACCACGGCTAGACCTCCGGGCCCGCGGCGTTCCACCGCGCCACGATCTCGGCCCAGGCGGCGGCCTCCCGCGCGTCGAGTGGCCGACCCGACCGCGCCTCGGCGAGGGCCTGCGCCGCGTACGGCCCCATGCAGAGCGCGATGTGGGCGAGGGCCGCCGGAAGGTGCTGCCGCAGGAACCTGCCGAGACGCCGTAGCCGGCCGCCCTCCCGACGGTGTGCCACGGTCCGGCTCCCCCCACCCGACGACGTTGATGAACGTCAATGGTAGGGCTTGCAAGCGAGGACGGCGTCCGGCTACGTCCCGTCGTGGTTCGACGGGATCGCGGGGAACGGCGGTCGACGCCGGGCGATCGCCGTCGCGTCCCGCGGGCAGGCTATCCAGGTTCCTAGGACGGTTTAGGCGTAGTGATCCCCGTGACCGGGGATGACCCGGCCACGGGGGAGGGCCGGCGGTCAGCCGATGCGAAGGGCGGCGCGGCGGACGGCGAGCACCCCCACCATCGCGAGCGGCGCGAACAAAGAGGTGAAGACCAGCCCGTACACCACGGTCAGGCTCACCGGCACCGTCATCATGCCGACGAAGGCGGCCACGTACACCGCCGGCGCCCACCAGCCCAGGACTCCGGAACGGGCGAGCCCGACGTACGCGAGCAGCAGCCCGAGGAAGCCGATCATGCTGGTGCCACGCCACAGGGTCAGGAGGCCGCTGGCGTCGACCGTGTCGGAGATGCGTACGGCGACGTCCATCGGGACCGTACGGCCGATGACCATGCGCCACCAGTCGTCCTTCACCGCGCCCGAGATGTTGAGCATGGTGAGGACCGCGCCGAGGGTGCCCAGCAGGGTGAGGATCCGCCCCTTCGCGCTACGGACCAGCAGCGGTACGACCAGCATGCCGACGCCCGTCAGCAGGTTGCCGTAATGCAGCAGGATCGCCGACGTCTCGGTGAGCGTGGTGTCGCGCGCCAGCGAGCTGATGTAGGCGGCGGTGTCCGGTCCGTCCTGCGGTGGGCAGGTCAGCATCCCCGCGAGGTAGAGGACCGGCCCGGCGACGAGCGCCCCGCCGGCGAGCCGGTAGAGCGCCCGGCGGGTGCGTACCCCGGGGTCCGCGGCGCCGCTCGTGTGCGTGCCGGTCGTGATGGTCGAGTCGACGGTCGTCAAGGTGGTGCTCCGTTCGGTGCGGTCGATGGTCACGCCGACAACCCTGCCGATCCGGCCCCTCTCCCCGCGTCCGTCATCGCGTACCGTCTCCGGCCTGCGCTTTCCCCCGGAAGGCGGAGGACCGCGACCCGCCCGGGTCCATCGTTCGGCGGACTCCCGCGCGCGACCGCGTCCGTACGATCAGCAATCGTGACCATGCGCCGACTCCTCGACCCGCGAGCGGTGCCGCTCGTTCTCGGCCCCGTCGTGGGGGCCCTGGCGGTGGCAGAGGCGAATCTCGACGCCGCGTTCAGCGTCCGGCCGGAGACGATCTGGGTGCCGGGCGTGCTGCTCGGCGCCGGCATCGTGCTGGCGGCCTGGTTTCCGCTGGCCGGGACCCTGCTCGCGGTCGCCTGTTTCCCGCTGGGCCTGCTGGTCGGCGCCGGTGACATCGGCGGTGCCGGGCTCATCGGGCTCATCGGTGTGGTGGCCTGGGCCGCGTGGCGCCTGCCGCCGCGGCGCTCCGGGCCGGCGCTTGTCGCCGCGATCCTCGCCGGCGTGGTGACCTCGCTGCTCGCCGGGCAGTCGGTGTGGGAGGCGATCTTCCAGCCGGCCATTCTCCTGCCGGGCTGGGCCCTGGGCCGCCTGAGCCGCACCAACGGCGAGCGCGCGGCCGAACTGACGCGCCTCGCCGCGGCCCTCGACGCCGAGCGTGAGCGCAGCGCGCACGCCGCCGTGGTCTCCGAGCGCACCCGTATCGCCCGGGAGGTGCATGACGCGGTGGCGCATTCGGTCAGCGTGATGACGCTGCAACTGGGCGCGCTGCGGCGGCAGATCGACGACCCGCATCATCGCGAGCTGGTGCACGGGCTCGAGCGCCTCGGCCGCCGGTCCGTGGAGGAGATGCGCGGGCTGGTCGGCATCCTGCGCGACCGGGGGAGCGCCGGCCCGCCGGCGCCCGAGCCGTCCCTGGTCCGGGCCGGCGACCTGGTCGGCGAGGTGGAGGCGGCGGGTCTTCCGGTACGCCTGGAGGTGCGCGGCGAACGCGGCGAGGTGCCCCGCCTGCTGGACGCGTCGGCGTACAGGGTGCTGCAGGAGGCGCTCACGAACGTGTTGCGGCACAACGGTCCGGCGCCGACCAGCGTCACCATCGAGTACGCCCCGGAGCGGGTCGCGGTGAGCGTGGTGAACGAGCCGGCCGCGGCGCCTCCGCCGGCTCCGGGGCCGGGTGGCCATGGGCTGGTCGGTATGCGGGAACGGGTGTCGCTGTTCCGGGGCACGTTGCGCGCCGGTCCGGAGCCCGGCGGCGGTTTTGCCGTACGGGCGAGCTTCCCGCTGGAGCTGAGCCGATGATCCGGGTGGCGCTCGTCGACGACGAGGCGATGATCCGCGTCGGGCTGCGCATGGTGCTCAGCGGCGAGGACGACATCGAGGTGGTCGGCGAGGCGTCCGACGGCGACGAGGCGGAGGCGCTGGTCGCCCGCGTACGCCCCGACGTGGTCCTCATGGATGTCCGCATGCCCCGGATGGACGGCATCACTGCCGCGCGCCGGATCTGCGCCGGCTACCCCGACAGCAAGGTCGTCGTGCTCACGACCTTCGACGAGGACGCCCACGTGGCGGCGGCTCTGCGTGCCGGGGTGAGCGGCTTCCTGCTGAAGGTGGCGCCGCCGGAGGACCTCGTCGACGCGGTCCGCACGGTGGCCGCCGGCCACGGGTTGCTCGACCCTGCAGTGACGCTGCGGGTGATCGCCGCGTTCGCCGGCCAGCCCGATCCTGAGGAGGACGAGCCGAGCATCGGGGAGCCGGCCGTCCTGGAGCAGCTGACCCCCCGGGAGCGCGACGTCCTGCGGCTCCTTGCGGAAGGACTGACGAATGCGGAGATCGCCGCGCGGATGTATCTCGGGGAGGCGACGGTCAAGACGCACCTGTCGCGCATCCTCATGAAACTGGGCCTGCGCACGCGGGTGCAGGCGGTGGTGTTCGCGTACCGCAACGGCCTGGCCGGTTGATACCTCACCGGGTACGCACCCCGGCGGCGGGCCGGGGTGCGTACCGTCCGGAGGGGAATCAGGTGAGCACGCCCCCGAGACTGGCCCAGCCGGTCCAGGTGTTGCTGCCGGCGAAGGTCTGGCGCCGGGTCCAGAGCGCGTTGTCCGAGCCCCGGACGAAGACCTGCAGCCTGCCGTTGCTGTTCTGCGCGGCGGTCAGCTCGTTGGTGAGAACGCCCCCGAGGCTGGTCCACCCGGCCCAGGTCCCGCCGACGTTCTGGTAGCGGTACCACAGGGCGTTGTCGGTGCCGCGGGCGAAGGCCTGCAGCCGGCCGTTGGCATTGCGCCAGACGCCCGGGTTGCTGGTGAGTACGCCGCCGAGGCTGGACCAGGCGGTCCAGGCGTTGCTGCCCGCGACGTTCTGCCGGCGCGTCCAGAGTGCGTTGTCGGTGCCGCGGACGAAGACCTGCAGCCGGTTGGCGGCGTCGGGCGAGACCGCCGCGTCACTGGTGAGGCCGCCGCCGAGGCTGCTCCAGGCGGTCCAGGCGTTGCTGCCCGCCCAGGCCTGCCGGCGGGTCCACAGGGCGTCGTCGGTGCCGCGGACGAAGACCTGCATCCGGCCGTACCGGTCCGTCGAGGCGCTCGTCTCCCCGTTCAGGACGCCGCCGAGGCTGCTCCAGGCGGTGAACGCGGCGCTGCCGGCGAAGGTCTGCCGGCGCATCCACAGTGCCTGGTCGGTGCCCTCGACGAAGACCACCAGACGCCCGAGGGCGTCGCGGCTGACGGTGGGATCGCTGGCGAGTCCTCCGCCGAGGCTGCTCCACGGGGTGTAGGTGCTGCTGCCGGCGACGACCTGGCGGCGGTACCACAGCGCGTTGTCGGTGCCCCGCGCGAAGACCTGCAGCCGGCCGTTGAGGTTGGCGGCCGCCCGGGGCGCGCCGTTGAGGCCACCGCCGAGGCCGGCCCAGCCCGACCACGTGGCGCTGCCCGCGCTGGTCTGACTCTGCCGCCACAAACCTTGGTCGGTGCCGCGGGCGAAGGCTTCGAGCCGGCCGTTGCTGTTGCGCGCCGCCGAGACGGCGGCGGCGCCGGTGGGGGCCAGCATGGTCACTGCGGTACCGGCGGCCGGTGCTCGCGGGACCGGCATGGCCTGCGCAGGGACGGTGAACAACGCCGAACCCATCACCGCTGCGGCGGCAGCGGTGACGATTCTCCGGCGGGACGAGACAGGTACGACGGACATGACGGTGCTCCTTGACACGGTTGATGGCCGGGCGCGGTGCCGATGGCACGTGCGACCTCAGCGAGGTGGTGCGCGAAGGTGCGGGGCCGCCGAGGTTCGATTTCGGCGGCGGGGCGCGGGGCCTATGGGTCGGCGCCGGCGTCGGGAAGAGCGATGTGGCCGCGTGCGGCGGCTACAGGGCAGCGTAAGCCGGATACATTCGGCCGTTCGTCGAACGCCGAGGCTGCCCGGTTAATAGACCTTTCGGGCCATACGGATTATCCGGAAGTGCAGGTAGGGATGCCGATCGGCCGAGGGGCCGACGGCCGCGACGACACCGCGCCCTCAAGCGTCGGCGGTCAGCGGCAGCGGCGACGCGCCCTTGATCTCCTGCAGACGCAGCAACGTGGTCAGCCGCTGCGCTCCCTTGATGGACAGCTGGGTCAGCACGTGCTGCAGCTCGGCCACGTCCCGCGCGACCACCAGCAGCATCACGTCGATCTCCCCGGCCACCCAGTCGGCGGCGATCACCTGCGGCAGGGCGAGCACCGCCTGCTCGAACACCCGGCTGGCGCGCGGCTCGTGCCGGGCCAGGGTCGCCGACACGTACACCTGCAGCGGGAACCCCGCCTCGGCGGCCTCCAGCCGGGCACCGATGCGCCGGATGACGCCGGACTTCTTCAGCCGGCGTACCCGATTGAGGGTCGCGGCGGGCGACAGACCGACCAGCCGGGCCAGATCGAGGTTCGACCGATCGGCATCCACCTGCAGCTCGTGCAGGAGCCGGACGTCGATTTCATCAAGTCGCACCGCCATTCAGCCAAATATAGTTTTGTCCTGAGCCCAGGGGAACGAATTTGGTGCCGTGATCCGGAGCATCGACCCCATGCGTTCCCGCCACCTCACCCTGCTCGCTCTCGTCACCGCCGGCCTGCTCTGGGGCACCACCGTGCCCCTGACGAAGGTGGCGCTGACCGGCGTCGGCCCGGCATGGCTGACCGTCCTGAGGTTCGCGCTCGCGGTCGTACCCCTCGCCTATCCGGCCCGCCACCAGCTCCGGCAGGCCGTCTCCGCGAGGACGCTCGTCTGGGGCGCCCTCGGCTACGGCGTCGTCATCGTCCTGCAGAACACCGGCATCGCCCGCACCAGCGTCAGCCACTCGGCCCTGATCCTCGGCGCCACCCCCCTGCTGACCGCCGTCCTCGGCGTCGCCACCGGCCGCTCCCGCATCGCCGCCCCGGCGTGGGTCGGCCTGGCGATCTCCGGCCTCGGCATCGGCGTCATCGCCTCCCACGGCGGCGGCGAGGCCACCCTGACCGGAGACGCCCTGGTCGGCGCGTCGGCCCTGCTCTCCGCGGCATTCCTGCACGTCCAGCCGAGCCTCCTGGCGGGCCGCACCGTCACCGCGGTCACCGCCGTCCAGTTCGCCGCCGGCGCTGCGGCCGCCCTGCCGTTCGCCGCGCTGAGCGAACCGCCGTCCGGGCACCTGCCCGGAACAGTCGCCCTCCTGGCCACGGCGGCGCTCGCGGTGGGCGGCACGCTGCTGCCGTTCACGTTGTTCGCGTACGGCCAGACACGCATCGCCCCGGAGACAGCGGCGTCCTTCGTGAACCTGGAACCGATCGTCGGCACAGCCCTGGGAGTGGCGGCGTTCGGCGACACGGTCACCACGATCCAGGTCGGGGGCGCCTTTGCGGCGATCACGGGAATCGCCCTGACATCCGCGTCCCTGGTTCGGGGGAACCGACACCCGCAGCCGCACGCGGAGATCCCCGCACCGGAGCAACCCCGCATCCCGGTCCCCGCCGGAGGGTCAGAGCCGGGGGTGAGCGTCCTCGATCCGGTCGACCGTCAGGTACGCCAGCAGACCGGCACGGTCGTCCGCATCCAGATCGGCGAAGGCGGCGCGCGCCTGCTCACGGGCGTTGGCGGTCTCGGCCGCCAGTAACCCGATGATGGCCGCCCAGGCCAGCGACACCAGATGGAACAGCCGATCCTGGCGTGCGACGGGAAGGCGGCTCACCTCCGCGAGAGCAGCCACGGCGGCGGCGTCCTCCCGGGCGCGGGCGGCGAGCTCGAAGACAGCCTTGCCCCGGTACGCATTCCGGGACGCCACCAAAGCTTCGAGCTCGGCCACGGACAACGACCGCACAGGAGGCTCCGAAGCCGGGGACGGCACGGTCAGTCTTTCCAGCCGAAGGTGAGGGTGCCGGCCACCGCGTCGAAGACGTCGTCGAACACCGAGGCCAGGGCCGTGTTCGGGGTCAGGAACGACAGGGTGCCCACGCTGTCCGTCCCCGGCACCGGCAGGTGATAGTCGCGCCGGTATGCCGTCACCTCCCCGTACCCGGTGCGGTCGGGGAGGGTGAGGGGTCCGCTCACCCGCGCCGCGGGGCCGGAGGGGAGGGTCAGCGGCTCTGCGTCGTCGCCCAGTTTCCGGCGTACGTCGTCCAGCGAGCACACCGGCGGCGACATGCGGAGCATCGCGTGGGCGGTCACCACCAGCGGTTCGGTGGAGCCCGCGACCGGCACCACGTCGGCGTAGACGCCGACCACCACCACGTACGCCGAGGCGCTGAGCCGGCGCAGTTCCAGCGCCGGCGGGGTCAGGTGGGTGACCAGCCGGTCCTCGGTGATCAGCGGGTGCCCGGCCCACCGCGCGGCGACGGCTCGGCGCAGTTCGGCGGGTACGTCTTCGGCCTGCGGGTCCAGCTCCACCCAGTCCTGCGGGAGCCGCAGGCTCACGGATGCGGGTGGGGAAGAACTCATCAACTCACCTTTGCTGCGGTCGGCCCCGCCTCGGAGAGCCGGTCCGGATTCGATGAATGCCGTGGTGAGTCTCCCGCGACGGTGGAATGGTCGGGAATCATCACCCTTGTCCATGGCGTACGCCATGGCAATCACTCGTCCGGCTGGCTCGGGCGCCGAGGCGGCGCACAGGATCGCACAGTCCGGGATCGGTTACGGCCCGAACGGGCGCACTGTGCTCTGTGGTGTCGGATACGGGACACGCGGCGGCCCGCTCGGGGCACGGCGAGAGGGCTCCATGGAAACGTTGTAACAACGGCACGCTCGTGATTGGACGGGAGCGCCCCCGGTCGGATAACGTGAAGCAACGCCGTTGCGAGTTCTTCCCCCGTGGAATTCGCAGCGGCGTCCTACTTTCTCGAGGACCCAGGGGTTGCCGCGCCGTCGGCCGCCAGCGCAATGGTCAGTGGCAGCGGCCGGTTCCCGTGTCGGTGAACGAGCCGCCTCGCGCCGGCAGGAAGTCCCAGCGGTACCAGCCGGGTCGCAGCGTCAGGCGTACCACTCCGTACGTCGTGTTGTTCCGCCGTTCGCTGTTCGGCGCCGTCCGGCCGAAGGGGTAGCGTTCCGCTCCGCCGGTGCCCGCCACGATCTCCCGGATACCCCGTGCGGTGTCCCGGCGCCCGGCCGGGGTCTGCGGTGCGAACCGTTCGTACACGTGGTTGTGCCCGGCCATCAGCAGCTCGGCGCCGGCGTCGTAGAGGGCCTGGATCAGCGGGCGGGTCTCGGTGGCCGGCGGGTGGGTCGCGGCCGACGTGAACAGCGGGTGGTGCACCATCGCGACCGTGCACGACGCGGCGCTCGCGGCGAGGTCGGCGCGCAGCCACCGCTCCTGGGCCGAGCCCTTGCCGCAGCCGCCCGGCACCTCCGAGCACACCGTGTTCAGCACGACGACGTGCCACGCGCCGGCGTCGTACGAGTAGTAGCCCTTGCCGCGAGGCCCGGCCGCCGCCCCGAAGTAGTCGAAGTACGGCCCGGCGCCGCGGCTGTGGTACTCGTGGTTGCCGACGGCAGGCCGGGTCCGGGACTTCACGCGTCCCCACGTGGGGCCGTAACACCGGGCGAAATTCGTGCGGCTGCCGTTCGGGTAGGCGTTGTCGCCGAGCGTGAAGACGGTTCCCGGGAACCGCTGGAGCAGCGCGAGCGTGCCGCTGTCGCCGGTGCTCTCGCAGCTGGCGATGTCGCCGGCACCGATCAGCACCGCGGGAGCCGCACCGGCTCGGGAGGCGGTGGCCCCGGATGCGGCCGTGCGGGACGCCACCGCGTCCGGGGACGGCGTACTGGCGGCGGCGCCGTCTGCGCCGGACGTCACCGGACGGGGGGACGAGCAGGCCGCGAGGGTCGCCAGCAGCAGCGCCGCGGTGCACCGGCTGATCCTCACGCGGCTGGCTTTCCCCCTCGTGGCCTGCTCAAACCTCGCGGCGGACGAGGTCGCGGGCCCAGCGCATCCGGGGCACGGCGGTGTCCGGGTGCTCACCGAACTCGTACGCCATCCCGGCGGCGCACCCCGCCGGGCCGTCCCGGTGCAGCAGCGTGTCGACGGTGTCGGCGACGACCTCGGCGCTGAGGGCGTCCGACGCCTGCAGGTGCGAGACGAACACCGCTTCCGCACGTACCGTCTCATCAGGAATCTTGTGCATGCGACATCTCCTTGCCGGCGCGGGCGATTCACGCGCGCCGCAGTCACAACGGCGGCGCGCCATCGGACAATCCGGGTCCGGCGGTGATGGTGGGCACAAACCGCCCGCGGCTCAGCCGGGCAGCACGGCCCCGCCCCGCACCTGCTCGGCGAACGCCGCCGGCGTGGCGATCCGCTCACCGAGCGGCTGCTCGCCGAGGGGCATGCGCAGCCGTTCCGCGAGGCGACCCAGCAGGATCGCGACGCGGCGGACCATTTCCGGCCCCGCGGTGTCCCAGTCGACCAGCGCCGGCCCCGAACCGGTCATGAGCACGTTCCACGGCTCCACGTCGCGATGCGTCGACACGTAGTCGCCCGCGGCGAGGACCGCGGGCAGGTGCCGGCGCAGCACGGAGCCCGCGGCCGCCGACCGCGTCGTTCAGGTGGTACCAGTCGGGCCCTTCGCGGCCAGTGCGCTCAAGGGCATGCAACCGGGCGAGGGTGGCGCCCAGCCACTCCGCGGCGTCGTCGTCGCGCAGCCTGGTGAGCGGGAACTGTCGGACCCCCGTGCCATGCTGACGCCGTGGTCATCGTGTTCGACGCGGAGCTGTGGATCTGGGACGCCCGCCGGGGCGACAGCTGGACGTTCGTCAGCCTGCCCGCCGAGGAGTCGGAGACCGTCCGCGACATGACCGAGGGGGTGCGGCGCGGCTTCGGATCCCTGCGCGTGCGGGCCAGGATCGGCGCCACCACGTGGACGACCTCGATCTTCCCAGACAAGGGCCGCGCGGCGTACGTGCTGCCGGTCAAGAAGGCGGTGCGCCGCGCCCAGCACCTCGATCCGGGCCACACGACCACGGTGGAAGTGGAGCTCCTCGACCTGTGATCAGTTCCGGCGGGAATGGACGAATCGGAAGAGGACGGACACCAAACTCGGATGTTGGGGGTAGGAATCGGCCTAGCGGATATGGCGCATCCGTATGTCTTGATGACTACTCTCCGGAGGCCGCCCGCGACGGGTGGCCTTGTGGAGAGGCTAGGGATGAGAAAAATCCTGGCGGCTACCGTCGCAACGTCGCCCAGGCGTTCGCCGCCTGGGTCAACGACCACGACGCCGCACCGCTGAAGGACCTCTACGCCGCTCCGGGCGACCCCGGTGCCGACAACGGCTACGCCATGTACCTCGCCACCCAGTGCACCGACGTGCAGTGGCCGAAGAGCTGGTCGAAGTGGGAGCGGGACAACTGGCGTACGTACGCCAAGGCACCCTTCATCACCTGGAACAACGCCTGGTACAACGCGCCGTGCCGGAACCGGGGCGGCCAGGTCGGCAAGCCGGTGACCGTCAACGGCAAGAACGCTCCGCCGATCCTGCTGATCAGTGAGACCAAGGACGCGGCCACGCCGTACTCGGGCAGCCTCGAGGTGCGCAAGCGCTTCCCGCGCTCGGTGCTGCTGGAGGGCGTCGGCGGCACCACGCACGCCGGTTCGCTGAACGGCGTCGCCTGCACGGACGACACCATCGCCGCGTACCTGGCCACCGGTGCCCTGCCGACGCGGGTGCACGGCAACCGTTCCGACAAGCAGTGCTCGCCGGTGCCGGCGCCGGACCCGACGGCCGCCGCGGCGAAGAGCCTCAGCGCGGCCGGCGGCTCCAGCCGGGCGCCGCTGCGGGAGCTGGTCAGCATCCGCTGATCCGCGTGCCGGTGCGACGGCCCGGGAGCTGCGGCTCCCGGGCCGTCGTGCGTCACCAGGTCACCGGCATGGCCCGCAGGCCGCGGACCAGCAGGCCCGACTTCCACGGCAGGTCCTGCTCGCCGACCGCCAGGCGCAGCCCCGGCAGGCGGCCGAGCAGGGTCGCGAGCGCCACCTGGAGCTCCATGCGGGCGAGCTGGGCGCCGAGGCAGTGGTGCACGCCGTGGCCGAAGCCCAGATGCGGGTTGCTCTCGCGGGTGAAGTCCAGCCCGTCGGGGTCGGCGAAGACCTCGTCGTCGCGGTTGGCGGCGGACAGGGAGCCGAGCACCGGCTCGCCGGCCCGGATGAGGACGCCGCTGAGTTCGACGTCCTCGGTGGCGTAGCGGGCGAACGCCGACGCCGCGCCCAGCGGCACGTAGCGCAGCAGCTCCTCGACCGCGGCCGGGATCAGCTCCGGGGCGGCGCGCAGCTCCGCGAGCTTCGCCTGGTTCGTGAACAGGACGTACAGGAAGTTGGGGATCTGGGTGACCGTGGTCTCGTGCCCGGCGGCGAGCAGGCCGGCCGCGAGCTCGACCAGCTCCTCCTCGCTCAGGCGGTCGTTGTCGTCGTCGCGGGCCTGCACGAGGGCACCGATCAGGTCGTCGGTCGGCGTCACCCGCCGCTCGGCGATCAGGCCCGCCATGTACGCGTGCAGGTTCGCGATGTACTCCTCGATCCGTTCGGGGCTCAGCGAGGTGGTGGAGACGATCGCCTCCGACCACGTGCGGAACAGGTGCTGGTCGCCCGCGGGTACGCCGAGCAGGCGGCAGATCACCCGTACGGGAAGCGGGGTGGCGAAGTGCTCGACCAGGTCGGCCGGGGGACCCGCGGCCGTCATCGCGTCGATCAGCTCGTTCGCGATCGCGGTGGTGGCCGGGCGCAGCTCCTCCACCCGGCGGGCGGTGAACGCCTTGGCGACCAGCCGGCGCAGCCTGCTGTGGTCCGGCGGGTCCATGGCGAGCAGCCCGCCGCCGACCTGCTGCGCCGTGGTGCGGGGCTCGTCGCGGCCCACGCTCGCGGCGCGGCTGAACCGGGGATCGCCCAGCAGGGTACGGACGTCCTGGTAGCGGGTGGCGAGCCAGGCGTCCTCGCCGAAGGGCAGGCGTACCCGGGTCACCGGTTCCGAGCGTCTCAGCCGGGCGTAGAGCGGGTCGAGGTCGAGCCGGTCCGGATCGCTGAACGGGTACCGGCGTGCCGTGGGCGCCTGGCGTGTGTCAGTCAACGCGTGCTCCTGTCGTCTAGGACTCTGAGCTACGTTCCAGACACGGATAGTAGTAGCGCGGGCATCGACCGTCCATGCCGGACGGTGCCGGTTCTCAATGCGTGGGCAGCGGGGCCCGGCGCGCCAGAGCCTGCGCCGCGAGGTGGAGCAACTGGTTCACCGCCGCATCGATGTGCGGGGGAGCGGCGGGGAAAGGCTCGGCGTCCAGGCAGCGCTCCAGCAGCAGCTCGACCAGCGCGGCGCGGTGCACGATCTCCTCGGACGTGATGGCGCCCGGCAGGATCCGGATCTCGACGGTGTCCCGCAGGGGCGTGGCGGTCAGCAGCTGGGTCAGGTTGACGTCGAAGAACTTCGTCAGGCCGCCGAGCTCCGCCGCCTCGCACAGCTGCTCGTACGACGGGTTGCCGTCGACGGCCCGGACCAGCGGCTCCGGCAGCGGGGCCAGCCGCCGGCACGCCGGGTTCGTCTGCAGCATCGCGCGCAGCGGCTCCCGCCACCACGCGAACAGCCGCACCACGTTGGCCAGTGCATGCGCCTCGCGGAACGGTGCGCCGTCGACGTGCAGGTGCACGGCCGCCTCGCGCGGCACGGCGAAGCCCAGCTCGCGGGCCGGGCCGAGCAGCTCCTCCAGGGCGTCGCCGTGGCCGGTGCTCAGCGGGGGAGTGACGATCTCGCAGGGGCGTTCACGCTCACCGCCCTGGGGCGCGGCGAGGGCGATCGTCGCGCCCGTCGCGTCGGCGAGCTGGTAGATGCCGCCGTGCCGGTCCACCTTGGCGGCCCAGAGCTGCGCGGTCGCGTCCAGCGCCGCCCCGATCGTGCCGCCCGGATCGCTGTGCAGGGCGAGCAGCCGCAACAGGCGCGGGTCGTCGGTGAGGACCCGGAACCAGCCGGGCGCGGGGGGCGTCCGCGGATCCAGGCCGGCGAGGAGGGTGACGTCGTCCACCAGGGTGCACAGCAGGCGGCCGTCGTCACGGCGTACCTCGAAACCCTGGGTCAGGTGCAGGAACCGTCCCAGGCCCGGGACCAGGGACGGCTCGCTGTCGTGGTGCCACACCGGGTGGACCCGGCCGCCGTGCCGGTCGGCCAGTTCCCGCGCGAGGCTCAGCCGGCTGAGGCCTGGCGGGGCCATCAGCTCGATCTCGAATCCCGTACGCCGGTGCAGCGGGGCGGTCACGGCTGGATCGGCAGGGTCTCGCCGGCCAGCAGCTTCTTGCCGCCCAGGACCTTGGCGTCGTACGCGGTGGGCTTCTTCCAGATCTTGGCCAGCTCCACCGCGTCGTTGATGTCGTAGCCCGCGTTGAAGAAGGCTTCGACCTGCTGGACCTCCTTCGACTGCGGCGGCTCGGGGGCGTCCGGGGCGCTGCCGGGCTTGATCGGCAGCTTCTTGCCGTCCAGCAGCTTGCGGCCGGCCGCCGCCTTCACGGCACCGATGTCGTTCTTGTTCATCTTCCAGAGCTTGGCCAGCCGGACGGCGTCGTCGTAGTCGTAACCGGCGTTGAAGTAGGCGTCGTACTGCTTCTGCAGCTTCTCCTCCGCCGGCGACAGTGACGGGGTCTGCACCGGCGGGAGGGACAACGACGGCGCCGCGGACGGCGTCGCCGGGGCGGCCGCGGGTGCGACCATGTTCCCCGAGCCGCTGGACCCCTGGCCGGGCAGCAGCCCCGGCAGCGTCATCACCCCGGCGATGAGGCCGGCACCGAGCACGGCACCGCCCGCGGCCTGCGCGCCCCACCGGCGCCGCTGGTAGCTGCGGGACAGCTCCTGGACACGGGCATAGACGGCTGCCGGGTCGGGGGTCAGATGTTCATGTCTCTCGAAGGCTTCGCGGAGCCTGTCTCCGTTGTCGATCACGACGTCTCCTCGGCGTGGATCTTGGTGTGTCGCTCCGACGTCAGCCGGAGAGTCTTCAGCGCCCTCGACGCGTGGCTGCGGACGGTCGCCGGCGAGCAGCCGATCAGGTCGGCGATCGCCACGTCGTCCAGCTGCTCGTAGTAGCGCAGCACCAGCACCGCCCGCTGCTTGCGTCCGAGCGTGGCCAGCCGCTTCCAGAGCTCGTCGGCCTCCACGACGTCCTGCGCGTGGTCGCCCACCCCGCCGCGGGCGTCGTCGAGGTCCACCAGCCGCTCACCCACGGCGTGCACGTTGCGCGCCGCCCAGCTGCGCCGCCAGGACAGATACTCGTTGAGCACCATCCGGCGGACGTACGCCTCGGGTGAGTCGGCGTCACTGATGCGGCGCCAGCGCACGTGCGCCCGGGCCAGCACCTCCTGGACGACGTCCTGCGCGAGCTCGCGGTCGCCGGTGAGGACGACCGCGTACCGCAGCAGGCTCGGAAGCCGGGCCATCGCGAATTGCTCGAAGGTCACACCGACTAGGACGCCGTTCGCCCGCCGGATGTTCAACGGAGATCCGGAGAATTTTCGGCGTCGTCCGGGCGGACCCCGTCGCCGGTTCCGGCCGGGCAAGGCAGTATCCTGCGCCGACCGGCCCACGGGGAGGATCGATCGTGTACGAGCAGCAGCCCGGCGCTTACCCGCCGCCCGGAGCGCCGCAGGGTGGCGGTGCCATCGCCCTCACGCTCAAGTACCACCCGCTGGCGTTCATGCTGGGGCTGTTCAAGCCGCAGGTGGAGATCAACGGTCAGCCGGCGGCGAACGCGTGGGGGCGTACGGTCCTGCCCGTCGCTCCGGGTCAGCATCACGTCCACGTCCACGTGCCGTATTTCCTGCCGCCGCGCATCGGCGCCGCGGACCTCGGCATCGCGGTGCATTCCGGACAGACGGTCGAGCTCGAGTACCGGGCCCCGATGATCGCGTTCATCGGCGGTGCGCTCGGTACGCCCCCGCAGAAGTATCCGGGCATGGCGGTCACCATCGCGCTGCTGGTGGTGTCGCTCGTCCTGCTGCTGTGCATCTGCGGCGGCATCATCCTGGCCGCGGCGAACGGCTCCTCATGAGGGTGATGTGACATCGAAGAGCATCCGACGCGCTCGCTGACGCCGTGGCTGAGTGACGAGGGCGTCACGACGGCGCTGCCGGCCGGTGACGGACTGTCATTGCGGCCCGTCGCGCTGGTTCCGGAGATCCGGCTGCTCCTGGCAGACGACCCGACGCTGCTGTGGGCGCGCCTCGAGGCGGCCGAGGGCCGGCGACTGCAGCCACCGTTCTGGGCGTCGGCCTGGTCCGGCGGGCAGGCGCTCGCCCGCTACGTCCTGGACCATCCCGCGCTGGTGGCCGGGCGCACGGTGCTCGACGTGGCCTCCGGCTCCGGGCTCGTCGCGATCGCCGCGGCCCGTGCCGGCGCGGCGTCGGTCCTGGCCAACGACATCGACCCGTACGCGACCGCGGCCATCCGGGCCAACGCCGCGGCGAACGGCGTCGGCGGGGTGACCTGCCTGCCGCACGACCTGCTCGACGGCGACGGCGAGGGCGCGGACGTCATCCTCGCGGGCGACGGGCTGTACGAGGAGGGCCTCGCCGTCCGGGTGCTCGCGTTCCTGACCCGGCAGGCGGCCCGCGGGGCGCTGGTGCTGGCGGGTGACCCCGGCCGTGGTCACGTGCCGGACGGGCTGATGGACCGGGTCGCCACCTACGACCGCCCGCACCTGGGCCCGGCGGACGACCATCGGGAACGCCGGCCGGCCGTCTTCCGTGCCCGCCGGCCCTGACAGGGGGTCCCGAACATGACGAACGGCCCGCCGAACCGGCGGGCCGTTCGAGTCACGGGAGGACTCAGACGATGCGGATGTTCGACGCCTGGAGTCCCTTGGCGCCCTGGGTCACGTCGAACTCGACCCGCTGGTTCTCCTCGAGGCTGCGGTAACCGTCCGCCGCGATCGCGGAGAAGTGCGCGAACACATCGCCGCCGTCGTCCTGGGTGATGAAACCGAAGCCTTTGTCGCCGTTGAACCACTTGACGGTTCCGAAAGCCATGTCCGCTCCTTGCAGCACAGGGGAACCCCGCACCGCGCGGGATCCTCGTGTCGCCGGGTTGATCGCCCGTCGTCCGGCGGGGAGGGAAAATGGTCCGCCGGTGGGGCGCGGAAACAAAATGCGCCTGGCGGGCTCAGATACCCATCAGGCGCCGGTGACGTCAACGGAAATCAAAACTGCAACACGGCAACGGTACCACGGAAATGCCGTGCCGCCGGGATATTCATTAAGGACGACCGATATGATTATTCGTATATCACTGAGCGTAACTATTCCGCCACGACTCGACCCCTCGCGTATCCGCTGGTCACGTTGGTAGCATGCCGCCGTTCTCGGGCCACCTGTGGAGGTCTCCGGTGTCGGACAATCGGATGAAGGATCGTGTGAGAGTGATGTTCAACGGGACTTCCCCGGAAAGTGCGACCTCGGAGCACGTGCTGCTCTCCCCGGCCGGCCCCGGCGTCCCGTCGAACCAGGCGCTGCAGGTGCTGACCATGGCGCAGCGCACCGCCGAGGATCACCTCGCCAAGGCACAGCAGCAGGCCGACAAGATCCGCACCGAGGCGCTCGCGGCCGCGGAGGAGATCGGGCGCGAGGCGCAGATGCACGCGCACAACGTGCGGCGCGAGGCCGAGCAGGTGCTGTTCGACGCCCGGGCCGCGGCCGAGCAGACCGCCCGCGACGCCCAGGCGCGCGCCGAGGAGGCCCAGCGCAGCGCCGCGAAGGTGGTCCTGGAGGCCCGCGGCGAGGCCGGTCGCATCACGGCCGACGCGCAGGCGAACGCGGACCAGCTGCGGATGGCCGCCCAGCAGCGCTACGACGACGTGGTCGGCAGCCTCGGCGCCCGCCGGGAGTCGCTCCAGCAGCAGATCGAGGCGCTCGAGCAGTTCGACCGCGAGTACCGCGCCCGGCTGACCTCGTTCATGCAGAACCAGCTGCGGGCGCTGTGGGTGGACCAGCCGCAGGTGACCGCGGAGCTTCCCGACGTGCCGGCCCCGGTCGTGGCGGCCGACGCCGAGACCCCGGGCGAGCCGGAGCAGGCCGCCGACGAGGCGGCGGAGGACGAGGACACCGCGACGGAGGAATCCCAGCCGAGGCACGGTGCTCACGCGTCGCGCGACGAGTAGACCCGCTCACCCGCGACATAGGTGAGCGCCACGCGGGTCTCGCCGATCGCCTCCGGCGGTCCGGCGAACGGGTCGCGGTCCAGCACGACGAGATCCGCCCGGTTCCCGGCCGACAGGGTGCCGGTGTCGTCCAGGCGGTTCACGTACGCCGACCCGCTCGTGTACGCCCGCAGCGCCGTCTCGAGCTCGAGCCCCTGCCCGGGCAGGAAAGGCGGCCGGTCCTCGCCGGCGAGCACCCGGTTCACCGCCACGTGCACGCCGAGCAGCGGGTCGGGGCTGCTCACCGGCCAGTCACTGCCGGCGGCCAGGCGGGCACCGGCGCGCCACAGATCCCCGAAGGGGTACTGCCGCATGGCCAGGGCCGGGTCGAGGAACGGGATGGTCAGCTCGTCCATCTGCGGCTCGTGGGCGGCCCACAGTGCCTGCACGGTGGCGGTGGCGTCCAGCTGCGCGAAGCGCGGGATGTCGCCGGGGTGCACGACCTGCAGATGCGCCAGGTGGGGACGCGTGTCGCGGGTGCCGTTCGCGGCCCGCGCGGCGGCCACCGCATCGAGGGCCTCGCGCACGGCCCGGTCGCCGAGCGCATGGAAATGCACCTGGAATCCGAGGGCGTCGAGGGCGGTGACGTGTCCCCGCAGCGCCTGCGGATCGATGAACGACAGACCGCTGTTGCCGGTCGGCCGCCCGCACGCGTCGCGGTACGGCGCCGTCATGGCGGCCGTGAAGTTCTCCGCCACCCCGTCGAGCATCAGCTTCACCGTGTGGCACCGCAACGGCCCCGTCGTGAATCTCTCCCGGCGCTCCACGAGGGTGGGAATCTGCCCCGCACCCAGGTCGCGGTCCCACCACAGGGCCCCGGCGACCCGGGAGAGCAGCGTGCCGCTGGTCGCGGCGGCGAGGTAGGCGCCGGACACGTCGGGATAGCCGTTGGACGCGCACAGCATCGCGTCCTGCCAGGCGGTGACCCCGAGCGAGTGCAGCAGCCGCTGGGCGCGGTGCAGCCCGGCCAGGCGGTCGGCGGCGGTGACGGCCGGCACCACAGCGGCGACCAGCGCCATGGCACCCTCCTGCAGCCCGCCGGCCGGTTCCCCGCCGGGTCCGCGATCGATGCGCCCGTCGGCCGGGTCCGGGGTCGCGGCGGTGATGCCGGCCAGCTCCAGCGCCCGGCTGTTGACCCAGGCACCGTGGTGGTCGCGGTTCGTCAGGAACGCCGGGCGGCCCCCGGTGACCCGATCCAGAAGGTCCTTCCCGGGTACGCCGCCCGCGAAGCTCTCCATCGACCAGCCGCCCCCGACGATCCACGCCGCCTCCGGGTGAGCCGCCGCGTACGCGCCGATCCGCCGCAGGTATTCAAGGGTGTCGGTGGTGCCGGTGAGATCGCACTGCCCGAGCTCGACGCCGCCCAGCACCGCGTGGACGTGCGCGTCCTGGAAGCCCGGCAGCAGCAGCCGCCCGGCCAGGTCGATCACCTCCGCGCCGGGTCGGGCGAGATCCCGCACGTCGTCGTGCCCGGTGGCCAGGATGCGGCCGTCGCGGACGAGCAGGGCGGTGGCGTCGGAGCCGAACAGTGGGCCGCCGGTGAACAGCAGGTCCATGGCCACGAGGATGGCACGACCGCGGTGCCGCCGGGAGTGGCGAACGCGACATCCGGCGGGTGGCCGGAATGGGCCGTACCGCCCGCGGGTTCGCGGCAGGTATGACGACGATCGGTTTCATCGGTAGCGGGAACATCGGCGGCACCGTCGCGCGGCTGGCCGTCGCGGCCGGTTACGACGTGGTGCTCAGCAACTCCCGCGGTCCCGAGACCCTCAAGGCCCTCACCGACGAGCTCGGACCGCACGCGCGCGCCGGGCGGCCCGCCGACGCCGCGGCGGCCGGCGACATCGTGGTGGTGACGGTGCCGTTCAAGGCGTACGGCGATGTGTCCGCCGAGCCGCTGGCCGGCAAGGTGGTCATCGACACCAACAACTACTACCCGCAGCGTGACGGCCAGTTCCCGGAGCTCGACGACGCCTCCGCCACCAGCAGCGAGCTGCTGCAGCGGCACCTCGGCGGCGCCCGGGTCGTCAAGGCCTTCAACAACATCTACTTCCGGCACCTGGCCTCGCTGGCGCGCCCGGCGGGGGCTGCCGACCGTACGGCCCTCACCGTCGCGGGTGACGACGCGGCGGCGAAGGAGGCCGTGGCCGCGTTCCTCGACGCGATCGGCTACGACACCGTGGACGCCGGACCGCTGGCCGAGGGGTGGCGCCTGCAGCCGGACACCCCTGCCTACGGTGCGCCGTACGGAAGCTTCGAGGACCCGGCCGGCACCCCGGCGCCGGCCGCGGCGGTCCGGGAGGCGGTCGCCGCCGCCCGGCGCTGACGCTGTTGCCCATCGACCACAATGCACGTGGGTCGCTACCGTGGTCCGGTGAGCAGTGAGCGAGCGCAGATCGACGAGACCGTGCCGCATTCCGCCCGGGTGTGGAACTACTGGCTCGGTGGCAAGGACAACTTCCAGTCCGATCGGGAGGTCGGCGACCAGTTCGCCGGCCTCTATCCGGACATCGAGGCGGTGGCACGCAGCTCGCGGGCCTTCCTCACCCGCGCGGTGACGTTCCTGGTGGCCGAGCAGGGGATCCGGCAGCTGCTCGACATCGGTACGGGGCTGCCGACCGTGGACAACACCCACCAGGTCGCCCAGGCGGCGGCACCCGAGGCCAGGATCGTCTACGTGGACAACGATCCGATGGTCCTCGCGTACGCGCGGGCTCTGCTGACCGGCACACCGCAGGGCGTGACCGAATACATCGACGCCGACCTGCGGGACCCGGGCACCATCCTGGAGCTCGCCGGGCGCAGCACCCTCGACCTGTCGCAGCCCGTCGGCCTGATCCTCATGAACATCCTCGGGCACGTCCCGAGCGTGGAGGAGGCCGGCTCGATCGTGCGGCGGCTGCTCGCCGGGCTGCCGTCGGGCAGCTACCTGGTCACCGCCGACGGCACCAACGTGATCGACGGGCCCGCCTTCGAGGAGGCGATCGCGGTGTGGAACGCCAACGCGCCGCTCTCCTATCACCTGCGCAGCCCCGGCGAGCTGGCCACGTACCTGACCGGGCTGGAGGTCGTGGAGCCCGGCCTGGTGCCGTGCTCGCGCTGGCGTCCCGCCCCGGACGCCAGCCACGAGGACCTGCGCGAGGTCGACGAGTTCGGCGCCGTCGCCCGCAAGCCTTAGGCATCATCGGGGCATGGCTCAACCGCAGCTGCTGTCGGCGTACGCCGGGAATTGGACCGGCGCGGGCACCGGCGTGACCGTCATCCTCCCGCCGCCGGGCACGGTGGCCTCCGGGGAGGTGCGCGGCGGCGCGCCGGCGACGCGGGAGTTCGCGCTGCTGGAGCCGACGCGGCTGGTGGATCGGGTGGACGCCGTGGTGCTCTCCGGCGGCTCGGCGTTCGGGCTCGCCGCGGCCGACGGGGTGATGGGGCTCCTGCGCGAGCGCGGCGACGGGTTTCCCACGCCGGCGGGCCCCGTACCGATCGTGATCGGAATGTCGATCTTCGACGGCTCGGTGCGGACCGGGCCGCCGGACGCCGCCGCCGGCCGGGCGGCCGCCCTGGCCGCGTGGTCCGGCGAGCCGTTCGGCACGGGTCGTGCCGGTGCCGGTGCCGGCGCGTCGACGGGAAAGTGGCGCGGGCGGCAGGACCCCGGCGGCCTGGGACAGGCCCGGCGCAGCGCCGGCCCCGCGCAGGTCGCCGCGGTCGTCGCGGTCAACGCCTGGGGCGACGTGCTGGCGGAGGACGGTTCGCCGATGGTCGGGGGTGCGGCCGCCGGGGCCGGCACCGAGGCGCCGTTCGGGATCGCCAACACCACCGTGGCGGTGGTCCTGACCGACGCGCGGCTGTCCAAGTCCGACTGCTTCCTGCTGGCGCAGAGCGGCCACACCGGCTTCGCGCGGGCCCTGCATCCTGCGCATTCGCGCTTCGACGGCGACGCGGTGGTCGCGCTGGCCACCGGGGAGGTGACCGAGGGCGTGGACGTCGATCTCGTTCGTGCCGTAGCCGCCGACACCGTGGCGGAGGCGATCCGATCCGCGGTGAGCCCGGCCCGTGAGCGTCGGTGACAGCCGGTCGCTACGATTCCACCACGGACAGTGCCGCACCGATCCCCGGTGCCGCGCGGGCCGGCTGGGGGGACGCTGTGACGACGGAGGAACAATTCCCGCCGGTGCTCGCCGACGCGGAGGCCGCCTCCGCGCAGGGCCAGTCGGGATTCCTGCGGTTCACGCTCGCCGGGCTGATCCTGGCCTGCGTCGCCGCGGTCGGCGGTGCGGTGGACGTACGCGCCACCGTCGCCGGGCGGCACCTCGACCTCGGCGCGCTGGTCGCCGCCCTCGCCTTCGCCGCGGCGATCGGCACGGCCACGTACGCCCTGAGCACCAAACCGCAGCAGCGCTGGTACGAGGGCCGCGCGGTCGCCGAGTCCGTCAAGACCCTCGCCTGGCAGTACAGCGTCGCGGGCGGTGCCTTCCGTCACGACGCCTCGGTGGACGCCGAGGACCTGTTCGCGGCCCGGCTCGTCGACATCATGCGCGAGATGCGGTCGGTGGTGACCCGTACCGGCGCCGGGCAGATCACCGCCGCGATGGGCCGGCTGCGCGGCGAGCCCCTGGAGCGCCGCCGCGAGGTCTACCTCACCGAGCGGGTCGACTCCCAGATCGCCTGGTACGCCGGCAAGGCGGCGTACAACGAGGCCCGGGTCCGGCACTGGTTCGCCGTGGTGATCGTCGCCCAGTCGATCGGCCTGGTCGCGGGTGCGCTCAAGGCGTTCGACGTGCTGGACATCGACGTGCTGGGCATCCTCGGCGCCGTGGCCGCCAGTGCCGCCGCCTGGCTGCAGACCAAGGACCACCAGAACCTCGCCCAGTCGTACGCCGTGACCGCCCGGGAACTGCAGATCATCCGTACCCGTGCGGAGCGGATGCTGGGCGCCGGGCCCACCGAGGACGAGTGGGCGGACTTCGTCGAGGAGTCCGAGCGGGCGATCTCGCGGGAACACACGCTGTGGCTGGCCCGCCGCGAGAGTGTGTGATGATCACGTCATGCTGTCGCGGATCCGTGAGTTGTGGACGAAGGCGCTGCTCGGCCTGCTGCTGGGCGCGGCGGCCGGCTTCCTGGCGTACCAGGCGGTACGCCTGCCCCGGCCGGGGCTGTTCACCGTCTGCGGTGCGCTCGCCGGGCTCCTGATCGTCGTGGTGGTCTTCGGCTACCGCCGTTCGGTGCGCCTCACGGACATCACCGTCAGCGTGCCGCAGTTCAGCCGGCTGCGCTTCGCCGTCACCCGCGACGGCCAGGACGTGGCCTGGAAGCTGTTCGTGGAGGCCAGCACCCGCATCGCCACCCAGCCCGTGGCGGACGGCAGCGGCCGCGTCCGCGAGGCGCTCACCTCCCTCTACAGCCTCTTCGCCGTGATCCGCGATCTGCTCAAGGATTCCCAGCCGTCGCGGCAGGGCGGCTCCGACCCGGCGGTCGAGCACCTGGCCATCGCCATGCTCAACCTCGAGCTCCGGCCGTTCCTGTCCCGCTGGCACCCGGCGCTGCACGACTGGGAGCAGGCCCACCGGGACCGCCCGGAGTCGGAGTGGCCGGACGACGCGGCCTGCCGTGCCGACCTGGCCGACCTGCAGCAGCGGCTCGTCGGCTACGTGCTCAGCTTCGGCAAGCTGGCGGGCCTGTCGAACGCCGCGGAGGTGCTGACGGCGGGTGTGCCGGGTCCTGCCGGAACTCGAGCGTAGGTATGCCGCCGGTCTCTCATGGACCGGCGCGGCGGGCGGCCCTTAGCGTCGAGAGGCGTGACGGACGAGGACTATTACGTGTATCCCTCCCGCTGGCGCCGCGAAGAGGATTGGGCCGCCCTCTGTCTCTTCACGAACGAGGCGCTGAGGCTCACCCGCAACGACAAGGTGTGGCCGAATTTCCACGACGTCGAACGCGGCCGGTATCACCCGGCGGGTCAGATCATCGACGTCGTCGACCAGCTCGAGCCCGAGGCGGCCGTGCTGTGGGACGGCGACACCGAGGAGAGCTTCATCCCGCTGCGTGCGCTGCGGGTTCTCTAGCCCGGTCGCCCTCGGCCGCCCGCTGGACGCGCTCCAGCAACCGCCGGTCGGCATGCTCCGAGAACTGTGCCAGCAGCCGCCGGTTGTGCTCGACGATGCCGCGTTTCGTCGCTATCCGGCGCGCCCGCCGGAACGTCTCGACGGAATGTTCCGCCATCTCCTCGTCCCCGCAGAGCGCAAGGCCGCACAGCACCATTGCGACCGCGTCGAGCGACTGGTAGTCCCGGTCGTCGCGGTCGAGGCGGATACGGGCGTACGTGTGAGCCTCATGAAAGGCGGCGCGCGCGGCGTCGAAATTGCCACGGGTGAATTCGATCAGGCCGTGCACGCCGAGCGCTCCCAGCGCGCGGGGCGTGTGGGTGTACCGGGCCGCCGCCGCAGCGGCCGTGGCAGCGCCGTCGGCGTCCCGTAGGTACAGCAGGCTCAGCGCGAGCGTCACGTTGGCCTGCCGGGACAGCGCCGCGTTGTTGCGCCGTACGCCCAGCTGGGCGGCCTGGCGGGCGCTGTCCGCCGCTTCCGCGTACCGGTCCAGGTGGATGAGGATCGCCGCCTCGCCGTCGCGGCACCGGCCGGTCAGCAGGTCGTCACCCAGGCCCTCGGCCAGCTCCAGGGCCCGCCGGACCAGGTCCAGCGCGCGCCCGGGCCGGCCGAGCTGCCCGTGGACCCAGCCGCTGTTGAGCCGGTGGAACGCCTCGAGCCGGTCGCGCCCGGAGTCGGTACGCCGGCGGATCGCCTCCTCGGCGAGCCCGAGCTGCCCGAGGGCCTTGCGGAACCGGCCGGCCTTCGACAGGCAGACCGCGAGGTCCACGCGGGAGGTGATGGCGCGGGTGGCCATCCTCAGGGCGGCCGCCTCGTCGATGATCTCGGTGTAGAGGGACGCGGCCGTGGCGGCGTCGCCGCGGTTGAGGTGGGCCTCGGCGAGCTGCACCTTGACCCGGACGTGATTGCGGTCGTCGTCGATGTCGCGGGCGGCCTGCATGGCCTGGCGGATCGTGGCGAGGATGCCCTCGGTGTCCTCCTGCTGCTGCCGCGCGGCGGCCAGGTACGACAGATTCGGCCCCTCGAGCGCCGGATCGCCCAGCGTGCCGCGCAGGTGCTCCCGCCAGCGGATCAGCACGTCGCTCTGCCCCCACCGGGTGAGGTACTTGTCGTCGATCCGGTTCATGATGGACAGGGCCTCGCCGGCGTCCCCGCTGCGGATGCGCAGCTCGATCTCGCTGAGCTCGGGCTCCAGGTCACCCGGGCGCAGGACCGTGCCGCGGCGCCGGGTGGCGAACCAGTCGGCCGCCCGGAGCCAGAGGGCGTCGACCGTGAAGCCGCCGGGTTCGCCGCGCTCGTGCGGGTCGGGGATCGTCGACCGGAAGAACGCGGCGTCCGGTTCCGGGGGCAGCGAATACCCGCCGTCGTAGCTGCGGACCAGCCGCCACTTGCTCAGCTCCTCGAGCGTGCCCGCGCTGTCGATGCCCTGCACGAACGGGCCGAGGACGTGGTCCACCGCCGCCGGCGGCACGGGACGCCCCAGCACGGCGAGGGCCTGCACCACCCGCAGCTCGGTACGCGAGAGGTGGGCGGCGAGTCCCTCCAACAGGGCCGTGGGCCGCTGCTCCTGGGCCTCCAGCTCGCGGATGAGCTCGTCGATCGAGAGCCGGGCGTCGCCGCGCAGGTAGCCGGCCAGCAGCTCCAGGGAGCGCGGCAGTCCCTGGGTCAGGTCGTGGAGGCGGCGCAGCTGCTCCCGGGACGCGCCGGCGAGGCCCAGGACGCCGGGGTCGAGGCCCTGCAGCAGGTAGCCCGCGTACGGCATCGGTATCCCGCCGTCGAGGAACACGGGCCAGCAGCGGTCCCGCAGGGCGTACCGCAGCTCGACGGGCCGGTGGTGGCCGGCGACCAGGACGCGTACGCCGTGGCCGTCGCGCCGGGCCAGCGCGATGAGGAGGTCGCGGAGCTCGCGGTCGTGGAACCGGCGGTCGCCGTCGAGCAGTTCCTCCGCGTCGTCGAGGGCCAGCACCACCATCCGGTCGCCCAGCGCCGTCACCACGCGATCCAGCTTGACCAGCCGGCTGTCCCCGACCTGCAGGGCCGCCTCCACGTCGTCGGCCTGCTGCGGATCCGGGATCGCCCCGCACAGCTTCTCCAGCAGCAGACCGGCGGTGATGCGGCGGTTGCCCCGGGCGGCGAGGTAGACGAAGGCCTTGGTGCCGGCGGGGCCGATGACGGCCAGGCGGTCGCGGATCCGGGCCAGCAGGGCCGTCTTGCCCGACCCGGCGGCACCCGTCACGGCGATGACCCGGACCGGCCCGCTGCCCAGCTTCGCCTCGACCTCGGCGACGACGTCGCGCCGGTCCTGGAAGCGTACGGGCACGAAGACCGGCATCTCGTTGATGGTGATCACGGCACCGGCCGTGGCGGAGGACGGCGGGGGAGCGGCTTTCTCGGGCCGGGTACGCGACGGTGCGGCCGTTCCGGAATCCCGGCGACGCTCCTCCTGCGCGATGCGTTCCCGCAGGTCGGTAACCGCTTCGTCGAGCCGGTCCCGCTCGGTGCCCACCGCCTCGGCGCGAGCCTGCTCGTACGAGCGCAGCAGCCCGGTCAGCCCCGCCAGGACCCGGTCGGGTGAGCCGATCCGGCGCAGCTCGGCGGCGAGCCCGTCCCAGTCGTACGTGGCCTCGTCGGTGAAGTCGTGGTCCGGGATGTTGCTGAGCTGGACGGTCCGCTCGGCGTCGCGGTGCAGCCGCAGCACGACGACGGGGATCCGCCGCTCGAGGGCGATCCCGAGCTCTTTCTCGCACCAGTTCAGGTTGTCGAGGCGGACGCTCGTCCGGGTCATGAGGAAGATGAAGACGTCGCAGCCGCGCAGCACGGGGTCGATCGCGTGCACGAAGGTCTCGCCGGGCCGCCGGTCCTCGTCGGCCCAGGTCGCGAGGTGCGGAGCGATCTGGCGTAGCTTCTCGCGCAGCTGCCGCATGAAATCCCGGGCGTCGGCGCGCGCGTACGAGATGAAGGCGACGAGCAGGTCGGGCGTCACCGGTGCAGGCGCCGGTGCAGGCCGAGGGTCACCAGGCCGGCGATCTCGCTCGGCCGCGGCGTGGCGATCAGCCGGTCGTTCTGCTCCCGGTCCAGGCCGTTGTCGCTCAGCGACCAGCCGGGGCGCCGGGCTACGTCGGCGATCAGGGTGAGCCCCTGCGCGTAGCGCGCGTCCGCCGGCGGCGGCAGCGGCGGGAACCAGGCGGTGTCGCCGGCGCCCAGCAGGCGCGCGACGTCCATGGTGGCCCCGCCGAAGCCGCCCGCGAGGTAGAGGGGCTTGCCGCCCTCGAGCGCGAAGAGCAGCTCCTCCATCAGCCCCGGCATCCGGCCCTGGAAGCCTTCGCGCTTGCCTCCGATGGCCAGCCGCGCGTCCGCCTTGGACTCCAGGAACCGCCGCATGGCGGTGAGGGCCGGTGCCCGGTCCCGGTCGTCGACGGCGGCGGGGCCGCCGCCGCGGCCCTCCTCCGGTTCCACCTCGTTGCCGTGCGGGTCGAGAAAGACGACGTCGGCGAAGTCCTCGATGTACCGGCGCTTCTCCTCGAGGTCGGACAGCGTCATCTCGCGATGGTTCTGCCAGGCCAGCGCGATCAGCAGCGCCGGGTAGTCCAGCGGGCCGTAGCGCTGCACCTCGCTCATCAGGTATTCGGTGAAGCCCCCGATGCGCAGGTCGCCGCCGTACGCCAGGCTGCCGCCGGCGATCAGCACCGCCCGGGCGACCTCGCCCAGCACGAGGTTGATGTGGGTGTCGGTGAGCCCCAGGCGCTGCAGGTCCGGGCTGTCCGACATCGAGACGACCAGTCTCCGGCAGCCCAGTTGCTCGGTCGGCAGAGGTTCGGACACCGCGGCACTCCTTCGGTCGGGGAACGGTACGCCCGGGATCGTCAGCCGCCCCGGGTGGCGAGTCCGCGGGGCGTGAGCACCTCGATGCCGTCCGCGAGCCCGGCCGCCCGGGCGAGCTGCTCCAGCACCGTGAGCTCGGGATCGCCCAGGGGTGGATCCGGATGCAGGATCAGCGGCCTGCCGCCGCAGCGGTCGGCGTGCTCGGCCATCCAGTGCAGCAGGGTGACCGGTTCCGGGGCGTGCGCGGCCCACCAGGCGACGTCGAGGTCCGTGTCCTCCGCGGCGGCCTCCTGCTGGCGCCGCCACAACGCCCGCTTGAGGCACTCGTCGACCAGGATGCTCAGCGCCCGGCGGATCGCCACGCGGCGGTCGTCCCCGCCCAGGCTCGCCGGCACGCGGGGCACGTGGTCGAGCAGGTACGAGCCGCGCTCCTCGCCGCGGTGGAGGTCGTCGAGGACGACGATGGGCAGGCCGGCGTACTTGGCGGTCCGCATCTCCTCCTGGCACCAGGGCCGTGACGAGTACCGGTCGCTGCGCAGGACGAGCATGGCGCCCTCGGCCGCGTGCCGGCGCAGCTCCTCCTTCCAGTTCCGGCCGGGCTGCAGCGCGACCGCGTCGAAGAACTCGCCGAGGTGGGTGGTGCGGAGCACGCTGCGTACCTCGTCGGTCAGCGGGCCGGGTCCCTCGTCGTCGTCCTCGGCCTTCTGCCGGCTGTGGCTGATGAAGACGTGGATCCGCTCGGTGCTGCCGTCGAGTTTCTGCGCGAGCATCTGGGCGAGGTCGGTGCAGCGTCGTTCCCCGTCGCCGGTGCCCTCCTTGACGGTGTCCACCCGCTGGAACTCGCCCATCAGCTCGTCGAGCCGGCCGCGGACGCCCGGATCGACGGCGACCGGGAAGATGTCCACGTGCTCCGGGTCGGCGTGGCAGGCCTCGACCAGGCCCGCGACATATCTGCGCCAGGGCGTGTCACCGAACTGCACCGCCCGTTGCATCTTCTTGCGGAGCACCGGCACCACCGCCACGAACCGCGCCGGCTCGAGGCCGTTGGCCCAGGGCCGGCCGGGGAACGGGATCGGGCGGGGGGCGTCCCCCGGGTCCTGCCAGCCGGCTGAGCGTACGTACACCTCGACCGCCCCGCCGATCAGGCCGGTGTACGCCGTGCCGTGGAAGTGATCGACGAGCTGCCGGGCGATGTCGGCGCCGAGATCGTCCTCGGGATGCCAGACGACGTACAGCTCCAGCACGGGGGGAAGCATGCCCTTCTGCTTACCGGATGCACGCGATCCGTGCCAGATCGTAGTGGGACCGATCGGATTCCGGACACGTCCGTATCCTGTCCGGATCATGGAACGGCGTGGGCGACCATGGCAACCGTGAACGGCGGTCCCGAGCGGGTGCGGGTGGCGGTGGTGGATCCCCTGCCGCTCTTCGCCCACGGGCTGGTGGAGCTGCTGCGTGCCCACGGCCGCGAGGCGGCGGCGCCTGAGGACGTGGCCGGCTGGGTGCGTACCGAAGGAACGGATCTGGTCCTGATCTCCGTCGTGCGGGACGAGGACTGGGCCACGGCACGCGAGCTGACCGCGTCGCGGCCGGGCATCCGGCTGGTCCTGCTGCTGGACGACCCCGGACCGGCCGCCCACCTGCGTGCGGTGACGGCTGGAGCCGCCGGCGTGCTGCCCCGCGCGGCGACCCCCGCCGCCGTGCTGGACGTCGTCGACGCCGCGGTGAAGGGCTACAGCCTGCTGCCGCTCGACGTCCTACGCGGGATGCTGACCGAGTGCGCGGGTGGGGGCTCCGGCCTGCAGGACCGCGAGATCGACTGGCTGCGCCGGCTCGCCGGCGGCAGCACCGTGGCGCGGCTGGCGCACGAGGTGGGTTACTCCGAGCGGATGATGTTCCGGCTGCTGTCCGAGATGTACGGCAAGCTCGGCGTCACCGGCCGCACCGGTGCCCTGATGTACGCGCGCGACCGCGGCTGGCTCTGAGCCCGGACGTGGCAGCACCCCACGCGGGGGTGGTCGCGTGGGGTGCTGCCGGTCCCGTGGGGGCGATCGGGACGTCTAGGAGAAGTGGTCGGCGATCCAGGTGGCCACGGTGTCCACCGACTCGAACACCGCGCCGTCGTGCGTGGCCCCGGGCAGGGGCACGAACGTGACCGGCTGGTCGTAGTGGGAGAGCTCTTCGAGCAGCGGGCCGGCCGTGATGTCGTACGGGACGGCGTCGTCGGCGTCGCCCTGGACGATGAGGATCGGGGCGCCCGGGGCGGTCGTCGCCGGGTTGCCGTACTGGGCGAGCCTGGTCAGGACGGCCGGGGCGACCACGCCGCCGGGGACCAGCTGGTCGGCGGTGAGCGGGGCGTACGCGTCGAGGATCTCGTAGAGGCAGCCGGTCTGCAGCGTGGAACTGCGCTGCTTCGCCGGTGCGGCCAGGTAGGCGTTCGCGTTGAAGGTGGGCTCGACGGCGTTGATCCCGTGCAGGGCCATGACGAGGTAGCCCTGGCCCGCAGTGCCGGGGATGTAGGGCGCGATGAGATCGAGATTGGAGACCGGCGCGATGGCGGCCACGCCCTTGAGCACCAGCGGGCCGTCGTACGACGCGGCGAGCTGACCGGCGAAGAGGGCGCCCTGGCCGCCCTGGGAGTGCCCGTCGACCGCGTACTGGGTGGTCAGGGCGCTGTCGAGGCTGCGGGCCGCCTTGACGCTGTCGATGATCGAGCGGCCCTCGCTGGTGCCGACCAGGTACGGGTGCGACTCCGGCGTACCCAGCCCGGGGTAGTCGGGGGCGGTGACCGTCCAGCCCTTCTTGAGCAGCGCGGCGATCGCGGCGCGGGCCTCGGGCCAGAACACGTCCTGGTTGGTCGAGGGTGCGCACTCGTCGGCCAGCCCGGTGGTGCCGTGGCTCCAGGCGACCGTCCGGTACGTCCGGTTGCTCCTCGGGGTGAGGACGAGTCCCGTGGCGACGGTGGTCGCACCGGAGATGGTGGTGGTGAGGTACTGGATGCGCTTACCGGTGGCCAGCGGCGCGAGTTCGGGTGGCAGGGTGGCGGTGGTGGCGCTGAGGACGGTCCCGGGGGCGAGCAGGGCGTTCGCGGGGCTGCCGGTCGCGGTCACGACGCCGAGGACGGCGAGGGCGGTGGCGTGGATCGCGGCGGCGAGTCTGACGGCGAAGCGCCGCCGGGGCACAGAGCTCATCTGGGTGTTCCTCTCGCGGGCGTGCGGTGGTGCGGGCATGGTGATTAACCGCCCGGCGCGGCACGCAGTCGTCGGGGGTACCGCGGGCAGGGGACAGCCGGGTGGTGCCGGGGTGGGGAAGAGGGGGACCGGGAAACTCAGGCGAGGTGGTCGGCGATCCGGCGCAGCGCGGTGATGGTCTCGCGGTCGCGGGCCTCGTCGTCCTCGGTGGGCCAGGCGCTGCACTTGACGATCACGACGTCGGCTACCGGGTCGACGAACAGGTACTGGCCGTGGACGCCGAGGCCGGTGAAGGCGTGGAAGCAGCTCTCGCCGAGGGTCCACCACTGGTTGGCGTACCCGTAGTGCTCGTAGCCGCTGGGGCCGAGCGCGCCGACGGCGAGGTGCGGCAGGCCGGCGCCGCGGCTGCGGCGCACCCAGTCGGCGGGGACGACCTGGCGGCCGGCGACGACGCCGTCGTTCGCCATGAGCAGGCCGACCCGGGCGAGGTCGCGGGCGGTCGCGTTGAAGGCTCCGGCGCCGACCGCCGTACGCGGGTGGGAGCGGGTCATTCCGTAGTAGGCATCGCGTTCGGCGCCGATGCGGCTCCACAGCGTCTCGGATGCGTACGCCGCCAGCGACCGGCCGGTGGCGGCCTCGAGGACCCAGCCGAGCACCTGGGCGTCGAAGGTGGAGTAGTTGAAGCGTTCGCCGATGGCGGCGGTGCGCGGCGTCGAGCGGATGATCGCGGCCACGTCGCCGCCGGTGAGCACCGCCCGCTCGAACTGCCGGATGAAGCTGTCGGTGCCGTCCCAGGTCTCCAGGCCGCCGACGCCGCTGCTCATGTCGAGCAGGTCGGCCAGGGTGGCGCCCTCGTAGGCGGTGCCGCGGAAGTCGGGCCGATAGTCGGTGATCTGGTCCTTGACGTTGCCGATGGCGCCGTCGGCGAGCGCGATGCCGACGAGGATCGAGGTGACCGATTTGGACAGGGAGAACAGCTGCATGCGGGTGCGCGGCCCGGCGAAGGCGCCGGGGTAGCTCTCATGCACGATCGCGCCGTGGTGCAGCACCACGAACGCCGTGGTGAAGGTGCGCCGGTGCAGGTCGGTGAGGGTATGGTCGGCGTCGTCGAAGCGGTAGGTGAGGTCCAGCGGCAGGTGCGCCGCGGGCAGCGGCCGGGTGGCCGGGCCGCGGGCGACGCGCTCGGTCGGCATGAGCCAGTTCATGTGGGTGAAGGTGAACTCGTTGAACGGGCGGCGCATGATCAGGTCGCTCTGGCGGTCCCACCAGGACGGTGGGGGCGCGTCGAGGGCCGGTGGTTGCGTCGTGCTCGTCATGTCATTCCCCGCTGTCGTCGATGGTGCGGTCGGCGGGACGCGCTCTGTTCGAGACGCCTCGGAAGTGTTCACGCAGCGTCCGGCCGGTGGGTTCAGCGACCGGCTCGAGGTAGCTGTTGAGGATGCCGAGCACCGCCATGCCGACGAGGTTGTCGGCGATCTCCTCGCCCACGATCCCGGCGGCGGGGTCGCCCAGGTGGTGCAGCGCGAAGCCCTCGGTGACCGCGGCCAGCATGTACGCGAGCTGGTCGAGGGTCACGCCGGGGCGCAGCTGGAAGCCGCGCGAGGCGAACGTGGACTCGTAGATCTTCTTCCACGGCTCGAGGGCGCCGGCGTAGTTGTTGGCGATCGCGTCGTGGATGCCGTCGTTGCGGTCGGCGGTGGCCACCATGATCAGTTGCAGCCGGAACAGCGGCATCCGGCAGATCGCCTGCAGTTCGTGGAAGGTCGCCCGGTCGATGGCGTCGACGAAGCTCTCCTCGTCGTCCAGCCAGCCGCGGGTCTCGACCTCCGCGTCGTACTGCGGGTCGTAATTCATGGCGTGGAAAAGGAACGTCAGCAGGTCGTTGAGGTAGTCGTCGTGGGAGGCCCAGGTGGCGCGATAGGGGCCGTCGCCCTTCTGCCGCAGGAAGGGCGGTTCGAGGTTCTCCATCTCCTTCGACAGCGCCCGTTCGGTGAGGAACCGCAGGCCCGACCAGTACTGCTTGCGGCCGTCCGCGGCCGGCGGCCCGTCCCAGGCGCCGAGGTTCTGCTCGACGAGGTTGGCGCCCGCCTTCAGGTAGGACGCCACCTTCGGCGAGTTGACCAGCGCGGCACGGGTCGCCTCCCGGACTCCCTTGACACGTGTCACGATGCCGGAGAAGTCCTGGTTGTACGGAAAAGGCAGATCCTCTTTGCCGAGCGTCATGAAGCGATTCTTTGTCCGATTACCCCGGCGGGACAAGTGCGCGGGTGCGTAGTACTCGAAGTCTAGGCCTCGGCATTTGTCGATATCGGAGAACGTCGCGTTGTGTGACTGATCCATGACGCAGAGGAATGGGTAATGCGGAATGGCGCCGATCGGGTATAACCGGGCGCATGCAGAGTGAAGCGCTCCTGGGTCTGCTCGAGGAGCTCCCCGGCACGCGGGTGACCGCGGACGCCGGTGTGGTGACCGTCGACGTGCCGGCTATCGGCGACTCGGTGCGCCTCGCGGTCCGCGACGTGCTCAACGTCGCCCAGATCATCGTGCCGACCGGGGACCCGGGCGTCGAGCTGGGCGTGCGGCGCGGTCACGAGGAGCTGCCGCTGATCGTCATGAGCGAAGACGTCGCCTTCATGCCCGCGTACGCCGCCGACATGCTGGTGCCCGGCGCCGAGCAGTGGATCCCGGCGACCCCCGAGCTGATCGCGTACTCGGAGATGCACCGTGACGTGCGCGCCCTGGGCCGGGCGATCGACGAGGAGGGCGTCGAGCTGGACGACGACATCCTCACCGCCACCCTGCTGCTGCACCGGTGCTTTCTGGCCGGGGCGGTCCGGGTCGGACTGTGGCCGGTCCGGGTTGCGGCCTGGTGGGAGTACACCTGGGCCCGGGTCGGGGACCGGCTGCCGCTGGGGCCGTTCCGCCCCGACCCGGCCTGGGACCGGCTGATGGCCGACGTGACCGAGGCCCGCCGGCGCACCGCTCAGCCGCAGTGGTCCTCCCACTCCAACCACACGACGCCCTTGTAGCCGACCGTGCCTCCCCAGTCGATGCACTGGTCGGGGGCGTAGACGTAGACAGGTCCCGCGAACTTGGTGTAGTAGTTCGCGTCCTCGACCCAGTTGCCGCCCTTCGACAGCTCGATCTGCGCCCCCATCCAGTCCCGCTGCCCGGGGGTGTTGGAGACGGTCACGACGCAGTTCCAGCCGTTGTTGTAGGTCAGGTACGCGGTGCCCGTACCGGTGCCGCCCACGCTCAGGTGGTCGATCACCCGGTATCCGCTGCCGCAGGCGCCGTTGTAGGCGGCGGCCTGCGCCGGAGCCGCGGTCACCGCGAGCGCGGCGGCGGTCAGCGCGAGAGCCGCGCCCCCGCCCGCCAGCTTGCGCCGGAGCTTCATGGTTCCTCCCCTCCCGCTCGTCAGCACACGGTGCTGGTCGAGCCCCCGGTCGAGTTCAGGTAGCCGGTGACGTGGGTGCAGTGCGCCGCGGTATTGGCCGGGGCGCCCCACAGCTCGGCGCGGGTCGTGTTGTTCAGCTCACCCACGCCGTAGTCGGAACCGCTGTCGGAGTGGTCGATGACATGGACGTACAGGTCCCAGTTGCTGTGCGTGTCGCGGTACTGCTGCCAGACGTAGATGTAGGCGTAGTTGGAGCCGCAGCCGTAGTACTGCTTGACCGACGCGGCTTCCATGCCGCCCACGGTCAGCACGCGGGTCGTGCCGATCTGGCGCACGCTGGAGCAGCTCGGCGGCGTGCTGGCCAGTGCGGGCGTCGCACTGACCAGAGTGGCGGTCCCGGCGGCGGCCAGCGCGGCGGCACCGGCGAGGGTGCGGCGGAGCATCGACATGAGTCGTCCTTTCGAGAATCCGTTGGGCCACCGGAAGACAACCAGCCCGCGACGGCGCCCGACAGGTGACGGATCGGCCACCGTTCCCTCCCCCCGGGCGGCTCGCGCGGCTCGGTATCATCGACCGCTGCCGACGTCCGACACGGACGGGCCGACACGGGGGAGGGGAGCTGTGCGCCGCCAGGATTCCGCCGCCGGCCCGGTTCCGGATCTAGGGGTACCCGGCTGCCAGGACTACACCGAGGTCGGCCGCGGCGGCTTCGGCGTCGTGTACCGGGCCTGGCAGCCCGCGTTCTCCCGGACCGTGGCGGTCAAGGTCATCGCCGCGGACGGCCTCGACGACGCGGCCCGGCGCCGCTTCGAGCGCGAGGTGCAGGCGATGGGCCGGCTCTCCGGCCATCCGCACATCGTCACGGTGCACCAGGCAGGCTTCACCGCCGCCGGGAATCCCTACATCCTCATGGCGTACGAGGAGGGCGGCTCCCTCGCCGCGCGGGGCCCCGCCGCGTCCTGGACCGAGGCTGTCGCCGGTGGCATCGCCGTGGCAGGTGCCCTGGAGAGCGCCCACCGCGCCGGCGTCCTGCACCGCGACGTCAAACCCGGCAACATCCTGATCTCCCGGTACGGCGACCCGAAGCTCGCCGACTTCGGCCTGGCCCGGCCCGTGCACCCGAGCGTCCCGCAGCCGCGTACGGTCACCGCGACGCTCCTGCACGCGGCACCGGAGATCCTCCTGGGCCACCCGGCAACGGCCGCCTCCGACGTGTACGCGCTCGCCTCCACGATCTTCTGGTGGCTGCACGGGACCACCGCCTTCACCGCCGCGCCGCGCGAGCCGGCCGCCGAGCTGATCGCGCGGGTCACGGCGGCGCCCGTGCCCGACCTGCGCCCGCACGGCGTGCCGGATCCGGTGTGCACGGTCCTCGAACGCGCGATGGCCAAGGATCCCGACGACCGCCCCGCGACCGCCGCCGGGTTCGCAGAGGAGCTGCGGGAGGCCCAGCGGCGGGAAGGGCAGCCGGTCACCCCGCTGCTCGTCGACGACGGCCACGGCGCCGGCCCGGATCCCGCCCCCGGCGCTCTCACCCGCCCGCCGCAACGCCGCTTCCACCCGGACCGCGGCCTGTCGATGACCGTCGCCGACGCCGCTCCCCGTCGGTTCACGCCGATCCGGGCCGCGGGTACGGCCCTCGTGCTGGCGGCGACGTTCGTCCTGGCCGGCGGCTCGGACACCGTCCACTATCCCGACGTCTCCGCGGACGCCGTCGACTTCGGCGGCCAGGAGATCAGCGGCCCGCCCGGGGAACGGCCGCTGACCGTCCGCAACCACGGCGACCGCCCGGCGCTGATCCGCGCGGTCACGCTCGACGGTCCCGACTTCCGGATCGTCGCCGACGGGTGCGGAGGCCACACCCTGGGCGGCGGCGCCGACTGCGAGGTCCGGATCGCCTTCGACCCGGCGGGCACCGGGCCGCGCCGGGGGCAGGTCCGGCTGCCCGGGCGCACCGTCGCGGTCACCGGTTCCGGGCTGCTCTCGTACGCGACCGAGGACGACCCGCCCCCGGGGCCCTGCTACGCCGACGCCTACCAGGTGGGGCACTCGGCGTACGGCTACGTCGGCGGCCAGAAGGCGATCTCCGTCAAGCAGTACTGGTCGCCGGGCTGCCGCACCGTCATGGCGTACACGTGGGTCTGGAAGCAGTATCGCGACAACGCCGGCACCCGCGGCACCTGGTCGGTCGACCTCGGGATCGCGGACCGCGGCGACCGGGCCAGGGCGGCGGGCCAGCCGCTCGAGCTGTGGACCGAACCGGTCCCGCACACCGGCTGCACCCGGGCCGACGTGACGATGACGGGCACGGGGCTGGACACGCCGCTGCACGTGACCACCGACGCCCACTGCCCATGAGCTACCTCGAGGTCCACGAGGCCGGAACCGTGCGCCTGGTCGCGCTGACCGGCGACGCGCTGACCATCGGCCGCTCGCCGGCCAATGAGCTCACCATCGCGGGCAACCGCGTCTCCCGCCTGCACGCGGTCGTCGAGCACTTCGCGTCCGGCTGGTCCATCCGTGACCTGGGCAGCACCAACGGCACCACGGTCAACGGCGCGCCGCTGCGCCAGGCCCGGCACCTGCGCGACGGCGACCGCATCGAGGTCGGCCCGGCCCGGCTGCTCTTCCGGGCGCCCGACGGGCACCCGGCGACCGAGACCGTGACCACGGACCCGCCGCCGCCCCTGCCGCCGCTCACCCGCCGCGAACGCGACGTCCTGGCGGCGCTCTGCGAGCCGTACACGGCGGGCGGATCGGCGTTCCCGGAGCCGCCGTCGGTGCGCGGGCTGGGACTGCGGCTGGAGCTGTCGGAGAGCGCGGTGAAGAAACACCTCACCAACCTGTACGACAAGTTCGGCCTGACCACCAACGCGGACCGGCGCCGCGCCCGCCTCGCCGCCGAAGCGGTGCGCCGGGGCGTCTGACACCGCCCGCTGTCGGACGGTCACGCGGGATGCGCGGGCTCGCTAGCGTCGGCGCCATGACCGTGGGACGTCCGCGGGTCGGGGTACGGGCCGCCGATCCGCTCATCCGTGCCGGGCTGGTCGCGTTGCTGCGCGGCGCCCCGCAGCTCACCGTGACCGATGCCGGCGACGGCGGACGGCCGGACGTGCTGGTGGTGGCCGCCGGCGGGGAAGCCGGGCTCGCCTTGCTGCTGAGCCGGGTCACCCGCGAGGTGGCGGCGCCGGTGGTCCTGATCGCCGACGAGCTCTCGCCGGAAGCCCTGCTCAGCGTCGTGCGGTTCCGCGTCCGGGCCGTGGTGCCGCGCCGGTCGGTGAACGCCGGCGCGCTCGTGCGCTGCGTCACCGCGGTCGCGGCGGGCGGCGGGGTCATGCCGCCGGAGCTGATCGGTTGCCTGTTGCAGCACGTCGACCGGCTGCACCGCGATCTGCGCGACGTGGCGCCCGCGGGCACCGGCGGGCTCACCGAGCGCGAGATCGAGATCCTGCGCCTGATCGCGGACGGCCTGGACACCGACGAGATCGCCGCGCGGCTCAGCTACTCCGCCCGGACGGTCAAGAACATCATGTACGGCGTCACGCACCGGCTGAATCTCCGCAACCGGCCGCACGCGGTGGCGTACGCCGTGCGTGCCGGGCTCATCTGACAGCACCGGCGGTAGGTTGTGGTGGGCGTTGATCGGAGGTACGGCACGATGGCGGAGCGGAGCCGGTCGAGCGGACGGCCGACCCTGGATCAGGTCGCCTCCCTCGCGGGGGTGGGGCGCGGCACGGTCTCCCGGGTCGTGAACGGCTCGGCACAGGTCAGCCCGCAGGCGAAGGCCGCCGTCGAGACCGCGATCGCCGAGCTGGGGTACGTCCCCAACCGGGCCGCCCGCATGCTGGTGACCCAGCGCACCGACTCGATCGCGCTCGTCATCTTCGAGTCGGGTGAGCGGTTCTTCGGCGAGCCGTTCTTCGGCCGGATCGTGCAGGCCATCTCCTCCGGCCTGGTGGAGCGCGGCCTGCAGATGGTGCTGATGATCGCCCAGGCCCCGCACGAGCGGCAGCGGCTCGAGGGCTACCTCACCCGCCAGCACGTCGACGGGGTGCTGCTGCTGTCGCTGCACGGCGCCGACACGCTGCCGGCTCAGCTCGAGGAGCGGGGCGTGGCGACGGTCCGGGCCGGCCGCGCCACCATCCCCGAGCCGGGGTGCTACGTCGACGCGGACAACCGGGGCGGGGCGCGGGATGCGGTCGCGTACCTGCGCGGCCAGGGCCGGCAGCGGATCGCCACCATCACCGGTCCGCTGGACATGGCCGCGGGCATCGCCCGCCTCGACGGTTTCCGTGACGTCGTCGGCTCCGGTCCGGTCGCCCAGGGCGACTTCAGCGAGGAGAGCGGCGCCGCCGCGATGGCCTGGCTGCTCGACCACCACCCGGACCTGGACGCGGTCTTCGCCGCCTCGGACATGATGGCCGCGGGCGCGATGCGGGTGATCCGGGAGCGCGGCCTGCGCGTGCCCCACGACGTGGCGGTGATCGGGTTCGACGACTCGGTGATCGCCCGGCACACCGATCCTCCGCTGACGAGCGTGCACCAGCCCATCGAGGAGATGGGCCGGGAGATGGTCCGGCTGCTGCTCGCCAAGATCGACGGCCCGGACCCGGGCTTCTGCGAGAAGGTCCTACCCACCCGCCTGGTGGTACGCCGCTCAGCGTGACTGTGAGTCACAGCACCCGATCACGGGCCGTGCGGGCCGGAGTTTGCTCCGGTCCTGATGTCGTCTTGAGCCAGGGATGAGGAACGCCCGCCAATCTTGGAGTCGTTACAGGGCGGCACGACGTCGCCGGGCTCGAGAGAAGGAACTGATATGCGGCTCAGCGGTTTCAAGACGTATGCGGCAGTGGTCGCGGTGGTCGGCGGGATCGCGGTCAGCTCGGGTGCCATGTGGCAGGCGTCGAGCGCGGCGTTCACGGCGTCGACCGACAACTCCGCCAACAGCTGGAACGCCGGCACGGTGGTCCTGGGTGACGACGACGCCAACGGCGCCATGTTCACCGCGACGAACCTGCGGCCCGGCTCGTACGGCGAGAAGTGCATCAAGCTCACCTACAACGGCAGCCTCTCGACCAACGTCAAGCTGTACGGCACGGCGGTCTCCGGCGCGCTGAGCCCGTACATCGACCTGGTGGTCGAGGAGGGCGCCGGCGGCAACTTCGGCAGCTGCACCGGCTTCGTCGCCTCGGGCACGGACTACAGCGGCACGCTCGCCGCGTTCGGCAGCGGCAAGACGGACTTCAACTCGGGCGTCGGCACGTTCGCCCCCACCGGCGCCGGCCAGGTGAAGACCTACCGGATCGCGTACACGGTGAACGCGAGCACCCCGGACAGCGCGCAGGGTGCCGCGGCGAACGCGACCTTCACGTGGGAAGCCCGCTGACGATGAGCACGGAAGCCGGTGCGCTGCGGGTCCCGCGGGACTGGTCGCTGCTGCTGGTACGGACCGTGGCGATCGGTCTGCTGGCGGCCGCGGCGGCGATCATCTTCTGGACGGCGGTGCCGATGATCTGGGGCTGGACCCCGGCGGTGATCGTCAGCGGATCGATGAGCCCCCTGGTGCACCGCGGCGACATCGTGGTCACCTCGCCGCCGGCCGCCGACTGGCAGCCCGTCGTGGGTCAGGTCGTCACCGTGCCGAACCCGAACAAGCCGGGTACCACGGTCACGCACCGCATCGCAGGCTTCGACGAGCAGGGTCGCCTGATCACCCGCGGTGACGCGAACGGCAACGAGGACCGGTTCCGGACGGCACGCACGGAGGTACGGGGCATCGCGCGGCTGCTCGTCCCGCGCATCGGCACCGCCACCCTGCTCCTGCGAGAAGGCCGCCCGGGCATGTTCGTCACGCAGAGCATCTTCCTCCTTGCCGCGGTCGCCCTCGTGGCGCGACGGCCGGGCGGATCGGCGGAGGCCGGACCCGCGGATGGTGAGACCCCGGATGGTGAGACCCCGGATGGTGAGACCCCGGATGGTGAGACCCCGGATGGTGAGACCCCGGACGGTGAGACCCCGGACGGTGAGACCCGGACAGCGAGACCTCGGACGGCGACGCGCAGGAAGGCGACACGCAGGACGGCGAGACGCAGAACGGCGAGACGCCGAGCGACGACACGGCCGACCGGGCCGAGGATCTAGCCGCCGCGCAGCCGGCCTGATCCGGGCCAAAGCTTCAGTACGGCGTTCCGCTGCCGACTTACCCGGGGGAGGGGGACATGGCTGCACGAAAAGCGGGCGCGGCCCGCGGCCGCTGGGCGCGCGCGGGAGCCGCTCTGCTGGCCGTGCTGTGCCTGGGCGGGTTCGCCCTGATGCCGGCCACGTCGGCCGCGTTCACCGCCACGACCACCGGTCCCGCCTCCTCGTTCGGCGCGCGCGCCACCTTCGGCCTCACCCAGACCGCCCCGTGCTTCAGCGACAGCGGTGCCGGCGGTTGCCCGATGGCCTCGGGCGTCGCGCAGACCGCCGGCGTCGTGATCAGCCCGGACGGCAAGCACGTCTACACCTCCTCGGTCTACAGCACCGCTGTGTCCGAGTTCTCGCGTAACGCCACGACGGGCGCCCTGACGCAGCTGGCGAGTCCCAACGCGTGCGTCAGCAACAAGACAACGGGCATCCCCGCCGGCTGCAATTCGTTGGCCGGCGTCCTCAACGGGAACTACGACCTCGCCATCAGCCCGGACGGCAAGAACGTGTACTCCGTCGCCTACAGCGGCCACACGATCGGTGCCTTCTCGCGTAACGCCACCACCGGCGTCCTGACCGCGCTCGCCAGCCCGAACAAGTGCCTCTACGACGTCAGCGTCTCCTCGCCACCGACCGGCTGCACCTCCGCCCGGCAGATCAGGGGAGCCGACGGCATCGCCGTCAGCCCCGACGGGGCCTACGTCTACGTCGCCTCGTTTCTCTCGAACTCATTGGCGGTCTTCGCCCGGAACGCGACGACCGGCGTGCTCACCCAGATGAGCGGCACGTCCGGCTGCTACACCGACGGCGGCGCTCCCGGGTGTACCACCGCGGCCGGGATGGCCAATCCCTTCTATGTGCGCACCTCCCCGGACGGCGCCAGCGTGTACGTCGCCAGCAACGGCAGCAATGCCGTGTCCATCTTCCAGCGCAACATGACCACGGGCGTGCTCACGCAGCCGGCCGGCCCGAACTCGTGCGTCTACAACAACGGCAGCCCGGTGGTCGCGGGCTGCACGGCCGTGCAGGGCCTGAAAGGGGCCTACTACGTCGCCGTCGCGCCCGACGGCGCCACGGTGTACGCGTCCGGCAACGGCAGCAGCTCCGTCGCGGCGTTCAAGCGCAATCCGACGACCGGTGTCCTGACCCAGCTGGCGAGCCCCAACGCGTGCCTGTACAACGGCACCGGCACCGCCATACCCGGCTGCACCGCGGCCCAGGCCATCGCGGGTCCGACCGGGATCGCCTTCAGCCCGGACGGCCTGTTCGCCTTCGTGAACGGCAGCGACGGCGTCGCGGTCTTCCGCCACGACAGCAGCACCGGCGTCCTGACCCAGCTGGCGGGCACCAGCGGTTGCATAGCCATGTCGTCGACCATCGGCTGCACCACGGGAATCGGCTTGAGGTCACCCATCACCCTCGCCGTCAGCCCGGACGGCCGGGATGTGTACGTGGCGGCCGGCACCAGCTCCACCGGCACCGTCACCACCCTGAACTTCACCCACTAGGACTGGCGCTAGATTCCGGCGGCCCGGTCCAGGTCGTCGAGGCGCGACTGCAGGACGGCCGCCCGGGACTCCGCGACGCTGCCTTCGCCGGTGCGGGCGCGTACCTTGCGCCGCAGGTCGCTGATCCGTTCCTCGACGCCGGCAGCTCGCGGGCCGTCCAGCGCGCCCAGCAGGTTCAGCAGGTCGGTGGCGACGTCCGGGCGGATCTGGCCGGCACTGCGACCGTCGTCCACCGCCGCACGCACCCGCCGGACGGCCTCGGCGAACTCGAGCCGCACCGGTTCCTGCCGGGCCGGGGCCCGCGTGGGCGCCGTGCTGCGCGCCGGCGTCGAAGACGGCGCCCGGGACGCCGGGGCCGGTGTGGGCGCAGCATGCGGCGCAGTGCCGGGTTCCCCGCCGTGCGGCCACACGAGCAGCAGCACGGTCGCGGCGGCCGTGAGCACGGCCGCCGCCCCGACCGGTACGGCCAGCCTCCGGCGATCGCGGTGCCGGGGCGGTGGCGGCTCGTCGGCGAGCATGGTGAGCCGGTCGCGGACCTCCTCGGCCGTCGGCCGCAGCCCCGGCTCGTCACTCAGGCAGTCGCCGACCAGCACCCGGAACGGCGCCGGCAACCCCGGCGGCAGGTGGCCGGGCCCCTGAGCGCGGGCGGCCTCCAGCTCCTCCCACGTGTCGACCGGGTACGGCGGATCGCCGCTGACCATCTCGAACAGCAGGACGCCGAGGCCGTACACGTCGGTGGCGGGCTCGGCCGGTTTGCCGTCCAGGCGCTCCGGGGCCACGTAGGCGGGCGTACCGAAAGTCATGCCGGTCTCGTCGTCGTCCGGCTCGCCGGCGACGGCGCTGATGCCGAAGTCGAGGATCTTGACCCCGGCCGGGGTGAGCATGACGTTGCCGGGCTTGATGTCCCGGTGCACGACGCCGCTGGCGTGCGCGGCGGCGAGCGCGTCGGCGACGTCCCGGCCGATGCGGGCGGCCTCCCGCGGGCCCAGGGGCGCCCGTTCCACGCGGGCGGCCAGCGTCTCGCCGGTGAGCAGTTCCATGACCACGAACGGCGTCACCGAGCCGTCGGGCCGCTCGGCGCCGTTGTAGTCGTGGACCACCGCGATGCCCGGATGCGACGGCCGCGCCGCCATCCGGGCCTCCTTCCAGGCCGCGTGCAGCGCCTCCGCGCTGGAGGCGGTGCGGCCGGTGGGCAGCTTGAGCGCGACCGGGCGTTCCAGCAGCTCGTCGCGGGCGCGCCAGATGTCCGCCATGCCGCCGGACTCCAGCAGGGTGACCAGGCGATAGCGCGCCGCGAGCAGGTCGCCCGCGGCCGGCCAGTGAGGAGTCACCGGGGAACACTCGCCCAGAGGGTACGGGGGTGTCAACCGGGCCGGCCCGCCGCCGGTGGGTCGGCAGCGATCGACGCCTGCGCTGGTGACACGATGCGATCATGCGTTCGGCGTCACCGGAGCCGTACGGGCCGTCCCGCCCGCACCCGGCGATCTTCGTTCCCCCGCTGCGGCACCGCGAGGGCCCCTGCGCCGGGCGCCGCTGCGACGAGGTCGTCACCCCGGCGGTACGGGCAGCCCTGTGGCGCTTCCTCCGCGGCACCGCCCACCTGCTGCATCCCGGCGCCGCCACGCCCGACGAGCCCGCCCGGCTGTCCGGCCTCAACGACGGCCGCGGCGCCGACGTGAAGGTCGGCATGCTCGGCACCGACACCAGCGGCGTCTGCCTCGTGCTCGCGGCCCGTCCCGCCGGGGCCGGTGCGCGACCGCAACGCCCGTGGCGCGACGGGCTCGGGGCCGAGGGCGTACGGGACGACGCCTCCGTGGTCTCCGGCGTGCAGGAGGCGGCACCGGCGGACGTGGCGCCGCTGCTGGCGGAGGAGCCGCCCGGGCACGCCCGGCCCTGGCTCGTCGTCAGGGCTTTCGTGCGGGAGCGGACCGGAACGCTCGCCGTGGATCCGGGCGACGGCGTGCTGCGGCCGGTCCTGGGCTTCTCCGTCCTGCGGCTCGGCGGTCCGCGGCCGGCGGGGGAGCGGCCGGCCCGCTGCCCGGGGTGCGGGGAGGGCCGGGTCCGCCGCTACGCCGCCTTCGACCTCTGCCCCGACTGCGGCTGGTCGGTGCAGCCGGAATGAGGGCGGGGAACGCTCAGCCCCGGCCGGGCCCGGCCGATGGGCGGGCATGCCCCTGCTGCGCCGACTCGCCCTGCTGCTCAGCGCCGTCCTGACGGCGACCGGTGCCGCCGTGCCCGCCGCGGCGGCGTCCGGCTCCTGCCTGCCGGCCGGCGGCGGCCCGGCCTGCCAGGTCTGGACCGGCAAGGTGGTCCGCGTCGGCGACGGTGACACCGTCCTGGTCGACGTCGCCGGGGACGGCACGAACAACCCGCGCTGGATCCGGCTCATCAACGCGCAGGCCATGGAGTTCACGGTCTACTCCTCGATACCGTCCCGCCGCCGCGGTGAGTGCCACGCCCTGGCCGCCGCCGCCCGCTTCGAGCAGCTGGTCAAGGCCGGTGGCGGGGTGGTCCGGATGACCGCGCAGCATGCGTCGAGCTCCAGCCGCAACCGTCCGCTGCGCGCCGTCGAGGTCCGGATCAACGGGGTGTGGCACGACGTCGGCCTCGACCTGATCCGGCACGGCCTGGCGCTGTGGCAGCCGTTCAAGGGCGAATGGGCCTGGAATGGGTCGTACCGGGTGGCCGAGGCCCGCGCCGCCCGGGAAGGGCTCAACCTCTTCGACACCGACAGCTGCGGAAGTGGCCCCTACCAGAGCGCGGCGCTGACGGCGGTCGTCAACTACGACGCCGAGGGGCTCGACGACCAGAATCTCAACGGCGAATGGGTACGCATCGACAACGCCTCCCGCTACGCCGTCCCGATCGGCGGCTGGTGGGTCCGCGACTCGGGCCTGCGCCGCTACACGTTCCCGGCTGGCACGGTGGTTCCCGCCGGCGGCTCGGTCTGGGTGCACGTCGGCAAGGGCCGCGACACCGCCACCCACAAGTACTGGGGCCTGACCGCGCCGGTCTTCGACAACCCCACCGACGACGAGCAGGCGCTGGGCGACGGGGCGTACGTCTTCGACCCCCGCGGCGACCTGCGGGCGTGGATGCAGTACCCCTGAAGCCGTGACACTAGGCTGCTGGCGTCACACGGACGCAGCAAGGGGGCACCATGGTCGCCGGCGAGCGGGAGCGCCTTCCGGGGTCGGGCACGGCCGTCGAGGTGGCACGCCTGCCGCGGGGGCGGCACGACCTGCCCCGCGAGTTCGTCTCGCGCACGCAGCGTGACCGGCTCATCGACGCGATGGCCCGGGTCGTGGCCGAGAAGGGATATCCGAACGCTTCCCTGACCGAGGTCTGTGCCGCGGCCGGTGTGTCGACCCGCGCCTTCTACGAGCACTTCGCCGACAAGGAGGCGTGCCTGCTGGCCGCCTTCGACCTGGGCGTCGAGCTGATGCAGAAGACCGTCGCCGAGGCGTTCGGGCGGCCCGCGAAGTGGCCGCAGCGGATCCACTGCGGGCTCGACACGCTGCTGCGGCTGCTCGCCGCGGAACCGGCGTTCGCCGTACTCGCCGTGGTGGAGGTGCTGGCCGCCGGGCCGCGGGCGCGGGAGCGGCGGCGGATGCTGCTGGAGAGCTACACCGGGTTCTTCGCCGGGGTGCCCCAGCGCCCCGGCGGGCCGGCCGTGCCCGCCGGGGTCGTGGAGGCCGTCATCGCCGGCGTGTACGGGGTCATCTTCGACCTCGTCTCCACCGGCCGGGTCGCGGAACTGCCGGATCGGCTGCCCGACCTCACGTACTTCGTGCTGGCGCCGTTCCTGGGACCCGCCGTGGCGGCCCGGGTGGCCGCCTCCGGCTGAGCGCGTCAGCCCTCGGGCGGCGGCGCCACCGTGCCGTCGGTCACCGTGATCTGCTGAGTCGCGTCGGTGGTGTCGGTGATCGCGTACCGGGCCCGGAAGGTCGCCGTGGTGGCGCCGGTGGGGCAGGTGAGGCCGCCGGTCACCCGGATCGGCAGGGTCACGCCGGCGGAGAAGTCCAGCACCGGCGGGCCGGCCTCGGTGCCGGCGATCCACGGCCCGCTCAGCGTCGCGGGGCCGTCCGGGGCCACCGTCACCGTGCAGGAGGCCAGGCCGGAGATCGTGGTGACCACGCCCGCGGTGGGGATGGTCATCGTGCCGGTGGAGCCCGCCGGATCGTACTGCAGGGCGATGGTCCAGTCGCCGTTGGTGTTGTTGGAGGCGGTACGGGCCGTCGTGAACAGGACGTTGGTCGGGCAGTTGCCGCCGTTGTTGGTGAACGTCGCCGGGGTCACGGTGGACACCACCGGGCCGTCCGGGCTGGTGTTGGCGGGCTCGGCCGGCACCAGCCCGGTGTTGCCGGACTGGTTGCAGGTCACCGTGGTGCTGCCGACCACGAAGCTGGCGGTGGTGCCGCTCACCAGGCTGGCGGCGTACGCGTGCCCGGCCGGCCCGACGGTGGTGCCGCTCGCGAGCGCCAGGGCGGGAACGGCGGGCAGCACGCCGAGGCCGAGGCCGAGGGCGGCGACGACGCCCGTACGGCGGAGATGTCGCATCGTTTCTCCTTCTAGAAGCACTCGGTCTTGCCCCAGTGCAGGGACAGCTTGAGGTTGCGCAGGTTGAACTCGCCGGCCGAGGTGGACCAGGCGATCTGCTTGAGGTCGGTGATCGTGACCCGGTCGGCCTGCTGGCTGAAGAAGCCCTCGCGGCGCTGGGCCTTCTCGCCCGGGTCGTTGTCGGGGCCCTTGTCCAGGGTGGAGGCGTCCCGGCCGATCTCGATCGTCTCGAACTTGGCGTTGCCTTCGAGCTGGGCCATGTCGACGACCATGTTCTTCGCGGTCACCGGCTGGCCTCCGGTGCCGGCGCGGATCATCAGGCTCACCGAGCCGAAGTCGCCGAGGTCGGTGACGACGGACTGGCACAGGTTGGTCAGGGTGGCGGTCTTCATCGCCGAGACGGCGACGGGTTCGGGCTTCTGGCTCTGCGGGTCGCTGCCCGGCTCGATGCGGGCGTCCACCGTGCCGTACTGGATGAAGCCGGAGGCCACGAGCTCGTCGGCGCTGACCTTGAACTGCTGGCCCGAGACGACGAACGTCGCGGCCAGCGCGCCCTGCGAGATCAGCGACACCACGCCGGCGGTGGCGACGGTGCTGAGCGCCATCACCACGCCGAAGCGGCGCCAGCGGATGCGGCCTTCCGGGGTTGACGCGCGAGGTTCGGTCACCGTCGTGACTCCCGTCCGGAGGGGATCCAGAAAAGGTCGTTTTTCTGGGTGGTCGGACCGTAACTCCGGGCGGAAGGACCGTCAAGACATGAATTGCCGTCGATGTTCCGGACCCCGCGGCGCCGGCCAGGAGCGCAGCGCCCACCACCACCGCACCGTGTCGAGCACGGTCAGCGGCTCGCCCAGCCCGGTGAGCTCCTGCAGCCGGCGCAGCCGGTAGCGCACGGTGTTCGGGTGCAGGTGCAGCGCCTCCGCGGTGCGGTCCAGGCGCTGCCCGGCGTCCAGGTAGGCCAGTGCGGTGGACACGAGGTCGTGGTGGAAGTCGTCGCCCGGGTCCAGGGCGCCGAGCAGGCCGCGGGACAGGAAACCGGCGAGCATGGGCTGAGCCGCGAGCGCGGTCTCGCCGGCCAGGTCCACCACGTCGTGCACCCCGGTGAGCGCCGCTCCGGCCGCGGCCTGCAGGGCCGTCACGCACAGGGCGTACGCGCCCGGCGCCCGCTCGAGGGCAACCGCGGGCGTGGTCACCACCAGCGCGGCCGTCGCCGGCGGCGGGGACGGCAGCCGGGGCGCCAGCCCTGCCAGCAGCCCGGCCACCGGTGCCGCGACGCCGCCGCAGCGGGCCACGGCCTGCTCCAGCCGGCGGACCTGCCCGGGATCGGCGGCGTCGGACACCAGGCAGTGGTACGTCCCGCCGGCGCGCAACCCGAAGCGGCCCGGATCGGCCGCGGTCCCGTCGTCCTCGCCGAGCAGCAGCCGTCGCAGCAGGCCGATCCGGGCGTCGCGCTGATCACGGCCGAGCTCGCGCTCGGCGGCCCGGTACCCGCCGACGACGTGCCGCTCCAGCCGGGTGCCGTAGCGGTCGAGCTTGAGCAGGGCCTGCAGCATCACGTCGGTGGCGATGCCCGCGGCGCGGCCCCGCTCGATGGCGATCTCCAGGATCCGGCTGCGGCCCGCGTGCAGCCCGGACAGCAGCGCGGCCACCGGTACGCCCAGCGCCGCGCGTTCGGCGCCGAAGCGCGCGGCCGGGCCGAAGTCCGGTTCGCCGTCGCCGGTGAACGCCGCGAACCCGGCGGTGAGCAGCGCGGCGACGTGCCGCCGGCTCTCCGCCCAGGGCATCCGCGCGATCCCGGGCGACTCGCAGCGCGCCGCGTGCACGACCTCGTCGACGAGCTGGGCGTCGGCGGCGAGGTCGGCCACCAGGACCGTCAGGGCGTCCTCGCGCGATTGTGGGCGGTGCACAACGGGCTGCTGCGGCATTGGTTCCCGTCCTCTATCCGCGCGGAGCTATTCATTGTTCCCTATGCGTTACCGCAAAGTAACATCGCGGGGCGCCCGGCGGAACCGCCCGGCGGCGCCCCGCCCGTCGCCGCAGGAGGCGTCCGTGCGCGCTGCATCCGTACCGAAAGCCCTGCTGGCCCTGCTCGTCGCGGTCGTGCCGGCAGTGCCCGCGCAGGCCGCCGCGCCGGCCCTCAAGGAGGTCATGTTCGTCGGTAACAATTGGGAGGGCACGGTCGACGTCATCGCCTCGCGCGGCGACTTCGCCAAGCTGGGCCGGATCAACGTCGTGCCGGACAAGAGCGAGCGGCTCTGGGAGATCTACCTCAACCCGATCAAGCTGGCGTTCTACCTCGGCATCCAGCTCGGCCCCGGCGAGGGGCACGACCAGCTCGTCGACGACATGTACACCACCCCGGACGGCAGCGCGCTGGTGGTCTCGCGGCCGAGCTTCGCCGACGTGGTCTCGATCGACCTGGCGACCGGGGCGGTGCGCTGGCGGTTCCCGGTCTCGGGCTTCCGCTCCGACCACATGGCCGTGTCGCCCGACGGCAAGGCCGTCGCGGTCTCCGCCTCCACGTCGGACACCGTGCACGTGCTCGACATCGACACCGGCCGGCAGCTCGGCTCCTTCGCCGCCGGCGACACGCCGCACGAGAACATCTACACCGACGGCGGCAAGTACCTGTGGAACATGTCCATCGGCGAGGTCAACACGTCGCTCGACGATCCCTCGCAGGACTGGACCAAGGGCGACCGGCACATCACCGTCGCCGACGCCAAGACCTTCCAGACGGTACGCACGATCGACATGCGTCCCCGCCTCGACGCGTTCGGCCGCTCCGACCTGTCCGACGCCGTCCGGCCGGCCGTCTTCACCCCCGACGAGAAGAAGCTGTACTTCCAGGTCTCCTTCTTCAACGGGATCGTCGAGTACGACGTGCCGGGCGACCGCATCACCCGCGTCAAGGAGCTGCCCAAGAACCCGGCCACCAACGAGGACCGCACCACCTGGGTCAACGACTCGCGCCACCACGGCCTCTCGATCAGCCCGGACGGCGGCAAGCTCTGCGTGGCCGGCACCATGGACGACTACGCCACGATCGTCGACCGGGCGACGCTGGCGCAGGGCGAGCTGGTCTCGGCCAGCAAGCCGTACTGGGCGACGGTCAGCGGCGACGGGCTGGACTGCGTGATCTCCGAGTCCGGCGCCGACCAGGTGACGGCGATCAGCTTCGCGACCGGCAAGCGGGTCGCGACGGTCCCGGTCGGGGACCACCCCCAGCGGGTACGCATCGGCCACGTCGCGACCACCTGGACGCCGCCCCGCGCATCTTGATCTCGCGGAGCGATGTCCCTCCCGATGCATCCGTGATGTGCTGAACCCATGAGCGATGAGCGGGTGACCAACTGGGCGGGGAACATCGTCTTCGGCGCGCGGCGGCTGCGCCGGCCGTCCACCGTCGAGCAGGTGCAGGAGCTGGTCGCGGCCGGCAACCCGGTCAAGGTGCTGGGCAGCGGCCACTCCTTCAACCGGATGGCCGACACCACGGGCGACCTGGTCTCCCTGACCGGCCTGCCGCGGTTCGCCGAGATCGCCCCGGACCGCAGGACGGTCCGGGTCGACGGCGGCATCCGCTACGGCGAGCTCTTCAGCCGCCTGGACGCCGAGGGTCTGGCGCTGCACAACACGGCGTCGCTCCCGCACATCTCGGTGGCGGGCGCGATCGCCACCGCGACCCACGGGTCCGGCGGCCGCCACGCCAACCTCGCCACCGCCGTCTCGGGCATCGAACTGATCCGCGGCGACGGCGAGCTCGTCACGCTGCGCCGCGACACCGACGGCGACACCTTCGCCGGTGCGGTGGTGCACCTCGGCGCCCTCGGGGTGATCACGGCGCTGACCCTGGACGTCGAGCCCGCGTACGAGATCCGCCAGTACGTCTACGACGGCGTCCCTCGCGCGTCGATCGAGGAGCACCTGCCGGAGATGCTCGCCGACGGGTACAGCGTCAGCCTCTTCACCGACTGGAGCGGACCGGACATCAGCATGGCGTGGCTCAAGCGCCGGGACCCCGTACCGGCCGGCGACTGGTACGGCGCCCGCCGCGCGGACGGCCCCCGCCACCCGGTGCCCGGCATGCCGGCGCTGAACAGCACCGACCAGTCCGGCGAACCGGGACCGTGGCACACCCGGCTGCCGCACTTCCGCATGGAGTTCACCCCCAGCAGCGGCGAGGAACTCCAGTCGGAGTACCACGTCGCCCGCGAGCGCGCCCTGGAGGCGATCGACGCGGTGCAGGCCATCGCCGCGGACGTCGCCCCGGTGCTGCAGACGTGCGAGCTACGCACGATCGCGGCCGACGACCTGTGGCTGAGCCCCAACTACCACCGCGACACGTTCGCCCTGCACTTCACCTGGATCGCCGACACCGAGGCCGTCCTTCCCGTCGTGGCGAAGCTGGAGCAGGCACTGGCACCCTTCGACGCCCGCCCGCACTGGGGCAAGGTCTACACCACGACCCCGGAATCGGTACGCGCCCAGTACGATCGCTTCCGCGACTTCGTGGCCCTGGCCGGTGAGTACGACCCGAACCGGATCTTCCGGAATCCCTGGCTCGACGCCCTGCTCGACTAGGGTCACCAGCCGTCGATGTGCAGGACCTCGTCGAGCGGCTGCCGTGCCGCCGGGCGGAAGGTGTCGCCCGTGTAGTACGCGGTGGGGATCAGCGCTCCCTGGTGCACGCCGGCGGGAAGACCCAGGATCTCGGCGGCCTCGCGCTCGTAGGCCAGGTGCAGCGTGGTCCACGCGGTGCCGAGGCCGCGGGTGCGCGCCGCCAGCATGAAGCTCCAGGCGGCCGGGAGCAGCGAGCCCCACAGCCCGGCCTGATTCCCCTCGGGAAGCCGGTCGCGGCCGGTGCGCAGGCAGGGAATCACGTGCACCGGAACCTCGCCGAGCCGGTCGCCCAGGTAGGCGACGCTGTCGCCGACCCGCTGCTGCACCGGGGCCCGGGTGTCGTCGTCGGCGAACAGCTTGCCGGCTGCGCCCTCGGAGGCCAGGTAGTCCTGCACCGCCTTGCGGTACAGCTCGCCCAGGGCGGCGCGCCGCTGCGCGTCGGTGACGACGATCCAGTGCCATGACTGCCGGTTCGATCCGCTCGGTGCCTGCAGGGCGATCTCGAGGCATTCCCGGACGAGGGAGAGCGGCACGTCCCGGGTGAGGTCCAGGCGCTTGCGGACGGAGCGGGTCGTGGTCAGCACCTGATCGGCGGTCAGTTCGGGCATGCGGGCATTATGCCTCGGCCAGGGCCACGGTCAGCAGGAGCAGCCACTGGGGGTCGCGGAGGCGGTCGCCGTACAGCTCGCGGAGGCGGGACATGCGGTAGCGGACGGTCTGCGGGTGCACGAAGAGCTCCGCGGCCACGTCCTCGCGGCGGCCCTGGTGCAGCAGCCAGCTGCGCAGCGTCTCCACCAGCTTGGCCGCGGTCGCCTCCCGCTCCTCGGCCAGCGGCGCCAGGGCCCGCTCGCGCAGATCCGCCAGCGCCTCACAGTCCGCGGTGACGACCAGGGTCAGCAGGTGGTCCTCGGTGTCGACGGCGGCCGTTCCGGAGCCCCCCAGCCCGAGGCGCGACACCCGGACGGCCCGGGCGAGCGACTCGCGGACGCGTAGCCACGGGCGGGCCGGGCCGGCGATCGCGCCCCGGCCGGTCAGCAGGCGCAGGAGGTGGGCGCGGGACGGGCCGTGCGCGTCCGGCACCAGCAGCAGCGAGGTCTCGGGCAGGTCCGGGCCCGCCTCCGCGACCTGCAGGGTGCGCGGGTCGAGCAGGTCGGCCACGGGCCGGGCGGCGCGCTCGGGCACCAGCACCGCGGTCAGGGTCTGCGGCGGCGCCCACTCCGCGCGCTCCGCTGCGGCGGTCGCCACGTGCGCGGGCTCCCCGGCGGCCAGGGTCTGGGCCAGCAGCTCGAGGTGGCGCCGGCGGGCCCGGCCGGACTTGGCCAGTTCGTCGGCGTGACCGGACACGCTCGCCGCGGAGAGCTCGTCGATGTAGGCGAAGACCAGCTCGGCGAAGTGGGCGATGGTGGGCGCCGGCTGGCCGGCGGCGACGCTGATCGCGGCGAGCTCGCGCCAGGAGACGCGGGCGCCCACCCGGTACGCCGCGAGCAGCGCGTCGAGGCTGCGCCCGGAGCGCGCCTCGCCGCGGCCCAGGGCGTACGCCGCCTGCAGCGCCGGGGCCAGCGGGGAGCGCGAGTCGGAGCCCGGCGCCCGGGAGACCAGGTTCAGGAACGTGTTGAGGGCCGCCTGGACCGCCTTCTCGATCTTGGCGCCCATCTCGCCGGCGAAGGCCTTCTTGTACGCCGGGACCTCCGCGGTGATCGCCGTGATCGTCTGCACGGCGACGTCCGGCAGTCCTTTCCGCAGGGGTGCCACCAGCTCCGCGGAGAGGCGGAAATCGCGTACGTCGGGCAGCGTCTCGTCCATGACGGCTCCCAGGTTTGACGGCGGCGTCTTGTCTTCTGCGAACAATAACTCCCCAAAGATTCACTTCGGTAGGTCAGGCATTCGTTCTCGGAACACAGCAGTCTGGAGTCATGACCGTCACGCATTCCCTGCGGTCCGGGGCCTGGCGGGTCGTCGAACTGATCACGACACCGCTCGTCCCGGCCGACTACCTCGACCAGGTCGCCCCGCTCCGCAACGCCTCGGTGCTGCGCGCCAAGATCCTCGCCGTTCGCCCCGAGACCGCGAACAGCGTCACGCTGACGCTGCGGGCGGGCCGGGGCTGGCGGCCGCACACCCCCGGACAGTACGTCCGGCTCGGCGTCGACGTCGACGGCGTAAGGCTCTGGCGCTCGTACTCGGTCACCAGCGCGCCCCGGCGCGGCGACGACCGGTTCACCGTCACCGTCAACGCGATCCCCGGCGGCGTCGTCAGCACCCAGCTCGTCCGTCGTGCGAAGCGGGGGCAGGTCCTGCACCTCGACGTGCCGGCGGGTGAGTTCACCCTGCCGTCCGCCGTCCCCGCGAAGGTCCTGTTCATCACGGCCGGCAGCGGCATCACGCCAGTGATGGGAATGCTGCGCAGCCACCTGCACCAGCTCAACGATGTGGTCGTCGTGCACTCGGCGCGCACCGCCGAGGATGCGGTCTTCGGCGCGGACCTGCGGGCGCTGGCCGCCCAGGGACGGATCCGCCTGATCGAGCGGCACACCCGGACCGACGGCCGGATCAAGCCGGCCGACCTCGACGAGCTGGTGCCCGACCTGTTCGAGCGGGAGACCTGGGCGTGCGGGCCCAACGAACTGCTCGACGACCTCGAGGAGCACTGGGACCAGGCCGGCGCCCGGGAGCGTCTGCGCACCGAGCGGTTCCGGCCCGCGGTGGTCGTGGACGGCGCCGGGGGCGGTCCGGTGACCTTCACCCGTGCCGGGAAGACGGTCGAGGCCGGCGGCGGACAACCGCTGCTCGAGGCCGGCGAGGCCGCGGGGGTCCTGATGCCCTCCGGCTGCCGCATGGGCATCTGCTTCAAGTGCGTGCTGCCGCTGCGCGAGGGCGCGGTCCGCGACCTGCGCGACGACTCCCTCACCGTCGCCGAGCCGGGCGACTCCATCCTCGTTCAGACCTGCATCAACACCGCCGCCGGCCCGTGCCGGATCGATCTGTAAGGAACCACCGTGACCATTCTGCAGCGCAAGGCCGTCAACCCGATCGCTCACCTCACGCCCGAGGACATCGAACAGATCGGCATCGAGCTCGACGCGATCCGTGACGAGGTGGTGGAAAGCCGCGGCGAGCGCGACGCCGCGTACATCCGGCGGGTGATCGCGGTGCAGCGGCGTCTCGAGATCGGCAGCCGCGCGGTCCTGCTCTTCTCGCTGTTCCCGCCGGCCTGGCTGCTCGGCACCGCCGGCCTCTCGATCTCGAAGATCCTCGAGAACATGGAGATCGGCCACAACATCCTGCACGGCCAGTGGGACTGGATGCGCGACCCGAAGATCCACTCCACCACCTGGGAGTGGGACAGCGCCACGCCGGCCAAGCAGTGGCAGCACTCGCACAACGAGCTGCACCACACGTACACCAACGTGGTCGGCAAGGACAACGACCTCGGGTACGGCATCATGCGCGTCGACGAGGATCAGCCGTGGCACCCCGTCTACCTCGGCCAGCCGCTGTGGAACTTCGTCAACGCCGTCTTCTTCGAGTACGGCATCGCCGCGTACGACCTGGAGCTGGGCCGCAACCTCAAGTCCAAGAAGCGCCGCCGCTCGCCGGAGTTCCGGGCCCGTCTCAAGGAGGTCCGCCGCAAGATCGGCAAGCAGATGCTCAAGGACTACGTGGTGCACCCGGCGCTGTCCGGCCCGTCGTTCCTGCACACCATCGCCGCGAACGCGACGGCCAACATCATCCGCAACCTGTGGACGCACTCGGTCATCATGTGCGGCCACTTCCCCGAGGGCGTGGAGACCTTCGAGCGCACCTCGATCGAGGGCGAGACCCGCGGCGAGTGGTACCTGCGCCAGATGCTGGGCTCGGCGAACATCAGCGGCAGCAAGCTGATGCACATCATGACCGGCAACCTGTCGCACCAGATCGAGCACCACCTCTTCCCCGACCTGCCCAGCAACCGCTACGCGGAGATCGCCCCCAAGGTGCGGGCCCTGTTCGAGAAGTACGACCTCAAGTACGTGACCGGCCCGATGCCGAAGCAGGTCGCCTCCGCCTGGGCGAAGGTCCTCCGGCTCTCGCTGCCGAACCGCGGCCCCGCATCGGTCCGGCCGCCGCGCAAGAAGGTCGATCCCGCGAACAAGCCGGCACCCCGCTGGCAGCGCGCGCAGCCCAAGCCGGCCGGCTCCTGACGGTCCGTGGACCGCTGGTGGCGCGACGCCGTCGTCTACCAGATCTACCCACGGTCGTTCGCCGACTCCGACGGTGACGGGGTCGGCGACCTCCCGGGCGTCACAGCCCGGCTCGGGTACGTCGCCGGCCTGGGTGCCGGCGCGGTCTGGCTGACGCCCTTCCAGCGCTCACCCCAGGCCGACCACGGGTACGACGTCAGCGACTACCGCGACGTCGACCCGCTGTTCGGCGACCTCGCCGCGTTCGACGCGTTGCTCACCGAGGCGCACGCCCGGGGCCTGCGGGTCGTCGTCGACCTGGTGCCCAACCACTGCTCGGCCGAGCACCCGCTGTTCCGCGCCGCGCTGGCGGCCGGGCCCGGCAGCGCCGAGCGGGCGCGGTTCCACTTCGCCGACGGCCGCGGTCCCGGCGGGGACCAGCCGCCCAACAACTGGCCGAGCGTCTTCGGCGGCCCGGCCTGGACCCGGGTCCAGGAGGCCGACGGGCGGCCCGGCCAGTGGTACCTCCACCTGTACGCGCCGGAGCAGCCCGACTGGAACTGGCGTGACCCGCGTACGGCCGAGTTCTTCGACGGCGTGCTGCGCTTCTGGTTCGGCCGGGGCGTGGACGGGCTGCGCATCGACGTCGCCCACGGGCTCTACAAGGCCGACGGGCTGCCCGACCTGCCCGACCCGGACGCCGTGCCGCCCATGCGCCTGCGAGGCAACCCGCTCGCCTGCGACCGCGACGAGGTGCACGACGTCTACCGGCGATGGCGCACGATCGCGGACTCGTACGAGCCGCCGCGGGCGCTGATCGGCGAGGTGAACCTCGAGCCCGAGCGGGCCGCGCGCTACGTCCGCGCCGACGAGCTGCACCAGGCCTTCGCCTTCGCTTTCGTCACGGCGCCCTGGGACGCCGGGCGGTGGCGGGAAATCGGCGGCCGGTTGCTCGCCCACGGCGACGTGACGTGGGTGGTGGAGAACCACGACGTCGTGCGTACGCCCACCCGCTACGGCAACGCCGCCCGGGCCCGCGCGGCCCTCCTGACGATCCTTGCCCTGCCCGGCGCCGCGTACCTCTACCAGGGGCAGGAACTGGGACTGCCCGAGGTGGACGTCCCGCCGGCGGCGCGGCAGGACCCGGCGTGGGCCCGGTCCGGGATCAGCCGGGACGGCTGCCGCGTACCGCTGCCGTGGCACCGCGACCCGGCCGGTGCCTTCGGCTTCTCGCCGGGCGGCTCGGCGCCGCCATGGCTGCCCGTGCCGCCGGGGTGGGGCGATCACGCGGTCGAGGCGGAGCCGGAGACGCTCGTCCTCTGCCGGGCGGCGCTGGCCCTGCGCCGACGGTGGCACGCCGACGGCATCCTCGGCGCCGACGATCCCGTCGAGTGGTCCGTGCAGGGCGGCGACCTGCTGGTCGCCGTACGGGGAAAGGCCATGGTCCTGGCCGTCGCCATGGGCGACCGGGCCGTGCCGCTGCCGGCCGGGAGTGTGGCGCTGACCAGCGGACCTCTCACGGACGACGGGCTGCTGCCGCCGGACACCGCGGCCTGGCTGCGTCGCTGCTGACCGTCCACTCCGGCAAGTGCCGGTCGAATTTCTCCTCGGTACCTCGTGCCGCCTCCCGCCGGCCGCGACAGTGAAATCTGCTCACGGACGTGGGAAGAACCTGGAGGAGAAGTGACGGGAATCAAGAAGGTGATCACCTGGCTGGAGGCGTGCTGATGGTCGCCCCCGGACCGGTGCCACCCTCACGTTCGACTCGCCGCAGATCAAAGACCACTTCGAAGGCTGAAACAGCGGAACCGCGGTTGCGCCCGGGTGCCGGGACCTGATCCCCTACGTGGACGATGAGCCACGAACAGTTCGCGCCCCGCCGCTACCTGGGTGTGGTGGTGTCCAGCACCTTCCGGTTCCTGCAGCAGCATCGCGCCGTCCTCATCAAGGCGGTGGAGGGGCAGGGGCTGCACGCCGTGGCGATGGAACAGGACGCGGCGCTGCCGGCCACCACGGTCGTCGACGCGTCGTTGCAGAAGGTGCGGGACGCCGCCGCGTACGTCGGCATCGTGAGCCACCGCTACGGCGAGATCCCGGAGTCCGAGCGCAATCCCGAACGGCTGTCGCTGACGGAGCTCGAGTTCCGCGAAGCGCGGCGGCTCGACCGGCCGATGCTGATCTTCATCATGGGCGACGACCACGAGGTGAAGCTCGGGGCCCTGGAACGGGACCCCGAGAAGGTCCGCAAGCTCGAGGCCTTCCGGGAGTCGGTGAAGCAGGCGACCTCCGCCTCGCCGGAGGAGTGCGTCTACGCCGAGTTCAACAGCCTCTCCGAGTTCGCCGTGGCGGCCACCCAGTCCGTCGCGGAGCTGCGCCGGTATCTGGACACCCGGCCGCCGACCGGCCCGGCCCCCGCACCGTCCGCGGCCGGGGTCCCGGCCGGCCAGGCCGACGGCATCCCGGTGGCCCCGGCCTTCTACGCGGAACCGCCGTACATCGGCTCGCACGCGTTCGTCGGCCGGGCCGCGCAGCTCCAGACGCTGCGGGACTGGGCGGCCCCGGCGGAGGCGCATCCGATCATGCTCATCGAGGCCATCGGTGGCACCGGTAAGAGCATGCTCACCTGGGAGTGGACCACCGGCTACGCCGGCGCCGCCCGGCCGGACTGGGCCGGGCAGTTCTGGTACTCCTTCTACGAGAAGGGCGCGGTCATGGCGGACTTCTGCCGCCGCGCCCTCGCCTACATGACCGGCCGGCCGCTCGCCGAGCTGCACAAGACCAAGCAGCGGGAGCTCAGCGAGCTGCTCCTGCGCCATCTCCAGGCGCGCCCCTGGCTGCTGGTTCTGGACGGCCTGGAACGGGTCCTCGTGGCCTACCACCGCTACGACGCGGCCCAGGTCGCCGACGAGCAGGCGGGCGGCTCGGACGAGGTGGCCCACCGGGACCCGCGCGACGCCATCCGGCCCGACGACGACGAGCTCCTGCGCCGCCTGGCCGCGGCGTCGCCCTCGAAGATCCTCGTCACCTCCCGGCTGGTGCCCCGGATCCTGCTCAACCGGGCGAACCAGCCGATCCCCGGGGTACTGCACGAGCGCCTGCCCGGCCTGCGGCCCGCCGACGCCGAGGGGCTGCTGCGGGCGTGCGGGGTGCGTGGCGACTCGCCGTTGATGCAGGCGTACCTGCAACGCCACTGCGACTGCCACCCGCTGGTGACCGGCATCGTGGCCGGTCTGGTGAACGATTACCTGCCGGACCGCGGGAACTTCGACGCCTGGGCGACCGACCCCCGCCACGGCGGCGAACTGGACCTGGCCGAGCTGGATCTGATCCAGAAGCGCAACCACATCCTGGAGGCCGCCCTGGTGGCGCTTCCGGACACGAGCCGGCAGCTGTTGTCCACGTTGGCGTTGCTGTCCGAGGCGGCCGACTACCCGACGCTGAGCGCACTCAACCCGCATCTGCCTCCCGAGCCGGAGATCGAGCCTGTCGCGCCGCCGGAGGAGGAGTTCCTGTGGCCGCTGCTGTCGGAGGAGGAGCGCCGGGCGCAGCAGGATCGGCACGCCGCCCAGCTCGGCCGGCGCGACCGGAGCCTCGAGGCGCATGCGGCATGGCAGCGCCTGCGTCCGGGGGCCGACGCGCATCTCGCCGAGACCGTCCGCGACCTGGAGCGGCGCGGCCTGCTGCAGTACGACCGGCAGGTGGGCCGGTACGACCTGCACCCGGTGATCCGGGGCATCGCCGCCGGCCGGCTGCGCCCGGACGAGCGGGACCGCTTCGGCCAGCGCGTCGTCGACCACTTCGGCCGCCAGGAACACCCGTACGACCAGGCCGACTCGCTGGAGGATCTGCGCGACGGGCTGACCGTGGTGCGGACCCTGCTGCGGATGGGCCGGCTGCGCGACGCGTACCGGGCGTACAAGGACAACCTCTCGCAGGCGCTGGTCTACAACCTGGAGGCGAGCGGCGAGGTGCTGGGCCTGCTGCGGCCGTTCTTCGGAAGCGACTGGACGTCTCCGGCGCGGAACCTTCCCGGCCGGGCCTTCAGCGCCGTGGCCAGCGACGTGAGCACCGCCTTCTCGCAGATGGGCGAGACCGCGCAGGCCCTGGAGGTCGACGTGGCAGCGCTGAAGGTCGACGTGGCGGCCAAGCACCGGAAGTTCGTGCAGGTGGGGCTGGGCAACATCGCCGCGGATCTGCACGATCTGAACCGGACCGCGAAGGCGTACTACTGGCGGCGACGGGCGATCGCGCTGGCCGAGCGCGGCTTCGACGAGGAATACCTCTACTGTGCCCGGCTGGATTTCTTCGACGACCTGAGCGAGTTCGGTCAGTGGGACGCCGCCGCCTCCCTGTGGCGGACCCTCGAGGGGATGGTCCGGCCGCGTTCCAGCCTGCTCTATCAACGAGGTGACGCCGAGGCCTACTACGCGCGCTACCTGTTCTACCGGGGTGGCCTCACCGAGCACCATCTCGCCGTGGCGGCCAGGGAGTGCGCGACGGGCCACAACCGGTTCACCATCCGCAAGGTCCTCTCGCTGCGCGGACGCTGGCTGCTGAGCCGTGGGGAGTGGGAGTCGGCCGCGGAGAGTTTTCATGAAGCGGTGCGGATGGCGCACGAGGTCGGCGTGAGCGACGTCGCCGCGGAGACCTGGCTGGCGGTGGCCCGGGCGCGGCACGGCGAGCCCGCGGCCCGGGAGGTGGCCGAGCGTCTGGCCGGCGTACGGGCCCCGGCGCACCTGCCGCTGGCGGAGCTGTGGCAGGCGGTCGGTGACCGGGAGCGGGCGCGCGTCCACGCCCTTGCCGCATACCGGGAGGCGTGGGCCGACGGCGAGCCGTATGCGTACCGCCACGACCTGGACCAGGCTGCCGCCCTGCTGACCGTTCTCGGTGGTGAGCCGCCGCGGCTGCCCGCGTACGACCCGGCGCGGGATCGCCCGCTGCCGTGGGAGGAAGAGGTCATCGACGAGCTCGACCAGCTCGACGCGACGAACGGGGCCTGGGACGCCGACCTGGACCTCGATCCGCATCAGTCGTACTTCGGCGACGACTGACCGGTTGCGGCGGTCTGCCAGGATGACCGGCCGTGGGCGTGATCAAGAGGTTTCTGGGCAAGGCGGAGGACCGCCCGGCCTGGCTCAACATCCTCCGGGGCATCGCCGGTACGGCGGTGCTGCTGTTCGTCGTCTTCCCTCTGGCGATCGGCCTGCTCGCTGTGGGGCTGGTCCTGAGCGGCCGGATGACATGGGACCTCGTCGAGATCCCGTGGCTGATCGCGATCCGCCTCTCGCCCTTCGTGACGTACCCGGTCCACGACTTCCTCGCCGCTCACGCCGGCGGCCTGCCGGTGAGCGGGGACGCGTTGTGGCTGGCCTGGCGGGTCCTCGCGATCGCGATCTTGATTGCCGGGTTCACCGGGGTGCTGTGGGCCCGGGCGGCCCGGGTGGTGCTGGTGGTGACCACGGCCGCCATGATGGGCGCCGGCACCCCGGACCTGTACGGCCGGGTGACGTTGTACCTCACCGCCGCATGGCTGGCGATCGAGGCGTTCCTGCTCTACCGGCGGAGCGGGCGGTTGCGCTTCGCGGTGCGCAAGCGGATGAGCACGCGGCCACCGACGTTCGCCGACGACCACCTCGAGGTCACCGTGGTGCCGGATCCTCCGGCCGGCCGGTGAGGTCCTCGATCGATAAGGGTAGCCTTACCAGCATGCCGAACAGACCAGCCCGCCCCGCGCGGACCGGAGTCGTCACCCGGGTCGAGCAGCTCACCCCGCACATGGTGCGCATCGTGGTGGGCGGCGACGGACTGCGGGAGGTGCAGGCCGGGGAATTCACCGACCACTACGTCAAGGTGCTCTTCCCGCGCCCGGGCGTCGCCTACCCGGAGCCGTTCGACATGGGGGCCATCCGCGAGACGATGCCGCTGGACGCGTGGCCGGCCGTGCGGACGTACACGGTGCGGCGCTGGGATCCCGAGGTCCCGGAGCTCTGGCTCGACTTCGTGGTGCACGGCGACGAGGGCATCGCGGGTCCGTGGGCGGCCTCGGCGCGGCCCGGTGACGTGGTGCGATTCACGGGGCCCGGCGGTGGTTACGCCCCCGACCCGGCCGCCGGCTGGCACCTGCTCGCCGGGGACGAGAGCGCACTGCCCGCCATCGCCGCCGCGCTGGAGCGGATGCCGGCGGGCGCGCGCGTGCACGCCTTCGTCGAGGTCGCCGATGCCGCCGAGGAGCAGAAGCTGGACGCCGGGGTCACCTGGCTGCACCGCGGCGGGCGGCCGGTCGGCGAGGCGCTGGTCGCAGCCGTGCGCGACCTGGAGTGGCCCGCCGGGGACGTGCAGGCGTTCGTCCACGGCGAGGCGGGTTTCGTCAAGGAGCTGCGCCGGCTGCTGCGGGTGGAGAAGCAGATCCCGGCGGCCCGGCTGTCGATTTCCGGATACTGGCGCCGGGGCCTGAACGAGGACGGCTGGCAGTCGAGCAAGCGGGAGTGGAACCAGCAGGTCGAGGCGGAGCAGGGGCAGTAGACCGGCCGTGCGGCCGGTCCACTGCCGGGGCGCCTACATGTGGAAACGTTCGTACTGACCGTTGTTCAGCACCGTGACGATGCCGTCCTCCGAGCGGGCCAGCATGGTGGCGTAGAACTGGATCGCCCGGTTGATCGTGTCGGTTTTGTTGAGGTCGACGAGCTCGCTGGCGCGTTCCAGCGCCGCCATCGAGCGCGCGTTGAGCTTCACCGTCACCTTTGTCGAGGGCGGCGTCGCGGGGGATGAGTGCGGGGGCATGGTCATCGCTCCGGTGTCTTCTTCAGTTCCATATCTGGCCACGGTTCCGTCCCCCTCTGACGTGCCGCTCTATCAGCAAACATGACGCGGCGCCGCGTCATGATCCTCTGTTCGGCTGGTTTCCGGCCAGCCTGAGAACATCGTGCGAGCTGGTTCGGAGCCAGCTTTGAGCCGACGCCACCGTAGCAGCGGAAAGTTGCACGCGCGGAATTGCCCGATGGCTACGATCACGGCCATATATCACGCTTCTCGCGCCATGCAACGAATGGTAATGATGTGATCGGTGGTGCAGAACTTCCGGATGAGGCGAATTGCTGCCTCGACCTCGACGACGAACCGTCGCCCGCTGCGGACCTGCCGGACGGCCCGCTGATTCTGGCGCCGTCGCTGTATTTCCACGGGGATCGCCACACCGAGATCGATCTGCACGCGTGCGAGGGCGAGCCGACGCAGAAGGGGCTTCTGCCATGACGACGATGGATCTCGCCGAGGACGAGGGTGAACCGTCCTGCGCGTCGAACCCTCCGCCGAAACCGCCGCCCGCCGTCCATGTCCGTGAAGTCGCCGGCATGCTGCTGTGGATCTTCGCCGTCTGCGTGGTGCTCATCATCGGACTGGTCACCTGTGTCGCATTCTGGCGCCCGGAATCGCTGGAGGACGTGACCGGATTCTTCGGGACGGTGATCGCGACGCTGGGCACGTTGCTCGGTGGCGTGGTCGCCTTCTACTTTGCCCGGCGCTGAGCAACAAGCTGAGCTCCGGTGAGCGTTGCCGGATATGTCCGCAGTGTTTCTTGCGCGATTCGATGTAATGGCATGACAGCGCTTGCAAGGTCTTGCATCGATGAACGACCGGAGGTTAGCGTGCGTCGTCCCCGCCCATAGGAAGGCCTCGATGTGGAGATCTCGCGGGTGAGCAGGCTGCTGCTCGCCGTACTGCTCGTCCTCGGCGTGTGGGTTCCCGCGCCCGCCCAGGCGGCCCCGCCGGCGGCCGACTGGGGCTTCGACCGGCCCGCCGCCACCGCCGCCAACGAGCAGTTCTACTTCGTCCTGCCGGACCGCTTCGCCAACGGCGACACCCGCAACGACCGCGGCGGCCTGACCGGCGACCGGCTGTCGACCGGCTACGACGCAGGCGACAAGGGCTTCTACCACGGCGGCGACCTCAAGGGCGTGATCAACCGCCTCGACTACATCCAGGGCCTCGGGACGACCGCCATCTGGCTCGCGCCGGTCTTCAAGAACAAGCCCGTGCAGGGCAGCGGCACCGACATCTCGGCCGGCTACCACGGCTACTGGATCACCGACTTCACCCAGGTCGACCCGCACTTCGGCACCAACGCCGACCTCGAGCGCCTGGTCAAGCTCGCGCACCGGCGGGGCATGAAGATCTACCTCGACATCATCGTCAACCACACCGCGGACGTCATCAAGTACGCCGAGAACAAGTACACCTACATCGACAAGGCGACCAAGCCGTACAAGGACGCGCAGGGGCGTACCTTCGAGGACCGCAACTATGCCGACGGCAGCCGCGCCTTCCCGGCTGTGAACACCAAGTCGTTCCCGTACACGCCGGTGATCGGGGCCCAGGAGAAGCACGTCAAGGTGCCGGGCTGGCTCAACGACCCGACGATGTACCACAACCGGGGCGACTCGACGTTCGTCGGGGAGAACAGCGAGTACGGCGACTTCTTCGGTCTCGACGACCTGTGGACCGAGCGGCCCGAGGTGGTCCGCGGCATGACGAAGATCTACGCGGACTGGATCGGCAGCACCGGCATCGACGGCTACCGCCTCGACACCGTCAAACACTCCGACCTGGACTTCTGGCCACAGTTCTCGTCGGGCATCGAGGCCGCCGCGAAGAAGGCCGGCAAGCCCGGGTTCTTCATGTTCGGCGAGGTCTACAGCGCCGACCAGGAGGTCGAGTCGACGTACGTGCGCCGCGGCGGCCTGCCGGCCACCCTCGACTTCTCCTTCCAGGCCGCGGCGAAGACCTTCACGGCCGACGGTGGCTCCGCCAAGGCCCTGTCCGAGCTCTACACCAAGGACGACCTCTACACGACCGACGACGCCTCCGCGGACCGGCTGCCGACGTTCCTCGGCAACCACGACATGGGCCGCATCGGCTCGTTCATCGCCGCCGCGGAGGCCGACCCCGCCGCCCAGCTGCGCCGCGACCAGCTCGCCCACGAGCTCATGTTCCTCACCCGGGGCCAGCCGGTGATCTACTCCGGCGACGAGCAGGGCTTCACCGGCCCGGGCGGCGACAAGGACGCCCGGCAGGACATGTTCGCCAGCAAGACGCCGGACTACCTCGACGACGACCTGATCGGCACCGACCGCACCCACGCACAGGCGAACTACAACCCCCGGCACCCGATCTACCGGACGATCGCCACGCTGGGCGCGCTGCGTAAGGCGCACCCCGCGCTGCGCGACGGCCAGCAGGTCACCCGGTACGCCGCGGACGGCCCCGGCATCTACGCCGCCTCCCGCATCGACCGCGCCGAGCGGCAGGAGTACGTGATCGCGGCCAACAACGCGACCACCGCGCAGACGGTCACCCTCGACACCTGGACGCCGGACTCGTCGTGGCAGGGGATCTACGGTGGCGCCGGCGCGAACACCACCGGCGCCGACGGCAAGCTGACCGTCACCGTCCCGGCCCTGTCGTCGGTCGTCTACCGCGCCGCCCGGACGATTCGTGCACCCGCCGCGGCACCGGCCGTGCACATCACCGCGCCCGAGGCGGGAGCGTACGTGCCCACGCGTACGGAACTGACGGCCTCGGTGACCGGGGACCCGCTGGCCACCGTCACGTTCGAGGCGAAGGTGGGCGACGGCCGCTGGCGGACCCTCGGCACCGCCGACACCGCCCCGTACCGGATCTACCACGACCTGACCGGGCTGGCCGGCGCGACGCCGGTGACGTACCGGGCCACCGTGCGCGACGGCCGCGGGCGGACCGCCACCACGACCAGCGGGATCAAGGTGGGCACCCCGGTCGTCACCGCGGGCCCCGGCTACGCGGTGGTGCACTACCAGCGTCCCGCCGGCGACTACGACGACTGGGGGCTGTACGCCTTCGGTGACATCGACGAGTCCGCGCAGACCACCTGGCCGCAGGGCCAGCCGTTCGCCGGCGTCGACGCGTACGGTCGCTTCGCCTGGGTGAAACTGAAGCCCGGCGCCAAGAACGTGGGCTTCATCGTGGTCGACAAGAACGGCACCAAGGACGTCGCCGCCGACCGCTTCTTCGATCCGACGGTGAATCCGGAGGTCTGGTTGAAGCAGGGCGACCCGGCGATCGGCACCGAAGCGCCACCGGTGCAGCAGGACGAGAACACGGCGGTCATCCACTACCGGCGCGCCGACGGTGACTACAGCGGCTGGGGTCTGCACGTGTGGGACGGCGCCGCGAACCCGACCGACTGGTCCTCGCCCCTGGCGCCCGCCGCGACCGATTCCTTCGGCGTGACGTTCAAGGTGCCGCTCGCCGCGGGGGCCACCGGGCTGAACTACATCATCCACAAGGGCGACACCAAGGATCTCCCGGACGACCAGCGGCTCGACTTCGCGTCCGCCGGGCGGGAGGTGTGGCTGCTGGCCGGCGTACCCGATCGGTTGCTGCCCGTGGTGCGCAAGACGGGCGGTGGCGGCACCGTGGACCTGACCAAGTCCGCCGCGGTGTGGCTGGACCGCTCGACGATCGCGTGGAAGACGGGCACCGGCACCACCCTGGAACCGGTCGGCGCGGGCACCGACGGCCGCATCTACGACCTGATCTGGGCACCCGCGGGCGGGCTCGATCCCCAGGCGCCCGAGCACAGCATCCGGTTGCGCGCCCAGCGCAACGGCCTGACCGAGGCGCAGCGGCAGAAGTTCCCGCACCTGTGGCAGTACGGCGCGTTCACGCTGCCCCGCGGCACCGACGTCCGCGAGATCCTCAAGGGGCAGGTCGCGGTCACCGAGCGCGACGCGCACGGCAAGCTGCTCTCGGCGACCGGGGTGCAGACGGCGGGCGTGCTCGACGACGTGTACGCCGCGGCGACGAGCGCGAAACTCGGCCCGGTGTTCGAGGGCGCCCGGACGCGGCTGTCGGTGTGGGCGCCGACCGCGCAGTCCGTGCAGCTCGAGCTCTTCGACAGCCCGTCGGCGTCCGCCCGGGTGGTGCCGATGGCGCGGGACTCGCGTACCGGCGTGTGGTCGGTGGCCGGGCCGGGGGAGTGGAAGGGCAAGTACTACCGCTACCGGGTGACCGCGTGGCAGCCCGCCGTCCGCAAGGTGGTCACGGCCAGTGTCACCGACCCGTACTCGCTCGCCCTGTCGGCGAACTCCACGCACAGCCTGATCGCCGACCTGAGCGACCCGGCGCTGGCCCCCGCGGGCTGGAACCGGCTGCGCAAGCCGGCACCTGGCAAGATCCAGATCTCGGAGCTGTCCGTCCGCGACTTCTCCGAGCAGGGCACGTACGCGGCGTTCACCGATCCGAACTCCGCCGGGATGAAGCACCTGAAGCAGCTGGCGCAGGCGGGGACGACCCACGTGCACCTGCTGCCGGTGTTCGACTTCGCGACCGTCCCGGAGAAGCGCGCCGACCAGAAGCAGCCCGCCTGTGATCTGGCCGCCCTCCCGCCGGACTCCGCCGAGCAGCAGAAGTGCGTGATGGCCGTGGCGGACGCCGACGGCTACAACTGGGGCTACGACCCGCTGCACTACACGACGCCCGAGGGCAGCTACGCCACGAACCCCGAGGGTGCCGCCCGCACCAAGGAATTCCGGCAGATGGTCGCGGCGCTCAACGGCACCGGGCTGCGCGTGGTCATGGATGTCGTCTACAACCACACCTCCGCCGCCGGCACCGACCCGCATTCCGTGCTCGACCAGATCGTGCCCGGCTACTACCAGCGGTTGCTCGAGGACGGCACGGTCGCCAACTCCACCTGCTGCGCCAACACCGCGCCGGAGAACGCGATGATGGGCAAGCTCGTCGTCGACTCCGTCGTCACGTGGGCCAAGGCGTACAAGGTCGACGGGTTCCGCTTCGACCTGATGGGCCACCACCCGAAGGCGAACATCCTGGCCGTGCGGGCCGCGCTCGACAAGCTCACCGTCGCCCGCGACGGCGTCGACGGCAAGAACATCTACGTGTACGGCGAGGGCTGGGACTTCGGTGAGGTGGGCGGCAACGCGCGCTTCGTGCAGGCGACCCAGGCGAACATGGCCGGTACCGGCATCGGCACCTTCAACGACCGGCTGCGCGACGCCGTCCGTGGCGGCGGCCCGTTCGACGAGAATCCCCGCGTCCAGGGCTTCGGCTCCGGGTTGTTCACCGACCCCAACGGCGACCCGGTCAACGGTACGGCCGCCGAGCAGAAGGCGCGGCTGCTGCACTACCAGGACCTGATCAAGGTCGGGCTCAGCGGCAACCTGGCGGCGTACTCGTTCACCGCCTCCGACGGCACGGTCAAGACCGGCGCGCAGGTCGACTACAACGGCTCGCCGGCGGGTTACACGGCCCGGCCGGTCGAGGCGATCACGTACGTGGACGCGCACGACAACGAGATCCTGTACGACGCGCTCGCGTACAAGCTGCCGCAGGGCACCTCGGCCACCGACCGCGCCCGCATGCAGGCGCTGGCGCTGGCCACCACGGCCCTGGGCCAGGGCGTCGGCTTCGTGACGGCCGGCAGCGAACGGCTGCGCTCGAAATCGCTGGACCGCAACTCGTTCAACTCCGGGGACTGGTTCAACCGCATCGCATGGGACTGCACCAAGGGCAACGGCTTCGGCCGCGGCCTGCCCCCGGCCGCCGACAACGAGTCCAAGTGGCCGTACGCGAAGCCGCTGCTGGCCGATCCGGCGCTGAAGCCGGACTGCGCGGCGATCGGCCTGGCCGACGCCACCTACCGTGAGCTGCTGACGATCCGCCGCTCGTCGCCCGTCTTCGGCCTGCCGGACGCCGCCGCGGTGCAGAAGCGCCTGTCGTTCCCGGTGGCCGGCGCGGCCGAGACCCCCGGCGTGATCACCATGAAGCTGGACGGACGAGGTTTGGACAAGCGCTGGAAGTCCGTGACGGTCGTCTTCAACGCCACCCCGGCGGCCGCGACGCAGACGGTCACCGCCCTGCGCGGGGCGGATGTGGCGCTGCACCCGGTGCAACGGACGGCGGCGGATCCGGCATTGCGCACGGCATCGTTCGCCTCGGCGACCGGTACGTTCACCGTCCCGGCGAGATCGGTGGCGGTGTTCGTGGAGAACTAGGACATGGTGCGGCGAAGTAACGCCTCGGCATGGTGCCGTAGCGAAGCGGGGCTGAACGGCTTGTCGAGCCATCGATCCACCGAGTTGAAGTCCTTGTACTTCGCGACCGCGGTCAGCAGGATGATCGGGACCTCGGCGGTGGCCTGTTCGGCTCGGACCAGCTGCGCCAGTTCGAGGCCGGTCATGCCGGGCATCTGAAAGTCGGTGACGATCAGATCCGGCCGGCGGTCGCGGATGGTGACCAGGGCCTCGGACGCGTCGGCGGCCGCGACGATCTCGTGGCCGCCGCCGCGCAGGCTCGTCTTCATCAGCTCCCGCACGTCCTCGTCGTCATCGACCACCACGATGAAGGCCATGGCGTCCTTTCGTCGCGTTCCGTCACCACAACTACTCCGCGTAGTGTATTAGTCGCTATCCGAGAGGGAGCCGATCCGGTCGAAATTGTGCGGCCCGGGGCCGGGCCGCACCGCGAACGGTGGCGGCCCGGCCGGCACTGGCCCGCTCAGTCGGCGGCCGGGGTGAAGGTGTCGCAGGAGCTGCCCCGCTCCGCCTTGACCACCGTGGTGCCCTTGCAGACCCGCACCTGCGGCTGGAAGCCGCCGAACAGCAGGTTCGCGGTGGTGGTGTAGTTGGTCTTGCCCTTGCCGCAGAGGTGGGCGAACGTACGCCACTCGATGGCGTCCGCGGGGCCGTTGTACGCGACCTGGACGACGCCGCACTTGGTGGAGTTGACGGCGAGCGTGCCGCTGATGCGGATCGGGGCGACCGGCTGCTCGGGGATGCCCATCATGCGGTCGTACGTGCCGTAGGCGCTGACGCTGCCGGTGGCGAGCTCGAACGTGTTGCCGGCGGCAGCGGCTGCGGGCGCGGCGGTGGCCGCGAGGCCGAAGCCGGCCATGGCGATGATGCCGAGAGTGCGTGCGGCAAGAGACTTCATGTCGATCCTCCGGATGATCTCCGCCGGTCGGGCGGAGGGTGGATGGTGCGAGGCACCCTCGCTGTGGGTTGTGCCCACCTGACGGTGCGTGCAAGATCCAATGACATCCCCGGGCGACCGGTCAAATGGGAGCCAGGCTCTGAAGGAAGTGCCATGCACCTTCGCCGGTGCGTCAAGCCCAGCTCACGGGCTGTGACAGCGACCGAGTCGACCACTCATCGAGTGACGTCAATCACGATCAGTGACCGTGCCGACGGGACCGTCCGACGAGGAGATAGGGCCGATGTGAGACGCCCGGGACTACGCGTGCTTCGCCAGCAGTTCGACCGAACGCTGCCGCGCCGCGCCGTCGTAGATGGTCGTGGACAGCATGATCTCGTCGGCGCCGGTCGCGGCGGCGAGTGCCGCCAGTCGCGCCGTGACGGTCTCCGGTGAGCCCTGCGCCTGCTGGGCGTGGTACGCCCGCAGGCGCTCCTGCACGTCCTCCGGCAGCGTCACGTGGGCCGCCTCGGCGGGCGGGAGCAGCGGCTGGTCCGCCCGCCCGGCGAACAGGCCGGCCTTCACCAGGTCCAGGGGGCGGGCGAGCACGGCCGCCTCGGCATCGGTGTCCGCGCAGATGGTCTCCACGGCGATCATCACCCACGGGCGGTCGGCCCAGTGCGACGGCCGGAACGCCTCGCGGTAACGCTCCAGCGCCTCGGCGGTGTTCTGCGGGCGGATGTGGTGCGCGAACGCGACCGGAAGGCCGAGCTGCCCGGCGAGCGCGGCACCCGCCGTGCTCGACGACAGCAGCCACGGCTGGATCGTGGAACCGTAGCCCGGCAGCAGCGCCGGCCCGTTCTCGCCGGACAGATAACCGAGCAGCTCGACGATCCCCGCGCGGTAGCCGTCGTCGGTCGTGGGTGGGGCACCGCGTTGCAGCGCGGCGATCACCCCCGCGTCGAAGGTGCCCGGGCCGCGGCCGATGCCCAGGTCGATCCGGCCGGGATGCAGGGCGTCCAGCGTCGCGAACTGCTCGGCGACCGCGCGCGGCGAGTGGTTGGGCAGGAGAACGCCGCCGGAACCCACCCGGATCCGGGAGGTCGTGGCCGCCGCGTGCGCGACGAGCACCGGAGGCGCCACGCTGCTGATCAGGGGAGCGCCGTGGTGCTCGGCGAACCAGGCACGGCGCAGCCCGAGCTCGTCGGCCCGCCGGACCGCCGCGGCGGTGACAGCCAGCGTCTCCCGGGCGGTGCGGCCGTGCTCCGCCGGTGCGACCTCCAGGATGGACAGTGGCGGCAGCGTCATGCCGGAACTTTAGCCCAGCCGTGAGGAGCGACCGGGCAATGTGATCGAATCCACCCCCTCACCCGAAAACGGTTCACATGAGGAGGATGGGATGCGTCGTTCGATTCCGGCCATCGGAGCGGCGGCTGTCGCCCTGGCGGGTCTGCTGGCCGGTGCGGCTCCGGCGGCCGCGAGCGAGCGGGCCCCGCGCGACTGCGGGCAGCTCCGGATCACCGACACCCTGCCGGTCCCGGCCGACGGGCAGCAGGCCCGGCGCGACGTCGTCGTAGGCGCCGATTGCCGGCTGCGGTACGAGAGCGTCGAGGTCGCCCCCGTCGCCGCGGACCGGAGCTACCGGACCTCCTCCGAGATGTACGACTGCTGCAACATCCTGATGACCTCGCTGACCACGCGTACGGACGCGGAGTCGTCCACGTACGACACGCATGTGAACCGGGAGCCGTGGGATGCCGGGTGGACGGTCGAGAACGTGACCCGGACCACCGGTTCCACCGTGAGTACGCATGCCGAGTTCGGCTATCGGGGCATCTTCGACCCGACCGGCCGCTGGTACCACAACGTTCACGACACGTCGGTCACGGTCGCGCCGGACGGGACGATGACCTGCCGCCAGAGCGTGACACTGCGCCACACCTTCATCGGATGGCACTGGGAGCACAGCTGCTCCTGAGTCACGCCGCCAGGCTGAAGCGTTCCGCGTGCACCTGGCGGCGGGGCACCTTCAGGGCCCGCAGTGCCCGGATCACCGCGTCGGTCATCGCGGGCGGGCCGCAGACGTACACGTCGCGGTCGGTGACGTCGGGAACCTTGGCCGCCAGGTTCTGCGGGTCGAAGGGGACGAACGGCGGGTCGCCGGCACCGGTACGCCCGGTCAGCAGCTCGATCCGCGCACCCCGGTCCCGGGCCAGCGCCTCCAGCTCGGGCAGGAGCACCGCGTCCTCGCGGCGGTGCACCCGGTAGAGCACCACGACGTCGCCCGGCAGCTCCTCGAGGAGTGCGCGGATCGGCGTGACGCCCACGCCGCCCGCGATCAGCAGCGTCTTCTCGCGCGTACGGCGCAGGGACGTGAACGCGCCGTACGGGCCCTCGGCGAAGACGCGCGTCCCGACCGGGATGTGGCGCAGGGCCGCGCTGGCGCCGCCGACGGCCTTCGCGGTCAGGCGCAGCGAGCGCCCGTCCGGGGCGGCCGACAGCGAGAACGGGTTCGCCTGCCACCAGCGGGCGTACCCGGGGAACCGCCAGATGAAGAACTGCCCGGCGCGGGCCGGCAGCTTGTCGAGGTGCCGGCCGCGTACGTGGACGGAGACGACGTCGTCGGACTCGGGCACCACCGCGGCGACCCGGAACTGGTGCCGGGCGTTGCGCCACAGCGGCACCGCCACCCGGCCCACGAGCAGGGAGCCGATCGCGAACACCCACAACGCCCACCAGTACGCCTTGGCGACCGGCGACGCGGTGAACGCCGAGAACTCGAACAGCTGGTGGATCAGGACGAGGGCCACGGCCGCGTACAGGAAGAAGTGCACGGCGTGCCAGGTCTCGTACTGCAGGCGGCGGCGGGCGTACCGGATCGACACCCCGGCGGCGACCACGACGACGACCAGCGCGACGATGCCGACCAGCGAGCCGGTCATGCCGGCGAGGTTGAGGAACTGCTGCCATGCCGTCGAGTGGCCGGCGATCGCGTAGCCGGCGATCACGAACATCGGGTGCAGCAGCACGACCCAGAAGAGCGTGAATCCGGTCCATCGGTGCCACGAGGTGAGCCGGTCCATACCGATCCGCCGGTCCAGCCACGGCAGCCGGGCCACGAGCGTCAGCTGCAGGATCATCAGCAGCGCCGCGTGCAGCCCGAGGACCAGGCCGATGCCGTGGATCGCGTTCTTCGGCTCGGGGGCCACGGTGAAGAACAGCGCCCAGACGACGGCGACGTTGAGGATTACCGCACCCCAGAACAGCTGAACGGTCCGCATGCGGACCATCATGCGCCCGGCAGGCCAGGATGTGACTGCTCACACGATCCTTGCGCCGGGAAAACGGGCAAGGCACGGGGGCATCAGCGCGTTGATACCGTACGCGGAGGACGAACCGACCAGCGGAGGCGGCGGAAAAATGGCTGGAAGCACTGCTCGCAGGCACCGCGTGGTGATCGTCGGAGCCGGCTTCGGCGGCCTCTTCGCCGCCAAGGCGCTGCGCAAGGCCGACGTCGACATCACGCTCATCAACGGCACGGCCTATCACCTGTTCCAGCCGCTGCTCTACCAGGTGGCGACCGGCATCCTGTCCGAGGGCGAGATCGCGCCGCCGATCCGCGAGATCCTCAAGCGCCAGGACAACGTCGACGTCAAGCTCGGCTGGGTCACCGACGTCGACGTCGAGGCGAAGAAGGTCTCCGTCGAGGCGCCCGGCATCCACTACACCGTCGACTACGACACGCTGATCGTCGGCGCTGGCGCCTCCCAGTCGTACTTCGGCAACGACCAGTTCGCCGACTACGCCCCCGGCATGAAGAGCATCGACGACGCGCTGGAGCTGCGCGCCCGCATCTTCGGCGCGTTCGAGCTGGCCGACCTGCAGGAGGATCCGGCCGAGCGGGAGCGCTGGATGACCTTCGTGGTCGTCGGCGCCGGCCCGACCGGCGTCGAGATGGCGGGCCAGATCGCCGAGCTGGCCCACCGCAATCTGCCGGGCCAGTACAAGCACATCGATCCGAGGAAGGCCCGGATCATCCTCGTCGACGCGGTGGACGCCGTGCTGAAGACCTTCGGCGACCGGCTCTCCACCCGCGCGCTGCGCCAGCTGCACCTGCTCGGCGTCGAGGTGGAGCTGGAGACCAAGGTGGTCGGCGTGGACGCGACCGGCATCGAGGTCGAGAGCCCGCGCGGGCACGAGCGCATCGAGTCGATGACGAAGATGTGGGCGGCCGGTGTCGCCGCCCCGCCGCTGGCCCGCAAGCTGGCGGAGGCGACCGGCGTGGCGACCGACCGGGCCGGCCGGATCAAGGTGGCGCCGGACTGCACCCTGCCCGGGCACCCGGAGATCTTCGCGGTGGGCGACATGATGGCGCTGGACGACCTGCCGGGCGTCGCGCAGGTCGCGATCCAGAGCGGACGGCACGCCGCCGGCCAGATCAAGCGGCGGCTGGCCGGCAAGGAGACCGGCCAGAAGTTCTCGTACTTCGACAAGGGCAGCATGGCGACCATCTCGCGCTTCCACGCGGTCGCCAGCGTCGGCAAGGTGCACGTGTCCGGCTTCCTCGGCTGGCTGATGTGGCTCGCCGTCCACCTGCTCTACCTGGTCGGTTTCAAGAACAGGGTCACCGCCGTGCTGCACTGGTTCGTCAGCTTCCTGGGCCGGGGACGATCCGAGCGGGTGGCGACCTTCCAGCAGGCGTACGCCCGGGCCGCGGTCCGCGAGTACGGCGACCCGTTCGAGCGCCGGAGGGTGGCGGCCGGCTCAGACGGCCGGAAGTAGCCAGCCCGTCCCGGTCGCCCGGACGTCGGCGCCCCGCTTGCGGCGCAGGGAGGGCCACGCCCAGCGCCACCACGGCGGTGCCGCCGGGCAGGTGGCCGCCCAGCTCGGCGGCGGTGACGCTCTGCCCGGCCCGGCCGTCGGGAGCGGCGGTGGTCATCATCGTCATGAACGGATGGCCGGGCCACGCTCTGTCACGGCACTGAGCGCTTCATGCGGATCAGCTGTGACCGTCCCGTCACGATCAGTCGAGCGCACCGGCCGAAAGGCGGAGGCCGGGAAAGATCTGATTCAGCCGAGCGCCAGATTCGCGCAAGGGGCCGTACACGCCAGGATTCCCTCGATTCGCCGACGGGGGAGGAAACGTGTCACGACGAGGATGGCGCGAGGCAGGGCTGCTGCTGGGGCTCTTCGGGGCGTACAGCGCGGCTCGGATGCTCGCCGATCCGCACCTCGGGGCGGCGCAGGACCGCGCCGCGGCCCTGCTGGCCGCCGAGCGGTTGGTGGGCCTCGACCTGGAGGCCGGTCTCAACCACGCGGTGGCGGCCGCGCCCTGGGCCGCGGCCGCCATGTCCTTCTGGTACGCCGCGCTGCACTACCTGGTGACGCCGCTGGTGCTGGTGTGGCTCTACCGGCGCCGGCCGGAGCGCTATCCGGCGGCTCGCAACGGGCTGGTGCTCGCCTCCGCGATCGGCCTGGCCGGCTACGTCCTGATGCCGACCGCGCCGCCGCGGCTGATGCCGACCGGCTACGTCGACACCCTGGCGAGCACCGCCGACCTCGGCTGGTGGTCCGGCCACGCGTCGGCACCGGCCGGGCTCGGCCACCTCACGAACGAGCTCGCGGCGATGCCGTCGCTGCACGTGGGCTGGGCCTTCTGGGTCGCCTGGGTGATGCGGGGCCCGCTGCTGCGCCTCGCCGGCGGCCTCTACGCCGCGATCACCGCGGTCGTGGTGGTCGGCACCGCGAACCACTGGGTGCTGGACGCGGTCGCCGGCGTGGCCGTGGTCACCGTCGGCATGCTGGTCGCCTCACGCCGCCAGCGCCGCGTACCGGCCGCCCTCGGAGAGCAGGTCGTCGTGGGTGCCGGACTCGAGGATCCGGCCGTGGTCGACCACCGCGATCCGGTCGGCGCCGCGTACGGTCGACAGCCGGTGGGCGACGGTGATCGTGGTGCGCCCCCGCGCCAGCTCGTCGAAGGCGCGCTGCACGGCACGCTCGGTCTCCGTGTCCAGGGCGCTGGTCGCTTCGTCGAGCACCAGGATGCGCGGATCCCGCAGCAGCGTCCGGGCGATGGCGATGCGCTGCTTCTCGCCGCCGGAGAACCGGTGTCCCCGTGAGCCGACGACGGTGTCGTAGCCGTCCGGCAGGGCGCTGATCAGGTCGTGCACCTGCGCGGCGCGGGCGGCCTGCTCGATCTGCTCGTCGGTGGCCCCGGGGCGGGCGTACCGCAGGTTCTCGCGCACGGTGGTGTGCAGCAGGTAGGTCTCCTGGCTGACGACGCCGACGATCCGGGCGAGGTCGGCCAGGCGCATGTCGCGCAGGTCCACGCCGTCGACGGTGACGCGGCCGGCGTCCGGGTCGTGCAGCCGGGCGACGAGGGCGGCCAGGGTGCTCTTGCCCGAGCCGGTCTCGCCGACCAGTGCCAGGGAGCTGCCGGCCGGAACGTCGAGGGTCACCCCGGCGACCGCGGCGGTCCCGCTGCCCGGATACGCGTACGTGACGTCCTCGAAGCGCAGGTGCCCGCGGACCCGGGCCGGGTCGACGGCGACAGGGTGCTCGGGGTCGTCCACCTCCACGGGGAGGTCGAGGTACTCGAAGATGCGTGCGAACAGGGCCAGGGAGCTGGTCAGCGAGACGCCGACACCGAGCAGGCCCATCAGCGGGCGGAAGATGCCGGACTGCAGCGCGGTGAACGCGACGAGGGTGCCGATGCTGAGCGTGCCGGCGGTGAACGGCAGGCCCGCGCTGAGGTAGATGACCGCGGGGATCGCGGCGAACAGGATGCTCATCGACGCCATCCGCCACCGGCCGGCGAGCTCCGAGCGCAGTTCGAGGTCGATCAGCCGCGCCGAGGACGCGGTGAAGCGCTCGACGAGGGCGGGGCCCGTACCCATGGTCTTGCTGAGCAGCACGCCGCTGATGGACAGGCCCTCCTCGACGATGACGTTGAGGTCGGCGAGCTCCCGCTGGCGCTCCGCGGTGATCCTGCGGCGCATGCGGGCGACCCGTCGGGTCAGGTAGATCGCCGGCGGCAGCACGACGAGCGACACCAGCGACAGCTGCCAGGAGAGGGCGGCCATGGCCACCGCGGTCGCCACGGCGGTGGTGAGGTTGGAGGCGACCGAGGTGGCGGTCGAGGTGACGACGGACTGCATGCCGCCGATGTCGTTGGTGATGCGCGACTGCACCTCGCCGGTGCGCGTACGGGTGAAGAACCCGACGGACTGCCGGTGCAGGTGGCGGAACACGTCGGTGCGCAGCCGGTGCATGACCCGCTGGCCGACGGTGGTCGAGATCCACGTCTGGACCACGCCGAGCGCGGAGGTCAGGGCGGCGACGGCGACCATGCCGGCGACCAGCCAGGCGAGCAGCGTGAGGTTCTGGTGGGGGAGCGCGACGTCGATGACCGCGCGCAGCAGGAACGGGGAGGCCATCGAGATCACCGACGAGGCGACGATGATGGCGACGACGAGGGCGAGCTGCCCTCGGTGGGCGGTGAACAGCCGGCCGATCCGGCGGAGCGAGACGTCGCTCGCCCGGGCTTTGTCAGCGGATTCCAAGTGCGTCCTTCTTCCGGAGCTTTGCTGAGGTTACCTCAACATGAGGGAACAACCGCAACCGCTGGTACGGTATTCCCGTGGAGGACAGCACCCTCTCGGAGCTCTTCTGGGCCGTCGCCCGGCGCCTGCGGCACCTCAACCGCGAGACCCTCGAGCCGCTCAACATCTCCCCGTCCCACGGCCGCGCCCTCGCGGTGCTGCTGCGCCACGGCCCGCTGCGGCCGGGCGCGCTGGCGGAGCACCTGCGCATCGCGGCGCGCTCCGCGACCGAGGTGGTCGACGACCTGGAACACCGGGGACTCGTGGAGCGGGGGGCCGACCCGGCCGACCGCCGGGCGACGCTCGTGGCGCTGACCGAGGCGGGCCGCGCGACCGGGGACCGCATCAAAGCCGCGCGCAAGGCGGAGACCGAACGGTTCTTCGGTGCGCTGAGCGCCGCGGACCGGGCCGAACTGACCCGCATCCTGCGCAAACTGCGGGATTGACGTTCTACCGCATCCCCGGACAGGGTGAGCGACTGGTCACATCCGGGCGTCCGGGGCGTGACGCGCGGATGGCCGGGGGTCCAAGATCTCCCTCAGCGCCGCCCGTCGTCGTGCCGAGGACGGGGCGTCCGGTGCCAGAACGGGGGGCCACCGTGGCGGTGGCAGAACACGCCGGCGCGGGTCGCCGGCTCGCCGCGCGCGCCGCGGTGCGCGAACTGCTTCTGGTGGCGGGTCTCTTCATCGCGTACGAGGCCGGTCGCATGCTGGCGACCGGGCACGTGGGCGAGGCGATGGCCAACGCCACGCGGATCTGGAACCTCGAGCGGGCGCTGCACCTGCCGGCCGAGTCGGTGGTGCAGGGCGCGATGATCGACCATCGGTTCCTGGTCCGGGCGGCCAACTGCTACTACGCGTACGTCCACTTCCCGGCCACCGCTCTCGCGCTGGTCTGGCTGTACGTCCGCCGCCCCGCCGTGTACCGGTGGATGCGCCGTACGCTCGCCTGCCTCACCGCCATCGCCCTCGCCGTGCACCTCGTCGTGCCGCTCGCCCCGCCCCGGATGGCGGCGATCGCCGGCCTGCTCGACACCGGCCGCACGTACGGGCCGTCGGTCTACGGCGCGCCGGCCACCGACACGGTGAGCAACCAGTACGCGGCCATGCCGTCCCTGCACGTCGGCTGGGCCCTCGCCGTGGCGATCGCCCTCATCGCGGCGACCACCGGGCGGCGGCGCTGGCTCTGGCTGGCCCACCCGCTGATCACCCTGCTCGTCGTCGTGGCGACCGGCAACCACTACTGGCTGGACGCGATCGTCGCGGTCACGCTGCTGACCGTGGTGCTGGTGGTCCTGCCCGGGCCGCAGGTCGCCCCGGCACCGGCCCCGTCGGCGCCGGCGCCGGTGGCCGAGATCCCGCGTCCCCGCAGCGGCGCGCGTGCCTCCTGGGTGCTGGAACAGCCACGATCCGGCGTGGATCTCGTGCCTTCCCCGCGCCGCCCGGCTGTGGAGCAGCATTCGATCTCCGTGTTAGGTGAGCCACTTTCCTGACCGATCGGCCAGCCTCTGACCGATCGGTCAGGCATGCTGGTTCCCATGGCACGCGTCAGCACCCGCGACGAGATTCTCCGCGTCGCCGCCGAGCAGTTCGCCCATTTCGGCTACAAAGGCACCTCACTGCAGGACATCGCCGCCGCGGTGGGCTGTTCCAAGGCCACGCTGCTGTACCACTTCGCCAGCAAGGACGCGATCCTGGCCACGCTCACCGCGCCGGCCGCGCAGGAGCTCGCCGACCTGATGGCACGCCTCGCGCCGCTCGACGACGCGGCCGCCCAGTCGGCCGCCATCGACGGGTTCGTCGACCTGGTCCTGCGGCACCGGCGGGAGGCCAAGCTCATCTACGGCGGCATCCCGCAGTTCCTCCAGGAGCCGGCCTTCGCCGACCTGCTGCCGCTCACCGACGCCCTCTGCGCCGCGTTCGCCGGGCGCTCCACCGACACCGCCGCGTGCATCGCGGCCGAGGTGGTGCTCGCCGGGATCGTCTCCATCGCCATCGAGGAGGAGCGCGACCCGGCCGAGCTCCGGCCGGCCCTCGTGGGCGTCGCCCGGCGTGCCCTGATCACCTCGCCCGACCACTAAGGACTGACATGGCAACCCTGCTGTACCGGCTCGGCCGGGTCTCGTTCCGCCACCGCAGGACGGTGATCGTCCTGTGGCTGGTGCTGCTGGCCGCGCTCGGCGGGGCGGCGCTCGCGTTCAAGGGGCCGACCTCGAGCGACTTCACCATGCCGGGCACCGAGTCGCAGCGGGCGATCGACGCCCTGCGGCAGGAATTCCCGGAGGCGAGCGGCGCGACCGGCACCATCGTGGTGGCGGCGCCGCCGGGCCGCACGCTCGCGGAGCCGCAGCTGAAGGGCGCCGTGCAGGGCGTGGTCAAGGAGGCCGCGACCCTGCCCGGCGTGATCGGGGCGGTCGACCCGTTCCAGGTGCAGGCGCTGTCCCGCGACGGTCGTTACGCACTGGTCCAGGTCCAGTTCGCCGAGCGCGCGGACAAGGTCACCAAGGACCAGCGCACTGCGTACGAGCACAGCGGCGCCGCCGCCGAGGCCGCCGGGCTGCGTGTCGAGCACGGCGGTGAGGTGATGAACGCGGAGCCGGAGGTCGGCGGCACGGAGTCCATCGGCGTGATCATCGCGCTCGTGGTCCTCGTCGTCACGTTCGGCTCCCTGGTGGCGGCCGGGATGACGATGGTCAACGCGCTCATCGGCGTCGGCGCCGGCATGGCCGGCCTGTACGCCCTCAGCAGCGTCGTCTCGCTCACCAGCACCGCCCCGGTGCTGGCACTGATGCTCGGCCTCGCGGTCGGCATCGACTATTCGCTGTTCATCACCTCCCGCCACCGTCAGCACCTGGTGGAGGGCATCGAGCCGGAGGAGGCCGCCGCGCGGGCGGTCGGTACGGCCGGTTCCGCCGTCGTCTTCGCCGGTGTCACGGTGATCATCGCGCTCGCCGGGCTGACGGTCGTCGACATCCCGTTCCTCACCGTGATGGGCCTGGCCGCGGCCGGTACGGTCGCCGTGGCGGTGCTGGTGGCGGTCACCCTGCTGCCCGCGCTGCTCGGTTTCGCCGGCGCGAAGGTGCTGCCCCGGCGGCTGCGCAACGGCCGGGCCGGGCACACCGCGCAGAAGGAGGGCTTCGGCTTCCGCTGGGCGCGGATCGTGACGCGGCTGCGCGTACCCGTGATCCTGGTCGGCATCCTCGGCCTGGGCGCGCTGGCGCTGCCCGCGGCCGGCATGCGGGTCGCGCTGCCGGACGCGAGCACGGCCGCCGAGGGCACGCCGGCACGCGAGGCCGCCGACCTCATCACCGCGGGCTTCGGGCCGGGCTTCACCGGCCGCCTCGCCCTGGTCGTCTCCAGCGACTCCCCGCAGCGGACCACCGCCGCGGTCGGCGAGGTCGACCAGGCGCTGAAGGGTACGCCGAACCTGCTCGCGGTCACCCCGCCGAACCTCAGCCAGGACAAGCGGACCGCCCTGCTCGGCATCATCCCGGCCACCGGCCCCACCGACGAGGCCACCGAGACCCTCGTCCAGACGGTCCGCGAGCGGACCCGCGACCTGCCCGGCGCCGACGTCGCGCTGACCGGGCAGACCGCGATCGGCATCGACGTGTCCGACAAGCTCTCCGCGGCCATGCCGGTCTATCTGCTGCTGGTCGTCGGCCTGTCGGTCCTGCTGCTGATGCTCGTCTTCCGCTCGCTGCTGGTCCCGCTGAAGGCGGCGCTCGGCTTCCTGCTCACCGTCGGGGCGACCTTCGGCATCACCGTGCTCGTGTTCCAGGAGGGGCACCTGGCGAACCTCGTCGGGCTCTCCACACCGGGGCCGCTGATCAGCTTCCTGCCGATCCTGCTCATCGGCATCCTGTTCGGCCTCGCGATGGACTACGAGGTGTTCCTGGTGTCGCGGATGCGCGAGGACTTCGTGCACGGCGAGGGGCCGCAGGAGGCGACGATCAGCGGCATGGGCCACGGCGCCCGGGTGGTCACGGCCGCCGCGCTCATCATGACGTCCGTCTTCGCCGGCTTCGTCCTGCTGGACGATCCCGTCATCAAGTCCATGGGCTTCGCGCTCGCGGTCGGCGTCGCGATCGACGCGTTCGTCGTCCGGATGACCGTCGTGCCGGCGGTGATCTCCCTGCTCGGTCGCTCAGCGTGGTGGCTGCCGGGCTGGCTGAACCGGCTGCTGCCCAACGTCGACATCGAGGGTGAAAAGCTCAGAAAGCAGCTTGACCAGGCATCCGAGAAGGTTCCGGTCACCGTCTGAACCGCGTAAGAGGCGGGCTGCCGTTACGGCAGCCCGCCTCTTCATTGCCGGATTGTTACCTGACCGGTGGATCTCGAGACTTGCGAGCCAACTTCAGAGGGGAATAGGTTGCCGTCGGCAACAAAACATCGGAAGACCCGACCCCTCCGGAGGCATCCATGACGTTCGCGAGGTGGTGCGTGCGATGACGACATCCGCCCCCATCCTCCTGGAGATGCGTTCCATCACCAAGGAGTTCCCCGGCGTCAAGGCGCTCTCCGACGTCAACCTGGTGGTCCGGGCCGGCGAGATCCACGCCATCTGCGGCGAGAACGGCGCCGGCAAGTCCACGCTGATGAAGGTGCTCAGCGGTGTCTACCCGCACGGAAGCTACTCGGGTGACATCGTTTACCAAGGCTCTGAGGTGCGCTTTTCCGACATCCGGCAGAGCGAGCACGCGGGCATCGTCATCATCCACCAGGAGCTGGCGCTCATCCCCGACATGTCGATCACCGAGAACATCTTCCTCGGCAACGAGCCGCGCAAGCGGGGTGCGATCGACTGGAAGGCGGCGCAGCGCCAGGCGCTGGACCTGATGGCCCGGGTCGGCCTCAGCGAGGACCCGGACACGCTGATCAAGGACATCGGCGTCGGCAAGCAGCAGCTCGTGGAGATCGCCAAGGCGTTCGCCAAGGACGTCAAGCTGCTCATCCTCGACGAGCCCACCGCGGCGCTGAACGAGGCCGACTCCCAGCACCTGCTCGACCTGCTGCGCGGCTTCCGCGAGCGCGGGGTCACCTCGATCATGATCTCGCACAAGCTCAACGAGATCGAGGCGATCGCCGACGAGATCACCATTCTGCGCGACGGCAAGACGGTCGAGACGCTGAACATCAAGCGGGACGGCGTCGACGAGGACCGGATCGTGCGCGGCATGGTCGGCCGGGAGCTGGGCAGCCGCTTCCCCGACCACACCCCGAAGATCGGCGAGACCTTCTTCGAGGTGCGGGACTGGACGATCCGGCACCCCATCTCCACCGAGCGGCTGGTCTGCAAGGGCTCGAGCTTCCACGTACGCCGCGGCGAGATCGTCGGCTTCGCGGGCCTCATGGGCGCCGGGCGCACCGAGCTGGCGATGAGCATCTTCGGCCGCTCGTACGGGGTCTACCTCGGCGGCAAGATCTTCAAGGACGGCGAGGAGATCCAGCTCAAGTCGGTCGCCGACGCGATCCACCACGGCCTGGCGTACGTGAGCGAGGACCGCAAGGCGATCGGCCTCAACCTGCTCGACGACATCAAGACGTCGACGGTCGCCGCCAAGCTCTCGAAGATCACCAAGCGCGGCGTGATCGACGAGGTCGCGGAGTACCAGGCCGCGGAGGCGTACCGCAAGGAGCTGCGGACCAAGGCGCCCACCGTGGACGAGGGCGTCTCCAAGCTCTCCGGCGGCAACCAGCAGAAGGTCGTCCTGGCGAAGTGGATGTTCACGGACCCCGACCTGCTGATCCTCGACGAGCCCACCCGGGGCATCGACGTGGGTGCGAAGTACGAGATCTACGGCATCATCCAGCGGCTCGCCAGCCAGGGTAAGGGCGTCATCGTCATCTCCTCGGAGCTGCCCGAACTGATCGGGCTCTGCGACCGCATCTACACCGTGTTCGAAGGCCAGATCACGGGCGACATCGCCCGCAAGGACGCGGACCCGGAGAACCTCATGAAGCAGATGACCTCGACGAAGAAGATGCAGATCCGATGAGCCGATTCAAGGACCTTCAGAAGAACCTGTTCGGAGGCACGACCTCCAACGCCCGCCAGTTCGGGATGATCTTCACCCTCGTGGCGATCGTCCTGCTGTTCCAGTTCCTGACCGCGCGCGACCTCGGGGTCGGCTTCGGCGACGGCCTGACCCTGCGGCCGGACAACCTCATCGCGCTGTTCCAGCAGAACTCCTACATCCTGATCCTCGCCATCGGCATGCTGATGGTGATCGTGGCCGGCCACATCGACCTGTCGGTCGGCTCGGTCGCCGCCTTCGTCGGCATCCTCGTGGCCAAGTCCATGGCGGACTGGTCGCTGCCCTGGCCGGTGGCGATCCTCTTCGGCCTCGGCATCGGTGCCGCCATCGGCGCCTGGCAGGGCTTCTGGGTCGCGTACGTCGGCGTCCCGGCGTTCATCGTGACGCTGGCCGGCATGCTGCTGTTCCGCGGCGCCAACCAGTTCGTCGGCAACGCCGACACGATCCCGGTGCCCGAGGGCTTCCAGAAGATGGGCGGCGGCTTCCTGCCGGAGATCGGCCCGGACACCGGCTACAACAACCTGACCCTGCTGCTGGGCCTCGCCGCGTGCGTCGCCGTGGTCTGGCGGGAGCTGCAGGCCCGGCGTACCCGCAAGGAGATGAACGCCGAGCCGGCGCCGATGTGGGTGTCGGTCATCCGCATGGCCATCATGGTCGGCGTCCTGATCTTCCTCACCCTGCGGTTCGGCGGCGGCCGGGTCGGCACCAGCTTCCCCATCTCCGGCCTGATCCTGGTCGTGCTGGTGATCGTGTACGGCTTCTACACCCGCAACACCGCGGGCGGCCGGCACATCTACGCGGTCGGCGGCAACTCCCGGGCGGCCGAGCTCTCCGGCGTGAAGCTCCGGCGGGTCAACTTCTTCGTCATGATGAACATGTCGATCCTGGCCGCGCTGGCCGGCATGATCTTCGTGGCCCGCTCCGGGGCCTCCGGCCCGCAGGACGGCCTCAACTGGGAGCTCGACGCGATCGCGGCCGTCTTCATCGGCGGCGCGGCGGTCTCCGGTGGTATCGGCACGATCTCCGGCTCCATCGTCGGTGGTCTGGTCATGGCCGTGCTCAACAACGGCCTGCAGCTGCTCGGCGTCGGCACCGACCGGGTCCAGATCATCAAGGGCCTGGTCCTGCTGCTCGCCGTCGCCCTGGACGTCTACAACAAGAGCCAGGGCCGGTTCTCGATCATCGGGAGCATCACTCGCCCGTTCCGCCGGGAGGACACGTCCCTGCCGGCTTCATCGTCCGAAGCGGGCAGCCAGCCCGCTACGACGACGGTGGCCGGCTGACGGCCCACCGACCCCCTCTCACCCGCTACACCTCCACAAAAGAAGGGCTACAACCCCCCATGCGCAACTTCTTCGGCAAGTCGGTGGCGGTCGGCGCCATCGCGATGCTGGCCCTGACGGCCTGCGGCTCCGGCCGCGACGACAACGAGAGCGGCTCGACCGGCGGCTCGACCAAGGGCTTCGCCGCCAACTCCCTCATCGGTGTGGCGCTGCCCGCGAAGACCTCGGAGAACTGGGTCCTCGCCGGTGACCTGTTCACCAACGGCCTGAAGGAGGCCGGCTTCCAGAGCGACGTGCAGTACGCCGGCGCGTCCACCACGGTCGCCGACCAGCAGGCTCAGATCACCGCCATGACCACCAAGGGTGCCAAGGTCATCGTCATCGGCGCGACCGACGCCGCCCAGCTGTCGACCCAGGTCGCCGCGGCGCACAAGGCCGGCGCGAAGGTCATCGCGTACGACCGCCTGATCCTCAACACGCCGGACCTCGACTACTACGTCGCGTTCGACAACTACAAGGTCGGTCAGCTCCAGGGCCAGGCCCTGCTGGACGGCATGAAGAAGAAGAAGCCGAAGGGCCCGTACACCATCGAGCTGTTCTCCGGCTCGCCGGACGACAACAACGCCGGTGTCTTCTTCAAGGGCGCGATGTCCGTGCTGCAGCCGGAGATCGACAAGGGCGACGTCGTCGTCGGCTCGAAGCAGACCGACGTCAAGCAGACCGCCATCCAGGGCTGGAAGGCCGAGGGCGCACAGGCCCGCATGGACCAGCTGCTGACCTCGACCTACGGCAGCAAGGAGCTCGACGGCGTCCTGTCGCCGAACGACACCCTGGCCCGCGCGATCATCCAGTCGATCAAGAGCCGCAACAAGCCCGTCCCGGTCGTGACCGGTCAGGACTCCGAGGTCGAGTCGGTCAAGTCGATCATGCAGGGCGAGCAGTACATGACGATCAACAAGGACACCCGGAACCTGGTGAAGGAGACCATCAACATGGTCAAGTCGCTCCAGGCCGGTCAGGACCCGCAGATCAACGACACCAAGTCCTACAACAACGGCTCCAAGGTCGTCCCGACGTTCCTGCTGCCGCCGGTCGCCGTGACCAAGGACAACGCCGCCGAGGCGTACGCGAACGACCCGAAGCTCGCGCCGCTCACCAAGTAAGTCTGCACGGCCTTGGGTCCCCGGAGCGTCGCTTCCGGGGACCCTTCGCCGTCTGCGCCCATCCACCAAGGAGCCTGTCGTGGTCGCACCGTTGCGGCGCGGCCTGCGCGCCGGACCCGCCGAGCCGCCCGACCGGCAGCCGCCCGCCTCGCCGTCCCCGGGCGCCGGGCAGGAGGAGATCCGCCGGCAGAACCTCGGCGCCGTCCTGCGCTACGTCCACGTGCACGGACCCACCTCCCGAGCCGAGCTGACCAGCCGGCTCGGCCTCAACCGCAGCACCATCGGCGCGCTGGCCGCCGACCTCGTCACCGCCGGGCTGGTCACCGAGGAGGTGCCGGCCACCGCCGGCCGGGCCGGGCGGCCGTCGCTGGTGGTCAGCCCCCGCTCGGAGCGGGTCTACGCGCACGCGGTCAGCATCGAGCCGGGGCGGCTGCGCGCCGCCCGCGTCGGCCTCGGCGGCCACATCCTCGACCGGCGCGAGGCCTCCCGCGTGCCGGGCGCCGCGCTGCCCGACACCGTCGGCGACCTCGCCCGCCTCATCCGGGCGATGGAGCAGGATCCGGGCGCGGACACGGTGTGTGCCGGCGGCGCCGTCGCGGTCGCCGACTCCACCCGCGGCGCCGACGAGACGATCCCCGCCGCCCTCGGCTCCGTCCTCGGCGCGCCGGCCCCGGGCTTCGTGACCGGCGACCTGGCCGACCTCGCCGCCCTGGCCGAGCACACCCGTGGCGTCGCGGCCGGTATCGACGACCTCGTCTACCTGCACGGCGACCCGGGCATCACCGCCGGCATCGTGACCGGTGGCCGCCTGGTGACCGGCCACGGCGGACGCAGCGGCAAGGTGGGGCACATGGTGGTCAACCCGCACGGCCACCGGTGCGACTGCGGCTCCCGGGGCTGCTGGGAGACCGAGGCCGGGGTGGCGGCCCTGCTGCGCCGTGCCGGGGCCCCGGCCGGCACGGACCTGCTGACGGTGCTGCGCGCGGCCGCGATGGGCGACACCGTCGCGCGCAGCGCCCTGCGCGGGGTCGCGGACTGGCTGGGCTTCGGCGTGGCCAACCTCGTCAACGTCTTCAACCCGGACGTCGTGGTCTTCGGGGGAACCCTGCGCGAGGTGTACGCGGCGGGCGCCCCGACCGTACGCCGGCGGCTCGACGCCATGGCCCTGCCCGCGTCCCGCGAGCACCTGCAGCTGCGCCCCGGAGCCCTCGGCCCGGACGCGCCCCTGATCGGCGCGGCGGAGATCGCGTTCGAGAATCTGCTCACCGACCCGCTCAACGGCGGTGTTGCCGGGTAGGAGGAGACTGGGCACCGGGACGACGACGGAGGCGAGCATGGTGGAATCCCCGGCCGGCACGGCGGGTGGGCGCTGGGCGGCGCAGCTGCCCTGGCTGCTGCCCCCGCTGGCCGAGCTTCCCGTGGTGGCCGCGCTCTGCTCCGGCCTGCCGCAGGTCGGCCGGGAGGCGGTCTTCGGCACGCCGGGCAGTCAGGTCGCGCTGCTCGTCGCCTTCCTGGCGGCGGTGGCCGGGTTCGCCGCGGTGGCCCGCGGGGTCCACGGCCTCACCCAGGCCCTGGTCGGCGGCGGGCTGGCGGTGACGGCCGGGGTCGTGGGGGCGCTCGCCGTGGGCTTCCTGTCGGGGACGTACCCGTTGCTCGGTGTCCTCACCGCCCACGCGGCGCTGTCGATCGCCATGCTGGCGCGCGCCGCCCTGCGCGGACCTCAGTAACCCTGCGGGTAGTGCCGGCGGGCGGTGAGACCCGGCAGGAGCGTCAGCGCGGCGACGAAACCCCCGGCGAGCATCATCAGGTACGCCACCACGAGCGAGTCCGGGCCCCCGCCGAACAGGACGCCCAGCACCACCAGGGCGAAACCGAGCAGCGCCGGACCGGCCGCCAGCACCCACGCGGCCGTCTTGTGCGGGGCGCTCCACCGGGGCGATCCGGAGATCAGCAGCATCCCGGCGAACGGGCCCAGCACCGGCAGCACGATCGCCCCGGCGGTCAGCAGGGCGAGGCCGGCGTACTCGGCGCCGGCGGAGGGCGCCGTCGGCACGGCGGGCGCCGGGACGGGTCGCCGCAGATGGGCGGGCATCCGGCCGCGCCGTGCCGCGGCCGCGAGCGACTCCGGTGACCCGAGCCGGCGCAGGATCTGAGCGGGATCCTCGGCCGGCGTGCCACCCGCCGAGCGGCGCAGGGCGATGTAGTCGGCGACGGTGGTCATCAGCTCGTCGCGCAGGTCCGGGTCGAGGTCCTCGGTGGCCGCCCAGAGCGCCGCGAGGTAGTCGAGGACGAGCGCGTCCGTGTGCGCCAGCGGTGTGGCGTCGGAAGTGTACGGCCCGGACGTCATCGTTTCCCCCTGAGAGCTCGGCCGGCACGGTGCAGCCAGCATCGCCGTACCCGTACCGGTGGCACATCCGACCCGGGACCGGCCTTGCGCCCGGCGGCCCTCTGCCTTTCGGCCGACCCCCGCCGGTTTTCCTAACCCGCCGAGCGCGACAGCCGATCGACTCGTCATGGCCGAGGACAGGCGCGCACCCCTGCGCTACGTGGTGATCGCCGCCGGCCTTGCCCTCGTCAGCTCGGTCTGGTTCGCGATCTGGGCGACCGTCGGCGCCGGGCCGGTCTGGATCGCCTACCTGGCCATGCCGCTCGGCGGGGCCGTCGCCGCGGTGGCGCTGTTGCGACTGTGGCTGGTCGTCCGCCCGGATCCCGTGGCGCGCCGCTTCTGGCGCGGCCTGCTGGTCGGCACCCTGTTCATGACTTCCGGTTACCTGCTCATGGCGGTCAACGCGGTCCGCAACACGGTGGGTGACGACACGCCGGACATGACGATCACCTCGGCCGTCTGCGTCGCGCTCGGTTTCGGGCTCACCATGTGGGCCGTCGCCCGGGTGCCGGTGGGCGCCACCGGTCGCGGGGAGCGCCGGCGGATGAACCTCGACCGCACCATCGCCTTCCTCGGTTGCTCGACGCTGCTCTGGCACTTCGGGCTGGCCCCGATGCTCACGGCCGCCGACCCGTGGAGCCCGCAGACCCTCGCCCTCATCGGGCTCGCGTTCGTGATGTCCGTCGGCGGTATGACCAAGGTGTCGTACCTGGGCGACGGGCCGGTGGACCGGACGGCGCTGCGCCTGGTGGCGACCATGGGCCTCACCGCGGCCGGCGTGGCGGTGCTCGCCACCACGTACGGTGACGCGGGCGGTCCACCGTCGCAGGCGATCGTGCTGCCGCTGGCGCCACTGCTGATGGTGCTGGCCGTCCGCACGCAGTGGAAGGCGACCCTCGGCCGGGGCCGGGTGTCGCGCCGCTCCTCGCCGCTGCTGCCCTATCTGGCGGTCGCCGCGGTGGACCTGCCGCTGCTCGCCCTGGCTGCGGGGGAGATGCGCTGGACCGACCGGGTCGTGCTGGTGGCCGCGGTGCTGGTGAGCGTCCTGGTGGTGGTGCGGCAGTTCCTGGCCTTCCGCGACAACGCCCGGCTCCTGCGCGACATCCGGGCCCAGGAGGAGCGGCTGCAGCACGAGGCGAGCCACGACGGCCTGACCGGCCTGGCGAACCGGGCCATGTTCCGGGCCCGTCTGCAGGCGGCGCTCGCCGGCGGGGAGAGCGCCACGGTCCTGCTCGTGGACCTCGACGACTTCAAGACCGTCAACGACTCGCTCGGCCACGACGTCGGCGACCAGCTGCTGGTGGCGGTTGCCGACATGCTGCGCGCGCAGGCCGGCACCGGACTGCCGGTGCGGATCGGCGGCGACGAGTTCGCGGTGCTGCTGCTCGGCGGTGCGACGCTGGGCGAGACCGTGGCCCAGCGGATCCTGGACGCCCTGACCGAGCCGATCGGGGCGCACCGGCTCATGGTCCAGGCCAGCATCGGCATCGCGACCGCCGAGCCGGGTGCCTCGGTGGACACCGTGCTGCGCGAGGCGGACGTCGCCATGTACGCCGCCAAGGAGCGGGGCAAGGCCGCCTGCGTGCGCTACCTGCCGGGCATGGCCGAGCCGGTGCTGGCGAACATGCGCCTCGGTGGTGAGCTGCGGCGCGCGATCGAGGAGCACGAGCTGGAGGTCGTCTACCAGCCGATCATGCAGCTCGACACCGGCAAGCTGGTGGGCGTCGAGGCGCTGGTGCGCTGGAACCACCCCGAGCGCGGGCTCATCATGCCGGGCGCGTTCGTGCCGGTCGCCGAGCGCACCGGCCTCATCATCGAGCTGGGCCGGTACGTGCTGCGCGAGGCGTGCCGGCAGACGGCGGCGTGGACGGCGGAGTTCGGCCCGGACGCGCCGCAGAAGGCGGCCGTGAACGTGTCCGCGCGGCAGCTGCACGACCCGGACTTCGCCGCCGAGGTGCTCGCCGTGGTGGGGGAGACGGGGCTGTCCACCGGCCGCCTGGTGCTGGAGCTGACCGAGTCCGCGGTCCTGCGCGGCAGCCAGGTCTCGCAGAGCCTGCACGAGCTGCACCGCGCCGGCGTACGGCTGGCGCTGGACGACTTCGGCACCGGTGAGTCGTCGCTGAGCCTGCTGCGGGCGTTCCCCGCAGCCATCGTGAAGCTCGACAAGTCGTTCGTGGACGGCCTGGAGATCGACGACGCCGGTCCGGAGGCGCGCGACGCGCGTCAGGCGGTCGCGCGTGCCGTGATCCAGCTCGCGGGTGCGCTGCGGCTCGACGCGGTGGCGGAGGGGATCGAGAACGAGGCTCAGGCGGAGCAGCTGCGCGCCCTGGGCTACACCCAGGGACAGGGATACCACCTGGCGCGGCCGATGTCCGCCGGGGACCTGACCGCCCTGCTGGTCCGGCAGCGCGGGGCACTCGCCGCGGGCTGACGCCCCTCTTCCCCGTCGAATGCCCGCCATGTCCGCATGGTCGGGCTCGATGGCTTTGACGGGGACTTATTCGTCGTGGCGGCGAAACTTTTGCATATTTCGAAGATTCTTTTCGCCACGACAGCGAAACCTGTGATTACCATCAGTCTTCGAACGACTTCAATGCAACAACGTGCTCCGGCGTGGCACGTGGCCGGGGGGCCACTGCCCGATCGGCCGCTTCCGCGTGCCCACGTCAATCCCGCACCACCGACCGGGAGGCAGTGCAAGCGATGCAGAACGAGTCCACCGTCAGCCGCCGACACCTACTGAGCGCCGCCGCGGCGGGCGCCGCGGCGATCGGCACCGGCGCGATCGCCGCCTCGCCCGCCGAGGCTGCCCCGCGCCGCCGCCCGAACCGGATCCCGCGCGACAAGATCAGCGTGCAGCTCTACACGCTGCGCAACCAGCTCGCCATCGACCTCGACGGCACCCTCGCCGCGCTGGCCGAGATCGGCTACACCCGCGTCGAGCACGCCGGCTTCGTCGGGCGTACGGCCGCGGAGTTCCGTGCCGCGCTGGACCGTGCCGGGCTGCGCGCCACCTCCGGGCACGTCGCGATCCCGCAGCCGTTCGACGCCGCCGTCTGGGAGCGCGCCCTCGAGGACGCGGAGATCGTCGGCAACAGGTACATCGTCCACCCCTTCTTCGGGGCCGGGGCCGACGGCCAGCCCATCCGGGACAGCGCCGTCTACCAGGCCTTCGCCCGCGACCTCGACAAGGCCGGCGCGCTCGCGCGTGAGCACGGGCTGGACTTCGGCTATCACAACCACCACAACGAGTTCGCCCGCCAGGACGGTGGGACCCGGACGGGATACGACATCCTGACCGGCGAGACCGATCCCGGGCTGGTGCACCTCGAGGTCGACCTCTTCTGGGCCTTCCGCGGCGCGCACGACCCGGTCGACCTGATTCACCAGAACCGGGGCAGGATCCGCCAGGTGCACGTCAAGGACCTGGCCCCCTCCGGCAGCTTCGCCGACCCGGGCGCCGGGCTCATCGACTTCGCCCGCATCTTCGAGCACTCCCGCGAGGCCGGGCTCGTCGAGTACATCGTGGAGCGTGACGACGCCGGCAGCCCGCCGCGCACCCCGGCCGACGCGCTGGTCACCGCGGAGGTCGGCTACGACTACCTCGCCGGCCTGCGGTTCTGAGGGAGACCGATGAAGCGAATCAGCGCCGCCGTACCCGCATTCGCCCTCGTCGCGACCGCCCTGATGGCACCGCCGCAGCCGGCCTCCGCCGCATCGGCGGCCGCGCCGCCGCCCGACTCCGACTTCCAGAAGGTGACCCTCGACGACTTCCCGGGCGAGCCGATCGCCCTGGCCGTCCTGCCGGACCGGCGCGTGCTGCACACCGCCCGCAAGGGCGAGGTACGCATCAACGACCCGAAGAGCGGCCGCAACGTGCTCGCCGCCACGATCCCCGTCTACCAGCACGACGAGGAAGGCGTGCAGGGCGTCGCGATCGATCCGAACTTCGCGGCGAACAAATGGGTCTACCTCTACTACTCGCCGCGGCTGAACACGCCCGTCGACAACCCGGCGACGCCGACGGTCAACGAGGGCGACGCGCCCACCGAGGGCACGGCGGCGGACTTCGCGCCGTTCAAGGGCGTGATGCGGCTGTCGCGCTTCAAGCTGAACGGCAACACGCTCGCGCTGGGCACCGAGCAGAAGATCCTCGACGTACCCACGGACCGCGGCATGTGCTGCCACGTCGGTGGCAAGATCGACTTCGACGGCGCCGGCAACCTCTACCTGTCCACCGGCGACGACACCAACCCGTTCGCGTCCGACGGCTACGCACCCCTGGACGAGCGGGCGAACCGCAACCCGGCCTTCGACGCGCAGCGCTCCGCCGCGAACACCAACGACCTGCGCGGCAAGATCCTGCGCATCAAGGTGGACGGGAACGGCGGCTACCGCATCCCGAACGGCAACCTCTTCAAGCCCGGTACGGCGTACACCCGGCCGGAGATCTACGCGATGGGGCTGCGCAACCCGTTCCGCTTCGCCGTGGACAAGCGGACCGGCGTCATCTACGTCGGTGACTACTCGCCGGACGCCCACGACCCGAACCCGCGGCGCGGGCCCGCCGGGCAGGGGCGCTGGGCGGCCATCGACAAGCCCGCGAACTACGGGTGGCCGTACTGCGTGGCGCCGGACCTGCCCTACGTCGACTACGACTTCGCCACCCAGACCTCCGGCGCGCCGTTCAACTGCGCGGCGCCGGTGAACGACTCCCCGCACAACACCGGCAAGCGGGAGCTTCCCCCGGTGGAGAAGGCCGAGGTCATCTACACGTACGACGCCAGCGCCGAGTTCCCCGAGCTGGGCACCGGCGGCATCGGCCCGATGGGCGGACCGGCGTACGACTACGACGCGGCGAACCCGTCGGCGACCAAGTGGCCGGAGTACTACGACGGCAAACCGCTCTTCTTCGAATGGACCCGCGACTACGTCAAGGAGTTCACACTCGGGCCGGCGAACGAGGTGACCTCGATCAAGCCGGTGCTGCCGTCGATCGTCTTCGACAACCCGATGGACCTCGAGTTCGGTCCCGACGGCGCCCTCTACGTCCTCGAGTACGGCGACGGCTACTTCTCGGAGAACCCGGAGGCACAGCTCGCCCGCATCGACTACGTCCGTGGCAACCGCACGCCCATCCCGAAGATCACGGCGACGCCGACGCGCGGGGAGGCGCCCCTGACGGTGACCTTCTCCAGCGCCGGCACCACCGACCCCGACGGCGACAGCCTGCGCTACGCCTGGGACTTCGACGCCGACGGCATCGTCGACTCCCGGCAGCCGAACGCCGTCCACACGTTCACCGAGAACGGCAACTACCGGCCCACGCTGAAGGTCACCGACCCGACCGGCCGCTGGGCCTCCGCCGAGGTGATCCTGCCGGTCGGCACGCTGGCCCCCCAGGTCAGCTTCGTCACGCCCACCGAGGACCAGCCGTTCGAGTTCGGTGACACCGTCACGTTCCAGGTCTCGGTGACCGACGACCAGCCGGTCGACTGCTCGAGGGTGACGGTGACCTACATCCTGGGCCACGACCAGCACGGGCACCCGCTCTCCACGGCGTCCGGCTGCACCGGCTCGATCACCACGTTCATCGACGGCGGCCACTCCGGGGCGGACAACCTGACCGCCGTCTTCGTGGCCGAGTACACGGACTCCGGCACCCCGCCGCAGAGCGGCTCGGCGACGGTGGTCCTGACCCCGTCGCAGGAGTGACCGGCCCCGGCCGGGCCCGCACCGGGCCCGGCCGGGTGACCTCCCGCGTTTGGCCCGCATCCGGGCCGCCGATCGGCGACCCTGGGAGGGTGGAGCGGCACCGGGCATCGTGGTGGGCAGGATTTCTCGAAGAGTCCGACCGTTTCGACCGGGCGTACCTGGTCGAGGGGCTCGGCGAGTTGATCTCGCCGCACATCAAGGCCCACCTGCTGCGCCGGGAGGTCGAGCTCGCGGTCGACACGGTGGTGCGCTACCTGGAGCGGCCCGCGAGCGAGGAGCGGCAGGAGTCCGCCCGGCAGGCCACCGAGCGGCTGGCACACACCGTGGCCCGCATCGAGGAGAGCTCGACCGGCTCGGCGATCGCCACCGAGGAGGCGGCCGCCGTCCTGTCGGCTCTGCGAGGCCAGTACGGCGAGGCAGCCGCCGCGATGGAGTCCGTGGTCGGCGTCGCCAAACTCCAGCGTCTCTTCGTCACGGCGCTGCGCCTGGAGCGCTTCGACGTCCCGCTCACGCTGCGCCTGCTCGAGGGCGGCCGGACGCCGCGGGACGCCGTACGCGCGGGCCACCTGATCGGCCGCTACAGCTGGTGGCCCTCCTGGCTGCTGCGCATCGTGACGGAACGCGCCCTCGCCGGCACCCTCGACGAAGACACCGTCGCGGCGCTGGACAAGTGCGCGTACGCCGAACTCAACCCGGTCCAGGCCCACCTGGCCCGCAAGCTCCTCAGCGGCGACGACCGCCTGATCAGCACGGCGGCCGAACGCCTCGCCGGCCTGGGCGAGGCGGAGGCCGCCGCCCGGCTGCGCGAGGGTGACCTCACCGCCGTGGCCCTGGCCGCCCGCCTCACCTCCATGTAGCGACGGCGGCACTCCTTGCGTGTTCCGGACAAGCGGCTGCGTTCCGCGAACCGACGGCGCCGCCGGCGGTGGCAGTCTCCCGGGCGGCTCGGGCACCATCGCGCCGGGAGGGCGAAATTTCCGATGAACAGGCGAGACCGGATTGCGAACGACGACCTGGGTGCCGCGGGTCTGCTGAGCCGGCTGCACATGCTGTTGCACGCGGCAGCCACATCGCCCGCCGATGCCGGCGTTCTGAAGCTCGCCCTGATCCAGGCCGCGGCGGCGACCGGGGCCGACAGCGCGGTCCTCGGCACGATGCGGGATCGCGACCTGATCGACGTGACACTCCTTCCCGGTGCCGGCGATCCGGTGCACGACGTCGGCGTTCTTCCGGTGGGATCGCGCTATCCCCTCACCGACGTGATCCTCCGGGGAAGGCCGGTCTGGCTGACGTCGCCCCGGGAGATCCGGCTCGCCTACCCCGTCGGGGGTGCACTGTGGGGCTTTGCCTTCGCAGGCGCGCCGCTCCTGCTGCGGGGCGTCCCGATCGGCGCCGTCGGGCTGATCCATGACAACGCCGCCCATTGCTTCACCGCCGTCGAGCGCGTCTTCGTGAGCGCCGTGGCCGACGTCTGCGCCACCGTTCTTTCCCACACCCGTGCCTCCTCGCCGCTGGGCAACGGCACACCGGTCGCCGACGGCTGACGTCGTCGCTACCTTCGATGTGTGCCCCGGGCGTGGGAAGGACGTGATCCGGTGGATGGCCTGACGGTGCAGCGCTTCTCGCTGCGCTCCGACGATGTGGAACAGGTACGGGCGTTCGGTGGCGAGCACTTCTTCCCCCGGAAGTTCCTGCGGCCCCTGAACCGCTCCGGACGCCTCGCCGCCCGTTTCCACGTGCTCCGGCTCGGCCCGCTGACCTTCTGCGACGCGCGGTACGGCGCGGAGGTCACCCTGGGCTACGACAGCCCCGACGCCTACCAGATCGGTGTGCCGCAGTGCGGTCACATGGAGGCACGCCAGGGCGGCAGGGATCTCGTCAGCGCCGGAAGCCGCGCGGTGGTCTCCCGGGTCACCGAGGACATCGTCATCGACCGTTGGTCGGCGGACTGCCGCCAGATCGTCGTCAAGATCGAACAGGAGGCTTTGGAGAGTCAGCTGAGGACCGTGCTCGGCACGACGGTCCGCGGCCCGCTTCAGCTGCCCCCCGGGCTCGACATCGGAGCCGGCCCGGGTCACGGCTGGGCGGCCCTGGTCCGCCTGGTGGCGGGCGAGTTCCGAACCGCGTCCGGCCTGCTCGACCAGCCGCTGATCGCCGGGCGCCTGGTCGAGACGCTGACCGTCGGGCTGCTGCTGGCCGTGGACCACCCCGATCGTGAGGCCCTTGCCCGGCCGGCGGTGGCGTACCGGCCCCCAGCGGTGCGGCGGGCCGTCGAGGCGGTCCAGGCGCATCCCGGGCATCCGTTCACCGTGGCCGGCCTGGCCCAGGTCGCCGGCGTCAGTGTGCGTACCCTGCAGGCGGGTTTCCGGCGTTACCTCGGCTGCACCCCGATGACATACGTGCGGGACGTCCGGCTGGCGCGGGCGCACGACGACCTGTGCGCCGCCGATCCAGGCCTGACCACGGTGACCGCCGTCGCCCAGCGGTGGGGGTTCGCTCACATGGGGCGGTTCGCGGCCGCGTACCAGGCCCGGTTCCACGGCACGCCGTCCGACACCCTTCGGAGGGCGTGAGCCGGGGTCGTCAGGCGCCGCCCTGGTTCAGGGTCACCGTCTTGGCCTGGAAGCCCGCCCCGGTCACGTCCACCCCCGCGGCCTTGGCCCGGTCCAGCGCCTGGCGGATGTAGTCGTTGCTGTACGCGTTGCCCTCCGGCTGCTTGGTCAGCACCGTGTCCCCGGTCTGGTTCTTCGTGGTCATGGACAGGTCGACGGTCTGCTTCCAGTCCGCGTCGTTGATCAGGCCGATCCCGCCGGCCGACGGCCAGATGAGCTTGTTGACCTCGTTCATCTGCCAGAGCTGGTGACTCTTGCCGAGCTTGGAACCCTTGGCCACCACCATGTCGCGGCAGGATTCCGGGTTGTCGCGGCAGTACGCCCAGCCCTTGACGGTGCCGGCCAGGAACTTCACCGTCTGCTGCTGGTACGCCGGATCGCTGAGCTTGGCCGTGTTCGCCCACACCGCGTCCTGCAGCATGGCCGAGCCGTTGGTCTTCCAGTCGATGACCGTGAAGTCGTCGGCGGTGTAGAGCTTGCCGGTGGCCGGGTTCTTCGCCTCGAGCAGCTGGGCGTACTCGTTGTAGCTCATGGCCTGGGCGGCGTCGATCTCCTTCTTCAGCAGCGCCTGCATGTCGAACTGCTGCTGGACGAGGGTGACGTCCTTGCCGGGGTCGAGGCCGGCCTTGGTCATGCCGGCGAAGAGCTCGAACTCGTTGCCGAAGCCCCAGTTGCCGACCTTCTTGCCTTTGAAATCGGCAGGGCCGGTGATGCCGCTGTCCTTCCACGCCACCTGGTAGGTGCCCGAGCGGGCGAAGATCTGGGCGACATCGGTGATGGCGGCGCCCTGCTCGCGGGAGGCGAGGGCCTTGGGCACCCAGGCGACGGCGTAGTCGGCCTTGCCCTGGGCGAGCACGGTCTGCGGGACGATGTCGACGCCACCCTCCAGCAGCTGCACGTCGAGGCCCTGTTCCTTGTAGAAGCCCTGGTCCACCGCGGCGATGTAGCCGGCGAACTGGGCCTGGTAGAACCACTGCAGCTGGAGCTTGATCGGGGTGACGCCGCCCGAGGCGGCCGGGGTGGCGGAAGTGTCGGCGGTGCCGCACGCGGGGAGCAGGAGAAGGGAGGCGAGAACCGGGACCAGGAAACGGCGCACGACGGCTCCTAACTGAGCAAGCGGGTTTTCCAGGGCATCGCGAGACGCTCCAGCAGGAGCGTGGTGAGGTAGAAGACCAGTCCGAGCAGGCAGGCGCCGACCACGAAGGCCCAGGCACGGGGGTACGCGGTGAACGCGGCGGCGGAGGTGATCCGGGAGCCGAGCCCGTTCTGCAGGCCGCCGAAGTACTCGGCGACGACCGCGGCGATCACGGCCAGCGAGGACGCCTGTCGCAGGCCGGTGAAGACGAAGGGCAGCGCGCCGGGCAGCCGGACCAGCCGGGTGAACGTCCAGCCCCCGGCCGCGTAGCTGGTCATCAGCTCGCGGTGGGTGGGGTCCACCTCCCGCAGTCCGCGCAGGGTGTTGATGAAGACCGGGAAGAACACGATGATCCCGGCTACCAGGCGGCGCGGCACGTTGGAGGTCGACTCGAACATGTTGTTGAGGATGGGTGCGAGCGCGATGATCGGCAGCGCGTTGAGCACCGCCGCCACCGGCAGGGACAGGTCGGACAGCAGCCGGAAGCGGCTCGCCGCCATGGCGGCGAGCAGGCCGGCCGCCGTGCCCCAGAGCAGCCCGATCAGCGCGTTGAGGCCGCTGGCCGCGCCGGCGGAGAGGATGTTGGCGCGCTGCGCGACGAGCTCGTGCCCGATCGCGGACGGCGCGGGCAGGATGAACGGCGCGATCCGGCCCAGCGAGACGGTCAGCTCCCAGGCGACGAGGGCGGCGATGCCGACGATCACCGGGGGCAGGATGCGCTTCACGGCGAACCGCGCAGGGTCTTGCGGACCAGGGTCACGAACGAGAAGAAGTCGGGGGACTGGCGTACCGCCTCGTCACGGGACGGCAGGTCGATGTCGATGATTCCGGTGATCCGGCCCGGGCGCGGTGACATGACCACCACGCGGTGGGACAGGAAGACGGCCTCCGCGATGGAGTGCGTGACGAACACGGTGCTGGTGCCGGTCTGCGCGCAGATGCTCAGCAGCTCGGTCTGCAGGCGCTCGCGGGTCATCTCGTCGAGGGCACCGAACGGCTCGTCCATCAGCAGCAGCGGTGGCTGGACGGCCAGGGCCCGGGCGATGGCGACGCGCTGTTGCATGCCGCCGGAGAGCTGGGCGGGGTAGTGGTCGGCGAAATCGGCGAGCCCGACCAGCGCGAGCATCTGCGAGGCGCGGGCCCGCCGGGCGGCCCGGGACTGCTTGCGTAGTTCCAGGGGCAGTTCGACGTTGCGCCGTACCGTACGCCATTCGAAGAGGCCCGCCTGCTGGAAGGCGATCCCGTAGGACTGGTCGAGCCGGGCCTGGCGGGCCGGCCGCCCGGCGACGGAGACGGCGCCGGCGGTCGGCGTGAGGAGGTCGGCGATCAGTCGCAGCAGCGTGCTCTTGCCGCAGCCGGACGGCCCGATGAGGGACACGAACTCGCCCGTGCCGACCGTGAGGTCCACGTCGGACAGCGCCGCGACCTCGTCGGGACGGCCCGGGTTGAAGACCTTCGTGACACCGGAGACGGACACAGCAGTCACATCGTCACCACCGGGACTCGACGTCGGTGCCGCATCAGCGGCAGTTCCAGGAGGCTGACCAGGCCGGCGACGACGAGGCCGAGCAGGGCCGCGCCGAGCATGGCGGTGTAGACCTTCGCGGGATCGCTGGTCGCCTCCCGCGAGTACTCGATGACGAGGCGGCCGATGCCTCCGCGCGTACCGGTGGAGATCTCGCCGACCACCGCGCCCACGACGGCGGCCGCACCCGCGAGCCGCAGCGCCGGGAACAGGTAGGGCAGCGACGCCGGAAGGCGGAGCTTGATCAGGGTGCGCCACCAGCCGGCGGCGTAGCTGCGCATGAGCTCCACCCCGCTCGCCTGCGGCGACTGCAGGCCGCGCAGCATGCCGACGGCAACCGGGAAGAAGCTCAGGTACGCGGCGATCACCGCGACCGTCATCCAATCCGCCCACGGGTACGGCCCCAGGGACAAATTGCCGCTCCAGCCCGCCACCAGCGGCGCCAGCGCCACCAGTGGCACGGTCTGGGACAGGATCACGTACGGCAGCAGCCCCCGCTCGACGATCCGGAACCGCTGCATCGCCACCGCCAGCAGCAGGCCGACGAGCGCCCCGGCCACGAACCCCGCGGCGGTGATGCCCAGCGTGAACGCGGCCGCGCCGAGCACCACCTGCCAGACCGGCCGGCCGCCCGTGAGTTCCGGGCGGCCGAGCCGGCGCAGCATGTCCCAGACGTGCGGCATGGACAGGTCGTCGGCGCGGGGCAGGACGCGGGTGCCGAACAGCACGGTTCCGTCCGGGTTGCCGACCGCCTTGTAGCCCTCCCACACGGCCACGGCCACGAGCAGCGCCACGAGAGCGCTGAGGACGCGTCTCATGGGATCGCCGGGATGATGTTCTTCCCGTACGCCTCCAGCGTCCCCTCCTTGTCGTCGTGCTGCAGATACAGGGCGAACTGGTCGACGCCGAGCTCCCGCAGCTGCTCCAGCCGGGCGAGGTGGTTCTCGACCGGGCCGAGGATGCAGAAGCGGTCCACGACCTCGTCGGGCACGAACGTGGTGTGCGAGTTGCCGGCGCGGCCGTGCTCGGCGTAGTCGTACCCCTGGCGGTCCTTGATGTAGTCGGTCAGCACCTGCGGCACCGCGCCGTCCGCGCCGTAGCGGGCGACGATGTCCGCGACGTGGTTGCCGACCATCCCGCCGAACCAGCGGGTCTGGTCCCGCTGGTGGGCCAGGTCGTCGCCGACGTAGGCCGGGGCCGCTACGCAGAACTTGACGGCCGCCGGGTCGCGGCCCGCCTTCTCCGCGGCGGTCCGCACCGCCTTGATCATCCAGGCCGCGATGTCCGGGTCGGCGAGCTGCAGGATGTAGCCGTCGCCCACCTCGCCGGTCAGGGCCAGCGCCTTCGGGCCGTACGCGGCGACCCACACGTCCAGCCGGCTCCGCGGCGCCCAGGCGAACTGCAGCTCGCGGTCGCGTACGGTCACCGTCTCGCCGTTGGCCAGTCCCCGGATGACGCCGATGCTCTCGCGCAGCTGGGCGAGCGTGTTCGGCTGCAGCCCCAGCACCCGCAGCGCGGAGTCGCCGCGGCCGATGCCGCAGATGGTGCGGTTGCCGTACATCTCGTTGAGGGTGGCGAACTGCGACGCGATCACCGTCCAGTCGCGGGTGCCGGGGTTGGTGACCATCGGGCCGACCACGACCCGGTCGGTCGCGCCGAGGATCCTGCTGTAGATGACGAACGGCTCCTGCCACAGCACGTGCGAGTCGAACGTCCACACGTGGCTGTAGCCGAGCTCCTCGGCCCGCTTCGCCAGCTCCACGACCTCGCTCGACGGCGGGTCGCATTGCAGGACCACACCGATGTCCATCGCGTCACCGCACCTTCGGGAAGCCCAGGTCGACCTCGGAGGTGGCCGGGTCGGGCCAGCGCGAGGTGACGACCTTGCTCCGGGTGTAGAACTGCAGGCCCTCGGGGCCGTACATGTGCAGGTCGCCGAAGAGCGACGACTTCCAGCCGCCGAAGCTGTAGTAGGCGACCGGTACGGGCACCGGCACGTTAACGCCGACCATCCCGCACACGACGTCGTACTGGAACTGCCGGGCGGCGCCGCCGTCGCGGGTGAAGATGGCGGTGCCGTTGCCGTACTCGTTGTCGTTGACCAGGGCGAGGGCCTCCTCGTACGTGTCCACCCGCACCACCGACAGCACCGGTCCGAAGATCTCGTCGGTGTACAGCGGCGAGTCGGTCGGCACCTTGTCCACCAGGGAGGCGCCGAGGAAGAACCCGGGCCCGTCGCTGATCGGCGCGTCCCGGCCGTCCACGACGACCTCGGCCGGGCCGGGCTCGGCGAGGTAGCCGGCCACCTTGTCGCGGTGCTCGCGGCTGATCAGCGGTCCCATCTCGGCGCTCGGGTCACTGGCCGGGCCCACCGCGATCCGGGCGACCCGTTCCTTGATCGCCTCGACCAGCGGGTCCGCGCTCGCGCCGACGGCGACCACGACCGACACCGCCATGCAGCGCTCGCCCGCGGAGCCGTACCCGGCGCTGACCGCCGCGTCGGCCGCCGCCCCGATGTCGGCGTCCGGCAGCACGACCATGTGGTTCTTCGCGCCGCCGAGCGCCTGCACCCGCTTTCCGGCCCTGGTGCCGCGCTCGTAGACGGCCCGGGCGATGGGCGTGGAACCGACGAAGGACAGCGCCTGCACGTCCGGGTGGTCGATGAGCGTCTCCACGGCCTCGCGGTCGCCCTGCACGACGTTGAACGCGCCGTCCGGCAGGCCCGCCTGACGCAGCAGGTCCGCCAGCATCAGCGACACCGACGGGTCCTTCTCGCTGGGCTTGAGGACGAAGGTGTTGCCGCAGACCAGGGCGTTGCAGAACATCCACATCGGGACCATGGCGGGGAAGTTGAACGGCGTGATGCCGGCGACCACCCCGAGCGGCTGGCGGATCGAGTAGACGTCCACGCCGGTGGAGGCCTGCTCGCTGTAGCCGCCCTTGAGCAGGTGCGGCGCGCCCGCGGCGAACTCGATGTTCTCCAGGCCGCGGGCCAGTTCGCCGGCCGCGTCCGCCACCGTCTTGCCGTGCTCGGCGCTGACCAGGGTGGCGATCTCCTTGCGGTTGGCGTCGACCAGCTCGCGGAAGCGGAACATCACCTCGGCCCGGCGGGACAGCGACGCCGCCCGCCAGCCCGGGAACGCCCGCTTCGCCGACGCCACGGCACGCTCGGTCTCCGCGGCGGTCGCGGCCACCACGTACGCCTGCTGCTCGCCCGTGGCCGGGTCCCAGACGGGCAGCTGCCGGCCGCTGGTGCCGTCGACGGCCGTACCGTCGATCCAGTGTTTGATCTCTCGCACTCGGTCTCCTACACCAGGTATTCGGACAGGCCGCGGGGGACGTAGCGGCCGTGGCCGGCGCGTCCCTTGTACTCGTCGCCTTGCACGATGACGGCGCCGCGGGAGATGACGGTGTCGACCTTGCCGGCGATCTCCCAGCCCTCCCACGCCGAGTAGTCCATGTTCATGTGGTGCGTCTCGACGCCGATCCGGGTGCGCCCGGACGGGTCGTAGAGCACGATGTCGGCGTCGGATCCGGGCGCGATGACGCCCTTGCGCGGGTACATGCCGAACATCCGCGCCGGGGTCGTCGCGATGGTCTCGACCCAGCGGCCCAGCGACAGCTTGCCGTCGACCACGCCCTGGTAGAGCAGGTCGACGCGGTGCTCGACCCCGCCGATGCCGTTGGGGATCTTCGAGAAGTCGCCGACCCCCATCTCCTTCTGGTCCTTCATGCAGAAGGGACAGTGGTCGGTGGAGACCACGGCGAGATCATTGGTACGCAGCCCGCGCCACAGATCCGCGCGGTGGCTCTCGTGCTTGCTGCGCAGCGGCGTGGAGCAGACCCACTTGGCGCCCTCGAAGCCGGGCGCGCCGAGCTGGTCCTCCAGCGTCAGGTAGAGGTACTGCGGGCAGGTCTCGGCGAACACGTTGCGCCCCTTGTCGCGGGCCGCGGCGACCTGTTCCAGCGCCTTGGAGGCGGACAGGTGCACGATGTACAGCGGGCAGTCCGCGGCCACGCTCGCCAGCCAGATGGCCCGGCTCGTCGCCTCCGCCTCCAGCTCCTGCGGCCGGGTCACGCCGTGGTAGTACGGGTCCGTCTCGCCGCGCTCGAGCGCCTGCTTGACGAGCACGTCGATGGCCGGCCCGTTCTCCGCGTGCATCATGATCATGGCGCCGTTGTCGCGCGCCTTCTGCATGGCCCGCAGGATCTGCCCGTCGTCGCTGTAGAACACCCCCGGGTACGCCATGAACAGCTTGAAGCTGGTGATGCCCTCGTCGGCGACGAGCTGGTCCATGGCCTTGAGCGACTCGTCGTCGACGCCGCCCAGGATCATGTGGAAGCCGTAGTCGATGTGGCAGTTCCCGGCCGTCTTGGCGTGCCAGGCGGCGAGACCGTCCTGCACGACCTCGCCGTAGCGCTGGATGGCGAAGTCGACGATGGTGGTGGTGCCGCCGAAGGCCGCGGCGCGCGTACCCGTGGCGAAGGTGTCGCTGGCCTCCGTGCCGCCGAACGGCATCTGCATGTGGGTGTGCGCGTCGATCCCGCCCGGGATGACGTACTTGCCGGTGGCGTCCATGGTCTCGAGGTCGCCCGGGCCGGTCCCGGGGGCGAACAGGGCGACGATCTTCTCGCCGTCGACGAGGACGTCCGCCGGGGTCGGGCCGGTGGGGCTCACCACCGTCCCGCCCTTGATCAGGAAGCTCACGGCCGCACCAGCCCCTCGTAGCTGTCGGGCCGGCGGTCCCGGTAGAACTGCCACCGGTTCCGGACGGTCTCGATCAGGCTCATGTCGAGATCGCGGATGATCAGCTCGGCCTCGTGGGTGTCGCCGACGTCGCCGACGAACTTGCCCTCCGGGTCCACGAAGTACGACTGGCCGTAGAAGTCGTTGTCGCCCAGCGGCTCGAAGCCCACCCGGTTGATCGCGCCGATGAAGTATTCGTTGGCGACGGCGCTGGCCGGCTGCTCCAGCTGCCACAGGTACGACGACAGCCCCCGGCTCGTGGCGGACGGGTTGAAGACGATCTGCGCGCCGTTGAGGCCCAGCGCCCGCCAGCCCTCGGGGAAGTGCCGGTCGTAGCAGATGTACACGCCGACCTTGCCGACCGCGGTGTCGAACACCGGGTAGCCGAGATTGCCGGGGCGGAAGTAGAACTTCTCCCAGAAGCCGTTCACCTGCGGGATGTGGTGCTTGCGGTACTTGCCCAGGTACGAGCCGTCGGCGTCGACCACCGCGGCGGTGTTGTAGAGGACGCCGGGCTGCTCCTGCTCGTACATCGGCAGGACCATCACCATGCCCAGCTCGGCGGCCAGCGCCTGGAAGCGTTCGGTGGTGGGGCCGGGGATCGACTCCGCGTACTCGTAGTAGGCGGCGTCCTGGACCTGGCAGAAGTACGGGCCGTAGAAGAGCTCCTGGAAGCAGATCACCTTGGCGCCCTGGGCGGCGGCGTCGCGGGCGTAGTCCTCGTGAGCCTTGATCATCGATTCCTTGTCGCCCGTCCAGGTGGTCTGGACGAGGGCGGCACGGACAACACCGTTCATGCCTGCTACCCCTCTCGGTAGGCCGTGTCGGCGGCGGTGGCGTGGGTCACCCGTCGATTGTGATCGCCTCTCCACCGTGTGTCATCGCCCCAGCGTCCGGCTTGACATTCAGGGCCGATGATGGAGCACACTAATGACACAACCGAGGGCGGACAATGACCCTCCTGTTACTAGTTGTTTTCGGAGACATGGGGAGCCTTCAGCCCGGTCGTGGGCGGCGGTGGGGAGGTTGGACGGGGTGCTGGGGCTTATCACCGCTGCCGTCGACGACCGGAGTGCCCGGGGGATCGCGGCTGGGGTGAGCCGGCTCGTCACGGCGGGGGAGCTGCCCAGCGGCGCGCGGCTTCCCACCGTGCGCGACGTAGCCCGCCAGCTCGGCGTCAGCCCCACCACCGTGAGCGAGGCGTGGCGCAGCCTCGCCCGGGCCGGCGCGATCGAGACCCGCGGCCGGTCTGGCTCCTTCGTCATCGGCTCCGTGCCGCCGCGCCGGCGCCTGCGGTACGCGCAGCTCGGCAACGGCCTCGGCAACGTTGCCCGCGATTACTCCACCGGCGTGCCCGACTACGACCTGCTGCCCGTGCTCACCGCGTCCCTCGCGCGGGTCGGCGATGCCCGGCTCACCACCAGCTACCTCGAGGCCCCGGTGCTGCCCGCGCTGGAGACCGTCCTGCGGCAGCGGTGGCCGTACCCGCCGGAACAGCTGACCGTCGTCGACGGGGCCCTGGACGCGCTGGACCGGGTGACGGCCACGCTGGTCCGTTTCGGCGACCACGTGCTGGTCGAGAACCCCGCTTTCCCGCCGGTGCTCGACCTGCTCGAGGCCGCGGGCGCCACGGTGGTCGGCGTGCCGATGGACGAGCACGGCATGCGGCCCGAGGCGCTGGGCGCGGCGCTCAAGGCGTACGACCCGGTGGCGGTCTTCCTGCAGCCGCGGGCGCACAACCCGACCGGAGCCGGCCTCACCGCGCGGCGGGTCGCCGAGCTGGCCGTCGAGCTGGCCGCGTACCCGCAGGTCACGATCGTCGAGGACGACCACGCGGGCGACATCGCCACCGGGCCGCCGGTCAGCCTCGGCACCCGTCTGCCGCACCGGACCGTGCACGTCGCCGGTTTCTCCAAGAGCCACGGGCCCGACCTGCGGCTCGCGGCGCTCGGCGGCCCCGCCGCGGTGATCACCGCGGTCGCGGACCGGCGCCTGCTCGGCCCCGGCTGGTCCAGCCGCCTGCTGCAGGCCGTCCTGCTGGACCTGCTGACCTCGCCCGAGGCCGAGGCCCGGGTCGCCGCCGCGCGGGAGGTCTATGCCCAGCGGCGGGCCACGATGCTGGCCGAGCTGGCGGCGCGGGACGTCACCGCGACCGCGGCCGACGGCATCAACCTCTGGATGACCGTCGACGACCAGCAGATGGCGATGCTCGCGCTGGCCGCGCACGGCATCGCGGTCGCACCGGGTGCGCCCTTCGCCGTGACGCCGCTCGGGGCCGACCACGTCCGGATCACCGTCGGCCTGATCCGCGACGGCCACGCCGAGCTCGCCGACATCTTCGCCGCCGCCGCCCGGGCCGGTGCCCGCGGCAGCGGATCCCGTAGCCGCCCGCACCCTCGCGGCTGGCGCTAGCTCATGGAGGCTTCCCGTGACCGATGACCTGCTCGCCCGGCACAAGGCTGTGCTGCCCTCCTGGGTGACGACCTACTACGGCGACGAGGCGATCGAGCTGGTCTCCGGCTCCGGGCGCCGGGTCACCGACAGCGCCGGCCGGACCTATCTGGACTTCTTCGGCGGCGTGCTCACCACCATGCTGGGTTACGACATCGCCGAGGTGCGCGAGGCGGTCGAGAGACAGCTCGCCACCGGCATCGTGCACAGCTCCACGCTGTATCTGATCCGGCAGCAGGTCGAGCTGGCGGAGAAGATCGCCAAGGTGTCCGGCATCCCGGACGCGCGGGTCTTCTTCGCGAACTCCGGCACCGAGGCCAACGAGGCGGCGCTGCTGTTCGCCACCAACCACCGCCGCTCCAACCAGATCTTGGCGATCCGCAACAGCTACCACGGCCGCTCCTTCGCTGCGATGGCGATCACGGGACACCGCAGCTGGTCGGCGAGCGGGCTGAGCCCGGTGTCGGTCAGCTGGCTGCACTCCGGCGAGCGGCTGCGCGGGCGCATGGCGGGCCTGTCCGACGCCGAGCACATCGAGGCGGCCGTCGAGGACCTGCGCGAGGTGCTCGCCACCACCACGGCCGGCGACGTGGCGGCCCTGATCGCCGAGCCGATCCAGGGCGTCGGCGGCTTCGTGCACGCCCCCGACGGCCTGCTCGGCGCCTTGAAGAAGGAGCTGGACAACCACGGCATCCTGCTCATCGCGGACGAGGTGCAGACCGGCTGGGGGCGTACCGGCGAGCACTTCTGGGGGTATCAGGCGCACGACGTGCAGCCCGACCTCATCACCTTCGCGAAGGGCATCGGCAACGGCTTCGCGCTGGCCGGGGTGGTCGGCCGGGCGGAGCTTGTCAACGCCGTACCGGCGACGAGCTTCTCGACCTTCGGCGGCAACCCGATCTCGACGGCGGCCGGCAACGCGGTCCTGGACTACGTCCTCGAGCACGACCTTCAGCACCACGCCAAGCGCGTCGGCGCCATCCTGCTCGACGGGTTGCGCGCGGGGGTCGGCGAGGCGGGCATCGTCGGCGAGGTACGCGGACGCGGCCTGATGCTCGCGGTGGAGTTCGTCCGTCCGGGAACGACCGAGCCGGACGCGACGGCGACCCTGCGCGTGTTCGACGAGTGCCGCCGGGGCGGGCTGCTGGTCGGCAAGGGCGGTCTCTACGGCAACGTGCTGCGGATGGGCCCGCCGCTCACGCTCACCGAGGAGGAGGCCCGCGAGGGTCTGGCGATCCTCGTGGACGCGATCCGCAAGGTGGACGCCGAGGCGTTCTGAGCGGCGGAGCTCCGGCACCCCCGCCAGGGCGCCGGAGCTCCTGCCTCATCCCGTCGCCCGGTCCAGCCGCGAAGGGGCCGGCGACGGTGCCAGGGGCCGCGGGTGGGCGATCGCGTAGCCCTGGGCGAAGTTCACGCCCATGCCCCGCAGCAGGTCCACGGTCGCGGGGTCCTCGACGCGCTCAGCGGCGGTCCGTACGCCCAGCGCCCGGCACATGTCCACGACGGCCTGGACGGCGATCCGGTCGAACTCCGAGCCCGGCAGCCGGGCGATGAAGTCCCCGTCGATCTTCACCAGGTCGATCGGCAGGTACTTGAGCAGGTACAGCGACGAGTAGCCGGTGCCGAAGTCGTCCAGCGCCAGCTCGCAGCCCCGGCGGCGGACGGCGGCGGCGAACTCGGCGGCCGCGGTGAGGTTGTCGATGGCGGTGGACTCGGTGATCTCGAACGTGACGGCGCGCGGGTCGACCCGATGCCGTGCAAGGGCGTCCAGGACGTGTGCGGCCAGCCCCGGGCGGGAGACCGTACGCCCGGAGACGTTGATCTGGAAGTGCGACTCCTGCGCGCCCGCACCGATCAGCGCCAGGCTGCGGTCGACCACCCACCGGTCGACGGCGACGATGTCCTCGCCCCGCTCCGCCGCCGCCAGGAAGGAGACGGGCGACTCGCTGCGGTTGCGCCCGTCCGTGGTCCGCAGCAGGATCTCGTGCCGGGTGATCGCGTTCAGTGCGAGATCGAGAATGGGCTGGGCGTAGAGCCGCAGCCGGCCGGCACGCAGCACGGCGCCGATCTCCGCCTCGACGGCATTCCGGCGGTCCGATGGCGACCTCGGCCCGGACGTCGCGGTGAGGGCGATGTGGGCCCGCCGGCTCTCCCGCCACGCCGCCGCGGCGTCGAGCACCAGGTCGCGCCCGCTCACCCCGGCGCCGGCCGCGAACGGCACCAGCCCGGCCCACGACCGTAGCCGTACCCCGCTCACCGTGCTCAGGCCCAGCCGATCCTGCAGGTCCGCCAGCAGCGACGTGGCCGTCGCGCGATCGGCGGCGAGGAAGCCGAACTCGGTGGGGCCGAGGATGCCGTGGCGGCCGCCCGGGGGCAGCACGGGCGCGAGCATCCCGGCGACCGCCCGCGTCACCTGCCGGCTCTGCTCGTCGCCCAGCTCGCGGGTCGGCTCGACCGCGACGACCAGCAGCGCACCCGATCCCGCGCGCGCCGCCCGGTCCAGCTCGTCGGCGAACCGGTCCCGGCCGAGGAAGGCGCTCACCGGGTCGTGGCCGGGCAGGCGGTCCCGGCCGATCCGGGCGCGGCGGCGGGTGCGGCGCTGCTCCTGGCGTTCGACCTCCTGCCGGGTCACGTCGTGCACCGTGGCGACGAGGCCGGTCGGCGTCTCGCCGTCCGGGGTGAGCAGCTGCACCAGGCACCGGACGTAGTGGAACGGGCCGTCCAGCCGTTGCAACCGGAACGTGAGCTCGACGGGTACGCGCTCCCGCCACCCGCGTTCCACCTCGGCCCGGACGCCGGCCCGGTCCGGGGCGTGGATGCCCTGGGTCAGCCGGTCCTCGTCGGCGGGCGTGGCGGCGGAGTAGCCGAACATCCGCGCCATGGCGGGCGACCACGTCAGCTCGCGGCTTCCCGCGTCCCACATCATCCACCCGGCGCCGGCCGACTCGGCGGCCTGCTTGACGCGGGTCGCCTCGTCCGGCTCCCGTACGTCCGCCTCGTCGAGGTCGCCCAGCACGTCCCGGCCCTCGGCGACGGCCCGGTCGTACTCGGTCAGCAGCCGGTCCAGGGCCCGGCGGCTGCGGGCCCGGTCGAGGGCCGACGGCGTGTACGCGGCCGCCAATTCCATGATGTCGTCGAGGGTCATCGCGGGGTGACCACGCCGTCGGCCTCCGCGAGCTCCCTGAGCTTGCGCCGGGCCTGCACCTTGTACTCCCGGACGGTGTTGTGGGAGATGTCCAGGCGTTCCGCGATGGCGCGGTCCGGCAGATTCTCCTGCGACAGGCTGATGACCTCGCCCATGCGCGGCGGCAGCAGCTGGATCCACGCGGCCAGCCGGTCCGCGCCCTCCGGCGGGGTCGCCGGGTCGGCGATCTCCGGCATGGTGAGGTCGTCGAAGAACAGGGTCGTCACGCGGCTGCGCCGCTTCTGGTGCCGGCGCAGGATGTTGCGGGCGATGGCCAGCACGTAGGTCCGCGCATCCGCGAAGTCGTCACCGCGCTCCCACCGCGCGAGGAGCGCCATGAAGGCCTCCTGGGTCACGTCCTCCACCATGCCGCGGTCGGCTTCCAGCCGCTGGAGGAACTGCTCGACGCCGAGGTGGTGCTGGAGGAAGAAGACGTGGAAGGCCGCGCGCCGCGCTGCTCGTGCCGCGGCCGGCTGATGGGGCATGCTCACGCCGCCTCCCCGTCCCGCGCCGCCGGTCCGCGCAGCTCGACGACCCGGTGACCGTCCTGGTCCCGCTCGTCGATGCGGACCGAGCCTTGACCCCGGGCGAGCCGGGCCAGACCGGCCGCCCGCGCGGCGGCCCGCGCCGACCGCTCGCGTTCCAGGTGCAACCGCGTGCGGTGCCGGATCCAGGCGCGTACCGGTCCGCCGACCCCCAGTCCACCCCCGACCGCCACCGCCGCACTGAGCAGCTCTGCGCTGATGTGGTCCACCGGTTCTCCACTCGTACCGTGGCCCTCGTCGTCGGGCCTCCGGTCACTACTCTCTGTGGGTGGGCCGGATGTGGGGGAGCGAAACCGTGCCAAGTTGGGGCGGTTGCCGGCGCCCCCGCGCCTACCTGGTGCAGGGTGGCCCTTCGTCCACTTCAGACGGGCCGTTCGACGGACCTCGATGACCGGCGAGTATGGTCACGCGCCGCGCACGGAGGGTGACCTTCGGCGGATGGCGGGCAGCCGAACCCGCCGCTACCGACACTCCAACACGGGCCGAAATCTGAATTCGCCCGCCCGCGGGTCTTCCGCGGATGCATCCGTGCGCGACCATCGGCTGGTGGCAGACACTTCCGTCATCCTCGCACTCGTGGTCGTCACCGCACTCGGTTTCGACTTCACGAACGGCTTCCACGACACCGCCAACGCGATGGCCACGTCCATCGCGACGCGGGCCCTGCGGCCGAAGGCCGCGGTCGCCCTCTCCGGGCTCCTCAACCTCGTCGGCGCGTTCCTCTCCGTCGAGGTCGCGCTCACCGTCACCAACGCCGTCGTGAAGATCCAGAACTCCAACGGTACGCCGAAGACCGAGCTGCTCGCGGACGGCGGCACGGCCCTGCTGCTGATCGTGCTCGCCGGCCTGGTCGGCGGCATCGTGTGGAACCTGCTCACCTGGCTGCTGGGCCTGCCCTCCAGCTCGTCGCACGCCCTGTTCGGCGGGCTGATCGGCGCCACCGTCGCGGGGCTGGGGTGGGCCGGGGTCAACTGGAACGGCGACGGCAGCAAGCTCGACGGGGTCGTCGGCAAGGTGATCCTGCCCGGGATCATGTCGCCGGTCATCGCCGGTGCGGTCGCGGCCGCCGGCACCTGGCTGATCTACCGGGTCACCGTCGGCGTCGCCCGGCGCTTCACCGACAACGGGTTCCGCTGGGGGCAGATCGGCAGCGCGTCGCTGGTCTCGCTGGCGCACGGCACCAACGACGCGCAGAAGACGATGGGCGTCATCACCCTCGCCCTGATCGCGGCCGGGGACTGGACCGACACGTCGTCGATCCCGTTCTGGGTCAAGGCTTCCTGCGCCCTGGCGATCGCGCTCGGCACGTACCTCGGCGGCTGGCGGATCATCCGTACCCTCGGCAAGGGCCTGGTCGAGATCGCCCCGCCGCAGGGCATGGCCGCCGAGTCGGCCTCGGCCGCGGTCATCCTCGCCTCCAGCCACCTGGGCTTCGCCCTCTCCACCACGCACGTCGCGACCGGCTCCATCCTCGGCTCGGGTGTCGGCAAGCCCGGTGCCCAGGTCCGCTGGCGCGTCGCCGGCCGCATGGTCGCCGCCTGGCTCATCACGCTGCCGGCCGCCGCCGTCGTCGGTGCCCTCATGTGGTGGATCGGGCATCTGCTGGGCGGCGGCCTCGCGGGCGCGCTCGCCGTCTTCGTGATCCTCCTCGCCGCCGCGACCCTGATGTACGTGCGCTCGCGGCGCGCGCCGGTCGACCACCAGAACGTCAACGACGAGTGGGAGGACGCCCCCCGGCCCGCCGAGCGCGTCCCCGCCGGTACGGCCAGCTGAGAGGCGTACGAGATGCACAACCTGGGATTCGCCCTCGAGAGCGCCTGGAAGGTCGTGGCCGCCGGCCTCGTCCTCGGGGCCGGCCTGCCCGCGCTGTTCGGGCTCGGCATCCGCGCGCTCGCGTACGGCGCCGGCGGCGACGCCGAGGAGCACGCCGCGGGGGCCCGCGGCCCGGCCGGCCACCCACTCGGGGTCGTGCTCGGCTGGGCGTTGTTCGCGATCGTGCTGCTCGGCGTGGTGCTGGGCATCACCTTCATCGTGGCCGGCGGCTTCGGCAAGGCCCTGAGCTTCGAGCACGTGTTCCCGACCCTGGTGGACAAGTGAGGCCGGCATGAGTGAGCAACGGGCGAGTTTCCTGACCCGGGCGGTGGAGTGGCTGCGTGCCGGGTATCCGTCCGGGGTGCCCCGGCAGGACTACGTGGCCCTGCTGGGCCTGCTGCGCCGCAAGCTGACCGAGGACGAGGTCCGCAAGATCGCCATCGAGCTCGCGGAGCGCGCGGCGCCGAGCGGCGCCGAGCCCATCACCACCGAGGACATCGAGGCGATGATCGGCTCCTCGATGCTGCAGGACGCGTCGCCGGAGGACGTGGTCCGGGTCTCCGCGCACCTCGCCGCCGGCGGCTGGCCCCTGGCCGAACCGCCGGCGGAGTGAGGCGGGCGGTCAGCTGGTGTGGTGCACCTCCTGCAGCCGGTAGACCGGCGTCGGTATGCCCTCGTAGCGGGCCTTGAGCTGCAGCGCGAGGTAGAGCGAGTAGTGCCGCGACTGGTGCAGGTTGCCGCCGTGGAACCACAGGTTCTCCTGCTGCGTGGGCTTCCACATGTTGCGCTGCTCGCCCTCCCACGGGCCCGGGTCCTTGGTGGTGTCCGAGCCGAGTCCCCACACCTTGCCCACCCGGTCGGCGGTGGCCCGGTCCACGATGTCGGCGACCCAGCCGTTCATCGAGCCGTACCCGGTGGCGTAGACGACCAGGTCGGCCGGGAGGGTGGTGCCGTCGTCGAGGACCACCGCGTCCTCCGTGAGGCGGTCGACCTGGCCCTGGGCGAGCTTGATCCGGCCGTCCGCCACCAGGTCGGCGGCGCCCACGTCGATGTAGTAGCCGGAGCCGCGCCGCAGGTACTTCATGAACAGCCCGCTGCCGTCGTCGCCCCAGTCGTGGCGGAAGCCCGCCTTCTCGAGGCGGGCGTAGAAGTCGGCGTCGCGCTCGGCCATCCGCTCGTACAGCGGGATCTGGAACTCGTGCATGATCCGGTACGGCAGCGAGGCGAAGATCATGTCCGCGCGGTCCGTGGTGACCCCGTTCGCGACGGCCCGTTCCGAGTACAGGTCGCCGAGGCCGATGTCCATCAGGGACGCCGACTTCACGATGTGCGTGGACGAGCGCTGCACCATGGTGACGTCGGCGTCGTGCTCCCAGAGCGCGCCGCAGATGTCGAAGGCCGAGTTGTTGGACCCGACGACCACGACCCGCTTGCCCCGGTACGCCTCGGGCCCGGGGTGCTCGCTGGAGTGGTGCTGCTCGCCGCGGAAGACGTCCTGGCCGGGCAGCGCCGGGCGGTTGGGCTTGCCGGACATGCCGGTGGCGAACACGAGGTGCGCCGGCCGCAGCTCCACCGACTCGCCGTCGTGCTGCACCACGACCCGCCAGGTCCCGCTGTCGGCGTCGAAGGACGCGGACCGGACCTCCGCGCGCGACCAGTACGGCACCTCCATCACCCGGGTGTACATCTCCAGCCAGTCACCGATCTTGTCCTTCGGCGCGAACACCGGCCAGTTCGCGGGGAAGGGCAGGTAGGGCAGGTGGTCGTACCAGACCGGGTCGTGCAGGCAGAGGCTCTTGTAGCGCTTGCGCCACTGGTCGCCCGGGCGGTCGTGCCGGTCCAGGACCAGCGCCGGTACGCCCAGCCGCCGCAGCCGCGCGCCGAGCGCGATCCCGCCCTGCCCGCCGCCGATCACCACGACGTACGGCTGCTCGACGCGCCCGAGTGTGGCCTGTTCCCGCTCCCGTTCCTCCTGCCACGAGCGTCGGCCCTTGCGCAGCTCGTGCTCCACGCCTTGCGGCCGGGCCTCCTCGAAGCCCTTGAGCTCGCGCAGCGTGGTGAGCAGCGTCCACGCCTCGCCGCCGCGCAGCCGCAGATGCGCCGTGCCGCGCCCGACCCGGGTCTCGAAGCGCAGCCACGCCTCGGTCACCCCGTCGGCCTCGGACGGCTCCTCGGTGAGCGCGAAGCCGGACGGGTCCACGTCCTCCAGCCGGTCCGCGAGCAGGGCGGCCACCCCGGCCCGGCCCTCGACCGTCGTGATGTTCCAGGTGAACGCGACGAGGTCGCGCCAGAAGCTGTCGACGGCGAAGAGCCTCGCGGCCCGCTCGCCGTCCCGGTCGCGCAGCGCGGACTCGAACGCCCCGAGCCACGCCTCCACCCGCTCTCGTGTCTGCGTCATGCCTTCAGCACACGGCCGGACCCCGTACGGGCAAAAGGGTTGCACCGTGTTGCACGGGCCGACTGTGGCGGCGATCACAACCATCGGGTTACAGTCGCCTGGACATGGGCGACTTCAACGCCATCCTGCCGGGCACCGACCTCTCACGGCATGCCCGCGACCTCAGGCGCGTCCACCATGCGGTGCTCAGCGGCAGCCGTACGTCCCTGCGCCCGCGTGCCGTCGTGGAACGTTCCTGGGCCCGGGTGCTGCGCGCCGGGCTGCACCCCGACCGGGCCAACGCGCGCGAGCCCTGCCGCCCGGACGAGCTCGAACGCCGTCGCCGCGAGTCGCCGGTGCACGGCGTCATCGACGAGCTCGCCCACGTCATCCGCGACGTCGCGCTCATGGTCGTCACCGATGCCGACGGCGTGATCCTGTGGCGTGACGGTGCCCCGGCCACGCTGCGCCGCGCCGACGGGCTGGGCTTCCGCGAGGGTGCCGTGTGGACGGAGCCGGTGGTCGGCACGAACGCCATCGGCACCGCGCTGGTCGAGGCCGCCCCGGTGCAGCTCTTCTCCGCCGAGCACTTCGAGCAGGCTCAGCACGCGTGGTACTGCGCCGCGCATCCGCTGCACGACCCGCGTACCGGTGAGCTGCTCGGCATCGTCGACGTCAGCGGTCCGGCGCTCACCTTGCACCCGGCGATCGCCGCGCTGGTCGAGACCGGCGTACGGCTGGCCGAGTCGCAGCTCTGGCGGCACCACGCGGCGCGGCTCGACCGGTTGCGGCGCTCCGCGGAACACGTGGCCGGCGCGGCCGGGGGCCCGCTGCTCGTCGTCGACGATCACGGCTGGGTGGCGCACCACCGCGGCGTCGCCGTCCGGGACCGGATCGCCGCGCCGCGGGCCGGGACCGCTCTCGCCGTACCCGGAATGGGGTTGTGCCTGCCCGAACGCCTCGCCGAGGGCTGGCTCGTCCGCCCGGCCGGACGGCCCGGCGGCATCCGCGCGATCCTGGACCTCGCGGGCGCGCCGGTGCTGTCGGTGACGGGGGAGGGGGAGCCGTGGCGGGCGCCGCTGACCCGCCGGCACGCCGAGATCCTCACCCTGCTGCACGCCGCCGGCCGCCCGGGGCTGACCGCGGGCCGGCTCAGCAAGGCCCTGTACGGCGACGGCGAGCACGTCGTCACCGTGCGCGCGGAAGTCTCGCGGCTGCGGCGCGCCATCGGTGCCCTGGTCGCCACGAACCCGTATCGCCTGGCCGACGGTGTCGTCCTCGAGCTGGCGGGCTGAGCGGTGGCCGGGGTCAAGACCGTACGCACCGGCGCCAGCGTGGGCGACTTCCTGGCCGCCGTACCGGATCCGAAGCGCCGAGCCGACGCCCAGACGTTGGTCGCCCTGATGGCGGAGGCGACGGGGGCCGCTCCGGAGATGTGGGGCGACAGCATCATCGGTTTCGGCTGCTACCACTACCGGTACGCCTCCGGCCAGGAGGGCGACTGGCCGCCGGTCGGGCTGTCGCCGCGCCGGACGGCACTGACCGTGTACCTGTCCGCCGGCTACGACGAGCACCTCCTGACGAGGCTCGGCCCGCACCGCACCGGCCGCTCCTGCCTGCATCTGCGACGCCTCTCGGACGTCGACCCGGACGTGCTGCGCGCCCTCGTCACGAGCGGCTTCCGCAAACTCGACGGAAAGACTCTCACCGCGGATTGATCCGTTGTGGGAGCGCTCCCGTACTTCTCGCCGAGGTCCCCCGACAGGAAGGCTCAGGCGAAGATGCAATTCTCCCGTAGTTCCGCCCGTCGCTGGCAGATCGCCGGCGTCGCTGCTGTGGCCGTTGCCCTGACCGGTGCCGGGCTCGGTGTCGCCTCCGCCGGCGAGACCGCCGCGCCCACGGTCAGCTGTCCCGCCGTCGCGGGCGCGCTGGGCGCCGTGCCGGCCCGCGCCCAGGCCGAGATCCAGCGCAATCTCGCGCAGCTCAACACGCAGATCGCCGAGGCGAACAAGCGCCTGGTGACCAGCGCCGGCGAGGGCGGCCCGAACTTCATCCAGAACGCGATCCTCGGGCCGCTGAAGGACAAGCGCGTCGCCGCCATCAACCGGATGGCGACGGCGATCGGGCGTTCCGCGCCGAAGCCCGATCTCGATGTGCAGCGGCTGGCGACGTGCACGCTGAACAAGGGCGGCGGGGCTGCGGCCCCCGAGCCCACGGCCGTCAAGACCGCCGCACCCGGCGCCGGCACGGGCACCGCTGCCGCGCCGACCGTCGCCTGCCCGGCGGTCAGCGGCCTGCCGTCGATCCCGGCGCAGGCCCGCGACGAGGTGACCCGCAACCTCGAGCTGCTCGACACCCAGATCGCCGAGGCGAACCGGCGGCTCGCGACGACCGTCGGGCAAGGCGGCCCCAACTTCATCCGCAACGCGATCCTCGGGCCGCTGGAGGACAAGCGCGTCGCGACGCTGAACCGGATCGAGACGGCGATCGGGCGGCACGCGGCCAAGCCGGAGGGCCTGGAGCGCTTCGCGCCCTGCACCCTCGCCGGCTGACCCGACGGCAGGTGAGCGCCGCCCGCCCCCGGCGGCGCTCACCTGCCGTTGTGTTCCTCCAGCGCGCGGATCAGCTGGTCGAAGTCGACGACCCCCCGGTGATCCGGCGCCAGCGCCACCATGTCGGCGAGCAGGTCCAGGATGCCGGCGACCACGGTACGGATCCGCTGATACAGGTCGAGGTCCTCCCGGATGCCCTGCAGGTCGTTCTGCCGGACGGTGAGCATCGCCTGATTGAGGTCGGCCGCCTTGCGCTCCCAGAACCTGACGTACGAGACCTGGGCCAGCGGGTCGAACAGGTTCGCGTCGGGCAGCACGATCGGGAAGACCCGGCGGGCGAACTCGGGCCGCGCCGCGATCTCGGTCAGCTCGAACATGCAGTACTTCGACCTCAGGTACTCCTGGTCGATGATCACGATCACCGACTTCCCGGCGCCCAGCCGGCGCATGTAGGCGCGGATCGGGTCGCGGTAGCGCACCTCGTTCTTGTCCCGGCGTACCTGCATCCCGCGGCCGCTCAGCCGGCGCTCGATCTCGTCGACCAGGCGCTCGGCGGTGCCGCCGCGCTTGTACGAGACGAAGACCTCCGGCGGGGCCTTGGGCGCGGCCGCCTTGCCCTCGCGCATGCCGCCGGCAGGCTCCGCGGTGTACTCGGTGGTCTCGTCCACCGGCAGGTCGGCCAGCAGCGCCTTCGGATCCATCATCCGGCGGCTCGCCCGGCACTGGATCCGGTCGTCGGTACGGGCGAAGTCGGCCAGCTCGGCGATGGCGAACATGGTCGGTTCCTCCGCGACGGCACACACCTCGCAGTCGCACGGCCGGTACTTGGTGACCCTGATCTCGGGATACGAGCGGTGGATGCGCACCAGCGCGCGGTCGATCACGGCCAGCAGCGTGTGCCGGTCCGGCCCGGTCACGCGCAGGCGCAGGCGGCGGCGGTGGTAGTCCTCCACGATCTCCGCGCGGCTCGTCCGGTACGCCAGGACCACGCCCGTACGCCAGACGGCATCACCCTCGATGAGGTCATGCAGCTCGACGATGACCCTCCGGACGATGCCCTTCGGCATGACCGCGTACTCGTAGCGCAGCGACAGGCTGCCCCTGTCTTCCCAGTCGTACTCCGGCTTGGTGGGCGTCAGCAGCTGCGGCGCCACGTAGATGTCGGAGCCCGGCACCGGATAGCAGAGGGCGAACTTCACCATCAGCCGGATCAGCTCGTCGTGCATGTCCTGGTACATGGGCTCGTGCCAGATGCGCTGCAGCGCCGCGCGCCCGAACACCCCGTGCGCGTTGATGATCTCCTCGTCGTCCAGGACCCGGTAGACCGCGCCGGTGCCCCACTCCGGCTTGAGGATGACGGTCTTGCGCAGCAGCGGGTCGTCCTGGAAGTACAGGCAGATCCCGAGGTCGTGCAGGAAGCCGCCGAGCTGGCGCATGTCGTCCGCCCGGACGAAGCCGTGCGCCCGGCAGATGCCGAAGAACTCCTCCGCGGTGATGTAGTCGCGGGTGTTCTTCTCCAGCGTCGTGCGCACGTCGCGCCAGGTCTTGGGCAGGGCGGTCCCGATGTGCGGAAGCGACTCCAGCTCTCGGCGGATCCGGCCGACGGCCGCCTCCAGCCCGCTGTTGTCGGACAGGTCCAGGCTCAGGGTGCCGACGAGATTCGGGTACGCCTGCCGCAGCGTACCGAGGTCGAGGGCCTGGGTGCGCCCGTGCTTGCGGTTCTGGACCACGAGCAGCGGGCTGCCACCGCTGAGCAGGTTGACCACCTCGAGCCAGTACTGGAAGTCGGTGTCCTCCCGGCGCTCGTCGGAGACCAGCACGTACACCGAGCGTTTGGTCAGGAAGAACTGGTGGGTGGCGTGGTAGATCTCCTGGCCGCCGAAGTCCCAGATGTTGACCCGGAAGTCGCGCTCGAGCAGGCGTTCGCCCTCGCTCTCGACGACGCGGACCACGGCGGGGAACCGCCAGGTGAAGACGTCGATGCCCTCGGTGGTCTCCTCGGTGTGCCGCAACGCGTACAGGGGATTGAGGATCTTCTTGGCAAGCGACGTCTTGCCGGCGCCGGGCTCCCCGACGATCAGCAGCTTGGCCTCGGACAGGTAGTCCTGCCCGGCCTCCCGCCGCTGCAGCCAGTAGCTCTTGATCGCCTCGAGCCCGTTGGCGGCGACCTCCGGCGGCGGCACGACCAGGCTCGGCGGGATCGGCGCCTGCAGCCAGTGCTGCTCGCCGTGGTACGTGAGGTTGAGCTCCGTCAGGTGGTCGAGGTGCAGGATGTCCGCGGGGATCCACTCGAGCGGGCAGCACGACAGGTCCAGCCGGGTGAGCCGGGGCAGCTCCCACACCCCGTCCGGGACGTGGCCGAACGTGTTGTAGGAGAGGTCGAGGCTGGTGAGCTCGCGAGCCCGCTCGACCGCCGCCGGCAACCGCGACAGGTCGTTGTGGACGAGGTCGAGCGAGGTGAGCCGGGGCAGCTCGAACAGCCAGTCCGGAAGGCTCGGCGGCCACACCCCGATCAGCGACAGGTGCGTCAAGGCGGTCAGCCGTCGCATCGCCTCCGGGACGTGCTGCAGCGGATACCCGATGATGCGCAGCTCCTGCAGGTAGGGCTGGCTCTCGAGGACCCGCTCGAGGCACCGCATGACGACACCGAGATCGGCTCGCCACTGCGCTGCCGTGGCCGCCATGCCGTCGCCCTTGGTGAAGGTGGAGATGACGCCCAGACTCGACAGCGACAGCCGCCCCTCGTCCGCGAGCCGGGTGAGGTGCTGCAGCGCCTCGGGCGAGGTCCGCGACGTGATCCGTACGGCGTACACCCGGTCGAGCCGCAGCGAGCTGCCCCGGCACCGCCACAGCGTCTCGGCGTTGACCGCGAGGTACGCCTTCTCCAGCTCGGGAACGCTCGACAGCTCGACCGCCCGGGCGTCGATCGTCTCGAGGGCCGGAAGCTCGCTCAGCCACGACGGCAGGGCGGTGAGGGGGCTGGTGCCGAGCCGCAGCGACCGCAGCCGGGTCAGGCGGAGAACCGCGGGAGGAAGCCGCGTGAGAACGCGCTGCGGATCCATCAGGAAGAGATTGAGCTCCTCGGCGCCGGCCGTGACCATGGCCTGAAAGTCGCGCTGCGTCAGCCGGACCGGCCACGACAGATCCTCCGCCACCCTCCGACAGTATCCGCGGACGGCGACGAAGACCATGGTGGTTAATCGGTCGCCCGGGCCATGATCCGTGCCTACCCTCGACCACCATGGACAGGAGCAAGGTCCTCGAGCTGCACAGCTTGATCCGCGAGACCGTCTGCACCGGCTGCGGCGCCCGGACGCCGGCCACGATCGACCGGCCGGGCCGGGCCCGGCGCTGCGCCGGCTGCGGAGGCATCCTCGATCTGGTCGTCGTGATGGTCGGGGCACGGCTGGATCCGGCACCGGTGGGCCGGATCGCCTCCCTGGCGAAGTCGTACTGGTCGCCCGAAGCCCGCTGCAGGCCGGGACGGAGGCGTCGTGGTGCCCCCGACTGGTCGTCGTCGATCGCGACCCGGCGCCGTACGACGACATCGCCACCGCGGTGGTCCGTGCACCGGTCGGCACGGCGGTCCCGTGGGTATGCGCAGCGCTGAGCGCAACTGTCGGGAACATTGCAGGCCGGACGGGTGGCCATTCCCGAGAACGGCCTGAGCTGCAGCTTTTCCGTCGTACGGTCGGTGGTGTCCTGGTGCGGCCGACGGAAATGGTAAGACGATGGAAACGGTGACACTCGACGTACGGGTGCTCGGTGCCGGCCTCGAACCGGAACGGGTGCAGGAAAGCGCGCGCGATCTCCGGACGGCGATTCTCACCACGGATGTGGACGACGCGAAACCGGCACCCGCCGGACCTGCTCCCGCGGGAGCCAAATCGGGTGACGCGCTCAGCGTCGGGGCGCTGGTGGTGACGCTCGCTCCCTCGATCGTGGAAGCCCTGATGGGAGTCGTCGCCTCGTGGCTGAGCCGGCAGCCCGGCGACATCGAGATCGAGATCGAGGGCCACCGGCTCAAGGGGCACGTCACCAGGGCTCAACGTGACGAACTCGTCGCGGCCTATCTGAGCCGGCTCGACGCGGCGAGATGAACGGCACGCCTGCGCGCCGGGCGTTGCTGCTGGGGTGCACGACTTTCGCCGATCCCACTCTCGCGTCGTTGCGGTCGCCGCGCCGCGATGTGCGGGAATTGGAGCGGGTCCTCGGTTCCCCGGGGTCCTGCGGATACCAGGTCAGCACCGAGCTGGACTGCCCGAGCCGTACGGCGCAGCGGGCGATCGAGGGCTTCCTCGCGCAGGCGAGGACCACGGACGCCATCAACGTCCTCTATCTGTCGTGCCACGGCGTGCAGGACGACCGGGGAAAGCTCTACTTCGCCTTCGCGGACACGGAGAAGGAGTATCTGAGCTCCACGGCGGTATCCGCGGACTGGGTCCGCGACCGCGTCACGGCGAGCCGGTCCAAGGCGACGCTCATGCTGATCGACTGCTGCTTCAGCGGTGCCTTCATCGACGGCATGCGGGCCCGCTCCGGCACCTCGGCGAATGTCGAGTCGCTGGTGAGCGGACCGTCGGAGGGGCGCGGTTTGGCCGTGCTGACGGCCTCGGGGGAGACGGAGGTCAGCTTCGAGGACGCCGAGTCCGCCGACGTGCGGCCCTCGTACTTCACCGAGGCGCTGGTCAGCGGCCTGTCGTCGGGTGCCGCCGACCTGAACCGGGACGGCCGCATCACCGTGGACGAACTGTACGAGTACGTGTACGACAGAGTCGTCAGCGGGCCGTCGCCCCAGCGTCCACGCCGCCTCGGAGTGGGCGAGGGTGCCCTGGTCGTGGCCGAGGCGGCGGCGCGGCCCTCCCCGCCCCCGGCACCCTCTCGGGTGGACGGCGTCGTCCGCGCCGAGGGAGTACAGGGCTACGCCGCCTTCGACGGGCAGTGGATCGTGATCGGCAAGGAGGGAGTCGGCCCGGCCGTCAACGGCGAGCGCCGGTTCCCCGTCAGCCGGCTCATCGGCATCGCCGGGCGTCCGGCCACGCGGCTCCATCACGGCTTCTTCCAGCTGCTCCTCGAGGGTGTCGAGCCCGCACCCCTTGCGCCCCTCGGCCCGGACGCCGGCCGGCCCCCCATGGACGACTTCGCCTCGCTGTCCTACCCGTACGGCGCGAACGCCGACTTCGAGCGGCTCGGTGTGGCGGTGCAAGCGGCCGTCGACGTCGCCAAGGGGCTCCGGCAGCCCGTGCCGGACCCGTCGCGGGTGAAGGCCACGGCGAAGGTCGGGCACTCCGCGGCCGCTCCCCGGCCGGCGCCGCCCGGTGAAGCGGTCGACGCGGATACGCGCAAGGGGGAGCGGGACGGCGCCGAGGCCATGGCGCGACTGCCGCTGGCCGTGGTCGACGGCCTTGTGGCCTGCGGATTCGACGTGGTGCGATGGCTGGTCCCGTGGCGTCACCAATGGGCCTCCACGGGACAGCCGGCGCCGTGGTTGCCCGCGCTCGCCCGGTGCCTCGGCGGATACGCGGCCCCGTGGGGCTACCCGCCGTCGCCGGCGTACCTTGCCGGATTCTGCGAGGGCATGCGCCGGGCCTGGTACGGCGCCGCCCACTCCGGGCTGCTCCAGGATCCGGGATCGCGGGCCGGCGGCACCATAGCGGATCTTCGCGCGGCGCGCGGCAGGAACAACCGGAGAACCGTCGCCGGCTGGGTCGGCCGCCCGCTGCTGTGGGCGAGCATCGTCGTCCTGGCCGTCTTCGAGGCGGCCGCCCTGGCCACCACGATCAAGGGCCAGCTGACGGACGCGAACGGTGAACCCTACGCGAACCCGGCCGCTGCCGCGATCGGGCTGAACGCCTGCTTCCTCGTGCCGCTCGCGGCGCTCGTCATCGTGGCGATCCGCGGCATCCGGCGCCGGCGGCGAGAGCGCCGCGGGCCCCGATAGCGGGACCCCTCGGGCCGGCCGGGATGCGTAGGCCCGGCCGGCCCGGATCGGTCACTGCAACTGCAGGGGTACGACGTCCGGGGCGCCCAGGCGCGCCGCGTCCGCGGTCTCGTCGTCCGGTTGTTCCTGCGATGCTCGTTCCGCCTCCACGCGCAGACGGTAGTTCTCCACCTCGCGCGCCCGCTGTTCCTTCGTCCAGCCGAGCACGTCGCCCATCAGGTCGGCGGCCATCGGGGCCGCGGCCACCCCGCGGTCGAAGGTCTCGATGGAGATGCGGGTACGGCGGGTCAGCACGTCCTCCAGGTGCCGGGCGCCCTCGTGGCCGGCCGCGTACGTGATCTCGGCCCGCAGGTGATCGTCGGCTCCTTCCAGCGGCTTGCCCAGCGACGGGTCCTCGGTGACCAGGTCGAGCACCTCGTGCACCAGCGAGCCGTAGCGCTTGAGGAGATGTTCGACGCGGGCCACGTGCAGGCCGGACTCCTCGGCGAGGACGCGCCGGCGGTTCCACAGTGCCGTGTAACCCTCGGCGCCCAGCAGCGGTACGCGTTCCGTGCACGAGCGTGGCACCGAGCGGCCGAGGCCGTGGATCGCCGCGTCGATCGCGTCCTTGGCCATCACCCGGTACGTGGTGTACTTGCCGCCCGCGACGACCACCAGGCCCGGCACCGGGCTGGCGACGGTGTGCTCGCGGGACAGCTTCGAGGTGGACTCCGACTCGCCGGACAGCAGCGGGCGCAGGCCGGCGTACACGCCCTGGACGTCGGTGCGGTCGAGCGGTGTCGCCAGCACCTGGTTGACCTGGCTCAGCAGGTAGTCGATGTCGGTGCTGGAGGCCGCCGGGTGCGACTTGTCCAGAGCCCAGTCGGTGTCGGTGGTGCCAATGATCCAGTGGCGGCCCCAGGGGATCACGAAGAGCACGCTCGTGGGCGTACGGGTGATCAGGCCCGTGGACGACTGGATCCGGTCGCGCGGCACCACCAGGTGGATGCCCTTGCTGGCGCGGACGTGGAACTGCCCGCGCTCGCCGACCAGCGCCTGGGTGTCGTCGGTCCACACGCCGGTGGCGTTGACCACCTGCTGGGCGCGGATCTCGAAGGTGCGGTCGTGCTCCAGGTCGTGCACGCGGACGCCGGTGACCCGTTCGCCCTCGCGCAGGAAGCCCACCACCTCCGCGCGGGAGGCGACGTGCGCGCCGTACGCGGCCGCCGTGCGGGCCAGGAACATGGTGTGCCGGGCGTCGTCGACCTGCGCGTCGTAGTACTGCAGCGCGCCGACCAGCGCGTCCTTCTTCAGCGCCGGGCAGGCCCGCAGCGCGCCGCGGCGCGACAGGTTGCGGTGCCGGGGGAGGCCGCCGTGGGTGGTGGCCATCAGGTCGTAGAGCTGCACGCCGGTGCCCGCGTACAGCCGTTCCCAGACCCGGTGCTGCAGCGGGTAGAGGAACGGCACCGGGCGGGTGAGGTGCGGGGCGAGCCGTTGCAGGATCAGCCCGCGTTCCCGCAGCGCCTCGCGGACCAGCGCGAAGTCGAGCATCTCCAGGTAGCGCAGGCCGCCGTGGATCAGCTTGCTGGACCGGCTGGAGGTGCCCGAGGCGAAGTCGCGGGCCTCCACGAGCCCGACGTTCAGGCCGCGGGTGACGGCGTCGAGGGCGCTACCCGCACCCACGACACCGCCGCCCACGACCAGCACGTCCAGCTCGCCCTCGGCCATGGCGGTCAGCGCCGCCTCGCGGCCGGCGGGAGAAAGAGCTGTGTTGTCAGTCAACGTCTACCCAATCGAGAGTGCGCTGGACGGCCTTCTTCCAGCGGCCGTACCCGTCCTCGCGTTGCTCGGCCGACCACTCCGGCTGCCAGCGCTGCGATTCGTTCCAGTTGTCGCGGAGCTCGTCGGTCGACTTCCAGAAGCCGACCGCGAGACCCGCTGCGTATGCAGCGCCGAGCGCCGTCGTCTCGGCCACCACCGGGCGGCTCACGGAGACGCCCAGCACGTCGGCCTGGATCTGCATGCAGAGGTTGTTGACGGTGATGCCGCCGTCGACCTTGAGCACGTCCAGCTTCACGCCGGAGTCCTGCGCCATCGCCTCGACCACGTCGCGGGTCTGGTAGCAGATCGACTCGAGGGTGGCCCGGGCCAGGTGCGCGTCGGTGTTGAAGCGGGAGAGCCCGACGATCGCACCGCGCGCGTCGGACCGCCAGTACGGCGCGAACAGGCCCGAGAACGCCGGGACGAAGTAGACACCGCCGGTGTCCGGCACCGAGGCCGCCAGGGTCTCGCTCTCCGCCGCATTGTTGATGACGTGCAGCTGGTCGCGCAGCCACTGCACGGCCGAACCCGTCACGGCGATCGAGCCCTCGAGGGCGTAGACCGGCGCGGCGTCACCGAACTTGTAGCAGACCGTGGTGAGCAGGCCGTTCTCCGAGCGTACGAGCTCGTTGCCGGTGTTGAGCAGCATGAAGTTGCCCGTACCGTAGGTGTTCTTGGCCTCGCCCACGTTGAAGCAGACCTGGCCCACCGTGGCGGCCTGCTGGTCGCCGAGGTCGCCGGTGAGTGGCACCTCCCCGCCCAGCGAGCCCGGGAAGCGGGCGACGCCGTAGGTGTTCGGGTCGGACGAGGGCCGGATCTCCGGCAGCATCTGCCGCGGGATGTTGAAGAACCCGAGCAGCTCGTCGTCCCAGTCGAGGGTCTCCAGGTTCATCAGCATGGTGCGGCTGGCGTTGGTCACGTCGGTGACGTGGTTGCCGCCGTCGACGCCGCCGGTCAGGTGCCAGAGCAGCCAGCTGTCCGTGTTGCCGAAGAGAGCGTCGCCGCGCTCGGCCGCCTCGCGGACCCCGCCGACGTTCTCGAGGATCCACTGGATCTTGCCGCCGGAGAAGTAGGTCGCCGGGGGAAGGCCGGCCTTGCGGCGGATGACGTCGCCGCGCCCGTCCCGGTCGAGGGCGGAGGCGATCCGGTCGGTACGGGTGTCCTGCCAGACGATCGCGTTGTAGAGCGGCCGCCCGGTGCGCCGGTCCCACACCACGGTCGTCTCCCGCTGGTTGGTGACGCCCAGCGCGGCCAGGTCGCTCGCCCTCAGGTTGGCGTTCTGCATCGCGGTGCGGATCACCGTGGCCGTACGGTCCCAGATCTCGTTCGGGTTGTGTTCCACCCAGCCGGCCTGCGGCAGGATCTGCTCGTGCTCGAGCTGGTGGCGAGCCACCTCGTTGCCGCCATGATCGAAGATCATGAAACGGGTGCTGGTGGTGCCCTGATCCACTGCGCCGACGAAGTCAGCCACGTCGTGCCTCCACGGTCTCGGGGGTTTCTGGGGTGGGAAGGCGACCCGGTTCCGGCGGCTCCTCCTTGGGCAGGAAGCGCCCGACCAGCACCTGGTACAGCCCGGCGCCGAGCAGGCCGCCGATGATCGGTGCGACGATCGGTATCCAGAAATACAGGTAGCCGGTCTGATCGCGGAACGCCCCGCCGTACCCGGTGAAGTAACTCGCCAGGCGCGGGCCGAAGTCGCGGGCCGGGTTGATCGCGTAGCCGGCGTCGGTGCCCCAGGCCATCCCGATGCCGACCACGAGCAGGCCGATGATGAACGGTGCCAGGTTGGCGCCGGGGGGAGTGCCGGCGGCGTCGGTGATGGCCAGGATCAGGAACAGCAGGATCGCCGTACCGATGATCTGGTCGCGGAAGGCGCCCCACTCACCGACCGGGAGTGTCCCGTTTCCCGGCAGGGTCGAAAAGACGCCCTGGGTCTTGATGGTCAGGTTCGGGTCCGCCTGGTGGAGGACCTCGGTGTAGTTCCACCGCACCAGCAGGGCGGCGACGAACGCGCCCAGGAACTGGGCGGTGCAGTAGGGAGCCACCTTGCGCCACTCGAAGCCCTTGAAGGCCGCGAGCGCGATGGTGACCGCGGGGTTGAGGTGTGCGCCGCTGATGCGTCCGGCCACGTAGACGCCGAGCATCACGCCCAGGCCCCAGGCCCAGGCGATGCTGTCGTGGTCGCCGATACCGCCGCCCACGACCTGGGCGACGACACCGACCCCGAAGAGGATGAGGATCATCGTTCCGGCGAACTCGGCGGCGAGTTCGCCGGCGAGTCCCGGAATCTTCAAGCGTGCTGCCATGCAGTGAAGCTATGAACGACGTCACACGCGGGCAATGAACGCCGTTCGGCAATGCCGAACGTTGGCCGGAGGTGCCGTTCGACAATGTCGAACGCGAACCGGTGGGCTCGGGTTACGTCGTGGCATAGAGTCCGTAACGTGCCCGGAACGGTCCAGTCGATCGAGCGAGCTGCCGCGATCCTGCGGATGCTCGCCGGCGGCTCGGGGCGGCTCGGGCTCGCCGAGATATCCCGCTCGCTCGATCTGGCGAAGGGAACGGTGCACGGAATCCTGCGCACTCTGCAGCACGTCGGCTTCGTGGAGCAGGACCGGGCGTCGGGCCACTACCAGCTCGGCGCCGCCCTGCTGCACCTGGGCACGAGCTATCTCGACATCAACGAGCTGCGGTCCCGCTCGATCAACTGGGCGGACCCGCTGGCGGCGCGCTCCGGCGAGGCCGTCCGGATCGGCACGGTCCTCGAGGGCCGGGTGCTGGTCGTGCACCACGTCTTCCGTCCCGACGACACCTTCCAGACCCTCGACATCGGTACGCTCCTGCCGCTGCACGCCACCGCGCTCGGCAAGGTGCTGCTGGCGTACCGGGCGGCCCGGCCGGAGGCCTCGCCCGAACGCTTCACACACCGTACGCTCGTCGCCGCCAAGGACATCGCCACGGATCTGGAGAAAGTCCGCGAGGTGGGGTGGGCCGCCGAGATCGAGGAGTACACCGTCGGCCAGGCGGCGGTCGCGGCACCCATCCGTGGCTACGGCGGCCTCGTCGTCGGCGCGATCGGCGTGTCGGGCCTCGTCGAGCGCATCTGCGACAGCCGCTACCGGCCGCACCAGCGGCTGATCGGTTACGTCCGCGACGCCGCCCGTGCGGTCTCCCGCGATCTGGGAGCCGCCCGGCACTGAAACGCAGGGGAGGGACCTCATGACCGAGCGCTACGTGGTCGCGATCGACCAGGGAACCACGTCGACGCGGTGCATCGTGTTCGACCGGCGCGGCCAGCTCGTGTCCCTCGCCCAGCAGGAGCACAAGCAGTACTTCCCGAAACCGGGCTGGGTCGAGCACGACGCCGCCGAGATCTGGCGCAATGTGGAACGGCTCGCCCCCCAAGCGTTGAGCCGGGCCGGCATCACCCTGGACCAGGTGGCCGCGGTCGGCATCGCCAACCAGCGGGAGACCACCGTGGTCTGGGACCGGCGTACGGGGGCGCCGATCGGCCGCGCCCTGGTGTGGCAGGACACCCGCACCGACTCGCTGGTGAACCACCTGCTCACCGAGCCGGACGCGGACGGTGTGCAGCAGCGCTCGGCCCTGCCGCTGGCCACGTACTTCTCCGGGCCCCGGCTGCGCTGGATGCTTGACCACACCCCCGGCCTGCAGAAACGGGCGGAACGCGGCGAGGTGCTCTTCGGCACGATGGAGACCTGGCTGATCTGGAACCTGACCGGCGGCCTGCACGTCACCGACGTCACCAACGCCAGCCGCACCAACCTGCTCGACGTGCACACCCTCGACTGGTCGCCGGACTCGCTCGACTTCTTCGGCATCCCCCGGGCGATGCTGCCCGAGGTCAGACCCTCGGTGGCGGTCTTCGGGACGGCGGCGGCGGCTTTCCCGGGGGTACGGATCGGAGCCGCGCTCGGGGATCAGCAGGCGGCGCTGTTCGGCCAGACGTGCTTCACCCCCGGAGAGGCGAAGTGCACGTACGGCACGGGCAGCTTCCTGCTGCTCAACACCGGTACGGAGCTCGTCCGCTCGGACAACGGGCTGCTCAGCACGGTCGCGTACCAGATCGGCGGCGAGCCGGCGCACTACGCGCTGGAGGGCTCGATCGCGATCACCGGCTCGCTGGTCCAGTGGTTCCGCGACCAGCTGGAACTCATCGCCAGCGCCCCGGAGATCGAGACCCTGGCGCGGACGGTCGCCGACAACGGCGGCTGCTACATCGTCCCGGCCTTCTCCGGCCTGTACGCCCCGCACTGGCGCTCCGAGGCGCGCGGCGTGATCGTGGGGCTGACCTCGTACATCACCAAGGGGCACCTGGCCCGGGCGGTCCTGGAGGCGACGGCCTGGCAGACCCGTGAGGTGGTCGACGCGATGAACGCCGACTCCGGCCTCACCCTGAAGACGCTCAAGGTCGACGGCGGCATGACGGCCGACAACCTCCTCATGCAGTACATCGCGGACGTCCTGGACGTCCCGGTGGTCCGGCCGCTGGCGTCCGAGACGGTGTCCCTGGGCGCGGCGTACGCGGCCGGGCTCGCGGTCGGCTACTGGCCGGACCTCGAGGACCTGCGGCGCAACTGGCACCGGGCGGCCCAGTGGCTGCCGGCGATGGAGGCGAGCCGCCGCGACTCCGAATACCGGAACTGGCGGCGCGCGGTGCAACGCACCTTCGACTGGATCCAGCCCGACTGACGGAGTGTCCTTCGCGTCGAACAACCCCACCAGGCGGAAGAATCCGGATAAGTCATCCTTTCCTTCGCCAGGAGTCCCGATGCTGCTGCTCCACGTCGTCGCCACACCCCGCACGACCGTCTCCGCGACGCTGCGCGCTTCGGACGCGTTCCTGCAGCAGATCCGCACGGCCTGCCCGGCCGCCGAGATCGAGACGCTGGACCTGTTCTCCGCCGACATGCCGGCCGTCGCCGGCCAGAACATCGACTCCAAGTACGACCTCATGCGCGGCCGGCCGATCGAGCCGTCCCGGGCCGCGCCGTGGCGCACCATCGAACAGCTCATCACCCAGTTCCAGCGGGCGGACGTCTGCCTGATCTCCTCGCCCATGTGGAACTTCAGCATCCCGTACGCGCTGAAGTACTACATCGACGCGATCGTCCAGCCCGGCTACCTCTTCGCGTACGGGCCCGACGGCGTGCCCGCCGGCCTCTGTGGAGGCAAGAAGCTGGTCTGCATCACCTCGCGGGGCGGCGACTACTCGGCCGGCAGCCCGATGCAGGCCCTCGACATGCAGGAGCCCTACCTGCGCACCATCTTCGGCTTCGTCGGCATCACCGACATCTCGTTCGTCAACGTGCAACCCACCGACCTGGGCGAGGAGCGGCGCGCCGCGGCGATCGAGGCCGGCATCGACGAGGCCCGCCGCCTCGCCGACCGCGTGGCGCCCGCCCTGCAGGCCTGATCCGTCGCCGGTCCCCGGGAACAATCCGGCAATGCCCCGCCCTGCGCCCGGCTCTTCCGGCCCGCCCCTGCCGATGGTCCCGCCGGATCAGGCCGGCGGGGGATCGACGAGCGGATCGCCCTGGTCCGGTCGGCGCGGCCTGGCGCAACGCGGTGCCCCGGGAGCTGCTCCGACCCGGGAACGGTGAGGTGAGTAGGCCCGTTCATTCACGGGTATCTCCGGCGTGACGCCGCGGCTCAGGGCCGTACGGCAGGCGGGAGGGCGTGCGGTGGCGACCAAGGAACCGGCGGACATCGCTCACGCGGCGGTGGCGACGGGCGTCAAGAAGGCCGAGCTGCGGTGGGACAAGACCCTGGTCGGGTCGTTCCTGGCCGGCGCGTACATCGCCTTCGGCGGGCTCGTCGCCATCGCCGTGTCGTCCGGGTTGGACCCGAAGACGTGGGGGAGTCTGCCCACGTTGTTCACCGGGGCCGCTTTCACCCTCGGGCTGGTCCTGGTCCTGATCGCGGGCTCCCACCTGCTGACCGGCAACATGCTGCTGGTGCCGATCGGCGCCATGCAGGGGCGGCTCGGCTGGGGTGACGTGGCCCGCAACTTCACGCTCGTACTGATCGGCAACCTGATCGGCGCCGTGTTCGTGGCGTTCTTCCTGGCGGTGCAGACCGGGGTCATCGGCCATCTCGGCAGCGATGCCGGGACCTCGGGCGCGATGACCTACGACCGGCTCGCCGCGATCGCCGGGGCCAAGGCGCTGCACGAGACCGACTGGCAGATCTTCCTGCGGGCGGTCGGCTGCAACTGGCTGGTGTGCCTCGCGGTGTGGCTCTCGCTGGCGGCGGACTCGGTCTCCGGCAAGATCCTGGCCATTTTCTTTCCCATCATGGCGTTCGTGGCGATGGGTTTCGATCACGTCATCGCGAACATGTTCTTCCTGCCGGCCGCCATTTTCGCCGGGGTGCCGGGCATCGGCTGGGACGACACCCTGCGGAATTGGTTGTTCGCATTTCTCGGTAATCTTGTCGGCGCCGTCGTTTTCGTGGCCACGTCCTATTGGTACATGTACCTGCGCGAGGAGCCGTCGAAGGAGAGGCCGCGCGAGCTGACCTGACCTCGGCCGGGGCGAAGGTGGCGTTCGGACGCCACCTTCACCGGCTCCGGCCGCTCAGAAGTCGAAGAGGGCGCCCGTCTCGCGCAGCATCTCGCAGCGGTTCGGGAAGGTCTCGCGGTAGTGCACCGGCCGGCCCTGCCAGAAGCCGGTCGCGGTGGCCGTGACCGGCATGTATTCGCGGGTGCAGAAGCCGTCGGGCTCGACGTTGAGGGCGGCGAGGTCGCCGTCGACGGCCGCGACGGTGGCGCAGGCGTCGGCCGCGCGGGGGTGATCGCCGGCCGGCGGCCGGCAGCTGAGCAGGGTGATCCTGGGCGGTTGGCCGGCAGGCCCCTGCACCATCAGTGCCAGGGTGGAGGCCGGGGGTGCGGTGTCCGCCGCGGCCGGGGCCGCCAGGCCGAGAATGCCGGCTCCGGCGGCGCAGAGAGCTAGCAGACCGGCGGCACTGCGGGTCGCTGTCTTCACTTTTCTTCCTCCTTGTGCGGAACCCGTTGTGAGGGTTTCCTCGCCCCGCCTTCGTGTGGCGCGGGCCAACGGAGAGCATAGGGAGAAAATAGGTCCTTTCCTGAAACAGGTTGTTGCAAGCCGGCCCTCCACCGCGGCCGCATGGATTCGAGGTCGTCGCTACAATGCCCGGCACGGAACGGGGAGCGGAGGCAAAGGTGCGGCTTCGGTGGGCCACAGTGGCCGTTATGGGAATTGTCGCCGTGGGTGCGGCCGCCTGCGCGGGCGAGGCCGAGCCGGTGGTCGTCGAGACGAGCCCGGCCGTCCAGTTCGCGGTCGGCTCGTGCATCGGACCGCGTACCGGCCCCGGCGCGGGCGAGTATCGCGAGGTCGCCTGTGCGGATCCCGCCGCGACCGATTCGATCCTCTCGCGGTTCGCACCGGACTCGGCCGTGGCCGCGCAGCTCGGCCGGAGGTCGGTGGACTGTCCCGACGAGACGGATGAGGTCGTCGAGCTGACCAAGCTGGGACCGCCGCTCGCCGGCGACAGCCCGGGCGGCTACGTCTGCGTTCGCAGCCTGAAGCCGCCGCACCCGGGCGACCCGGGCAACGGCGGTGGACCCACCATCGTGGTGGGCGACTGCGTGACCGCCTCGAGCAAGGGCGACGTGGCGGAGATCCGGTGCGGCAGCGGCAAGGGGAAGTCGCGATTCCGCGTCCTGACGATCGAGACCGTCAAGGCGAACTCGGCCGCGGCGGCGCTGATCAACCCCTGCGCCGCCGGCACCGATGTGTCCTTCACCGTCGGAGAGCGGGCGGGTGAGCGGCGGGTCGCCTGCGCCAAGCGCCTGTGATGCTCAGACGAAGGCGCTCAGACCCGTCACCGCGCGTCCCACGATCATCGTGTTGATCTCGCGGGTGCCCTCGTACGAGTACAGCGCCTCGGCGTCCGCGACGAAACGGCCGATGTCGTAGTCGAGCACGATGCCGTTGCCCGCCAGCAGCTCGCGGGCCCAGCCGACCACCTCGCGCATGCGGGTCGTCGTGTACGCCTTCGCCAGCGCCGAGTGCTCGTCGCGGAACTCGCCCGCGTCCTGCAGCTGGGCGAGGCGCACGCACAGGCCCAGCGAGCCGGTCACGTTGCCGAGCATCCGCACCAGCAGGTCCTGGACCAGCTGGAACTTGCCGATCGGGCGGCCGAACTGCTCCCGCTCCTTCGCGTACGCCAGGGCGATCTCGTACGCGGCCAGCATCACCCCCACCGCCTCCCACGCCACCCCGCTGCGGGTCTGGCGCAGGATCTTCGCGGTGTCCTTGAACGTCCGGGCGTTCTGTAGCCGGTCGGCCTCCGGCACCTCGCAGTCGGTCAGCGTGATGTCGGCGTTCTGCACGATCCGCAGCGCGATCTTGTTCTCGATCTTCGTCGCCTCGAAGCCCGGGTTGTCCTGGTGCACCACGAAGCCCTTGACCTGGTCGTCCTCCAGGTCGCGGGCCCACACGACGATGAGGTCCGCGAACGTGGCGTTGCCGATCCAGCGCTTCTTGCCGTTGAGGATCCACCGGTCGCCCTCGCGGCGCGCGGTGGTCCGCAGGCCGGCCGCCACGTCGGAACCGCCGGTCGGCTCGGTCAGCGCGAAGGCGCCGATCGCGTCGAACGCGCGCATCCCCGGAAGCCAGCGTTCCTGCTGCTCGGGGGAGCCGCAGGTCTCGATGCTGCCCATGGCCAGGCCCGAGTGCACGCCGAAGAACGTGGCCATCGAGGCGTCCGCGTGCGCCATCTCCAGCGCCAACCAGCCGGACAGCAGGTTGGAGTGCTTGGCGCCGGCGATGCCCAGGTCGGCGAAGCCCTTCACGAGCGGGAACGGGAATTCCGCGCGGGCCCAGTGGTCGTTGGCGATGGGGGCCACCTCGGCCTCGAGGAAAGCCCGGACGCGGGTGACGATCTCCGCGTCCGCCGGGGTGAGCAGGTCCTGGAAACGGTAGAGGTCACCGATGAGCAGCTCCGACATGCGGGGCCTCATACCCAGATGACCGGCTCACTAGACTTCGGGCTCATGCTCACCATGCAGGAGGCGCTCGCCCGGCTCGTCGCGTACTGGAGTGATCAGGGGTGTCTGGTCGTCCAGCCGATGAACACCGAGGTGGGCGCGGGAACCCTCAACCCGGCGACCTTCCTCCGCGTGCTGGGGCCGGAGCCGTGGCGGGTGGTGTATCCCGAGCCGTCGGTGCGGCCGGACGACTCCCGCTACGGCGAGAACCCGAACCGGCTGCAGACCCACACCCAGCTGCAGGTGATCCTCAAGCCCGACCCGGGCAACCCGCAGGAGCTCTACCTCGGCAGCCTCACCGCGCTCGGCATCGACGTCGCCGCGCACGACGTGCGGTTCGTCGAGGACAACTGGGCCTCGCCCGCCCTCGGCGCGTGGGGGCTGGGCTGGGAGGTCTGGCTCGACGGGCTGGAGATCACCCAGTTCACCTACTTCCAGCAGGCCGGCGGCCTCGACCTCGACCCGGTCTCGGTGGAGATCACGTACGGCATCGAGCGCATCATCATGGCGCTGCAGGACGTGACCCACTTCCAGGACATCGAGTACGCCCCCGGCATCGACTACGGCGAGGTCTTCGGCCAGTCCGAGTACGAGATGTCGCGCTACTACCTGGACGACGCCGACGTGGCCGCCACCAGGCAGCTGCTGGAGCTGTACGCGAGCGAGGCGCGGCGGCTGATCGACGAGGGCCTGCCGGTGCCAGCCCACACGTTCGTCCTGAAGTGCTCCCAGGCCTTCAACGTGCTCGACGCCCGCGGCGCCGTCTCCACCGCCGACCGGGCCGCCGAGTTCGCCCGGATGCGGCGCCTCGCCGGTGACGTCGCCCGGCTCTGGGTGGCCCGCCGCGAGGAACAAGGGCACCCCCTCGGCGTGGCCGGGCCGCTGCCCGAGCTCGCCGCCCCGGTCGCGGCGGCCGTCGCCTGTGACACCCCCCGGACGCTGGTCCTCGAGGTCGGCACCGAGGAGATGCCGCCGTCCGAGGCCCGCGCCGCCCACGACCAGCTGCGGCGCGCGCTCACCGAGCAGCTCGGGCAGACCCGCCTCGCCCACGGCGACGTCCGGGTGTACGCCACCCCGCGCCGCCTGATCGCGGTCGTGCCCGCCGTGGCCGCGCGCGAGGACGACTACACGCAGACGGTCAAGGGGCCCAAGGTCACGGCGCCCGCGAAGGCCCGTGAAGGCTTCGCGCGTTCTCAGGGCGTACCCGTGGAAGCGCTGGAAGTCGCGGACGACCACCTCGTCGTGCGCCGGCACGTGGCCGGCGGTGCCGCACCCGGCGTGCTGGCCGGCGTGCTCGCGAAGGCCGTCGCCGGCCTGCGGTCGGCGAAGAACATGCGCTGGAACGACCCCCGCCTGACCTTCACCCGGCCGATCCGCTGGCTGGTCGCCCTCTGGGGCGACGACCTCGTCCCGGTCACCGTCGGCGCGCTCGAGGCGGGCCGCGAGACCCGCGTCCTGCGGACGGCCCCGACGCCGGCGCTGCGCATCGCCTCGGCCGAGACCTTCATGGAGACCATCTCGGTCAACGGCATCGTCGCCGACCCCGACGACCGGCGCGAGCTGATTGTCACCGGAGCCCAGGACCTCGTGTACGGCGAGGGCCGCGTCGATGTGGACGCCCTCGTCGACCAGCTTGTCTACCTCGTGGAACAACCCACCCCGCTGCTGGGCCGCTTCGAGGAGCGCTACCTGGAGCTGCCCGACCCGGTCCTGACCACGGTCATGCGCAAACACCAGCGCTACCTTCCCGTACGCGACGACGACGGCGCCCTGCTCCCCATGTTCGTCACCGTCGCCAACGGCCCGGTCGACGTCGACCTGGTCCGCCGGGGCAACGAGGCGGTGCTGCGCGCCCGGTACGAGGACGCGGCGTTCTTCTACCGCGCGGACCGCTCGACGCGCGTCGCCGACATGCGCGAGCGCCTCCACCGCCTCACCTTCACCGACAAGCTGGGCAGCATGGCCGACCGGGCGGGCCGCATCGACGCGCTCACCGCCCTGCTCGTGCCGGCCGCGGGTGTCACGGCGGACGACGAGGAGATCGCCGGCCGGGCCGGCGAACTCGTCAAGTTCGACCTCGGCTCCCAGCTCGTCACCGAGATGACCAGCCTCGCCGGCGTGATGGCCCGCGACTACGCCCTGCACGCGGGCGAATCCCCGGCCGTGGCCCAGGCCGTGTACGAGGCCGAGCTGCCCCGCCACGCCGGCGACGAGCTGCCGGTGTCCGTACCCGGGGCGCTGCTGTCCCTGGCCGACCGCCTGGACCTGATCGCGGGCCTGGCGGCGACGGTCGGCCTGCCGACCGGCAGCAGCGACCCGTTCGCGGTCCGCCGGGCCGTGCTGGGCCTGCTCGCGGTGCACCGGGCGCACCCGGACCTGTCCGGCATCGACCTGTTCACGGCGCTGGGCTGGGCGGCCTCGCTGCAACCGGTCGCCGTGGACGAGGCCGTGCTCGCCGCCGCCCGCGAGTTCGTCACCCGGCGCCTCGAGCAGATCCTCACCGAGGAGGGCCACCCGATCGACCGGGTCCGGGCCGCGCTGCCGCACGCGGGGCGGCCGGCCCTGGTGGACCGGCTGCTGGCGCAGCTCGGAAGGCTGGTCGCGGACCAGGACTTCCGCGACCTGACGGAGGCGATGCAGCGTGCCCGCCGGATCGTCCCCCCGGGTACGCCGGCCGCCTACGACCCGGCGCAGCTCAAGGAACCGGCGGAGATGGCGCTGCACGAGGCGGTGTCATCGGTTCGCACCGCGCCCGGCGAGGCACCCGACCTGAGCCACTTCACCGCGACGGCGACGCCGATCACGGCCCCGGTGACCCGGTTCTTCGACGAGGTGTTCGTGATGGCCGACGATCCGGCCCTGCGCGCGGCGCGGCTGGGGTTGCTCGCGACGGTGCGGGACCTGGGGGAGGACCTGCTGGACTGGCGGGAGCTGCGGCTCTAGCCGGCCGCTTCGACGACCGCGCACGTCACGATCGGGTACCTGCTGTCCTGCCGGTCGAGCCGGCCGGGTGGCATCTCCTCGGCGGCGATCCCGAGGATGAAGGCCACGGCGGAGAGGGCGTCGCCGCAGCCCTCGACCGTCGCCGTCAGGCCCGCGTCGTGGATCGCACGCCGCAGTCCCTCCGGCGTCCAGCGCCAGCGGTCGCTGCGAAGGCCGTCGGTGTCCACGGGGCTGATCGCCGGGACCGTGATGAGCGCGCATCCGCGCGGGCGCAGGCTGTCCCCGACGTTGCGCAACGCCACGAGCGGGTCGGTGTACTGCAGAACCTGGGTGAGAATGACACAGTCGAACGCCGCCACCGGGACCGAGCCGGGTTCGTCGAGGTCGGCGATCAGGTCTGCGCGCGGATTGCCGGCCTCGACGTCGAGGATGGTGATGCGCTCGGCGTGCCCCAGGCGGGAGGCGTACATGGGCGATTGCACCTCCAGCACTGAACCGCGGATCCGCTTCGCGCGGCGGGTGAGGAAGCGTTCGATGTAGTACCGGTCGATCGGCAGGCCGCGGTCCCAGCCGTAGTCCTCGCTGAACGGCGCGTGCCGGGCGATGTTGCCCCAATCGATCCGGCGCCCGGGAAGCGACCGGTTCGTCCGCTGCAACCGTTGGCGGACGACCGTGCGGGCCGGATCCGGCATTTGGCGCAGCGCCTGCGCGGCGAAGCCGTACAGCCGTCTCACTGGCTGCCCGCCAGGTTCACCAGGCCTTGCGGCTGCAGAACCCGGCGCCGCTGCGTCTCCCACTCGAGGGCGTGCCGGATGCCGTCGGAGACCGTCAACCGGGAATGCCAGCCGAGCAGGCGGGCCGCCTTGTCGCTGCGCGCGACGTTGCCGCACACGTCGCCCGGCCGTGCGGGTGCGGCCAGGGTCTCCAACCGGCAACCGACCACCTGCTCGAATGCCGCAATCAGCTCGCGCACGGTGGTGCCGTCGCCGGTACCCAGATTGACGACCTCGTAGCGGCCGGGCGGACTGGGAGGCGCGACCTCGTCGAATCGGTGCAGGGCGCGGACGTGGGCGCGGGCCAGGTCCCAGATGTGCACGTAGTCACGGATGCCGGTGCCGTCCCGGGTGTCCCAGGTGACGCCGGTGATCCGGAACGGCCGGCCGGTGCGGTACGCCCGCATCAGCCTGCCCAGGACGTGGCCCGGGTCGGCCGCGGGCGGCCCGCTGCGCCCGTGGGGGTCGGCGCCGATGGGGTTGAAGTACCGTAGCGACAGCACCTGCAAGCCGTTCGCCCGGCTGACGTCCTCCAGTACCGCCTCGGCGAACGCCTTGGTCCGGCCGTACGGGCTGGTCGGCCGGATCGGCGACTGCTCGTCGACCCAGCCGCCGGGGCTCTGCGCGTAGACGGAGGCGGACGAGCTGTAGATGAGCCGGCGGCAACCGTTGCGGAGCAAGCCGTCGGCGAACTCGACGGTCTTGCCGACGTTCGTCCGGTAGTAGGGGATCGGTCGGCGCACGGATTCGGGAACCACGACGAGCGCGGCACAGTGGACCGTCGCCGTGATGTCCGGGTGGGCGGCGAAGACGGCGTCGATCAGACGGGGGTCGCCGACGTCACCCCGGAACAGATGCCGCCCGGCGGCGAGCTCCGCGCGCCCGGTGCTGAGATCGTCGAGGATGATCGGGGTTATCCCGTCGTCGGCGCATGCCGAGGCGACCGTGCTGCCGATATAGCCCGCTCCGCCGGTGATGAGAACCTTCATCGGATTCCTTCGAGACAACCGCGACAGTGCCGTGAATCTGGCGCCGGAAAGCCGGTTCCGAGCGACGATAAACCCGCACGGTCGGTCGGCGAACTGGCCCTTTGTTCCCGATCTGAGCATTCCGGCAGCGTGTCGTAAAGACTATTTCATGTGGACCGTAATCCGGATCACCATCATGTGGTCTGGCGCGTGAAGCCCAGAGCCGCGGAGATGTATTGCGATCAAGGCCGGGCTCGGATGTGGAATGATCGCCCTGGTAAACAGGGTGGAAACATTCGCCGATGCTTTTCCCCTCACCGCGTGACAGGGTGTGATATAGCTCACAGTCGAGCCACTGCATTCGGGTGGCACCATCGCGTCGAGTGGCTTTGCTGCGGGCCTAATGGGGGACTGAAATGTCCAGTTCGCGCGATGGTGACACCCTTTCCGGAGTGCCTGGTGAATTAGTGGGTTCTGGCGGCAAGAGAGCGGTTCAGGTCAGTGTGGTCATTCCGGCTTTGAATGAGGCACGGAATCTTCCGCACGTGCTGAATCGTATTCCCGCCGACGTATTCGAGATCATTGTCGTGGACGGCGGATCGGTCGACGACACGGTTGCCGCGGCACGCCGTACCCGGCCCGGCATCACCGTGATCCGGCAGGCGCGCAGCGGCAAGGGAAACGCTCTCGCGACCGGCTTCGCGGTCTGCCGGGGCGACTACGTCGTGATGATCGACGCGGACGGTTCGATGGACCCCGGCGAGATCGGCCGCTTCGTCGCCGCCCTCGAGGCGGGAGCGGACTACGTCAAGGGCAGCCGGTTCCTCGCCGCCGGCGGCTCCACCGACCTCACCGTCCTCAGGCGCCTGGGCAACCGCGCGCTCACCGTGCTCCTCAACGCCTTGTACGGCACCCGGTGCTCCGATCTGTGCTACGGCTACAACGCCTGCCGGCGGTGCTGCATACCGGCGTTCCGGCTGCCTGATCCCGCCGATCCCACGCGCCCCTCTCGCCTCGGCGACGGCTTCGAGATCGAGACGCTGCTCACCCTCCGGATCGTCCGGAGCGGACTGTCCGTCCGCGAGGTGCCCAGCTTCGAGAGCCGGCGCCTGTCCGGCCGCAGCAACCTGCACACGTTCCGGGACGGCTCGCGGGTGCTCGCCGTGATCGTGCGCGAGCGTCTCCGCCGCGCCCGTCGCCGTGCCGCCGAAGGCTGGGTGGCCGATGCCGTCTCCGGCACCGACGGCGGTCTGGGAGCGACGGGATGACCAAGCCTGCCGTAGCGAGGCGACCCGTGGTGTCCGTGGTCGTGTGCACCTACACCCGGGCACGCTGGGCGGGCTGCGCCGCCGCGGTGGACTCGGTGCTCGGTCAGCTTCGTGAGGGCGACGAGTGCCTGCTGGTCACCGACCACAACGAGCCACTGCGGTGGCATGCCCGGCAATGGTTCACCGATTGCGCCGCCGTGCAGGTGGTGAGCAACGGGCAGGCGCCGGGGCTGTCCGGGGCCCGCAACACCGGAGTCGCGCACAGCCACGGCGAGATCGTCGCGTTCCTCGACGACGACGCCGTCGCCACGCCCACCTGGCTCGAGGAGTGCCTGGCCCCCTTCACCGAGCCGGAGGTCCTGGCGGTGGGCGCGGCCGCACTGCCGTGCTGGCCGGCAGGCCGGCGGCCGGGATGGTTCCCGCCCGAGTTCGACTGGGTGGTCGGCTGCACCCACCGCGGCCTGCCGGACCGCCGGGCGGCCGTGCGCAATGTGATCGGCGCGGCGATGGCGTTCCGGCGGGAGGCATTCGCCGTCGCCGGGACCTTCGACGTCTCCGTCGGACGGGTCGGCACGGTGCCGGTCGGCTGCGAGGAGACCGAGCTCTGCATCCGGATCCGCCAGGCGAAGCCGACCGCTCAGATCATCTACCAGCCGGGCGCCGTGGTGCACCACCGCATCACCCCGGAACGCACCCGGATCGGTTACTTCGTGCGCCGGTGCTTCGGTGAGGGCCGTTCCAAGGCCCGGGTGGCCCGCCTCGTCGGCCCCGGCGACGGGTTGTCCAGCGAGCGCGACTACCTGCGACGGGTGCTGCCCCGAGCCGTCCTCCGGGAGCTGTCGGCCGCGGCCCGCGGACATGGCGCCGGGCTGGGCGCGGCCACCCTGATCGCCGCCGGCGTCACCGCGGCCGGCCTGGGCTTCCTACGCGAGGCGGCCGTGCCCCGGCCGTCCGTCCCGTCGTGGGCAGGAGCAGAACGTGCCTGAGCGCATCCAGACCGGCCCGGGCGACTCCACCGTGGCACCGGTGCTGCTCTACCACGACGTGACCCGGGGCGTACCGGAGAGCCCGTGGCAGATCACCGTGTCGGAGCTCGCGGCGCAGTTGGACGCGGTCGTCGCGTGCGGCCGTACCGTGCTGGACGCCACGGCCCTCGATGCCGCCCTTGCCGGCGGGTCGCCGCCCGTACTTCCGCTGTGCGCGGTGACCTTCGACGACGGCTACGCCAGCTTCGCCGAGCTTGCCCTGCCACTGCTGCGCGAGCGCGGTCTGCCCGCCACGCTCTACGTGACCACCGGCTACGTGGACCGGCCCGGCATGCTGTCCGAGGCGGCACTGCGCGACATCGCCGCCGCGTCGGTCGAGATCGGCGGTCACGCGGTGCACCACGTACACCTGGACCTGCGCCCGGCCACCGCGGACGCCGAGATCCGCGACTGCCGCGCCCGGCTGGCCGGGCTGCTCGGACAGGCGCCGGCCAGCTTCGCCTATCCGCACGGCAGCTTCCACGGGGCGGTCCGCGACGCGGTCGCTCGTGCCGGGTACGCCAACGGCTACGCGGTCAAGAACGCCTTCACGCACGCCGACGACGAGCAGTATGCCCGCGCCCGCCTGACCGTGCTGGCGGACACCGGCCACCGCAGGGTCGGCAGGTGGCTCACCGGCCGTGGCGCCCCCCGCTCCTGGCACGGGGAACGGCTGCGCACGACCGTGTATCGGCGGGTACGGGCGGCGCGGGAGCGGGCCGCGCAGCACGTGCCGAAGTCCGGGCGGTGACCATGACCGAGGTGGACGTCCGAGATGGGCAGGCGCCGGCGAGGGACGGCCGGAACGCCCCGGATGCGGAGCGTGCCGCCGCCACGGCCCGCGCCCGCACCGTCCTGGCCGGGTTGAGCCTGGGCTGCCTCGCCGTCGGACTGCTCGCCGCGGGCCTGGGCGCCGATCTGGTCCGGGCGTCCGCGCTGGGTGTCTTCTGCGTGGCCGGAGTCGGGTCGGCACCGTGGCAGCTGGAGCGCACGATGGGCCTGCCCGCCCGGCTGGCGGTGACGGTGCTGACCGGGGTTGCGGTGTTCGTCCTCGGCGCATCGGCCATGATGACGGCCGGTGCCTGGTATCCCCGCGTCGCGTTCGCCTGCCTGCTGGCCGTCTGCGCGCCGCTGCATGCGGTCGGCGGGTGGCGAGCGCTGCGGGAGTGGCGAGCCGCCCCGGTCCCCGGGCGCGCGGCAGCGCTCTCCCCGGCCGTGGTCGCCGCCGCCGGTGCGCTGCTGTCGCTCGGGACCGCCGTGCTGGACCGGCCGCTCGAGCCGGGCATCGGGGGGTTCCCCGCCGCCATCGGTCCCGCCTGGTACGCCGGCCTAGCCCTGCTGCTCGTCGCCTTCGTGGCCGCCCGCGACGGCGACCGGGCGCCCGCGGTGCCGGTCGTGCTGCTCATGCTGGTCCTCACGGTCACCCCGGCGCTGGTGTACGACGGCCCGCGCTCCCAGTCCGCCTTCAAACACGTCGACCTGATCCAGCAGATCCGCACCGCGCACCGGCCGGACTCGATCGTCGAGGTCTACGACGACTGGTCCGGGTTCTTCGCCGCAGTCGCCTGGCTGTGCGACGTCGCGGGCATCCGCGACCCGATGCGCCTGGCCGCCTTCTGGCCGCCCCTGGTCGGCGCCCTCCGGCTCGTCGCGCTGCGCTACCTCGCCGGGCAGTGGCTCACCGGGGCCAGGCAGTGCTGGCTGGCGGCCGCGCTCGTGCTGCTGGTCGACTCGGTCGGCACGGACTACTTCTCGCCGCAGTCGCTCAGCATGGTCCTCGCGCTGGTCACGTTCGGTCTCGCGCTGTCACGCCGCGACGGCCCGGTCCGCCCGGCACTGGTGCTGCTGGCCGGCTGCACCCTGGCCGTGTCGCATCAGCTCACCCCGTACATAGTGGGCGGTGCGCTGGTCATTCTGGTGCTGCTGCGACAGGTCCGTCCATGGTGGCTGCCGGCGCTCGTCCTGGTCCCCGCCGGTGTGTGGTCGGTGGTGCACCGCGCCGCGGTGAGCCGTTTCGTGCACCTCGACCAGCTCGGCCGGCTGCACAACTTCCGGCCGCCCTCCTCGCCCACCGCGCCGGGCCTGCACCGTCTTCCCATCGTCACGGTGACCGTACTCGCCATGCTCCTCGCCGTCGCAGTGCTCGGGCTGCCGGCGCTGCTCGCGCTCCTGCGCCATCGCCGCGAGGTGCGCTATTGGGCGATCGCCGCCTGCCCTGCCGCCGGGGTGGGCCTGGTTGCCCTCAACCCGTACGGGCAGGAAGGCGTCTTCCGCGCGGCGGTCTTCGCGTTCCCGTGGCTCGCCCTGCTCGCGGTGACCCGGATGCCGTGCGCCCCGGGCGTCCGCGAGCGGCTGACCTTGCTGGCGACGCTCGCGGTCCTCACCGGGACGTACGTGGTCGCCGCGTTCGGCCTGGATGCCGGCAACGTCAGCCGCCCCGCCGACGTGGCCGCGTTCGTTCAGGTCCAGCGGGAAGCCCGCGAGCGGCCGGAATCCATGACGTACCTGCTGCAACTGGGGCCTGGCGACCTGCCCGGCCCGGTGCCCACCCGGGCATCGGCCTTCCGCTGGTTCACCGGCCCCGACATCGGCGACGAGTCGCTGGCGCGCCAGCTTCCGGCGGCTCCGCAGGGTGCGGCCCAGGTCCGCCGGACGACCCGCGAGCTGCTGCGGTACTCCCGGGAGCCGCTCGGCGTGGACGGGCTCTACGTGATCTGGTCACCGGCCTCCGCGCACTACGCGCACGAGTACGGAATGTGGTCCCCCGGACGGTTCGCCGCCCTGCGGGACGCCTTCGCCGCGGCGCCGGACTGGGAGACCGGATTCCAGCGCGACGGCACGGTCGTCTTCCGATTCGTCCCTGAGCGCTATCAGGGCGCGTCGTGATCCGGCAACGTCCCGGCGCGTGCGCCTCGCCGGCGCCCGACGACACGGTCGGTGCCACCGTCAGGCGCCTCTTCGGCCGCGACTCGCTCTATCTGCTGGTGTGGGGAACCCAGCTGTTCCTCGCGGCTGCCCTTACGCCGGTGGTGACGCGGGTCCTCGGTACCGCGGAGTTCGGCGAGGTAACCGCTGCCATCGCCGTGATGCAGGTGCTGTTCGCAGTCGCGGGGTTCGGCCTGCAGACGGGGATCCAGCGGTACTACGCCCTGCGCGGTCCGGGCGACGCCGCCCGGTTGCTCACGCTCAGCGTCGTCCTGGCCGCGCTCGTCACCGTCGTCGCGGACCGCACCGGCGACGTGTGGAGCCGCTGGCTCGGGCTGAGCGGCTACTCCGGCACCGTGCGCCTGGCCGTGTGGTGGGCCGGCGCGTCCGCGGTGACCTACTGCGCGCTCGGCCTCCTGCGCAGCCAGGACCGGCTGCTGCTGTTCAGCGCCGCCGGCCTGGCCCAGTCGGTCCTGGCGGAGGTGGCGAGCCTGGTCATGGTCCTCGCGTTGCGCCCCACTCCGCCGATGTTCCTGCTCGGGCGGCTGCTGGGCCAGCTGCTCGCCCTGGCCGTCGCGCTGGTGGGAGCGCGACCCCGGTGGCTCGCGCCGCGCCACTGGGGCCTGGCGCTGTCGGCGCTCGGCTACTCGCTGCCGCTGGTTCCCGCCGAGCTCAGCACGTTCGTGCTCAACACCGCCGACCGGCTGATCGTCGGCGGTGAGATGGGACTGACCGCGGTGGCCCGGTACCAGATCGCCTACAACGTCGGGGGCGTCCCGCTGCTCCTCATCCACGTGCTGAACGTCGCGTGGATGCCGCGCATCTTCGCGCTGGACGGGGCCGCCCACCAGGCCGCGGTGCTCGCCGCGAGCCGCGATGCCCTGTACCGGCTTCTGGAACCGGTGCTCGTGGGGCTGGCCCTGGGGCTGCCCGTCCTGTTGCGGATCTGGGCGCCGGCCCGGTACCAGCCGGACGATCTGCTGCCGGTGGCCGGCGTGGTGCTGATCAGCGTGGTGCCGTTCGGTGCCGGCCTGGCGGTCACCCGGGGTCTGCTGGTCACCGGGCACACCGGTGCGGTGGCCGGTGCCACGGTCGTCGGTGCCGTGGCGAACGTCGCCTGCAACCTGGCGCTGGTGCCCCGCTTCGGGCTGGTCGGCTCGGCCGCGTCGACGTTCGCGTCGTTCCTGGTGCTGCACACCGTCCTGCGGCTGCGGGCCCGCAAGACCGCCCCCCTGCCGGGGCCCGGTGCGGTACGGCTGCTGCGTGTCAGCCTGGCCGCGGCGGCCGCGCTGGCCCTCTGTGCCGCTCCGACCGGTCCCGAGGCCCTGGTCGTACGGATGATCCTGGCAGTCGGCACGCTTGCGTGGTTCGTCCGGCTGGTGCGGCGGCTGAGCGATCCGCAGGTCGCGAGGGCCGGGCATGAGTGACTCGATGGTCCGTCTCGACACGTCGGTCCCGGCGCTGCTGGTGCGCGTCGGCCGGTACCCGTTGCACGCCGGCAGCCTGGGCGTGGTGCGCTCCCTCGGGGTGCTCGGCGTTCCGGTGTACGCCGTCGTCGAGGACCGCCTGACCCCGGTCGGCTGCTCCCGGCTGGCCGCCGGCCGGTTCGTGTGGCCGCACAGCGGCGACGTGGACCCGGCCGAGCTGGTCCGCCGGCTCGTCGAGATCGGGCGGCGCCTCGGCCGGCCGACGGTCGCGGTCGCCACCGACGACGAGGCCGCGCTTCTTCTCGCCCAGCACGCCGACGAGCTGGCCGAACACTTCCTGCTGCCGCGGGTGCCGCCCGCCCTGCCCACCCAGCTCGCCAGCAAGCGGGGCCTGGCCGAGTTGTGCCGCAAGTACGGCGTCCCCACTCCGCGAACGGCTTTCCTCGGCACCCCCGGGCAGCTGGCCGAGGTGGTGGCCGCCTTCACGTTCCCCGTGGTGGTGAAGAACGTCGCGCCGTGGGTGCGGCTGCGTAATCCCGTCGTGGCCGGCACCACGGTCGTGACGAGTCCGGGGGAACTGCTCGACCGCCTCGGCGGCCGGGTGGACCTGTCCGGCGCACTCGTGCAGGAACACATTCCGCACGCCGCCGGCCAGGACTGGTTCGTCCACGCGTACTGTGACGCCGGCTCGGCCCTCGCCGTCGGCTTCACGGGGCAGAAGGCGTACGCGTGGCCACCGGGCCGGGGTGTCACGGCCGACGCCCGGCCGGCGCCCAACCCGGCGCTCATCGCCATGACGGCCGCCTTCTGCCGGGACACCGGCTACCGCGGCATCCTCGACCTCGACTGGCGTTACGACCGCCGCGACGGCCTCCCCAAGCTCCTCGACTTCAACCCCCGCGTCGGCGCGCAGTTCCGCTTCGGGGTGACCGCCGCCGGCGTCGACGTGGTGCGCGCGTTGCACCTGGATCTGACCGGTCGCCCGGTGCCCGCCGGCTCGCAGGATTACACGCGCCGGCTGGTCGTGGAGACCATCTACCTCCCGGCGCGCCTCCTGCACCGGCGGAGCCGGCTGCCGCCGGGTGCGCCGGTGCCGGCCGGGGTCCGTACCCACGGCGCATGGGCGGAAGGGGCGTGGCGCGATCCGGTGCCGCTTGCCGTCATGCTCGTGCGCTTCGCCGGCTCTGCCGGCGCGACGGTAACCCGCGAGATAGCCGCGCTCCTGCGCCGGCTCTGGGCGGTCCTGCTCTGCCGGTTCGCCCGCCGATCGCGCCGACGTCCGTATTTCCGCTGCTGGAGGTGAGCACATGCACGAGACGGATGTTCCCGTCGTGGTGATCGGCGCCGGGCCGTACGGCCTGGCGGTGGCGGCGCATCTGCAGGGCCGCAAGATGCCCGTGCGGGTCTTCGGGGACCCGATGAGCAGCTGGCGGGACCACATGCCACCGGGGATGTTCCTCAAGTCCACTCCGGAGGCGTCGAGCATCGCCGCGCCGGTTCCGGGCTACACCTTGGCCGATTATTGCCGCCGGGCAGGGCGGCTCCCGCTGGGACCGGACGAGCCGGTCCCGATCGGGCTGTTCATCGACTATGGTGAGTGGTTCCGGTGTGAGCTGGTGCCCGGCGTGGAACCGGCCCGGGTGAGCGACCTGCGCCAGGACGGCGACGACTTCCTGATCCGGCTCGACACGGGGGAGCAGGTCAGTACGGGCAACGTGGTGGTAGCCACCGGACTGTCCCGGTTCGCGTACGTGCCCGAACCGCTGGCCGCTCTGGCGGCGTCCGACGCGGCGGTGACACACAGCTGCCGGTACGGCGACCTGGCACGACTCGCGGGCGCCGACGTGGTGGTGGTCGGAGCCGGCCAGTCCGCGCTGGAGACGGCCGTCCTGCTGCACGAACTCGGCTCCCGGGTCCGGGTGGTGGCCCGCCGGCCGGTGGTCTTCGCCGATCCGCCGGACGACCGGCGGGGAAGCCGTTCACGGGCCTGGCGCCGCCCGCCGTCTCCCCTCGGGCCTGGATGGCGGCACGTGGCTGTCAGTTCGCTGCCCGCGTCGTTCCGGTACCTGCCACCGGCGGTCCGGCTGCGCCTGGTCGCCCGGATCCTCGGCCCGAGCGGCGCGTGGTGGTTGCGCGAGCGGTTCGGTCCGGGCATCCCGGTCCTGCAGCGGCACGTGGTCGGTGCCCGGCGCGACGGCGCCGCCGTGAAGCTGACGCTCGCTGACGCGGGAGGTGCCACGAGTACGCTCACCGCCGACCATGTCATCGCTGCCACCGGGTATCGCGTCGATGTCGGCCGGCTCGATTTCCTCGACCCGGCGTTGCGGTCAGCGGTGCGGCGGGTGGGCGGTTTCCCCAGGCTCGGCCCGGCGTTCGAGTCGTCCGTGCCGGGGCTCTCCTTCCCGGGTCTGGCGGCGGCCGCCTCGTTCGGGCCGCTGCAGCGGTTCGTCTGCGGCACCGGGTTCGCCGCCCGCCGCATCGTCGCGGCGCTTGCGGCGCAGACGCCCGCACCCGTCGGGTGAGCGGCGACGCCATGCCGACGTGGGAATCGGGGCCGGCCGCGGTGAGCGTGGTGGTGACCGCGTGCGCCGCCGGTGAGCGGCTGACGGCGCTGCTCGCCGCGATCTGCGCGCAGCGGCCGGCTCCACTGGAGATCCTGATGGTGGACAATCGGCCCGCCACGTCCGGCGTCGCCGAGCTGGTGCGCCGGCTCGACCGCCCCGAGGTGCGCTATGTGCCGCAGCCCCGGAAGGGACTGTCACGGGCCCGCAACGCCGGACTGGCCGCGGCCCGCGCTGCCGTGGTGGCCTTCACCGACGACGACGTCGAACCGGCCGATGACTGGCTCGCGCAGCTTGCCGCGCCCTTCGCGGACCCCTCCGTGGCCTGCGTCACCGGGATGATCGTGCCCGTGCGCGTACGGACACCCGCCGAGCGATGGTTCCAGCAGTTCGGTGGCTACGCGAAGGGCGAGCGGATGCGGCGGTTCACACTGGAGTCCGCCGTCCGCGAGGGGCTGTACCCGTACCGGGCGGGACGCTTCGGCAGCGGCGCCAACCTCGCCTTCCGGCGGGAGACGCTGATCGCCGTGGGCGGGTTCGAGGAGACCCTGGGTGCCGGGACGCGTGCCGGCGGTGGGGAGGATCTCGACATCTTCCTGACGGTGCTCCGCGCCGGGCACACGCTGGTCTACCAGCCGGCTGCCCGGGTGGCGCACCCGTCGCATCCGGAATACCGGCAGCTGCGCCGCCAGCTGTTCGGCTACGGGGTGGGCCTGTCGGCGACGATGACGAAACGGTTCCTCACCTGCGCGCCGGACCGGCGCGCGATGCTGCGCAGCGCGGACGCGGCCGCGCGATACCTGCTCAGCGGGGGCAGCCCCAAGAACCGCGGGCGGGAGGCCGACTATCCCAAGACATTGATCGCCGCCGAACTCGCTGGGGTGCTGCTCGGGCCGCCTGCTTACCTGTGGAGCCGGGCTTCTCGTCCCTGGCGCTGCGTGGCGCTGCGAGCGGACAGGTAGGGCTGTCCCCCAGAAAGCGGTGGCGGGCAGCCTCGTTCCGCCGCGCGGACGGTGACCATAGTTTCGGCGCATGTCGATCTCTCCCCTCGCTGTCGATGCCGAGCGCCGTCCCCGGACCGGGTGGCGGATCGTCGGCTACTTCGTCCTCTGGTTGGCGATGTACGGGGTGGTGCTGCACCTGATCGCCGGGTCGCGGCCCACCGTCGTGAGCAATGTGGCCGCCCACCTCGTCCTGGTCGGGGCGGCGGTCGGCCTGACCGCGGTGTTCCGGCGCTTCGTGGATCGGCGGCCCTGGTCGGACATCGGTCTGGTCCCACCGGACCGGCGGCAGCTGACCTTCGTCGCGGGTGGGTTCGCGGCCGGGACGGCGGTGGTCGGCCTGTGGTTCGCCGTGCAGCTCGCGCTGGGTACGGCGACGGTCACCGGTTTCGAGCCGGCCGAACGCGGCCTGGCCGGAACCGCCGGGGTGCTGGCCGCCGGGCTCCTTTACTACGTGACGAGCGCGACGGTCGAGGAGCTGGCCTTTCGCGGGTACGTCTTCCAGAACCTGCGGGAAGCGCTGTCGGTGGCATGGGCGGTCGGCGTCACCGGCCTGCTGTTCGCCTCCGGGCACTTGCTCGGCGGTTCGGCCGGCCCGGTGCATGCCGCGATCGGTCTGGCCGACTTCGTACTCTTCTCCTGCCTGATGATCCTCACGCGGCTGCGGACCGGTGCACTCTGGACGGCGATCAGCTTCCATGCCGCCTGGAACTGGGCGCAGGACTATGTGTTCGGTGTCGGGGTCGCCGGTGAGGAGGACTACCACAATGCGTTGGTGCACGTCCGGCTCGACGGTCCGGCGCTGCTGGTCGGCGGGCCGCACAATGCGGACACCGATCTGCTCACGATCCTGCTGGAGGCGGCGTTGATCATCGGCTACTGGTGGTGCACCCGCGCTCGCAAGCCGGTCGGTGTCCGCTCGTGAGGCGGATCCGCGCCGAGCTGCTGTACGCGGTGACCGGCTTCCCGTGGGCCGCGGTGAGCCTGGCGGCCGCGGCGGCGATGCTGGTCGTCGGCACCGCCTTGTCGGTCACGCTCGTCGGGTTGCCGGTGCTGGCCTCGGCACTGGTCACCGCTCGGTGGACGGCGCGGGTGGACCGAGCGGCGGCCCGGAGGCTGCTGGGCGTCACCGTGGAGCCGCCCGGTCCGGGCAGACCGGGGCGCGGCCCGGTGGGGTGGACGAGGGAACGGCTGCGTGACCCGGCCGGATGGCGTGCCCTGCTGTACCGCGTCGTGAAGGCGCCGCTCGCCCTCGTGGCGATGCTGGTGAGCGTGATCTTCTGGGGATACGGGCTCGTCGCGCTCACCTACCCGGTGTGGTGGTCGTACGTACCGGCTCAGGTCGACAGCCATGGTCGCGCCCGGCAGGGCATGGGTCTGGCCGGGGACGTCTACCTGGACAGCTGGCCGAGGGCCGTGGCCGTGGCGGGCCTCGGAGTGCTCCTGCTCGCCGCAGCACCGTGGGCGGTCCGCGTGGCGGTCGTACCGGACGTCTGGCTCGTCCGGGGCCTGCTTCGCGGGGGCGGCACGGCGGACCGGATCCGCGACCTGGAGCGGACCCGCGCGCACGCCGTCGAGGACGCCGCCGTACGCCTGCGAGCCATCGAACGCGACCTGCACGACGGCGCCCAGCCGCAGCTCGTCGCCCTGGCGATGCGGCTGGACATGGCCCGTACCATGCTGGCCGACGACAGCTCGGCACCCGACCTGGACCGTGTCGCCGCGCTGATCGACGCGGCACATCGTGGGGCCACCGACGCCATCGGTGATCTGCGTGATCTGGCGCGGGGTATTCATCCGCCGATCCTGGACAACGGTCTGGAGGCCGCCCTGCACACCGTCGCGGCCCGCAGCGTGCTGCCGGTCGAGTTCTCCGTCGCCCTGTCACGCCGGCCATCCGCTGCGGTCGAGACCTGCCTCTACTTCTGCGCCACCGAGCTCGTCAACAATGCCGCCAAGCACAGCGGCGGGCGGCGGGTCACGGTCGACGTGAGCGAACGGTACGGTGCCATCCGCCTGACGGTTCGCGACGACGGTGCCGGCGGCGTCCGCCTCGGTGGTGGAACCGGCCTGGACGGGCTGATCGAGCGGCTGCGCGCGTTCGACGGGCGCCTCGAGGCCGACAGCCCGCCGGGCGGACCGAGCGCTGTCACCGTGGAGGTACCCCGCCTTGACTGACCAGCATCAGCACCCTCGCCTGCGGGTCGTGCTCGCCGAGGACGCCGTCGTGCTCCGCGACGGGCTGGCCGAGCTGCTCGGCGCGTACGGGCACGAGGTCGTGGCCGCGGTGGCCGATGCCGGGGCGTTGCTCGCCGCGGTCGCCGAGTGCCGCCCGGACGTCACCGTGGTGGACATCCGCATGCCGCCCACGCACACCGACGAGGGCCTGCGCGCCGCCGTCGAGCTGCGGCGCGCGTACCCCCGGCTCGGTGTTCTGGTCTTCTCCCAGTACATCGAGGCGCGGTACGCGACCGATCTGCTCGCCGTCCGCTCGGGTGGGGTCGGCTACCTCCTCAAGGAGCGGGTCACCGATGTCAGATCGTTCATGTCCGCGCTGACCCGGGTCGCCGCCGGTGAAACGGTGCTGGACCCGGACGTCGTCGTGCAGCTGGCCGGTGCCAACCGGCGGCGGGAGACGCTCGACCGGCTCACCGCACGCGAGCAGGAGGTGCTCGGCCTGATGGCGGAAGGGCCGCTCGAACACCGCGATCGCCCAGCTGCTCGCCATCAGCGACGGAACGGTGGAGAAGCACATCAGCGCCATCTTCGGGAAGTTCGGGCTGGCCGCGGCCGACACCGATCACCGGCGGGTGCTGGCGGTGCTGCACTACCTCAAGGGCTGAGGGTCAGCGTCACCCGCATCAGGGCCTCGCCGTCCAGGGCGTACTGCGCATGGAGGTCGAAGCCTTCCAGGGTCCACCGGTCCCACGGGCCGTAGTCGCCCAGGAAGCGGTCCCGGTACGGCTCGCCCGAGCTCGCGGGGCGGCCCAATGCCGCCCACAGGGCTGCCCGTCGCGGCATCCGGCCGGCTCCGCCCGGTATCTCACCGCGGTACGGCGAGAATCCGTCGTCGCCGTGGAAGTGGAGGAAGACCGTCGTCACCGTGCCGTTCGGCTCGGCGGCGAGCTCCACGCCGGATTCGCGGGCCAGGTACGAGCGGGACAGGCCGGAGCCGACCGCGGCGCCCGTGCGGGGGAGGAGGCCGTACTCCTGGCAGATGAGCTGGACCCGGACCTCGAGGACGGTACGGCCCAGGAGCAGGGAAAGGTCCGTGCGGTCCGGGGCCGGGGAGGCGTGGAGGGGCTCGTGCGGGCCCGTGTTGCGGGGGCCCGGCTTCGAGCCGTACCGGTCTTCCGGGCGGCACGGTTGCTGGTGCGGGTCTGCGCGGCGCTCCGGAAATCCCATGGTGTCACTCCACAAGGCCGGTCTACCTCTGTCCTTCCCCGGAACGGGGGGTCGTACACGTCCGCGTGATCCTTCCGGTGTCGTTTCCCGGCTGGTCACGGCGGCTTCGCCGCGGCGTCGTGATGATCGCCTGGACTGCTGGGGCAGGCACCCGCGACCGTCGCCGGGCTAGCCCGCGTGGAGGAGATCGTGGCAGACCGCCGACAGGTGCTGCGCATCGGTGCGCTGGCAGCCGGGGCACCCGCGGTGCTCGGCGCGACGGGGGCGCCCGCGGAGGCGGCACCGCACCGGCCCGGCCGGCCGCCTTCGCTGGTCATCGGGCACCGGGGCGCGTCCGGGTACCGGCCGGAGCACACCCTGGCCTCGTACGAGCTGGCCGCGCGGATGGGCGCCGACTACATCGAGCCCGACCTGGTGGCGACCAAGGACCACGTGCTGGTCGCCCGGCACGAGCCGGAGATCGGCGGGACCACCGACGTCGCCTCGCGGCCCGAGTTCGCGTCGCGGCGGCGTACCGTGATCCTCGACGGGGTGTCCGTGACCGGGTGGTTCACCCACGATTTCACCCTGGCCGAGCTGAAGACGCTGCGGGCCACCGAGCGGATCCCGCGGGTACGCCAGCACAACACGCTCTACAACGGCTTGTTCGAGGTGCCGACGTTCGAGGAGGTCCTGCAGCTGCGCGAGCGGCTGTCGCGGGAGCTGGACCGGGAGATCGGCGTCTACCCGGAGACCAAGCACCCGACGTACTTCCGCGGCCTCGGGCTGGAGCTGGAGACGCCCCTGGTGCGGGCGCTGCGCCGGCACCACCTGGACCGGCACGACGCCAAGGCGTTCGTGCAGTCGTTCGAGGCTCACAACCTGGAGAGCCTGCACGACGACTACAAGCTGCGGGCGCCGCTGGTGTTCCTGACCTCGGCGACCGGCGGGCCGTTCGGCGATCCGAAGAGCTACGCCGAGTATCTGACGCCGGCCGGGCTGCGGCAGCTCGCCCGCTACGCCGACGGCATCGGGCCGGACAAGAACCAGATCATCCCGCGCCGCGCCGACGACACGCTCGGCACGCCGACCGCCCTGGTCCGCGACGCACACGCCGCCGGGCTCAAGGTCATGCCGTACACGTTCCGCGCGGAGAACCAGTTTCTGCCGGCCGACTACCGGATCGGCACGGACCCCGCGGCGTACGGGCGGGCGATCGACGAGCAGGTCACGTTCCTGCGTACGGGAATCGACGGGCTTTTCACGGATCAGGCGGACATCGGGGTGCTCGCCCGGCAGCTCGCGTTCGTCCCGGCCTGAGCCGTCACGGCCCGAAGCGGCGGGCGAGCTCGGTGCGGGAGCGCACGCCGAGCCGGACGAAGACGTTGCGCAGGTGATGGTCGACGGTCCGGGGGCTGAGGTGAAGTTGCTCGGCGATCTCCCGGTTGGTGGCTCCGCCGGCCACCAGCCGGGCGATCCGGTCCTGCTGCGCGGTCAGGGCCGGTCCCGGGTCATGCTCCGACGACGGTACGGGTCCACCCGCCGCACGGAGCTCCACAGCGGCCTGCGCCGCCCACGGCCCGGCGCCGAGGATGGTGAACGTCTCGACCGCGTGCCGCAGATGCTCGCGGGCGGCTGCCGGCCGTCGGCGTCGGCGCAGGTCACGGCCGTACAGCAGCTCGGTGTGGGCCCGGGGGAAGTCGGCGTCGCCGCGTCCGTGCTGGCGCAGCGCCTCGCGGAAGTGCTCGTCGGCATCGTCGCCGCCGACGGCGAGCAGCGCACGGCAGCGGGACCGCAGAGCCAACCAGGGCGCGCGGCGGGTGTTGGTGGTCCACCGTTCGAACGGCGCGAGGGCCGTGCCGAGCCGCTCACCGGCGCCCGACGGGGTGCCGTGCGAGGTCGCCTCGACCAGGTGCGGCGCCACTGCGACCTGGAGGACGGCGTTGCCGCGGCCGGAGGGCGCCACCACGATCCGGGCCAGCCGCTCGGCGGCCGCGGCCGGGTGGCCGGCGACGAGGTCCAGCAGGGCCAGCGCCCACTCGCACAGGGCGCGGGCCTGCCCGGGGCCGGTGCTGCTGTCCCGGGCGCCGGCCCGGCGCACCCGCAGCAGGGCGGTCTCCCGGTCGCCGGCCAGCGCCGCCAGCACCGCGAGGATGCCGAAGTGGACCTGGGCGGGGCCCTGGCGGCCGCTCGCCGCGGCGAGCGTGGCTCCCTCGAGGGCGGCTGCGGTGGCGGCCTCGAGGTCACCGGCCGAGAGTCCGGCGAAGGCGGCGACCTCCAGGGCCCGCGGCACGATCATGGTTTCGCTGTTCAGGCGGGCGAGGCGGACTGCCCGGGCGGCGAGCGCGCGGGCCGCCGGGCCGTCGCCCACGAGGATGCCGGCGGTCGCCGCGCGGATCAGCGTGGCTGGATCCTCCATGCGAGTGGCCAACTCCAGCACGTGCCGTAGCCGGTCGAATCCCGTGGTGTAGCCGCCCGCGTACAGGTCGGCGAGGCCGGTCACGTGGTCGAGAGCGACCTGCAGCCGCGGCGTGGGGCATGCCGGGCGCATTGCCAGGACCCGCCGGGCGACCCCGGCGTAGCGGTCGTGGTCACCGGCGCGGTGCAGCGCCTCCCCGGCGAGCAGCAGGGCATCGAGGGCGGCGGCGATGTCTTCGCCGGCCAGGTGGTCGGCGGTCGCCAGCAGGTCGTCGAGCGCGCCGGCGTCGCCGGTGCGCAGCTGCATCTCGTCTGCCAGGCACCGGGCACGGGCGTAGGCCCTCGGTGCGTGGGCCACCTGCCGCAGCAGCGCCCCGGCCTCGTAGGCTCGCCCTGCACGCCAGGCCCGGCCGGCCGCACCGATGACCGCGTCGGTCGCCACGTCGGGGCTCGTCGTCAGCCGGGCGGCATGGCGCAGGGCCGTCGCGGCACGTCCGGGCGGCGCATGGTCCGCCGCCGCGAGCAGCTCACGGGCCAGCACGTCGTCGGGGCCGTCGGCGGCAGCCGCGCGGTGCAGCAGCGCGTACGGATGGTTCGTCGCCCCGAGCCGCGCGTGGGCTTGCCTCCGCAGGTGCAGCGGCGTGTCGTAGTAGACGACGGTACGCAAGATCGCCGGCACGAAGCGGACCTCGTCGGCGGTGACCTGGACCAGCCCGGCCTCCTCGGCGGCGCTGAGATTCCCGGCCGGATGGTCGGGCTCGGCGGCGGCGAGCAGCAACGCGGCCCGCGTCGGTGCGGGCAGTGCTGCCAGCGCCGCACGGTAGCGACGACCCAGGGCGCTCTCCCGGGGGAGCGTCACCGGTGGCGGTGCGTCGCCCCGGATCTGCTGCGAGGTCAGCGCCGCGGCGAGCTCCGTGAGGGCGGCCGGGTTGCCCCCGGCCAGGTCGACGAGCGCATCGGCGAGGTCCGGAGGAAGGCCCGGCCGGCGGTCGGCGAGCACGTCCCGGCTCGCTCCCGGATCCAGCGGCGCCGGCGTCCACTCCGGTACGCCCACCGCCCCGTCCCAGGCCACCGGGCCGGGCGCCGACGCCAGCACGGTGACTCCGGGGTGACAGCGGCACGCCTCGCGGACGGCCCGCCAGCTCCCGCCGGGCAGCAGGTGCGCGTCGTCGAGCAGGTACAGGCCGGGAGCGGGCGGCCCACCGACCGGAAGGCCGACCTTGACCGGGCGGTCCGCCTGCGCCGCCACCGCGCCCAGCAGGGTGGTCCGGCCGATTCCCGGCTCTCCGCGGATCAGCAGCAGGCCGGTGGCGCGGAGCAGGACGTCCAGGTCGGCGGACCGGCCGCGCAGCACCACTTCCTGCACTGATGGTGCAGACGTCATGTCGACAAGTGTCAATGCAGTGGCGGGCGGGGGGAAGGCCGGTGATTTCACCGATGTGTCAAAAGTGTTACCGGCTCAGGCTGCAGGGACCCCGATTCCAGGAGGTTCCATGCGCCGGATGTTCACAATCCTGATCGCCGTGGCAGCAGCGCTCTCGGCTGTGCCCGCGGTGCCCGCCGAAGCTGCGGCCCGGACGCCGGTCGTGTTCGTGCACGGCTACTCCGGGAGCGCCTCGAACTGGACGACGGCCATGTCGCAGTTCCGGGCCGCCGGCTACAGCAGCAGCGAGCTGTACGCGTACGAGTACAACTCGTACGGCGACAACGTGGCCAACGCCCGCGGCCTCGCCACCTTCGTCGGCCAGGTTCGCAGCCGCACCGGGGCGGCCCGGGTCGACATCGTGAACCATTCGATGGGCGGCCTCGTCAGTCTCTGGTACGTCAAGCAGCTCGGCGGTGCACAGTACGTCAGCCACCTGGCGTCACTGGCGGGCGCCAACCACGGCACGACGAGCGCCGGCGCCTGCCTGATCTACACCACCTGCCAGCAGATGTACCCGGGCTCCTCGTTCATCGCCACGCTGAGCTCCGGGGACGAGACGCCGGGCAGCACGCGCTACGGCACCTGGTACTCGCCGTGCGACGGCGTCATCTTCCCGTACACCAGCACCGTCCTCAGCGGAGCGGTGAACACCTACGTCGGCTGCGAGACGCACATCGGGTACCTGAGCGACACGTCCATCCTCACCCAGGTCCGCAGCTTCCTCGGCAGCTGAGTCCCACCGGTTCGCCGCCCGCACGCTCGCGAGGGCGTGCGGGCGAGCCGGTACGGTGGCCGGGTGAATCCGAGGCGGGCGTACGACGCGGTGGCGCGGGCGTACGACGAACAGCTGCGGGACGAGTTGCGCCACAAGCCGCTCGACCGGGCGCTGCTGGCGGCCCTCCTGGAGCAGGCGGGCGACGGTACGGTCGCCGACGCCGGATGCGGCCCGGGGCACGTCACCCGCTTCCTCGCCGCGCGCCACCCGGACGTGACCGGCGTGGATCTGTCGCCCGCCATGGTCCGCATCGCCCGCGACCACGCCCCGGCGCTGTCGTTCACCGTGGGTTCGCTGCTGGCGCTGCCCGTCCGGGACGCGGCGTGGGCCGGCGCCGTCGCGATGTACTCGATCATCCATCTCGATCCGCCGGAGCGCCGGACGGCGTTCGGCGAGCTCGCGCGGGCGATCCGGGACGACGGTCCGCTGCTGGTGGCCTTCCACGTCGAGGCCGCCGGCGTCGCGGCCGGGGAGACGACGCACCTGAGTACGTGGTTCGGCTCCGAGGTCGCGGTGGACGTGCATTTCCTCGATCCCGCCGAGGTCACCGCCGACCTGGTCGCGGCCGGGTTCACGATGGCCGCCTCGCTGGTCCGGGAGCCGGTCGGGGCCGGGGAGTTCCCCAGCCGCCGCGCGTACCTGCTGGCGCGCCGTACGAAACGCTGAGTCCCGCCTCAGCCGGCGGAGCAGACGCCGCCGCCGCCGCGTTTGGCGCGGTACATCGCGGCGTCGGCGCCGCGCATCAGCGTCGTCATGTCGTCGGCGTCGGAGGGGAACAGGGCGATGCCGATGCTCGCGCCCACCCCGATCTTCTGACCCTCGATGTCGTACGGCCTGCTCAGCCGGGCGTGGATGCGCCCGGCGATGGCGGCGGCCGACTCGCCGTCGGGGTTGCGGGTGAGCAGGATGGCGAACTCGTCGCCGCCGAGACGGGCGACGACGTCGTGGTCGCGCAGCGCGCCTTGCAGTCGCCGGCCGACGGCCTGCAGCAGGGCGTCGCCGGCGTGGTGGCCGACCGTGTCGTTGACCCGCTTGAACCCGTCCAGGTCGAGCAGCAGCAGCGCGATCCGGTCGCCGGCCGCCATGGCGGCCTCGACCTCCAGCTCGGCGCGCTCCATCAGGTGGGAGCGGTTGGGCAGGCCGGTGAGCGCGTCGTGGTACGCCTGGCGGGTCAGCTCGGCCATGTGCTGCTGTTCGGCCTGGCGCATCCGGGCGCCGTCGACGATGAGCGCGCCCTCCATGGCGACCTGCCGGGCGAGGGTGTGGTCGCGGCCGCTCCAGTTGCGGACGCCGGTGTCGCCGCACATCACCACGCCCACCGGACCGGCCGCCGACATCAAGGGCATGGCCAGGAACGAGCGCAGCTGCATCGTCTCGACGAAGCCGCCCGTACGGACGTCCGTCGTCGTGGTGTCGGAGATCAGCACCGGCCCGTCGATCTTCTGCATGACCTGCCACACCGGCGAGTCCGCGGCCCGCCGGCCGATGAGGTTGCGGCGCAGCGCCTCGCCCATCTCGTCGGTGAGGCCGACGCCGATGGCGTACTGGATCAGCCCGTCGGGGCCGACCAGGTGCACGGCCGCCCGCTCGGTGCGGAACGCCTCGCCGGTGGCCTTGGCGAGCAGCTGGCCGGCGGCCTCCACGGACGTGGCCGTGGCGCCCTCCTCGAACAGCTTGCGGATGGTGGCGGTGGCGTGCGCGGTGTACTGCCGGTGCACCTCGGCGGCGAGCACCTGGAGCGTCGCCGCGACCTGCAGGGCCGTGCCGGCGGCGGTCTCGGGGCGCAGCAGGTCGAGCTCCGTGCCGGCGAGCACCAGGACGCCGACGGTCTGACCGCCGATGCGCAGGCGGATGGCCATGCGGTCACCGATGCGGACCGGGGGAGCGCCGGCCGAGACCCGGAAGACGCGGCCGGCCAGGCGCAGGTCGTCGGCCGCGGCGGGGCCCCGGGTGGCGGCCGGGCGCAGGCTGCCCTCGTCGGGGTCGAGGGTGAACACGGTGGCCGCGGTCATGCCGCAGGCCACGCTCAGCCGCCGGTCGACGATCGAGAGGATGTGCTCGAGCGAGGGGATGTCGCGGGTCATGACCTCGACGAGGTCGGCCAGGAGCTGGGCCTGCTCGTCCAGGACGGGCAGCAGCGTGCCGGTGGCGAGGTCGCCACCCGGCGTACGCACCACGCTGCCCAGGGTCACGGCTCAAGGATCGGCAGCGCGACGACGCGCCTGAGCATCCCGGGGGTGACGTGGTACGCGACACGACGGATTACCGTTTCGGGCGTCGGGATACCGCCAGCCCGGCGTGACGAGAGGGAGTGCGCGATGAGGGTGTGCGTCGTCGGAACCGGCTACGTGGGTCTCACGACCGGGGTCAGCCTGGCGTTTCTCGGCCACGACGTCACCTGCGTCGACCTCGACCAGGCCAAGGTCGACCTGCTCAGCGGGGGCCGCTCGCCGATCTACGAGCCGCACATGGACGCGATGCTGGCCGACTCGGCCGAAAGGCTGAATTTCACCACGGACTACAGCAAGGCGGTGCCGGACGCCGAAGTGGTGTTCATCGCCGTGCAGACGCCCTCGCTACCGGACGGCAACCCGGACCTGACGTACCTGCGATCGGCCGCCGAGAGCGTCGGAGAGCACATCGACGGCGAGTTCACGGTCGTGGTGAACAAGTCCACCGTGCCGATCGGGAGCAGCAACTGGGTCGACTCGATCCTGCGGGAGTCGTTCGAGCGGGCGCACGAGCGGCGCAGTGACGGGGAGTTCTCCGTCGCCTCGAACCCGGAGTTCCTGCGCCAGGGCGCCGCGATCCAGGACACGCTCTACCCCGACCGGGTGGTCGTCGGCTCGGACAATCCCCGCAGCCTCGACGTGCTCAACCGCCTCTACCGCACCATCCTCAACCAGACCTTCACGCCGCCCACCTACCTGCCCCGCCCGGCCGACCTGGGCGCGGTCCCCATGGTCTCCACCGACCTCGCGTCGGCCGAGCTGATCAAGTACGCGGCCAACGCGTTCCTCGCCCTCAAGATCAGCTTTGCGAACGAGATCGGGCAGCTGGCCGGCCGGGTCGGCGCGGACATCAAGCAGGTGACCCGGGGCATCGGCCTGGACACCCGGATCGGGTCGCGATTCCTGCAGTCGGGCATCGGCTGGGGCGGCTCGTGCTTCGGCAAGGACACCGCCGCCCTCATCGCCACCGCGGCCGAGTACCACCACGAGATGCCGATCGTCTCCGCCGCGCGTACGGTCAACCAGCTCCAGCGCCGCCTCGTCGTGGACCGGCTCCTGGACGAGCTGCGGATCCTCAAGGGCCGCCGGATCGGCCTGCTCGGCCTCGCCTTCAAGCCGGACACCGACGACCTGCGCGACGCGCCGGCGCTGGACATCGCCCGCATGCTCGTGGAGCGCGGTGCCCGCATCCGGCTGCACGACCCGGTGGCGGCCGACCGGTTCCGGCGCGAGCAGCCCGCCCTGGTCGAGTACCTGACCGACGACGTCGAGGACGTGTTCGACGACAGCGACGCGGTCGTGCTGGTCACCGAATGGGCGCAGTATCTCGACCTCGACTGGGGCAAACTGGCGTCGCTCATGCGTACCGCGGTCATCCTGGACGGCCGGCACACGCTCGACCGCGAGCGGCTCACCAAGCTGGGCTACCGCTATCTGACCCCCACCGGTCGCTGAATACGCACAAGTTCCTGACAATGGCCTGCCAGCGTGCGGGTCATGCGGATTCTTCCTCGTGCCGCGGCGGCGGCCATGCTGGTTCTGCTCGGCGGTTGCGCGCAGGCGCCGCCGGCGCCCCGTCCGATCGCGTTCGTCGTGGAGGGTGCGGACGGCGTGGCGGTCGCCGAATACGACCTGGGTGACACCGCATACCGCGACCCGGTGACCGGCACGGTCAGCGAGCTCCGTGCCGTCGTGCACCACCCGCGCCGGATCACCGGCCGGCTGCCGCTGATCATCCAGGCGCACGGCTCCTGGTGGGCGTGCGACTCGCAGGACGCCGTGCAGTGGCCGTGCGAGGGCGGCGCCCGGCCGTTCCCCAGCTACCGCGGCTACGACTACCTCGGCACCGCGCTGGCAGTGCGCAATTTCATCGTGGTGTCGATCAGCGTGGACGGTGTCAACCAGACGTCCTTCGACTACGGCGACCGGGCCCGGTTGATCAACGCCCACCTCGCGCTGTGGCGCGAGCTGGCCGACGGAGAGGGTCCCCTGGCCACGATCCTGCAGCCCCTCGCGCGTCACGTCGACGTCGGCGACGTCGGCACGATGGGGCATTCCCGGGGCGGCAAGGGCGTCATGTGGCAGGCCTCCGACAAGCACCGCGGGGAGTGGCCGGCCGGCGTGCGGGTCCGGGCGGTGCTGCCGCTCGCGCCGGTGAAGTTCGACGACCCGCCCGGCGACGTCAGCGACACCCTGGTCACCCGGGTCCCGGTCGCGGTCATGACGGGTACGTGTGACGGCGCCGTCGGCGAGGCGGGGCAGGGGTACCTCGACGACGCGGTGGGGCGTACGAGGGTACCGGCGTACTCGGTGTCGGTGGCGGCCGCGAACCACAACTACTTCAACACCCGGTGGACGCCGCCGGCGCAGTTCGGCGAGGACGACAGCACCTGCCCCGACCGGGAGGTGACGCCCGCGGCGCAGCGGGACGCACTGGTCGCGTACGCGACTGCCTTCTACGAGCGGTACCTGCACGGTGACAAGCGCTACGACCCGGTGCTCACCGGCCGTACGCCGCTGCCCGGGGTCACCTCCACGGCGCGGGTCGTCGCGCCGTCACGGTAGGAGGTCGCGCCACGCCCGGACGAGCCCGGCGTCGACCGGCGCGTCCCAGCGGCCGTCCGGGCGCACCGCGCTGCCGGTGTGGAAGGCGTCGACGCCGGCGGTGAGCAGGCGGCCGAGGTGCTGCGGGCGCAGTCCGCCGCCGGCCAGCACCCGCGGGCTCCGGCCCGCCTCCGACTCCAGCGTGGTGAGCCCGGCGCCGACGTCGCCCGGGCCGCCCGCGGTCAGCACGCAGTCGAGGCCCGGGAGCCCGTCCAGCGCCCGCCACGCGGCGGTGCGGTCGGCGGCGTGGTCGAAGGCCCGATGGAAGGTCCACCGGCATCCGTCGATCACCTTCAGCACCGCCTCGACGGTGGCGACGTCGACCGCGCCGGTGTCGTCCAGGAATCCGAGCACGAACTCGTCCGCGCCGGCCTCGCGCAGGTCCGCCGCGGCCCGGGTGAGAGCGGCCGTGTCGCCGGGGGCGTACCCGTCCTGCCCGCGCAGCATGACCCGGACCGGAAGGCCGGACCTCGTGCTGACCTCGGTGAATGTCCGGGTCGCCGGGGTGAGCCCCTGGCGGCGCATGTCCGCGACGAGCTCGACCCGGTCGGCGCCGCCCTCGCGCGCGGCCACCGCATCGACGGGGGTCAGCGCGATGACTTCCAAGATCGCATCGGGCACGGGAGGCATCGTCCCATACGCGGCTGAATGCCGGTCGCCCCGGCTTGCGCGTCCATGTTGGAAAGTGTCGGACCATCGAAGTTCTTCGCCGTATATCTTGACGTTACCTGAGCATCCTTGTTGAGATGTGTGAACTCATGGGTGGTCCACTGAAGCGCTTCCCGGTGGTTCCGTCGTCCACCGTGGAGCGTCGATCTGCGCTGCCCGCGTCACTTCCGCTCCGAAGGGACCACGCGCGTGAACACAGCCCGGACCCGCCGGCGGCATGGCCTGACAGTGGCCGCCGTCACTCTCCTAGCCGTCGGTGCCGCGGTGCCCGCCGGCGCGGCGCCCGCACCCGCGGGACCCACCTGGCACAAGGGCGTCCCGCCCATCGCCACCCCCTGGACCGCCGCGGTCGGCCCGGACAACGCCCTGCCCGAGTACCCGCGCCCCCAGCTCGTGCGCAGCAAGTGGCAGAACCTCAACGGCGTGTGGGAGTTCGCCAAGGCGGAGGTCGGTCAGGCGGTGCCCGCCGGCCAGGCGCTGGGCGAGCGGGTGCTGGTCCCGTACCCGATCGAGAGCGCGCTTTCCGGCATCCAGCGTCACGAGGACCGGATGTGGTACCGGCGTACCTTCACCGTCCCCTCGTCCTGGAAGGTCGGAAGCGGGCAGCACCTGCTGCTCCACTTCGGCGCCGTGGACTACGACTCGAGGGTGTTCGTCAACGGACGGCAGGTCGCCACGCACCGCGGCGGCTACGACGGTTTCGACGCCGACGTCACCGATGCGCTGACCGGCACCGGCCCGCAGGAGCTCATCGTCTGGGCCGAGGATCTCACCGACGCCACCGGCCAGCCGATCGGCAAGCAGCGCCGGGTCAGCGACCACGGCATCTTCTACCAGGGCAGCTCCGGCATCTGGCGGACCGTCTGGATGGAGCCGGTCGCCGCTTCCAGCATCGCGGACCTCGGTCTCACCCCGGACCTGAAAACCTCGTCGCTCAAGCTCACCGCGAACGCCGTCAACGGCGAGGGCCTGACGGTACGCGCGGTCGCGCGCAGCAACGGCCGGGTGGTGGGCCGGGCTTCCGGTGCCGCCGGTACGCAGCTCAGCGTCGGCGTCCCGGGGCCGCACCTGTGGACGCCGGACGACCCGTACCTCTACGACCTCGAGGTCACGCTGCTCGACGGCAACCGGACCGTCGACACCGTACGGTCCTACTTCGGCATGCGCGAGATCGGCACCGCCAAGGGCGCCGACGGCAAGCTGCGGATCGCGCTCAACGGCAAGATCCTGTTCAACATGGCCACGCTCGACCAGGGCTTCTGGCCGGACGGACTGAACACCGCGCCCACCGACGCGGGCCTGAAGTTCGACCTGCAGCAGCACAAGGCGATGGGCTTCAACGCGGTCCGCAAGCACATCAAGGTCGAGCCCGACCGCTGGTACTACTGGGCCGACAAGCTCGGCCTGATGGTGTGGCAGGACATGCCCGCCGCCAACACCGGCCCGATCCCGCCCGAGTGGCGCGACCAGTTCGAGTCCGAGCTGCACGAGATGGTCCGCGAGCACCGCAGCTGGACCTCGATCATCGCCTGGGTGCCGTTCAACGAGGGCTGGGGCGAGTGGGACCGCGCGGCCACCGGCCGCATCGCCGACGACGTCAAGCGGCAGGACCCGAGCCGGCTGGTCAACGCCCACAGCGGCGTGAACTGCTGCAACTCGCACGGCGACTCCGGCAGGGGCGACGTCGTCGACTTCCACCAGTACCTCGGGCCGGCCTCCCCGTCACCCGACGCGACGCGGGTCTCGATCGACGGGGAACACGGCGGTTTCGGCCTCAAGGTCTCCAACCACATGTGGTTCGGCGACGGGCAGGCCTACGAGATGGAACCCGACTCCGAGACCCTGACGCGCAAGTACGTCGAGAACCAGCGAGCGGTCATCACGTCGGCCCGCAGCTGCGGCATCAGCGCGGCGATCTACACCCAGATCACCGACGTCGAGGGGGAGCTCAACGGCTTCTGGACGTACGACCGCCAGGTGGCCAAGATGGATCTCCGCCAGGTCCGGGACATCAACCGCGAGATCATCGCCAAGGCCAACGGCTCCGCGGACAACCTGCCTCAGCCCCCGCCGGGCACGCCCGGCCTCACGGGGATCGCCTACTACCCGCTGGACGGCACGGCCGGGGACGCCGCCGGTGACCACGACGGCACGCCGGTCGGCGGCCCGGGCTACGTCGCCGGCAAGAACGGCCAGGGCCTCGAGCTCAACGGCTCCTCGCAGTACGTCGACACCGGCGCGCCGATCCTGGACACCTCGTCGGACTACACGGCGTCCGCCTGGGTGAAGCTCGACAAGGCCGACGGCGCGTTCCAGACCGTGGTCAGCCAGGACGGCCCGGCCGTGAGCGATTTCTTCCTGCAGTACTCCGGCGCCGACCAGCGCTTCGCGATGAGCTTCGCGGGCGTACGGGCGCTCGGGCCGGTCAAGCCGGAGGTCGGCCGCTGGTACCACCTGACCGGCGTCCGCGACTCGGTCAAGGGCGAGCTGCGGCTCTACGTCGACGGCGAGCTCGCCGGCCGGACCGGGGCCTGCCTGCCGCAGGCCGGGCCGACCGGCAACACGGTGATCGGCCGCGGCAAGTACAACGGCAACCCCGTCGACTTCCTCGACGGCACGGTCGACCAGGTCCACCTCTACGACCGGGCGCTGTCCGATCAGGAGATCAAGCAGCTGTACGCCTCCGGCACCTGACCGGCGGTCCCGGGCCGGGCACGGAGGGTTCCGTGCCCGGCCCGGGGAACCTCAGGAGAGCGGCGGATACGCGTTCGCCATCAACTGGCGGAACTGGGCCGAGAACCAGGCGCCCGAGATCGGCGCATCGGGCAGGGCGCCGGTCGGATTGTTGCCGTTGCGCTCGTTGCCCGTGTAGGTCGGGTCGCACATCCGGTCGAAGCCCTTGCCCTCGTCGTTCGGGATGAGGCTGCTCGACCCGTCCGACTCGCCGGGCGGCTTGACCCAGACGTACGCGTCGATCCCGGGGGCGGGGGCCGCCTTCGGCCGCTCGCCCAGGCCCGCGCCGTCCTGGTTGCACCAGTTGCCGGCGTGGATCCGGCGGTCGATCCGCGACTGGTTGACGAACGTGTTGACGTCGGTGGAGGTGCTCGCCGCCGAGGGCCGGTTCGGGCCGCCCCAGCCGTTGCGGGAGGTGTCGATGAGCATGCCGATGCCGGCGTCGAAGCCGATGGAGATCAGCTTCTGGCGGAACGCCTGGGCGAACGACAGCTCGTCGACGTAGTAGTTCCAGTCCACCCACTTGGACTGCCGGACCGAGGTGCCGTTCACCGACGTGTTGATGGTGAAGTACGGCTCCGTCAGCGCCGAGTAGTTGGCCGTGTTGGTGATGAACCCGTGCACGTTCCGGACGTCGCCGGACGCGCGGGCCGCCTGGAGCATGATGTCCGCGGTGGGGCCGAAGTTCGTGTCCCAGCCGATCCAGCCGTGGTGGGCCGCGTCGACGTAGTTGTAGACGTTCGGGATGGCGCCGAGCTTCTGGAGCGCGTACCCGACGCCCTGTACGTAGCCGCCGTTCTGCTTCATCGTGGCGCAGGTCGCGACGTTGGTGTTGGTCACCAGGTTGGGCAGCGAGTCGATCTCGACCACGTTGATGATGCGCAGGGTGCGGTACTTCGGATCGGCCTGGATCGCGGCGATCGGGTCGATGTATTCGGTCTTGTACCGCGGCAGGTCGTCGACGCCCAGCTCACCGTTGGAGGCCAGCGCCGAGCAGTCCCGGCCGGGCAGGTTGTAGATCACGAACTGGACGTAGCCCGCGCCCTGGGCGAGCGCGGCGTCCAGGTGGTCGCGCAGGCCCATCGCGCCGTTGGAGCTCGAGTCCGGGGTTCCCTCGATCGCCGCGATCCGGTCCAGCCACACCGCGGTCGGGTTGCCGGAGACGCGGTTGCCGCCCGGCTCGGACTCGGCCTTCGCCCGCCACTCAGGATTGACGTAACCGCGGGCTCCCGCGTACGGGTTGTCGACCTTCGTGCCGGGCGGCGGGGGCGTGGTCGGGTCCGACGGCGGTGGTGTCGTGGGGACGGTGCCTGTGCACTGCGTCCCGTTCAGACTGAAGGCCGCCGGGGGCTGGTTGGTGCCGGAGTAGTCGGCGTTGAAGCCCAGGGTCGCCGTCGCGTTGGTGGCGAGGCTGCTCGCGTACGACGGGGCGGCGACGCTGACGTGCTGGCCGGACTGGGTGAACGCACCGTTCCAGCCCTGGGTGACCCGCTGATTGCCGGTGAAGTCCCAGGCGAGCGTCCACCCGCCGGTGATGGGATCGCCCAGATTGGTCACCGCGAGGTTGCCGGTGAACCCGGTGTTCCACTGATTGACCGAGTAAGTGACCCGGCAGCCGGCCGCGGCGCTGGCCTGCGAGGCGGCGACGGCGATGCCGGCGCCGGTGAGGAGGATGACGGCGGCCGCGGCGGTCAGGCCGCGGGCCGCACTGTGGGGACGTGGTCTCATGCGCGAGCGCTCCTCGAGACATGGCCGTGCCCGGGGCAGGCGCGACCGGAAGACTCCGCCGAGCCGATCGAAGATTGTCGCTGGCCCGTCGGCACCTCCAGCGTATGGGAGCGCTCCCATGACATCAATATGTCATCGCACCGAAACTTTTCGGCGGCGTTGTGGCCCTACGGCGCCAGCCATTTCGGCGGAGGCTCGAGCTTCGCCTCCCGCATGGTCTTCTCCAGGCGCGCGATCAGGGACTTGGCCTGCGCCGGTCGATTGAGCTGACGCAGCAGGTCGCCGAGGCTCTCGATCAGCTCCCGGGTGGGCGGGTCGAAGCCTTCGAAGGCGTGCGACGCCCGCACGCATCGCAGCAGATCGTCCACCATGGAGCCGAGCGAACCGCGCGGACCGAACCGGATGTGGAACTCGACCAGCGCGACCCGCGCTCGGATGGCGAGGGTGCTGCTCGGGCCCGCGACCCGCACACTGCGGTCGAGTGTGTCCCGCAGCAGGTCGAGCGCCTCGCTGGACCGCTTGACCTGCGCCAGGAGCGTGCCGAGCCGCGTCGCGAAGAACAGCGTCTGCGGATGGTCGTACCCGAGTTTGCGTCGTGATCGCTCAACGGCCTCTTCGATCATCGTGACGGCCTGGTCGTCGAACCCGAGGCTGAAGAGCGTCTCCGCGAAGTTCACCGAGACGGTGATCGTCCGGACGTCGTCCCAGCCACGGATCCGGACCGAGCGGGCGAGGACCTCCTGCTCGAGTTTCTGTGCTTCGACGTGCTCGCCGCGCCGCCAGAGAACGTTCGCCACCGCGGTCATCAGTTCGCTCGTGAGCTCGTCGTCCTCACCGAACACCGATCGAGCGCGGGCGAGGTACTGGGTGGCGACGTCCTCGGCCTTGTCCAGGCGGTCCATCCGGTAATAGAGGGAGGTCAAGCGCAAGCCCGCCAGCACCGTGTCCTGATGGTCCGGACCCTGGACGCGGTGGAGCCGCCGGCACATGTCGACGGCCAGTTCCTCGGCTCGGGTGGTCTCCTCCTGCTGGATGTAGGCCTCCACGAGGAGACCGCCGGCCTTGAGCGTCAGCTCCGCGTCCGGGCCGAGCTCGGCGCGCCACGCCTCGTAGAGGCTGATCGCGAACTCCCGCGCCGCCTCGTAATCTCCCCGGCTCCCCAGGTAACCGACGGCCTGACATGCCATGTCCCGCAACCGGCTCTGCGCCGACGTCGGGTCGAGGGCGAGCAGGTGCGGCAGCAGTTGCGCCCATCGCGGCCATGAGCTGGGATCCTTGACGAAGCCGAAGGCCGTATCCCGCGGATAGGCGGCCGCCACCAGCTGCTCGGCCCGGGCTTTGACGGCCGCGCGCTGCTCGGGGGTCATCAGGTCCCGGATGATGGCCTGGGTCAGGCGGTGCATGCGGAGCAAGCCGCCGGAGACCTTGGCCAGGCCGTAGCGGCCGAGCCGGCCGATGCTCGCGTGCACCGCGGACTCGGTCGAGCCCCGCAGCTGCGGCGGCGCACCGGTGAAAATGTCGGTCGGGATCGGATCGGCCGACAGCAGCGCACATACCCGCGCGATGTCCTCGGCCGCCGGGTCCTCCAGGGCGATCCGCTCCAGCGAGATCCGCACCACGGCCGCCAGCGACGCGCCGTAGCCGTTCGCATCGCCGAGCGACAGCAGCTGGGCGGCCTCGCTCGCCAGCAGCCGGCGGTAGGTGTCCACCGGCATCCCGCTCTCGGCCAGCAGCGCGCCGGCCTGGGCCACCGCGAGCGGCAGGTCGCCGAGGTCGTCGGCCAGCGCCCCGGCCGGTTCGGGGGCGAGCTCCGGCACCAGCTCGCAGAGCAGGCTCACGGAGTCTTCTCGGGCGAAGATGTCCAGCTCCGACGGTCGGCCGGCGATGCCGGCCCAGCCCGGATTGCGGGACGTGATGAGCACGTGGCCGCTGCCTTGCGGCACGAAGCGCCGCAGGTCGTCGGGGCGCTCGGCGTTGTCGAAGATGACCAGCCAGCCGCCCTCCGTCCGCAGGCGGTGACGCACCATGGCCGTGGCCCGCGAGTCGGAGACGTCCGCGGTGCACCAGCCCGCCTCGATGCCGAGCGCCGCCATCTGCTCGCCGATCAGGTTCGGCTGCTCGGCGTCGATCCACCAGACCAGGTTGTACGAGCCCGCGAACCGGTGGGCGTACTCCAGTGCCAAGGTCGACTTGCCGATCCCGCCCATGCCGTGCACCGACTGGACCGAGCTGGACGAATGGTTGCCGAGCCGGTCCCGCAGCTCGGCCAGGTCCTTCTCCCGCCCCTTGAACATCGTGTTGCGCGGCGGGACCTGCCACACGTCGGGCAGGCTGCCGGGCAGGCGCGGCTCCGGCCCGGTCGGCCGCTTGCGATGCCGCCCGGGCGGATACCCGGGCCGTCCGTCGGCGCGCACCGTGACGCCGACCGCCTCCAGCAGCCGTGCCCGGGCGGCGTCCTCGTCGAGGCCGACCAGGTCGAAGACCACGTACGGCTGCAGCGTCGCCGGCGGCTGCACCTCCTCGATCCGCAGGGGCACCAGCGGCGTGCCCGTCGCGGTGAGCACCGTCCACTCGGCGGTGTCCCGTGCGAAATAGGCCTCCGAGTAGAGCATGACCGCCCGGTCGGCCCGCTCGATGGCGTCGGTGCGCCGCAGCTCCGCGTTGTCGCCGGCCGACCATTCGGCGGCGCCGGCGTCGACGGTCAACCCGGCCTGGCGGAGATGCCAGGCGACCCACTCGGCCCACGGCCGGTCGCGCTCCGCATAGGACACGAAAACCGTTTCGCTCCGCTCGGCGACCCGCCCCGGTGCGGCCGTCGTCCCCTTCTTGCCCTTACCCACGCGGCCGCCCTCAGCGCGCCGGGAACGGCGGCGGCGCCGTCCGGGCCGCCCGCCCGCCGACGGCTTCGAGCAGGGCCGCACGGGCGTCCGACTCGCCGAGCCCGACCATGTCCTTGTAGATCAGCGGCCGGAGGACGGCGGGCACGGTCACCCGTTCGAGGAGCAGCGGCACCAGTCGCCCGGCGCGGCGGCGGTCGGCCAGCACGGCCGTCCACTCGTCGGTCGTGAACCGCCTCCGGTCGAAGTAGGCCTTCGAGAACAGGCAGACCACCCGCCCCGGGCCGTCCAGCGCGTCGCTCATCCGGAGCACGAAGTTGGATCCGGTGGCCCAGTCCGCGTCCATCTCCACCTGGTAGCCCGCGGCCTGGAGCGTGTGCCCCACCCACGTGGCGTAGTCCCGGTCCGGTCCCGCGTAGGAGAGGAACAGTTTCTGGGGAGATCTGGACCCGCTGGCGTTCACCACACGTGCAGTGTGCCGGATCGGGATGTTCTCCACATCGTCCGTCGGGCCCGATCGCCCGGGCGGCGACCGGCATGATGCGGTTCATGTTCGACGGCGCGACCATCACAGTCATTCTCATTCCGCACTGCGCGTCCGTAGCGCGCGAAGGCTGGGCCGGCGACCACGACAACCGCCCGCTGAGCGAGATCGGCCATCAGCAAGCGCAGGCCCTGGCGCGCGCGGTCGGCACGGACATCGACGCCGTCTACAGCAGTCCGGCGTTGCGCTGCCGCCAGACCGTGGATCCCCTCGCCGCGGCCTCCGGGCTGGCGATCAACGAGCTGTCCGAGCTCTACGAGGCGGCCGGCTTCCACGAGCCGTCCGGGTGGGTCGACGGCGGGTACGCGCCGATGGGTGAAGCGGTCGCCGGAGCCTGGGTCGCCGGCGGGCGCTGGGTGCCCTCGTCCGGCCGGCGGGCACTCATGGGGCCGGCCGAGTCGTGGTGTGCTCCCACGGGGACGTCATCGCGGTCCTGCTGTCCTGGCCGGCGGGCGCCTATCGCGTGGAGCTGCCGCCACCGGCGGACCGTGGCGGCTGGTACACGGTGCAGTTCCCGCCGGACCGGCTCACGGTCATCAGCTCGAAGCCGTGACACACGCGGGGAACGAGCTCAGGATAGGCTGCCGCCACGCAGAGGACGGGGGTGCGGTCATCGAGCGGGTCAAGGTGCGGCGGGCCGGGATGCGAGCCGGGGGAGTACGGCTCTCCGTGGCCGCCGGCAGCGTGACCGGCAACCGTTATCCCGCCAACTTCGACGTGCTGCACGTGGACCCGGCACGGCCGCTGGTCGTGGTCGCGGACGGGATGGGCGGCGGCCGGGGGAGCGCGGTCGCCGGGCGTACGGCCGTCGACAGTTTCGTCGCCACCGCCGTGCCCGATGCGGCCGGGCTGTACGCCGCCGTCGCCGAGGTGCAGTCGCGAGTCCGCGCCGCCGGTGCCGGGCTCGGGGAGCTGACCGGCTGCACCTTGACCGCCTTCGTCGCCGGGGAGCGGACGCCGGGTGCCTGGCTCGTCCAGCTCGGCGACTCCCGGGCCTACCGGTTCCGCGACGGCCTGCTCGAACTGCTCACCACCGACCACACGGTCGCGTGGCTCGGCGCGGTCCACGGCTGGTGGCCGGCCGACTCCGCCGAGGCGCACGCCGCGCGGTACCGGCTCACCCGCTATGCGGGCCATCCCGGCTCTCCGGAGCCCGACGTGCTGAGCGTGACCGTGCGGCCGGGGGACACGTATCTGCTCTGCACCGACGGGCTGAGCGAGCAGGTCGGGTACGAGCGCATGGCCGGGGTGCTGGGTGCCGCGGGGGATCCCGCCCGGGCCGTGGAGACCCTGCTCACCGACTCGCTGACCGCCGGCGGCGAGGACAATGCGACGGCGGCGGTGATCCGCGCCGGAACGGGAGGCGACGACAATGCCTGAGGTCGGACTGCGGCTCGTCCGCGACGAGGACCTGGACACCATCTACGACCAGATGCGCGACCGCGAGGCGGTCCGCATGGCGGCGTTCACCGCCGAGGACCCCGACGACCGGGCCGCCTTCGACGCGCACCTGCACCGGCTGCGGACCCAGCCGGACATCCTGCTGCGTGCCGTCACGGTGGACGGGGAGCTCGCCGGGACGGTCGGCAGCTTCCGGGTCGGCGAGGACACCGAGATCACGTACTGGCTCGGCCGGAAGTGGTGGGGGCAGGGCATCGCCACCCAGGCCGTACGGATGCTCCTGGCGATGGTCCCGGTGCGGCCGATCACCGCCCGGGCGGCCAGTGACAACGCAGGTTCGCTGAGGGTGCTGAGCAAGGCCGGCTTCCGGAAGATCGGCACCGAGGTCGCGTACGCGACGGCACGCGGGCGCGACATCGAGGAAACGGTGCTACGTCTGGACGCCCCCGGGGCCTAGGCTCATCCGATGGCGTTGATCGTCGTGCCCTATCACCAGGACGAGCGGCTGCCCGACGCGCTGCTCCCGCTGCCCGCCGGGCGACCGGCCGTGGTCGTCGACCCGGAGTTGCCGCCGGGCGACCTGTGGACCCGGCTGGCCGCCCTCGACGAGGCGGTGGCGCAGGCGGTGGCGGCCGCCGGTGAGCCGGTGACCATGGTGTCCGGCGACTGCCTGCTCGGGGTGGCCGCCCTGGCCGGTGCGCAGCGTACGGGGCTGGACCCGGCCCTGGTGTGGTTCGATGCGCACGGCGACGTGCACACCCTCGCCTCGACCACCTCCGGTTATCCGGGCGGCCTGTCCCTGCGGCTGGCTCTCGGTGGCGACCCGTCGCTGGTGGGCAAGCCCCTGGGCCTGCGTCCGGTCGCCGAGGAACGGGTGGTGCTGGTCGGCGCCCGCGACCTCGACCCGCCGGAGGTGTCCTTCCTGGCCGCCAGCCGGGTGCGCCGCACGACCGTGACCGGCCTGTCCGCCGCCGAGGTGCCGGACGGCCCGCTCGTCGTGCACGTGGACGTCGACGTGGTGGACCCGGCGGAGCTGCCTGGCCTGCTCTTCCCGGCCGCCGGCGGTCCGCCGGCGTCCGAGGTGGTCGCGGCGGTACGGCGGCTGCGCGCGACCGGCCGGGTGGCGGTGCTCGACATCGCCTGCCCGTGGCAGCGGACGGCCGACTCCTCCGCCCGCGCCGCGCTCCTCGAGGCGCTGCTCCGGTAGAGTCGGCCGCAATCCATCGGCTTCCCGGACAGACGCCGCAGCGTGGGAGCCCAGCCGCCGACGAGGTGTGCCCGGAGGGAGCGGCAGCACTGCTGCCTACCCTCTGGAAGGAACCAGCCATGACCATCGGCATCGGCCTGCCCATCGGCGACGTCCCCGGCCTGCTCACCTGGGCCCGCCGCGCGGACGCCGGCCCGTTCCGCACCCTCGGCCTGCTCGACCGCCTCGCGTACGGCAACCCCGAACCGCTGGTGGCCCTCGCCGCCATCGCGGGCGCCACGCACCGGGTCCGCGTCCAGACCGAGGTTCTCCTGGCACCGCTGCGTCAGACCGCCCTGCTGGCCAAACAGGCCGCGACCCTCGACGTCGTCTCCGGCGGCCGGTTCACCCTCGGTCTCGGTGTGGGCGCACGCGAGGACGACTACCACCTGGCCGGTCAGGATTTCCGTCGCCGGGGCCGGCGCCTCGACGAGCAGATGGTGGAACTGGCGCGATGGTGGTCGCAGGGGCCGGTCGGCCCCGAGGCCCGCCCGGAGGTCCTGTTCGGAGCATTCAGGCGGCCGGCCCTCGAGCGGGTCGCGCGCTTCGGCGACGGCTTCCTCGGCGCCGCGCCGCCCCGGTACCTCGGCACGCTGTTCCGTACGGTCGAGACCCTCTGGTCCGAAGCCGGACGGTCCGGCCGGCCGTGGCTCGTCGCCCAGGGCAACGTCGCGCTCGGCCCGGACCGCGTCCTGGGCGAGGCCCGGGACGCGGTGGCCGGCTACTACGGCGACGGCCATGACCCGGCGCTGCTCGACACCCCGGCCCGGATCCGGGATTTCATCCGCACCTGCGAAGGCCTCGGCGCCGACGAGGTGATGCTCTACTGCTGGGCGAACGACCCGGACCAGGTGGACCGTCTCGCGGATCTCGTGGGCTGACCCGGGCGAGGAGATGCCGGCGCCCTGCCGCATCGGCGGGGCACCGGCATCCGGCCCCTCGGAAAGGTCTCGGGCGTCCACAGTGGGACAGCGCTCGACCAACCCTAGGGCTACGGTCCGCGACGGTGCCTTAGGTGCGCCTCAAGTCTTGCGCAGGGAATGGTTAAGCGCGTCGATCTGGGCCGTACGCGAGGCCTGCACCTGCCGGGCGAAGGCGAGCGCGTCCCGGTTGCGCCCGTTCGCCGTCTCGGCCTCGGCCAGCCGGACGGCCTCCCGCTGGTGGCCGGCCAGCAGCCGCGCGAACGCGGCGTCGAACGCGGTCCGGGACGTCTTCGCCAGCGTCGTCACCGCCTGCGGTGGCTTCGCCGGGGCCGGTGGTGCCGTCCGGCCCCACGCGGTCAGCCAGCCGCTGAGCCGGGCGACCTCGTCCTGCTGGGTGGCCACGACGGCGCCGGCCAGCGTACGCAGCTCCGGCCGGGAGGCCCGCTCGGCGCCGATCCGCGCGATCTCCGTGCCGGCCCGGTGGTGCGGGATCAGCGTCCGGAGGAAGGTGACGTCGGCGTCGTTGAACTCCGGCGAAACGGCGGCTGTCGCGGGTGGCCCGGCCGGGGTCTTCCCGGGTACGGAGGGGTCGCAGCCGGCGGCCAGCGCGGCGACGGCCGCCAGCGTCATGACGGCCGTGAGCCTCCGGAACGTTCGCACTCCACGAATCTACGACCGTCCACCCGTGACGGTAAAGAACCTTTACCGGATGGGATAGAAGCGCGTGGGCGCGGTGCCGCCCCGGCTCTCCCGGTTGCGCATCCGCAGGCGCAGCAGCAGGGCGACACCCAGGAACACCAGGACCGCGCCGATGATCAGTCCCGGGCCCAGCAGCGACGGCGTGCCGCCGTTGGAGGCGGCCGGGACGGCGCCGATGGCGTCGCGGGACTCGGCGGGTTCCGGGTCGTCGGTCGCGTCGCCGGTCGCATCCGGGCCGGGATCGCCGTACTCCGGGTCGTCCGACTCGCCGGGTGCGGGCGTCGGCGTGGCGATGGGTGCCTCGGTCGCCTGGGATTCCTGGCCCACCACCGAGCTCTGCCCGGAGGTCTGCTGCAGTAGCCGGCCCGCCACGTCGAACGCCTGCGGCTGGAAGACGACCCCGCCCGTCTCGGCGTCGTCGTCGAAGGCGATCCGGTAGCGGGCGGTCACCGTACGGCCACGGCACAGTTCACCGGGGTCGAGCTGCACGTCGGTGATGCGGGCGGTGTCGCCGTCCGTCTCCACGCGTACGGGAAAATCGCCGTCGTTCTCCACCCGGGCGACGTCGACCTGGCCGAGGCCGGGGCCGTCCACCCGCAGCGCCATCGACCATCGCACCTTGCGGCAGCGGACCCGGTCGGTGGACGCCACGACGGTCACCGTCCGGCTCCCGGCGCCGGCCTTGAAGCTGGCCGGCAGCTCGGTGATGGTCACCTGAACCCCGGGTTCCACCGCGGTGGCCCGGCCGGGCAGGGCGAGGTTCGCGGCGGCGACGGCCAGAGCGGTCGTCACCAGCGCCACGCGATGCCGCACAGCAATCACTTCCTTACGCAACGTCACTAATGGACCCGCATCGTCAGGTAGTTCGGCGCTGCGGCGCGAAAGGTTCACCCGAGGTGAAGGATCACTCGTCCAGCAGTTTTATTTTTGCCTTAGCCGGGGGTCTCGAACGGATGTATTCCCTGGTCGCAGCCCATCTGCGGGGGTGCGCTAGCAGGGTCGCGCAAACTTCCCGGTAAAGAACTGCCCGAACGTTCATCCGAACCGGTCCCGCGCACGTAGATGGGGGAGGGCAGGGACCGGAGACGACGCACCGTAAGGAAAGGAAGGACCGGCCGGACCGCCCGACAGTAAAGAGCGCGGGGCATCCCCCACGGATGCCGGCGTCTGCGAACGCCCACGACGGACGCCACACCGCTGCGGAAAACGAGGAGCTATGGCCCGGACGAAGACGAAAGAACGATCCGCCAGTCGTGTGGACGTCGAGATGGGTTCCACGGGTGGCCGGACCCCACCCTCCAAGCTCACCGTCGCCCTGTTCGGCACGTCGATGCTCGCGGCGATCTGGGCCCTGATGATGCTCATCCCCGCGGGACGCGTCGCCTACGTCTACATCTTCTTCTACCTCGAGTACTACATGGGCGTGCTGACGCTCGTGTCGCTCTCGATCACGATCATGATCGGCCTGGTCTCCACCGACCGGCTGGTGCTCTCCATCCGCCAGCGCCTGCTGTTGCAGTCCGCCCACCGGACCACCGGCGTCATGGCGGTCTCCGCGCTCGGCATCCATCTCTGGACCAAGTTCGCCGAGAGCCACATCCGGCTGATCGACATCGTCATCCCGTTCCTGTACCCGGGCTACAACAAGGTCTTCGTCGGGTTCGGCACGCTCTCCGCCTGGATCATGGTGATGGTGATGTGGACGGGCATCGCCCGCGCCCGCTTCATCGGCCGCGGCAAGCCGTGGATGTGGCGCGCCGTGCACAGCATCTCCTACCTGATGTGGCCGATCGCCCTGCTGCACGGCCTGAACGCCGGCCGCGCCGCCGCCGTCTGGGTCATCGTCAGCTACGTCATCTGCGTGCTCGCGGTGCTCATCGGGCTCGCCGTACGGATCGCGGTCAGCCTCAACCGCCGCAAGGACTTCGCCTCGCAGACCGGCACGGCCGGCGGCACCGGCGGCATGAAGCCGGTCGGCAAGCTGGCGCCCGCCGGGCCGATCGCGAAGGGGCGGGGCGGCCGCAAGCGCCGCGAGGAGGCGGTCGTCTCCGACCGCGGCAACGCCGTCGAGAGCTGGATCCCCGCGGCCCCGCGCCCGGCGCCGCCCGCCGCGCCCGAGCCGGTCACCGCCGGCCCGGTCAGCGCCGCCCCCTTCGCCGAGCGTGACGAGCGCCGCCCGCGCCGTTACGTGGACGACGACGAGCGCGCCCGGCGCCACCGCGACTTCGACGACGCGCCCACCCAGCGCTGGCAGTTCGAGGACGAGGACGACATGCCGGCACCGCGCTCGCGCCGCTACGAGGATGACGCCCCGGCCCCCCGCCAGCGGCGCGCCGCCGCGGCCGAGCGGTTCGACGAGCCGACCGGCGCGATCTCGCGCCGGGCCCTGGAGGACGGCCACCGCGGCTACGACTACGAGGACGAGATGCCCGCGCCGCGCGGCCGCCGCCGTGCCGACGACGCGTACGACGAGGCTCCGCGGCCGCGCTCCCGCCGCTATGCCGACACCGACATGGACGCGGAACCGGCCCCGCCCCGCCGGGCCCGCCGGTACGCCGGCGACGAGGACGACGTGCCGGCCCCCCGCCCGCGCTCCCGGTACGCCGACGACGACCGGTACGAGGAGGCCCCGGCGCCCCGCCGCGCCGCCCGGTACGCCGACGACGAGCCGGTCCGCCCGTCACGCTCACGAGCCTCCCGCTACGCCGAGGAGGACGAGGATGCGCCCCGGGCCCGGCGCGACCGGGGCGCCGACATCGACCGCGCCGATCCGGGTCGTCACAGCCGCAGTGAGTTCGTGGATCTCGCCGACGACCCGAACTACCTGGAACCCGACGAGACGCCCACGCTCGTCGACATGGCGCAGCGCCGCGCCCGCAGGGCAGCACAGCAGGAATCCGTGCGTACGGGGTCGGGCCGGGGGGCCCGCCGAGGATCCCGGGGCCGCGCGGCTGAGGAGGCGGCTGACGACCGGTACTGGGCGCAGCTGCGAGGGGAAGCTCAGTGAGTACCAGCAAGGTTCCACCCGTGACCTCGATCGGGACGCCGCGGATCACCGCGGGTTTCGACGAGTACGGGCGGCTGGACCTGCTCGCGCACCAGGAGGTGCACGGCGGGTTCGCGGCCCTGTCCAGCGGCGAGCTGATCGGCCTCGCCGACCGGATCGAGCTGCGCGGGCGCGGCGGCGCGGGCTTCCCGTTCGCCCGCAAGCTGCGCGCGGTGCTCGACTCCTGCCGCCGCCAGGATCTGCCGCCGATCATCGTGGTCAACGCCACCGAGGGTGAGCCGCCGTCGTGGAAGGACAAGGCGATCCTGACCCGCGGCCCGCACCTCATCCTCGACGGTGCCGCGCTGGCCGCGGCCGCCCTCGACGCCGAGGAGATCGTCATCGGCGTGGCCGACGACGGCATCGGGATGGATTCGCTGGCCGAGGCCCTCGCCGAGCGCCGGATGCCGGTGCCGACCCGGATCGTCACCGTGCCGCACCGCTTCATCTCCGGCGAGGGCGGCGCCCTGGTACGCGGCATCAACGGCGAGGCCCACATCCCGCCCGGCCGCAAGGTCCGGTCCAGCGACAACGGCGTGGCCGGTCTGCCCACCCTGCTGTCCAACGCCGAGACGTACTCGCAGCTGGCGATCGCCGCCCGGCTGGGCCCGTGGGAGTACAACGCCGTCGGCATCCCGGAGGAGCCCGGCACGGTCATGCTGACCGTCGGCGGCTCGTCGACCGCGCCCGCCGTGGTGGAGGCGCCCACCGGCACCCCGCTCATGGAGGTGCTGGAGATGTGCGGCGCCGACATCGGGCCCGGCCTGCTGGTCGGCGGTTACCACGGCAAGTGGATCAGTGCGGAGGCGGCCAAGACGGTCACCATCTCGCGCAAGGGCTTCGCCAAGGTCGGCGGCACGCTCGGCGCCGGCATGCTGATCCCGATCGGCTCGCAGACCTGCCCGCTGGGCGAGGTCGCCCAGGTCGTGCAGTACCTCGCCGGTGAGTCGGCCGGGCAGTGCGGGCCGTGCCGGCTCGGCCTGCCCGACCTGGCCCGCGCGGTGACGCTCGTCGCGCTCGGCGGCAGCGCCCTGGAGAACGTGCGGCAGGCGGCCGGCGTGGTCAAGGGCCGCGGCGCGTGCAGCCACCCGGACGGCACCGCGCGGTTCGCCCTGTCCGCCCTCGAGGTCTTCGCCCGCGACGTGGAGCTCCACGCCAACGGCGAGGGCTGCGGCAAGCAGGTGCGCGGCATCCTGCCGCTGCCGTACCACCAGCAGCAGGGTGCGCGGAAGCTCGCGCTGGACTGGTCGCGCTGCGACGGGCACGGGCTCTGCTCCGCGGTCGCTCCGGAGATCATCCGGCTGGACGCGAACGGCTTCCCGGCGTTCCCGCAGACTCCGCTGCCGCCGTGGCTGGAGAACGGCGCCCGCAAGGCCGTCAACGTCTGCCCCGCGCTGGCCCTGCGACTGACGGAGGCGGGCAAGAAGTGAGGATCAAGGTCCTGCTCGTGACGGTCGCCGCGGTGGCCCTCCTGGCCGGGTGCGGGGGCGCTGCTCCCGCGGCGGCGCCGGCCGCCGCGGTGCCCGCGGCGCTGACCTTCACGGGCAAGACCTTGGACGGTACGCGGTTCGACGCGTCGACCCTCGCCGGCAAGCCCACGATCCTGTGGTTCTGGGCGCCGTGGTGCGCCACCTGTGCCAGCGAGGCCATGTCGATCGCCGACATCCAGAAGGAGTACGCGGGCCGCCTCAACATCCTCGGGGTCGCCGGGATGGGCGGCAACAAGGAGATGCACGAGTTCGTCTCCGACCTGGAGGTGGGCGCGGTGCCGCACCTCGACGACCAGGCCGGGGCGATCTGGAGGAAGTTCGGCATCACCGAGCAGAGCACGTACGTCATCCTCGACCGCACCGGCCGCGTCGTGGTGTCCGGATACCTCGACGACCTGCAGCTGACGTCGAAGGTCAAGGCGCTGGTGGCCTGAGGCGTGGAGGCGCCGCTGCTGCTCGCGCTCACCGCCGGGATGCTCGGGGCGGTCAACCCGTGCGGCTTCGCGCTGCTGCCGGCGTACCTGTCGGTGCTGATCGCGGGCGACCACAGCGGTCCGCGGGCGGGGATCGCGGCGGTCGGGCGCGCGCTGCGCTGCACCGCCGCGCTGACCCTGGGGTACGTCGCGGTCTTCGCCGGTTTCGGTCTGCTGCTGACACCGCTGGCCGGTTGGCTGCAGCCCCGGCTGCCGTGGCTGACGGTGGCGTTCGGTGCCGGGCTGGCGGTGCTCGGCGGGTGGCTGCTGGCGGGCCGGTCGCTGCCGGCGCCCGGGCGGGCCCTGCGGGCACCGCGGCTGACCGGCTCGGCCGCGTCGATGGTGCTCTTCGGGATGGCGTACGCGGTGGCCTCGCTCGGCTGCGCGATCGGGCCGTTCCTGGCGTTGGTGGCGTCCAGCCTGCGCGCGGGGTCGATCGGTGCGGGCATGGCGCTGTTCGTCAGCTACGCGGCTGGGATGGGGCTGGTCATCGGCGTGACGGCGATCGCGATCGCGCTGGTGCGCGTCTCCGCGATCGCCCGGTTGCGCCGGGCGAGCGCCTACGTCCCGCGGGCGGGCGGGGCGGTGCTGCTGGTCGCCGGCGCCTACGTGGCCTGGTACGGCTGGTACGAGATCCGTCTCACCAGGAATCTGCGGACTTCCGGGCAGGATCCCGTCGTGAATCTTGCCACCGGTGTGCAGCACGAGTTGAGTGGGCTGGTCGGGAAGCTGGGCGCGGGGTGGTTCGCGCTGATGCTGGCCGGCCTCGTGCTGGCAGCGCTTCTGCTGTCCCGCCGCCGCCGTACCTCAGTGGGGAGTTGATCGTGGACACCGCGTACCGCGTGAGTCCACTGCGCCCGGGGGATCCCGAGTGGCTCGGGGAGTACCGGCTCACCGGCCGGCTCGGCTCGGGTGGCATGGGTGTGGTGTATCTGGCGGAGGACCGTGACGGCATGTTCGTGGCGGTGAAGCTGATCCATGCGTGGTTGTCGGATGATCCGGAGTTCCGGGGCCGGTTCCGGTCGGAGGTGGAGCGGGCGCGGCAGGTGCCGTCGTTCTGTACGGCGGAGGTTCTGGACGCGGATCTGGATCATCGTCCGCCGTATCTGGTGGTGGAGTTCGTCGATGGGCCGAGCCTGGCGGAGGTGGTGGAGGAACGCGGGCCGTTGCGGTCGGCGGGGTTGCATTCCCTGGCGGTGGGGGTGGCCACCGCGTTGGTGGGGATCCATGGCGCGGGGGTGATTCACCGGGATTTGAAGCCGGACAATGTGTTGCTGGCGCCGGGGAGCCCGAAGGTGATCGATTTCGGGATCGCGCGGGCGTTCGAGGCGACGAGTCAGCACACGCGGGCGGATCAGATGGTGGGCACGGTGGCGTATATGGCGCCGGAGCGGTTCTCCTCGGGTGCGCAGGTGGCGTTGTCGGCGGCGGCGGACGTGTTCGCGTGGGGTTGTGTGGTGGCGTTCGCGGGGACGGGGCGTACGCCGTTCGCGGGTGATTCGCCGCCGGCGACGGCGGCGCGGATTTTGACGCAGCCGCCGGTGTTGGAGGGGTTGCCGCAGCCGTTGCGTGCGGTGGTGGGTTTGGCGTTGGCGAAGGATCCGCGGGATCGGCCGAGTGCGCGGGAGTTGCTGGACATGCTCCTCGGCGACCAGCCGGTGCCGCGCCCCGTTGTCGCGCGGCAGCACACCACGGTGTACACCGAGTCGCGCGACGACCTGCTCCGTGCGGTGACCGGGGATCCCGCGTACGACGACTACGAACCGCCGCGGGACCGGGCCGGGCGCCCGCGCGGGCACCGCTTGCTCGCCGCGCTGGCGGTGCTGCTGGTGATCGCCGGGCTCACCACCGTCGGCCTCGTGGTGAGCGTCCACGCCCGGAACCGCACCCCCACGGCGGGCTTCGCCTCCCCGGACGGCGGCGAGGCGGCCGGGGCACCCGACCCCGGGTCCGGCGGCACCGCAGGCCCCGCGACCGGCGACCCGCCGTCGAGCAGCGCGCCGGACGACCCGTCGCCGTCCACGCCGCCGGAGGACACCGAGCCGCCGTCGACCGGCGGCAAGCCCGTGCCGATCGAACCGACCGGCGGCGAACCGATCATCCAGGACCCGCTGACCGAGCCCGGGCAGTGGTTCGACAGCGAGATCCGCGAGGCCGACGCACGCTGCTTCGTCCGCGGTGTGATGAAGGCCGAGCGCGTCGACCGCGGCGTCTACCAGTGCGCCGGGCCCGAGGAGAAGATCGAGGACGACTTCGGCGTCGAGGTCACCACGACGCTGCAGAGCGCCGGCAGCTGCGCCGCGATCTGGTTCCACTGGAGCGACGAGAACGGCGGCCAGGTGCTGCACGTCTGCCGGGACGAGATCGACCTGGCCGCGGACACGCCCACCGACCGCCAGGTGTTCGACAGCGTCCGGCTCGGCGACCCGATCCCCCTGCAGAAGACGACCCGGATCCACCTCGTGGTCCGCGACGGCACTGCCCAGGTCTTCCGGGGCGGCGTCTTCGCCGGCGAGTTCGCCGTACCGGACGGAGCAGCGGACACCGGCGAGGTGAGACTCGGCCTCAGCGCGGAGACCGCAGGCACTCAGCCGCCGTACGCGGTCACGTTCAGCAACGTCGACATCCGGTCGATCTGACGATCTCGGTGTCGGTTAGGCGGCAACAGGCAGAAGGGTCTTCGCAGGCAGTGACACCGCCCGATAGGGTGCCTTCCTGTCGGGGGTGATGTCCCGTGCCCTCAGGGCGCGGGGAGGGCGGCGATAGAGCCGTCCGGGGGCGTAGGAGCAGCGGCATGGCGGAGGAGCGGACGACCCCGCTGCGCCCGCGTGACCCGCGCCGGCTGGGGCCGTACGAGCTGCTCAGCCGGCTGGGCGAGGGCGGCATGGGCACCGTCTACCTGGCGCGCGCGGCGTCGGGCACACTCGTCGCGGTCAAGATGATCCGCGCCGACCTGGCCCCCGACGACGCGTTCCGCCGGCGCTTCCGCAGCGAGGTCAACCGGGTCCGCCAGGTGCCGCCCTTCTGCACCGCCGAGGTCCTCGACGCCGACCCCGACCACGAACAGCCCTACCTCGTCGTCGAGTACGTCGACGGCCCCAGCCTCGCCGAGGTCGTCGAGGAGCGCGGCCCGCTGACCGCCGCCAACCTGCACGGCGTCGCGATCGGCGTGGCGACCGCCCTCACCGCCATCCACGGCGCCGGGATCATCCACCGCGACCTCAAGCCCCGCAACGTGCTGCTCGCGCCCGGCAGCCCCAAGGTCATCGACTTCGGCATCGCCCGGCCCATGGAGGCCACCGACGGTCACACCCACACCGACGAGATGGTGGGCACGGTCGCGTACATGGCGCCCGAGCGCTTCGGCGAGGACACGACGCTGCTCACGCCGGCCGCCGACGTGTTCGCGTGGGGTGGCGTCGTGGCGTACGCGGGCACCGGCCGTACCCCCTTCAGCGCGGACTCGCCACCCGCGACCGCGGCCCGGATCCTGACCCGGCCCCCGGATCTCTCCGGCCTCAGCGGGCCGCTGCGCGACCTGGTCGCGCACGCCCTGGAGAAGGACCCGGCGAACCGGCCGACCGCCCGCGAGCTGCTCGACCTGCTGGTCACGAGCCCGCAGCAGCCCGCCCCGGCCAAGGCGGCCCTCGCCCACCAGCCGGGACTGCGGGTCGCGGCCGAGGAGGCGCAGGCCGCGACCGGCTACCACTCGGCCCGCCAGCTCACCGCGGTGGCGGCGCCGCCGGAACTCGTCGGCTACACCGAGGACTCGATCGTCACCCAGCCCGTGCCGGTCTCCCCGGCCGGGCCGGCCACCCCGTTCACGCGCGACCCGCACCCCCGCCGCCCCTGGGTCCTGCCGATGGCGATGATCCTGCTCGTGCTGGCCCTGCTGGCGGTGGCCGGCCTCGGCGTGGCCTTCTGGCCCAAGCTGCGCGACCGCGACGTGGCCCCGACCGGTCAGCACGACACCCCGCTGCTGACCGACTCGTTGCGGCAGCCCCGGCTCTGGAACGCGTCCAGCGACGCCGACGAGGGCGCGACGTGCACGTTCCGCGACGGCCTGGTCGTGCGCCGCGAGACCAAGGGCGTCTTCCGCTGCCGCGGCCCGGCCGACGTCGAACCGGCCGACCTGCAGGTGCAGGTCGGCGTCCGGCTGCTCACCCCGGACAGCTGCGCCTCCGTCTGGCTGCGCTTCCGCGGCAACCAGGGCTATCAGGTACGCATCTGCGAACGCAACGTGTACGTCGGCACCCACAAGTCCGCCGACATCGAGGTCCTCAAGACGTTCCCGCTGGACGACGCCCCGATCGGCGTGGGAGCGCCCCCGACGACGATGACCCTGACGATGCACGGCGAGACGCTCGACATCCTCCGCGACGGCGAGCCGGTGGGAACCGTGCCGGTGACCGACGAGGACATCACCATCGGCCGGGTCGCGCTGGGCATCTACACGGAGCAGTACGCGGCACCCGCCGGGCCGTACGAGGTGGCGTTCACCGACATCAGGATCTGGCCCGTCTGAGCGGCCGGGTCGCAAGGGCGACTCGGGACGTTCGCGGATCTTCGGGGTTCTCCGGGACCGGGTCGGGATAGCTCCACGCCACCTCGGCGACCTGCGGATGCGACCAGTAACGGGCCCGGCCCTTGTACGGGCGAGCACGTCACATGCTCTTGAGCTCGGTGAACTCCCCGTTGACCCACGCGCCCGCCGCCGGCGACCCTCCGGTCTACACCGCGATGACGGCGGCCCGATGGCTCTGTCAGGAGTGCGCCTGGCGGGCTCTGCGGTCCAGTCGCCGCTGCCGGTGGCGGCGCGCGCGTCAGGTGGCGGCCGGTCTGGTCCGCAGCCGCGCTCCATGCGGGCGCGGCTGCGGTGCGGGCCGACCTGGCCAGGATCCCCAGGCCGGCCCTGCGTTCAGTCCTTCGTCAGTCCGGCGCGCCGCAGGGCGTCGGCCATCGCGCCGCCGTTGAAGCTCGTGCCGGACGACTGCTGGCCGCCGCGGCGCTGCTGGCCGCCGCCCTGGCGGGGCTGGCCCTGGCGCTGACCGCCGCTGCCCCCGCTGCCGCCCGCGCCGCCGCCCTGGCGCGGCTGCCCGCCGCGCTGGCTGCCGTCGCGGCCGCCGCGCTCGCCGCCGGCAGGGCCGCCCTGCCCGCGCCGGTCGCCGCTGCCGGCCTGGCCTCGCCGCTCGCCGCCGCTGCCCTGGCCGCGCTCGCCGCCGCTGCCCTGGCCGCGCCGGTCGGCGCTGCCGGGTCCGCGGCGGTCGCCGCCGCCCTGGCGGGGCTCGTCGGTCAGGCGCATCGTCAGGGAGATGCGTTTGCGGGCCTCGTCGACCTCGACCACGCGGACCTTGACGACGTCGCCGGACTTCACCACCTCGCGGGGGTCCTTCACGAATGTGTGGGACAGCGCCGACACGTGGACGAGGCCGTCCTGGTGGACGCCGACGTCGACGAATGCTCCGAATGCCGCCACGTTCGTGACCACGCCCTCGAGGACCATGCCGGGCTTGAGGTCGGCGATCTTCTCGACGCCCTCGGCGAAGGTGGCCGTGGTGAAGGCCGGGCGGGGGTCGCGGCCCGGCTTTTCGAGCTCTCGGAGGATGTCGGTGATGGTGGGGAGGCCCACGGTGTCGGTGACGAACTGCTCGGGCTTCAGCGCGCGCAGGATCGGGCTGTTGCCCATGGCGGTGCGCAGGTCGGTGCCGGCCGTGGCGAGGATCGTGCGGACCACCGGGTAGGACTCCGGGTGCACGCTGGAGGCGTCCAGGGGGTCGTCGCCGTCGGGGATGCGCAGGAAGCCCGCGCACTGCTCGAACGCCTTGGGGCCGAGCCGGGCCACCTTCTTGATCTCGGAGCGGCTGCGGAACGGACCGTTGGCGTCGCGGTGCAGCACGATGTTCTCCGCGAGGCCGGCGCCGATGCCGGAGACCCGGGTCAGCAGGGGAGCGGACGCCGTGTTGACGTCGACGCCGACCGCGTTCACGCAGTCCTCGACCACCGCGTCCAGCGAGCGGGACAGCTTCACCTCCGAGAGGTCGTGCTGGTACTGACCGACGCCGATCGAGCGCGGATCGATCTTGACCAACTCGGCCAGCGGGTCCTGCAATCGCCGGGCGATGGAGACCGCGCCGCGCAGGGAGACGTCGAGACCGGGCAGTTCCTGCGATGCGTACGCCGAAGCCGAGTACACGGACGCACCGGCCTCGGAGACCATCACCTTGGTGAGCTTCAGCTCGGGGTGCCGCTTGATGAGATCGGCCGCCAGCTTGTCGGTCTCGCGGGACGCCGTGCCGTTGCCGATCGCCACCAGGTCGACGTTGTGCTGCTTGGCGAGCTCCGCCAGGGTGTGGATCGACGCGTCCCACTTGTTCTGCGGCACGTGCGGGTAGATGGTCGAGGTGGCGACGCACTTGCCCGTGGGGTCGACCACGGCCACCTTCACACCCGTACGGAATCCGGGGTCGAGGCCCATGGTCGTGCGCGTGCCGGCAGGCGCGGCAAGGAGCAGGTCGCGCAGGTTGGCCGCGAAGACCCGCACGGCCTCGTCCTCGGCCGCCTGCCACAGCCGGACCCGCAGGTCGGCGCCGAGGTGGATCAGGATGCGGGTGCGCCAGGCCCAGCGGACCGTGTCGAGGAGCCAGCGGTCGCCGGCGCGGCCCTGGTCGGAGACGCCGAAGCGGCCGGCGATCGCGGCCTCGAACGACGGCGCGTCCTCCTCGTCGGCGGTCGGCTCCATCGTGAGGTCGAGGACCTCCTCCTTCTCGCCGCGGAACATGGCGAGGATCCGGTGCGAGGGAAGCTTCGAATACGGCTCGGCGAAGTCGAAGTAGTCGGCGAACTTCGCCCCGTCGGTCTCCTTGCCCTCGCGCACCTTGGCGACCAGCCGGCCGCGCGTCCACATGCGCTCGCGCAGCTCACCGATGAGGTCGGCGTCCTCGGCGAAGCGTTCGATGAGGATGGCGCGCGCGCCGTCCAGTGCCGCCTGCGCGTCGGCGACGCCCTTGTCGGCGTCGACGAAGGCCGTGGCCTCCTCGCGGGGGTCGCGGGCAGGGTCGCCGAGCAGCAGGTCGGCCAGCGGCTCCAGGCCGGCCTCGCGGGCGATCTGGGCGCGGGTGCGGCGCTTCGGCTTGAACGGCAGGTAGATGTCCTCGAGCCGCGCCTTGGACTCCGCGGCCATGATCTGCGCTTCGAGCGCGTCGTCGAGCTTGCCCTGCGAGCGGATCGACTCGAGCACCGCCGTGCGCCGCTCCTCGAGCTCGCGCAGGTAGCCGAGCCGTTCCTCCAGCACGCGCAGCTGCTGGTCGTCGAGGGTGCCGGTGACCTCCTTGCGGTACCGGGCGATGAACGGCACGGTGGCACCGCCGTCGAGCAGCTCGACGGCCGCCGAGACCTGGCCCTCGCGGACCCCGAGCTCCTGGGCGATGCGCTGATGGATGGCTGTCGTCACGCGGACGATTGTGACCGAGGGGTACGACACTTGTCGCGGCACCCCGCTCAGGGCGAGCTGATCATCACCCGGTCCGGGTGCGCGCCTCGGCCGGGAGATCGCGCTGGACGGCCCACAACGCGGCCTCGGTGCGGGACACGGCACCCGTCTTACGCAGCAGATTCGACACGTGCACGGTCACCGTGCGCACCGAGATGCCGAGCGCGCCGGCGATCTGCTTGTTCGCCATCCCCTCCGCGAGGCAGCCGAGGACCTCCCGTTCCCGGGCGGTCAGCTCCACCGGCTCCCGCAGCTGCCCGGCGAGATCCTCGCGGTCGCCGGCCACGGCCAGCAGCTCGGTGATCCGGTACGGGTTCCCGCCCGTACGCCGCCACACCGCCTCCGCGAGGTCCCGGGACGGCCGGCTGTCCCCGTACACGTGGTCGAGGATCTGACCCACCTGCCCGGCGGTGAGCGGACCGAGATGCCGGCGCACGGCCCCGGGGGCGCCGGCCAGGCGCTCGAGCGCGCGGACGGTGAGGGCGGGATTGACCGCGGCGTCCGGCGGACGGGACGTCACCAGCAGCAGGGCGGGGACGTCCGCGCCGGCCAGCTCCGCGATGAGGCTCAGGCTGGCGGGGTCGAGCGCGTGCAGGTCCTCGACCAGCAGAACGGCCGGCCGGCCGCCGACCAGCGTGCGCACCGTGGTCACGGCCAGGCGCAGCAGCGCGTCGGGCGTGTACCGCTCCCGGGGGACATCCGGGTCCTGGGCGAGCCAGGCCAGAGCGTCGGGCGGCACGGGAAGATCGGGGCGCGCCCCGGTGGCGGCGAGCACGGCCGCCAGCCAGTCGTACGGTGCGGGGGAGTGCAGCCGCGCGGACCCCGACAGGACCACCTCAGCGGCCGCGACCTGCGCCGCGGCGGCGGCCAGGGTGCTCTTGCCGGTTCCGGGCAGGCCGGTGACGACGGCGGGGACGCACCGCCCGCCGCCGCGTACACGCTCCCAGGCGTGCCGCAGTTCGTCGAGTGCGGCCGCCCGGCCGACCATCGGTACCGGCATCACCTCCCAACACTACGTACTACGTACTACAGACATGCTCTCCGCCCTTTGGCAGTCTTGACCCATGAGCTTGGTGCTACGTGCGGTCGCCGCCTCCGACCAGGGGCTGGTCCGGTCGAACAACGAGGACGCGGTCTTCGTCGGCGGGCGGCTGCTGGTCGTGGCGGACGGCATGGGCGGCCTGCCCGCCGGGGAACTCGCCAGCGACATCCTGGTGAAGGCGGTAGCCGTCGTCGACGACCTCCCGGAGTCGGACGAACCGTTGCAGGACCTGATCGCCGCGCTGGCCACGGCGAACGAGCGGATCGAGGCGGCGGTCGCCGACGACGACGCCCGCGACGGCATGGGAACGACGGTGACCGCCCTGCTGCTCGCCGGCGACCGCGTCGCGGCCCTCAACGTCGGCGACTCCCGCTGCTACCTGATGCGCGACGGGGTGCTGACCCAGATCACCCGCGACGACACGTACGTGCAGGCCCTCGTCGACCAGGGCGTCCTCACTCCGGACGACGCCCGCCGGCACCCCCAGCGGGCCCTGGTCACCCAGGCGGTCCAGGGCGGCCCGTTCCGGCCTGCGGGCCGGATGGTTCCGGTACGCGCCGGCGACCGGTTCCTGCTGTGCAGCGACGGGCTGAGCGACTACGTCGAGGACGAGGTGATCGCCACGACGCTGCGGGCGTACCCGGACCGCCAGGTGTGCGCGGCGGAGCTGATCGCGCGAACCCTCGAGGCCGGGGCGCCGGACAACGTCACGGTCATCGTCGCGGACCTCGAATAGTGCTCATCACCACCGAGCGGCTGGTGCTGCGCCGTTTTCGGCTCGAGGACGCGGGGGCGCTGGCGGCGTACCGGTCGGACCCGGCCGTCGCCCGTTACCAGTCGTGGAACTCGCCGTACTCGCTGGACAAGGCGCGCTACGCGGTCCAGACGATGGTCGCCGCGGACCCGGGACAGCCAGGGTGGTTCCAGTACGCGGTCGAGCTCGCGGACGAGAACACGCTGGTCGGGGACGTGGGGGTGAACCTCGCGGACAACCTGCGGCAGGCGGAGATCGGCTACACCCTGGCACCGCGCTGGCAGGGACACGGGTACGCCACCGAGGCGGTACGGGCCGTGCTGGATCAGTTGTTCCGGGTGCGAGGGCTGCACAAGGTGTCGGCGGAGTGCGACGCGCGGAACGCCGCCTCGGCGCGGTTGCTGGAACGGGTCGGCTTCACGCGCGAGGGGCACCTGCGGCAACATACGTGGATCAAGAACGAGTGGACGGACGACCTGCTGTACGGGCTGCTCTCGGAGGAATGGTTTTCCACAGGCGGCGAGGAACAGGGGCGCGGCGGGCGGCGGCGGGGCTAAGGTGCTGGGTGCACCGCGGCCTCGTCACGGCAGATTCGTCACGGCAGATTCGTCACGGCAAAGGAGCCGTCATGTCCGTTCGCCTGAATCCCTACATCTCGTTTCCCGACGGCAACGCGCGCGCCGCGATGGAGTTCTACCACTCCGTGTTCGGGGGTGAGCTCCGGATCAACACCTTCGGCGAGTTCGGGATGCCGGACCCGGCGTTCGCCGACAAGATCATGCACGCCCTGCTGGAAACACCGGACGGCCTGGCGTTGATGGCCTCGGACACGCCGCCGGGCATGGAGATCGTGTCGGGCTCCAACATGTCGGTGAGCCTCAGCGGCGACGACGGCGACACGCTGCGCGGCTACTGGGAGAAGCTCTCCGCGGGCGGGACGGTGAGCGTGCCGCTGGAGAAGCAGATGTGGGGCGACGAGTTCGGCAGCTGCCGGGACCGGTTCGGCATCTACTGGATGGTCAACATCACGGCTGCGCAAGGCTGACGGTCGAGGCGCGCGTTCGGTGACCGGCGGGGAAGGGCAGGGCATGCTCGAGGAGCTCCGACGGATCTGCCTCGCGCTGCCCGAGGTCACCGAGCGGCTCAGCCACGGCTCACCGACCTGGTTCGTGCGCGGCAAGCGGACGTTCGTCTCGCTCATGGCAGAGGGCCACCACGACGCCGGCTTCCCGCAGCTGTGGTGCGCCGCGCCGCCGGGTGCCCAGGAGGAGCTGATCGCCGCGGACGGTGACAGGTTCTTCCGGCCGCCGTACGTGGGACATCGCGGGTGGCTGGGGGTGCGGCTGGACGGGGAGGTGGACTGGGACGAGATCGCGGAGCTGTGCGAGGACGCCTTCAACACCGTCGCACCGAAGACGCTGCGAACGTCGCGCTGAACGGGGCTGGGCGCGGGTCAGCCGGGTGGGGGCGGGTCGAACGTCAGCCTGAGTGTGCTCGTATAGGCCGCACCTGTGCCCGGGTCGGTGCTGGCGGCGGGATCGAGGCCGGTGCCGGTGCCGAGGCCGGAGTCGGGGCGACGGGTAACCGGGTCTGCGCCGTGCGGCCACAACCGCACGGCCCGGAAGGGGAAGCCCTCCTGGCCCGGCGTCTCCCACTCGAGCCACACGGGCTGCCCGGCGGCGAAGCTCCCATACCCGTCGACGGCGGCGGCGCTGAAATGGGCCCAGCAGCCACCGGGCGTCTCCGCGGAGTCGACCACGCCCCAGCCCTCGTCGTCGTGCCACTGACGGATGGTGCCCGGGACAGCCATGCCGGCAACGGTACCGGGCTGTCGCGACCACGAAGAACGGGCGCCCGCGGCAGGCGCCCGTTCCTCATTGCGATGGTCAGCCCTCGAAGCGCAACCACACCGCCCCGAGCGGCGGCACCCGCAGCGCCGCGGACGCGTTCAAGCCGTGCCACGGCAGCGCTTCCGCGTGGACCTCGCCGAGGTTGCCGACGCCGGAGCCGCCGTACAGTTCGCTGTCGGTGTTGATGACCTCGCGCCACACGCCTGCGCGGGGGAGGCCGATGCGGTAGCCCTCGTGCGGGACCGCCGCGAAGTTGACGATGCAGGCCAGGGTGTCGCCGTTGGGGGCGAAGCGCAGGAACGAGAACGTGTTGTGCTGCGAGTCCTCCGAGGTGATCCACCGGAAACCGCTCGGGGTGGTGTCCTGCGTCCACACGGCAGGCGTCTCCCGGTACGTGCGGTTCAGGTCCTTGATCAGGCTGTGGATGCCGCCGCCGCGGGACTCGTCGGCGAGGAGGTCCCAGTCGAGGCCTCTCTCCTCGCTCCACTCGCGTTCGTCGCCCATCTCGGCGCCCATGAAGAGGAGCTGCTTGCCGGTGAAGGCCCACATGAAGCCGAGCAGGGCGCGGGTGTTCGCCAGCTTCTGCCAGAGGTCGCCGGGCATCTTGCCGGTCAGCGAGCCCTTGCCGTGGACGACCTCGTCGTGGCTGATCGGCAGGATGTAGTTCTCGCTCCAGGCGTACACGGTGGCGAAGGTCATCTGGTGGTGGTGCCACTGGCGGTAGATCGGCTCCTTCTCCATGTAGGACAAGGTGTCGTTCATCCAGCCCATGTTCCACTTGAAGCCGAAGCCCAGCCCGCCCAGGTGGGTGGGGCGGGTAACGCCCGGCCACGCCGTGGACTCCTCGGCGATGGTGACCACGCCGGGGTTGTTCTTGTAGACCGTCGCGTTCATCTCCTGCAGGAAGCTGATCGCGTCGAGGTTCTCGCGGCCGCCGTACTGGTTGGGGGTCCACTCGCCGTCCTTGCGGGAGTAGTCCAGGTAGAGCATGGAGGCGACCGCGTCGACGCGCAGGCCGTCGGCGTGGAACTCCTCGCACCAGTAGAGGGCGTTGGCCACCAGGAAGTTGCGGACCTCCTTGCGGCCGAAGTCGAAGACGTACGTGCCCCAGTCGGGGTGCTCGCCGCGCCGCCAGTCGCCGTGCTCGTAGAGCGGCGTGCCGTCGAAGCGGGCCAGGGCCCACTCGTCCTTGGGGAAGTGGGCCGGGACCCAGTCGAGGATCACGCCGATGCCCGCCTGGTGGAGCTTGTCGACCAGGTAGCGGAACTCGTCGGGCGTGCCGAAGCGGGACGTCGGGGCGTAGTAGCCGGTGACCTGGTAGCCCCATGAGCCGCCGAACGGGTGCTCCATGACCGGCATCAGCTCGACGTGCGTGAAGCCGGTCTCCTTCACGTAGTCGACCAGCTGCGTGGCGAGCTCGGTGTAGGACAGGCCCGGCCGCCACGAGCCGAGGTGCACCTCGTAGGCGCTCATCGGTTCCTGGTGCCAGTGGCGGGAGGCGCGCTCGGCCATCCACTGGGCGTCCTGCCACTCGTACGAGGACTCGAAGACGACCGACGCGGTAGCCGGCGGCACCTCGGTGTGCTGGGCCAGCGGGTCGGCCTTCTCCCGCCAGACGCCGTCGCGGCCGAGGATCTTGAACTTGTACTTGGTGCCGGCGGACGCACCCGGCACGTAGAGCTCCCAGACGCCGCTGCTGCCGAGCGAGCGCATCGGCCAGCCGTCGTACGGGCCCCAGCCGGCGAAGTCGCCGATCACCTGCACGCCGCGGGCCGACGGCGCCCAGACGGCGAACGCCACGCCGTCGCCGCGCGGGTGGGCGCCGAGCACCGTCCACAGCTTCTCGTGCCGGCCCTCGCCGATCAGGTGCAGGTCCAGCTCGCCGAGGGTCGGCAGGTGCCGGTACGGGTCGTCGCAGACCGTCCCGTCCACGTCGATCCGGTAGTCGAGCACAGAGTCCGGCAGCTCGGCGGCGAAGATGCCGTCCGGGTGCACCTGGGTCATCTCGGTACGCTCGTCGCCGACGACCACAGAGACGGACTTCGCGCCCTTGCGCATCGTCCGGATCACCGTACGGCCGCCGCCGGGGTGCGCACCCAGCAGCGAGTGCGGGTCGTGCGTGTCGCCCGAGATGACGGCGTGCATCTGGCGCTGGTCGGCGCCGCCCGGCACGGGCGAGGTCGGCGGGGTGGTCTGCCCGATCATCGGTTCTTCCTCCGGGGTGTCAGCCGACGAGCCGGGCGATGGACCGCAGCGGGATGCGCAGCCATCCGGGCCGGTGCCGGGCTTCGTACGCGGCCTCGTAGACCGCCTTGTCCAGCTCGTACGCCGCCAGCAACGCGGCATGGTCGCGCGGGTCGGCGCCGGCGGCTGCCGCGTACCCGTCGCAGAAGGAGGCCCGGTTGCGGTCGACCCACTCGCGGGCCCGGGCGGCCAGGTGCTCGTCGTCGTCCTGGTCGACCAGCAGTTGGTAGGCGGCGTACTCGTAACTGCGGAGCACGCCGGCGATGTCGCGCAGCGGCGAGTCCGGCAGCCGGCGTTCCTCCAGCGGCTGGCCCGGTTCGCCCTCGAAGTCGATCAGCAGCCACGCCTGGGGGGTGCGCAGGACCTGGCCCAGGTGCAGGTCGCCGTGGACGCGCTGCACGGTCACCTGTTCGCCGGTCAGCTTGCGGAACCGCTCCTCGATGACCGGGACGTACTCGCGCAGCTCCGGCACGGCGCCGGCGGCCGACGTCAGGCGGGCCACGACGGCGTCGACCGGGAACGGCGACGGGCCGCTGCCCAGCTCGTCGGCGAGGGTGCGGTGCACCGAGGCCACGGCCTCGCCGAGCCGGTACGACTCGCCGGCGAAGTCGCCGCCCATCTCGTCGGCACGCAGGTCGGCGTCGGCGAAGAGGTCGCGGGCGCTGGCGGTGGCCATCGCCCAACCCTCGGCGGAGTTGACCGCGTACGCGGTGACCATGCCGAGCGGGCAGGCGCCGCTGTCCGTACCGGTCTCGAACGAGCCGAGGAGCCGGGCCACGTGCGGGTTGCCCGCGCGGCCGAGGACCCGGTTGAGCTCGATGTCGGGGTTGATGCCGCAGTCGACCCGGCGAAAGATCTTGAGGATGGCCTCCTCCTCGAAGATCACGCTGGTGTTGCTCTGCTCGGCGTCGAAGACCCGGGGCGACGAATTGAGCGGCAGCGACGTGCCCGGTTCCTTGGTGAACACCACGTCGCCCTTGACCGCCGACGAGTCGATCAGCCCGAGCAGGTAGCGGGCCGCCTCGGTGTCGTAGAGCGCGTCGTAGCCGGTGCGGTCGTTGTCGGTGCCGATCGTGGCGATCGTGCTGTACTCCGAGATCGGGCCGTCGTTCCAGGCGACCACGATCTGATAGCGCTCGGTGCTGCCGTCCTCGTACGCGGCGTCGACGAGCATCAGGTCCATGTCGTCGCGCAGCGGGGTCACGGAGGCGGGCTCGGCGGAGGTGAGGGTCCGGCTGCGGCCCGCGTACCAGCGTTGCTGGGGCAGCCATTCGGCGAAGGGCAGCGTCATTGCTTCTCCTCGGACCCGCAGAGCTGGAACCAGTAGAACCCGTGTCCCGGCAGCGTCAGCAGGTAGGGCAGCTGGCCGATGCGCGGGAAGTTCACGTGCCCGGTCAGCTCGACCGGCGTGTACCCGTTCCAGTGCTGCAGGTTCAATTCGATGGGCTGGGGGAAGCGCGAGAGGTTGTTGACGCAGAGCACCACGTCGTCCCCGGCCTCGCGCAGGTACGCCAGCACCGACGGGTTGGAGCCGCCGAGCTCGCGGAACGTGCCGATGGCGAACGCCTCGTGCCGTCGCCGCACGGCCAGCATGGTCCGGGTCCAGTTGAGCAGCGACGTCGCGCTGTCGCGCTGGGCCTCCACGTTGACCGCCTGGTACCCGTACACGGGGTCCTGGTTGGCCGGCAGGTAGAGCCGGCCCGGATTGGCCGTGGAGAAACCCGCGTTGCGGTCCGGGGTCCACTGCATGGGGGTGCGGACGCCGTCGCGGTCACCGAGCCAGATGTTGTCGCCCATGCCGATCTCGTCGCCGTAGTACAGCACCGGCGAGCCGGGCAGCGAGAGCAGCATCGCGGTGAACAGCTCGATCTGGTTGCGGTCGTTCTCCAGCAGCGGGGCGAGCCGCCGGCGGATGCCCACGTTCGCCTTCATCCGCGGGTCCTTGGCGTACTCGGAGTACATGTAGTCGCGCTCTTCGTCCGTGACCATCTCGAGCGTCAGCTCGTCGTGGTTGCGCAGGAAGATGCCCCACTGGGCCATGTCCGGGATCGGCGGCGTCTGGGCCAGGATCTCCGAGATGGGAAAGCGCGACTCCCGGCGCACCGCCATGAAGATGCGCGGCATGAGCGGGAAGTGGAAGGCCATGTGGCACTCGTCGCCGCCGGTCTCCGAGTCGCCGAAGTACTCGACCACGTCCGCCGGCCACTGGTTCGCCTCGGCGAGCAGCACCCGGCCGGGGAACTCGTCGTCGATCACCTTGCGGCAGTGCTTGAGGAACGCGTGCGTCTCGGGCAGGTTCTCGCAGTTGGTGCCCTCGCGCTCGAACAGGTACGGCACCGCGTCCAGCCGGAAGCCGTCGATGCCCAGGTCCAGCCAGAAGCGCAGGACGTCGAGCATCGCCTCCTGGACCTTGGGGTTGTCGTAGTTCAGGTCGGGCTGGTGGCTGAAGAAGCGGTGCCAGTAGAACTGCCGGCGCACCGGGTCGAACGTCCAGTTCGACTCCTCGGTGTCGACGAAGATGATCCGCGCGTCCTTGTACTGCTCGCTGGTGTCGCTCCAGACGTAGTAGTCGCCGTACGGCCCGTCGGGATCGCGGCGCGACTCCTGGAACCAGGCGTGCGAGTCGGAGGTGTGGTTCATGACCAGGTCGGTGATGACCCGGATGCCGCGCTTGTGCGCCGCGTCGAGCAGGGCGACGAAGTCCTCGACCGTGCCGAAGTCCGGCAGGACCTTGTAGAAGTCCCGGATGTCGTACCCGCCGTCGCGCAGCGGCGAGTCGTAGAACGGCGGCAGCCAGAGGCAGTCCACGCCGAGCCACTGCAGGTAGTCCAGGCGCTCGATCAGGCCGCGCAGGTCGCCGGAGCCGTCCGCGCTCGAGTCGTAGAACGCCCGGACCAGCACCTCGTAGAAGACGGCCCGTTTGAACCAGGTCCGGTCCGCGGGCAGCGTCCGGGCGTGGCCGAAGTCGTCCGCGGTGGGATGCTCGACCACACCGTCCTCGACGTGACTGCCCTCCGCGGGATCGTGCTCGACGGTCGCGTCGAGGTCGTTCGTCAGGTCCATCAGACGTCTCACCTACCCCACCCCGCAGGAACTGAATCGCAAGCGCCGTCAGCGGCGCGGGTGAACCACGAACACGTGCGCCGGCTCGACGTACGGGTCGATCCGCACGGCGTTGTGCTGGCCCCACTCGTACGACGCCCCGGTGATCTGGTCGACCACGTCGAAGCGCTCGTGCCAATCCATGCCGAGGGCCGGCATGTCGAGGGTCGTGTTGCCCCATTGCACGTTCGCCGAGTCGAACGAGCAGATGACCAGAACGGTGTTGCCCGTCTCGGGATCCCGCTTGGACCAGCACAGCAGCTCGGTGTTGTCGATCTCGTGGAATTCGATGTTCCGGAGCCACTGCAGTGCGGGATTCTCACGCCGGATGGTGTTCAAACGGGTGATGTACGGCGCCAGCGACCGCCCGGCCCGTTCGGCGCCCGCCCAGTCGCGCGGCTTGAGCTCGAACTTCTCGTTGTCGATGTACTCCTCCGAGCCCGGCCGCGGCACGTGCTCGAAGAGCTCCAGCCCCGAGTACATGCCCCAGGACGGGGAGAGCATGCTCGCCAGCACCGTCCGGATCTTGAACATCGGCGGCCCGCCGTGCCACAGGTGCTCGGGCAGGATGTCCGGCGTGTTGGGCCAGAAGTTCGGGCGCATCCAGTCGATCGAGGACTTCAGCTGGTTCACGTACTCGCGCATCTCCCACGCGGTCGTGCGCCAGGTGAAGTACGTGTACGACTGGGTGAAGCCGATCTTGCCCAGCCCGTTCATCATCGCCGGGCGGGTGAACGCCTCGGCGAGGAAGAGTACGTCGGGGTCGACCGCCTTGACCTTGGCGATGCACCACTGCCAGAAGTTCAGCGCCTTGGTGTGCGGGTTGTCGACGCGGAAGATCTTCACGCCCTGCTCGACCCAGTGCAGGACCACGCGGAGCACTTCCTCGCGCAGGCCCTTCGGGTCGTTGTCCCAGTTCAGCGGGTAGATGTCCTGGTACTTCTTGGGCGGGTTCTCGGCGTACGCGATGGTGCCGTCGGCGCGCGTGGTGAACCACTCCGGATGGTCGCGGACCCAGGGGTGGTCGGGTGCGGCCTGCAGCGCCAGGTCCATCGCGACCTCGAGGCCGTGCTCGTTCGCCGTACGGATGAAGGCCCGGAAGTCCTCCAGCGTGCCGAGCTGCGGATGGATGGCGTCGTGGCCGCCCTCGTCGGAGCCGATCGCCCAGGGCGAGCCGACGTCCTCGGGGCGGGCGACCAGGGTGTTGTTGCGGCCCTTGCGATTGATCTTGCCGATGGGGTGGATCGGCGGCAGGTACAGCACGTCGAAGCCCATGGCCGCGACGGCCGGGATCCGCTGCGACGCGGTCGCGAACGTGCCGTGCTTGATCGGGGTGGCCTCGGGGCCGATCTCCGCGCCCTCGGAGCGGGGGAAGAACTCGTACCACGAGGAGAAGAGGGCGCGCTGGCGATCGACCCAGATCGCGTAGGAGCGGGTCGTCGTCACGAGGTGGCGCACCGGGTTGTGCCAGAGCAGCTCCTCGAGCTCGAGCGCGGGGGAGACCCGGGCGAACAGGGAGCGGTTGTCGTCGCGCAGCGCGGCGGCGGCGTCGCGGACGCGCTCCTCGTCCGCCTGCGGCACGATCTTGGCGGCCAGGTCCAGCACCTCGGCGCCCTCGGCGATGTCGTTGGCCAGGTCCTCGAGCCCCTGCCCGGCGCCGATCTTCTTGGTGACCGCGTTGCGCCAGGTCTGGTAGGGATCGTCGAAGGCCTCCACGGTGAACGTCCACCGGCCCACCCGGTCGGGCTTGATCACCCCGTGCCACTGGTCCAGGCCGGGCTCGCCGGGGCTGAGCCGGGTGAAGGGCTGCGCCTCGCCGTCGGGTCCCGTCCATACCACGTTCACGCCCAGCGCGTGGTGGCCTTCCCGATAGGACACGGCCGAGACCGGGACCAGCTCGCCGACCACCGCCTTCGCCGGGTAGCGGCCGCAGGACACGGACGGTGTGACGGCTTCGATGGGAAAGCGTCCGGTCATGATCTCCACCGTAGTCAGAAAGGTCGGGAGGGGCCTCGGAGACGGGCGAAATGCAGCGACCGTCCACGTCAGTTTCTCCGCATTGGAGGAACCGCAAACGGTGTCGCACCCGGTGCCCCTCAACCTACCGGAGCACGCTCAGGCGTACCCGTCGAGGCGCGCCTTTGCCCCACCCAGAAACTCGGTCAAATCGGCGCCGTGCCACACCCGGGCCGGCTCGGGATCCCGGGCCACCGCGGCGGCCAGCCGGGAAACGGGCAGATCGCCGGAAACCACGCCGGCCGCGAGCACCACGTTGCCGGCCTTGCGCCCCCGCACCAGGCCCGGCGGCGCGATCAGGGCGACGTCGCCGAAGGCGGCACGTAGCGTCGCCGCCTGGATCCGCGAGTAGGACAGCGGCGGCAGGTCGGTGAGGTTCATGGCGAGCACGCCGCCGGGCCGCAGCAGCCGGGCGGCGGCGGCCGCAAAGCCGACCCCCGCGACGCTGGCGGGCATCGCCGCTCCCTGGAACACGTCCGTCACGATCGCGTCGTAGCTCCCGGCCGCCGCCGCGTCGACGAACGCCCGGGCATCGCCCACCTCGACCCTCACCGCCTCCGGCAGGGGCAGCGTCCGCGCCACGACCGCCAGCAGCAGCGGATCGTGCTCCACGACGGTCTGGACCGAGCCGGGCCGCGTCGTGGAGATCCAGCGCGGCAGCGTCAGCCCGCCGCCCCCCAGATGCAGGACCGTCAACGGTACGGCCGCAGGCGCGCCCAACCGCAGCACCGTGGCGACCCGGCGCACGTATCCGAAAGCCAGGAACGTGGGATCGCCAAGATCGACATACGACTGCGGCACCCCGTCCACGCACACGGTCCAGCCCTGCTCCCGGGCGGGGTCCGGCTCCAGCGTGGCGGTCCCCGACGCCACCCGCGCGAAGATCGTTGCCCGTCGGTTGCCGTGCGTTGCCATCGGGGGGAGGCTACTCAAGCACCGGCCCGCGGCGCCGAGAGGTACGGCGACGCACCCCAGCAGGGGCGCACCGAGCCCTGGGGGAACACATGGCGGGTCCGTCGACCGCGCTGTCGCCGGTGATCGCGGCCAGCACGCACTGGCTCGTCCGGGCGTACCCCTGGACCGGCGCGGACAGCGCCGCGGCCACCCTCAACGAGCTGCAGGCCCGCCAGGCGGTCACCGTCGCCGCGTGGCTGCGCTATCCGACCCCGGTCGACGCCGAGCTGGTCGCCATGGCCGGCCCCGGCGGCTCCGCGGTGCTCGACTGGCGCACCGGCAGCGAGCCCGACGACGAGCTCGCCGAGAACGAGGGCTGGCGTACCTGGGTGGACGAGGTCGTCGTGAGCTGGGCGGCCTGCCTGCTCGCCGATCCGCTGCTGGCCGCCCGTGCCGTGGACGCGGTGGCTGCCGCCGTACCCGTGGCCGACGACCGGCCCCGCCCCCGCCGCGGCGCCGGCGACCTGCCGGCGGAGTTCCGCCGCCTGACCGCCCCGGACGAGCGTGAGCAGGCCGCCGCGCTGCTGCTCCGCCACCCCGACCTGCTCGAGCCGATCGCGGACCTCCACCGCGAGGATCTGGTCTATCTGCTTCCCGCGGCGTCGCTGCCCGCACACTGACCACCCACGGCTCGCGCTCGGCACCGCCTCCTCGGGGCGCAATCCCGTCGTGCCGGAGGCGCGATCATGGTGCAGTCTGAGGTCAGGCCAGCCGGGCGGGGAAGCCGCCGGTGGCGATCGGGCCCCAGGACTCGATCGTGACGCGGATCAGGGACTTGCCCTGCTCCTGCATGGCGCGGCGGTACTCGTCCCAGTCCGGGTGCTCGCCCGAGATCACCCGGAAGTACTCGACCAGCGGCTCGAGCGCCTCGGGCAGGTCGAGGACCTCGGCGACGCCGTCGACCTGGACCCACGCGCCGCCGAACTCGTCGGACAGCACGCAGACGCTGACCCGGGGGTCGCGGCGGATGTTCTTCACCTTCGCCCGCTCGGGATAGGTGGAGATGACGATGCGGCCCTCGGCGTCGACGCCACAGGTGTTGGGCGACGACTGCGGCCGGCCGTCCCCGCGGGTGGTCATCAGGACGGCGTGGTGCCGGGGCCGGAGGAACTCCAGCAGCTCCTCGCGGCCGACGCGCTTGTTGGTGGCTACGGTGCGGGGCACGGGTCTCCTCAGCTCTTCCGGTCGCCGACGGCGGCGCCCACGACGCCGGGCCGGTCGGCCTCGACGGGTACGGCGCCCGGATGTCCGGCCGCCTGCTCGGCGGTCACCGCGGCGCCGATGATGCCCGCGTTGTTCAGCAGCGTCGCCGGCACGATCGGGGTACGGACGTCGAGCAGCGGCAGCCACTTGTCCGCCTTCTTGCTCACCCCGCCGCCGACGATGAACAGCCGGGGTGACAGCAGCATCTCGACGTGCCGCAGGTAGGCCTGGACCCGCTCGGCCCAGTCCTCCCAGCTCAGGTCCTCCTGCTCGCGGGCGCGGTCGGAGGCGCGCAGCTCCGCGTCCTCGCCGCCGAGCTCCAGGTGGCCGAACTCGGTGTTCGGCACCAGCGTGCCGTCGAGGAACAGGGCGCTGCCGATGCCCGTACCGAAGGTCAGCATCATCACCAGGCCCCGCTGGTCGAGCCCGGCACCGAAGGCCACCTCGGCGACGCCCGCGGCGTCGGCGTCGTTGAGCACGGACACCGGCTTGCCGAGCCGCTCGGAGAAGAGCCGGGCGGCCGGGGCGTCGAGCCACGACTTGTCCACGTTCGCCGCCGTACGCGTGACGCCGTCGACCACCACGCCGGGGAACGTGATGCCGACCCGCTCGTAGTCTCCGAACTGGCCGGCCACCTCGGCGACGGCCGCCACGACGCTCGCCACGTCCGAGGGTTGCGGCGTCGGTATCCGGATCCGTTCCGACAGCAGCTCCCCGCGCACCGTGTCGACCGGTGCCCCCTTCACTCCAGACCCGCCGATGTCGATGCCCAGGATCGCCATGTTCCGCTCTCCGTCTCGCAGGTGTTTCGGATGTGTGTACCCACGCACACCCTGCGTCGAATCGTGCCATCCGCCCTTGCGGCCGCCTCAGTGAGGAGTGCATACTCTCGTTACAGCCTCTAACGAAGTGGAGCACTGATATGACTTCCGCGACCGAGATCGTCCTTCCCGGCGTCGTCGAGCCCGAGGGCCTGGAGATCCGCCACCGCCCCGTCCCCGCCCCGGGCCCGGGGCAGGCGCTCGTACGCGTCGAGGCCACCGGCGTCTCCTTCGCCGAGCAGCAGATGCGGCGAGGCCGCTACTACGACCAGCCGGCGTACCCCTTCGTCCCGGGCTACGACCTGGTCGGCACGGTCGCCGGGACCGGGCCGGGCGTCGATCCCGCCCTGGCCGGGCGCCGGGTCGCCGCGCTCACCAAGGTCGGCGGCTGGACCACGCACGCCGTGCTGGACGCGGCCGACCTCGTCCCGGTGCCGGACGGCGTACGGGCGGCCGACGCGGAGACCGTGGTCGTCAACGGGATCACCGCGTGGCAGATGCTGCATCGCCACGCCAGGGTGCGCGCCGGGCAGACCGTGCTGGTGCTCGGCGCCAACGGCGGGGTCGGTTCCACCCTGGTGCAGCTCGCCCGGCTGGCCGGCGCGCGGGTGATCGGCACCGCGTCCTCCCGCCACCACGACGCCCTCCGGGCGGCCGGGGTGATCCCGGTCGACTACCGCGGCGACGTCACCGCTCAGGTCCGCGCCGTGGCGCCGGACGGTGTGGACGCCGTCTTCGACCACGTCGGCGGCGCGGGCATCGTCGCGTCCTGGAAGCTGCTGCGCCGTGGCGGCGCGCTGGTCTCCTACGGCACGGCGTCGACCCGTGACGACACCGGCAACCGCCAGCTCCCGGTGCTCAAGCTGCTCGGCCGCCTGTACCTGTGGAACCTGCTGCCCAATGGCCGGCGCGCCTCCTTCTACAACGTGTGGGGTGGCCGCGCCCTGAACCGCAAGCGCTTCCAGGCCCGGCTCGGCGCCGACCTCACCGCCGTCCTGGAGGCGATGGCCGCCGGCCGGCTCGCCGCCCAGGTCGCGGCCGAGCTGCCGCTGACCCGGGCCGCCGAGGCGCTGCGCCTCGCCGAGTCGGGCACCGTGGCGGGCAAGATCGTTCTGACGCCCTGACCGGATCGTCCCCCTAAGGGGGCACATCGCCCGCGTCACGGGACGTGACTCATACTTTCGGCTGGTCAACGCTGGGCCGACCGGCTAGCGTGAAGCGGAGTGAACGGTCGCCGCGTGCGGGCACGGCTCTCTGCCCGCTGATGGAGGACCTCCTCGATGACCGCAACAGCGATTCCCGCCACCACGGCGAGTGACTCCGCGACGGAGAGCGCCGCCGAACTCCTCAACGCCATGGCCGAGGCCCCCGCCGGGGACCGCCGCCGCGCGGTTCTGCGCGATCGGGCGATCGAGGCCTGGCTGCCGCTGGCCCGCCACCTCGCCCACCGCTACTCCGGCCGCGGCGAACCCACCGACGACCTGGTCCAGACCGCCACCGTCGGCCTCATCAAAGCCGTCGACAAGTTCGACCCCGAACGCGGCGTCGACTTCGCCGGCTACGCCATCCCCACCATCATCGGCGAGATCAAACGCCACTTCCGCGACCGCACCTGGTCCGTCCGCGTCCCCCGCCGCCTGCAAGAACTACGCCTGGCCATCACCGAGGCCAACGCCACCCTCACCCACAGCCTCGGCCGCTCCCCGCAGGTCGCCGA